>JAVTWD010000025.1:0-2867 GCA_032229505.1 Bacteroidota bacterium
CCAGAAAACCCTAAATTGAACACAAAGAAAAAACACAAAAAAGCCCGGCAAATGCCAGGCGAAAAAATGAAAAAAGAAAGCAGTTTTGAAAGGCTTGCAACGGAGGCTGTCAAGGTTTTTGACAAAAAAAATACCACCCGAATGGGTGGAGATTATTTTTGCAAAACCCGAAGGGCTTGACCTTGAAAGCTGAACGGGGCAATGCCTTAACTTGCTTTTCTTTTTTTATTTTGTACCTACTTTATTACATATAAAATAACAGTATATTCGTTGTTATAATGATTTACCTTGCTTTAGACACTAACATTTGGATATATCTTGCTAATGGCTATGATACAAGTAGTGAGAAATTTCATGATAACCACCATTTTTCTTTACTAAATAATTTAATAGAATTAAGTGATAATAATGACATATGTGTTTTAATAAATGATATAATAATCGAGGAATGGAAAAGAAATAAAACTAATACTGAAAAAAAAGTTTCTGTATTGGATAAAAAAATGAAAAATCTAGCTTCATTTAATGAAATTGCTAAATACGTTAAATCTCCCTTAGATAAATTAAAACAAGAATATATAGAAGGAATTACAAATGAGATAAAAGCAAATCAAGATCATTTAAAAATGCTTGAAACCTTTTTATATACAAAATGCCAAAGAGTACCGCTTACTGAGCAGGTTAAATTAAGGGTCTTTGATCTCTCAATAAAGAAAAAAGCTCCATTTCATAATCAAAAAAACAATACAGCAGATGCTGCGATATTATTTAGTATTCCGGAATTTTTTAAAGACCCACCTCTAAGCTTTGGCGACGCCATTATGTTCATTTCGAATAATTTTTCTGAATATACCGACGGTAGAAATTTGGAAGATTTTCATTCAGATATTTTGGAGTGCTTAGAAGGTTTTAAAATTCAATACCATACACGTTTACCATCAGCATTGAAGCTTAGCGCTGAAATCATTGCTGAAATAGATGCTTATAATGAAGATCAAATATCTAATATTTTGCATCACCAATGTTTAATGTCATTTTGTGAATTTGAAGATGTTTTTCTAGATAATACGCTTGTGGTAAAATATCAGACAGATGAAGAATTTAATCCAAATCAGTTAAGTTTATTTCCCGAAATTATTCGTGAAGTTAAATACAAAACAGTTGAAGCTGGTGGATGTCCTCAATGCGAAGTAATTCATTTTGAATGCCCTGAATGTAATGATATAACCTGTGCAAATGATGCGCCTGATTTTTATTGTACAAATTGTAGACAAAGACTTGAACTAATAATAAATACAAACGAAAAACCTTATTTATACGTTTATGATGAAGATGATTATAATAATTACCTTGAAAATGATGATTAGGTTATAATTCATTGTATTTTTTATTACTGCCAAAGGATTTATCTACTGGATATTTTATCCCGTTTTTCCGAATTTTTTCTATAACAGCTTTTTCCAAGTCAATTTTGAAATGTACTGATATGTAATTTAAAAAAATAAAAATATCAGCCAACTCATCTTCGATTTTTGTTTTATCTATCGTTAATGAATCTTCATCTGTTTTCCATAGAAACAATTCGCTTAACTCAGCTGTTTCGATACTAAGACCCGAAAGTAAATCTTTCAATTTATGAAACTGTTCCCAATTTCTTTCTTTTCTAAATTGAATTATTATTTCCTGTAATTCCCTTAGGGATTTATTTTCTGAATTCATCAAATCTTGATTTTAATGCGTCTTTTGACGGAAGTTTAAAGTTTTGTGTTGGAAGTTTAATTTTTGTATTGTTAAAATTTTTATAATAATCGCTTATTAGCTTTGAACTTATGTGAATAGTAAAATCTTCATCTATGTATAGCAAATTATTATCATATAGACGATGAATATCAGATCGTAATAATAATCCATTTTGTATATGATTAGAGGTTTCATTCATATATGGTTGGATGTATGCAGCTTCTAAGAGCTCCGGAGTTATTTCACCAGTAACACAACATCTATTATTATATGCTGTTGAGACTATTAGTTTGAAATAACTTTGCCCTTTTCTTTCTGATACCATTCTTGTTTTCTTCAGTTTTTCTGAATCCATATTTACTAATGTATAACCATTTTCTTCAATAGTCGAAATTGAAGAATTAAAGTCGTCTGTAGTATAATATTTTAGTTTTACAATGCTTTTCGAAAAGTCGATGTCAGTTTCAGCAAGATCTATCCAGTTTTCCTCATCCCAAAATTCAACGTTGGAAAGAGAAATACATCCTATTTGAGTTTTTGTAACGCTTGATTTATCCTGACTATTTTTTGCTTTATAATCATCTAGCTTATTTATTAATTCTTCTTTACTTGCACAGCCATTCCCATAACCAAAAAAATCCCATGCTTGATCGAGACTGTAATTATTATAAGCATTGTATATTCCAAATCCACCAATTTTCCTTATCGGACTTTTTAACATAAAATAAAATTTATCTCCAATTTTTAGTTTTGAAATATTCCAAGGAGTAGGAGTCCAAAAATTCACATTATTTGAATGTTTATTTTCTTTAAGAAAGTTAAACCAATTTATATCTGTAGGCGAAATTGCGAACATAGAATATCGATATACTCAAAAATAGTAAAATACTCTAATCAAACCAAAATAAGAATGGTAAAAGCGCCTGCGGCGTGGGAAGGAAAACGGTTGCAAAAAATGAATTTAGTGAGATGCGTCCTGAAAGGCGCGGCGAACGAAATGAATGATTTGCAATCCGTTGAGCGGCGAGCCGTCCTGCGAGCGGAGCTTTGGGTGGGAGCATGGGACTGTGAGGTACGAGCAGGGATGCGACCTATGTTGCAAGTGTGGCAAAATAATAAATCATCTA
>JAVTWD010000026.1:0-2841 GCA_032229505.1 Bacteroidota bacterium
AAATAATAGGAAAAGAAATAAATGCTACCCAAGACCAATAGATCGAATGCGCATTCAAGATGTTCAAATATAATTTTTCCTTTATAAGATAAACAGCGACTATTAAGTAAGTCGAATTAAAAGCTAGGAACAATTGGTATATAAATCTCATTTTATCTTCTATCTATTTAAACAAATATTATATTAATGTTAACCGAAATTAATTATCAAAATCGTAATATATATTTTCAAAAGTTTTATCTATGATCTTCGTGAGATTGTAGTTTACAAAAGACAATTTATTCTTTAATTCAAAGAAATCCTTAAGTCCCTTTGCATATTTATCCTGCAAATCACGTGGGGGTAGCATAATTAACTCACTTGAAATATATTCATCTAGCTGAAAGTTCTTAATTCCACTTGGCTGGTTTTCATAGCGTGTTGTAATACCTTCTTCATATGATTGATTCCAATAAAAATGGAACCAATACGGATTAACTTTGTCGCTGTCTACTCTGATTACTTTACAGAAATTTGAGCAAATTAAAGGTATACCAAAGTATTCTATTAACTCTTTAGTTACAATTGCACTTCTACCTGTAGGCTGATCTTTGCTCCCACCTGACATTTCTACAATTATATCATTTTCTAGCAGTTGAATCTCTGCAACTTTCTCTTCATTAATATATCTAGTAGGTGTCTTCTTTAAATTAAATAATGGAATGTTTGGCAAATCAGTTCCCCTAATAACCTTTACAGCAATATTATTTTTTTTTGGTTCGTCATTTCCCCAGTTGCCACTAATTGTTTCTTTTATTATTTCAGAAACCTCTATACTTTCCCACTTACTCTTATTAATATTTGAATTAAATGTTTTGTGAAAATCTTTTATGAATTTATCTGAGGCAATGTCTAACTTACTTATTGAACTAGAAATGTCGGCAGAATAGTTTTGTGTATTTGAAATAAAATTCTTTAAATCTTGTTCAAATGAAATAGTTCTGTGCTTTTTTACTTTATCAATATATCTATTTGGTGCAAGAATGAATTGCTTAGCAGCGATGTCAACATTATTTATTGACTTACAGAATCCTGCAACGTCAGAATAGTCTTTTGAAGACTCCACCCATTTTTTATATGTTTCGGAAATAAGCTTTATATCCTCGTCCTTTAATTCTCTTAAAGTTGAATCAACCATTTCGCCCAAGTGATAAGCATCAATCATTAAAGTTTGATTTTTTATTTTCTTATTCCTATTTAGAACCCAAATATGCACTGGCAATGTTGTGTTCGTAAAAAGCTGTGTTGGTAATGCTACTATACAATCCACTAAATTGGACTCTATAATTTTCTTTCGAATAGCACTTTCTGCTTGTCCTTTGTTACTTGCTGCCCCTCCATGCATTACTATTGCAGCTTTACCTTTAGGAGATAGATGATATAAAAAATGTTGAATCCATGCAAAGTTACCATTACTTTCAGGAGGAAGTCCAAAAGACCAACGCCCGTCAGCTTTCAATAATTCCCCTCCCCAGTTACTGTCATTAAATGGAGGATTAGCTAAAATAAAGTCTGCCTTAAGATCTTTATGAGCGTCATTCAAAAAACTTCCCTCACTATTCCATTTAACATTGCTTCCATCAATCCCACGAATTGCCAAATTCATCTTAGCTAACCTCCAAGTTGTTTGGTTGCTTTCCTGTCCATAAATACTAATTCGATCTTTAGGATTTATATTAAGTTTTTTTGGATCATGTTTCTTGTAATAATCCTGATGTGCTCCTACAAATTTTTCACTTTGCACAAACATTCCTCCGCTACCGCAACATGGGTCAAAAACTCTTCCCTCGTAGGGTTCAACAGTCTCTACTAATAATTTAACAACACACGCTGGCGTGTAGAATTGCCCACCTTTTTTTCCCTCCGCCAATGCAAATTCACCCAAAAAATACTCAAATACTTGTCCAAGAATATCTTTGCTCTGAGCCTCTTTCGTACCAATAACAGAAGTGCTAATCAAATCAACTAAACTGCCGAGACTTTGCTTGTCTAGTTTTTCCTGCGCATATACTTTTGGTAGCACGCCTTTCAAAGATGGGTTATCCTTTTCGATACTCTCCATAGCTTCATCGATAAGCTTTCCGATAGTTGGTTGTTTTGCATTTGCTTGCAGATCTTCCCAGCGTGCTTTTTTTGGAACAAAAAATACCTTCTCTGCTATATATTCATTTTTATCTTCAGGGTCAGCCCCTTCAAATTGCCCTTTACCTTCCTTCAATTGACTATACAATTCATTAAATGCATCTGAAATATATTTTAGAAATATTAATCCAAGCACCACATGCTTATATTCTGCCGCATCTGTATTCTTCCTAAGTTTATCAGCAGCTTTCCATAATTTCTTTTCCAATGCTTCCTCAACAACTTCTTTTTTTTCTTTTGCCATACTACTTTTTTACAATTAACAATTCTCTTGGATCAACATTTAAAATTTTAGCTATTTCATAAAGTACTTCAATACTAGGCTGTCTACGATTTTGTGCATAAGAGTTAACCATATTGTAACTCTTACCAAGAGTATCTGCTAGCCAAGTTTGTGTAAGACCTCTATTTTCAAGAACTTCTTTTATCCTGTTCATGCTCAATTTATTCTATCATATAAATATACTACAAATCTTAATCGAATCTCATTTTATGAGATATAAATGATGTTTAATCTGACAATAGTTATCAACACGCCAGTTAATTTTATCAAATTCTTATCTTACATACAATCAATAAGTTGCAAAATATTTCATAATCCATAATGCAAATTATTTTGCAAATTTACAGAATATTTATAATTTTGATTTGCAGTTGAAT
>JAVTWD010000027.1:0-2801 GCA_032229505.1 Bacteroidota bacterium
CCGAGGAGATGGCTAGCGGTACTACATTTCTTGAACTATCAGGATCAAAGTTTAGTCAAATACCCTTTCCACTACCTCCACTAAATGAACAAAAAAGAATAGTAGATAAAGTTGAAGAGCTTTATAGCGAGTTAGATCAGGCAGAATTAAATTTAAAAAATGCAAAAAAGAAATTAGTAGCATACAGATCCGCATTACTTAAAAGTGCATTTAATGGGAGTTTAACAAATAAATGGAGAAACTCTACACCTGAAAGCAATTTAAAGAAAGATTTAATATCCAAAATAAAACACATAAATCCAAAATTCAACGAGCATTCTATTCAACATTCTAAAACCGGACAATTACCAGAATCATGGTGCCTAGCAGAACTACAGTTTTTAACCAGCAAAATAACTGATGGAACTCATCACACACCAAAATATGAAAAAGAAGGTGTCTATTTTATTTCTGTTAAAGATATATACGATGGTAAAATTCACTTTGGTAATACAAAGTTTATATCGAATGAATCTCACCAAATATTAATTAAAAGATGTAATCCTGAACCTGGTGATATCCTTATTACAAAGAGTGGAACTATTGGAAGATTGGCAATAGTTCCAAGTAATTCAATATTCAGTCTATTTGTTAGCGTTGCTTTAATAAAACCTTATAAGGAACTATTGCAAAGTAAATACTTAATGTACGCTTTGGAAAACCATATGAATTCAATAGATATCGATAAGGATATTAAGGGGGGAGTCGTAAAAAACTATCATTTAGAAGACCTAAGGGTTACTGAAATACCATATTGCTCTCAAGAGGAACAAAAGCAAATAATTGAAGAATTAGAGCTTCGTTTTACAATAACGGACAACATTGACATCACACTTACACAAAATCTTCAAAAAATAAAATCACTCAGAGAATCTATTCTGAAACAAGCCTTTATGGGTAAATTAGTAAATCAAGATTCAAATGATGAACTCGCAAAAATCCTCTTAGAAAAAATTCAAATTGAAAAACAAACCTATGTAAAAAATATTCTGATGAAAGAAAAACCAAAAAAAATAAAACTTGAAGAGAGCGACAAAACTATACTAGAGGTGTTAAGTAATATGCAGAAGGATGAGATTACAGTTGAGGATCTATGGGAAAAGACAAAGCATAAAGAAGACATTGAAGAATTTTATGCCGAATTAAAAGAAATACAGAATAAGATTAACGTTCAAATCAAAAATAATAAATCATTTATCACTCTAGTAAAATGAGAATAGATAAGGTATACATTGAAGACTTTAAAAATTTAAAAAAATTTAGTATTGATTTGGATGAAAACCAAATGAATACAGTTCTTCTCGGTAAAAATGCCACAGGAAAATCCAATTTCATAGAAGCTTTAATTCTGATCTTTAAATATTTGGACTTAAAACAAGACCATCCTAAAGAACTGAATCTTAAATATCGAATTGAATATCAAATACGATCATACAAGGTAATAGTTGACTATTTAGAAGGTAAATATGTTTTTGAAATTTACAAAAGTGCAAAAAGCAATGGCAAACTTTTGTGGATAAAATCAGTGAAGCCAATTACCAAAAGTGAGTTTTTTAACAACAGAAATTTATACCTACCTAAATACGTATTTACCTATTATTCCGGATTAAGTGATAGACTAGATAAAGTATTTTGGAAACATCAACAGAATTTCTATAATGAAATAAAAAAGCCGGATTTTGATAAAGAAAAATTAGAAGACTTAAGACGTCTTTTTTACGTGAAACAAATCCATAGTTTTTTTGTACTACTTGCTTTCTTCGCATTACCTAATATTGAAAATAAAACAAAAAAATTTCTAAATGATGTATTGGGAATAGAAGATTTAGAATCTGTACTATTTGTAATTAAAAGACCTTCATGGACTGGTAAAGGAGATAAACGTTTTTTTGGAGCAGAAGGCTTAGTCAAAGAATTTCTCTCTGTTTTATGGGATCATTCATTTGCCCCAATGTACCATACAGAAACTGTTTATCCGGATTTTAGAAGCAAAGGAGTAAAACAAGATCGTTTATATTTATTTGTAACTGGAAAGAAAGCTCTTAACGATTTTTCAAATTCATATTTCAAAAAATCAAAAACTAAACCAAATAATACTGACTTATTTAAAGCATTAGAAAGTACTTACATTTCAGAATTACTTGAAGAAGTAAAAGTAAAAGTAAAAAAACGAGTTGATGGTAAAGTAACCTTCAAAGAATTAAGTGAAGGAGAACAACAATTATTGACAGTAATTGGCTTATTAATCTTTACGAAGGAAGAAGAATCATTAATCCTACTTGACGAACCAGATACACACCTTAATCCTTTATGGAAATATGACTATTTACACTATTTAAAAACCCTTGTAAAATCAAATGATAATCTTGTTGAGGCAGATATACAGAACGATGAATCTACATCTCAAATCATTATTAATACTCATGACCCGCTTGTTATTGGCAGTATGGATAAATCACAAGTTAGAATGTTTGGTAAAGAAATAATTTATGAAAGAAAGGGTATTAAAACTAAATCAGTTAATAAGTTTGAAGAATTAAGGCAAAATGGCTTTAGTCAGGCAATTGAACCTGAAAAAAGCCCCAAAGGAATGGGAGTTGCAGGAATTTTAACAAGCGAAATGTTTGGTTTACCAACCATTTTAGATAAAGAAACTCAAAAAAAATTAAACAGGAAAAGATATTTGCAAGGAAGATCAATGCGTGAAAAATTAACTGCAAAAGATTTAAAAGAATATCAAAGTCTCAAAGCTGAATTAGAAA
>JAVTWD010000028.1:0-2786 GCA_032229505.1 Bacteroidota bacterium
ACCAAAATCGGTTCGTATAAAGAAGGTGTTCAAACACTAGAAAAAGGATCGAAATATTTGGTTGTAGTACTTGACAATTCAAAAGATGCAAAAGATAGTTTTGATGAATTTATAAAAGATTCCGAGCAATCTATATCCAACCAAATGTATGATGGATATGATGCCGAAATGGATAAATTTAATTTCTATCTAGCCAACACAAAACAAGATAAAGCATTGTATGATAAATATGCTAAAAAAGGTGTAGAAATTCTATTTTTTAATAAAAATAACACCTTGCTTTATCATACAAATGGTAATTTGAATGCTAATGACGAATTGTTTTCTACATGGAGTAGTTTTTATGATGGGTTACAACAACTAGATAAAAAAGAGCAATTGGACAAAATATTGTCTAATAAAAAAGTTAGTTTAGAAGAAACCAAGAAAGCATTAGCCTCTTTAGATGCAGTACATAATACTCCAGAAAATGTTGTTGAAGACTATGCAGTACCACCACCAATACCTGTTAAAACAATAAGTGTAGAAGATAAAAGCGGAGACCAAGAACAACGTGAAAATATTGATAGAGCTGCAATAGCTGCCACCGTTGCCGTAGATAGTGCTGCAGCAGAAGTGTACTCCAATAATTATGATTTTAGAGACAAAGAAAACATCTATAAACTAAAAGCAGAAAAATCTTTGGTAGCGAGCAAATGGAATCAAATTGCCAACCAATATTTAACCACAGGCAATTACGACAAAGATTTTGCAGTATTGGCACTACGTGAACTAGAATATGGTGTAGTAGAAAACCTTTATGATGAAAACAAAAGTTATCAAACATCAGACAAAAAATATGTAGAGTACTTATTAAAACATAGTACAAGTATTTTAAATGAAGACCCAAATGATTTGAAGTATAACACTATGTTGAATAGTTTAAACCAATACTTTCAACGTAATTTATACGCTCAAACTGTATCAGAAACAGACAAAAATGCTATTTTAAATGATTATAAAAATTTCATAAAATTGTCTGGAAATACGTATCAAAGTGTTTCAGATTTGTTATACTTCTTGGAAGATAAAGATAGAGCACAATATTTTGAAGTGTATGAAGAATTTTACAGTTCTATAGTAAACAATAAACAATCGATTATAGAAAATCTAGACCAAAAATTTTCAATAGAAGGCACACATCAATCTTGGGACTATTATAAAGAAGGTGTTGGTAGTTTATCAAACAATGTAGCATGGAAAGTGGTAGAAGATAGAAATCAGAGTTATTATTCTAAAGCTTTATCATGGAGCGAGTTATCTTTAAAACTAGAACCAAAATCGCATTATTCGATAGACACTTATGCCAATTTACTGTATTTAAATGGACAAAAACAAAAAGCAATAGAAACAGAACAAAAAGCAATAGATTTGGCTAAGAAAATTGACAAAACCTACAGTACTAAAGAGTATGAAAGTGTTTTGGAAAAAATGAAAAATGGTACATATTAAAAACAAAAATGGCTGTCTATAAATAGACTGCCATTTTTTATACTATAGAAAAATAAGTATTACTTATTTGTAACTCTAATATCTACTCTACGGTTTTGAGCCTGACATTCTTTAGTATCATTAGCCGCACAAATAGGGTGTTGCGGACCATAGCCTTCAGCAGAAATTCTAGAAGCTGCTATACCTGCTTTTACTAATTCATTTTTAACAAAATTTGCTCTTTCAGCAGAAATTTTATTATTAGCATCTACCGAACCTGTATTGTCTGTATAACCTCCAAGTTTTATAGTAGCTTTTGGAAAATTTTTTAAAATTTTAGCAATATTATCTACTTGTTCTTTCGATTTTTCAGTTAATTCACTTTTACCTAATTTAAAATAAGTTCTGTCTAGCGAAATCCAACCTTTAGTTTTATCGGCATCAACTTTGGCTGTAGCATCAGATAAAAAGGAAAACAATTTTTTCTCAGAAGAAACTTCTCCTACTTTTAAAACAGCTCCTGAAGGAAGTTTTATCTCTCCAACAGAACCTAAATCGTAAATATAATTACCGTCTGCATCAACTTTTGATGTTGCTGTTCCCTCGCCTATGTATTTTCCGTTTTCGTCATACATAGCCATACATTTTGCTTTTTGATCGGCAGAACAACCTAATGAGTCACACATTTTAGCACACTCGTCTTTGCTCATTGTAGCACATTTACTCATGTCGCATTTACCATTCATTTCTCCTTCTTTCATTTCAGAACAACAAGCCGAACCTTCTTTTTTACAAGATTCATTACCATGACCATTACCTAATAGTGGTGCAATTACCAAACCTACTAAACACGTTAATTTAATTAAAATATTCATTGATGGCCCCGAAGTATCTTTAAAAGGATCACCAACTGTATCACCTGTTACAGCTGCTTTGTGCGCATCAGAACCTTTGTAAGTCATTTCGCCGTTGATTACAACACCTGCTTCAAAAGATTTTTTAGCATTGTCCCATGCACCACCAGCATTGTTCTGGAAAATAGCCCAAAGTACACCCGATACACAAACGCCTGCCATATAACCTCCAAGAGCCTCTGCTCCCATAAATAAACCAAGTAATATAGGAGTTATAATCGTTATAGCACCTGGCAACATCATTTCACGTAAAGCAGCTTTGGTAGAAATATCTACACATTTTCCGTATTCTGGTTTGCCTGTACCTTCCATAATACCTGGTATTTCACGAAACTGACGACGCACTTCGTTTACCATGTCCATAGCTGCTTTCCCTACAGATTGCATAGCAAGAGCAGAGAA
>JAVTWD010000029.1:0-2778 GCA_032229505.1 Bacteroidota bacterium
CAGGCGGAATTTTTAGTACCAAACTTCAAGCGAAGAACTAAAGCTCAAATATACAAAAAAGCATCAAACGAAGCACTAAACATCACCTAACGTTGAACCCTTCTTAGCTGTTCTGATATTTATTCTAATCCTTTTTTTTCGGGATTCCAAAATGGTTTCGTTTTTATTTGTTTCGTGTCCCAATTTAATTCTCTTCTGAAATGTTGGTTTAGTGCAACACAAACTCTGCTGTCGCCACCAACATAAACCATTTTCTTTCCTGTCATTTTGGGAACAATTTCTTTTACTTTATTGATAATTTCTTCTGTTGGATTTTGAGGAAGTTCGTAAAAATTAAAAGGGGTTGTCCCGTCAATGTCTGCATAAAGTTCGTTTTTATGTTGGCTATATAAAATGCTTTCTACTTTTTTGTTTTTTGGTAAATTTCGTCTAATCATATACAAGTGAGATAATGCCGATAAGTCACCAATAAACAAATAACTGTCTGCACTATTGTCTAAAACAAAATTGCCTTTTTTCCAGGTGAAGTAAACTTTGTCGCCAACTTTTCGTTGTTCTATCCATTTTGCACCCGAACCTTTGCTGTGTGTTGCAATTACCAAGTCAAGCGTTCCGTTGATTTTGTCAATATCCCAAACCGAATAACTTCTCACAAAGTCTTGCATTGTCAAACTTTCTTCTGTTAAACCAATACCAATACGCAAAAAGTAACCTGCAACAAATTCAACACCTTTAATGCTATCGCTTTTTACACGGATTTTGTATGCAGTTTCCGATATTTTTTCTTTTTCTACAATAGTATTCTCTTTTAGAACTCGTTTCAATATATTTTTAATTATTCCCATTTTTATTTGTTTTAAATTCTTGGCGTAGTATCATTTTTTAGCTGACTACTAATATTGATTTTAATGGGTGTAAAGAACGTTACAATCCATAAAACGTGAAAGGACGAAAAAAGGTAGATATTGGACTAATCATGGTTTTTGTTTCGGAACGTCAAAGCGGTCATTCCTGTAACTTTATTAAATAGTCGTGAAAAGTAAGGGTAATCGTCATAACCTAATTCGGTTGCAATTTCTTTTACCGACTTATTGGAATGAAAAAGTAACCTTTTTGCTTCCAAAATAATACGTTGCTGTATGTGATATGAGACAGAATGTCCCGTTGTGTTTTTAATACATTCATTCAAATACGCAGTAGAAATATTTAATTTTTGAGCATATTCATTTGGTCGTTTGGCGATAATGAAATTGCGTTCTAATAATTCTTTAAATACTTTGGTTACTATTTCAAATCTTGAAAATTTGTCCAATGGTTTTGATTGGATTAAATACTGTGAAATCACAAGTCCAATTAGTGTTTCACAACTCCCTACAAGTAATGAGTGATATAATTTTTCGTCTTTTCGTTCAGAAATTTTTAAGCCAAGTGATGCCGCTTCGTAAATAACAGAAAGCGCTTCTTGCTTTAATGTCAAAGGTTTTGCAGGCGTAATGTCTTCCAATAATTTTAGATATTTAGAATTTAGATTTTCATTACTGATTGCCCAAACAGTTATACTTGCGTTCTTAAATGCCAAAGTTCGATGAACTTGGTTTTGATGAATGAAAAGAACAGATGACGGTTTTAGCGTGTATTTCGTAAAGTCAATTTCAAAAGTAGTTGTTCCTTTTTCCTGCAAGAAAAATAAATGGTAGTCGTCTCTGTGCGATTGCTTTATATTATTGAACTCCTCAAACTGTTCGTAGAAATGAAACTCTTTTCTTGTCATTTTTCCAATGAAAACACCTGAGCTAAACTCGGCTGTCATAGGATTTACAGTTATAGAATTTATTTTCTTTGGCATTGTTTTATCATTCTAAACAATGTCAAAGATAGTCATTTTGTGGGTGGCGGGAGGACTTGGTTTCCCCCTACTCCATTTGTAACTTTCTTCATTCTTGGTTGATAATCTTTTGCAGATCGCTCCAGGCACCACCATTATAGACATTTTTAAATCCACGTTCTTTCAAAATATTTTCAGCCTTTACGCTTCTTAGTCCGTGAGAGCAAGTGGTAATGTATGTTTTGGAGGGGTCGAGTTCTACATATCTTTTTCTTATTTCACCTAAAGAAATATTGACAGAGCCTTCTATGTGTCCCATTGCATATTCTCCTTCTGTTCTTACGTCCAGGATAATAGCTCCGTTTTCAATTTTTTTATCCAATCCATCGGCTAAGTTTACATAACGATAGATTCGGTATGCCAGATATATGAACAAAGCACTAACAACCGTAATTAATAGATATTTCATCCTTCTTGTATGTTTTTTAAGAATTTGCGATCCACGTAAAATGTGCCGAATGGAATAAAGCAGGAAGCTAATATCATTCCTGTGGTTTTAGCTTTCCACTTTTGTTCAATGCCAGCACTGAATGTGTTTAGCAGAAATAATAAAAATAAGGCTCCGTGTATCGGCCCCATCATTTTGGTTAGGGAAGCATCGTTGTACCAATATTTCATCGGTACAGCAATGAATACTAAAACAATCAATGATATTCCTTCCAGAAAGCCCATTATTCTTAGCCTTCCTATTTTGGTTTTGAAGCGGTTTAAAATCATTATTGTAAATTTTGAATGTTACTATTTATCGGGTTTCGGAATAATTATCTGAAATAAGGTCTGTTTGCTAATGGTGAAAATGGCCAGGGACTAGCTATAAATATGATGATTAAAGCAACTGTAAACCAAATCATCATTGTTTTGAATTTCTCGCCGTCGGTTTCTTTTCTTTTGGC
>JAVTWD010000030.1:0-86009 GCA_032229505.1 Bacteroidota bacterium
AGTGGAGATCGGATGACGCGGGTCTAACAGATTTACACTGTTTTTTTATTTTTCTTTTATTGGTTGTAAAATAACATTAAAATATCTTCCCCTCGCCCCATCAATTCCAACACGTTTAAAAGTTTCTGTTTTATAGCCATTTGCTATAATTGTAACTTTATAGCGCCCACCAAAGATCTGCAAGATTATAGCCATGCCTTCAGAATTGGTTTTTAAAGTTCGGGTAATAGTATCGTTAAGTATAACAGTAATATCTTTATTAGCAACAGGCTCTTTGCTTAATTTGTCGTTAAGACTAATTTTGAGATGGGAATTTTGACTGTAAGAATAAAGTGTAAGGAAGGTAAAGCAGAAAAATATTTTTAGTTTATCTAATATCATTTATCCAGTATCTTTTTGATCTCCGGCTTAAAATATAAATTTGATTTTAAGATCTTACCGTCTTCTCTGAAAATAGGTTGCCCTTTTTCATCCAGCTTGCTCATGTTGCTGCGATGGATCTCATCATACACTTCTTCTATCTTGTGTTGCAACCCATGTTTTAAAATGGTGCCAAATATAATATATAACTGATCGCCTAAAGCATCTGCAATTTCGGTCATATCACCGTTTTTGCAGGCTTCAAGGTATTCTTCGTTCTCTTCTTTAATTAAGTTATAACGTAAGGTATAATCTTTTTCATCTATCAGTTTCATTTCATCAGCGTTGCCGATCTTAAAAATGTTGTGAAACTCTTCTACCGATTTTATTTTTTCGTATAACTTACTCATAACAAATTATTTTTTCTTGCCTTTACGTTGTTTGTATTCATCGTTAAACTGTGTAACTATCTGGTCGGTAATATCTAAAGTAGCATTTCCTAATAACATGGTTGGTACGGCATCGCTATAGGATAAAATATAATCATACTTACCGTTATTCCATTTTATTAAAAAGTCTTTTACGTTTTTTTGAAACGAAGCATTTTTTTCTCCAATGTCAATAGACAGGTTATCCATTTGTATTTGCTTGTTCTGAGCTTCTTTTTCAATGGCCTGGATCTCTCTTGCCTTAGCTTCTAATTCACTTTGTGGTGCAATGCCTGCTTTTTGCGACATCTGAAATTCTTCAACCTTTTTTTGGTATTGCATGCTTAAGCTTTCTACACTTGCTTCAATGCTGTTCTTTTTTCTTTTAGATTCTGCAATAAGATCAATTACTTCTAAGCTCTTATCATTTAAAACATCAATATTTACAAAAGCTATTTTACCGGTGGGTGTATTGCCAACTGGTGCAGTTACAGTTTTTGTATCTGTGGCTTTTACATCAGTCTTATTTTCTTCAGTAGTTTCGGTTTTTTCAGGCGCAGAGCTGCTCATATCATTTACCTTGTAAAATAAAAATCCTACAGCGGCTATCAACACAACGTTAACTCCAATAATAATCTTGTTCATTTAAATTTAATTTTAATACAAATATAAAATTACCTTATGGTTTAAACAATAGTTTTTGCTTTGGTTTAAGTACCATTTGTAAATCATTAACACTTGCTTTGCTTTGGGTTTGAATATAGTAATAAATGTTATTAAATGTTATATTTTCTCTATAACAATTTGTATTTAATTCATCTCTGCACCAGCTGTTATAATCTAACACAAAAGTCGAATCTGCAGGCATACAGAAATGCTGAACATAAGGTGGTAATGCATCTAAAACGTTTTTTGAGAACTTTATCTCAGCAGCATTGGTATTGCCACTCTTAAAATTTGCCGAAAGATTGTCCGGCCACAGGTTTTTTCGATTAAAAAAAGGCATTACCCAAAACAATACTATTACCAGGTAAAATAAAGGAAATTGGAATAAAAGTGTTGGACTATAATAGCGTTGTTTGGTCTTTCCTGAAAAAAGAAGGAACAATAAAGGAATGAAGGTAATATTGCAAAACCACATGGCATAGTTTTGATTTTGGCTTGTTGGAAATAAGAAGATAATAAGTAAGATATGGAAAATCACAGCAAAGGTAATGGCTAGATATCTTACAACCCTTATCAATAAACCAACACCAATTAAAATAAGTGCATAAGGTGTAAAAACGCCAATTTTTTTAACGAATAAGAACTGGCGCTCACTCATCATGTTTTGTAAAGGTGAGATCAGTTCAGGGAAATCGGTTTCAATAAAAGCAGAATTGAGCTGACTGATACCATTAAAAATATATACAGAGCAAAATATGAGTTGAAGAACAATGAAAAAAGAAGTGAATTTATTGGCGTCGTCAATACGGCCGTTATAAAACATCAGTACAAATAAAAACGCGCAGTAAATATAAAACCAGGGCTGCAGGCGGTTCATATCAAATAGTACCATTGCTGTGCCCAATAATAAGGCTAAGAAAATAAGCAGACGATGCTTTTTTAAAAACAATGAGCCAAGTATGAATATCAGAAAAAAAGAAACAAAAAAATAATCATACGGCGCCTTGATATAGCTTAGATCAAAAGCCGGTGCGTATGGAAAAGAACGCTCACCACCCCATAAATTAAAAGTAAGAAAGATTGAAATAATAAGTGATACGCACACTGTAACCCTGATCAATAATAAACGTTGTGGAATGGGTATCGAAAGTCCTTCTATCATTTATGTTTTAGCTTACCTGCCGAGTAAAAATATTTTGAGTAATAGGTTTCGGTTAAGCTGTTAACCAATACACCACGGGTGGTACTGGCATGAACAAATTTTTTATCTCGCAGGTAAACACCCACATGTGTAATAGAATTACTGTTTATCTTAAAAAAAATAAGATCACCTTCTTTTGCACTGTCAAGACTTAATTTATCACATTCTTTATAGATCTCGCCAGCCGTACGCGGCATCTTTTTACCATATACTTTATCAAATAAATTAATGGTAAAACAGCTACAATCTACTCCTGATTTTTCGCAACCGCCATACTTGTATGGCGTTCCGTACCAATCACTAATAAAAGAATATAATTTGTTGTCTTTTATTTCTTTATTGGTAACACCCATTTTTTCTTTAAAGGCAGCAGAGCCTGTTTTTACTTCTACCTTAGCTTTGGTAACAGTTTTTACCGAGTCTTTTTTATGACGGCAACTGTATCCAATTAAAAGGATACATAAAAGCGGGATAATTTTATGCCTGTAAAAATACATTTACTATAAAAATAACTGAATATGGCAAGCCTTTAACGACGAGCAATACTCAATTTTAGACATAGCACTGTTAATTACGCAATGTTAAAAA
The DNA here is from genome assembly GCA_032229505.1 of Bacteroidota bacterium. Lineage (GTDB taxonomy): Bacteria > Bacteroidota > Bacteroidia > B-17B0 > Aurantibacillaceae > Aurantibacillus. Next base: position 3,244 of record JAVTWD010000030.1, read on the forward strand.
ACCGTTGTTTTAACTATGATTTACTGTTAATTTTCCCTATTTTTAAAACTTCTAACCTTGTTAAAAATGGACGATCTTACGTTGAAAACAACTGTGAAAACCAAAATACCTGTAGATATACTTAAAAAAGCCTTTTCATTGATGTGCACGGCTAAAAGCCTGAGCGAGTTGTATGAGGCTAATAAAGAGATCACCGCAAAGTACGTTCATGCTACCAGTCGTGGCCATGAAGCTGTTCAGCTGGCTTTAGGCTTGCAGTTATTGCCGCAGGATTTTGTAAGTCCGTATTACCGAGATGACAGTATTTTATTATCCATAGGCATGCAGCCATTTGAGCTCATGTTACAGCTTTTGGCAAAAAGAAATGATCCTTTTTCAGGGGGAAGGACCTATTATTCGCACCCAAGTTTAAGAAGGGATAATATGCCTAAGATCCCTCACCAATCAAGTGCTACGGGTATGCAGGCCATTCCTGCCACAGGTATTGCCATGGGCATGCAGTATATTGAAAAGAACAGTATGAGCCCTGATTATAAAGGCAACAACCCGGTTTCGGTTTGTTCCTTAGGTGATGCCAGCTGTACTGAGGGTGAAGTTTCGGAAGCTTTTCAAATGGCAGTGTTAAAACAATTGCCAATTTTATACTTTGTTCAGGATAACGAGTGGGACATTAGTGCGCATGCAAAAGAATTTAGAGCGCAGGATATTACTGAATTTGCAAAAGGTTTTAAAGGATTAGAAACAAGAACCATTGATGGCTCTGATTTTATTTTAAGTTACAATACCATAAAAGAGTGTCTGGATATTATTCGTTCTGAAAGAAGGCCGATGTTGATCCACGCAAAAGTACCTTTATTAAATCATCATACAAGTGGTGTTAGAAAAGAATGGTACCGTGATGACCTGGAAGAAGCTGCAAAGCGCGACCCGTTACCACGTTTAAGAAATCAATTGATCATTGCAGGCATTGATGCACCTGAATTGAAGAAAATTGAAGACGATGCAAAAGCACTGGTGGAAGCAGATTATCAAAAAGCCCTATTGGAAGAAGATCCAAGACCGGAAGATCTTTTTCTACATGAATTTGCTGCAACCCCAATAACAGAAGAAAAAGGTGAGCGTGCGCCAAAAGGTAAACAGCCAACCGTTATGGTAGATAGCGCTTTGTTTGCCATAAGAGAATTAATGAGCAAACATCCTGAATGTTTATTGTACGGACAAGATGTGGGCGCAAGATTAGGCGGCGTATTCAGAGAAGCCGCAACTTTATCACAACAGTTTGGAGAACATCGCGTATTTAATACGCCTATACAAGAAGCATTTATTGTTGGCTCTACTGTTGGTATGAGCGCTGTTGGATTAAAACCAATTGTGGAGGTTCAGTTTGCCGATTATATTTGGCCGGGTCTAAATCAATTATTTACAGAGGTAAGCCGCAGTTGCTATTTAACAAATGGTAAATGGCCGGTGAGTATGATCCTGCGTGTGCCTATTGGTGCTTACGGCAGTGGTGGCCCATATCATTCAAGTTCTGTAGAAAGTGTACTCGCAAATATTAAAGGAATTAAAATTGCGTATCCAAGTACCGGTGCCGATTTGAAAGGTTTAATGAAAGCTGCTTATTACGATCCAAATCCTGTGGTGATGTTAGAGCACAAAGGTTTATACTGGAGCAAAATAAAAGGTACTGAAGATGCAAAAACAATTGAACCGGATGAAGAATATGTCATTCCATTTGGTAAAGCGCGTAAAGTAATTGAAGCAAGCGAAGAAAATATTAAAGCCGGTAAAACTCTTTCTATCATCACGTATGGTATGGGTGTATATTGGGCAAAAGCTGCCGCTAAAAAATTTGAAGGACAAATAGAAATTATTGATCTTAGAACATTAGCGCCAATTGATGAGCATGGAATTTTTGAAAGCGCGCGCAAACACAGTAAAGTAATTGTGTTAACAGAAGAACCTGTTCACAATGGTTTTGCGCAAAGTATTGCAGCACGCATCAGCGAAAATTGTTTTCAGACTTTAGATGCACCGGTTAAAGTTATAGGTGCTGAAAATTTACCTGCCATTCCATTAAATTCAACTTTAGAAAAAACCATGTTGCCAAATGCAGACAAAGTAGAAATGGCAATTGAGAAACTTCTTTCGTATTGAAATTTCCTAAAAAGATAGCTGAGCTATTGCTGGTTGTGGCATTGCTGTTGCCTCATCTTTTTTTAAACATCCGCCATACTCAGGATTGGGGCGATGATTTTGCCATGTACCTCATTGAAGCAAAAAATATTGCAGAACATAAACCCGTTGGCGAAACACGCCATGTTACCAATCCTAATGTAATGCTTGGCCCAATAAATTATCCTATTGGTTATCCTTTACTAATTTCACCTCTTGTAAAAAGCGGAATTGATTACTACATACTCAATTTATTGCAAAGTGTTTTTTTGATCGTTACACTGTTTTTTGGTTTTCTTTTTTTAAGGAACTATTTTTCGCGAACGGCCAGTATTTTAATGACACTTATACTTGCTTATAATCCATCTTTAATGGGTTTTAAGATAGAGGTGCTTTCTGACATTGCTTTTTGGATGTTTTTAAATATTATTATTCTTTTAGTGTTAAAGAACAGATCAATTTTGGGAATAATTTTATTGGCAGTCTTAACGGGTTTCTCTATTCATATCCGTTCTATTGGTTATGTATTGGCACTGAGCACTATTTTATTTTGGTTAATAAACGATGTTAGAAAAAAAACACTTTCAACCGAAATAAAAAAATATACCATTTACATTGTTACCTTGCTCGTTGTTTTCTTTGGAATAAAAATTCTGTATCCCGTTAACAGCGACTATCCTTTTAGTGGCAATAGAATTACTTTAGATAATATTGCATCACAATTATCTTACAATGTTGCTACGCTTGGCGAGTACTTTAAATATTACAGGGTGGAAGATTACTATTTTATCCCTTTGATTTTCGCTGCCTTCTTCATCAGTTTTTTGCTATTGGGTTTTGCTTTAGAGCTAAAACGCAATGCTTTTTCTTTTTTAAATATTCTTACCGTTCTTTCTGTTGGTATTGTGATCGTTTATCCTTTTGGCGATGCGGGTTACAGATTGATCTTACCATTGCTATTCGTATTCTGTTATTATTTCATTATTGGCTTCGCGCAAACACTTTCAAAACTGGAGTTAAGAAGTAAAACAGTTGTTGTTATAGGGGCATTTATTTATATGTCAACCTATATTAAACCAAATGCCGAGATTCATGAAAATGGTTTTAAACCGGTGGATGGCCCGGTAACAATGGAATTTGCGCAATTGTTGAATTTTATGAATGAAAATAATATCAAGCATAAAATGATAGGCGTTGACAAATCACGCGCGCTGGCTTTATATTCGGATAACAAATTTGCGTCGTTAAGCGATAGTTGTTTTGCGAAAGATATTACGAATTTGAAGTTAGATTATGTGATCAATCATTACACGCAAACTTCCGAACTTAAAAAACAGTTGGCAGATGCTGATACTTCGCGACTGAAAACTATTTATAATAATGCTGCTTTTAAGATGTATGAAGTGCAGCGGCCTCTTAACCACTAAGCACACTAAGAAGGCACGATGAACACAAAATTTCTTTGTGGTCTTCGTGAAAAAAAACTTAGTGATCTTTGTGGTTAAACATTTACGGTTTATCTCTCCCAATCCACCGCTGTTTACCCAACAGAAATTGCACCGCCAGCTTTACATTCTTATCAATAGCTTCTTCGGTTTTAAGGTTGGCAATATATCTTATTATTTCTTTTTGAAGCGAAGGAGCCAGGCTTTCAAGAACAGTTTTTGCTGTTTTATTTTTATCAATGGCTGCTTTTAGTTTTGGATGAAAAGCAATTTTTCGTTCTTCAGGATCAAATTCTATTTCAACCTTAATTGTATCACCAACACTTTTATCAGATACTTTTAGCATTGGTCCGTTAATGTATAAACGCCATTCTCCTTTATATTTTACAAGTGTTTGTATGAAATTATGACCATCAATTTTTCCTTTAACTTGTATTGGACCTTTATTTTTTTGCGTTTGTTTAAAAATAGCATTTAATACTTTTTCCGGTAAAAGCACAAATGGGTTGATCCCAATGATATCTATTTTTGCTTTGAAAGATTGCATTTTCAATTCACTTTTCACTTTTTACTTTTATTGATCGAATCACTCATCCTAACCCATTTCCAATGAAAAGCGCTGTCTTCCAAAAGATGCTTATTGGTTTCTTTTGGAGGCGGATGGGGTACTTCGTTTCCTTTAACGATATACTTTATAACAAGTGCCATTGCTATTGAAACTAATAGTGCCAAAACATATTTAAGAGTTGTAAATTGTTTTTCATTTTCAATAGTTAAGAGTGAGCCTGTATAATCTGGATTTTTAAAAACAACAACGTCATGCTCTGTTTTCTCCATTAAAAATTCATCAGATTTAATGATCCTTAAAGCAATTCTTTCTTTTTCAGATTCAGGAATTTTATAGAAAACGATTTTTTCGGCTGCTTCACCAACTGAGCAGTGTCCAACCTCTCCAACACGGTATTGAATCAGTTTAATTATTTTAATGTTGTCCTTTTCTTCCATTCAGTTTTGGTTGGTAGAATTGAAAAAGAGTGGTGTTTTTATTTTAATTAACTTGGAATTTTCTTTAAAATAAGCTCATATTCAAATTCGGTACAGTCCATTTCAATATGTTTTTGAATTGCGGAAATTAAAATAGCTTCGGCAAAAGCACTTTTTTCAGAAGTATTTAACATTTGGTCAATGGCAATACTCCTATCGTCAACGAAATACTTATTTATAAAATTAAGTTGACCATGAATATAGCGAGAACGATAATCATAAAGCTCGGAGAATATTTTTTTAAATTCATTTCTTTTCCCTAAAAGAATTTGAGACTTCTGATTAACCTGGTCTTGAATATTTGAATTTCCTTTAACAAATATTGCTTCTACTCCAATCAAAGAATGAAATAAATCGTTTGGCGAGTTATCTTGCAGATTATCATGAAAAAGGTAAGAATATGCATTTAAAGCCCTTTGAATTTTATTTACTGAAATTATCTCAAAGGCTTGCCAGTGTTTGTCTAGCCAATTTAAAGTTTCTGTTATTGGTAAATTTTTTATTGGAGGCCATTTGCTTTTATTTGCAATTTCAATTGCATATGGAAAAGAATTGACAAGCATTGGAAATTCAGAAATTTTAACCTCATTAGGAGTTGAGCTTTCTGAGGTCTTAACTAAACCTTCACGAGTATCAAATGCCCCTGGTTTTGCTAAATTCAAATAGATAATTAAATGTTTGACATATGATTTAACAAAATATTCGAAAGAAATGTAATGATCTTTTTTTTCTTCAAAAGCTTTTTTGTTTAACACACTTATTTCAGTGGAGAATTTTAAATAAGTTGTGTGTACTTTTTTATCAGTATTATCAAAATTGACCTTTATTTCTTTATTTCGCTTATTGAGTTTCTTAATATAAAGAAGGGAAATGAAAGCGTCATTAAATTTTATTTCAATTTTTCCGGATAATTGTAGGAGTTCATTTATTGCGTTATCAATATTGTCAATATATGCGGTGTATTCTTCACCATTCATTAAAGGCACATATATATCAACTGTTTTTTTAATCATAGATTTATTTCTGCGCAGTTCTGTAAAAATAAAACGCTACAAAAGAGAAGATGATATTGGGTGTCCAAACTGCTAATAATGGGGGAGCAAAACCTGTAGTTGCAATGGTTGTAAAAATGTACATAAACATAATGTAAACACAGCTCAAAAGCAACCCAAGAGCTATCTGGAAGCCCACGCCGCCACGCACTTTACGGGATGATACACAAACCCCAATAATGGTTAATATGAACGTAGCAAATGGAAAAGAGGTTCTGCGGTACAATTCAACTTTAAAAAAATCTATTTTGTTGGAGCCTTTTAATTCTTCGCGAATAATGTACTCTTTAAATTCAAAATAAGGCATGGTCTCAATTTTACTTTCATAGCGGTTCATATCTGCCGGTGAAAAGGCCAATGTTATTTTTTTTGTAGGATAAAAATTATTTATCTGTTTAAAAATTGGCTTTCCTGTTTTTAAAGTATCCAGCCTATCCTGGGCAATAATTTTTCGCTCATACACATTTACTAAATTCCATTGCCCGCTAACACTATCCCAGGTCATATTATCGGCACTTAAAAAATAGGTCTGTTTATTATGCACTACATCTTCTACACTTACTTTAAAACCGGTCTTTAATTTGTTATCATAACTTTCCATATACAACAAACGGTTAGCGCCAATTTTTTTATGGATGTTGTGTTCGTCGTTATTATAATTGTTGTTGATCCATTTATCTTCAAAACCAATTTTAATTTCTACTGCTCTTGGTAAAATAAAATGATTTAAGATCAATGAAAAGAAGGATAAGATAAATGCGCCAATAATGTATGGTCGCATAATACGCTTAAAACTGGTACCACTACTGAGTATGGCCACAAACTCGGTTTGATGTGCCATTTTTGAAGTAAAGAAGATCACGGCAATAAAGGTGAACATGGGGCTGAATAAATTACCATAATATGGAATGAACATGAGGTAATAATCAAAGATGATCTCGTTTAAAGGAATATCTTTTGTAGTGTAGGTTTGTATTTTTTCTTTTATATCAAATACAATAAATATTAGTAAGATCAGCGTAATAGAAAAAAAGAAAGTGCTTAAGAACTTCCTTAAAATATATCTATCCAGGATCTTTAACATTTATAAACGCTGTGCTAATTGAACTACCATTTTATTTTTCCATTCCGTAAACGAACCGTCAATAATACGGGCACGGGCTTCTTTTACCAAACGTAAATAAAAACCTAAATTATGAATGCTTGCAATTTGGGCTGCTAAAATTTCTTCGCAGTGTACTAAATGTCTTAAATAAGCTTTTGTATACACTTTATCTACAAAGGTTGTTCCGTTCTCATCCAATACAGAATAATCTGCTTTCCACTTTTCGTTCTTAATATTGATAATGCCTTTTTCGGTGAATAATAAACCATGACGCGCATTACGCGTTGGCAATACACAATCAAACATATCAATACCCAAAGCAATACATTCTAAAATATTTACAGGTGTGCCAACGCCCATTAAATAGCGCGGTTTATCTTTTGGTAAAATGTTTGTTACTACTTCTGTCATGGCATACATTTCCTCTGCAGGTTCGCCAACACTTAAACCGCCAATTGCATTACCAAAACAATTTTTAGAAGCAATAAATTCTGCTGATTCAATCCTAAGATCTTTATAAACACTGCCTTGCACAATTGGAAATAACGCTTGTTTATAACCGTACTTTGGTTCTGTTTCATTAAAACGAGCAATGCAGCGATCTAACCAACGGTGTGTTAAGCCTAAAGAGTTTTTGGCATATTTAATATCGCAAGGGTAGGGCGTACATTCATCAAAAGCCATAATAATATCAGCGCCAATGGTACGCTGTATATCCATTACACTTTCAGGGCTAAAAAAATGTTTGCTGCCATCAATATGGCTTTTAAAAGTAGCGCCTTCTTCAGTTAATTTACGTTGATTGGCCAGTGAAAAGATCTGGTAACCACCGCTATCCGTTAAAATAGGCTTATCCCAACCATTAAATTTGTGTAAGCCGCCTGCACCTTCAATTACATCTAAACCCGGACGAAGGTAAAGGTGATAGGTATTTCCTAAAATAATTTCGGCTTTGATGTCTTCTTTTAATTCGCGCTGGTGAACAGCCTTAACGGTTCCGGCAGTGCCAACCGGCATAAATATCGGCGTTTCAATAGGACCATGATCGGTTTCTAAAACACCTGCGCGGGCCTTCGAATTTTTATCGGTATGAGAGAGTGTGAATTTCAATTTTTAAAGATAATTATTTAGTTAGAATTTAAAATACGATTTTAGTCGTTAGTCTTTAGTCATTAGTCCTGAGTCAATAATAGCAAGCGCTCCGGCTATTTTATGAGCTGCTTAAATAATGTTAATACCGTCGCCATATTGGGAAGTGTATGATCAGCAATAACAAATTTTTCAGGATCTTTTACCCCTTTATCGGGCACCACTGTTAATTGCATGCGCGCCGCTTTGGCTGCAATAGCGCCATTTACGGAGTCTTCAATAACCATACACTCCTCAGGTAAAATTCCCAGGTTTTGCGCACATACCAAAAACACTTCAGGGTGTGGTTTTCCATATTTTAAATGCCCGGCAGAAACGGTTGAATGAAAGTAATTTTTTAAATTAAGTTTGCGCAATACCGTATTCATCAACCTTTCAGATGATGAGGTGGCCAGGCCAACTTTAAGATCTTTTTCTTTACAAAATTCAAACAGGTCAATAACGCCTTCAATAGCTTTACCTTCAGTATCTATTAATTCAATTAAATTATCAATAATGGCCAGCTCAATTTCGGCAGCGGTAATTTTGGTCACATGATGGTGTTTTACCCACATATCTACCACTTCGTTTATACGGCGTCCCATGGTTAAACGGCAGTCTTCCGCGCTTACAGGCATGTTAAATTGCTTAAAACCCTTTACCATTGCTCGTTCCCATAAAGGTTCGCTGTCTATTATCACACCGTCCATATCAAATATCACTGCTTTTATTGCTGCCTGCATTGTTAATTATTTTGTTTAATAAATGCAAAGATATCTTATTTTGCCGCTTACAAGGCGAATAACTTTGTGGCTATGCTTTTTCCTGAATTTAAAGAACTGGGTTTGCCTGAGTTGTTGACTGTTTTTGCCGGTCTTGGATTTATCCTCATCATTATCAATTATATTTTAAATTGTTTGCCTGCCGGACTTTTAAAAACTACCCGTGTTAGCAGCAGTCAAAATCTGGAACCTATCTCTGTTGTTATTTGCGCAAAGAACGAAGATGAAAATCTGACTGAATTTCTTCCACGAGTATTAACACAGGATTACCCAAACTTTGAAGTGATAGTGGTAAATGATTGTAGTTGGGATAATACCGAAAATGTAATTGATGAGTTTGCAAAGATCTTTCCTAATCTTAAAAAAGTTTCTATTAAAGAAGATGCTTATTACAAGCACGGCAAAAAATTTGCCATTTTGGTTGGCATAAAAGCTACCGCTCATAACCGAATGGTATTTATAGATGCAGATTGTTATCCTGCCTCCGACCAATGGTTAAAAGAAATGGCAATGGGTTTTGATGCACCAAAAGAAATTGTTTTAGGTTATGGTGCTTACGATAAACAAAAAGGTTTTTTAAATAAATTAATTCGCTTTGATACGTTTATGATCGCTACCGGTTATTTATCGGCTGCTATTAAAGGTAAGGCTTATATGGGTGTTGGCAGAAATCTCGCTTATACAAGAGAATTATTTTACAAACAAAAAGGTTTCTCTAACCATTACCATATTAATTCAGGCGATGATGATCTTTTTGTAAACCATGCTGCAACAAAAGAAAATGTAAATGTAGTAATAGATAAAAATGCAATTACCTATTCTTTGGCCAAAAAAACATTCAGAGATTGGCGCTTGCAAAAGGTAAGGCATTTAAGTACGTCGCCATTATATAGCCCTTCGTCCAAAACTAGGCTGGCTTTCTCTTATTTTTCTCAATATTACTTTTACTTTTCGTTAATTGCATTAGCATTTACTTTAAAAACGCTGCTTTTAATACCAATAATTTTGTTGTTAAAAATGATTTTACAGTGGATATTTTTAAATAAGATCAGCAAAAAGCTAAACGAAAAGGATCTTTTAGCCGGAAGTGTGATATATGAGTTGATTCTTTTATTTATTTATCCTATCTTTCATATAGCAAAACTCTTTAATAAGCCTAATAAGTGGACGAACTAGAAAATAACGAGCAACATTTAACCACCAAGGCAGTTTACGATTATAAACTGGTGAGGGCTGCGTTGGATAAAGGCGATCAAAAAGCCTATGCAGAGTTATTGCAGCGTTACCGCGAGAGCGTTTATTTTATGATGCTAAAGATGTGTAGTAATAAAGATGATGCTGAAGATCTTACAATCGAAGCTTTTGGAAGAGCTTTTAAAAAATTAGAACATTACAGCCCCGATTTTGCATTTAGTACCTGGTTGTTTAAAATTGCCAGTAACAATGCCATTGATTTTATAAGAAGGAAAAAACAAAAATATTCTATCTCTATTGATAATAAATCAGGAAATGATGAAAGTGCCGATCATGCAGGTAATATTAAATCTGCAACACTGGATCCTGAAGAACATTTTATTCGTAAACAAAAAGTAGAATTAGTGCGTGTTTTGGTTGAAAATTTAAAACCAAAATATAAAGAGATGATAGAATTGTTCTATTTCCAGGAAATGAGCCATGAAGAGATCTCGCAGCGTTTAAATTTACCTATTGGCACTATTAAGGCACAATTATTCCGTGCGCGCGATCTTTTATTCAACGCTTTAAAGAACAGGAACGAAAAGATCTGATCCATTGCTTTCTATCATCACCAAATATTTTCCCGATCTAACACCAACGCAACTTTCGCAATTTGAGAAATTACAAAAGCTTTATGTTACCTGGAATGAGCAGATAAATGTTATTTCACGAAAAGATATTGATCTTTTGTATGAGCGCCACGTTTTGCACTCATTAGGCATTGCAAAGGTCATTCAGTTTAAACCCGGTACACAAATTATGGATGTTGGTACCGGTGGCGGATTTCCGGGCATTCCATTAGCAATTTTGTTTCCTGAAAGTAATTTTTTATTGGTGGATAGTATTGGAAAAAAAATTAAAGTGGTGAACGAGGTTGCCAAAGGACTTGGTATTACCAACGTTACAGGCATACACAGCAGGGCAGAAGATATTGATAAGAAATTTCACTTTGTGGTGAGTCGTGCCGTTACTGAATTTCCGGCATTTTATAATTGGGTGAAGAATAAATTCTTAAAAGAAAATTTTAACGATCTGCCTCATGGTATTCTGTATTTAAAGGGTGGAGACCTGAAAGAAGAATTCGGTAAATTTTATGATCAGGCAAAATTCTATGACCTGAAAGATTTTTTTACCGAAGAATTTTTCGAGACTAAAAAAGTGGTGTATTACAAAATGTAATTAAGCTAGTGATACTTGCCTGTATCGTCAAACTTATATACGTTTGTTGTCATAGAAAGTAAAGTGCGCTATTTTTAGGCTCAAAGCGTTTTAGGTCCGTTTTAGATTCTAATGTTATCTTTTTCAATAACTATTGACTTTCATATCTTTTTAGTTTATCTTTAATAAGCTAAAATATTACCCATGAAAAAACTTTTATCGGCACTTTTAGTTGCTGCATCATTTTCGATCACTGCCAAAGACGGATTTAAAGTAATTAAAACAGAAGCCAACTCGGTTACTGTTGAGTATACTTTTTCAGGCCTTAATCAAATGCCTGTAACCATCAATGGTAAAACCTATCAAAAAGTGTATGCTAACGATTGTGTACCTGTTTTAAACGCAGGCTTTCCGCAATTGCTGCGCTCATCAGTATCTTTAGCAATTCCAAATAATGCTGTTCCAAAACTGGAGATCATTTCTACTGTTTTTTCAACGATCAATAATATTTCAATTGCTCCTTCAAAAGGAAGTTTAACGCGTAATATTAATCCTGAAGAAATCCCATACACATTTGGAAGTGTTTACCAGCAAAATGCTTTTTATCCCGCTTCTGCAGTAGCCATTAATTCAACATATTTATTTAGAGATCAAAAAGGAGTTTCTTTAAGTGTATTTCCTGTTTTAGCTAACCCTGTTACCAATTCTGTAAGAGTAATAAACAGTGTTGTTTTTAAGATCTCTTATACTTCGGCTAAAGGACAAAAAATAAATTTCACCCTTCCTGAATTTACATCCAACGAAGAAAAAGAACTAATGAATGAGCGCTTTTTAAATTTACCTGTAATACAGGCAAGCTCAAAAGTGCAATACACACCAATGAATGAGTATGGTGATATGTTGGTGATCTGTCATCCAGCATTTTTAACCAATATTCAACCCTTAGTTGATTGGAAAAATCAAAAAGGAATTAAAACAGAATTGGTTTCTTCTGCAATTAGTGGCACAACAGGCGCAGCAGTGAAAGCATATATTCAAACCTATTACGCTTCGCATCCAAATTTATTATACGTTCTTTTGGTTGGCGATCACGAACAAATAAATTCTTACAATGCCGGTAACGCAGGTTCTGAAGTAAAATGGAGCGATACATATTATGGTTTTTTAAGCGGTAACGATCATTATCCTGAAATTATGATGGGCCGTTTTTCTGCTAGCACTGTCACTGATGTAAACACAATGGTTAACCGTACATTAGAGTATGAAAAAACGCCATTGGCAGGTGCATGGTATACAAAAGGAATTGGTATTGGCTCTAACCAGGGTTATGGCATTGGTGACGAAGGTGAAGCTGATTGGCAACACATGCGTAAGATAGGTAACAAATTAATTGCAAATGGTTATTCATATTACCATGAGTTTTACGATAGCTCACATGCCTTTAATGATGCGCCGGGTGACCCTAATTCAAATATGGTGGCAAGTGCAGTTAACGCGGGATCATCTATTTTTTTATATTGCGGCCATGGTGCACAAAATGTTTGTGTAACCAGTAATTACAGCAGTACAAATATTAATGCCGCAACTAATAATGGCATGTATCCTTTCTCTATACAAGTTGCCTGCAACAATGGTACTTTTATTGGTGGCAGCTGTTTATCAGAAGCATTTATCCGTGCAAAGAATGCTACGGGGCCAACGGGCGCAATTGCTTCTGCAGGATCATCTATTTTAATGGCATGGGCTGAACCTATGGATACCGAAGATGAGATAGGCGATATTTTATCGGATCAATATCCAACAAATAAAAAATATACTTTAGGCGGTTTATTTTATAACGGGCAAATGCATATGCTGGATGCCTATCCAACTACCACAGGTGAAGAAGTTATGGAAACATGGGTAATGTTTGGTGATCCATCTTGTATGTTCCGTTCGTTAAATCCAACAAACATTACTGCAACCCACGACCCGTGTTTATTGCCAAATGCAACTTCATTTACTTTGGCATCTTCTTTTGGTCCTGCTACCTATGCTTGTATTTCTCAAAACAATGTGATCATTGGAAAATCTGCAATTACAGGCGCTAATACAAGTATTGCTTTAACGCAAATTTATAGTACCAATCAAAATTTATTATTAACCATTACAGGGTATAATAAATTACCGTATACTGCTACTTTAACCAATTGCATGGCTACAGGAATTAAAACAAATGCAAATTCATCTGAATTTTTTGTAGAATCTCCGGTAAAAAATGAATTGAATTTTAACTACAAAAATGCAGGTGTTAACACATTAACATTACAGGTAATGGACCTGCAAGGAAAAATTGTTACCACTTCAACCTTTGATAATATTCCTGAAACAGAAGGAAATTTAAAAATGAATACAGAAGGCTTAGCTTCGGGTGTTTATCTTTTAAAAGTAAACAGTGCTGCTTCGGTATTAAAAACTATTAAAATAGTTAAAGAATAAATTCACAAAAAAATATTTTGAAGCCTTCTCTAAAACTGGGAAGGCTTTTTCATTTTTATTAGTAGCAGAATAAAGTCCTTCTCCTTTGGAGAAGGATTTAGGATGAGGCTGAATCCTCTTTCATCACCATTTGATGCGTATTACGGCTACGCTGTTCAATTAAAATGATCTTATCTGCGCTTAATTTAGAAATGGTTTCCTGGTCGTAATTACGAATGGTCATTAGTTGCACATTCTTATTATAAAGCACTTTAAAATGCTCCTGAAGGTCGTTTAAAAGTGGTTCTAATTTATGGTTGTCGTCATCCATGCAAACACTAAAACTAATAGCAGAATTCTGCATCATATTTACATGTACATTATGTTTAGAAAACAAATTAAAGATGTTGCTTAAATTATCTTCGGCAATAAAACTAAAATCTTTTGGCTGAATGGATAAAAGAATTTGATTTGTTTTAAAGATATAACTTGGCACGTTATTTCTTTTATCACTTTCTTTTATGATCGTACCTGCATCTTCAGGCTTAATGAATGATTTTACGAATAAAGGAATATTCTTATTCTGCAGTGGCTTAATTGTTTTTGGATGAATAACAGATGCTCCGAAATAGGTTAATTCAATAGCATCGTGATAAGTAAGTTCATCAATTTTTTTTGTGTTTTTAAAATATTTTGGATCGGCATTTAAAACACCGGGTACATCTTTCCAAATGGTTACTCTTTTCGCGTCCGTAAAATAAGCGAGTAGGGCTGCAGTATAATCACTTCCTTCGCGCCCAAGTGTAGTGGTAAAATTTTCAGAAGTGCCGCCAATAAAACCTTGTGTAATTACAATGTTAAATGAATTAACAATTGGTAACAGATCTGTTTGTACTAATTTCTGGCTTAATTCGTAGTCTACTTTCCCTTCGCGGTACGAATTATCCGTTTGAATAAATCCACGCGCATCTATCCATTTATTTTTTATTCCGCTTTCATTTAAATATCCTGAAACAATTTTTGTAGCCAATACCTCGCCTTGCGAAACCATTTGATCGTAATGATGGTTGTAGGTTGAAGATGGTTCTTCTTCCAACGCCCACAATAATTCTACAAACACATTTTCAATATCATTATAAATCGCATTAGTCTTATCAGGAATTAATTGGTTTAAAATGCGGAAGTGATAGGATCTTAATTCATCCAATACAACCTGTATATCACCTTCTTTATAAAAGTAAGCGTTCACTAATTCTTCCAGCTTATTGGTTGTTTTTCCCATTGCAGAAATAACAACAATAGTAGGTTCAGCAGCGTGTTTTTTTAAAATGGAAGCAACATTTTTTACAGAATCTGCATCTTTAACCGATGCCCCGCCAAATTTAAAAACCTGCATAATTATAATAGAATTAGTGAGCCACTAATTTAATAAGTATTAATTTAATTATACTTATGAACCGCACTTTTATAAAACAAAAAAGCCACCCGAACTAGGATGGCTTTTAAATAATATTGTTTTCTGATTAAGGTTGCTTAACAGGTGGTGTTTGTTGTACCGGTGCAGTTTGTTGCTGAGGTATTGCTACAGCACTTTGCGCTTTCTTTTTAGTAATTGAACCACCATCATCATCAGATGTTTGGGTCATGCTGCTTTTTGGAGCCATTAAAACGCTCAATAAGATCAAAGCAATTGCTAAACCCCAGGTTGCTTTTTCAATGAATTCGGTACCACGTTTAACACCCATAATTTGAGTTGCAGCACCAAACTGACTTTGAATTCCGCCACCTTTTGAATTTTGAACCAACACCACAAGTATCAGTAAAGCGCACACTAAAATAATTAAAATCGAAAAGATCATGTTTTATATTTTTATTGGTTATTCTTTAATTTTTGAATCAGGGATGCAAAGTAAGCACTTTTTTGTGGAAATTTCAAACTTAATATTTCGTAAGCCCTAACTGCCTTATTTACACTACCTTGCAAAGCGTAGATCTTGGCTAAAGTCTCTGTTACAAGGTGTTCATTCTCAATAAGGCTCTCTTTTGCTTTAATATCCGGGTTATAAAATTTAGGCTCTTCTTTGCTGCGAATAAGCCCCGGATTTGTTTCAATGATCTTATCAATTAAGGCTTTATTCTTTTCTTTTTTGGCAATGGTCTTTTTAATTTCTTCATTATTGGCCGCAAGATCTTTGCCTTTTTGTTCATTTACTTTTTCTTCAATATTCTCGTAAGATTGGCCGTTATTTTTCTTTAAGAACAGTAACCAATCGCTAAAATTACCGGGTTGTTCAACTGTTTTTTCAGGGAAATGAAGTTCCTGCGCTTTTAAAATTTCTTTTTCTACAAACGATTCTACAACCTGTTTTTCAATTTCTTTCTCCAAGATCACTTCAGGTTCAAGCGTTTTTTTAGCAATTACTTCTTCTTTTTTTGTTTCGGTAATAACTTCGGTTGCTTTTAAAATATCAAGTTCGTGTTTTTGATCTTCTTTAGTGTTTTTTTCTTCAATTACTTTCTCTTCAACAACGGTTTTCTTTTCTTCTTCAACTACAATTTTGTTTTCTAATTGATGAATGAGATGAAATAAATGCGCGCGATTGGTAGCAACAATAGCTGTTTTTTTGAGGCTTTGCTGATAAACCGAAGCATCCCATTTTTTTGACGACATGCTTAATAACAAATGCGCCACTTGAAAATATGGAAAATCGCTTACAAGCTTTTGCAGCTCGGTAGTACTTTGTTTATCTAACAAAGCAGGATCTTTTATATATTTTAAAAGCTGTGCCGCCTGCATTTTTACCAGTTATTAAAAGCTTTATTAAAAATATCTTCTGTTAGTTGCCTGTAAATTTCTGTTACCAGTTCAGGCTCAACACTCGAAATATTTTTGTCGCTGGCAACATCTACAAAACGTGTAAAGCTCTGTTCAAAATTTTTCGATTCCTCAAACTTGTTAGTATATTTTACACTAACAGTTATGGTCATCCTGTTTTGAGCAGCCTGATCGGCAGAGATGGCAATGGGCGAAACGTTATAATCGGCAATGTATCCTTCAAATTGCAGATCGCCACTTTGTTTTATCAGTGTTAATCCTGTTTGTTGCGAAACAACGTCACGTAATTTTTCGGTAAAACGTTGCGATAAGCTTGGGGCACCTAAAGAAGTATTATTGGTAAAAAAGCCAACGCTTATTGTTTTTGCCTCAGGTGGAATGGTAGCTCCGCTTAACGACACTTTTGTTTTACAAGAACTAAGCGCAATTGCCAAAAAGAAAATGTATGTAATAAAATAGCGCAATTTATTCTTCTATTTTGTACTCGTTAATTTTACGGTAAAGTGTTCTCTCGCTAATGCCTAATTCTTTAGCGGCATATTTACGTTTGCCTTTATGCTTGCGTAACGCTTTTTTGATCATGTCAATTTCTTTATCCTGTAACGATAAAGTTTCTTCTACTTCAATAACATGCGGGTTTGAATTACCCGATTGAATAACAGGTGTAAAGCTCATGCTGTTATTATCGTTGCTTAATTCGCTTCCTGTATTGTAAATTCGGTTAATGATCTGTACATCGTCTTTATTTATTTTTCCGCTTGCGGCCGTAACAAGATCGTACACTACTTTTTTAAGATCATTTAATTCGGCACGTGTATCGCGCATTACTTTAAAAATAATTTCTTTGTCAGCATTTTCAAACGAAGAACCTCCTGAAGAAAAATTATCATTTCTTAAAAGAGTTGGTACGTTATTAGAATTGTATTGAGGTAAATATTTTAAAATAGTGTCCGCATTTATTTCTCTATTCTTTTCAATAATAGAAACCTGCTCTGCAATATTTTTTAATTGCCGCACATTACCAGGCCAAAAATAATTTACCAATACCTGCTCCGCATCTGCATTTAATTTAATTACCGGCATACGGTATTTAGCGGCAAAATCATTAGTGAATTTTCTGAACAATAAATGAATGTCTTCTTTTCTTTCACGTAATGGTGGCAAATAAATAGGCACTGTATTTAAACGGTAATATAAGTCCGGACGGAATTTTTCTTTCTCTAATGCCTGGTAAAAATTAATATTGGTTGCCGCAACAACACGTACATCTGTCTTCAATACTTTGCTGCTTCCTACTTTAATGTATTCACCGCTTTCTAAAACACGCAATAATCTCGCCTGTGTTGCTAATGGTAATTCACCAACTTCATCTAAAAATATTGTACCACCGTTGGCTACTTCAAAATATCCTTTGCGTGCTTCGGTTGCACCGGTAAATGCTCCTTTTTCGTGACCAAATAATTCACTGTCTATTGTGCCTTCCGGTATTGCACCACAGTTAACAGCAATATACGGACCATGTTTTCTTGCGCTGTTCTGATGGATGATCTGCGGAAAAACTTCTTTACCGGTTCCGCTCTCGCCATTAATTACAACATTAAGATCGGTTGGTGCTACCTGGCGTGCAATATCCACTGCGCGTTCAAGCAACGCGTTATTTCCTATTATTCCAAATTTTTGTTTAATATCCTGAGTATTCATGTTATATATTCAAGAGCCAAGACAACAAGAGTCAAGACACATTTGTTTAATTCTGTTTATAATTAATCCTTAACAACTTCACCAATCAGCGTAGAAGCAGTGCAACTCGTTACCATTACGTTCACATAATCACCCTTCTTATAATTTTCCTTTGGAAAAACAACAACCGTATTTTGTGTGTTGCGTCCCATAAACATATCATCTGATTTTTTTGAGAAACCTTCAATTAAAACCTTATGTACTTTTCCAACACCTGCTTTTGTTTTAATGGCGCTGTTCTCACGTTGTATGGCAACAATTTCACTTTGCCTTCTGCTTTTTATTTCTTCAGGTACATCATCTTTATACTTACGTTCTGCTAAAGTTTTTGGTCTTTCGCTATACATAAATAAAAAACCGTAATCGTACTGTACTTGTTTTAATAAGCTTAATGTATCCTGGTGTTCTTCTTCTGTTTCGCTGCAAAAACCTGTAATAATATCGGTACTAATGCCGCAGCCCGGAAGTATTCTGTTGATGGCTTCAATTCTGTTCAAATACCATTCGCGGGTATAGCCACGGTTCATCATTTCTAAAATACGGCTGTTACCACTTTGCACCGGCAAGTGAACATATTTACAAATGTTCTCATACTTAGCAATTGTCTCTAACACTTCATCCGTCATATCTTTTGGATGCGATGTAGAAAAACGAATGCGTAATTCAGGACTAACCAAAGCAACTTTTTCTAAGAGCTGTGCAAAATTGGTGGCTGATTTTTTTTGTTCTTCGGTCAGCTGTTCTTTTTTTAATCCACCGCCACTGTATAAATAACTATCTACGTTTTGTCCTAATAAAGTAACTTCTCTATAACCTTTTTCAAAAAGATCTTTTGCTTCGGCAACAATACTTTCAGGGTCGCGACTTCTTTCTCTTCCTCTTGTAAAAGGTACAACACAAAAACTACACATGTTATCGCAGCCACGCATAATGCTAATTAAAGCCGTTACGCCATTTGTACCCAACCTCACGGGCGTTAGGTCGGCATAGGTTTCTTCTTTACTTAATATAACGTTTATGGCTTTGTGGCCATCTTCTGCTTCTTCAATTAAATTTGGAAGATCACGGTACGAATCTGGTCCAACAACAATATCCACGAGTTTTTCCTGTTCTAAAAATTGTGCTTTTAAACGTTCTGCCATGCAGCCTAAAACGCCTACTAAGGCTTTTGGATTTTTTTGTTTTACACGTTTAAAATCATTTAAGCGGTTACGTACTTTTTGCTCTGCATTATCTCTAATAGCGCAGGTATTCACAAAAATAATATCGGCTTCTTCATAATTTTCGGTAGTAGTATAACCATCCTTTATTAATATAGAAGCAACTATTTCGCTATCGCTAAAATTCATAGCGCAGCCATAACTTTCTAAGAACAGCTTTTTGCCGTTTACATTTTTTGATTCAACCATCAGGGCTTTACCCTGAACCGTTTCATCTATTATTTTTTCTTGCAGATCCATTTTGAACCATCAAAAATAGGAAATTTATGCCAATTTGACATATTTTTAACATTTTTAAGCGTCATTTTCCAAAAAAAATGAAATTTTTCGAATTTGTGTTATTTATTTTTTTCCTTTGCAAACTTTTGAACCGATAAATCATTGGAACAAAAAAGATAAGAATGCTGCTTTTTTAGCGTTCATTGAATTGATCTTATACATTATTATATATACATGGCGAAAAATTTAGTTATAGTTGAGTCCCCGGCAAAAGCCAAAACAATAGAAGGATTTTTAGGAAAAGATTTTACAGTTAAATCGAGTTTTGGACACATCAGGGATCTTGTGAAGAAAGGCTTTGGAGTTGATATCGAAAACAATTTTACACCTACTTATGAAGTTCAGCCCGATAAAGAAAGGGTAATTGACGAATTAAAAAAACTATCTAAAGGAGCCGATATGGTTTGGCTCGCATCCGATGAGGACCGTGAAGGAGAGGCGATAAGCTGGCATTTATACGAAACTTTAGGTTTAACAAAAAAGAATACAAAACGCATTGTTTTTCACGAGATCACCAAGCCGGCCATTATGAAGGCTATTGAAAATCCACGTGAAATTGATATTAATTTAGTGAACGCTCAACAAGCGCGCCGTGTATTAGATAGGTTAGTGGGCTTTGAATTATCACCAATTTTATGGCGCAAAGTTCGTCCGAGCTTATCTGCAGGTCGTGTACAATCAGTAGCCGTTAGGTTAATTGTTGAACGCGAAAGAGAGATACAACAATTTAAATCAACATCATCTTTTAAAGTATCTGCTTTATTTAAAGTGGGTACCGGAATTTTAAAAGCAGAATTAGATAAACGTTTTAATACTGAAGCAGAAGCACAGGCATTTTTAGAAAAATGTAAAGCAGCTATCTTTACCATTGAAAGTTTAGAGACCAAACCTGCAAAACGTTCGCCGGCTGCACCCTTTACTACATCTACTTTACAACAGGAAGCAGCACGTAAATTAGGTTTTTCGGTTGCACAAACCATGCAGGTAGCGCAACGTTTATACGAAGCCGGTAAAATTACTTACATGAGAACTGACTCCGTAAATTTATCGGAAACAGCCATGGACCAGGCTAATAAAGCTATCAATGCTAACTACGGCGCAAAATATTATAGTCCGCGTAAATACAAAAACAAAAGTAAAGGCGCGCAAGAGGCTCACGAAGCTATTCGCCCTACATATATAGATAGAAGCGCCATTGAAGGCGAGCGCAACGAACAACGTTTATACGATCTTATCTGGAAACGTACCATTGCTTCGCAAATGAGCGATGCGGAGTTGGAAAAAACAACTGCTAAAGTAAAAGTGAGCGGTGCAACAGAATTATTTGTAGCACAGGGTGAAGTATTAAAATTTGATGGTTTCTTAAAAGTATATATGGAAGGAACCGATGATGAAGATACCGATGAAGAAAATTCATCCATGTTACCACCAATGAAAGTGGGCGAGAAGTTAGAGAGCCAGGAGATAAGCGCTACACAACGTTTCACGCATCACCCTGCAAGATACACTGAAGCTAGTTTGGTTAAGAAGTTAGAGGAGTTAGGTATTGGTCGTCCGAGTACTTATGCGCCAACTATCAGCACGGTTCAAAAACGTAATTATGTTGAGAAAACAGATAGAGAAGGTACACCAAGAAATTATGTGCAGTTGATCTTATCAAAAGGAAATTTAAAAAAAGAAACAAGAACAGAAAATACAGGTGCCGAAAAAGCAAAACTATTTCCAACAGATATTGGAATGGTTGTAAATGATTTCCTGTTGCAATATTTTCCAAACATTTTAGATTTTAATTTTACCGCCAAAGTAGAGGAGGAGTTTGACGAGATTGCTGAAGGTCATTTGGATTGGCAGAAAATGCTGAAAAGTTTTTACACGCCATTTCATAAAACCGTAGAAACAACTTCAGAGAACAGTGAGCGTGCAAGCGGCGAAAGAGTTTTAGGAAAAGATCCTGCAAGCGGCAAGCCTGTAAGCGTTAGGATTGGTAGATTTGGTCCTTTAGCGCAAATTGGCGAAACGATTGAAGGTTCAGAAGAAAAACCACGTTTTGCAAGCTTAAGAAAAACACAAAGTATTGAAACCATTACTTTAGAAGAAGCTTTAGATCTTTTTAAATTACCAATGACATTGGGCGTTTATAATGGTAAAGAAGTGATTGTAAATGTTGGTCGTTTTGGCCCGTACATTAAATTAGACGAAGCCTTTATTTCTATTCCAAGAACGATAGATCCTTTAAGCATGGATCTTGAAGCAGCAATTGTTATTATTAAGGAAAAAGAACAGGCAGATGCTCCTGTGGCGCATTACAAAGGCAAAGGTGTAACAAAAGGCAAAGGCCGTTTTGGCCCGTTCATTAAATACGAAGGCATGTTTATAAATGTGCCGCGCGCTTACGATTTTGATAATCTGTCGCAAAGTGATATTAATGAACTGATCGAAAAAAAATTAGAAAAAGAAGCTAACCGTTATATTCAAAACTGGGAAGATGAAAAGATCTCGATAGAGAATGACCGTTGGGGACCGATCATTAAATTTGGTAAAGTAAAATATAAAATAATTAAAGAAGGTGGGGGTAAATATACACCGGCTGAATTAGGGAAATTGACTTTAGATGAAACAAAAGCAATTGTTTTATTACAAAACCCAAAAGCATTTGATAAAAAAGGTGCTAAGAAAGGCGCAGCTAAAACAGCGGTTGTAAAAACATTACCAGCTAAAAAAGCAGTTACCAAAAAAGCAGTAGTTAAAAAGGCTGCAAGTAAAAAAGCAGCGCCGGTTAAAAAAGTTGCAGCAAAAAAATCTGCTTCAACAAACAAAGCGGTAATAAAAAAAGTAATTAAAAAAGGTGCTGCAAAAAAGAAAGCAGCGAAAAGAAAATAATTTATAATTCAAAATTTATAATTAAAAAGGTAAAACAATTGTTTTACCTTTTTTTATTTCTATTTGCTTATAAAGTGTACGTACACAAAGCCTAACCACCTTAAAAAATTTCCGGATGTTTTTTCTCGCGTCACTTTTTTCTTGATAAAAAAGTAACCAAAAAATCAAGGCTTCTTAAAATTTTACTAAAATCTATTTTGCCTCAAGCTGATGATTTAAGCGCTTCGCGAACAGCCAAAATCATCTCCCCGCCTGCCGGCCCTTTTTAGGCAAAAAGATTTTTACGTAAAATTTTAAAAGGCCGATCCACCATTGTGTGCTTACGCATACAGTATTTGTTTGTTTTAACTATGCGTTTAGTTGAACGGGTATAACAATTTTGAGTTTTTGTAGAGATAGAAACGAACCAGCCCCTTCTTCTTTGGAGAAGGCGGGGGATGAGGCTTGATCGTTTTGGCTATTCTATCGCACGAGCTGGCCTAAATATGCACTGCATATTTATCCTGCGCCAAAAGTGACAAAAGAAAATATTGAAAAATGTAAATGTAGATGAAAAGATCATCAGGTTTAAGGCCTGTACTTACTCTTACTCAAAATCTTTTGACCATCAGTCTCACTCATTAATTGTTCAAGCGTAACATCTTTATTATTTTTCATATAACTTCTTACAATTTGCCAGCCCACCCACATAGCAATACGCGGTGGACATTCTTTGCTGATCGTTCCTGTAAAAGGTCCATCGCTTGTTAACTCTTGCACCGTTTTTAAATTGTTTTCATACAAACGGTTCTTCTCGGCAAAATAGCCCCACAAATTTTTTTCGTTCTCTTTGCAATAGTTCATTTGTGCTGAAGTATATCCAATGATCATGCTATCATTTGTGTTTGGCAAAAGTGCGTTAATAGCATAAAATACTTTTCCGTAAAAAATGGTGTGATACAACAAAGTGTTCA
Organism: Bacteroidota bacterium; assembly: GCA_032229505.1. Taxonomy (GTDB): domain Bacteria; phylum Bacteroidota; class Bacteroidia; order B-17B0; family Aurantibacillaceae; genus Aurantibacillus. Next base: position 26,734 of record JAVTWD010000030.1, read on the forward strand.
CAGGTTTTTCAGTATCAAATTCAGAAAGTATCCAGCCTTTTGCAAGGTGTGGTAAAATATTTTCCTTATTCATTGTTCTTAACTGGTACCTTGGTGTATTCAACATTTGGTAAAATTTTGCAGTATCATTCAAATACATATCAATACCTAATACCAAAGCACTATCCATATATGCGATCGCATAATTATAGCCTGTTGTGCAGGTAATTAAACGGGTTGGTAATTTTCTTTTCGGGAAATGGTATTTAAAACGTTTTACACAATTTGTTAATTCGTTGTTTATTTCTTCAATGGTAACATCGGGGTAAAGTTTCCGCACATAAGAGTAGGTCTCTTTCATATCTTTATCCCGCGTAAATCCCAGGATACTTGGTTTGTATAAGCTGTCGCGCGTACCACCCGCGTTAAGTGTACCTGCAATATAATGCTCGTAATACGGGCCGTACTTTGCGTTCAGGGCTTTATTCTTTTCTTCAAAATTTGCATCAGTAAAGCTAAAGATATCATTCTCTAATCTAAGCACCTCAAGGGGTTTCACATCCACGTTTGAGATATCTACATCAAGGGTATTGTTTTTGCATGAATAAAAAACCAGGATAATAAGTGGGATAAAAAGAATTCTTTTATACATGAAGTAAATTTTTATATTTGTAAAGTTAATTATAAAATAAAATAATGATGAAAAAAATACTATTCACGTTTATTTCTATTTGTTTGTTAAGCGTTTTAGTTAATGCGCAAACTGCAACGCCTGCAGAGGGCAATCCTAATTTTGATAAAAAATTCCGTTTTGGTATCAGGGCTACGCCTCAGCCAACATGGTATAAAAGCGATAATAACAATTCAACCGGAGCAGGTTCTACTTTTGGCTTTGGCTTTGGTTTGATCATGGAATTTAAATTATCTAAGATCATTCATTTCTCAACCGGTATTGGTGGTGATTTTGAAGGCGGTTATATCAATTACCGTAACGATGCTGATTTTAGCGTAAATGCTGTAATGGATAGCGAAGGGCAATATGTAGAAGCAAAAGATGGTGTTAAACAAGATGATTACATGTTGAAGAATGGTAACACGCAATATGTTTTACAAGAAAGAAAAGTAAAAACAACGTTTGTATCTGTTCCTTTGGCATTAAAAATGATGACCGAAGAATACAGCGGCGCAAAATATTTTGCTAATGCAGGTCTTGAATTAGGATTTAAAACTAAGGCGCAGGCAACCGATACTTACGTAAGTGGCAGAACAACTGTTATTGCAGGAACATCTACGACAACACCTGAAGCTGAGTTATCAAAATCAGGAATTAATATTACAAAAGATGTTATTCCGGTTAGAGCAGGTATGAACCTTGGTATTGGAATGGAATACCGTTTAGGTGGCAGTACTTCTTTATTATTTTCGGCAAATTACTTCCAATCTTTCACTAATTTAATGAGAAGTGAGTCAAAATATCTTGTAAAAGGGCATGATACTTATTACAGTGCTGATAATACCGTAACATTTACACCGCTAAACCAGGGTTTGTATATGCGTGCGGTAAGAATTAACATCGGTCTTTTATTCTAAGTTTAATTACCTAATATTTAAGCCACCAATTGGTGGCTTTTTTTGTCGAAATTATGTGGTTTTTTGACGAAAATGGAATAAAAAACAACCTTTTTGTTAAAAAACAAGCAAAAAATAGCTTTTTTTATATAAAAATACAGTTATTTTTGCCCCCACTAACTAACTAAACTTTTAATCATGAAATTAAACGAAATTCAGGATTTAATAAAATTTGTATCAAAAAGCGGAGTAAGCGAAGTTGAGCTTGAAACAAAGGAAATTAAGATTGTGATCAGAACTCCTAAAAGCGCTGTGCCGGTTGTTATGCAAGCTGCACCCGTTATTACCACTCCTGCAATTACTACTCCAGTAGCAAATGTTACAAACACGCCGGTAGTAACTGAAAATAAAACTACCACTCCCGTTAACAACAGCGGAGCCGATGAATCAAAATATGTAACTATTAAATCACCAATGATCGGTACTTTTTACCGTTCGGCTGGTCCTGATAAGCCTGCATTTGTTCAGGTTGGTGATGAGATTGCTCCGGGTAAAGCAGTTTGTATTATCGAAGCAATGAAATTATTTAACGAAATTGAAAGCGATGTAAAAGGTAAGATCGTTAAAGTTTTAGTTAACGATTCTACACCTGTTGAATACGATCAACCATTATTCCTTGTAGATCCTTCCTAATTAGACAATGAGTAAATGTGGCAATTTGACAATTCAATTGCCTAATTATCAAATTAACTAATTAACTAATTAAAAAGGTATGTTTAAAAAAATATTAATAGCCAATCGTGGTGAAATTGCCTTAAGGGTAATTCGCACGTGTCGCGAAATGGGAATTAAAACGGTTGCTGTTTATTCAACTGCCGATAAAGATTCTTTACACGTTAAGTTTGCCGATGAAGCAGTTTGTATTGGCCCGCCGCCAAGTAAAGACAGTTACCTTAACATGGCAAACATTATTGCTGCTGCCGAAATTACAAATGCAGATGCAATACACCCGGGTTATGGTTTCTTAAGCGAGAATGCAAAATTCTCTGAGATCTGCCGCCAGAATAAAATAAAATTTATTGGTGCAAGTCCTGAGATGATCAATAAAATGGGTGATAAGAGTAATGCCAAAGCTACAATGATTGCTGCAGGTGTACCTTGTGTTCCCGGTTCAGTTGGATTATTAGAAAGCGCAGAGCAGGGCATGAAACTCGCAAAAGATATTAAGTATCCTGTAATTATTAAAGCTACTGCCGGCGGTGGTGGTAAGGGTATGCGTATCATTTGGAAAGAAGAAGATTTTCAGGCTGCATGGGATAGTGCTACACACGAAGCTACGGCTGCGTTTGGTAACGGTGCCATGTACATGGAAAAATATATTGAAGAACCTCGCCATATCGAAATTCAAATTGTTGGCGATCAACATGGCAAAGCTTGTCACTTAAGTGAGCGTGATTGTTCAATTCAACGTCGTCACCAAAAGTTGGTTGAAGAAACACCTTCTCCATTTATGACGCCTGAGTTGCGCGAAGCTATGGGCGAAGCTGCTGTTAAAGCTGCTTTATCTATTGGCTACGAAGGTGTAGGTACTGTAGAGTTTTTAGTGGATAAGCACCGTAATTTTTATTTCATGGAAATGAATACGCGTATCCAGGTAGAACATCCTATTACCGAAGAAGTAATTAACTACGATTTAATACGCGAACAAATTTTAGTAGCTGCAGGTGTTCCAATTTCAGGAAAAAATTATTACCCGCAATTACACGCTATTGAGTGCCGCATCAATGCAGAGAATCCTTTTATGAATTTCGTGCCTTCACCGGGTGTTATTACAACCTTACATACACCGGGCGGACACGGCATTCGTGTTGACTCGCACGTTTACAGTGGTTACCGCATTCCACCAAATTATGATAGTATGGTTGGTAAATTAATTACCGTTGCACAAACACGTGAAGAAGCCATTGCAAAAATGCACCGCGCTTTAAGTGAGTATGTGATTGAAGGCGTTAAAACAACAATTCCTTTCCATTTAAAATTAATGCAGAATGATGATTTTAAAGCTGGAAATTATACTACCAAGTTTTTAGAAACCTGGGATTTTAAAAATGCTTAATCAAAAAAGCCTTTACGAGAGCAAAGGCTTTTTTTAATTAAGAAAAAATTAATGAAATGATTTTTGGCGTCACTTTTTTGCTTGATCAAAAAAGTAACCAAAAAAATCAAGGCTCACAAAGAAATGCCTTGATTTGTTGTTTCCAATTTTCTTTCGTCGCCTACAAACTCGCTCCTTCGTCGCTCAAACAGCGTAGGCTCTTTGTAATTTTAAAATACAATTCGCTCAAATACATTATTTAAATTAATTTTAAAATTACCGGTGGTTAGAAAATTGAAACACAAATCATACAGCATTTCTTTGAGGCCGACTCACTAGGTGTGCTTACGGGTAAAGTATTTTTGCAGTTTAATTCTGCGGTTAGTTGAACGGGTGCTGCAATTTTGATCTTTTGCAGAGATAGATGCGAGCTAAGCTAGGCGTTTAGATAATTATGCATGCAGAAAAGTGCTTAGCGAGGCAGCGGTTTTTCTTTCGCTGTCTCTAAGTCGCGAAAGAAAAAATATCCTTCAAAAGACGTCAAATGTGTTTTACACATTTGAGCGAGCTTGTGTGAAAGCGCGTTTTGCTTTGCACATGCTGGCCTAAATATGCACTGCATATTTATCCTGCGCCAAAAGTGACAAAAGAAAAAATCAAGCAAAAAAGTGAGGGCAGAAATTAGTTTAAGTTTTTATTTCAAAAATATAGTTACAATATCAGAGAAATGAAGAACACAATTTTCGCCATTAAATTTTGTTTTAATAAGGGTTTATTTTCTTTTTCCGGTTCTTGTGTCCAACCAATAGTATACGCAGTATAATCACTTATATAATAAGTTGTGCAATCATAATTTTTACCTATTCCTGTATTCATAACTTCTTGTTTTAGTTCTTTTTTTACAAGACGTCGTCTTTTGCCAAACCAGTATTTATGTATGTACAGGTCGGGTGCTCCTAAATAGTGAATGCTTTCGTGAGCAATGGTTCGTGATTTATTATGTCCTATATAAGTTTCTCCTCGCGAATAAAATCCATTTATCTTACTTTTTTTTGCTTTTATAAGGTGAATAACAATAAGTTGATTGGGCGCAACCGATTTATTTAGATTGCGTTTTTTAATAATATTACAAATAGAAGGGTCTTTTATTTGTTTTGTAATGGAGTCAAAAAGTGCATTCTTCCAATTAATTTTTTCTATTTTCTCTTCCTGATTTTTAGTTTTTTTTCTTGTATCTACTTTAAAATAATTTTTCAAAAGAAGTCTTTGAACACTGCTACTTGGCAATTTATGAATAAACGTATTTTTTAAGTTTGTGTCTTTATTAACCGGCCAGTACTCTTTAAAAATAAGTCGTTGTTTTTTTCTTGAAGCTTCTTCGCTTATCCAGTCATAAGCTTTTTTTGATTCTCTTATAAATGAATTTGCCAAAGCAGTATCTGCAATTTTGTTTTTATTGCCCGAAACAATAAAGTGGTAAACATTAACTGAGTCTTTAATTGGGCGCTTTTGTAATGGCACAGGAATTTTAATCAGGAAGCACGAATTTAAGAATAGCAGAGAAAAACTTAAATAAATACTTCTAAAAGGCATTCTCTTAATTTTGTTTCGTAATTTTAAATAAATATAATTAATTTTAAAATTGTTATACTAAATGGCATTGATATCTAACAGAACAGGCAAACCAATGGCATCATCAAACGATAAACCTGTAGATGATGAAGAAAAAAACAAGAAGAAAAAAGACAGGAAAGCAACATTCGTGGCTATCCTGATAATGGCAGTTCTTTTTGTGGTGATTTGGTTTGGATTAGAATTTTTAGCTACAGAGCATCCAATAAGCCAGACACCAATTACAGTTGCCGGTAAAGAACGTGTACTTAAATTCTCAGAAAAAACAAGGGCTTATACAACTCAAGATCAAACCACCGGCATAAAAGAATCCGGCACCTCGCACTATGGTTATTTTTTAGAGTTAGTAGATAGTGTTGCAAAAAAATCATTGCATAAACTCAAATTTAAAGCGCCGGTTCATACTATTCAAAACACACCGCAAACTTATATTGCTTCAAATGGCAACATTTGGCTGGTGTCTACCAGCAATGGTTTTAGAAGTGATGAAGAGGGTTTTATTTTAAAGTTTACAATCACTAACGATAGTATAAAACAATTGGATTATAGCTTAGATGAGTTATACGGCATTCGTGATATAAAAGATAATAAAGTAATGTTGGAAAAAGGCCATGAGTTCTATCAGGCTTATAATACCATTTTTGGCGGTATTTATCTTGACCTGGAAACAGAAAACATAATTGATGATAGAAAAGACAAGAAATGATCTTTATCAGAACATATAAGCAATGCCTATTCCCAAAACATCCTGGTTGTTCTTTACACCTTTAAACAAATTACCGTTGGAAATATGTACGGCATTAGCGCTTACTTTAATGTGTTTGGTAATATTATGGCTTAACGAAAATTCGTGATGCAAACAAAAGCCCATATTATTAATACCATCGTTGGTATTACGTTTTACAACCTCGCACCATACCACGCCGCCCTGGTAACTTAAATAGGTTCTCTTCACTACCAAAAAACTAAAGCGTGCACCCATACCTAATGCGTAATTACCGTATTTAGAATGATGAACAATTAAATTGGCATTTATCTTTAATAATTTATCGTGTGCTTTTAAGTTCACATAATTCAAATCGAATTGAAAGGGTAAAGAAATATGATAGGTAAAATTAATGGGCTCAAAACCCTGTGTGGCTGTCTCTCTATTCCTGAATACACCGGTGATAATTTCTACTTCCGGTTTTTTGATGTACAATTTAAAAACACCACGTTCATTCTCGCGGGCTTTGTTCAAACTATCCAGCATTAGCTGTCGCTCGCTTTGCGAAAAGCAGTAACCGGTAATTAATACAAAACAAACAAGCAGCCGCATTTTATTTTTCTATTGTTTAATAAAGATACAAAAGAAAAATGCCTTTTTAAAATGGTGAATTGCCTCAACGTTTTTTTATCGGGATCCAAAATTCTTCTTCTGACTCCGGATCTTCGCCTTTATACTTTTCGCCCATTAAGGCAAAATGCGGACGCTGATCTAATACAAAACCTGAACCCGGTAACCATACATTTAAGATATACTGGTAAGTGCCCGCTGCCTGGCTGGGTTTGCCTTTGTAATGAAACACCGCATACTCTCCGGCGGGTATTATCAAGGTTTCCATTGTAGCGGGTACACTATCAAAGTCTGTTACATTTACAGCGGCCCATTTTTCAAATTCTTTTGTGGGATCAAATGTTTTAAAGAAATCTAGGTCTTTATATAGTTCTACCGAATACAATTCTTTACCGGTTGCATTAGGTATTTCTTTTCGCTTCGGCATAAAACCTTGCCATAACTGCCCTGTTTTATTATTGGCAAACGACATGGTAATTCTGTTACCAACTAATTTTGTGGCCTCAAGTTTTTCTAAGCGTGGTGTCATATTCTTCTCCATACAAACATTTATTTTTTGAGTCAAAAGTAGATATTGTTTTTTTTAATGCATTTGACCCAGGTCAAAAAATCAACTTTTGCTTCTTATCCTGCTCAGGGTTTCCTGCGAAATTCCCAAATACGAAGCAACCATCCCTAAAGGTATGCGGTGATGTATGTTTGCATATGTTTCTTTAAAGTGAGTGTATTTTTCTGCGGCACTAGTAAAGCGAAAAGATTCTATCCTCTCCATTAAATGGCTTAATAAAGTGATCATCGAAAGCCTGCCATACCTATCCAGTTCAGGAAAGTTGTCAAATAAAAACAGCATGTCTTCTGCCTTAATGCATAAGGCCCTTGTGTTTTCAACAGCGTCTACAAAATAAATATCAGGTTTTTTTGTTCTCCAGCTCCGCGGCGAGTTGGCCCATTCGTTTTTAGAAGAAAAGTACTCGATCACTTCTTTACCGTCTTTTAAAAAATAAGTACGTGTTAAGCCTTCAATAAGGTAATAGCTTTTGGTGTTTACAGTATTTGCTTCAATAATAATATCACCCTTTTTAAAATCAATAAGTGTAACCCTTCCCAACAATTCAGCTTTCAGTTTTTCGCTTACAGGTATAAATTGTTCAAAGTGCTTTATTATTATTTCTTTTGTTTCGATAGAGATCAATTATCAAATTCTTTTTTGGTAATCGAAACAGAAGTATTGCCCGAGCTTTCTTTCACTTTAAATTCGATGGTAACATTGCTGTGCCCTCTTTTTTTGTCGGAGATCAATTGCATGGGCCTGTCTTTACTGTAAATAGTGTCATTTTTTGAAGGGTCTTTTTTATCGTAAAATATACAGCGCATTTTTGTAAAGTATAAACCTGTTTCCAGCACATCCAGCACTATAGTACCTTTTGGACCAACACTGTCTGTTTTATAAACAATGGCTTTGCGTTCAGGCCCCTGCATCAGTTTTACGTTTAAGCTACGGTCTGATTTATTTTTAATGGTAATGGTTGCATTTTGAGAAAACAGTGCTTGGCAAAAAATACAGTACAGAACAGGAAGAATTAACTTAAAACGTTTCATATTTATTATTTTAAATATAAATATAGTATTTATTGTTTTACTACTTTAAAATAACGCTGATCGTTCTCTGATCTTATTAAATATAAACCTGACGGAAATTCTGAGAAAGAGATTTCGCTTGTTTGTGTTACATCTGCTTCTTTAACCAAAATGCCCTGCGTATTGTAAATATATAGTTTGCCTTTCTTGCTATTATCATTTAGCGTAATAGTTAAAACATCGTTTACCGGGTTTGGAAAAATGATCCAATTATCACCGATTTTATTTTCTTGTTTTATTCCCAGAGGCAAACAACCTGCATTTAAAAGATGATCGTACTTGCCAATATTCCATTGCATTAAATTATCATACACAACTTGTTTTACAGCCAGTCTTATATTTGCCGCATCTGTTGCAGAGAGTGATGAATTATAAGTAACCAATGTAGGATCGCTTCTGAAAATAGTTGTATAAAAACAACAGGCGGCCGCGTAACTGCCTTCTAAAGAGGGGTGACTTTCGTCCGGTTGAAATAATTCTATTGTTGGATGGTTGGCTCTTATATAACGCCACACCGCACCAACCGGACTAACACCTGCTTTTATGGAGTCTGCAAATAGTTTGTAATGCGAACCAATGCTACTGTCCATTTGAAAATAGCTTCTTGTGATCCAGGTATTGGTAGCGCATTCAGGCGGTGTACATAAATAGGTATCACCATTCTTACGCCCCCAAGTGCTGTAAAATAGTGTTTGCGCGCATTGGTTATTGGCTTTGATGATACTATCCAGTTTAATGCTAAATTTGATCTGGTTCATAAATCCCGAAGGGTAGGCCAACGCCATGCTTTGATCCTGCAACACCACATTATCCCAATTGCCGATGCCTATTTTTGCCAAAGATAGTTGATCACTTAAATGCTGCGCTAAATAATAACCACCCGGCGCATTCATATCAAAAACAACTGTTTTGCCTGTTGAAGCCGCAACATCTGCTGTTAACTGCGGTAAGTTATTGGCGTAAGTATAACTATTGCCCAAAAACAAAACTCTTTTTGTTTGTGCATTACTATCAATACCCGGTAAAATAAAAATGCACATTAGCGTATACATTCTAACGTGCATTAATAAATGTTTAAATTGTTTCATGGGCCTATAGTAACAAAAATCAGACCAAAACTTTAATTCCAGATCTCATTTTGCGCTGTTAACACAATGGGTTTACCATCTGTAACAACAATGGTATGCTCGTGTTGTGCCATGTAACCGCCTTTATTGCCTACCATTGTCCACCCGTCACTTAGTGTCTCTGCATAAGTAGAGCTCGTAGAAATAAATGTTTCAATGGCCACCACCGAATTTTTTTTAAAGCGTGTTAAATTCGTTCTGTCCCTGTAATTAGCTATTTCGCTGGGTTCCTCATGCAGACTTCTGCCAATGCCATGGCCGGTTAAATTCTTAACTACTTTGTAACCGCGCTTTTTTGCTTCGGTCTCTATCAAATGCCCAATGTCTGAAATACGCACACCGCCTTTTATACTGTAAATGGCTTTGTGCAGGATCTCTTTCGACGCGTCAACCAACGATTGGTAGTGGTGAATGTCTTTGCCAATAACGAATGAATTACCATTGTCTGACCAAAAACCGTTCAGCTCGGCCGATACATCAATATTTATGAGATCACCTTCCTGCAATATTTTTTTGTGAGAGGGAATACCGTGACAAAATTCGTTATTAACGCTGATGCAGGTATAGCCCGGAAATTTATAAGTTTTATAAGGCGCGGAGTTGGCACTATAACTTTTTAAAATGTTGGCACCAAAATCATCCAGCTCTTTTGTGCTCATACCCGCTTTGGCAAAGCTGCTCATTTCTTTTAAAGTGTAAGCAACCACCTCGCTTACTTTTTGCATTCCTTCCAGTTCCGATTCTTTTGAGATGGACATGTTCTTTTAAATTATAAAAATTAATTAATTATATCTCCTTTATTGTTGGCCAAACGCTCTTTCCATTTTTGAATTTCTTCAGCTGATTGTTTTTTCCAGTCGCGTACTTCGCCAATAATTTTTAAAGGCTTTGCTGCGCGGTAAGAACGGGTAGGGTTACCCGGAAATTTTTTGTTGGTAACATTCGGGTCATTTTCAATAGGGCCTGTTGGCTCGACTATATAAACATGTCCGCTGCCTTCACCTTTTACAAGGTCTGCGGCAAGCCCGGCGCCGTTAACCAAGGCGGTAAAATAAATGTGGTTCATGGTAAACGCGTCTTTGTAATTAGAGTTGCGCCCCGCTGTTAAAAGATCACCAACTTGTAGTTGTGCTTTTGTACCGTGATAAAAAGGACCTTTGTCTGTAACCTCTTCACTAAACGTGTTGGCACACTCGTAATTCTTTTTGACATTGGCAGAGTCATTCAGTTCTTCATAACATTTTGCAATGTTAAGGTAGAGTGGAGCAAAGGCCGCTTTAACTCTTTCGTCATTTATTTTTAAAGCCAGTTGCAGATCTGTTTGCAACCACTTTAATTTATCGGTTACATTTTTTTGAAGCCTTGCTACATGATGCGCTGCAATAAATTTTTCAAAATCGTTGGTAGCTGCTTCCCAGGCTTTAGTAAAAAGCGCATTGGCTTCTTCGCTATTGCCTTTTTCTTCCGCATCCATTCCCTGGATACAAAATTTAATAACAGTATTATTGGGGTTAAATTCCATTTTCTTTTTAAAGCAATTTACATTTAGAGTAACACTATTTCATTTAAATTGTTGAAGGATTTAATTTTATTTATCGGCGGCTAACCTAAAGCGAATGGCTTCTTGTAATACATCCGTATCAATATCTTTCAAGGCTTTAAATTTAATGCAATAACCCGTTACGGTTGCTTTACCAATTCGTTTGCCGTAAGCGTTTATTAAATGTTTCTTATCCTTTAAACCAATAATGTAAAAAGAGATACCTGTTGTATTGGCGCTGAAGCCCACTTCGTAAAACTCCCTGTTGCTGCCATCGGCATACTTCATGGTTTGAAGGCCGTAACCAACATTAGGGTTGGTTACCACTTTGCCGGCCTCGTTCTTACCGTCCAAAAACCATAATTTAAATTTTGGATTTACTTGTAAAACCAATTTATGCAAGGCTTGCAGGTCTTTACTTTTTGCTTCATCAAAACCTGCAATATAATTTTTGATCTCTTCTTTTACACTCATCCTAAAATAATTTAAGGTTAAGGTAATTATTTTTTAGATAGGCCTGCCAACACTTCATCTAAATTGGTTAACGACATGGTATAACCTTGTTTAAAGCCTTCCAACACACTTTCCATACGCGCCAGCGATTCGTTATAAATACTAATGCTCACTTTTGTTTTACCATTGCTTTCGCTGAATGTATAATCCCATTCAGATCCGGGTAATTGAGGGTTCTCATCCTTATCGGCAAAGGCATTGTGCATTTTAAAATTTGTTTTTGGGCTAATAGATGTAAAGGTTTGTATGGCCCAGCCTTCTTTACCATCCGGCCCTACCATGGCGTAAAAACGTTTGCCACCCACTTCAAAATTCATGTATTTTGTTTTAGAGGTATAGGGTTTAGGTGCTATCCATTGGTCTAACAATTCTTTTTTTGTAAAAGCATCCCATACCAAATCCAGGTCCGCGTCAAACTCACGGGTAATGTAAACCATTTTGGTTTCTTTGTTAACGGTAAAATCAAATTGCAAATTCTTGTTCATGTTTTTTAATTTTAAAGATTAATAATTTATTTTTTTAGTTTTAATAATAATTCGTCCAGGTTGCCAACGGCCATGCTGAAGCCTTCTTTAAAGCCCATGTTTACCATGGCTTCCACATCTTCCAACTTATCGTGTGTCATCACAATGTTCACTAAGGTTTTGCCATTGCTGTTGGTAAAAGTTGTGTTCCATAACGAGCGGGGCTTAATGTTATTTTCTTTACCATGCTCATCGCAAAAAGTATCTAACCAGCTTAGTAATTTATGTGTTTCAATATTTTTGTAATCGGCGCGGCACCACATTTTTTCGTTTTGCGGACTCACCATCGCGTACAGCCACATGCCGCCAACATTCAGCTCTAAGGTTTTTGTTTCAATGTGGTAGGGTTTGGGTGCCCACCATTGGTCTAACAGTTTGGGGTCGGTCCAGGTTTGCCAAACCAATTCAAGATCGCCGTTAAATTCGCGGTTAATGCGAATGCATTTGTTTGCTTTATCAAGCGTAAAATCAAATAATAAATTGCTGTTCATCGTTTTTTCTTTTTAAGTGTTGCTAAAAGGTCATCGAGTTGGTTAAAGCGTGTTTCCCAGGTTTTGCGAAACTGTTCCAGCCATTTGTCTATTTCCTGCATTTTTTTAGGATTAAAGTGATAATAAATTTCTCTGCCCATTGGTTCGGGCTTTATGAGTTCGCATTCCTGCAAAACTTTAATATGTTTTGATACAGCTTGCCGGCTCATATCAAATTTTTCGGCCATGGCATTGGGCGTTAATGCCTGTATGGCAATTAAAGTTAAAATGGCCCTGCGGGTAGGATCGGCTATGGCCTGGAAGATATCTTGTTTCATGTTTTTAAATATTTAGTTGCGCAACTTATAGGTTGCAAATATATGTGCAACTTTTGAGTTGCGCAAATTTATTTTGGATTTTTTTGTAAAGGATTGGAAATGAAATGGAAGAATTGAAAAAGACATATCAATATTTGACTCTAGAGACAAAAACACCTACTGCTAGCAGTAGGTGTTTTTAGTTAGAAATGTTTTTATCTTTATTAAGTGTATGTAAACCAAAACTATTCAATTATTTTAAATATAGATGACTTATGAAAGATTTAAGATTAGCAGTATTAATTGATGCAGATAATATACCATCTTCTCCGATAAAAGAGATGCTTGAAGAAATTTCGAAGGATGGTACCCCCACCATAAAAAGGATTTATGGGGATTGGACAAAACCTACACATAAAGGATGGAAAGATGTTTTATTGGAGCATGCTATAACACCAATACAGCAGTATGGTTATACAACAGGAAAAAATGCAACGGATAGCGCTTTAATAATTGATGCGATGGATATTCTCTATGCTGGCAAAGTTGACGGTTTTTGTATAGTTTCTTCTGACAGTGATTTTACGAGGTTAGCCACGAGACTCAGGGAGACTGGTATGGTTGTGATTGGCATCGGAGAAAAAAAGACACCTCAACCTTTTATTACTGCGTGTAATAAGTTTGTATATATTGAAATTTTAAGGCAAACTTTAAACACGACGAAATTAACCAATAAACAAAGCAAAGATAATATAGAGGTAAAAACTTTAAACAAAGTCGACCAAGAACTAATAAATTTATTAGTGGATAGTGTTAATGATATTGCAGATGAAAGTGGATGGACGTCTCTTGGTGCACTGGGCAGTTTTATGCTTAAAAAGAAAGCTGATTTCGATTCAAGAAACTATGGATATAGAAAGCTTGGGGCTTTAATAAAAAGTACAGGAAGATTTACTTTGGAAGAAAGAGAAACTGGGAATGCAAAACATAGTTGGGTCAAAATAAAATAACCCTTGTCTCTTTTTTTTATCTCGCAAAGAAATTAAAAAAATAAGTTATTATAATATTTAATCACAATACTAAATAAACACTAAATAATGAACAAATCGATAGAAATATCAAAGGTGCAGAACGCATTAAAAATACCAGTTACTGATTTAAATTTTAATGATCAATCAGTAACTATTTTTAGCAATGAAATTAATATTGGAAACATTCCATATTATTCTCACGGCGGAGTGATAACTTATGACAATCACGAAAATGTTTTAAATTGGTTAAATTGGGTAGAGATATATAAATTTAATAAGGTAAATATTGATAATTTGATCATTGAAATTTCAGGTACAAGTGACATTAAAGTGGGTTATGGAATTTTTAGAAATTTATATGTTAAGAATACTAAAGATGAGATTCTATTCACAGTTAATTGTCAATATGAGAACAATATTTGGAAAGTTATAAAGAATAAATAATATAATTAAAAGTACTTATTTACTGATCCAATTCTATTTTAACATTATCAGGAATTGCATTGAAAATGCTTAGAGTATCGTTTGCAAAGATTGAAATGAAAAGTGCAACTCAAAGAGGATCTACACAAAGTTACTTTTTAACAGCATTTTGAAATTTTAATAATTGATCTTTATAGATGTTCAGATTTTTTCGAATCTCCTTGCATTTAGCCGAATCAAATGTGTGAGGATTGGCTTCTGGATCAAAGTTCTGTAAAAACTCAAGCTCTCCTTCCTTGAAATATTTCGCGTGCGCAAGAACATCACGAACCTTCATTATATCATCATTATATTTTTCAAGAATATGTTTAAATGTTTCTTTTAGGTCATCAGGGCAATTCCTATTTATAGCTCTCCATCTATGATATGCTCCAATCTTCCGAAGGAGTATGTCTAGTTCTTTAATTTCGTTAATGTTACCAAACTTTTTGAGCGCGTCGTTAGAGCTCTCAATATATTTGTCCTTTACCGTTTTTTTTGCCTTGTTCTTTTCTTCAGATTCTTCTAAAAGTAAAGATTTCAAGACTTCTTCCATTATTACATCAATTTCACTTGTTTCCGCCATAACCATTCCTCTCATACTGATAATATGATGAAATTTTTTAATAGTAAGGTCAACTAATGACCTTATTTCTGAAAACAATTCACGATAACCATTTGGATTGGTCATTTGATGATAGGTAACTCTGCTGTTATTGATTAATCCATTTAACAATGATAGCTGACTGTTCGCTGAGTAAAAAAAGATTTCAGTTAGAATTCCTTTTGATCGAGTATATTGAATAATGTAATCGCCGTTTTTCTCTCCTAAATTGTAATCTGTAATTATTAAATCGAATTCGTCATTTAATAATTTTTCAAAATCATCTGTATCTTCAATAGGGATTATCGTTACATTGAAAAATTCTTCTTCTGAAAGGTATTTCTCAAGACCTTTAACCATGTCTTGATATTGACGCTCATTGATTCTATCATCAATCCATAATACTTTGTAATCTAACTTCATTTTTTAAACTTGATAATAAATTCTACTCCTTTAGGCAATTTGTTGTTTATTGAAACTTCACCTTTCATGTTTTCTACTACTATTTGTTGAATATGAGCAAGACCCATACCAGACCCGTCTGTAGTAGAATAGCCGAAATCAAACACTCGATCAACTATTTTGTCCGCAATACCTTTTCCATCATCTTTAAAATGAAGAACAGTATAACTGGGGCCTTTTTTCCAGCTTAATGAAACATTTCGGGCGCCAGCTGTTTTTGAATTTGTAAACAGATTATCAATAATTACTGTCAACTCTAGCGGCCTAAATTTTGTGTCTAGTTTAGCGTTCGATTTATTTTCTATTACGATATTAATTGGTCTCTTTTCATGAATAAAATGATCAGCAGTTTTATATACATTTTCGGCATAATCATTTATGAATTCTACTATATCGCCGTTAATTTTCGTAGCATCAGTATTAAAGTTTGCTTTTGTGACAAATTGAGATGCGCTTGATATTTTTTGAACTTCAAGGCTGATACTCTGAATATGTTCAACAAGTTTTTCTTTTGACATGCCTTTATTAACCGCTTCAACGAGTTTGTCCAAGCTCCATGAAATACTACTCGCTGTATGCCTAATTTGATGTTGTAGACTTAATAGATCCTTTTTTTCTCTGCCAATAATTGATTTTTGGAAAAGCCCTAGCCGTATTTCTTTCTCTAACTCCTTCTCAACTTTTGTAGCTTTTGACTCTGCTTTTCTAGTATCTT
This sequence comes from Bacteroidota bacterium, assembly GCA_032229505.1. GTDB lineage: Bacteria > Bacteroidota > Bacteroidia > B-17B0 > Aurantibacillaceae > Aurantibacillus. The sequence continues at coordinate 42,748 of JAVTWD010000030.1, forward strand.
CTGTAATTTTTTTAAATTCCTGTTTAAGCTTTACAGCCTCTTTAAAGGCTGTAGGATCTTTAGAGTTTTTGGCCCTCTTTGCTAATTCTCTTAGAGATTTGTTTATGCTCTGCCCAGCTTTTTCTTCTAAAATTGAAATAAATTTTTTGTCATATTCTACACTAATAACATTTTTGGCCTTGGATATTTTCTTAATGTATTCAATAATTTCTTTCTTTACGTCTTTAGGGGTTAGTCCTGGTAAATTTACTTTTTCTTCTAACTCAAATATTCTGTCATCTCCCCATTCAATAATATCTACAACATAGTTTTCAAGTCTATGGAAAGCTTTATCGTAGAAATATTCTAGTAAAGAATCGTAATGATCGTTTTTTATTAGACCGCCATCTCGACTTGTGCTTTCAACCAACTCTTTATTGATGCCTGTTATTTCTATTCTACCTAAAAGATCACGAGTTCCTAAAAAACGACTGAACCCTTGTTGCTTTCTTCTATCTATTCTTAGCGTATCATCACCTTCTTCGCCAAAAGGATAAATTCTAAAGTTATTTTTATACATAAATACGGATCCGTATTTAACGGGTTCCATACCCATGTCAATTGTAAAGTTTCTTTTTGCCGCGCGATTAAGTTGAAACAATTTTACAAATATACTTTTAAGAGGAATGTTTTCAGTTATATATTCGTTATGCTCTTTTATGGTGTATATCCAACTACCCCTGTCAGTTAGTTTTGTGGTAATAATTTTTCCGTCATCTGATATTTGACTTTCAATTTTTGTAGTTTTGTTTTCAATTTTATCAAAAACTACATTCTCAATAAGTCCATTAACCCTATCTCTTGCTTCTTTTTTAGTTTTATCTTGAGACTTTTCTTCCTCACAAATAACTTCGATTTCAAAATCCTTCGTTTGATTTTCTTTATTTGGATTTACAAGTTTTTCTAACGAGTGTTTTAATTTTAAAATCCTATCTCTGCTCCAAGTGTCCCTTAAACCTGAAATTTCCAGTATAGTTCCGTGCTTAATTTTATAAGAAATACTTTTAAGACGCTGAAAACTGGTTTCAATATTAATGAACTCTGTATTCGCATCTTTTTCGAATTTTTCCCAATCAACCTCTAAGTTTTCAATATGCGCTCCTGTTGTATTTTTGATTGAAATTAGATTTAATTTTTTGCCTAATCTATCACATGAAAATCTTCCTACACCTTTTGCGCCAGCAAAAACTCTTTTACTTTTGATCTTGTCTCTATAATCTTCTAAACCTTCACGTTTCGCAGAATAGGCAACGAAAAGCCATTTATTTGTAAGATCGTCATAATTCATCCCTTTTCCATCATCCACAATAATTATCCTTGCATCTTTCTTAGAAGTGTTTTCAAAAATGATGGTTGCTTTTTTTGCTTGAGCATCAAATGAATTCTTAACCAACTCAAAAATTGCAATAAACTCATCAGTGATTAATTCTTTACCGATAAGATTTTTTAAAGCAGAGCTTATTCGAAAAGTAGGGTTATTATTTAATGCCATAATTAAGGATTGTTTTTAAGGCTCCTCCTGAAAGTTCGCCAAATAAGGGTGGAATGGCATTACCGATTTGCGTATAGCGAGGAACTTCAGTTTTTCTTAACTTACCCCCTGTTGTATATTTTTCTTTAAATTGAAACCAATCAGGAAAGGTTTGTATTCTAGCGTATTCTCTTACTGTGAGAATTCTTGGTTCGCAATAATGAATGTAATCATCAGGATGAGAAGTAAGAGTTGGGGCTTGCTGTTTTTTATCTAAAACGGTTATACCTCTTTTTTTAATTTTAAATTTTTCTTTTATTGCCCCATCTAGTTTTTTTCCTTTCGGTGCTTTTTCAATAAGTGTTTTAAATAATGTAATGGTTTCTTTGCCATGATATGCGAGCCGATGACTATCAGGAATATTTGATTTATTATTTAAGGCCAATCGTAAATATTCTTGATATGGAGTTTTTGCTTCAGTATAGACACCAGCTAAAAACCCTTTTGAATCTGGACAAATTGTTGTGCCATTTCTTACTAATAGATCAGAGATGGCATCTTCAATATTTTGATTTAAAGCCAATCCTTTGTTGATTAGGAAAAGTTCCCTGTTCGATTTTATTAATTCAAAAAATTCATTTGGATTAAGATTGTTTTTCAGAGAAATGTCTTTTCGAATTCCTACTAAAATAAACCTTGTTCTTTTTTGTGGAATTCCAAATTCTGAAAAATCAATTAATTGTCCAAATACGTCATACCCTAAATAATCTTTTCCATTTCGTTTTAAACAATTCTGCACATACTCAGAATATTTTTTCCCTTTACTTTTATTTTTTTCGAAACGCTGAGTAAAACCTTTTACATTCTCAAAAAAAATTATTTTGGGTTGAACTAATCTAATAAAATCAATATATGATTTTATGAGTGTGTTCCTATTATCGCTTTCAACTCGTTTACCCGCTGTGGAAAAGCCTTGACATGGTGGACCGCCTACAACTAAATCAACAGAATTACGAAGACTCTTAAGGTTTCTCTTTTTTTCTTTTAGAAGTTGCTTTATATCATAATTCTTTTTTTCAAGCCAATTTGGCCATTCAAAATGATTTAATTTATCAATCAGATTATATTTTAATGTAGAAAATGCAAAAGGACTTTTTTCAATAGCGAATAAACCTTTCCATCCAGCTTGATTTAAACCAAGTGATAAACCTCCACATCCAGCGAAAAGATCAATATAAGTTAGTTTTTTTTTTTGCATATATACCTGTAAAGATAATAAATTATACTACTTATAAATTAAGTAGTTAATAGATTAATTAACAGGTGATTACGTATTGTTTTTAATCAAGTTTGACACAAAACTAAATATGAAAAACAGATAATTTAAATCGTTTTTCTGATATTTTCAAAAATTTGCATTTTATTGAAATTAAGGTGGAATTGCATGATTTTTTTTGAAATTCGTAAATAAACAAAATAAAATCAAAAATTGTATAATTTATTTCTATTGAATTTTGTGGATTTACTATCTTAAATGATAGTTATTTTCATTAACAGCATTTTAGAAGTTCCTTACTTCGCTGTTACTTTATGTTACGGTTATGTTGAAGTTATGTTAGTGTTATATAGGCGTTATAAAGCGGTTTTTGGTTCCATAGCCTAATTGTTAAAAACATCCCTTTTAACAAAAAAACTGCCAGGCAAATGCATGGGTACTACCTATCTTAGGCCTATCTAAAGCCTATCAGAGGCCACAAAAGGCCTGTTAATGCTTTCCTGTCATTTTGGCCCTCCATTTTTTTTAATTATCTTAAATTAGTTTTATGGAATCTTAAAAAGATCTGCATCTAAATATAAAACAAACGCTATGAAGATCTCAATAAACGAACCCTGCCACGAAAACTGGGATAATATGACGCCCAACGATAAAGGTGCTTTTTGCTTAAGCTGCCAAAAAAATGTGGTGGACTTTAGCAATAAAACCCTTACGCAAATAAAAGATTTCTTTCGCAAAAAAGCCGGTAACGAGTCGGTTTGCGGCCGTTTTGATGAAAGCCAATTAGACGCCTTGACCTTTGACGATTTTTTTGAGCAGTTCCTTAAAATGAAATTCGTGAGAAAAGTGGCCCTGATCGTTTTCTTTGTGTTTGGCTTAAGTTTATTTTCAGGCGCGCAAACAGGTACAAAAAATCCGCCCATGCGCCCTAAAATGGGAGCGGTAGCATACATTCCGCAAGACACAACCAAAAAAGTGTGCAAAAAAGATACCCTGGAAGAAATTCACATGATAAAAGGTAAGGTAAAATACGATCCTGATCGTAACAAACAACCAAAGCCTAAGAAGAAAAAAATGCCGGACGAGCCATTAATCGAAGATAAGAACGCTAAACCTGCAAAATAAGCTATTATGAAAATTGCCATTAACGAACCCTGCCACGAAGACTGGGATAAAATGACACCCAACGAGCAAGGCGCTTTTTGCCTGGCCTGCCAAAAAACAGTGGTAGACTTTAGCAGCAAGACCATTGCCGAGATAAAAAGCTTTTTTACGTTAAAACCAAAGGAAGAAAGCGTGTGTGGTCGTTTTAGAGATAAACAATTGCACGAGCTGAGCTTTGATGATTTTATGACGGAGTTTATGAGCTGGAAATTTTTAAAACGTGCAGCGGTAATTTGTTTTTTGGTGTTAGGCACTACGTTTTTTAGCAGCTGCTCTGCCGGTGAAACCAAGTGTGATGCTGATGGAACCAACATTCAAAATAATAACAATAACAATTATGAGCACACTGCCGGTGTGGTAGCTATTGATACCAATTATAATAAAGTTATTAATGAAGTAACAGACAGCTTACCAAAAAGCACTTCCATGTTATTGAATGATACTACCAAAACAAAAAAGCCGAAGAAGAAAAAAGCAAAAGAAACGGTGCAGCCAATTATTCATATGAAAGGCGATGTAGCAGTAAATTAAAATTAAGCTTATGAAAATTTCAATTAACGAACCCTGTCACGAGAACTGGGATAAAATGACTGCCAACGAGCAGGGCGCTTTTTGTTTAAGCTGCCAAAAAAATGTGGTGGATTTTAGCAAAAAGACACTCACACAGATAAAAGAATTTTTTCAGAACAAAAAAGACAGTGCTTCTGCCTGCGGCCGCTTTCAGGAAGATCAGTTAACGCAAATGAGTTTTGATGATTTTTTTGAGCAGTTCCGCACCTGGAAATTTTTTCAAAAACTGGCGCTGGTTACTTTTTTTGTATTTGGTTTAAGTTTGTTTAGCCAGGGCCAGTCTACCGGTCCAAAAACAGTAAAAATGGGTAAAGTGGCCTACACGCCAACCGATACCATTAAAACATGTGAGGCCGATACTACGCATAAACCTAAAAAACAAAAAACCTCAGGTACTAAAGGTTCTAACAAAAAGCAACCCAAAAAAGATCAGCCCCCACACATCGTAGGCGAAATAATGATAGAGGATAAGAACCAATAATTTTTAATTTTACTGAAATGAAAATTACGATCAACGAACCCTGCCACGAGAACTGGGAGAAGATGACGCCAAACGATAAAGGTGCTTTCTGCTTATCCTGTCAAAAAAACGTAATTGATTTTACCACCAAAAGCGTGGCGCAGATAAAAGATTTTTTTAATGATCTGCCACAGTCCAATAATGTATGCGGACGCTTTAAAGAAAAACAGTTAAACGAAATAAGCTTCGAACATTTTATAAATGAGTTCATGAACTGGAAATTCGTAAAAAAGATGGCCGTTATTTTTTTTCTTTCATTGGGCGGTGCTTTATTTTCCGGTTGTTCGTTAGTTGAAGATAAACATGTAGTGGGGGAGCTCGAAATGATACCCGATACGATGACGGTTTCCAAACAAGTAAACGACACTATTGAAAAGAATGTAATGATGCTGGGCGAACCCGCTATTGTACAACACGAAACAAAAGATAAAACCAAATGTGACGTTGATTCTTCTAAGAATAAAATAGGCAAGCCCAAGAATTTTCATATGATGGGAGGACCGATGATAACACGGGATACTGTTAATCATTCGAAATAATTTTTTCTAATGAATTCTCTTCCGCGTAAGCACACTTAGTGAGCCGGCCTTTTAAAATTTTGCGTTAAAAAAATCTTTCTTTTCAAAGGCGTTGGCAATGAGCGAAGATGATTTTGGCTGTTCGCGAAGCGCTTAAATCATCAGCTTGAGAAAGAAATATTTTTAGCAAAATTTTAAGAAGCCTTGACTTTTGCTCAACTTTTTGTCAAGAAAAAGTTGAGGTAAATATTTTTTTTGGTGTCACTTTTGGCGCAGGATAAATATGCAGTGCATATTTAGGCCAGCATGTGCGATAGAATAGCCAAAACGATCAAGCCTCATCCCCCGCCTTCTCCAAAGGAGAAGGGGCTGGCTCGTTTCTATCTCTGCAAAAGATCAAAATTGCATAACCCGTTCAACTAACCGCATAATCCAAATACGTAAACTAATCCGTGTAAGCACACACAGCATAACGGCCTCAAAGAAATTCTGTAAGATTTGCGTTTTAATTTTTTAAACCTGGCAAATTTTATGAGCATATCAACATAATGGTATTTGAGCGTTTTGCTGCGAATAAAATTATTCGAGCCCGCGCTGTTTGAGCCACCAGCAAGGTATTTTCCTGAAGTGGCGAGTTTGCGGGCGACACAAAAAAAATTAGAAACTGCAAATCAAAGAATTTATTTGAAGCCTTGACTTTTTTGGTTACTTTTTGTGTTAAGACAAAAAGTGACGCCAAAAATTATTTAATTAAATTTTTCCTTTACATTTCGGCTAAAAAAAATAAAAGAAAAAAATAATTTCAGGTGTCAATTTTTGATAAAGTAATAAAAGAAAAATCAGTTTTTATTTAAATTCCTATCGATATATTTCTCGGTAGGAAGCAAACTATTTTGAATCCGTTTTGCCTAACGAATACTTTCCGGAATTCTTTAATTGTAGTTTTTGATCATCTTTTCAAGAACATCAATAGCGCTTTTGCTAATTACCGTGCCGGGCCCAAAAATAAAAGAAACCCCTGCTTTGTATAAAAAGTCGTAATCCTGTTGAGGAATAACACCGCCGGCAACGATCATAATGTCATCGCGACCGTATTTTTTTAATTCCGCAATTACCTGTGGTACTAACGTTTTGTGGCCTGCCGCTAAGCTTGAGATGCCTAAAATATGTACATCATTTTCTACTGCTTGTTTGGCAGCTTCGGCAGGTGTTTGAAATAAAGGACCAATATCCACATCAAAACCCATATCGGCAAAGCTGGTGGCAATAACCTTGGCGCCACGGTCGTGCCCGTCTTGTCCCATCTTGGCCACCATGATACGTGGACGGCGGCCATCCATTTTCGCGAATTGATCGGCAAGTTCTTTGGCTTTAGAAAAATCTTTATCCATTTTAATTTCTTTACTGTAAACACCTGCAATTGATTTTATTTGTGCTTTGTAACGGCCAAATTCTTTCTCAAGGGCAGAAGAGATCTCGCCTAAAGTACAACGGCATTCGGCTGCGGTAACGGCTAAATCCAATAAATTACCTTTACCTGTTTTAGCGGCTTCCGTTAAAGCATTCAATGCTTTTTCAACTTTGTTGTTATCGCGTTCTGCTTTTAATTTCTTTAAACGTTCAATTTGCTGACTGCGTACTTTGGTATTATCCACATCTAAGATCTCCATTTGCGTATCGTCTTCAATTTTAAAACGATTCACGCCTACAATAATATCTTTGCCACCGTCAATACGCGCTTGTTTGCGCGCTGCAGCCTCTTCAATACGCATTTTAGGAATACCGGTTTCAATGGCTTTTGCCATGCCGCCTAATTTCTCAACTTCCTCAATCAAAGCCCAGGCTTTGTGCGCAATTTCGTGTGTTAATTTTTCAACGTGATAACTGCCGCCCCATGGATCAACCACTTTGGTAATATTAGTTTCGTTTTGTAAAACCAATTGCGTGTTACGTGCAATACGTGCGCTAAAATCGGTTGGTAAAGCAATGGCTTCATCTAAAGCATTAGTGTGTAAGCTTTGTGTATGGCCCATTGCCGCGGCCAATGCTTCAACGGCAGTGCGCGTAACGTTATTGTATGGATCTTGTTCTGTTAAACTCCAGCCACTGGTTTGGCAGTGGGTTCTTAATGCTAATGATTTATTATTTTTTGGATTGAATTGTTTTACAATTTTTGCCCACAACATGCGTGCGGCACGCATTTTGGCAATTTCCATATAATGGTTCATGCCAATGGCCCAAAAGAAAGATAAACGCGGCGCAAACGAATCTATGTCCAAACCTGAATTAATGCCTGTTCTTAAATATTCCATGCCATCTGCCAAGGTATAAGCTAATTCAATATCTGCAGTGGCACCTGCTTCCTGCATGTGGTAACCGCTAATAGAAATAGAGTTGAACTTGGGCATATTTTTAGAAGTGAATTCAAAAATATCCGCAATAATTTTCATGCTTGGCCCCGGTGGATAAATGTAAGTATTACGCACCATGAATTCTTTTAGAATATCATTTTGAATAGTGCCCGTTAATTTATCCATACTAACGCCTTGCTCTTTGGCAGCAACAATGTAAAAGGCTAAAATGGGTAACACGGCACCGTTCATGGTCATAGATACGCTCATTTCATCTAACGGAATACTGTCAAACAAAATTTTCATATCCAAAATACTGTCAATGGCCACACCTGCTTTTCCAACATCACCTTCCACACGCTCATTATCGCTATCGTAACCACGGTGTGTAGCTAGGTCAAACGCAACCGACAAACCTTTTTGACCTGCCGCTAAATTACGTTTGTAAAATGCGTTACTGTCTTCAGCAGTACTAAAACCGGCATACTGACGGATGGTCCATGGGTTTTTAATATACATGCTTGTATATGGGCCACGCAAAAAAGGTGGTAATCCGGCAGCATAACTTAAATGTTCAAAATTTTTAATGTCGTTAAATTGATAATTGTTTTCAATATCAATTTGCTCCGCGGTTACAAAGACTTCTTCTTTAGGAGAATTAGTTTCGCCTTTTGCTTTATAGGTAATATGATCGAGCGACTTACGCATTAATTAAAAAAATTATCTAGTTCAAAATTCAATACCACATTATTTATTGGCAACTGTTTAAGATCATCTACCTGTTGTTTTGTAACAGCTATCTTTTCTTTTTCATTTTTAAATTTATTTACACCAATAGCTAATTGTTTACCATTCTTAAACAGCTCATTTCTTTTTTCTGCCTGCAGTTTTATTTCAGAAGAAAAAACACTTTTTTCAATACATTTAAAATAACCACCTTCTTTTTCAAAACGTTTAAAGGCCTCTAAAGCTTTAGTAGCAATGGCGTCAGTAATACTTTCAATGTAATAAGATCCACAAGAAATATCGGCCATTTTATTTAAATAACTTTCGTCTTTTAAGATCAATTGCTGGTTAATGGCCATGCGCGACGATAATTTTTCGTTCTCGCTAAACAACACATCAAATTCGTTCACAATTAATTCGTTGCAGCCACCGGCAACTGCGGCCATGGCTTCAACAGTGGTTCTTAATAAATTATTGTATTTATCAGAAACAGATTTGTTGTTTAAGCTTGTTTCTACAATTACATGCAGCCCGTTCTTTAGATTATATTCTGTTTTTAAAAGCTTCCAAAGTCTGCGCACAGCGCGTAGTTTAGCTATTTGTATAAAGTAATCAGAATTAGCGCCCGCTTTAATTACAAAATTACTTTCCGGCAATTTGTTTGCTTGTAAATATTCATTCAATGCAGAAAGAATGATTGCTGCTTCGTAATAAGCTAAACAATTTTGATTATGAAAGTCTAAAACATTTACACTAACAGTTTTTATGTTCTTGTAATTTTCAAAAAGAGAAATTACTTTATTCCAATTGTCAAGCTCTACCTGATTTTTAAGAGAAACAGGAATTAAAGAACAATTAAGTTCGTTTAACTTATACTGTTTTTCTAAATAGGTTTTTAATGACCTGGATGTAGTTTCATCTACACTAAAAGTAGATTGGATATAATTTAACTGAATGCCTTTTAAAGCAATTTCAAAGTCAACATCTTTGCAATTTACCGATATAGAACTTGCACCACGATCAAGATCTTTCAGTAATTCTGCATTTATTTCTTTAGAAGATAAATTTTCTTTGTGCACACAAATTTCCCAATCGGCATGCGTAAAAGCAGGCTCATAGGTTTGTTTAAGGTCTTCCTGCGTATAAAATGGTTGAACACTAAACCCATTCTCATTCTCCCAAATTAAATTCTCAAAAGATTCCCCTTTAAGGTCTTTTATCAATTGGTTCTTCCAATCACCGGCAGTTGTAGAAGGAAATTCTGAAAATAATTTTTGCATTTCCCTGTCAATTAAAAGATCTGGCTTATTTCTTTTTTTATGTATTCCAAGGCCACTTCGTTTGGTAATCGTTTATCAAGGTTGGCAGTAATATTTAATACCATCATGGCCAGTTCGGTGCTGTTGTTGTCGTGCGCTACCTTTGTTGCAGAAATGTTTATCAGTTTAATGATCTCTTCTTTAGCAGTTTTTACTAATTCCCAGGCATTATGGCTAATGTAAATTTGCTGCGACAGGTTGTGCTCGTATTCGCTTTTAATGGTCTTAACCAATTCTATTTGCAACTGCTGCGCTGTCATGCCATGTTTATTTACCCTTACTACCAGTGTATCGGGATGGATCCTTTCTAAAAAAATAACCACGCGCTCATAAGCTCCCAATTTTAAAGGAGTAATGGCAGATTGTACACTTTTTTTCAATTCATGGTCACGCCTTTTTTGCTCACTATCCAAAAAACGGTGCACTATAAAAAAGGCTGCGGCAAAAACTGCGGCAGCAGGTAAAAATATTTTTAAAACTTCTATTAATCCGTCCATAACTTGTGTTTGTTTGCTGCTAATATCGGTTTTTTTGCTTAATTTTTTGGTTATTTTCCATCCCTTATTTAAAATTTAGGCTATTTTAGTGCTTGCTTATGGAATTTTAGGTTTATAAGCATCTAAAACTAAAAAGATACACTATGTTATTTAAAAGATCAATAAGTTTTGCCCTGGTTATGCTTGCTTCGGCAGCCTTGGGACTAGGTTTGTTTTATAAATTTTCACCAAAAAAAGATATGATTTTATTTGATAAAGGGGATTCGTACCAAAAATTATGGAAAAAAGTAGATAGTTGCCAGAACAAGGGCTTAACCGAAAGCGCTTTAAAGGTGGTGGAGGCCATTTACGAAAAAGCAAAGGCAGATAATAATTCGGCCCAGTTTGTAAAAGCCATTTTGCACCGCATGAAATTTGAAAGCTACAAAGAAGAGTTTTCTTTAGAAAAATCGATCTTTAAGTTACGCGATGAAGCCGCGGTTGCTAAATATCCGATCAAGCCCGTTTTGCAAAGTATTTTAGCCGATGCTTTTTGGCAATATTTTCAAAATAACCGCTGGAAATTTTATAACAGAACTACCACCGTTGGTTTTAAGAACGATGATATTGAGACCTGGGACCTTAAAACAATTACCAACGCGGTAATCGTAAATTATAAAGCATCGTTAGAGAATACAGATAGTTTAAAAAGAACAAAAATTGATATTTACGATGATATTTTAAATAAGGGAACTAAAGAGTGTCGCCAATGGCGCCCCACCTTATATGATTTTTTAGCGCACCGTGCCCTTACTTTTTTTATGAATACAGAGCCGGATGTATCAAGACCTGCAGCCCAATTTAATATAAATGGCGAAGAATTTATTAAGCCTTATTCTGAATTTGTAGATGTGAAAATTAAAAATCCTTCCGATTCGTTAGAGCTAAAATATTATGCTTTACAGTTAATGCAGGATCTTACGGTTTTTCATGAAAAGGATGAAGACCCGAATGCTTTGATAGATGTAGAATTACAACGTTTGAATTATGTTCATGCGAATTCACAAAATCCTAAAAAAGATACCTTATATTTTAATTCATTAAAAGCCATCCAGGAAAAATTCTCAAAAAGCGAGCGTGTAACCGAAGTGGATTATTATATGGCTATGTGGCACAATAATAAAGCCGCTCAATACAAACCTTTAGAAGGTGAAGCCTATAAATGGGAAAAGAAAACCGCGGTTGAAATTTGTGAAACAGCGCTTGCAAAATATCCTAAATCGTATGGCGCGGCTATGTGTAAAAATTTGATCTACACTATAAAATCAAAAAATTATAATTTAATTATTGAAGAAGCCAACGAGCCTAAAAAACCTTTCAGGGCTTTGGTTACTTCTCAAAATATAAATAAAGTACATTACAAGATAGTAAAGACCAGCAGCCAGGAAATAAGAACAGCCTTGCGTAAAAAATACGGTAAAGAACTGTATGAGAAATTTGCAAGCTTCCCAACTGTAAAAACATTTACACAACAATTTACGGATGATGGTGATTTTCAATCTCACAATACCGAGATAGTAATGCCGGAATTGGAACCGGGCTATTATATTGTATTAAGCTCGTTAAACGAAACGTTTAAATATGAGAATAACCTTTCTGCCTATGCTACCTGTATTGTTTCAGACATTGCTTCAAAAGAACGTCGCCGCGATGATGGCTCTTACGATTTTTATGCTATTCACCGTCAAACCGGTGAGCCTTTAAAAAACATCAGCGCCCAATTGTGGTACGAATATTATGATTATAAAGAAAGAGATTATGTAATTAAAAAAGGTGCGGCATATAAAACAGATGATAAAGGATTTTTAAATGTAGCTGCCGGTACAAATAATAACGACAGGCAATTTTATATTGAATTTATAAACGGTACTGATAGTTATTATAACAATAACAGTTATTATACTTACAAGCCGTATAAAGACACGCAAACACATGTAAGCTCTCATATTTTTACAGACAGGGCCATTTATCGCCCGGGCCAAACGGTTTATTTTAAGAGTATTGTTTTAGAAAGCACTGCCGGTAAGAATCAAAAATTGAAAGCAAATTATCCTGTAACGGTAACATTTTATGATGTGAATTATCAAAACGTTGGTTCGTTGAATTTAACCACCAACGAATTTGGAACCGTGAACGGAACCTTTATTGCACCAAATGGTGGCTTGAACGGACAAATGAGTATTACCGATGGTTATAGCACGTCTTATATTTCAGTTGAAGATTATAAACGCCCGAAATTTGAAACAGAATTTAATCCTGTAAAAGGAAGTTACCGTTTAAACGATGAGGTAACGGTTAGCGGCTTTGCTAAAGCTTATGCCGGAAATGTGATTGATGGTGCACAGGTAAAATACCGTGTGGTGCGCCGTGTTAATTATCCATACTGGTACTGGTGGTACCGTCCGTATTATAATGCAGCTTCATCCCAGGTTGAAATTACCAATGGTGAAATGGTTACGAACGATACAGGCGCTTACATTATTAAGTTTAAAGCATTGCCTGATGAATCGGTATCTAAAAAGAGCTATGCAACTTATAGTTATGAGATAAGTGCAGATGTAACCGATATTAATGGTGAGTCGCATAGCACAAGCACTTATGTAACTGTTGGTTACCAGGCTTTACAATTAAGTGTTACAAGCGAAGAGGTGATAGAACAAAACGATGCAAAACCAATCCGTATCAATACTAATAATTTAAACGGGGTTGCCGAGGCCACCAAAGGAACGTTTACTGTTTATAAATTAAAACAACCTGCACGTCCGTTCAGAAGCAGATTATGGACGCAGCCTGACAGGCATAGTATTGATAAGGACGAGTATTATAAAACATTCCCGTATGATCTTTATGCCGATGAAACAAATAAATACAAATGGGAAAAAGATACTAAGGTAATTGACAAGACCTTTGATACCGGAACAAAAACAGAATACGATCTTGCTGCAGAAATAAAAACACTTAAAGCCGGAACGTATGCGATAGAAGCTTTATGTAAAGATAAATTTGGTGAAGAGATAAAAGCATTTTGTTACATTACGGTGTTCAACAAAAACGGTACGGAGCTTCCTGAACAAGCACCGGAGTGGTACTACATTAATAAAACAACAGCCGAGCCGGGAGAAACGATCAGTTTTATTTATAACTCAGCTTATCCAAATACAAATTATTTGTATGAGATAGAGCATCAGAATCAATTGGTATCAGCCAAAGTAACGCCTATGAGCATGAAAGCGAATGATATTAAAGTGGAAGAGACAGATAGAGGAAATTTTTCTATCATTACCTCTTACATTCGTAACAACCGTTTTTATTCGAACACGCAGGTAATTTATGTGCCTTATACCAATAAGCAAATGGATATTCAGTTTGAAACATTCAGAAATAAGTTATTACCGGGCCAGGCAGAAGAATGGAAACTGATACTGAAAGATAAAAAAGGAGAGAAGGTAGCCGCCGAGATGATGGCAAGCATGTACGATGCATCTTTAGACGCTTTCAGACCAAACAACTGGTATTTTAATGTATTTAATAGTTATTACGCAACGCTGCAATGGACTGCTAATACAGACAGGCAAACCAACTCAACCGAATTAAATAATTTAAACAGGCCTTATGAAAGTGTACCTTACAGGTATTACGATAATTTAAATTATTACGGTTTAAGTTTTTATTCGAACCGTTATTATTATAAAGGAGGCTATGATTACGAAGGAGATGTAATGGCAGAAACAGCGGCCATGCCATCTGAAGTAAAAGCCGATGAAAACAATAATGCGCCAAGAAAATCTGCCGAGAAATCGAAAGCGCTGACTAAAAAATCTGCCAACAGATCGGAAGCAGAAGAAAAAGAATCGGGTGGAAAAGACCTTGACGATGGTATTGTTGGCGGTAATACAACACCAACCACAGGTACAGGAAAAGATATTGATAAACGCGGCGGTGAGGGATTAGGCGATGTAAAAGCACGTTCTAATTTTAATGAAACAGCTTTCTTTTATCCGGTATTGCAAACCAATGATAAAGGAGAGATCGTAATTAAATTTACCGTTCCTGAAAGTCTTACCAAATGGAAGGTGATGGGCTTAGCACATACAAAAGATCTTAAGTCGGGCCAGTTTCAAAAAGAAGTGGTAACGCAAAAAGACCTGATGGTGCAACCAAATGTACCGCGCTTTTTTAGAGAAGGAGATAAAATGACCTTCATATCTAAGATCGCTAATTTATCAGATAAAGAATTATCGGGTATGGCCGAATTAAAATTATTTGATGCCTTAACTGACCAGGAAATTTCTACAAAAATAATTGAAGCAGTCTCAGGCCCTTTCCCAACAATAGGTTCGCGTACCTTCACCGTTAAAAAAGGTTTAAGTACTTCTATTGAATGGAATTTAAATATACCGGAAGGTTTTGGTGCTATTAAATACAAAATAGTTGCCAAAGCCGGAAACTTTGCAGATGGTGAAGAGCAAGCGGTACCGGTATTAACTAACAGGATGCTGGTGACAGAAAGTATGCCAATGCCAATTCGTAGCAACCAAACCAAAGAATTTAATTTTACTAAATTCATTAATCAAAATAATAATTCTACCACGCTTAAAAATCATGCGTATACGTTAGAATTTACTGCTAACCCTGCATGGTATGCTGTTCAGGCGTTGCCATACTTAATGGAATATCCTTACGAGTGTGCAGAGCAAACATTTGCACGTTATTATGCAAATAGTTTGGCAACCTATGTGGTGAATTCAAAACCAAAAATTAAATCCATTTTTGATGCCTGGAAAACGTCGAGTCCGGATGCATTCTTATCAAACCTTGAAAAGAACCAGGAATTAAAAGCAGTGGTGTTGGAAGAAACGCCATGGGTATTGCAAGCCAAGAACGAAAGCGAAAATAAAAAACGTGTTGGTTTATTGTTTGATTTGAATAAAATGAGCAACGAAACATCTTCGGCACTTAAAAAATTAATGAAGAAACAAACATCTAACGGTGGCTTTATGTGGTTTGATGGTATGCCGGATGATTGGTATATCACACAGCACATTACCTGTGGTTTTGGTCACTTAAATAATTTAGGTGTGGTTAAAGTGAGGGATAACTCTGAGGTATGGAACATGTTGTACAAAGCTGTGAAGTATTGCGATAACCGTATGCGTGAAGAGTATGAGGACATGAAAAAGTATAATCCAAAATATAAAACAGAAAATCATTTGAGTTATACCGCCATTCAATATTTATACATGCGTAGTTTTTATAAAGATATTGATCGCGATAAACGCAATGTAGAGTATTTTGAATATTACAAAGCACAGGAACAAAAATATTGGCTGGACAATGGTAGATACATGCAGGCTATGATCGCATTGAACTTAAATAGATTTGGCGATGTAAAAACACCAAAGGATATTTTAAAATCGTTGAAAGAAAACAGTATCAATAGCGAAGAAATGGGCATGTACTGGAAAGAAAATTACGGTTACTACTGGTATGAAGCACCAATTGAAATGCAAGCCTTAATGATAGAAGCCTTTGACGAGATCAATAACGATACAAAATCGGTAGATGATCTGAAGACCTGGTTAATAAAAAGCAAACAAACGCAGCATTGGGGTACCACACGTGCAACAACCGAAGCGGTGTATGCTTTATTATTAAAAGGAACGGATTGGTTAGCTACCGAACCAAATGTGGAGATAACGGTTGGCGACTTTAAGCTGGATCCTAAAAATGATAAATCGTTAAATGCAGAACCGGGAACAGGTTACTTTAAAAAGACATGGAGTGGAAGCGACATTAAACCAAGCAGTATGGGCAAAGTAAAAGTGGTGAAGAAAGATGTTGGCGTAAGTTATGGTGCTGTTTACTGGCAATATTTTGAACAGTTAGATAAAATTACACCACACGAAACGCCACTTAAATTAAAGAAACAATTATTCTTACAAAAAAATACGGCAAGCGGCATTGTGATCGAACCAATTTCGAATACAACCAAATTAAAACCCGGCGATAAAATAAAAGTAAGAATTGAATTGCGTGTAGACAGGGATATGAACTATGTGCATATGAAAGACATGCGTGCCGCAGGTTTTGAGCCAACCAATGTATTTAGCGGTTACAGATACCAGGATGGTTTAGGCTATTACGAAAGCACACGCGATGCTGCAACTAATTTCTTTTTCTCATACTTAAATAAAGGAACTTATGTATTTGAATATCCTTTAGTGGTAAATCATTATGGTGATTTTAGTAATGGTATCAGTACTATACAATGTATGTATGCACCTGAGTTTACAAGCCACAGTGAAGGTATAAGAGTGAAGGTGAGTAAGTAGGAGATGGAACACAGATGACGCTGATCTAACAGATTGTCACAGATAAAAAAGCCCCGACAAAAAGCGGGGCTTTTTTTGTACATTATTTTTTTTGAGGCTGTATTTCTTCAATATCAAATACCGTTTTGTAAGAGTCTAAATAATATTGCTGGCACATCATTCCCTTAAATAAACTATAATTCTAAAATTAAGAACTCATGAAAAAAACAATTTTAATGGTTGCAACTGTATTCACTATTCAATTTGCAACAGCTCAAACTAACACAGCAATACCTGATAATACAGGAGTACAAACACCCAGTTTAATTACCAATCATTTTAATGTTGATTATCCAAACAATAATCCTACATGGCGCCAGGATGGCTCTAATTACAGGGCAGAATATATAGATAGTAAAACCAATATGGGTAAAGCTGCTATTTACGATAAAAATGGCGTACGTATTGGTACAGAAGAACAATTAGCAACCGGCTCCTATCCAATAACCATAAGCGATTATTATACGAAAACATATCCTAATGAAACGGATTACCAGGTATGGTCTACCAACGATGGGCTTGGAAATACTACCTATTATATAAATCGTAAATCTGAAACGCTGTGGTTTGATAAAACAGGAAAATACAAGAACAAAAGCAAAACAAAAACTTACCAGGCCAAAACAAAAAAATAATTATTTATTTCAATTCAACAAAAGCCATTCATTTTTTTGAATGGCTTTTTTTATGGGTAAATTTTTTGGTGATATATTTTCCCTTTTAATTCCCATTTCCCATTTTTTTATGCTTGTTCAATGAAATTGTTGCAATATGCATTGGCATTTGTTTTGCCCTGTTTCAGAAAAAAATATAAACTATGAAAAAAATTATTTTACCGATCGTTGCTGTTGTAGTTATTATGGCTTCGTGCGGACCAAGTAAAGAAGATCTTGCAAAACGCCAGGAAGAAATGGCCGATTCGATCCAGGCAATGAACAAAAAAATCCAGGATGAACTGGATGCAAGAATGAAGGCTATGCAGGATTCTATCAGCGAAGCAGCAAAAGCAACCAACGAAAGTATGCAAAACCAGGTTGACCAGGTTAAGGATCAATTGGAAAAAAAATCGGAGCAGGCAGAAAAGAATGCAGATGCTACAAAAAAAGAACTGGATAAATTGAAAAAAGAAAACCAGAAAAAAGAAGATGCTAAAAAGCCGGAGAACGTAAAAGCGGGACAGGGTAAAGGTTAATTAAAAATTTAAACTCAATAAAAAAATGAAAAAAACTCAAACAATTTTAACAGGCCTAGCTGTAGCAGGAGCATTATTTTTCGCGTCTTGTAAAAAAGATGATATTGATTCGCCAACGTTAAGTCCTAATGGTGGTGATGTAACCGTTGATCTGCATGGCACATATTCAGAACAAGGTGCCACAGCGTCGGACGGACGAGACGGAGATATTTCCGGTAATGTTACCATTTCAGGATCGGTGGATGTTAATAACGCCGGTGTATATGTGATCACTTATAGCGCTGCCGATAAAAAAGGAAATGTGGGAACAGCTACAAGAAATGTGTATGTAAGGCATACAGCAAATACAATTGCAGCAACTTATGCGGTAAAAGATACTTGCCCTAACATGTCGCCAACATTTTATTCAGATGTATTAACAGCATCTTCTTCTACGAAAGTGTTTACAACCAAATTCGCAAACTATACAAACGCAAATGTGAATTTTGATATCTCAGGCAGCACGGGCTCAAGCATTACCGTTCCTTCACAAACAGTAACAGCAGGTATTCCTGCAGTGCCAAGAGCTTTTTATGGTTCGGGTTCTATTTCTTCTGACGGTAAAAAAATGACCATTACTTATACGGAAGTAAATCCTGCCAACAGCACATCTATTACCTGTACAGGAATTTATACTAAATAATTAATTCTGCTTAATAAAAAAAGCCTCAATAAAATATTGAGGCTTTTGATTTTATAGAACACACATATACATTATTGAATAATTAATTTTGCTGTTCTTACAGCTTTATTTTTTTCCTGCACTCTTACAATATATAACCCGCTTGAAAGTTCTTCAATGCCAAACGTTCCGCTGTTTGTGATCTCTTGTTTAACTAATTGTCCGCTCATATTAAAAATACTCACGCTTACTTCTTCTGAATTTAAGAAGCAGATAGAATTAGTATTGGCAGATGGGTTTGGAAATAAAACCAGTTTATCTTTTTTATCGGTAAAGTTTAATTCATTAATGCCCATTGGAGCAGAGCTAATGCCCTGAACATTCATGTACAAACCTTTTGGATTAAAATTATCGCCGGTTGCAGCAATATAAGAATTAGATGTGAAAAAATTCATCCTGTAAATAGTGTTGCCGTAAGTTGTATTGTTAAATGGCGTCATTATGGTGCTCCATGTG
The DNA here is from genome assembly GCA_032229505.1 of Bacteroidota bacterium. GTDB lineage: Bacteria > Bacteroidota > Bacteroidia > B-17B0 > Aurantibacillaceae > Aurantibacillus. Next base: position 61,978 of record JAVTWD010000030.1, read on the forward strand.
GTGGCACCATCAACAGAGATATGATAATAGTTATTAAAGTTCGCGGTTACTATTACAGTATCAGGACCAAAGCAATGGAATAAAGGTATGCCTGAAACAAAAGCTGTATTGGCATAAGCAGAAGAGCCCGCAACAACCTGAGCAATATCTGTTTTCGGTGTAAAGGTATTTCCACCATCAGTTGTTTTGTAGATCTTATTTATTTTATTGTTGTTATCTCTTGTCATTACATACCCCACCATATTATCTGCCATGTAAAAGGCATTCAGGTTTTCTGACCCTGTACTTGTATAAGTGTAAATTACATTTGTATTTCCCTGCGGGTCAAATGTGCGCATTTCAAAACCGTTAAGGTCTCTTGCATCCATTAATTGCCCGTTTGGTTTAATCGCTGTTGAGTGGGCGCCGCCGCTTATTGCATAAGTAACCATACTAAAGGTTGCACCTGCATCTGTTGATACCATTGGCAAACCTGATCGAGTAAGTACGATTGTATTTTCGTTGGCCGACATTAAAAATCTAACGCTGTTAAGATTAGTACCTGAAGTATTTTTATTTACCCATGTTTGCCCGTTATCTGAGCTTGTAAATATTTGCCCTTTACGGTCGCCAGCTAAAAATATTCCATTGCTCATAACTTTGCAGGCCATAATATCCTGGTTACCTGCAATGGTATTTGTAAAATGTTTGAACGAACGGCCTTTATCTACCGAATAAGAATATTTTCCGCTTGCCAAACCAAGAAGTCCTTTGTTGCCATTAAAATCAACGCTGTAAGCGTAACCTGCCATATTAGGTAAGAACTGCTCCCAGGTTGCCCCATAATCATTTGTTCTGCAAGAAGGGTATAGATAATAATAGTTATTCAGATAAATTAATTTGCCTGAAAGGTTTGTGGGCTGAGGTGTAATGTTTACCGACCAGGTTGCGCCACCATCGGTAGTGTACGAAAATGTTGGAGGGCCATTTTGTGGTTGAATAGCAAATTCATTTTTGTTTTTAAAAGCGGCCGATGTTAATGATACGCCGGATAGTGGCGTGTTGGTCCAGGTAGCACCGCTGTCAAAACTTTTGCAAATTGCATTGGTAGTTACAACAATAAACGTATCGGGGCTTGCCATGTAAAAATCAATAAAGGTTCCGGTAAACGTTCCTGTATTGGCTACATTTGTATAAGTATGTCCGCCATCCACTGATACCTGGCACGGAGACGATACAGTTGAAGGAAGGGCAAAGATCTTATTTCCATAATTTCTGGCTGCCAGAATGGTTAGAAAGCCGGGTAAAGAAGCTGCTGTCCAGTTTAATCCATCTGTTGAATACATCATAGTAGTGCTTGATCCAACATTGTAATGACCGTAATAACCCGCAGGGCATTTATTTACGTAGGCAAAAGCAGCGGTTGATGTGCTTACCGTTTGCCATCCGTCAGATGTTGCTTGTATAGAAGTGCCATTGGATGTTCGTAATATGCCATTATTTTTGTTAAGCATTATGGGCGTACCGTAATTAGGCAATGGATTTGTATTTACATATTTCCACTCCCTGGTATTTGCATTTATGTACATGATATGCGAATTGTTGTTTACTCCAACAGACATATATAAAGAGTCATTATTTAATGGGCGCATTTCAGAGCCGTTACCAATTGGTGATTGAATATGATAGCCTTGTTGTGCTTTTACATTTATCAAAACTAAAAGCGTAATAAGGGTTAATAGATTTTTTTTCATGGCTTGATTTTTAAGTAAAATTATTGAAGGCATGAAAAAACTGAAATACCCAGCGTAGGGTATTTAGTAAACAAAAAAGCCCGAACAAGATCTTGTTCGGGCTTTTTTATAGAATTTAAAGATTTTTATATCTGCGCGTCTAACTTTGCAGCTAAAGCATTTTTTGGAACTACGCCAACTTGTTTATCTACCACTTCGCCGTTTTTAAAATATAATAAAGTAGGGATGTTGCGGATACCGTATTTTGCACTGATACCTGAGTTAAGATCTACGTTAACTTTTCCTACAACAGCTTTGCCATCGTATTCTTTTGCCAACTCTTCTACTACCGGACCAACCATGCGGCACGGACCACACCATTCTGCCCAAAAATCAATTAATACGGGTTTATCGCTTTTTAATACAAGTTCTTCAAAGTTTGCGTCGGTGATTTCTAATGCCATTTTTTTAAGTTTTAAATTATTAGTGTTTTTTAATTTCTACCTTAAAGTTAAGAGTTTCTTCTTTAATCTTAAATCTTCTATCTTAAATCTTATTTCATTTTAACTAACAATAACGTTGTTCTTTTTGTGTAAAAATAAACCTGCACCAATTGTAATTAACAATAGTACAGAACCTAGCATAGCAATGGTATTGCCGGTTGTATAGGTTTTTGGCTCAAATTTAAACTCAATTTTATGTTTACCTGCCGGTACTAACATACCCCTTAAAACATAATCTACACCGGCGTGCGGTTTTAATTGACCATCAACATAAGCATTCCATCCTTTTGGATAATATATCTCAGAAAAAACGGCAAATTCTTCTGCTTTTGTTTCGGTTTCGTATACCAGCTCATTGGGTTGGTAAGAAACTAATTTTATAGAACCTTCAGCATCATAAGTATTTTTCAAACCCAGTTCCTTTTTAAAATTTTCCTGTATAATGGCTTCGGTTTTTGTATTTATTTTTCCAAGTGCTACAATTTCATCATCTGCATTTGGAACGGTGTAAACTGTTTTTACAAACCAGGCGTTACCATTTGCTTCAGTATTTTTTAAAGGGATCTCACCACGGCCATCTCCTCCCGGTAAAATAAAATACTTTGTGTTAAGCATATTGATGACGTTTAAAGAGCTGAATAAAACTTTAGTGGTACTATCGTTACTTAAAGCTTTACCTGCTTCTTTATAAAAGCGGTTCAGTTCTTTGTCCAGATGAAAATCAATTATCTCCTGGTACTTTTTTAGTTTGGCGCCATGATAACCACCAATAGATTTGTGGTAGTAAGAAGTAGCAGCGTCGTTGAATGTGCTTACCGTTAAATTTAAAACACGGTAATCTAAAGCAGGATCTTTTAAGATCTCTTCATCAGCCGGTGTTTTGTTAACAATGCTTTGTAAATTTTGCTCTTTTGTAACAAACGATTTACTGTTTAAATAACGCGATGCAACTGTCCAAAGATCTATTGAAATAAATAAACCCATGGCTACAAAGAATAACTCTTTTTTTAATTTGTTGGTAAAGTATAAGAACAACGCACCAAATGCCAAAGCAATAAATATAAAAGAACGAATAGCATCGGCAGTAAATATTGCTCTGCGAGCCAGTTCTATTTGCGGCATTAATTCTGCAATGTAAGGTCTAACCTGGTTTTCAGGATTACCTTGCCTAACAGCCTGCTGTACCATTTGCTCTTCTTCGCCGGCACCATGAAATGTATTTAAAGCATCAGGCATTAAATAACATAATAAGCAAAAGCCGCCAACTATTACGGCCGACATAATAATTAATTTTTTAAGCGCTACTTCTTTTTTAATTAAGCGCAATTTTATTTTTTCATCCCAATTTTTAATTTTTATAATTTCAGAAATGGTAAGTATTGCCAACAATGGTAAAGTCAACTCCGCAATTACCATGATCATACTTACGGCCCTGAATTTATTATAACCCGGTACATTGTGCATAAAAAAATCGGTAAGTCCCATAAAATTACTTCCCCAGCCCAATGCAACAGTTAAAAGCGTAGCTAAAAATATTGGCCATTTAATTGGATTCTTAACCACAAACATGCCAAGTAGCGCAAGAAAAATAATGATAGCGCCAATATAAACGGGGCCGCTTGTAAAAGGCTGATCGCCAAAATAAGCATAGCTGTTTGCAACCTGCTGGCGTAGTTCAGGATTAACTTTTTTAAGAGCACTTTCATCTACATTGGCAATAGGCGAAGAAACTCCACCTTTAAAATCGGGAATTAAAAATGTAAATGTTTCACCAATGCCATAACTCCACTGTGTTGCATAATCCTCATCTAAACCTGTAGTAGTATTTTTTTCATGTTTTTTTACAACAGCATCTTCCGCTTTAATTTTCTCGAGTTTTATATTGCCGCTATTATCAAGGCTAAGCGGTGTTTTATCATCGGCCACCATTTTAGGGCTGATGGTTAATTCTGACTTGCCGCGGGTACTGTATTTACCATATTCGTTGGTAGTTGAAAGACTTGCAAAGTTTGGTAATACACCAATTAACGAAGCTATAAGGAATAAACCTAAACCTTTAAAAAACGCATTTAATTTTTTTTCTTTTAAGTGTGTAAAAAAGTATCCGATAATAATAAATCCAATTAAAATATAACCGTAATAAGATATCTGAACGTGGTTAGCATTTAATTCCATTGCGGTAAATAAGCTCGTAATAGTAAGACCAAGCCATGGTTTACCTTTAAACAATAAAATTACGCCTCCTACCAAAGCCGGCAAATACCCAAGGGCATTGGCTTTAGAATTATGACCTGCTTCTAAAATGATCAAAAAATAAGAGCTTAAACCATAGGCAACACCGCCAATTAAAGAGAGCCAGGGGTCTACATCCAAACACAATAGCAATATAAAAAAGCCCAAACAATACAAGAATAAATAGCCCGCAGGAAGAGGAATGTAAAGTTTAAAAACATTGTCCAATTTGCCTATCCAGTTACCAGGATATTTTGTTGAGATCTGGTAAGCGGGCATACCGCCAAACATTGAGTTGGTCCATAACGGTTCTGCTTCATTATGTGCCTTTCTGTAATCCGCAATTTCTTTACTCATGCCTTTATGGCGGGCAATATCATCCTGCCTTAGCTCTTTGCCGCTTAATAAAGGCTTAAAATAAATTAATGTAATAATTGCAAAAATTATAATGGCAATGCCATGTGGAAGATAGTTTTTATAGTTAAATTTCATATGTCTAAATTCATTGTATTTTATTGTCATATGGAATACGCCATTTAATCATTTGTGTTTGTTTCCAACAAACGATTTGATAGTGGCTATTTCATAATCGTAAAGCAACGACAAATATATCAAAATATTGCCCTTTTAAGCTTATTTGTAAAGTATAAATTAAACACAAATTATATTTTTCTATCTTGCTAATTTTATTATTTTTGTACTCCTTTAAACAAGATGGAAACTAAGAATTATTTTGCTCACCCTACGGCTGTTATTGATGATGGATGTGAGATAGGTGAAGGCACAAAGATCTGGCATTTTTCTCATATTATGTCTAATTGCAAATTAGGCAAGAACTGTAATTTAGGGCAAAATGTTGTTATATCACCTGATGTAATACTTGGCAGTAATGTAAAAGCTCAGAATAATATCTCTATTTACACAGGTGTAATTTGTGATGATGATGTTTTTTTAGGACCAAGTATGGTATTTACAAATGTTATTAATCCGCGCAGTGCTGTTAACCGCAAATCACAATATGCAAAAACGCACGTTGGCAAAGGTGCTTCTATTGGTGCAAATGCTACTATTGTTTGCGGACACGATATAGGTAAGTATGCATTTATTGGTGCAGGCGCGGTTGTTACCAAGCACGTTCCGGATTATGCGCTTGTTGTTGGAAATCCGTCAAGGCAAATTGGTTGGATGAGCGAATATGGGCATAGATTGGAATTTGATAAAGAAGGTTTAGCAACCTGCCAGGAAAGCGGGCAAAAATATAAATTAGAAAATAACGCTGTAAAGCGTATCAGTTAGTATTATGAGTAAAATTAAATTTGCGGTCATAGGGCAGGGACATATTGGTAAACGCCATGCAGAAATGGTTAGAAGAAACCCCGATTGCGAATTGGTGGCTGTTTGTGATGTGCTGCCAAAAGATAAAATAGCTTTACAGGATCTTAAAGAAAAATTTTATACATCGGTTGATGAGATGTTGGCTGCTCATCCTGATGTAGAAGTTGTAAATGTGTGTACACCCAATGGTTTGCATGCAGAGCACGCGTTAAAAGCGCTAGATGCCAACAAGCACGTAGTGGTAGAAAAACCAATGGCGTTAACAAAAGCCGATTGTGAAAAAATAATTTACGGGGCTTTACACCATCATAAAACCGTTTTTTGTGTGATGCAAAACCGGTATTCGCCGCCAAGTGTTTGGTTAAAAGATGTAGTGGAAAAAAAGATAATAGGAGATGTATACATGGTGCAGTTAAATTGTTACTGGAACCGTGATGAACGTTATTACAAGCCAGGAAACTGGAAAGGCACACAAGATCTTGATGGCGGAACTTTATTTACACAATTCAGTCACTGGATAGATATTATGTATTGGATATTTGGCGATATCACAAACATTCAGGCAAAATTTGCAGATTTTAATCATCAAAACACTACCGCTTTTGAAGACAGTGGCTTTGTAAGTTTTGATTTTGTAAATGGTGGTATGGGTTGCGTGAATTATTCTACTGCGGTGTGGGAAAAAAACCTTGAATCATCTTTAACTATTGTAGGAAGTAAGGGTAGTGTAAAAGTTGGAGGACAGTATATGGATCAGATTGAGATTTGCAATATTAAAGATTACACCATGCCTAAGTTGGAAGAGACAAATCCTGCAAATGATTACGGCGCTTATAAAGGTTCTGCAAATAATCACCACAATGTTATTGAAAATGTTGTTGATACCTTAAAAGGAAAAAATAAGATCTCTACAAATGCATTAGAAGGATTGAAGGTAGTAGATATAATTGAACGTATTTATGCACTCAGGCCAAAAGAAGTAATAAAAGCATAAATCGGAATATGAAAAAGATAGTTTTTTTATTAGTGTTATTGGTTACTTGTTTTTTATCTGCTTGTAAAAAAGGTGAAGTTCCTGGCAACAATCAAAAATATGTTGGTGTGTGGAGAAACGAAAAGGATAAGACTAATACAGATACTTATGTTTTAACGATTCATGAAGACGGTAAAGCAGAATACACTGAAAATACAACGGATGGGATTAAATACAGCAACGTGAGTATTACAGGGTATATTTATTTTGACGGGCCAAATTTTAAGATAGGATCAAATAGGATAAATAAAAAATTTAAGACCAATGTATCTCCAACCCGGGTTACTACGTCTGTTAAGCCTACTTACACCTATTATTATATTGCAACTTTTAATAATGTAAATTATAAAAAAGATTAAATAAACCAGATTTTACAAAAAAAATAAAGCAAAAATATAAATGAGCATTTACAATAAAATATTAAAGAAAGATGCCACAGTAGCTGTAATAGGTTTAGGTTATGTGGGTTTGCCAATAGCTTTGGCCTTTGCTAAAAAAGTAAAAGTAATTGGGTTTGATATTAACGAAAAACGCGTTAATATGATGAAGAAAGGAATTGATCCCAGCCAGGAACTTGTAAAAAAAGATTTTGCAAATTCTGATATTACCTTCACTCATAAATTAGAAGACCTTAAGAAAGCTAATTTTTTTATCATTGCCGTTCCAACGCCAATTGATGAACATAATTTGCCCGATCTTAAACCTTTAATTGGCGCTTCAACAACAGTAGGTAAAGTGCTTAAAAAAGGAGATTATGTTGTGTATGAATCTACCGTTTACCCCGGTTGTACCGAAGATGATTGCATTCCTGTTTTAGAACAACATTCGGGTTTAAAATTTGTAAAAGATTTTAAAGTAGGTTATTCACCTGAGCGAATTAACCCGGGAGATAAAGAACATACTATCACTAAGATCTTAAAGATCGTTTCAGGTTGTGATAATGAAAGTTTAGAGAATATTGCAAAAGTATACGAGATAATTGTTGAACCGGGAACACATCGCGCATCAAGCATTAAAGTGGCTGAGGCTGCAAAAATTATTGAGAATACGCAACGCGACGTGAACATTGCTTTAATGAACGAATTATCAATTATCTTTTCACGCATTGGTATAAATACTTATGATGTTTTAGAAGCTGCCGGTACAAAATGGAATTTCTTAAAATTCTCTCCGGGTTTAGTTGGCGGACATTGCATTGGCGTTGATCCCTACTATTTAACTTATAAGGCAGAAGAAATGGGCTACCACGCGCGCGTTATTAATAGTGGTCGTTATGTTAACGATAGTATGGGGTTTTATGTTGCTAAAACCTGTGTAAAAAGAATTATTGCTGCCGGAAAAAATCTTTCAAAATCAAAAGTATTGGTGATGGGCGCAACTTTTAAAGAAGATGTGAGTGATATTCGCAACAGTAAAGTAGCTGATATTGTAAAAGAATTAAAATCGTTTGGCGTAAAAGTAGACATTGTAGATCCTCATGCTGACAGTGATGAATTAAAACATGAATATGGTTTTGGCTTAAATAAGCTGGGTAAAGGTTATGATGGCGCTATTGTAGCGGTAAATCATAAAGAATACAAAGTATTGGATGAAAAATATTTTAAATCTATTCTTTCAAGCAAAGGTGTTTTGGTGGATGTAAAAGGTATGTACAAAGGAAAAATAAAAGGGCTTACTTACTGGAGTTTGTAATACTTAAATAAAATAATTTAATGAAAGGTGGTTATTGTTTAACCACCTTTTTTATTTGTGTGCCTTTTTCCGACTCTACTTTTATAAAGTAAATGCCATTAGCCAGGGTCGGATTATTATAAATATGGTTATTGCCATTTAAAGTTTGGCTTTCTAAAAGTGTACCTAAAGCATTATAGATCTCAAATTTTTTAATGGCTGTTTCCGAACTTGTTGTAATTGTATTATCGAAAGGGTTAGGAAACAACTCTAAATTGTTGGCTACACCTTTTAATTTATTTAATGAGGTTGTAACATCCACTACATAGGTTTTACACATATTATGATTCTCCAATGTCTTATCTGTTTCTCCATTTGGTACCGAGGTATAAAAACAATACTGTATTGTTTGAGTAGGAGAGGGGCTTGGTATCAATCTTTTCGCAATAAAAGTACCGGTTGTTACTTCAACCGAATCGTTTGGTGCCAAAGAAAGCTGCGAGAATTTTTCCTGATAATAATAAGCTCCGCAGTCAACCCGCGGATCCATATAACAGTTTAGTTTAAAGTTAGTGATAACAGATGTGCCAACATTTTTAACTTTTACTTTGGCTTTTAAATAAGCATACTTGATCGAAAAAAAATCGGGTGCGGCATAAATAGAATCTTTTGTTACAGATAATATGGCCAGATCAGGCGTAAAATTATTGCTTGAAGTTTTACTTATTTGATTTAACGAAACAAAATAATGATCACCGGGCCAACTGAAACTGGTTTTAGAAACGCCGTCAGATAAAATATCTACTTTGTTTCCATTTAAACAAATGGCTGTTTGTGTAACACTGTTAGTTGTAGTGCTGTTTAATGAAAGACTTACAAAGTTGGTATCACTTAGCAAATAATTTGACAATGCAACCGTAGAAGATAAGATCGCGTAAATACTGTCATTCTTCGTTTGAAAATCATTTATAAAAGAATTATTTGCAAAATTACTGGCACTTATAAGGTCAAATGCAGGAGAAATTTTATAAAGTTTTCCATCGGTGCCAAGTCCCATTATTTTTTGGTTATTGTAAAGCATCAGTTTTTTCAATAAAACAGGAAATGGCTTAGCACTTAGTATCGTTCCTGAGGCTGAGATAACAACCAATGAATTTACAGATGCTTGTTTTGCGCTTAACAAAATAGTATGGTCTTGTAAAAGTAAAGCCGAGCTAATATTTTTTAAGCCCAAATTGGTTTTAAAGGTAAACAAGCCGGTTTTGCTATTTTTAAATAATACACTATCAGTAAAAGAATAAAAAGAAGAGTCTGTATATTGAAGAGAGGTTACATAATTGTCCCACTGAGAAACAGTATATGTACTTGAAAAAACAAGATTACCCGCGCTATCAATTTTACTGATATAGTTTACCTGTTGGGGGCCAAATACATCACAAGTAGGGTTTTTGCCAATCAGTAATAACATGTTGTCTTTGGTCTTGTATCCGTAAGAAGGAACATAAGGCAAGAATTTTTTGTAATGGAAAATACCATCTTTATTGTGCTTGTATAAATAAGTTTCTCCAACATGGTTGGCATTATATAAAGTAGAAGTAAAGTAGATATAGTTATTTACTTCAACTACGAACGGATTGGAGCGCTCATTTATATCATGATAAGCCTTGTTAAATACCGTTTGAGCATTTAAGTTAAGAAAGCTTAATAAAACCCCTGAAAAAAGTAAAAATTTCTTCATTTAAGTGATTTTTATGATAAATTTACGAAAAAATTAACGAGATGAAAATTCTAATTACAGGTGGTGCAGGCTTTATAGGTTCACATGTTGTGCGTTTAATGGTAAACAAATATCCAAATTATACTATTCATAATTTAGATAAACTAACCTATGCGGGTAACCTTGCTAATCTTACAGATATTGAAAAGAAAGCGAATTATAAATTCATTAAAGGAGATATTGTTGATGCAAAATTCATAAACGATCTTTTTACAAAAGAAGAATATAATGCCGTAATACATTTAGCGGCAGAAAGTCATGTAGACAGAAGTATTACCAATCCCTTAGAGTTTGTAATGACAAATGTTATTGGTACTGTAAATCTTTTAAATGCTGCCAAAGAATTGTATAAAAAAGATAACGCAAAGTTTACAAAATTCTATCATGTTAGTACCGATGAGGTGTATGGAGCACTGGGTGAAACCGGTATGTTCACCGAAGAAACTTCTTACGATCCACACAGCCCTTATTCCGCTTCTAAAGCCAGCAGCGATCATTTTGTGCGTGCCTATCACGATACTTATGGTTTGCCGGTTGTTATTTCTAATTGCAGTAATAATTACGGGCCAAATCATTTTCCTGAAAAATTAATTCCGCTTTGTATCTATAATATCAAAAACAACCGCTCTTTACCAATTTACGGCAAAGGCGAGAACGTTAGAGATTGGTTATTTGTTGAAGATCATGCAACAGCTATTGATACCGTTTTTCATAAAGCAAAATTAGGAAGCACTTATAATATTGGTGGCCATAACGAATGGACAAATATTGATGTTATTCGTTTGCTTTGCAAAGTGATGGATAAAAAATTAAACCGCCCCGAAGGCACAAACGAAAAATTAATAACCTTTGTAAAGGATAGGGCGGGGCATGATCTGCGTTATGCTATTGATGCCACTAAATTAAAGAATGACCTTGGCTGGGTACCATCTGTAACCTTTGAACAAGGCCTTGATCGTACCGTTGATTGGTATTTGAATAATGAAGAGTGGTTAAATAATGTTACTTCGGGTAATTACGCCAAGTATTACGAAGAGCAATATGAGAAACGCTAAAAACTAAACAAAAAAGCCTGAACAATTTGTTCAGGCTTTTTTGTTTACTCCAGCTTCAGCTCATTAAATTTTTCTGGTTTATAAATATCAGGGCTTAGTTCTTTAGGAAATTTAATGTCAAAATAATTTTCTATGGTCTCCAGTTTTCCATCGGTTTTAAAAGTAATGGTTTTTGCAACCCAATAATTATTTATCTTTTCATAGTCGCCAAACGTACAATCAGTAATAGAGTTCTTCCTTCCATAAATTATTTTGTGAAGATAAAGGCGCTCAGCATCTATCCAAAATTGTTTGCTAGTACTATCGTTCTTTTGTGCTCCAACTACAATTACTTTTTTTCCGTCAAAAATATCTTCACGCACTAATTTTAAATTAAATCCTAACGAATCAAAAAGGTGTGCTGTTTGTTGAGGTTTTAAAAAATAAACATCAAAGCCTCCCAATAAAAGCTCATGTGTCTTTGGTTTTGAAAAAGGTTCTTTTCCTTCGGTAAAGCCATATACTTTTTGATCTGTAAACAAAATTCCGTTCTTCGAATCTTTGGTGTTGAACTTGATCACTAAATTACCCGGAAATGTTCCGGCTTCATGCCAGATCTCCATTTTTTCTTCTTTACCGTCTTTTATAAAGTGGGTTTCCTGGCTAAATGTAAAATGCTTGTACCATTTTTTGCCGCCATCATAAGCTTTGTACATGGCTTCTATTACCGCATTACCATCTTTATAGCTTGTTTTCTTTTGTGCAAGAAAATTCGGCACCTCAATTAAAAATAAAATTAAAAAAATTAAGTTCTTCATGATAAACTAAAATAAAAAAGCAGGTACTGTAAACAATACCTGCTTCTAAAATTAAAAATTCAAATTAATTAATAATAACTTTTTTGGTCATTTTAATACCATTCATTTCAAAGTTTAAGAAATAAATGCCCTGAGCCAGTTTATTGTTTTCATTAATTTTTATTTCATGTGCTCCTGCAGAAAAATCTTTTGCGGCAACATTTAAAATAGTAGCACCGGTAACCGAAGTTAATTTATAAGAAACGTTTGCTTCATTAGATAAATTAAATTTAAGGTTGAAAGCATAATTTGTTGGATTTGGATACACGGTTAACCCAATAGCCTGTGTTAATTCGTTAATACCGTTTGGTGTATCAAAATTTATCTCATCTAAAAACATCCTGTTTCCATTTCCTGTTCCGCCAACATCTTCTTTAAAATAAAAACGAATTAAAACGTTGTTATAGTTTAAGAAGTTTACAAAGTTTGGATGTGCAGTTAGATCGTATTGTATCCAAGAAGAAGCTGAAGGTGTAAATAGAGTGCTGCTTGTGCCTCCCGATCCGGCGGCTAAAGCTGCAGTTGTTGGTACCCAAATATCACTCCATGTACCACCACAATCTTTACTTGCCTGTACTTTAAACTGATCTTTATTATTAGCATCAAATCTTGCATAAGCATATTTAAACGTATACAAGGCGCCCTGGTTATTTAAAAAATCATATAAGGGACTTTCTAAAATTGCTTCGGCATTTGCAGGAAAAGTTTCTGCCTGAACAAACATAGATTGTACACCATTAGATCCGCTCAAATTAGTAATATCCCATTTATAGGTAGGATTGGTTGGTGAAATCAATGACCAGAAATTTGGAAGTGTTGCAGCTTCAAAACTTTCTGAATTTGCAGAAGTTATTTCAGTAACACCATTTAAAACTGTAACAACAATTGTTTGATTATTGCTACCGCTTGATGTAGAAGCAACGCAATTAACAGTAACGGTACCAACAGTATTAAATGTTGCAGTTGTTGCAGGAGCAGATGAATTAGCAAAAACTACGCCACTTCCGGCAGTCCATAAAAAACTGCTTGGTGTAGCATTGGATGTAAAAGAAACCAATGATAATGTAGCACCAGAACAAACCGTAGTTGATGGCAAGGCAGAAATATTTATGAAAGGAATACAATTTGTGGTAGTAGTTGTAACACCTGTAGCTAATAAATTTGCTGGTGTAGAAAGATTGTTTCTTTGAGCGGTTGCACTATTTAGCGCGTTGTTCATACGTACTGCTTGACCAGTGGTAAACATTCTTGAGCAATAAGAGTAATCCATATAATTCTGAACATTTTCTGTAATACCGGGAGTACAGATAATTGCATTGGTTAATGCGCAGGTAGAAAAACCTTTTGTTACCGGTGTATCACTTACTCCTTCATCACCACAGGCTACACCGGGTTGATTAGTGCCACCCCAAACATGCGGTAAATTTAGCCAGTGACCAACTTCATGTGTTAAAGCCCTAGATGTACCAACGTTTCCGGTACCAATACTACCTACATAATTGCTTAAAATTACAATGGCATCAACAGCAGCCGGAACTCCCGATCCAGGAAGATAAGTATATCCCGCAGCACCACTGGCAATAGTTTTTACTACATAAACATTAAGGTATTTTGCACGAGGCCATGAGTAGATATAATCACCAAAACCTGATGTCCAGGCTGTTTTAGGATCCCAGTGTCTGATAATACCATTGGTGCAATTACCATTCGGATCGATAGTCGCTAATTCAAACTGAACTTTTGGGTTACCAATATTGTTGGTAAATTGTGGTACAACCACAGATGTATCTGCATTTAATCTATTGTAATCGCGTGATAAGATCTTAACTGCATCTATTACCTGTGCATCAGTAATGTTTTCTGTACCGCCCTGGTGTAAAATATGAAATACAACGGGTATAGTATAAATAGGGGCTGCAGCAGTTGAAGCACTTTTTTGTAAAAGGCTGCTTTGTTTATAGCCTGTTTTGTATTGTTCTTTATCCAGGTCGCTCGCTTCTTGTTGCAGTTTATCAAACTGCGCCTTTAACTCAGGATGTTTTGCAAACCACTCATTTTGTGCTTCTGTAGAGCCACAAAGATGGGATTGACCAAAAAAATTTGCGGCAAAAAGCATTGCGGCAGAAAGTAAAAATATACGCATGATCTTAGGTTGTTTATATTTAATGAAGGTAGTAAAAAAAAACATTGGTTTTACATTTAGTCTACTTCCAACTGTAATTCGCAAGTGATCTCGCTGGTGCCTTTTTTGTCCCACACTCTTGATTTCCAGGTGTATTTATCCCCTTTTTCTGAACCTTCGGTAGGCGCTGTAAACTCAATAGAAAGAGCTTCTTCAACTAATTTGGTTTCAACACCTGTTGAATCGTATGACGAAAAAAGATCGGCTATGTCTAAAACCGTTTTTCCTTTATTATCAACAACTAATATAGATGCCCCTGGATAAGCCATTCCTTCAACGGCTTTAAAACCGCTTACACCAGTAAAAACAAGCGACATTTTTTCGCCACCTTTAATTTTAACATCTGTTGTTCTTTTATCGTTTTTTACCAGGTAAGATTCTGCCACAGTAAAACCATTATATTTTATACTTAAGCCCGAAAGAAGATCTTTTTTTACACCAACCGAGCATGAAAATGCCAGCAACAATGCCATGATCAGCGCGCCGAATATAATTTTGTTTTTTTTCATTTTTGTGATTTTTTAGTTTATATAAATCAAATTTAATATAAATGTAATGCAAATAATAATTTTTATTATTTATGATAAATTATCGTATAAATTATTTTTGCCATTCCCGCCAATCCGTTATATTTGTATATTAAGGTATTATAATGGGAAAAGAAGATAGCGCCGTAAAAGCCGGTAATTTAAGTTTCGAGGATTTCAAAAAGATCGTACTTGATGATTTTAAATTGGTTAACGAAAGCAGGCAGGCAAGTTTATTAGGAAGAAAAGAAGTTCTTACAGGAAAAGCAAAATTCGGGATCTTTGGTGATGGTAAAGAACTGGCACAGGTCGCCATGAGCAAAGTATTTAAGAACGGTGATTTTAGAAGTGGTTATTACCGTGACCAAACCTTTATGTTAAGCATTAACGCCATTACTTTACAACAATGGTTTGCAGGATTATATGGGCATACAGATCTTACTTTAGAGCCCATGAGCGGTGGACGCCAGATGGGTGGCCATTTTGCTACACATAGCTTAAACGAAGATGGTTCGTTTAAAGCATTGGTGGATCAAAAAAATTCAAGCAGTGATATTTCTCCAACGGGTGGGCAAATGCCACGCCTATTGGGTTTGGCATACGCATCACATTTTTATAAAATAAATAAAGACCTGCATAATGCACCATTCAACACCTACAGCAATAAAGGTAATGAAGTGGCATTTGGCACTATTGGTGATGCTTCTACAAGCGAAGGTTTGTTTTGGGAAACCATTAACGCTGCAGGTGTATTACAAGTACCAATGTTGATAAGTGTTTGGGATGATGGGCACGGTATATCTGTTCCTAAAAAATATCAAACTACAAAAGAGAGCATTAGCGAAGTACTAAAAGGTTTTCAGCGCGATGCGAATGGAAAAGGATATGAGATCTTTAAAACAAAAGGTTGGGATTATGCGCATTTGTGCGAGACCTACGAAAAAGCAATAAAAGTTTGCCGCGAAGAACATGTGCCGGTTTTAGTGCATGTAGAAGAAGTAACACAGCCGCAAGGTCACAGTACAAGCGGTTCGCACGAACGTTACAAAAGCAAAGAGCGTTTACAATGGGAGTTGGATTTTGATTGCGTAAAACAAATGCGCGAATGGATCATTCAAAATGCATTGGCAAATGAAGAAGAGTTAAATAAGATAGAAGAAGATGCTAAAGAAGCCGTTAAGAATGCAAAAACAGCTGCATGGACTGATTATTTAACACCAATTAAAAACGAAGTGGCAGAAGTATGTGCTTTGTTTGAAGAAATGGGTGGTGATGAAATACTGGAAATTAAAAAAGAATTACAGTCTGTTAAAGAGCCTATCAGAAAAGAAATTCACATGGCTGTTAAGAGTGTATTGCGCTTAACAAAAAATAATTCTTCTTTTGCAAGAGAAAATTTAATTAAATGGTTAGAAGCTTCAAAAGAAATAAATAACGATCGTTTTAGCTCACATTTATATTCACAATCGCCAAAAAAAGTAGGTAACATTTCTGCAAAAGCAGTTGAGTATACTGATGATAAGCAAATGGATGGCCGCGAAATTTTACGCGATAACTTTGATGCTATCTTATCAAAATACCCTGAGGTAATGATCTTTGGTGAAGATTCAGGAAAAATTGGTGGTGTAAATCAAGGTTTGGAAGGTTTGCAATTAAAATACGGAGAGCACCGTGTATTTGATACGGGTATTCGCGAAGCAACTATTATGGGTCAGGCTATTGGTCTTGCTATGAGAGGCTTGCGCCCAATTGCAGAGATACAATACCTGGATTATTTACTATATGCTTTGCAATTAATGAGCGATGATCTTGCAACAGTGCAATGGCGCTCTAAAGGCAAACAAAAAGCGCCTGTAATCATCCGTACGCGCGGTCACCGTTTAGAAGGTGTTTGGCATAGTGGCTCACCAATGGGTATGATCGTGCATGCCTGCCGTGGTATAAATATCTGCGTACCGCGTAACATGACCGTTGCTTCAAGCTTTTACAATACATTGTTAGAGTCTGATGAACCTGCGTTGATCATCGAACCATTAAACGCATACCGTTTAAAAGAAAAGTCACCTTCAAATTTTGGTGTTTACAAAACAGTATTAGGCATTCCTGAAGTTTTAAATGCAGGATCAGATATTACATTGGTTTCTTATGGTAGCAGCATTCGTGTTGCACAAGATGCAATAAAAAATTTAGAGAAACATGGCATTTCGGTTGAACTGATCGATTTGCAAACTTTAATTCCTTTCGATATTCATCATTCGATCGTTGAATCGGTTAAAAAAACAAATCGTTTGTTGGTGTTGGACGAAGATGTTTCGGGAGGAGCAAGTTCGTATATCCTACAGAAGATAGTGGAGGAGCAGGGAGCTTATAAATTCCTCGATTCTGCCCCGTTAACATTGGCCTCTAAAGATCACAGACCTGCTTATGGCAGTGATGGCGACTACTTTAGCAAGCCAAATTCAGACGATGTGTTTGATGCGGTTTATAATTTGATGTCGGAAGTTAATCCAAACCAATTTCCAAAAATTTATTAAAAAATTGTAATTTTATCATCTCGGCACGAAAATAGGAGAGAAGGATAATAAAATATAAAATATGAAAAAATATATACAAGCACTTTTACTTTGTTCGTTAGTTGTATTTGCTTCTGATTGTTTTTCGCAAACAACAACTGCAACCGGAGAAGACGCTCCTAAAAAGAAGAACGAAACAAAGATCTCAGAAGTTGTAAATATGGACTCCATACCGGCAAGCGAATTAATGCAACGCGCTATTAATTGGGTTAAAGTAGAAAGTACAAAATATGGTAAAAGCAGCGGTGTAACTACAGGTTCAAAAGCAGAGTGTACAGCTACTTTTCCTGTAAAACCAAAAGAGTTAAACCCTGAAGTAGATTATACAGGCAAGATAAGTATGCACATTGCTATTGAATGTAAGGATAACAAGTATAAATACACTATCTCTCAAATTAAACACATTAGCACAAGTGGTAAAACAACTGCTGGCAGTTATGATAATAAAGTGCCTGAGTGTGGCAGTATGGCTATGGGCGATATTGTATGGAGAAAATTAAAAGGCGAAGCTTTAAGAGGTGCAGGTAAAGTGGTAGAAGATCTTAAAGAAGGAATGCAAAAAGATTCTAAAGAAGTTGAAAAAGAAGAGTGGTAATTAATCCCATTTATATGAAAAAATATTTACTGGTTTTTCTTGCGAACATTTTTTCAATTTATTTATTTTCACAAACAGATAATGATAACGGTAGTTGGAAAGAACGGTATGTTCTGAAGACTAATACCAGCGAAGCTGATTTCATGATCAGGCTTGGTGATATTGACAATCTTGGCTTTGGCTGGGACAAAAATTTTAACCCATTTTCAGGAAAAAGCACAAATGCACACAATTATCCGTGGGACTGGGATTCTACAGATGTATTAGGTCTTGACATGATAATGGTGCCAACCAGTATGGGTAAAAAAGATGCACCATGCGGCGGCGAGGGATACAGCGGCCAACAAGGGTTTTTGCTGGAAAAATATGGTAAAACCACTTTTCCTTTAAATATTTCTTTAAAAGGAACTGATACATCCAAAATAAAAAGTGTGATGCTGCAAATGTTTGTAGATGATTTTCAGGCTAAGGCACTTTGTTCAAAATTTGAAGTTTTCGTTAATGCCAAACGCGCAACTTATATTGAAAAAATAATTAATAGTATCGATCAAACGGGACCTATAGGGAAGTTGATCACCATAACCGTACCAAAAGAAAGAATATCCGATTTTAAAAATGGCAACGTTGAATTGTTATTTGATGACAACACAAGCGGCGCGGCTGATGGCTTTGCTATTGATTTTGTTAAAATACTTTTTAATCCAAAGGTATTGAGATATGGTACTGTAAGCGGTAAAGTAGTTAGTGAAACAACCGGTAAACCACTTGTAAATGCAACTATAACGTGTGGTACGCAGGTTGTTAAAACAAATGCGTTAGGCCAGTATAAACTGTTAAAAGTAAATTCCGGTCTGGCTATTATATCTGTTGAAGTGACCGGTAAACCGGAACAGAGTTTTACTGTAGATGTGGAAGAGAATATGTCAGTAAATCAGGACCTGATCTTCAAATAATTATTGTTCTATTGTAAAATAATAGTCTTTCTCTAACTCTAATTCTTTATTTAAAAATACAATAACAGAATTTCCATTTTTTGTTTCACCCAACACTTCAAAACATTTACCATTAAAGGTACAGTTTGAAATTTCTAATTGAAGATCAAAATTATTTTTTGTTGCTAATTTTAGCTTGTCAGGCCGTACAAAAAGTTTTGTTTTACTTTTTGTTTTCTTCTCAAGGTCTTCTGTTTTTATAGCATTAAAAGGCCCTAAAAGTCCGGCCAGCTTGGTGTTTTTTGGTTTGTAATAGATCTGCCATTTTTTACCCGACTGTATTATTCTTCCGTTATCCATTACTGCCAACACATCAGCATATTTTAAAGCTTCTTCCGTTACATGCGTAATTAAAATAACAGAGGTTTTATTTTTTTTGATCTCGCTCATAATGAACGAAAACAATTTCTCGCTTAAAATAGAATCCAAATTACTAAATGGTTCATCCAGCAATAATAATTTTGGAATAATTGCTAAGGCCCTGGCTATTGCCACGCGCTGCTTTTGGCCGCTTGATAAAAAACGTGCTTTAGAATTTCTTAAGGCAACAAGATCTAATAATTTTAAAAGCTTATTGGCCCTTTTTTGTTTTGCCTCGTTGGTGTAGCCAATTAATTTGTCAAAAATGTTTTCTTCAACGCTGTGGTTATCTAAAACGTAAAAATCCTGGCTCACTAAACGCATTTCATGATAACCGGGAATTAAATTATAAGATGGGCCGGTTACTTTTTTATTCTCAAATAAAACTTCACCTTCATTCAGGTCTTCTAAACCATAAACGCATTTCATTAAGGTGGTTTTACCACTTCCGCTTTTACCAACTAAAGCCAGTATCTCGCCTTTATTTAGTTGGAGCGAAACATTCCTTATTCCTTTAAAATAACTTTGATTTGGGTAATTGAAAGATATGTTGTTAACCTTTAAGATATTTATCTGACTAAGGTTAAACTGTGTTTTATTTTATAGTCTTTGCCATCAAAACCTTTACCTTCAACAACAACAAAATAAACGCCTTCATCGCATACATCGCCGGCTGTGGTGTGGCCGTCCCAAAAACCATTTACCCTATCCCATTTAATAATAGGCGTGCCGTAACGGTTATAGATCATTACATGAAGCTCGGTAATGTTTTTAGCTATTGGTTTAAAGATCTCGTTAATACCATCACCATTAGGAGAAAAAATAGTTGGCAGGGTAATGCCCGATGAATCTGCAATTCGTAAAGAGTATGAAGAAGTATCGTTACAACCCATATTACCATAAGCAATAAGGGTTAAAGAATAACTGCCGCTAACGCTGTAATCTTTAATGGCATTTAAAGATGTGGTATTAGCTGCGGCATCATCGCTAAAAAGCCATTGGTTAGAGATGCTGTTGGTAGAATAATTGGTTAAAATAAGCTGGTTAGGATAACCTGTTGTGTTTAAGCTGGCATTAAAGGCTGCTAAGGCAGATTTCGTAACTATTACAGTGCTGGTTGCCATAGAAGTACCGGTGGCATTGGAAACCAACAGATTGATGAAATATGTGCCGCCATTACCAAAATTAATAGTAATGGATGAACTGCTAAGATCAGGTGAAATAGTTACAGATTTGGATGGGCTTATAGACCACTCATAAGTAGTTGGTGAATTAGATTCCTGTAATGTAAAAGTTTGCGAAACCCCTGTGCATAGGGTAGCCGACGGACTTACAATAGTAGCCGTTGGTACCTGGGCAAAGGCACCAATACAAATAAACATTAAAAAAAATGTTCGTAAAGTCCGGTTCATAAACACCTATAAATTTACTAAAAATTCTAATGTATTTACATTATCGGCAAAATCAGTAATAACAGGTTGTTGTGAATAACCAAAAGGTATGTTATTTTTACCTACAATACACTGCAGATCTTCGCTTATTGAGTTCAAATAATCGCTTAATTCTTTTGGGGAATTATAGTATTGGTAGTATAAAACACCAACGGGTGAGTGCAGATCGGGGCTTTCTTTAACCATAATGAAATTATTATCCAAAAAATTCATCGATTCTAAAAGATAAATGGCTCGGTGATAGTCGTAATTATTACCATATTTTTTGTTGTTCACCACAAAGCCAAAATCAATAATGGCTTCAAAAAAGGTATCAAATTTGTAGCCTGCGGGTACCAATAATTTGTTTACACTTCTGCAACCTAAACCAAAATAAAGAAAAATATCTTTGCCAAGATTTTTCAGATCAGTTTCGCTTTCATTGCCTGTTAATATGGCAACAGACGATCTGTTTTTGCGAATAATATGAGGATATTTGCCAAAATAATGCTTAAAGTGTTGCGCGGTATTGTTGCTTCCTGTGGCAATAACCGCGTCAAAAGCGCCCAATTTTCCTTCTGCAAATAAGATTTGTTCTTCAAATCCCGGTTCGTAATGCGTTAATAATTTTAAGAAAAAAGGTATTAGAACATTGTCATCAGAGGATAGCTTTATCAATACTTTATTGCCGCTTAACAACACACATAAAATGTCATGAAAGCAAACCATTGGTATATTGCCAGCGCAAATAACAGCTATGGTTTTTTGTGGTTTTTCTTTGATCGGGCCGGCAAATTTTATCAGATCTTCTTCTTTTAAAAGCCCGCCAATGCTCATTAAAGATTCTTTAACAAATTCAGGAATGAACCAGCCATTGTAAATGTGAGACATTTCAATAAGCTTGTCCAGCCCTTGATGCAGCTGGGTTTCATCATCTTTTTGTTTGCTAAAGTGCCTGTTTATAAACAATCCTACCTGCACAAATCCATCTATTCTTTGTTTTAAAGTCATAATTTAGGTTGTATATTTGTACCCGATTTAAAAAACATCAAAAACATGGTTTTTTGTTGTTTTTTGCGAATACAAAACTACGTAAAAAAATGGCAATTAAAATAACAGATGAATGCATTAATTGCGGTGCCTGCGAACCGGAGTGCCCTAATAATGCAATTTATGAAGGTGGGGCAGAGTGGCGCTATGCCGATGGTACAGGCGTTAAAGGTGAGTATACAGGCAAGAACAGTGGCGAAACAGTTGATGCTGATTCACCGCAAACGCCAAAAAATATGGATGTTTATTTTATTGTTTCTGACAAGTGTACAGAGTGTAAAGGGTTTCACGATGAGCCACAATGTGCGGCTGTTTGCCCGGTTGATTGCTGTATAAAAGATGAAGATGTTGTAGAAACAGATGAACAGCTTTTAAATAAAAAAGCGTCGTTGCATATTTGATCCGTTTCATTATTTCTATAAAAATCCCCCTAAAAGGGAATAAATTGTAATAGGTTTTTAACTTGTTGCGTTCCTAAAAACTCTTATTTTTGTAAGCCTTAATTAATATGGTTTTTAGCAGCATAACGTATTTAGTTTATTTCCTACCAATATTTTTATTGCTGTACCATTTAGCGCCGCATAAATTTAAAAACGCGGTTATTTTAATTGCAAGTATTTATTTTTATAGCTGGGGCGGACCAAAATTTATCTTCGTTATTCTTGGCACTACTTTTTTAGATTATTTTTTGGTAAATGCTATGCACAACCAAAAAACACAAAAGGCAAAAACAAAATTCTTAATTATCTCGTTGTGTTTAAATGTGGGTCTTTTATTTTATTTTAAATACTGTAATTTTTTTATTGAGAACATCAACGCGCTTTTAGGTACCGAAATTTCATGGATAAAAGTTGTATTACCAATTGGTATTTCGTTTTACACCTTCGAGAGCTTAACCTATGTGGTGGATGTGTATAGGGGTATTCACAAACCGCTTAAAAATTTCTGGCACTACCAAACCTATATTTTATTATTTCCCAAATTAATTGCCGGTCCAATTGTACGTTATCATGATATTGCCGATCAAATCACCAACCGCGAAAAAAATTATACACCTAACATAAAACTAAGTGGCTTTTTAATTTTTTGTTTGGGTCTTGCTAAAAAAACAATTATTGCTAATACCTTAGGCATGCAGGCCGATGCAGTTTTTAAATTGCCTGCCGAGCAATTAGATACTGCCGCCGCATGGGTTGGCGCTTTGGCATATACTTTCCAGATCTATTTTGATTTTAGTGGTTACAGCGATATGGCCATTGGTTTAGGAAAAATGATGGGCTTTAAATTTCCTGAGAATTTTAATAATCCATACATATCGGGTAGCATTACCGAATTCTGGCGCAGATGGCACATTACTTTAGGAGCATGGATGAAAAATTATCTATACATTCCTTTGGGTGGTAACAAAGTTTCAAATTCTAAATTGTACCGCAATTTAATTATCGTGTTTCTGCTTTCTGGCTTATGGCACGGTGCCAGCTGGAATTTTGTTTTGTGGGGTGCTTATCATGGTCTGTTTTTAGTACTGGAACGTTTGTTCTTAGGAAAAGTATTTGAAAAACTCGGTAAATTCATTTCTATACCAATTACATTTATGATTGTTATTACCGGTTGGGTATTGTTTCGCAACGAAGATCTGCATTATGGTTTAAGCGTTATTAAACAAATGTATGCTTTCAATTTCTTTGATGGTAAATTTGCCATGAACAACGATTTTATGTGTATGGCAATTATTGCCTTAGTGTTCTCATTTTTTGCTATCACTAAAAAAACAAAACAAATACAGGAAACAGTTTATGGTGAGAATTTTTCTGACGGCGGCAAATGGCTGGCAGTGCTTGTTGGTATAACATTGTTTTATATCTCTTTGAGTTATGTTGCAGCACTGGATTTTAACCCTTTTATATATTTTAGATTTTAGTGGCGGTTAAACAAAGAACATATTCAATTCACCACATTGTTATTTTAATAGCGCTGGCCTGGCCTATGATCTACGCCTTTATTAAATACCAGTCGCGCGATGGTAAAGAAGACATAACCTATAACAAACCAAATTTAGTTGGCCTTGTTATAAGCGATGAAAAACCAAAATTCACAGTGGCTTCATGGCTGGATGGATCT
This sequence comes from Bacteroidota bacterium, assembly GCA_032229505.1. Taxonomy (GTDB): domain Bacteria; phylum Bacteroidota; class Bacteroidia; order B-17B0; family Aurantibacillaceae; genus Aurantibacillus. The sequence continues at coordinate 85,962 of JAVTWD010000030.1, forward strand.
TACCAGGCTGCTGAAGAAGATTATAATAATGATCACTGGGCTTTTAAA
>JAVTWD010000031.1:0-2670 GCA_032229505.1 Bacteroidota bacterium
GCAAAACGCATCCCTACTATGGCATTATTACTATTAAAAAAATCATTGCTTTTCCTTTTTTCAATACCGCCCGTGACCTTGAAATTGCCAAGAACCTTATTAAGAGCATTCTTTTTTAATCGCAAATTGAGCGCAGGAGAATTACCACTTATTGAATCGAGCATTCGAATCGGTTGATGGTCGCTGATCATTTCAACAGCTTCGACCATTTCTGGACGTATGTTATTATTAGGCACTGAATACCGGTCTTCAAAAAGATTTAACCCCTGAATATAATACGTATTTATATTCTTGCCATTAAACGTGATATTACCGGATGCATCAACAGAAACGCCGGGTAACTTTGCAATAACGTCACCAATTGTTCTATCATTTTCATTTACAAATGAATTTACATTATATATGGTAGTGTCTCCCCTTTGTGAAATAGGGATTTCTGCCTTTACCACAACAGTTGGTAAGATGGTTTCATGTATGTTTAAAATAAGATGGATAGGTTTGCCAGAAGAAAGTGGAAAGAACTTGTAAAGAGATTCATCCAATTTATAGCCAATTGTCGCAACTTTCAAGCGTATTGAGGAGTCAATTGGAAGTATCTCATTCAAATCGATTGAGAAAAACCCCGAGCCGTCAGAAATCGAATATAGCAACGTATTCGTATCCAGTTGTGAATTTACTTTATAGATTTCTACAATCGCTCCTGTTATTGGCTGTTTGGAAGGAAAAAGCGAATAACCACGTAATATGTGTTGTCCGTTGGTTTTAAGTGAAAGAGATATGAACAATCCAACCAATATTATATATTGTCGATGTCTAATCAACTAACTCCAAAAAATTGTATCTTCTTGGTTTAACGACCGGATTAATAATCTCTTGCCCGTCTTTTTTGATTTTTATAGTAACTCCCTTTTCCATTCGCAGGAATTTTGCGGGCTCGGTTAATCTCATTTTCCTTTTGTCCTCTAACTCATTTTTTTCTACTTTAACACAGTTCTTATAGGGAATGAAATAGTTTTCATCTGGTGACCAATCTTTATTAATTTCTGTTACAATAAACGTAAAAAAATTATCCTTATCATTTATGGCTAGAATCAATCCTGGAAGACCAAAAAATTTATATGGTCCTGCATCTATCGGTATCGTTGTTGCGTACCAAGCTGTGTATTCTCGTCCTTTAAAAAATCCTATTGCCTTTTTACATTTCACACCAAGGTATTCAGTTGTAGTATCTGGAATAAGTTTCCAATTAAAATCTTTACTGGAAAGGGCTTCGTTATAATAATAACAAACAGAGGAAGGTCTATCTGAAACCGTGAAAATATTATTAGCTTTTTCCCTTTCAATTATCGAGCCCTCGAGCAAGCTCATATATAGAGCATTACGAGCTGTCATTTGCTGAATAGTCAGCCCATCAGCCTTATCTTTTTCTTTTATTCGATTACCCGCATTTCTACTCTGGCTATAATATTCTGTTCGATCGGACCAAATAACAAGATTCATATTGTCAAAAAGTTTTTTACTCTTATCAGTGGAATCTGTTATTGTCGTAAAATCATATCGGATTAAAATTGTGTTTGATTGCCCTTTACAGATGTTAATTATTAATAAACTAAATACATAAATAATAAAAATTTTCATATTGTTTATTTTTAGAATGACTATAGTTTCTTCTTATGCCTCTTAGACAGTGAGAGTCGATTTTTTGGTATTTAAATTCAAAAGGCTATTCCAAAAATTGGAACAGCCTTTTACAAAACCTAGATCAGGTCGGGAACATTTCTTCATAAACATCCTCCCCGCAAATTGCTAATACTGCGTTACCTAGATCATCAACCGCCTCATCAAAAGTTGAATAACAACATGCATTCCCAGTAACTCCGTTCCCACAGTCAATGTCTATTTCCCAATAGACTGAGTTATCTACAGAGTTAACGGGTTGAGTGTTTTCATCTGCTTTTGATTCATTAGCAAAACTAAGACTTGCTGCGCCGAACATAAACTATGCCATCAAAATTGATTTTTTTTTCATTTTGTTTTAAAGATTAGAAAATTATTGTTAGTTGCTATAGCCTAAATACAGCGCTTGTGCGAACCTTAATATACTAACCTTCTTTATCAAGAAAACAAAGGTTCTATTTATTATAAGATTAATTTCATAAGCAAGTACCTCGTTATTTTCGCTCTATAAATAAAGTTGCATACAATCCTTGGAATAAAGTTAAATGAAGATCATGTATAATTTTCCACATAAATATGAAAATATTTTATAGTTATTTGTATATTATTGATTATTAAATGTTTATATCATAGAAAAATAACTCAATATCATGATTAAGCAGTGTGAATCTTATTTTCAAGCGTTAATGCAAAACATATAATCAGGACCGCATAAATGTTTTTAGATAAAATTCTTCGTTCTAATTATTTTCAGCGAAAAAATGAAAAGCCAGAAAATTAATTTTGAATGTTTTTTAATAAAACCGAAACGTCAATAACTGCTTCTTAAATTTTTTCTTCTCAACAACTTTAGTATTACTTTTGTGTTTTATATGGGAAACCGATACAATTAAAAATCGTGATATGACTAAATGGTGGTGGAAAATTCTTTGTGTTGTATTATTAGCTTATGCCATCGTTGCCGGAATGCTTATTAAAATACCCAATCTTCCA
>JAVTWD010000032.1:0-2592 GCA_032229505.1 Bacteroidota bacterium
CTAAAATTTATATCTTTATTCTTTTGAACTTTAATAGATTAACGCAATATTTGCTTTGTGTAATGAAGAAATTAGTAGTAATTATTTTCAGTTTCTTTTCTCTGGCTTTTATAATTAAAAAAGACCGTGGACATTTCGTTGAGTTGTATGGCAAGAAGCAATATGTTATAACTGCGGGCAAAGGTTCTCCTGCCGTTATTTTCGTTACAGGAAAAGGCCGTGATCATTCAGACTTCGATTCGGTATTTAAAGAAATATCCAAGATCACAAAAGTATTTGCTTATGATAGGGCGGGACTTGGAAAATCCGAATTTATTGAAAACCAACGTCGGGTAGATACAATGGCCATCGAATTAAATTTTCTTTTAGAAAAAGAAAGAATAAAGCCTCCTTATTTATTAGTTGGGCAATCACTAGGCGGATACGTCATACGTTGCTTTGCTAATATGTATCCAAACAAAGTAAAGGGTTTACTAATGGTTGATCCTGCAAACGAAGAGGATTTTTTGCGAATGAAAAATGCGAGAACACCTGTTGACAAATTAAAATGGAACGAAGAATATCAGGGATATCTCAATCGACCGGATCGAACAAAGGGGCACAACGAAGAATCAAGGTATGTTTTTGACACTACGGGGTATTCCATAGATGCGCTTATAGTCAAATCATTTTCGTTACCTAAAACTATTCCAATAACAGTAATTACCTCCATTTTGCCATTTACTCCACCACCTTATGAAAAAATAGATACCGAAATAAAGTTCCAGGTTAGGGATGAATGGAAAAAACAAGCGCCTCAATTGAAGCATATAACTACAGTTAACAGCGGCCACTACATTAATATTTCCGAACCACAGTTAATTATTTCTGAGATAAATAGCCTAATTAAAGACATTAAAGCAAACAACAATAACACTAATAAATAACCTTGGCTAATGATTATATCTGCAGTTATATGAGAAATAGGATCCTCCAATTCTAATCGTAAATACTTTTTCCAGCCCACTTTAAAAGGCACTAATATTTATCCGGGTTGATTTGTATATGCTGCATAACTGAACAGGACTTTGCGTTCGGTCGGGTTTAGGGACACAAAACTTTAATTTATTACTAAAATTCAATAGGGCAAAAAACTCCAAGTTTGCACGTCAGTACGCCTGGCGCAAAACCTGTGCTAGGCATTCGTTTTTTCTGTCTTTTTATTACTTCTGCTCCATTCACTCCACGAACCAACATATAATTTTGGTATTTCCATTTCAGCATAGTCTAATGCTAACAAGGTATGACAAGCTGTTACGCCTGAACCGCAATGAACTATAATGTTTTCAGGTTTAATTTCTCCAAAAATTGATTCATACTTTTTCCTTAATTCATCGGGTTTAAGAAATACGCCACTTTCTCCTAAATTTTCTGTAAATGGAATATTTATAGCTCCTGGAATATGTCCTGCAATTAGATCAATCGATTCAGTTTTTCCTTCATATCGTTCTTTATCCCGAACATCAACTATCAAATAATTCGGATTTTGTGAAACGTTTTCTACATCGTTAATTTTAATGGTTGGCAAATTCCATTGGTTAACTACATATTCCTCAGAAGCTCTTTTAATATTTTCCACATTTGAACTCATAGGGAAATTATTTTTTTTAGCTTCATTTAGTCCACCGTTTAAAACTTGAACCTTTTCATGTCCGACTGATTTTAACATCCACCAAAATCTAGCAGAAGCATTTGAACCATTTTTGTCGTCATAAATAACTATATGTTTGTCTTTTGAAATTCCTAAGTCGGTCAACGTTTGAGCAAAGGCTTCTATTTTGGGTAATGGATGACGGCCACCTTCTGAAACGTCGCTTTTAATCTCTGCCAATTGAATGTTTAGCTCAACAAAAAATGCACCTTCTATATGTTCCGTCTCGTAGTTCGCTTTGGCATTTTTACTATTGCTAACATCGAAAATCAACACATCAGAATTTTTATAAATTTTGAACAACTCCTCTGCTTCTATAATTGGTGATATCCTCATATTATTCGTCTAATTTTTGTTTTCTGTCTGACGGTTCCGTAGAATGATGCCTAACTACTCTGTAACATTACCTTTTTTCTTCCTATCCTGCAATTAAGCCAGATCAAACACTTTTGGTAATTATAGATTATTTCAAATTTATTCATTTTGTTGAGCAATGCAAAATAACTAAAATCGAGATGCATTACGCGTTTGAATCCATAAGACTTTTACCATACAAGTCCCAAATCTGAGCCAAAATCCTTATATCTTCCAGGGTTAAGTTCAAGTTTGGTATCGTATAGGGCAACAGAGAGGCGCTACGGATTTTCTTTGTCGCTTTTTTTATCATTTGGATTATATATATTTAATATAAGCTAAGGCATCCCGCAATCTTATGAAAAATTATAAGATAAGCGCGAGTTTAAAGCTGGCAGAGATAAGTTACAAGTAATAGAACGAGACAACTTCATAGAGAAAAATAATTGAGAATTGAAATTCATCACATTAATATTTTTGCTGGTAATTTTTAGTTGTAACAGTACCAAAAAGGTGACTGACGGAAGGGTTACTTTTAAGAATTGGCT
>JAVTWD010000033.1:0-2584 GCA_032229505.1 Bacteroidota bacterium
CGAAAAACTGGGTTTGTTAATTAAATTGTTGACGCCAAAACTATGCGAAGAATTATCTTCTTCATCCTTGTATGAATAATCAAGTTTGGCATCATATTTCCCAATTTTGCGTGAAATACCAAGCCCAAAACTAATATTTTCATCTATATCGGCATCATTGCCGCTTTCAACACGGTTGATATTATTGCCACCTGATAGGGTGATAATATTATTCCAAGGGCGGTCATATTTTTGATTATAATATTGAATGTTGGAATTTATTTTTGATTTTCCAATTTTTCCATCGGTTGAAAAGCTTATTTCATCCTGTCTTGAATATTGCCTTTCCCAATTTACACCGCTTTCAATAAGGCTATTATTTTTATCCCACAGGAATTCGCGTCCAACGCGTTGTTCGCGTTGATTGATTTGGTGGGCCGCCGATAATGTGTAATTGAAATTTTTATATTTGCCTTCGTATTTTGCGCTATAGGATGGGCTCGTTTCTTTATGTCCCCATTTTGCAATTGTAAGTTCAACACTTCCTGATGATTTTGCATCTTTTTTTCTTACAATATTTAAAAGGGTAGTATATTTTCCACCCAAGGTGCCAAGTGCTGCGCCTTGCCATATTTCAACATGATCAACCGACTTAATCGATATGCCAGATAAATATTGATATATGCTTTGACCCTTTGTGCTTTGGCGTTCGCCATCAATAAGCACATTGCCTTCTGTCCCTGCGATACCGCGAATATTATTGCCATCATCAATAAAAAAGCCAGGTACGTGTTCGGCTATTTGCGCCGCATTATCTGGATGAAAATTGGCAAAATATTCGACGCTATAAGTCGTTTTTCCATCAATAGTTTTTGCATCCGCATTTGAATTTTGCGCATATGCCATATTGCTTATGACAAGTAATGATGACGAAGCTAATAAAGCATGTAAAATTTTCAAAGTCTGCACCCCTATATCGAAAAACAATATCATGATATTGCAAGTCTTTTGCAACTTAAAACGCGGTAAGTTACTAATGGGGAATTTTTAAAGGCCTTTTTTAAGTCTAATCATTAAATATGGGCTGTTGCTTGTGGTATCGAAGGTTGTGCTTTCGATATTACCGAAATTTACTAAATTATTATAATGATTATTAATTGTGTAATTATTAGAATTAATTACGCCATTTATTGATGTAGATATATCAATGCCATTTTTGTAGGGCACATCAAAATAAAGCCCTAATTCGGTTCTTTGCGGGTATTTATAACTATCTTTGAAGCTATTAACTTCATAAGATGCATTGGCACGCATATAAGTGCCCCATGCCACACCATTTTTTGCATCTTTTTTAATGTTCAAATAAATGCTTTGATAAGGTTGTGAATTGCTATAATTTGATAATTGTGGAATTTGCGATTTTGAAATTTGATATTGGCTATCAACCACAAGGCCCTTGGTGATTTTATCCAATTGCCATTTTAATTTCGCTTGAAAAGATTTTTGCTGTGCATAATCAATGTTTGAAACGCGTGTTCCAACAAAATTACCATTTTCTATAATCGGAAGGCTTGTGATTTTATTATTTATGTTTTGATTTTCAATCTGAAGCGATAAATTGGCATCTTGTGAAAGATTATGATCAAAGCGCACTTTGGTGCTAAAATTGCTTGGGGTTTTAAGCCATTTATTTTGATCTTGGGTTTCGATTATTTGCGATGCAAACCTAAAACCATCAACTTCAAAATCATTGGTTCTTTGTGCCGCTTCTACCCAAATTCTATTATTTTTATCTAAATTATATGCAAGCTCAATTTTTGGGCTCGATATAAAACCAGTTTCAGATTTTGAATATGGTCCATTTTGCGCAAAATCATATAATTTTGCTTCTATGCTTGGATTTAAGGATAGTTTTTTAGATAATTTAATATTGGTTTTGAAATAAGTGTTCAAACTACCTTGGGAAATTGCAATTTCACTTTTTTGATTTTCATAATTATCAGAAAAATAAAAACTTGAAAGCGCAAGCTCGTCTTGTTTTAGGCTTATTCCAAAATTGTATAATGGGTTTTTTAAATTCGCACTAAGGCCATAGCTTGCGCCTTGATTAATGCTTTGTGCCTGTATTTGGAAATTGCCATGTGTTTGGCGTTGGAAATTATAATCATTCGCACTTTCATGCTGTATCTGATTTTCAATCTTAATATTAATCGCATTATTAAGAAATGCCGTGTCAATTTGCGCCAATAATGCAGCACGTAAATTTTGATTATAATTCAAACTTTCACTTAATTGTGAATTCGTGCTTTGGGGCTTTATTTGTTTGCTGCTATCGGCATAGAAACTATCAGAATTTTCAAAACTTGCGATAAGTGCAAGGTTTAAATTTTCTTTTTGGGCTCTAAATTCGCCTTTTGCATTGAAATTATCCTGCGAATATTCGCTTGATGATTTTTGCGTATCAAGAATATTGCCATTAATATCGTATTTCTCACGTGATTGGGCGTTTGAAAATTGTTTTTCAACATTGCGTGAAAAATCAGATTTAACCAGATTAGACGAATAAATAGGCTTTTGATTTGTATTTATTTTTGGCGCATCTTTT
>JAVTWD010000034.1:0-2575 GCA_032229505.1 Bacteroidota bacterium
ATTGTTCCAATCGGCATTTACGTTGCCTGTCCAGGTTTGAGCGTTAATTTTTGTAATGGTAAATAAAATAGCAAAAGCTATGAGATGATTAAATTTCATGTGGAATTAATTAATTTATAAAATAGATTTTCTGGTCTCTATATAGATACAGAAATGATAAAGAAAGCCTTAGCAGGCTTTTGGCGGTTGCCAGATAGAGGAAAGAAATGATGACTGAAACTGCTCAGTACCATAAACTAAAGGCTTATCGTGTAATGAAAAAACAGGCTTGAAAACGAAAATACTTTCCGGTGAAAAGGTCAAAAGATCCATCGCGGTGAAGGATGTTGATTTAAAGGGCAATTTCATATCCCTATCCTGATCATTATCATTCATATCATCTCCAAAATAATGCATCTCCATAAATGCCCATAAGGAAATATCTTTATTTCGCTCCTGATGCTCTGAAAAATGCTGAACTAAAATTGGGAGTTTCAATAACTGCCTGCATTCTGTTGAAGAAAGAAGGTAAATACTAAAAAGCCATATTCCAATTACGCGTTTCAAAGCGCAACAAATTTAACTCTTTGTCTTGAATTTATCATAATATACAGAGACCTTTTATTAAATTAACATATGACATTAATTTTCAGCAAATTATCCATTATTGCCGACCTTGCAAAAATGAAACTTTACATCAAAATATGATGCAATGACCTTAAACGAAAAGTAACGGAATTTTCGCCCCGCTATTTCAAACGCAGAAGGACAAAAAACGCAGACAAATAGAAGATGTGTAAATCTTACAACTCTTTCTCAAAATAATATAACAACCACGTTTGGATGGTTTCAGATCTTTGTGCCTTTAAATCAACTAAAAAATAGTTTATGACAACAACAAATAAAAGTTGGAACATAGTGCTTTGGATAGTACAAATTTTATTGGCATTTGCAGTCAGACAAGGCAAATCACCCTTTACATTGTTTCTGACCTTTATGCTACCAAAAGAATACAGAAATGAAAGATAACATACTTATTGTGGGCGGTTACGGCAAAGTAGGAACGATCATTGTTAGTCATTTAGCTCAACTTTATCCCAAAAAAATAATTGTGGCAGGACGTAGTTTGAAAAAAGCACAAGCCTTGTCTAACGCACTTGACAACAATGCTATTCCTTATTACTTGGACCTATCCAATCCAGGTGATATTTCGATTTTAGAAAAAACCAAATTGGTTATTATGTGTATTGACCAAAAAGACACCAAATTTGTAGAATTATGTATCGAAAAAGGAGTGCATTACATAGACATTACAGCCAATCAGTATTTCATTGAACAAATAGAACTGCTAAACCAAAAAGCAAAAATAAACCATACAACAATAGCTTTAAGCATAGGACTTGCTCCGGGCATTACCAATCTTTTGACTCAACATTGTGCTAATCAGTTTATAGAAACGACTCTTATTGACATTTTTATATTGTTAGGTATTGGCGAAAAACACGGAGATGCTGCATATCGTTGGACGTTTGACAATATACATTCGTCGTATGATATAAATGATAATGGTAGAACAAAAACGATAAAGAGTTTTACACTTCCCAAAGAGAATAATCTATTGGGAAAACGAAAATTTTATACATTCAACTTTTCAGACCAACACACTCTCGCCAAAACGATAAATGCAGAGCAAGTATTAACAAGAATGGCATTTGACAATAAATTATTAACTTCTTCCGTTGCACTATTTAGAAAATTAGGTTTAACCAGATTTTTCAATTACAGGAAAATTCAAAATGCTTTTATTTACTTATTTAAAAGAATGAACATAGGAAGTGATATTTTTGCAGTAAAAGCCGTAGCAGAAAACCCACAAAATGAAGTTTATGAATGTAGTCTTAAAGGAAACGGAGAAGGGAAAATAACCGCATACGTTGCCATTGAAACGGCACTTTATGTAATGCAAAAAAATCTTCCGTATGGTGTCAAGCACCTGCACCAAATCGTAGAAAATATTCCCGATTTTTTGGAAAACCTAAAACAGTACAACAACACTATTGAAATAAAATATATTTGCAGCAATAAATGAGTTCTTAAACTTTGTGGATGCAGAACCTTTATTACACCTGAAAAGGCTGAAAATCAAAAACGTGTGGCGTTCAGCAAGTGATTATGGAAATACCCTCAATTTGATTTATTGTAATAAAACAGGCTGGTTTCTTTTAGGTCTGAATTAAGGGCATATTAATCGTCAGGATAAATCTTGAAGCACATTATCAATAACTTGGCATTAGCAAGGCAGACATCAAAGTATTTGCAAAAAAAGTCCCTTTGCCAACTGCGAAAACGTTAGTAGTAAGTAACGGACAATTACGTAAGACGAAAAACGCTTTGGTAGACAAAATTCTTAAAACTATTTCACTCGATGTCTTGCGATTGCTTGGTTCTTGAAGCTTTAAATCTTATTTGACGGCTAATAGAAAGAACTATACTTCTATTGTAAACTTGATGAGAAGCTCCCGGTAATTGTTTTCGAACAGGAAGAAGTGAGTGAGTCAATCGTAAGCCAACAAGCCATTTTTCTTTAAATACGCAA
>JAVTWD010000035.1:0-2567 GCA_032229505.1 Bacteroidota bacterium
TGCTGATGGATATTTTACGCATTTTGTTTGGTAACAATATCAAGCATAAAATTATTGGAATACAGGAGCGACAAAACATTTTATTGCTGAATGTGAATTTTGATTTAAACTTTCTTAAGAATAGAGAAGCCAAAGAAAACATGGAAGGCATATTAACTGATTACAGCGAATACATGAAAGGTTTGCTTGGCGATACAGTTTTGATGTTGGATGAAGATGATGATGAAAACGAATATTAAACCGATTAGAATTTAAAAAGAATGGAAAGCACCTGTTTATATTGCGGAGGGCATTTTACTGCAATACGGTCGAGCAAAAAATATTGTAGCGATAACTGTAAGCAAATGGCATACTTTAAAAGAAATGGCTTGGTGCTTTCGGGAACAACGGAATTAGAACCAAGTTTAAAAATGCCAGTAGTTAGCGTAAAGCCTGTTACTACTGATGAAGTTAACGTAAAATACGATAAGGAAAAAGATACCGTAAAATACGCTAATGAAGAGCTTAACGTAAAATACGATAAAGATGAGCGAAGTGAATTTGAATTTGTACCGCTAGCGGATGCAGAAGAAGAAGAAGAAACCGAAATAGCAGAATCGAATAATGCAAGAGAGATTGAAAAGGAAACTCAGAGAGTTGAACCAATCAAAAGATCTTTAATTATTGAGAAAGAACAGCAAGAAGAAAATGAACCTCGCTATAAATGGATCAACAGTAAACTCATTGGTTTAATTGAAAAAAAATACGAACAAAACTCCGGAGGTATTAAAATAAAAGAACCTTTTGATTATTGGGAATACGAAGATGCAAAACGGATTGTTTGGGTAAACACCCGCTTTAGATGTTTAGCCGAAGGATTAATAAAGCTCAGTAATTATAGCCGGATAGACCAGCACACCTTGCTTTGCGTAACGGATGCATTTAAGAGATTGGTTACAAGTACAACTTTTAATAGGCTACCAAATGATTATCCTTTTAAGGAATTAATTATTGAACTCTTTCTCGGACTAAATAAAACACTTGGAGAAAAGATGAATCTAAAAATGCTTGCTTTCAAATTAACAAAGGAAAGAAAAGCACAGCTGATTTGCATTAGGCATCAATTAATGCTTCACACACCAGAAATAAAATTTTCTGAAATAGATTTTGTTGAAGAGAAACTCCATCAGGAAAAAGCGCAGCAACTCATCTCCAATAAAAATGAAACAGAAAAGAAAAGTGATTGGAGGTACAGATACGAAGCATTAAAGAAACAAGGGCTATTAAAAACTCAACAACTAAATAAAGCAGCGTAATATGAAACATAAAATAAAAATCCGATCACCGAGCCAAATTTTAGAATACTAAAATGTACAGGAGAAAGCTATAAAATCAACCTGAAAATTGGGCAAATTTAGGGCGATTCGAGGGCATTTCTTTATTCCAAAAGATGTACGTAAATTAGCTATTACATTGATTATCAATATAATAAAAATGAAAAGGGAGTATAGAACGGAAGTCAAAAATAGAAATGAAAAGTGAGAGCGAAAATAATAAAGGATTAACGGTTGAAAAACTAAGAATGATAAAAGGTTATGAAAGTGTAAGCGATGAACAAGCAAACAAGATTGTATTATCAATCAAAAAACTGGCTGTTCTTTTATGCGAACATCTTTCAAAACTAAAAAAGAAAAACGAGACAGATGATTCAAGTGAAGCAAAAATAATTTTGTTGAATACTGAAAATGACGTTTCGGAAATTGAATACAGAAAACAAGCATAAATAATAAAAAAAAGAAAGGAGGCTAAATGACAGAAGAACAAATAATCGACAATCGCTTTGGACGCTTTGGTAAAAAGGAAGTAAAACAATCCACATCCAATTTAGCGGTCATGTACACAAGGGTTTCCGGCAAAGGTCAGTTTGATAAAAACGAGTCGTTGGAAACTCAACGCAAATCGATTGAGGAATATGCCAAGCGCAATAATCTAACAATTGTATCAGCGTTTGGTGATACTTATGAAAGTGCTAAAACGGATGCGAGGAAAGAGTTTCAGCGAATGCTGAGTTTTGTAAATACAAGCAAAGGCAAAATTAGCACTATCTTGGTTTACAAAATGACTCGCTTTAGCAGAACAGGAGGCAAAGCAATTTCTATCGCTGATGAATTAAGAGAAAAACATGGGGTTCATATTAAGGCAGTGACAGAACCAATCGACACATCTAATCCAAACGGAGTTTTATTTCATGATATGCAATTGTTATTTGGGCGTTGGGATAATGAACAACGAAAGCAAGTGGCAATGGCAGGAATGAAAGCCAAGTTTGAAAAAGGAATTTGGGTTGTGAAACCACCACAGGGTTATGATATTGTTAGAACAAGTGGTGAACGTAAAATTGTTGTGAATGCAGATGGAAAGAAAATTAAAAAAGCTTGGGAATGGAAACTGATGGGTATGAAGAATGAAGAAATTATTTTGAAGCTTCAGGCTATCGGTGTGAAAATGTACAAACAACAATTGCATAAAATTTTCATTAACCCTTTTTATTGCGGATTAGTATCACACGGAATGCTGAATGGAAAAGT
>JAVTWD010000036.1:0-2563 GCA_032229505.1 Bacteroidota bacterium
CAACAACCATTACAGATGAGCTTCGTATGGCTACAAATTTTCAAGGAAAAGTAATAGGAATTAGCATTAAAGATAGAGGCGCTATTTTGCCAGCAGGACATTTTGCTAATTGGGCTTTTTGGTACAGTAAAACAGGTAATTTTATTTCTAGTAGTTTTTATGGTGATAAATTGCCAGAATGGGTAACTAGTTTTAATGCTAAAAAAAAATATTTAGACTATATCAATCAAGGGTGGAATTTATACAAACCTGTAGAAACATACAATGAGAGTGACCCAGATGATAGCCCTTATGAAGGGAAACTTTATGGTGTAGACAAACCTGTTTTTCCTTATGATTTAAAAAGTATGTATCAAAAAAATGATGCAGGAGTATTAAGAAACACTCCTTTTGGTAACTCTCTTTTGGCAGATTTTGCCAAAGAAGCTATAGAAAAAGAAAATTTAGGTAAAGATGAGGTAACCGATTTCTTAGCTATAAGTTTCTCGTCTACAGACTATGTAGGGCATTTTCTAGGAGCTCGTTCTTTGGTATTGCAAGATACCTATTTACGACTCGATGATACTTTAGCCGATTTGCTTAAATATCTAGATGAAAAAGTAGGTAAAAATAATTATTTGCTATTTCTTACCGCCGACCACGCTTGTGCAGAAAACAGTATGTTTTTAAAAAACAAAAAATACAATGTAACTAATATAGATTATAAAGAAGTTTCAAAGTCGCTTAAGAAATTTTCTACCGATACCTTTGGAGAAGATTTTGTAAACAACTACTCTAGTTTTAATGTGTTTTTAAATAAAAAGAAAATAAAAGAAAAAGGATTAGTGTATCAAGATGTAGAACAAGCCTTTAAAAACTATTTAATGACTAGAGAGCATGTGCAAAGAGTTTACAATGAAGATGAAATATTACATGCCTGTAATAACGATTTTTATTTGAACATGATAGCCAATGGGTATGATGTTACACAAAACGGAGAATTAGTTTTGTTGGATAAACCAGGATATATGCAATACATGGCAACAGGAACTTCGCATGGCTCGCCTTATGCTTATGATACCCACGCTCCTTTACTCTTTTATGGCTGGAATATACCCAAAGGCGAAAGTCATACTAAGAAATATATTACACAAATAGCACCAACTTTAGCACAAAAAATAAATATTACCTTTCCAAACGGTACAAAATGTGAAGTGTTAGATGAATTGTTTAAAAAATAATTTTTACTTTTGATGTCGATAAAAATCAAATTATTTCGATAAAATACTTATATGAAAAAAAAAATACTTCTTTTTCCTACTTTTTTCTTGTGTATTTTCACAAGCTCAAGTGCAAACTCAAAATTTTGACGGAACTTCTTTACCTACAGGTTGGACAGCTACAGCAGTTTCGGGAACAAAAAATTGGACATTTGGTTCTGGCGATATGCCAAATGGTACTATTTCAGATTTTGCAACCAATGCAGCGATGTTTGTAGATATTAATGAAACAAATAACATAGCAGAATTAATATCTCCAACAATAGATGTTTCCAACTACACATCTTTATCGTTATCTTTTGACTATATTATGCAGGTATATCAAAATTTTGGCAATATGAAAGTCGAAGTTTGGAACGGAACAACTTGGATTCAGCTTCTTTATAAAGACATTGATGTTAATTTAACCAATGTTTCGTTTGATGTTTTGGCTTACAAAAATGCTTCTTTTAAAGTTCGTTTTACTTACAACGACGAAGGAGGCTGGGGCTGGGGTCTAGGTATTGATAATTTTAATCTGTCAGGAACGCTTAGCAGTGAGTCTTTTGCGGTACAAAACAATAAAGTGTTTCCAAACCCAGTAAAAGATTTTTTAACAATAGATGTTCAAGAACCTATTGAAAAAGTATCGGTACTAGACGTTTCAGGTAAAATAATCGCTCAGCCAAATATAATAAGTAATGCTGTGGATCTTTCCAATTTACAGTCAGGCATATACCTTGTAAACTATACGGCTAACCATAAAAATTATGTTTCCAAAATTGTGAAGCAATAATTTAAAGAGAGGTTCTGAATTGAACATGCCCCAAATAGTGTCTAAACTTTTGGGGGCAGTCTAAATTTTCAGAACCTCTTTTTTATACTTCAACCATAATTTGATTTTTTAATAAATCGTCAAAATTTTCACGCTCTCGTATTAAATACCCTTTACCTTCTTTCCAGAGTACTTCTGCGGGTTTAAACCTAGAGTTGTAGTGAGATGACATAGAAAAACAATAAGCTCCTGCATTTTTAAAGCATAAAATATCGCCTTCTTTTATTTCGGCTATTCTACGGTTATTAGCAAAAGTATCGGTTTCGCAAATATATCCTACCACAGTATAAAAGCGTTCTTTACCTTTTGGGTTTGATATGTTTTCTATTTGATGATGAGAACCATAAAACATAGGTCTTATTAAATGGTTAAATCCAGAATCTATTCCAGCAAATACAGTCGATGTCGTTTGTTTTACAACATTTACTTTGGCTAGAAAATATCCAGCTTCACTCACCAAAAACTTCCCAGGTTCAAAAGCGAGAGTTAA
>JAVTWD010000037.1:0-2560 GCA_032229505.1 Bacteroidota bacterium
CAACTTTCAGATTTGTAAGCGAACAACGAAACAACTTTACAAGTTTCTTTAATCAACAATTTAAGGACAAAAACTTTTACGACTTTGCAGACAGCGACATTGAAGCACACAAACGAAGTATTTGTTTTTACGGACTTCTATTTGTAAACGAAAACAACCAAGACGAACGAATTTTAGAAATTAGACAATCGCAAAAGTCAGTTAAGAACTTTATAAATTCAGAATTGGAACAAACATTGACAAACAAAGCGACAAAATATTTGAAAGAAAATGCTGACTTTGCGTGAAGAAAGGACATCCCCTTTGTTGCCGCTATTCTTATGCCAATAAGTTCGGTTACAATTGTGCTGCTGGCAACCGGACTAACAACGCTTATCGCAAGAACAAAAAATCTATAAAGAAATCAACTCGTATGTGTAAGCCTTTATATTCGGCGATATATTAAAATTAAACTGGAAGTTTATGGAACTATCTACATACGCACTCCTGATAAACTAACACAGCTATTTAAATTCTACTCATTTCTTAGAAGCTTATCCATAGTAATTATACGCAATGCGTAACCCTATCCCATAATCAAAATTTTCTGTTCTTTTGCCCTTTATTCTGCAATAAATACACATTGATAATGGCAACTATTTTCCCATTTAAAATTTAAATTTAACTTTGGTTACTAAAAATAACCAAATGAGTCGGCTAATATTACTTACAGTTATATTTTTTTTTGTTAAAACGATAGCTGCCCAATCTGAACAAAAGAAAATTGACTCCCTTACAGTTGAATTAAGCAAAAAAACGGATCCTTTTAAGCGAATTGAAATTCTCTTTGACCTCTTTGAATATTGCCGAATAGAAGATAATCTAAAATATACCCTACCTGCAATAAAAGAGATTGATAAACTCATTCTTTCCGTAAAGGATAGTACAATTATTAAGGATTTACTGGCAAAAAAAGCAAAAGCCTTACAATATTCAGGAGTTTATTACACAATACCCGCTGTTAATGATCACAAAACGGCAATACGTTATTATACGCAGGCTCTAAATATTTATAAGCAATTGAACTCATGGGAAGGCATAGTGGACATCACAACCTATATAGAAGCCTCATATGCCAGATCTGGTGATTTATATATGCAGCATCGCACCCTTAAAGATGCTTTGGGATATGCCACAGCTAAAAACAATAAGATAGGAAGAGCAAAATACATTTACAATTTGGCTATCTTTTTTATAAGGATGAATGATACCCTGAATGGCACAAAATATGCCGACCAGGGAATTTTATTGGAAAAGGAAATTAATGACCCCAATCGGATAGCCCGCGGATATTTTTTGGGTGGTGGATTTTACGTTAAGATAGATGCAAAAAAAGCGTTATCCTATTACAACGAAGCGTTAAAGCAATATACACTGAGAAACGACAGTAATATGATAGCGAATGTGTTAATAGGAATTGGAGAAGCTTATGCCGAATTAAAAAATTATCCGAAGGCTAAAGAAATTTTAATAAAGGCACTAAATTATGCAGATACAACCTCGGAAGGAGGGTTTAATGATTTAAATGTCTATTATGAATTAGGAAAACTGGAGTATGACAATAAGTTCTTACAGAATGCCATTCGCTATCATAAAATAGTATATGAAAAAAGTAATGCCAAAGGTTTTTTGGGTGGAATTAGTAGCTCAAACTATTACCTGGCGAAAGAATATTTTGCCCTTAAAGAATACAAAAAAGCAAAAGATCATGCAGAAGGCTCTTTATCCATCATGAAGCAAATAGGAGCTGGTGATAAAATGTTGGATTCTGAAGAGTTATGCTACAAAATTGATTCGGCACTTGGAAATTACAATTCAGCTCTTATACATCATATTCAGTTTATGGAATGGAAAGACAAATTAAGTTCTGCATCTCTTAAACAGACAGTTTTAAAAGAGGACATGAAAGCAGAAATTGAAAAGAGTAAAAGGGAACAGGAACAAAAAGATGAGAAAGTACAAAGTGATAAACGCAAACAATTATTCATAACATTATTTGTAGCCGTTATTCTGATTATTGTTTCCGGGTTTTTGTTATTTGTTTTTCGCTCACTGCGGGTAACAAGAAAGCAAAAGCAGCTCATTGAAAGTAAAGAACGTGAAACGCAACAACAGAAACACTTAATAGAAGAAAAACAAAGTGAAATTTTAGATAGTATCTCTTATGCAAAACGCTTGCAGAATGCCATATTACCTCCACATGAATTTATAAGGAAGTATTTACCTGATAATTTTTTGCTATATAAGCCAAAAGACATTGTTGCAGGAGATTTTTATTGGGCAGAACAAATTGAGAATTTATTTTTCATAGCTGCCGCTGATAGCACAGGCCATGGCGTTCCCGGAGCCATGGTTTCGGTTATTTGTTCAAATGCCCTAAACCGTTCGGTGAAAGAATTTAAATTAACCGACACGGATAAAATTCTTGATAAAACAAGAAAACTGGTAGTTGAAACTTTTGAAAAAAGCAGTGAAGATGTAAAAGATGGAATGGATATATCTCTGCTTTGTATTGATATGC
>JAVTWD010000038.1:0-2557 GCA_032229505.1 Bacteroidota bacterium
TTTATATTAAAAAGTGGCATCAAGTGGATGAATATAATGGCTTTTGGGAAAATTTCGCAATTTCATATAAACAAAATGGCGGATTAGATTTAACAAAAACTTTACACAGTATTGATGGTGAAACTTTATTAAAAATAGCAATTGATTTAGGTGTAAATACTCCAGATTTCATTCCTTCTATACCTACATTTAGAAACGAAATTAAATCTTCTTATAAAACCGCATATAATACTTTTGACAAAGCATTCAAAGAGATAGAAAACAATCCAGATGTTTCAGTAGGTTTAGTTAATTCAGCCTTAGAAAGTATTATTAAAGAAATTTTAAAAGATGAAAGAATTAAAAATAAAATTAATGGAGGTGAAACCTTATATAAATTATCGTCAATAATTTTAAAAGAATTTAACTTGCTTGATAATAATCAGCCTAAAGAAATTAAAACAATTGGAAATTCTTTATTAACAATTAACCAAGCTATTGAAAAAATTAGAAGTGAAAAAACGAATTTTCATGGGAAAACAGATAATGATTTCGTAATTAATGATTCCATATATAGTTATTTCATTGTAAATAGTGTTACAACTGTGGCTTTATTTCTGAATTCATATTATAAAAAACATTATCCCCAAAATCTCATAAATCCAAATCCTTTTGAAGATGACGATTTACCTTTCTAAATTTCTAATTTATGAATTTTCTTCGTGCCTTCATACATTTCGTATTGCATAAAACGGCACTCTAATTTTCCGTTGAAAAGTTTTATTTTTCTGGAAGGTCGCAGTCCAATTTTTTTTATTGCTTCCAAATCACTTGAAATCAGCCAAGCCAAAGTGTTGGGATAGGACTGTTTGAAGGTATCCCCAATATTTTTGTAAAATTCGTCATCGGCAATTTCTATTCGTTCATCGTATGGTGGATTAAACACCATCAGCAAAGGAAAAAGCTCTTTTTTGCTTTCAAAGAAATCTTGTTTTTTAATTTCAATTACCTCCTCCATTTCGGCAGCTTCTATATTGATTTTGGAAGCGTTCAACATCCTTGCATCAATGTCATAACCTACGATTTTTCCAGTAAACTCCTTTACTCTATTTATTCGGATTTCTTTTATTTTTTGAAACAATTCTTCATCATAGTTTTTCCAGTTTTGGAAAGCAAACTTTTTTCTGAAAATTTGTGCGGGTAAATCCATCGCAATCATCGCTGCTTCTATCAAAAGTGTTCCAGAACCACACATTGGGTCAAGAAAATTGCCTTTTCCGTCCCAACCAGCAAGCTGCAACATACCAGAAGCAAGAACCTCATTTATCGGTGCTTCACCTTGTTCTTTTCGGTAACCACGCTTGAAAAGGGCATCTCCAGAAGAATCCAAAGAAATCGTCACCAATTCTCGATCGATATGCAAATGGAATTTGATATCTGGATTTTTGGGATCTACATTAGGACGATCTCTGTGCTTGAATTTAAAATAATCTACAATGGCATCTTTCATTTTCAGAGCCATAAATTGAGAATGCTTAAAACGCTCAGAATATACCGTAGAATCAATAGCGAAAGTTTGATCAACCGACATGAAATCGTCCCAAGGAAAAGCAAAAAGTTTATCGTAAAAACGGCTTTCATCCCAAGCTTTGAAGGTAAGAACAGGGACAATAATTTTCAGCGCAGTTCTTGCAGAATAGTTGATTTTATAAAGAAAACCGAGGTCTCCTTCACAGTTCACCGCTCGGTTTTTAATTTCGACATTTTTTCCGCCTAGTTTTTTTATTTCTTCGGCTAGTATTTCTTCTAAACCGAAAATGTCTTTATTTGGATTTGTATATTTTCTGTATTCATAGTCATTGATAAGTCATTGCAAATGCAAGGTACGAAGCAGGAAGCAATCTGTTCATAATTTTGGGATTGCTTCGGCGCTTCATTTCATTACGCTTCTCGCAATGACGAAATTATTCCGCAAAAATAGTTAATTTTGCAGAATGACGTGGTTTAAAACTTGGTTTAATACGCCGTATTATCATATTCTTTATAAAGACAGGGATTTTGTAGAGGCAGAAAATTTCATTTCGTTGCTGGTAAAAGAACTGCAACTGCCCAAAAATTCTAAAGTTATCGATTTGGGCTGTGGAAAAGGAAGGCATTCCATTTACCTCAATAAGTTGGGATTGGATGTTTTGGGATTGGATTTATCAGAAGAAAGTATAGCATTCGACAAAGATTTTGAAAATGAAAATCTAAAATTTGCAGTTCATGATATGCGTGATGAGATTTTTTCGAAAATTTCTACAGAAAAAGTGGATGCGGTTTTCAATTTATTTACAAGTTTTGGATATTTTGAAGATGAAGAAGACGACCGAAAAGTTTTCCATTCGGTTGCCAATGTTCTAAAACCAAATGGCATTTTTGTTTTGGATTTTTTGAATGAACAATTTGTAAAAAACACTTTAGTGCCTGAAACTACCATTCATAAAGAGAATATAGATTTTTTCATCAAAAAAAGAATCGAAAACCAACACGTTATAAAAGACATCTTTTTTAATGACAGCTTCGGAAAACCTCAGCA
>JAVTWD010000039.1:0-2556 GCA_032229505.1 Bacteroidota bacterium
TTTCTTATTGTCTTACATAGGTTACGATGTAACTGATAGGATTGTATCAGCCCTCGCAGGTATCTTCGGATTGATCGTGGCATTATTTCCAACATCATTAAAATTGAATCCTGATAAATCACCTTTAGATTGTAACATTTGGTGTAGTGTTGAAAGACACGATTGGATAGGGCAACTCCATTTAATTTCCGCAGGTCTCTTTATTCTTTGCCTTTGCTATTTCAGCTTGTTCCTTTTTACAAAAGGTGAGTTTCTACCAACCCCTCAAAAGCTCATCAGGAACAAGATTTACCTTATCTGTGGCTGCATAATGTTTGCTTGCATCTTTCTGCTAATCTTTCTGTTTATACTGTCTCAAAATGTCTATAATGCTTTAATAGTTTTTAAGCCGATATTTTGGTTAGAAACAATAGCATTTTTAGCGTTTGGGTTTTCGTGGTTGGTAAAAGGTAAGTCAATAATAGAAGATAAAAATTATCACTAGACCCTGATAATAACTAACCCTTCGGCTTCCGAAATTGAAAATCTACAGAGTAATAGGCTCTCCTCTAGCATTCGATAAATATATAATTTAATTGCTTGTTATAGATGTAGTTACGTCAAAAAAAATTAAACCAATAATCTAAAAAAGTCGATATATTTGTGTGTGAAGGATAAATGAGGGGAAGAGAAATACAAATTGTCAAAAAGCATTTTATTATATAAATTTCTGTAACAAGACAAAATTAATAACAAGGATAATTTTTAGAAAATTAATGGATAATTCATCTAAAATAAAGGAACTAAAAAAGCAACTTTCTGACGAAGTTAAGAAAGAGCAATCCGATAATAATACAATTTTATTTCTCTCTAATGAAATTGCAAAACTTGATGAAAATCAAGTCCGCTTTTCTGTGGATGCGGGAATAATAAATAGGTTAGGGAAAGAACTTGTAGGTAAACATGAAACTGCTGTTTCTGAATTAGTAAAAAATGCTTATGATGCTGATGCAATCGAAGTTAAATTGACTTTTGAAAATGCCTGGCAGGAAAATGAAATTCTGACTATTGCAGATAACGGCACTGGTATGACAAAAGATCAATTAATAAATGGTTTTATGCGTTTGTCTTCTTCTCAAAAAATCCACAACCCAACTTCAGACAGATATAGAAGAACTAGAGCCGGAAGAAAGGGAATTGGAAGATTCGCTACTCAAAGGTTAGGAAATAAACTTACGATTATCACTCAAACACTTGATTCAGTTAATGCAATAAAAATAGAAATTGAGTGGGACAAATTTAAAACTGATATAGATTTATCAAACATTGTAAATCAAGTAGAAGTAATAACTAAAACTAAAAATGAAGGAACTGATTTAATTATTGAAGGTTTGAGAGAAGGGTGGTCTGACGCAACGATTAAAAGAGTATTTCGTTACACATCGGAATTATTACAACCCTTTCCTTTATCTAAAACAAAAAAGAAAACCGACAAAGGATCAGTGGACCCTGGTTTTAAAAGCCTTTACTTTAGAAAAGATAGCGGCGTTGAAATTCAGATTACTAGCGAAGAAGAAGCAATTTTCAAGCATGCTCTTGCAGAGATTGAAGGTCATATATCCAAAGATGGGCAGGGTCATTGGTCCCTCAAAAGTGATAAATTGAATTTTGAAAAAAAGGATTTCTTAATAGGTAACAATAAAGAAGATAGAGATGATTTAAAAAGTAAATTCCAATTAATTAAAGAGGTACATTTTAAAACTTACTATTTCATATATGAACCAGGTCTTTTTTCTCCAGGTGCATTTACTTTTATAAGAAATTTAGCGTATGAAAAAGGAGGAATTAGATTATACAGAAATGGATTTCGAGTTTTGCCTTATGGAGAAGAAGGAGATGATTGGCTAGGATTGGATAAGTCTAATAATAGAAAAGTGGTTTTAGGACCCCACATGAATATTTGCTTTTTTGGCTTTGTAGAAATAAAGGATAGCGAAGATATTAAATTTGAAGAAACATCTAGCAGAGAAGGATTAATCGAAAGTGCTGCCTTAACGGAGTTAATAGAATTTGTCTACAGATCTATAATAAGCGCTGTTATGAAAGTATCAGAACTAAGAGGTAGAAAAGCAACTGCGGCTCAAAAAGAATGGAAGCGAAAAGAAGAAGATAATATTTCTGAAATAGTTGACGAAGCTCTCTCAGATTTAGAAGAATTGACAGATGTTGTGCCTAAAGGGGATGAAAATGGCACTTCTACAAAAATAAAAGATGCAGTCGAAAAGCTAAAAACTGGCAGGGAAAAGGAAAAACTGCAGTTGGAATATCAAAAACTGCAATTAATTGACGATTTAAATATGCTCCGTATTTTAGCGGGATTAGGTCTAGTTATTGGTGAATTTGTTCACGAAATAAAAAGATTTTTACCAGGGTTCGATACAGACATTTCCTATTTGAAAGAAGCTGTAAAAAATTATCCTATAGCCACAGAAAGACTAAACCTATTAGATGAAAACGTTCGAGCTTTTACTACTTATACCTCATATTTTAATAAAGCTATATCTAGGAATGTTCTTC
>JAVTWD010000040.1:0-2547 GCA_032229505.1 Bacteroidota bacterium
TCCATGCGTAATTTTCTGAACGGCGAATTACATTTTCTTTATTTAGATCGAGAGCCTCAATTTCCTACGACCGAAAATGAATCAAAAGAAGACGTAGAAAAAGAAAGTACCGAGATGCAACAACTACTCGCTTTACATTATCTCTTAAAAGCAGGATTTAATATGGAGGCTAGAGGTAGTAACTCTGTAAGTGAACTAACTCAACTGGCACATTTACTACTGGGTAAAAAATTTACCTCATTACAGAACTCAAGTATCTACAAAAAATATAAAAAGCTACCTAATTTCGATAGCACATCACAATTAATTAAGGATTTAAAACATATCCGCCCGTATTTTGAGAAATTAGACCTCAAAAACATTGTAGAACTCATCAATAAAGACTTAAAAGAAGCCGAAATTGATAAGAAAACCAGCAAAAAGTAATTCTATCCGTCAATTTCCATAAAGTTAATCGTCAATTCGTTTAACTTATCCGTCAATAAATTCATTTTAAAGCGTCAATGAATCAAATTAGTCGTCAATTGTAAAAAGTTAAAGTGTCAATTTATTTTCTTATCCGTCAATTGCTGCCTAATTCATTTTCTGTTTTCAATTCCTCCCATAATGCTCCCGAAATGGAGTATTGATGTTTAAAAAATAAATTCTTAAAATTTTCACTCTGATTATCATGCAATTAATCCAATTGGGTATACCCATAGGTTAAGCCCATGCCAAAAATCTGCCCCCACCTTTGTGTTGTTAAACTAAAAAATCAAAACGACAATTAACAATTAAAAACGACAGAAAATGGAAAAAACAGCAGAAAAAACAAACACAGCAAACACCACAATGATTAGTACAAACTGCGCATCACACGACATGGTAGTACAAATCTTAACAGAACACAAAATAGCTTACAAAGAGCTTGGTAAAGACCAGAAAGAAAACACCGTTCTTCAAGTAACTTATACAGATGAGCAAAAGCCTCTTGTTAATGATATTCAAGTCCTCATTAATTTCATTGAAGATGTGCTTGCCTTATTCATGCCAATAGCAATCAAATTTTTAAAAGCCTTTGGTGAAGAAGCAGAATCAGCTTTAAAACAATTGCAAGAAAAGTATGCAAAAAAAGATTCAGCCGAAAACTATTCAGAAAGCAACCCACTAAATCAAAACACAAATGGAAGCGACAACACAAACTAATCAAAATACAACACCCAATAACTCAGCAGCCAATATCCCCGAATGGGTAATGCACTTGCTTACGGGACTTGGCACTATGGGCGCAGAATACATGTTATTTATTAAACCCTTGCAAGAAAAAATGGAACTGCAAACACAATTAATAAAAGAATATGGAGAACGTATTGAGGAATTAGAAGAACTATTGCAAAGCCCTCGAAAAACAAAGAGAGTTTCCCGAACCACTCAAGAAGATGAAGACGATGATGAAAATGAGTTGTTTAGCATAAAACGAAAACCAGTTTCACATTCAAAGGCAAACAGACCCACGCATTTAAGACTATAACTATGAAACCAAGAAATACGAAAGAAGAAATTATCAAAGTACCGTCAGACATACTACTGGATGTATTAACTGTAATAGTTAAAGAACGTTTACGTCACGAAATATCACAAGTATACGGAAACAGGGGAATCGTAGAAATTTCTTTATACCTAAGTAATGATACGTCAAAACATGAAAAGGTATTAGATAATATTCAATCTATAATGGAAGAATATAACGAGTACAGGTATTCACAGAACGAAGAATTAAACTGGAAAGAATAAGATGGAAAAAGAGTGTTTGCATTGTAAGAAAATATACAAAATTCAAAGAATTGATGCGATTTATTGTTCTCGCTCTTGCCGACAAATGGCTTATATGCTCAGAAAAGCAGCAGCAGCAAAAACAATTTCTTCAAATGAGATTTTAAGTGGTGGTAATCAAATAACCACTAAAATTCAGCCTGAAAAAAGTATGACCGAAACACCAATTTTCATTAAAACAGCGCAAAAGTATATTAATCACGATAGTAGATTTTTGCAAAAAATTAGGTTAGAAACAGTAGATAATGACAAACTATTAGCTTTAAACAAATGCCTTAAAACCCACCAAGACATTCATAATTATTGGATAGGACAACGCTTGCGTTGCTTAATAGAATGTTTGCTATTGTTTTCAGAAGCAAACCTTACACCCGTAACTGACCTTATGGAATTATGCAATGCTTTTACTTATCTACGTAAATCAATTCACTACCAAAGTATGAATGAAATATTTCCTTATAAAACCGTAATAGAAAACCTAAATTATAAACTAAAAACATTGTGTTTAAAATGCAAGAAAAATGAACAGATAAAATTCAGGATGCAAGAAAAGGATAAGATAGAGTTGATAGTAGTTCGTTATGAACTTGCCCAATTTTTCAGGAAAGAAAAATTCAGTCAACTAAATTTTGAATAAGCAAATTTAATAACAATAAATTAGCAGTATTTACAGCCTTTTCGGGCTGTTAAAAAAAGAACTTTTGTGTGTGGAAAGATTTGATTATCTTAGACATT
>JAVTWD010000041.1:0-2532 GCA_032229505.1 Bacteroidota bacterium
AGCCAACCTCTGTAATACCTGGTAGTTTTACTATTCCTTCTGTTTTTCCTATTTGTCTTACAGCTTGTTGTATACTTACTTTGTATTTTCCTTTTTGCGAAAACTTAAAATTTTCTTTATAAACTAATTTACTTTCTTTAATGTCTGAAAAACCTTGCCCCATAAGCGTACCATCTGGATTTGCCATTTGATATTCTAAAGTGTCTACCAATATTTTGCGGTTAGGCTGTTCCATAGATACTATTAAAAAAATATTGTTGTATGGATAGCTATTGTTATCTCTAAGGTTTACAAACAAGTTGAATGGTTTGTTTACATCTAGAGCTGGGAGTTCAAAATTAATTTTTTTGGATTTCTCCCAAGCATTATTTACAGATTGGTATTCATCGAAAACTCTTTTTTCATCACATGAAAATAGCACAAATACCATCATCAAAAAGAGTAGGTTTTTAGCATCGAAAAAAATAGACTTTTTGTTCATGTATACTACTTTTTAACAGGTTTGTTGTTTTCGTTACCTTTTGAAAAATTCTCTTTTCGTTTTTGTTGCGGTTGGTTGTTATTTCTTCTTTTTTTCTTTCTTTTTGGCTGGTCAAAACGTGTAAGACTTTCTTGTCCCATGGCGTTGTTGAAAGTAACTTCGGGCTCTTCGGTAGTTTCTTCAATATAATCTTCTAGAGCTGAAACCAATTTGTTTTGCTTGTTTAAAGCAATCATCTCTTTTACTTGACTAATGTGAAGTTTATGCCAATTGGCGGCATTATCTTTGTATGAAAACCACATCAATCCTTTAAAAATATCTTGCTTTTGGCAAATTGCCTCGCCTTTTTCTGTTTTGATTCTAGTGTCTAAATCTGGAAAACCTTTTAAAGCATCTAAATAAGTGTCTAATTCATAATTTAAACAACATTTAAGTTTTCCGCATTGTCCAGCCAATTTTTGAGGATTAAGAGAAAGTTGTTGGTATCTCGCCGCAGAAGTATTAACACTTCTAAAATCTGTAAGCCATGTAGAACAACATAATTCTCTGCCGCAAGAACCTATACCACCCAAACGAGAAGCTTCTTGTCTAAACCCTACTTGTTTCATTTCGATACGGGTTTTAAACTCTTGAGCATACTCTTTTATCAGTTGTCTAAAATCTACTCTATCATTGGCTGTATAATAAAAAGTAATTTTAGATCCATCGCCTTGGTACTCAATATCAGATATTTTCATTTCTAAATTGAGCTTAATGGCTATTTCGCGAGCTTTTACTTGTGTTGTTTCTTCTTTGGCTCTAGCTTCACTCCAAATGTCGATATCTTTTTGAGTTGCTTTTCTGTAAATTTTTGGAAGTTCTGCAGTATGGTAGTCTATGTTTTTTTTCTTCATTTGCACTTTTACCAGCTCACCAGTAAGTGATACAATACCCACATCATGACCTGGAGCCGTTTCGGTGGCTACCACATCGCCAATAGCTATAGAAAGGCTTTCTGAGTTTTTAAAAAACTCTTTTCTTCCGTTTTTAAATCGAACTTCTACACAATCAAACATTTTTTCTCCTGTAGGCAATCCCATATTGGAAAGCCAATCGAAAACAGTAAGTTTATTACAACTACTTTCGCTACAAGAACCACTATTTTTACACCCCTTGTTATCGTGCGATTTTCCAGAGGTTGAGCAATTTACACATGCCATATTTATATTTTATCTAGATGAGTATTGTATACTCTTACTATTAAACGTTAAGTGTGTAAAGATATTACATTTTAGTTTATGATGTCAATGTCTTTTATCCTAAAAAAAAATTACACAAAAAAGCCATCTATACATAGACGGCTTTGCGTTGTATTTTAAAAAAGATACGATTAAGAACCACACATTTCACATTCATCTGGGCCTGCATTGCGGGCTTGTTCAATCATGGCTCTAAAATCTTCTGCGGTCATTTCGCCCGTTTCATTGGGCGCTAACACCTCTACAGCTTTGGGTTCTGCAACAGCAATAGGCTCAGCCTTTTTTTCATTATTTAATGTGAATTTAATAGCGTCTACCGCTGCTTTTGTTCTTAAATAATACATACCTGTTTTCAAACCGCTTTTCCAAGCATAAAAGTGCATAGAAGTAAGTTTTGCATAATTGGCATCTTGCATAAACAAGTTGAGCGATTGTGATTGATCTATAAAATAACCTCTTTGACGGCTCATATCTATAATATCTTTCATAGACATTTCCCATACGGTTTTGTAAAGTTCTTTTAAATCTTGCGGAATTGACTCAATGTTTTGAATAGAGCCATTATTTCGCATAATTTCTTGTTTTAGACTTTCATTCCAAAGCCCTCTGTGAACTAAGTCGTGAAGTAAATGCTTGTTTACTACAATAAATTCGCCCGAAAGCACTCTGCGGGTGTAAATATTTGAGGTATAAGGTTCAAAAGCTTCGTTGTTTCCTAATATTTGCGAGGTTGATGCAGTAGGCATTGGCGCCATAAGTAATGAATTGCGCACTCCGTGTTGCACTACTTCTTTTCTTAATGATGTCCAATCC
>JAVTWD010000042.1:0-2517 GCA_032229505.1 Bacteroidota bacterium
ATTACGGAAGCAGGAAACAAAAGCTCACAAGTCAGCCAAATACTCTTCCAAAAATTAAACTTTTTAAATAACCGGGTAGACAATTTAGAAAAAATAGTGAAAGAACAAGTAAGCCTTTTAAAAGAGTTGGAAAAAGCAAGAAAAAACTATAAGTAAATTTCATAATTAAAAAAATCCCGATTGCAAACTATTCGACTCAATAAAAATATTTTTATTTTAAGTTCTCTTGTAAATTTATATCAGCGCAAACTGCAACTAATAATTAATTATCTAATTGCCATTCAGAAATGAGTTTTCGGATTATTATAACAGATTTTCCATCTCAGGCAGTTCACTCAGAATTGCCTATCCATTATCGCGGCCCTATCCTTCGTGGAAGTAAAATTCATTCAATAAATTATGAAAGGAGTGAATTATTATGCCAGGAATTAAATTACGGAGATCTAGCAATCCGTCTTTTTTCCGGAAATAATATTCGAGAATTTGAATTCAGAGATGAAGAAAATAATGGGGGATTACGAGTTTGCTTTATGATTGAAAATAGTATCCGAAAGAACATTTCAGATATCGAAAAAATTCATCTACCGGAAGACCATCATTTAATTATGACTTTGACGAAGGCAGACCATAAAATATCAATTGGCAACGAAAAACAATTCCAGTTTTTAGAAATTTCTTATTCAAAGAATCTTCTGGAGGAGTTCTCTCCCACTTTTCCAATCCTTGAAAAAATCATAAAACAAAACGACTGTTCAATTTTGAGCCGAAGAACATTTTGGACATCGTTAAGAATCAAAGAAATCTATTCTCAATTAATTTATTCGGATTATGATGAACATCTTCAACCACTGTACTTTGGTTTAAAGCTTCGCGAAATATTCTTCCATCTCTTACGATCAAGTTTGAATTTGCAATATCATGAAATACAATTCACACCCTATGAAATAGCAAGAATTTATGAGGCAAAATCACTTTTGGAAAAATATATTGATAGAAAACCGCCAACAATTAAAGAGTTATCCAAAATGGTTGCTCTTAATGAATTCAAATTAAAGCAAGGATTCAAGAAATTTTTTAACTCCGGTATTTTCGAGTGGATCTCAACAGAAAAAATGTACCGTGCAAAAAAATTACTGGAAGAAACTAATAAGCCTATTAAAGAAGTTGCGGCACTTAGCGGATATCCCAGAACGACGAACTTTATAACAGTGTTTCGAAAACAGTTTGGCATAACACCAGGCGCGATCCGCCGATCAAAATCCTGATTGCAAAGTTTTATCTGCTTTTTTAAACCATTTTGATTTGGAAACTATCTAAAACTTTGTACACCTTTACATTAGTATAAATCATCAATACAAATTCAAGTAAAAACAACAAACAAAACACAATTCTGATTTCAAAACTTTTTATTGCAATAAACAGGGAAAGCCGAAAACCTGAAAACGAGTAGGCGCAATTGTTCATTTAAAATAAATCATCATGAAAAAAATCCTTTTCATTATTGCATTGTTTGTGTCAGCAATTTCAATTAGTGCATTTTCAAAGCCTGAAAAACAAAATAAGGCAGCAGTTCAGTACATGTGGTTTGATTTCACTGGTTCCACAACAGCACAATATGCTGATCTAACAAAGTATACACAAGACCCTAACCATACAAATCCATGTACAGGGGCTGGGTTACGTTGCGAAATTTATGCTCCTGTAATTGAAACAGGCCCGAATGCAGGTAAGCCGGATATAGCAAACGTTATTGCCGAAACCAAAAAACCTTAAAAGCCTGATCAGGCCGCCTAAGTAAGTTCTGAAAACGCCACAGTTTTTAATCAGCTTTCAGGCGGCCTTTTATCTTTTATAACTAAAAAATTATTTATCCTGGATTCAATTTCAATCGTAAAACCATATTTATGCAATGAGCGATTTAACGTGTCTAAGTTTGAAATGTCCCCATCCAATCTCATGCTTATCGGAAATTCAATCCCCGTCTCATCTACCAGCGGGTAAGGGGAATTTTGGTAAGCAATCACCAGTACAGGCAAAAGCGCTTCTTTTATTGTTTTGTTCTCAATAACATAGCTGTTCGTTTCATAATAGTTTTGAGATACTTGGCTTGTAGGTATATTGATAAGATTTTTCTTGTTGCCGCTATATTTTAATACTAATGATTCGCATTTTCGTGAATCTATTTTAGCAGTAAATGGAGTGTACCGCTCAAGATCATCCTGAATAGCTTTGAAATAATTATTCCAATGAGTCCCAACATGTTCATAACTCACCAGGTTTCTTCTGTTCCATTCGTCAAGGCTACTATCTGCAATTGAATAATGCAAATCCAGCGGATGACTGGTTTCAATTTTAAGTAAGTTGCAAAATTCCAGGTTTCTGAAATTGACATCAAACGTATATAGCTCTTTTGAAAATGCGTAAGTAAATAAAGTGGTCAGTGGTATATTGATTGCTCTTAG
Source organism: Bacteroidota bacterium (assembly GCA_032229505.1). GTDB lineage: Bacteria > Bacteroidota > Bacteroidia > B-17B0 > Aurantibacillaceae > Aurantibacillus. The sequence continues at coordinate 2,463 of JAVTWD010000042.1, forward strand.
CTTATACGGCTCATGATCAATACTATCCTTAAATTCAACTATTTGACTAAATAGC
>JAVTWD010000043.1:0-2429 GCA_032229505.1 Bacteroidota bacterium
TTTAATAAATACTATAAAATGTAGCCATGGCCTGCCCTATTTACTGTTACATTTAATTTATGGAAATACTATTAGAACGTGTATGGCACTGAAAAAAACATATTACCTAGACTTAATGATGACGTTAAAATAATATATCTTGACGGTAAGACACCCATTTCAGATTATGATAAAAATTACATTTCTAAAGCCCTGTACAGCATTAGTGACAAAAGAGGATTCCCATATTTAATAAAAATTATTGATGGACAGGTAATCGACACATCTATAAATAATGAATTTTATAACACAATGAACCAAAAAAAAGACATTAATAAGCTTACCAACAATATCAGTCAATTTTACCAATTAGCGTGACATTAAAGACAAACGCCCTATAACACACAGTTAGCGACCAGCGGGCGGAACGGTATATCGTTCGGGCAAATTTCGGTGCGCCGATGCGCTTTTTAATTTTCATTTGCCCTCTCTAATTCCGTTTTGTATCTTTATATAACCAGTTGTCCGTGTAGACGGTTTAATGTTTCAAAAGCCCGCCGATCGCCAACTGTGGGAACGTTAGTAGCAAGGCTTAGACACACAAGACATTAAATGTACGACCAAGAGAAAATAAACGACTTTTACCTCCGAGCAGAAAACATTGCGAATACTCTCGACAAAGACACAGCATTCAAAATCATTACCAACGAGCTAGACAACTGTGAAGACAGATATTTAAATGACTATATCGTTGTATTAAATCATATACGCATTGAGAAAAATCTTGACTGGATTGAAAATAATGCTAACAGAATAAAAAACATAAGTAGTAATTGGGGACATATAGCTGCGCTATCTTATTTTAAATGGACTCGTGCTGACAAATGGCTATCTATGGGTAGACCACTAAGCTTAGTAGCACTTGACGCATTAATCTTCTGCACAACAAATGGCGAAAGATTGAATCAATCACTAATTATGCGTGAAGTAAATCCAAAACTCATAGACAATCCAAAGCTTGACATCGTTGCTAATAGACTACAAGAATATTTAAAGGTTGACAGTGTGCCGAGAACTAAAGACTCTGTGAGTCGTATAATAAACAATGTGTTTGAAACGGGACAATAAAGCCCAGCTACTAACACACGCTAAGGCAACAGTTTGGCATTCGGCTTCTGCTTTTGCAAAAGCGGTCGCTCCGCGAAAGACAGTTATTTTCGCTTTGCAAAAGTCTATTAAACATTTATCTTTGTTAATAGCGTTTCGGCAGACACAGTTTCAAATCAAACCGTTGCTTAGCGCGAAAACGTTAGTAGTAACCAGCCATGACGACTGACAGATCTTTTTTAAATGACTTCAGGACTAGACAATGACCTACGGGACACAACAAAATATTTGGGCTATTTTTGTTTTTTCGGCTATTGCTGCGGACTTGCTGTTAATACTTTGGCTGACAATTGGAATTATTAAGAGAAATCCAATTCAAATTAAATCTTCGGTAAAATTTCTTATTAATTTGACTTCATCTTTTGGTTATTCATTATTCCCATTCGTTTATTTTGGTATTTGGGTGACGGCACCTTATGGACAAAGCAAACAAGACTCTCTTAATATATTATCTGACCGAATGTTCCAATCAATTACTCATTGGTACTTGTGGGGTTTTCTATGGCTTTCATTACTTGTAATTTTTAACATCTTCTTCCAGACAAAAATCGACAAGCATTTGAAATGGAAACAAATAATTTATATTTTTCTTAGTGACTTCTTTATTATGAGTTTCGGCATATTATTTCCTGCGTACTGCGCATATCAATCATTGTCAGGTGACATAAATATGAGGACTTACTAGACAGTAGAAATAAACTGTGTGTGGCTGGCAACTACTAACAGCAAACGTGGCGCCACCGCGGACAAGAGACAGCATCGCGTATGCAAAAGCAATTTATACTTGGTGCCTTCGGCGTGACATTGTTTTGCTTTTGCGTAGTATATTTATAACTTCACGGTGGACACGCGAACATTTTAGCAACCGGCGGCATTGGAAGACGGCGGCGGCGCCAGTTCGCCATCCGTTATACGGCATGTTAAAAGACACTCATAATGACTAAAATTCTGTTCAGGCTTTTTGTTCTCATCTTGCCGACAATCGCTTTTCTAAATGAAGGCTGTGTATCTAAAAAGAAACTTGCTGAACGATATACAAATAACGACTCGACTGCGATTTTCAGTACGCATCCAAGCCGACCTTTTAAATATGGCTACGCTTATTCTAAAGGCGAATGCGAATCATTCAGACCGATTCTTGATAATTACAGAATTAAAAATGGCGACATTATTGCAGACGTTGGTGCATCAAGCGGTTGGCTCGAGGGTGTTTTCTCAGTACTGGTCGATGTAAGCTCCCCCAAAAATAGGACTATTTGTTAGTAGAAAAAAAACTAATAAAT
>JAVTWD010000044.1:0-2415 GCA_032229505.1 Bacteroidota bacterium
TCGATTTTGTCCCTCATCAGGTTAAGCTAGTAGATATTTTGCAGTTTATTGAATTTAAAAAACCAAAAAAGCTTCCGCTTAAAATCTCTATAGTAATTTCAGCTTGGGATTTAGTGATTAACAATAGCGAGACCAGAGCTTACTCTCCAGTTAGGTTCGTTGCTACATATCTGCCTTTATTATTTCAATATTTGGATTGTAATGAAGATAAATTTAAAGTAGAGTATTTTGGCGTAAGTGCTCAAGGCGGGGATTATGACGGTGTGGATGTGGATGAATTAATGCGAAAAAAGACGGAACAACGGATATTGGTTAGAGAAGAAGATTTATTGTCAAATAATATTGCAAAACCCATATTCTGGGCAATGGAATGAAAATTAAAGTTAATCAAAGTTTACATGGATACTCGAATGGGCACCAATTGCTTGCCTGTTCAATGGAGTTGAATACTCTTATTAAAAAGGTATTACTTTTCCAGACTGATTTGAGTGGATCGAATATTAGCAAGGGTTTTGAAAGCTACATTACTGGTTATCCAATTGAGGAAAATAGTGTGTATGCTTTTAGTAGAACATGGTATGCTGATGAAATGAAGCGCCCAGGATGCGTGTGGACTCATACTTTTTTAATTGATTTTTCTGATTTAAGTTTAATTAGTGAGCTAGACATTTTTTTAGAGCTTTTTAGACGCCCTATTTTTGGTAATTACTCTGAGTACAATAATTCGCTTGATATTGAACTAAGCGACCTTCAAAAAAGTGAGTTATCAGTTGAATTAACCTCTAAAGATTCTTTTCTAATTTATTTATATGAGAATCCTGATAAAACTGTCATTTTACCTACTTCAACTCCCGAATCATTTGAGAATACAGTAATTTCGGTTTGGAGTGACCAATGGCCTAGGTTGCGAAGAAATTTCTATTTCTGTACCGGAGCTTTAAGTCTTAAAGAATGGGATAATCGGGAATTTGACTTGCAAATCATACCAAAAAACAGTGTTGTGAATATTGAAAAGCAATCGAAACAACCATTGATAATGATTTTGTCGGACATCAATACTATTAATTGGGGTATTATTTTTAGTAAATATGAAAAACGGTTTATCAGAAAGTTTCTTTGGACTTATGGGGCTGATTTGGAAGGAAAAAGAAGTAATTACCTTCCGCTATTAATTTTATTCAACGCTATTTATTCAGAGGAAGTTCTATTATCTGACATTTTCAATTTGTTTAATACATATTTCCCTTCTAAAAAGGAAGCGAAAGCATTAAAATATAATCTCTTAGGAACTAACTCTTCTCTGCGATTCAGATTTTCCGAACGAGAATTGGTTGAGGGCATAATAGCCTATAACGATGTGAGTTTTATTGATTTGCATGAACTAGGTTTAGAAAACCGATTGCTTGGCTTACTCGAAAGGCAAGAAATTACCCTGTTTGAATTTGCTAATATCGTTGAACAAGCATCTCCCTCACTAGTAAAACAAGATATATGGGGATCTGTAACGGCAGATACTCAGGGAATAATTGGTATTTTGGAAATAAACCCGGATTTATCTCGTCGCATTATTTCTCAGTTTCCTTCTCTGGCATTAAATTCAAATATTTGGGGATGCTCTTTAAAATTGCAAAATACCATTCTTAAGACTTTGTTAGACTTAGGTGTATCTGACTGGAAGCCTTATATTGACGTAATTTTAGAGTCGAAAAGTGAAGTTATTTTTGAGGCAAAAAAAATAGTTGGTGCTGAAGTTGTGATGATTTCACTTAATTTTTTAAATGAATACGGTTCTTATTTACTTTTGAAGAAATGGATCAAGCATATTTTATTTGATAATAAATCCCTCTTTCATAAATGGTTGTCAGATAATTTATCGAAACTAAGCGTTGGCTTTGTGAGCGAGTTATTCAATCATTTTAGTTTTAAAGAGCTAGACTTATTAAATTTGCCTGTTAAAAACTGGATAAAATTTTACTCTGAGTTGAAGCCTAATATTTCAGGCGAGCGATTCTTTCTTATATCATCTGCATTATTTTATATAGGTATAAAGAATAACTATAAAGATTCTGAGTGGCTTGTGGCTGAAACATTTCCCGATGTATTTAGTTATGTCGGTTCGGAAAATGTAAATTTAAAAATATGGAATTCTATTCCAAAGGATATTGAACCAGACCAATCAGATTTATTGATTTCATTTTTTGATTTATACTTCGGAAGTAAGAAAAAGAAAAAGATTGACCCTCCAAGATATAATGATTTTCAAGAAATACTAGTTAGAACACTTGTAAATAAGCATATTAAATTTAACTGGGGACTACAGTCTTTTTTAAATTGTTTCAAAAGTGAAAAAGAGTTTAGCCAGGTGATTGTTTATTGCCAGAAATTCCCCAAAGGCAAATATTTATTGACTAGAAT
>JAVTWD010000045.1:0-2402 GCA_032229505.1 Bacteroidota bacterium
GACAAGTTCGATACACTTTTCCAAACGTCGTAGCGATTCCGGCTTTCTTTTTTTGAGGGGAAAAAATCAAGGGAATAAACTTGCACGTTCAAAAACTAATTGCCATACTGGATGGCAATTAGCACTAAGAATCGTCTATTTTCGGGGTATATGGGGTAAAACAAAACACAAGGCAAAGATACCTTGGTGATTAAGGGCTTCAGACTTATTTAAGCTTAGGTTTTAAGTCGTGAATCAAGACTTACAAATATTTTTAATAAGTGGTAAAGTCTTTAAGAGTTTTTATGCTTTCTTCGAAATGCAATTTCAATAGTATTTAGATACTACTTCGATTGATCCGGCAAAAGGTTTTTTTGATACAATTTAATTACTTCCAACTTTAAATTTGTAATGTCTTTCGATGTTTCTCCCTTTAAAATAACATCCATACTCTCAAATAATTCCTTCGCATACTCCGAATTAATTAAGACTTCCTCGCGGCAATAATTAACAAAAGCAAGATTAAACAAATATTTATTTTTTATTTCCCCTGCCAACTCAATTGCTTGTTTATAAAAATCTCTACCTAAATCATGGAAGCCCTTTCTAAAGAAATATAATCCACGTGTTGCAGTAAGACAAGTTTTATTTACATCGTTATCTATTGGAATCGTTTTTACTCTTTCTAAATACGATTCTGCTTCTCCCAATTTATTTAAAACACAAAGCGAATAAAGGATATTATTAATTAATTCTAAATCCCTAGGATGAGAAATTAAGCCAGCCTTACAAATTTCAACAGCTTTTTCGTTATTATTGAGCATAGCTCCAGCAACATGAGACCCAAATAAAATTGGAACTTTTGAAAAAGGCATATCAAGAAACCATTTTACTGAATATTCATAAGATTCTAGATACATTTCCTTTTCAAAGCAATCCCTAGCTAGAGCTTCATAAGAATTTACGGTGTTAAAGCTAGTTGGATTAACATTCATAAAACTCACTTCCTTTTGGGACACCCATTCAGCTTGCGCAAGTGCATTATCATTAGGTTTTATTAAAGAAGTTTTAAAAAAGTCTTTGCTTTTCTTTGCGCTACCATTATGAAATTCAGTCGTTGCAACTGCACTAGCTAGCTCAGATATATTAAATGGCGAAGATGCTTTTGAATTAATAATTTCAATGCCTTTTTTTGCAAATTTAGAGCCTCTTCCTCTCATGAGAGCCAAAGATATTTCAGTAGCCATCAACCACGAATCAGTACCGGTTGCTTCAGCATTTTTCAAAATATCGTGAGCAAAATCAATATTTTTATTATGCACAAAAAATCTCGCAATGGATCTTAGCACGTAACGGTTGTTTTTCGACAATTGGAGAGCATTAAGTATTGAGCGTTCCGCTTTTTTATCTTGTCCTAATATCGAATACAACCTCGCCAATTCCACCCATAATATTGCATTTTTAGGATTATTAATTAATCGCTTTTTTGTGAAATTTATGTTTTGAAAAATTGTTTGACGACTTTCATCCTCTAAAAAATTTTCAAGGGAATTAACTGAAGTAGCTAATTCTTCCGCACCGTTCTCAGAACCAATAAAATTCTTAACGGCTGCGAGCAGCACAGGACTAGCATTCTCCTTATTATCACAAATAAATTTTGAAACCGCTTCTAACTTAGGATCAGAATTTAAATTTAAAATTACTGCCGAACTAATAATATCAGCAGCTAATCCCATTGTTTGATTGTCTTCCCAGCTATCAAATAAATCGGTCAGATCAACCTTTGCTGTTGTATCAACTTTAGCATCTAAATGGAACCTACTAAGCTCCCCTAGCTTTGCAGTCGTGTCAAATGACCTCCAATTAGGAATAACATTTCGGTCTTTATTTTCAAAAAATGAAGCCATTATCTTGTAACATTTAATTCAGCTTTTGTTGCTAGCACATTTAATTTCGTAATAATTCTTTCCAAATCATATTGACTACCCATTCCTTCTATTGTTTTAGGATGTCCTCTAAAATCAGGGTCAGGATAGCAAAGCATTTTTATAATATCAATTAGCTCATTTTTTTGCGGATAATCTTGAAGGGTAGCATCGATATATTCAATTGATTTATCAAACGCCATAGTTAGGTATGTAACTGCCTCTTTGAATTTTCCACGATACGAATTCCAATCTATATTTTTATCTAAATTTTGTGCTAAAAGCGCAGGCATAGTAAGTCCAGTTATGTAAAACACACCCAAACTACCAAGAAGGAATAAATCGATTGAAAACACACGATCATGCCAATCAGGTATAATATAGCCTAGGAAAATTTCCGGAGGACAATAACGATAATCACCGGAAAATACCGCAGATGAATGAGGACCATCAAGTGTTTTGCATAATGATCTTCCCAAGTCTCCTATCTTTGAAACT
>JAVTWD010000046.1:0-2391 GCA_032229505.1 Bacteroidota bacterium
TTTGCCCACGTATCTCGAAGTCCAACTGTTTTGTTAAAAACTAATTTTTCTACCGATGAATCTTTATCAACACAAAAATAACCCAAACGCTGAAATTGAAAATGGTCTAAATTTTTAGCAGTAGCCAAACTTGGTTCTACATAACCAGTAATTACTTTCAAAGAATTAGGATTAATATATTCTTTAAAATCAATTTCTTTATTTCCATCGGGCATTTCATGTGTAAACAAACGATCATAAATTCGCACTTCAGCCTCTAGAGCATGTTGCGTAGAAACCCAATGTATTGTTCCTTTTACCTTGCGTTTACTCGCTTCTGTACCGCTACCGCTTTTAGAATCAACATCATACGTACAATGAATTTCGGTAATATTTCCATTGCTATCTTTTACTACAGATTCACCTTTTATAATGTACGCATTTTTTAAACGTACTTCTGTACCTAGTGTTAATCTAAAAAATTTCTTATCAGCTTCTTCTTTAAAATCTTCACGCTCTATAAATAATTCTTTAGAAAACGGAACTTTTCTATAAGTTAATGTTTCTTCTTCGGGGTTATTTTCAGCATCAAGCCATTCTTCTTGCCCTTCTGGGTAATTGGTAATTACCAATTTAACAGGATCTAAAACTGCCATTACACGAGGTGCTGCTTTGTTTAAATCTTCTCGAATACAAAATTCTAATAAAGAAACATCTATTAAATTTGTACGCTTGGCAATACCTATTGTTTTGGCAAAATTTCTTATAGAAGCTGGTGTATAACCGCGTCTTCTTAACCCAGAAATAGTACTCATGCGAGGGTCATCCCAACCTGTAACATGTTTTTCTTCAACCAATTGTAATAATTTTCGTTTAGAAACTACTGTATGAGATAAATTTCTTCGGGCAAATTCTCGTTGTTTTGGTCTTACTAAATCTGTGTCGTAAATTTGATTTAAAAACCAATCGTATAACTCTCTATGTGGTAAAAATTCAAGTGTGCATAATGAATGGGAAATTTGTTCTAAATAGTCACTTTCGCCATGTGCCCAATCATACATAGGGTATATACACCAATTATTTCCAGTTCTATGATGATGCTCATGCATAATTCTGTACATTATTGGATCGCGCATAAGCATATTAGGCGAAGCCATATCTATTTTGGCACGCAATACATAAGAACCATTTGGAAATTCACCGTTTTTCATTCGGGTAAATAGCTCTAAATTTTCTTCTATACTGCGGTTTCTGTTTGGACTATCAATTCCTGGTTGTGTAGGTGTTCCTTTTTGTTTTGCCATCTCTTCAGACGACTGATTGTCTACATAGGCTTTGCCTTTTTTTATCAATTCTACAGCCCAATCATACAATTGCTGAAAATAATCGGAAGCATAACACTCTTTTTCCCATTGAAAACCAAGCCATTGTACATCTCTTTTTATAGCATCTACATATTCTTGCTCTTCTTTACTTGGGTTTGTATCATCAAAACGAAGATTTACGGGAGCATTATAATCTATACCTAAACCAAAATTTAAACATATCGCACTAGCATGACCTATATGTAAATAACCATTTGGTTCTGGTGGAAAACGAAAACGAAGTTTATTTTTTGATAAACCATTTTTTATATCTTCTTCTATGATTTGCTCTATAAAATTGAGTGATTTTTCTTCTGTAGACATAATATTTTTGTAATTTTAGCAAAGATATAAAAAGGTTTCAAGTTTAGGGTTTGATGTTTCAAGTTTATTGAATGAACCTGCAAGTTGAAACTTAAAACTAAAAAAATGGGAACCATAAAACTTAAAAACATTCGCACTTTTTCATTTCATGGTTGTTTAGAAGAAGAAGCAAAAATAGGTAGTGATTACAGAGTAGATTTGGAAATAAAAACCGATTTAAGAAAATCTGCTATAAGTGATGCGCTTGAAGATACTGTAGATTATGTACATCTTAATAAAATAGTAGTCGAAGAAATGGCTATTCGTTCAAAATTATTAGAGCATGTAGCACAACGAATTATAAAAAGAATATTTACAGAACTGCCAGCAGTAGCTCGAATTGTATTGGAAGTTTCCAAACTAAATCCGCCTATAGGTGGTGATGTTGAAGCAGTTACTATTGTAATGGAAGAATATAGGAATTAATTATAAATTTTTAATTGTAAATTATTAATTGTTTTCTATATTTGCTATCCAATCAAGGCGTCGTGGCCGAGCGGCTAGGCACCGGTCTGCAAAACCGTCTACTCCGGTTCGAATCCGGACGATGCCTCAAAAAAAAACCTCAAAAGTATTGTTCTTTTGAGGTTTTTTTATATTTTTTATTTAAAATAATGCAACCTTTTTAAAACTTTGTGTAATAAAGATACAAACAATTAAAAAATAACATTATGAAAAAAAAATT
>JAVTWD010000047.1:0-2358 GCA_032229505.1 Bacteroidota bacterium
GGGAGGGATTGCTGGAGCACAAGAATATACCATTTAATATCTATAAAATCAAAAACGAAAAAACTCAAAGAAGTTACCTCAGCGACGGTGAACTTGCACTAATAGAAGATCTAAAGCTAAACGAAGGCAGCATGATGCATGCTCATCGCGATCTGTTTGTATTTGCAAGTTATGCCGCAGGGTTAAGGGTTGGTGATTTGATTACCCTTAAGATTATGAATTACGACGGCCAGCATATTCATACTCGAATCAGAAAAACTAGCGGCCAACTATCCATAAAGTTACCGTTAAAGGCAAAAGCGATTGTTGATAGTTATATTAAGCCTGATTCTCAACCGAGCGACTATATCTTTCCAATACTTCCAAACGGTTTTAAAGAGGACGATCCAAAAGTATTTGATGCAACAATAAGCTCAGCTACTGCTTATTACAACAAGGATCTAAAATCCATCGCTAAAAAGTGTGGTATTTCCAAAAATATAACCAGTCATGTAGCTCGTCATTCATTTGCTACCAGAGCTCTACAGAAAGGCATTTCGCTTGATAAAGTTTCAAAATTTTTAGGACATTCAAACATAAGCACAACGCAGATATATGCAAAAATCGTAAATTCAGAACTTGATAAAGCAATGGACTTATTTAATTAGTAACAAATGGAAAGATTAGATAATTTAATTTCAGAAATTCATATAGTATTTTCTCAAACTTGGTTTGATAATGCAAAAAATTTATTCATTAATCACCCCTCGAACACGAATAAAAAAGATGAAAAAATAATTTTTTCAGAACTATGCCAATTTTATGGTACAATTGCGAAGGAGATTGATTTATACGATTTCCTGAATGGAATACGTGATCAATATACTGATGAGAATTTTGACGAGATGGAAGAATACAAGCTTGAGCAAATTGGAGAGTATGAATATCGTGTACGTGAAGGAATGGTGTACAAAACATCGGATAAATTTTATCCCAATCCAACATACAAATCCTATTGTAACACAATAATGGATGTTCTTGAAAAGATGTTAAAGTCTGTTCTAGCTTTCAATGACAAACGGAAAATAATAGCATATGCGAAAAATCACCTAACCGACCAACTGATGTATTTAAAGCCATCCCCATCTACAGATTCTAATAACACTTTTATAAAAGAAATCCTTGAACGCATTGAGACAAAGTATGTATATTTTGATGAAGTGGCAGAAGTGCTAAATAGTAATCAAGACTTCATCCATTTGAATTTAAAAACGGCTGAATTAGCACGGTTGTACCAGTATTTGTTTGGTAAACAAATAATAAAAACTCCTAAAAAAGATTTTTTAAATTTTGCTTGCCAGTATATCAAAATACCTGGGCGAGATAATAAAAATCCATTGGTAAATAAAGATTCCCTTGATTCCGAAATCAAAAGCTTAACCTCTGACAAAAGTAAACAATACAATTCTTGGAAAGAAGAACAAAAGTTAGACCTTAAATACAATAACTGCTCTGAAGAATAGTTGATAGCAAAAGGTTACCCGAAAATAGGAACCTTGTAACCCGTCCCTTTTTGTATATAACACTCATCTTTGTAATAGAGCAAAGTAGCTGGAAACTGACGTTTCAGGTACACGTCAGTTTGAGCATATTATTTAATTATTAAAATTTTATTTTTTAAAAGAAATGAGTGGATTAGAAAAATCGATGGTTTTAATTGAGCAGGAAAAAATAGACAAAATCCTGCAAATTTTACAAAGCTTAGAGAACAGGAAGCATGAAGAAAATAAAGCTGGTATGGATTTAAAGCTTTATACGATTAAGGAAACAGGAGAATTATTAGGAGTTAGTGAATCAACCGTTAAAAATTTAATGCGTGACGGTCGCATAGATTTTATTAAGGATCAGGGAGTTGTAAGATTTACTTACGACCAAATCAAGGATTATCAGGAAAGCAAAACGCTCAGAAAATTTAAACATTAAGGTATGCAGATTTATTATTGGACAAGAAAATTTTTTAAAGAAATCAGAGAATCAGGAGAAATTATTGCAAGTGATAAAGAGATGTTTAAAAATGCAGTTTTGGCAAAAGTTAAAATGAAGTTGTCGTTATATGAGAATGAAATAGAAGCGGTTATGCAGTGTTTTAATGATTTGTATTATACAAATATTAAGAATGCGTAAAACGAAAAATTTATTTTAAAACTTAAAAGTCCGCTCTGTAAAAAGGGCGGACAAATTTTTTATTATGAGATTATATTTACCCAAACAATACGATATAAAACAACTATACAATAACGCAAAGGCCACCATACCCGATTTCAGTAAAGCAGCTTTTTATAAAATCTTTTACCTTATACAGGATGCTAATTTCCGCAG
>JAVTWD010000048.1:0-2328 GCA_032229505.1 Bacteroidota bacterium
AATTTTTAAACTCTTCAATGTTCATACGGTTTTTTGGTAAAATGGCAGATAACGGGAAACGGCTTTGCGATGTGCGGGCTTTGGAAACCAGATAGTTATATAAAAGCCGAGCGTAGCAAAAACCATTTTTCTTTTTGTAAATATAAAAAAAATCAAAAAGAAAATGGTTTTTGCGGATTATTTTTACAAAAGTTCAACTAACACTAAATCCCGCATATTGCAAAACCGATGTTGTCCGCAGTTTTTTTAATATTCTGCTCTTGCCTTACTTGCATCTTCATAGGAATTAAATATTAAAAAATTTCTTTCTAAAATCTTCAAATTTCTGTTTAAATAAGATTGTTCTTCATCTAGAACTCTGAATTTTGCTTCTTCTGTTGCTGGTCCCGCAAATGTTGTTATTTTAGAAACAATATTGTATTCTACGGGATATAGTCTGCTGTTACTGTTTCTACGAATATCATTTAGCCGTTGATTCAAATCATTATAAACTTTGAAGACAGCAAAGCCATAAGTGTAATTTGAACGATTATCATAATAACTGTTATTTGTAATATCTTCGTTGTAGTTAATTTGATTCAACAAAGTATCAGTTACATTACTTTCATCTGTATTTTGACTTTCATCTTTACTAGTTTTATTACAATTTATTAGTAAGCCAAATATTAGCAGATATAAGAATACGATTTTTATTTTCATATTATTTCCTATTTGAATAGTTTTTTATACCAACCAGAAACATCCTTCTGTATTAATTCATGATATTCATAAAGAATATTAGCAAGTTTAAAATTTGCTCTTTGTCCAATTCCATTGTTTAAAGTTAAATATCCATAAAAATTACCATCAGAATCAACAACAACTGGTGGTTTGTCTGCGTATTTAGTCCAAGGGGAATAAGAACTATAAGTACTTCCATAATCACCATAAGTTGTCCAAATTGACTTTGTTCCGTATGTGCTTCCAAAATCTCCATAAGAACACCAAATTGATTTTGTGTCATAGGAAGGGCAATTAAGACAGCCTATAAATATGTCACGATTTTTCCCTCCATACAATAATAATGTCTGTGCTGTTAAGAAATTTACACTTGACAATAACAAAATAAATAGAATTTTTTTCATAAATTTTCGATTTTAAGCATTTTTTGTGAAATTGCGGACAACGGTTTGGGGCTTTGTGAAGTTGGGGGTTTCAAGGCACAAATGTTCAATAAACCACATATGTAGATTAGAATTACTAATGCTCAATTTAGCACTTCCGCCCCAATTTCACAAAACCCTTGTTATCTGTCGTTTGTTTTCGGTGTCAAATTGTACTCGAATATGGAAACGATTTTATATAATTTTCCATCAAATCTGTGTCAATTTCTCCATTTTTATTTACTGGAAGTTTAATTGTTGATTCTCTCATTCTGCTTGATTCCCATTTTCTACCATAATTAAATCTGTACTTTTCTTTTTTTATAATTGGAATAATAAACATTGCAATATATTTATTAAACCTAAATTTCGGATATAGTACATTTACATCATCACTTGCCCAAAATTCATTTGGTTGATAAAATGCTTCACCAACTGAACCATTGTAGTTTACTGTTATTGTATTTCCTTTATGTATTGGTTCTTGACCTACAAAATCTCTGTATCCATTATTTGAGTCGATTGCTCCAATAAATGGCGTTTTACCTTCTTCAAAATCTTCTTTTGTCAAACGTTTGCCTTTTTTCACTTCAAATATTTCATCATATCGGAATGACTGCCAATTGTTAATATTCAATTCAACTTTTTGTAAATTGATTGGTTTTTCTATTAGTTTACTCTCAATATTAATTTTGAAATTTTGTAATTTTTTATTTAGATATTCGGGCATTTTACTTGGAATAAGAATGTCCTTTAATGTTCTATTAGCTTGTCTACCGTAATTGTATTTGTATTTATTTGCAGAAATACATTTAGCGTAAAATAACATTTCAATAATTGAAAGGTTATTTTTTGGTATCAATACGAAAACGTGAAAACCACTATAATACGGCTTTAATTGATAAAAAGTAGATAGAACAGAACCACCAACAGCCACAGAAAGGCTATGAGCAGGATTTGGTTCAATATCAATTAATCTTTCTACAAAGGCAGATACACCATTGTTTTTTTCGGTTCTTGAAACAAATGGAATAGAATTGAAATCATTGCTTTTACATTGAGTTAAATTAATTAACTCGAATGTTACACCGTATTTAATTTCAAATATATCTGAAACTTTAACAAGATTATCCATTATTGTTAGTTAGTTTATTATTGACTAAAAATGTAACATAATTTAAAATAG
>JAVTWD010000049.1:0-2322 GCA_032229505.1 Bacteroidota bacterium
ACGGTCGCCGGCAGAGTAGGAACCAATAAATGTATTAACCTCCGAAATCTCACAGTTATGAATTTCGGTATGGGTATTTTTTCCTGAAAAGTTAATGTAATTGAGTAGCTTGAATTTTTCTGACGCACCCAAAACCACATCTACACCCTCAATATTGGAAATTTCATCGGGCTTTAGTTGCGCATAGCAGCCAACTACGGCAATAAAGGTATCAGGGTTTTTAGAAAGGGCGGATTTAACAATCTGTTTGCATTCTTTATCCGCATTTTCGGTTACCGAGCAGGTATTAATTACGCATACGTCGGCGCCCTGGTCGAAGGCAATTTTCTGGAAGCCTTTTTCCTGCATGAGGCGGGCAATGGTAGATGTTTCCGAAAAATTCAGCTTACAACCCAGGGTATGAAAAGAGACGGTTTTTCCTGCAAATGACATCCTGCAAAGATACGATAAAAATTACAAAAAAGCAGTCGTCTTAATCGTACACTTTTGAGCTTAATGAACCAGCGGAAGGTTTCAAACACTTGATATTCTACAACATCATATACTTTAATGTTTAATCCTTAATTACGCAAGTCTATAAATTACGATAAGTTTAGGTTTTTGGAAGCAAATCCTGAACAGAAACCCCTAATTCCTTGCTAATTTTCAGAAGTGTTTTTATGGTTAAATTATTTCTCCCCGCCTCTATACGGTTCAAGTTTGATTTTTCAAAATCACACCTATAGGCGAGTTCCACTTGGCTGATTTTCTGTTCCAGCCGTATTTTTTTGATATTTATACCTATTGCTTTCAGGTATTTTAACTCGTCCATTTCCACTACAATTAGGCATTGTTTATAAAAATTAGGGTTATCATATAGGATAACTTTAGATTTTTAATTGTACATTTGTGCAAACATTAAAAACCCAATATTTATGAGAAAAACAATCGTTATTATGTCCTTGCTGGCACTTACAACATTAAGTAGCTGTTTTACCGTAGTACAACTTGGAAAACTGAATATGATTTCAGACCGAAACATAGACAGTAAAGCGGACTATGTTTTATTGAAAAACTATGCAGGAGGGAGCGACAAAGAAATTAAAAAAGCATTAAAAAAATCAAAAGCTACTGGTATAGATCAAGCCGTTGATGAAACAGTGCGCAATGTTGCAGGAGGCGAATTTTTAAAAAATGTCAAAGTGTATGGTGTTAAAAAGAAAAAGAAAATGTACCTATATGTAGAGGGTGATGTATGGGGTGTAGCAGAAAATATAAGTTTCAGAGGCTTTAAGATTGGCGATAAGGTTCAATGGAAAGAACTTGGTTCGTACCATAAGGGAACCATTACTGGCCTCACGGATGCTGAGAAATGTATGGTGAAGGAAGAAGGAAAGGAAAATAGTAAGCCATTCAAGTTTTCAAGCCTAACCAAAGTGAACGACTAATTCCAACAGGTACTTATTAATAAAAATCCCGCCGAGGCGGGATTTTTTGTTTTTGCTATGGACTAACTATTGTTGGTGGAATTAAATATTTATCTCGTATATCTTTCTCATAAACATTTAATATCTTATCAGCTAATACCGATAAATCCTTTGATAGATTTTTATTCGTTGGCGGATAACCTTTATGGAATTTTACAATATGAACAGTCTTTAAATCATCTTTAACTGCTTTAACCGCCTCCGCAGTGTCAAAATCACCACTTATTAGAATGATTTTATCAATATTGTTTTTATACGCCAACTTCATCATTTTCACACATAAAGAAACATCAACACCTTTCTCTCCAAGCGGTATTCTGTTGAATACATCAAGTTTAACGATTCCAGCTTTTACAATCTCTATGTTTTCATTTGAATTAGCTAATTGGTCATATTTATATTCCCCAGTGCTAAATCTTTTTTTAAACTCGTTATACCAGTCCGAAGAAGTTTGATACTCTTTCTTTATCTTTTCAAAGATTTCTTTTGGCGTAGATTGTTCGTCTTTCCATTCATCTTTTTTTTCGGCATGATACTTTTCAACATAACATTTGTGGGTGATATTTATATCTACGTGATGGTCATGGACTTTTTGAGGTCTAAACCAATACGCTCTAACAAGTTCTTCATTTTCTGCTAAAAGGGAATTAAAAAAGTCATTCCATTTTATTTCAATTTCTTTTACTCCGATTTCTCGTAATGAATAGTAAAGATTTTGCCCGTCTACTAAAATTGCTACTTTTTTTGCCATTGCTAGTTTTATATAAAAAATTTCGCCACAATTTCTTGTGGCGACTATTGTATTACCTATTAAGGTCGGGTTAATTCACCTTGCGGTGGTAGAGGTTTTTTGTTT
>JAVTWD010000050.1:0-2318 GCA_032229505.1 Bacteroidota bacterium
CGGCGTAGCACGATTCAAAGTTCCTAAAATCATGTCCAGGATTGGAATGGTGTTGAAGCCAAGGGCGATATCCCCTTGTTTAGGTAAAATTTCATTACCCTTTTTGTTTTTTAATACCTGTTCATCTTGGTTGGCAGGCGTTTCTTGTGCCTTAACCAACATTGAAGAGAACAAAGTAGCAGCGATTAATACTGTTTTTTTCATGTTTTTTTAAAAAATTTCGGCAAATATAGTTTATTTCTGTTCATCTAAAATCTAAAAACTTAACAATTTTTTGTGTATGAAGTTGATTTTAGTCATTAATTACGGAATATACGTAGGTAAATTGCTTTTATTCATCTAAACGGACAGTTAAGTTTTAAATGGAATGGTTAATTTATGGTTATGTTTATTCTGCCAGAGGTGTTAATGTGTTGGCATTAGCTTTTAATATTAGGCAGTCCATTAATCACGTATACGCTCTCGGCGAGCTTATTTCTTTGACTGGTTGAATAGAAAAATAGGAGGTTATTTTAAAGAAAAAAACCCGGTAGAATTGCTATCCGGGTTTTGTAATGAAGTTTAGTTAAATTTATCAGGGGTTTATTACCCATGTATTTGGATTGGAAGTAATGACATTAAAATTTCCGCTTGGCCCGCAAACATTTGTACCTGTTTGTCCATAGGGTACCAGGGCATGACATACAGGACCAGTTCCTACCCACCTGTGATTAGATGGAGGGGTAACGCCACCGATATCAGTTATGATCAGGCACATGCCAATATAATTGAGACATGGGGGCAGCACGGTAGTACCCGGCAGCAAAACAATAGATCCGGAAGTGCAGACACCACAGCCCGCATCGCGCATCTCGTAAAAAACCGTGACGCGGCAGTGAAGGTTGTTTACAAACGTATAGGCTTGTGATTTGAAACTGAGCATCAACATAAAAACGGTAATGATGCACGCGAGGTTGATTTTGTTTTTCATGATTTGAGATTTAATTGGTTTGTAGGCAATGGTATTACAATTCTATTTCAGGAATAAAATTTCCATGTTAAAATTCGTTAAAACTAAGTAGTTTCCGAAGTGTAAACCGTTGAAAATAAGTGTTTTCCGAAGTGTTTTGGAAATTAGATTTATGAATAAAAAAATTGGCTTCGAACAATTAATATGATTATCAATATTTAGTTAGTGATTAATTTATGTAGGGCTTCATGGGTAGAACAAAAAACCCCGGCATTACTGCCAGGGCTTTTAATTTATGATTTTAGAACTTAGATTTTGAAGTTGGAATTTACATTTTAAACTTCTTAAATCTTTTTTCTCAATTCTAACTTTTAACCTATCACTTTGTTATGAAAGATCTATTTCATATTCTTTGCCTTCCTCAAGAACTAAAGTTTTAGAGTAATAAACAGCGGAAAACCTCATAGCGAAAACTTTAAGTCCAATAGGGATCATAAATCTTTTGCGAGCAACTACACCGGGCTGGCCGTTAAACTGAAATAATGGCTGGTTATCGACCGAAATATAAAAGGTGTGATTATTTGGCGAACCAAAACTTACTAAAACACTGGCCCTTTTTGTTACCACTGAAAAGGATTTACTTATTGTTGAAGTCCTGTTATCCAAACTCCTGGAAGCTTTGGGCGTAAGGGTGTAATTACCATCCTTTGCATTTATGTCGAGCCATACCAGTAGGTTTTTGAATTGAAAATCATTAGCAGCTAAGAAGTCTTCTGGCAGATTGGTTATAGTTTTTCCATCCGGATCTGTCAATGTCAACGAGTAACTATCAGCTGCTACTGAATTATTTATGAGTTTAACTGTATCGCCGGCAGCATATGCACTTTTGTTAAAATTAAAATCAGCAATTATTTCGGGTACAGGAGGTGAACTTTTTGTGTCTTTTTTGCAATTAAAGAGTAAAAGCATGCAAAAAAGGATAATAAATAATTTGTGTACTGATTGGTTTTTTTTATAAGCCATAAGACAAGAACTAAATTTCAAATGCAAGATAGAAAATTTTGAGGTTAATGACTAGAACTTATTATAGTAAAATTCCATTATTAATCCAGCATTAAATTCCGTTGAAATTTATGGTCGTTGAACAAACTTGCAGAAAGAAAAAATTCGTTCTGACGGAATTTTTCACGAAATTGACGCGTATCAGTATATCCAAATTTTACTTTTTTATAAGTATAACTAAGACCAACGGTCTGAAAATCATCATAATAAAAATTCCTGTAGCATGTTTGAAAGCTTATATTTTTAAAAGTAGAAAAGAATCCGGTTTCAAAAGTGTTGCTGGAATGGTTCTGTAACCTAATTATCG
>JAVTWD010000051.1:0-2285 GCA_032229505.1 Bacteroidota bacterium
AAAAAGCTGATAGATATTATTTAGAAGCAATTGATGCAATGAAAAAGTTGGCCGAGGCTGGCGATCCTGAAGCTTTAGGTAATTTAGGTTCTATGTATTCTTCAGGTTCAGGTGTTGCAAAGAATGAGAAAATTGCGTTTGATTATTATCTCAAATCCGCAAATTTAGGTTACGCTTTTATCCAAGCAAACTTGGCTATGATGTTTGAAAATGGAACCGGTACGGAAATTAATTTAGAGGAAGCCCATAAGTGGTATCAAAAATCTGCTGAAAAAGGGCATCCTACTTCTTTATTAGGATTAGGCAATATGTATATAGAAGGAATAGGAGTAACAAAGAATATTTCTAAAGGCTTAGATTTAATAAAACAGGCAGCAGACCAAAACTATTCAAGAGCATTATCAAAATTAGGATACATATACTTTGTAGGCGAAATTGTACCAGAGAATAAAAGTATTTCCTTTGAATATACAAAAAAAGCTGTTGACTACGATAATGACAATATAACTGCAATTGAAAATCTCGCATATAATTATAAGACAGGCTCAGGTACAGATATTAATTACAACTTAGCAAAAAAATATTACGAAAAAGCTATCAAACAAGACGAAACTAGCGCAGGTAGAAATTATTATAGAATTGCATTGTTGTATTATGTAGGGGGAAATGGATTAGAAAAAAGCGAAAGTGAGTTTTTGAAATATTGTAAAATTTCAGAAGAGAAAAATTATAGCGATGCCAGAGAATTACTAGGAATATTCTATAATAAAAAGGGAATGGAGTTTCATAATAATAACAATTATTCAGAAGCAAGAAGATATTTTGAATTTGCATCAAGTAAGGGTAATACTTCTGCGAATAATAACTTAATCTTTATGAATAATCACAATCAATAATTTTACTAACAATTAAAATAAACAAATATGAGAAAACAATGGATTTGTTCGACAGACGAAAGTCACGTTTTTAACCAGCCAACAGCTGATTTATTTTGTCCTAAATGCCCTTCTTACACAGGGGTACTAATGGAAAAGATTATAGATGATGAAGAACCAGAAAAACGTAATGAACCTGAGAATAATGAGAATTCAATCAAAAAAGGAATAGGGCTATATATCTTTTTAATTGACTCATCTGGTTCAATGTTTATGGAAGATGCATTTCCCAATGTACCTATGAAAAGAGCCAAGCTTGTTTCAGGTCAAGTTGCAAGTGCTATTTTTGAAATGGAAAGTCTAAATAAAAAAGAAGATGCTTATCTTTTTGTAATGTTATTTGACCATAGGTTGAAACCATTCATTAATTTTATGAATGTCAAAGAGGTCTTTGACAAATTTGGTGATGTGAAAAATTTAGAATCTTCATTGTATAAGGAAATGGAAGGTTTAAATGGTGCAACCGACATAAATCTAGCACTCGAAACAGCATATTTTCACGCCCAAAAATTTATAAATGGAGAAATGGATGTTATTGGAGAGGTAGAACCAATGACAAACTCAGTTTTCAACCCTACTACAGGTGACGACATAACCATACCTAATGTTCGTTGCTTAATTTTTACCGATGGTGAACAATACACAGGAAAAGGAAATGAAAAAATTGAAAGAAATCCTTTTGCAGATTTTCAATATAATGGTCATTTCGTTAATGTTCTTATGGGTGCTTTTCACGGAGAAAGTAGTAATTCAGGTTACAGCCAACTAAAATCAATTATGGGTAATTGTCATATACACAATTCCCCTCAATTTTTTCACTTTAGTGAAGCTTCTCAATCTATGAGAATGAGACATTTATTTAGAATGGGAAGTGGTCCTGCTGGTTTCTGCGAAAAATGCATTGATAATTTCATTACTGACCAAAAAAAATAAGTATGCTATGAAAATTCATTTATTTATAATTTTTTCACTTTTTACATTTTTGTGTGTTGCTCAACAAACAGATACTTTGCAAAATAACGAATCAAGCGAAGGGCAAAATGGTGTCAATACAAAATCTGAAGTAACAGGCACAAAAAAAGTCATTGATAAAAAACAGGGTAATAGTAGTCAAGCTAGTTTACAAACACAAAATATAGATGGTCAATTTAAAACTTTAATTTCTGAAGCTGAAGTTTTATTTATTCAAAATAAATTAGTAGAAGCTAAAAATAAATTTGAAGAAGCTCTTACTATTAAACCAAGTCAAAAAGACGTAATTTCAAAAATTGCTGTGATTGATTCAATTTTAAATAAAGAATTAGATAAAAAAAAGCAAACAAAAATTGATTCTCTTTTAAGTATTGCACT
>JAVTWD010000052.1:0-2281 GCA_032229505.1 Bacteroidota bacterium
ATCATTGGCAGGCCTAAAATGGCAAAATAATCACCCTCAATTTTTTCAAACAATTGAAGCCCCATACCTTCTAATTGATAGTAACCAACAGAAGAAAGAATTTTATCACCGCAATTTTCAAGATAATTTTCTAAAAATTCATCACTAAAATCGCACATTGTTAATTTTGGTGCGGTATCAAGGCGCCAGATTAATTGATTATTTCGGTAAATTACCACCGCATTTTGCAAATAATGGGTTTTACCACGAAAATATTGCAATCTTTGACGCGCTTCATCCATGCTTTGGGCTTTATCAAAAACTTCATTACCAAGACAAAGCATTTGATCGGCGCCAATTACAAAATCATTTGGCTTTTTTTGGGATAATTTTTGTGCTTTTAATTTTGCCAATTCATGGGCTTGATATTTTGGTGCAACACCTTCTTGTCGCAAAGAAAGTTTTGCCATTTCTTCATCAACGCCAGAATTAATTGCGATATAATCAACCATCGCATTATCCATTAATTGCCGTCTTATATAGCTTTGCGAAGCAAGAATTATTTTTGGTTTTTCATTATTATTGTGCATTTTCACGCTTTCTTGTTTCAACCATATTTAAAATTGTTGCAGCTGTCTCTTCGATTGAGCGGCGCGTAACATCAATAACATTCCAACCTTGACGCTCAAAAAGACGATTAGCAAAAACAACTTCTTCGCGAACCGAATCTTCATCAACATATTCTGTATTGGCTTCGGTATTAAGGCTTAAAAGGCGATTGGTTCGTATTGCAATTAATCTATCGGGTGAAACTTTAAGGCCAATAACAAACGGCTTTTTTAATTCCAATAAGGCCTGTGGAATTGGGCCACCATAAACAAGCGGGTAATTTGCAGTTTTATAGCCGCGATTGGCAAGGTAAATAGATGTTGGGGTTTTTGATGTTCGGCTTACACCAACCAAAACAATATCAGCATCATTATATTCATGCACCATCTGACCATCATCATGGGCAAGTGTGTAATTTATAGCTTCAATTCGGCGGAAATAATTTTCATCAAGACTTTGTTTAGAGCCAGTTTTAACACTTGGCGCAATTCCCAAATGGCGTGAGAAAAAGTTTAATGCCCCATCTAATAATGCCATAGCGGGAATTCCAAGATTGTGGCATTTTTCCTCTAAAACTTCGCGTAATTCTTGGGATGCAATTGTAAAAATAACAATTCCAGGGCGGCTTTCTATTTCCTCTAAAACCTTATCCAATTGGCGGCGCGAACGAACAAGATAATAAGAGCGTTCAAGAACACTTATTCCATCAAAAAGTGGCGAAACAGCGCGCAAAATTGTATTCAAAGTTTCACCAGTCGAATCCGAAACCAAATGAACATTTACAAAAATCGAATTCGCCATCTTTACCCCTATTTCCCTTTAATTGGCTTTAATTGTTTGATTAAGCCAAATCAAGCAATTCGGGCACGTAAAAAAGTGTATGTTAATAATTTATTAATAGCTGTTAATAAGTTGTGAAAATTGTTGGTAAATAAATAATTAACAATAAATTTTAACCATATTTTACACAGGCAAAATAAAGTTTTCCACAATTAAGTCACAGTCTGTGGTTTTGGTTAATTTTGTTAATTTTTTATCCACAGAAATTGAAAATCAGTAATATACCCTGTTATGATGGAATTTATTGTCGCAGCATGTTGAATAAGCTGTGGGAAAGTTTTGAAAGATGTGAACAATGTGTTAGTAGGTTTGCCGATTTTAAAATCTATCCACCTTACTAAAACATTACTACTTCCTTAATTTATATAGAAAGATTTAAATTGGAAAACCAAAATAAGCCTTTAATTATTCGAACCATTGAAGGAAAAAAGGAAGAAAGAATTCCTATTTGGATGATGCGTCAAGCAGGACGTCACCTTCCTGAATATAAGGAATTAAGGGCAAGAAACAAAAGTTTCCTTGATTTTTGTTATGCACCAGCCGCAGCAGCAGAGGCAACATTACAGCCTTTAAGACGTTATGATATTGATGCGGCAATTATCTTTTCTGATATTTTGGTAATTCCACATGCAATGGGTCAATTTGTTGACTTCAAAGAAGGCATTGGCCCAATCCTAGAGCCTATTCGTGAATTAAGTGAATTAAAAAAATTAGATTTAAGCAAAATTACAACACGCCTTAATCCAGTTTATGAAGCCTTGGGCCGTGTAAAAGAAAAACTTAATAGTGAACAGGCACTTTTGGGTTTTTGCGGCGCACCTTGGACTTTGGCAACTTATATAATTCAGGGAAA
>JAVTWD010000053.1:0-12027 GCA_032229505.1 Bacteroidota bacterium
TTTTACAGCCTGCCGTAAGCGCTTGCCTGCCTTCGAGCAATTTCCAAATTCATTGTAGTTTTCACGCACCCGTGCAAAGTTCTTCCCGTTTGTAACCTGTTTGCGGCTTGGCCCGCCTTTTCGGCGTACAAGGTATTGATCTCCGCTTTTATAAAAGCTTATATTGCCAAAGGTTCCCGTTATTTTTATATCGCCTGCCTGTTTTGCCATAACGCAAACATAATTCAAAAAAAAGCCTTTTTTACATTTGCGGTTTTATTGACGCAGTTTGACACTTAAAGATTGCTAAAGACGCTTAAAGAACAGATAAGTTTTACAGATTTTATTTGTTTTTGCTGCCAAAAAATCAACAGGCAGGTTTATAAGATACATTTATATATGGTTAGAGTTATGTAAAGCCTTTGCACAGGTTATGCAAAGCTTAGGATATTCTATAGATATAGTTATATAGCCCATCGCAAATCTTTTAAATTTAGGCCCATCAATTTAATCAATAAAAATCGGCTGTCATGCTACTTTTTTTGTAACAGCTACCGGTGTATCAATGTCATTTATTTTTTTCCATCATCCTTCTTTGGCAAGTCATTCTTACCGCCTTCTTCTTTTTTATTGCGGTCCATAATGCCATCTAATAATTGTAAACCTAATAAGCCATTAATTGGTCCGTTTTGTCCATCACCATTGCCTGTAATTAATACTTCAGGTATGATCTTAATTTTTTCTTTACCTATTTGTTCGGTTACTTTTAATTTGGTAAAGTTATCACCACCCATGGCTTCAACCGATAGTTTGTAAGCTTCGGCATTTGATTTACCAATGGCTAAAATTTTCTCAGCTTCTGCTTTACCGGTTACACTAATTTGTTCGGCATTCGCGTTCGCTAACATTTTAATTTTTTCTGCTTCCGCGTTGGCGGTTACTTTTGTTTTCTCCGCATCGGCATTGGCAATAATTTTTAAACGGTCTGCTTCTGCAACTGATGAAATTTTTACACCGCTTGCTTCACCGGTTGCTTTCTTTACAGCTGCATCGGCAATACGCTCTGCAATTAATACACCCTGGTCGGCCTTCACAATTTCTTTTTGCATATCGGCTACTGCAGTTTCTTTTTCTAAGGTCTGGCGGGTTATCTCTGCTTTTTTCTGAGTTTCAAACGTGGTGTTTTGCTCTTCTGCAATTTTACGATCAGTTAATGTTTTCATTAAGCTTTCCGGCGGCACAATGTCACCAATTAATGTGTCAACCCCGTTTACGTTATACTGGTCTAACACTTCGCTAATGCGTTTTTTAGCGGCATCCTGTCTTTCTTTACGGGTAGTTAAAAAAGCAATCACATCACTGTCTTGCGCCGAGTTTCTAAAATAGTTGCCAATGGTTGGTTCTAAAACCTGGCCAACTAAATTCATCATATTACCAAAACGCGCAATTACTTTTGGTGCTTCATTGGTTGGTATGTGAATGATCTGGCTCACATCTAAATTAAAAGGGAAACCATCTTTTGAACGAACGGTAATGGTCGATAAATGTTTATCTAACTGGTGCGCCTCGCTGCGTGCATTGGCCCAGTTCAATACTAAGTTGGTCGTTGGCACTAATTCAATACGCATAATAAATGTGTTAATAGGATATTTTCCCGGCCCTAACGGCTCTGCCCAAACACCTTTTTCACCTTTGCTAACAATATTACCGTGTTTAAATTCTACACCGCTCAAATCTTTTCCTTCACTGCCAACATATGAAATTACAACACCTACCGAACCTATTGGGATCTCTGTCATTTTAATTTGCTCCACAACCGCAAACCACGGATTTAAATAATACGAACCTGCTAAAATTACTTGTGGTTGTAAACCTTTGTTACCGCCGTTTGCCAAAAAAGCATCACTATCCTGGAAGTTGTTATGGCCATCTACGTTTCTTCCGGCAATGCTGCCTTCTTCAATTTGCGAACCATCTAATGTTGTTACAACGCCCACCATGTTCTCACTCACGGTAAACATATCTACTGTAAATATCTCAAACAAAAATGTATTGATACGATAAGTACCGGCGGTAATGTATGCACTCTGGCGACCTTTACGTCCGCCTTTATTTAAAAAAGCAACAGCATCCTGAAAACCATCGCACTCTACTTTACGCGCTAAAATGTGACCGGTTTCTAATTCTTTACCATCTTTTGCAACTAATAAACCAATTTTACCTTGCGGAATAACGGTTAAAGGCTGCATGGTTATTTCGTATTGCCAGATCCATTTCCAGAAATAAATACCCGGCGCTAAAGTTTGCGCCTGGAAACCCGCTTCACCTTCTACTGCCACAATGCGGCCCGGAGGCAATTCTGATTTTCCAAAAAGCACGAATTTTTTTGTTACCAAACCAATTTTGTCTTCCTGTACAAAAATGATCCCAAACAAACGGAAAATTAATTTGTAAAAAACCAATAATAAAACGGGGATAAGGATCCACCAATACTTCATAATATAATCCATAAGAATTTTTTTAGTTAAGTAAATGTAACTGGAAGCTTTGTATTAGTTTTTTGATTTTATAAACATTTGTTAGTGCTTTTTAACATCAATGCGTAAACAAACAGCATATTTCTTAGTAAATTAGTGTAAGCAAAGCAATTACTTTTGCTTATATTCTTTTGGATCACATGATATGAAAAAATTCTTATTTATACTTCCGCTTTTTGCTTTCTCGTTTTCTGTTTTAGCACAGGATGATGAAACACCTACAACTTTTTGCAGAGATGATATTGATAAAAAAGCAATGAAGTTGTATTTAAAAGCCATTGATAAAAAGAAATACAAAAAGCCTGAGCGTATTGCGTTTTTAATGGAATGTCTGCAAATAGAACCCGATTTTGCAGAGGCCAATTTATTTATGGGATTAGAAATGATCGTGCGCGCTAAGCTAGAGAATCTTTCTTTTTCACCCATGACACCTTATTTTAAAAAGGCAATTGCTTCTTGTCCGCAAATACACAGCGAGCCATATTATTATATTGGTTTTGCGTATTACGAAGAAGCCAAGAACGATTCTGCCAAAAAATACCTCGACAAATTTATTGCGTTTAAAGATGAGGATGGTAAAAAATTTGCTAAAGACTATGATGCAGAAATGTACCAGGCAAAAATGATGGTAAAATCAATGAAGAAAGAAGATGCTTTAAAAAAAGGAGTGCCTTTTGATCCTAAAGTGGTGAAAGGAGTTTCTACCGAGCGCGATGAATACCTTGCTTATATTTCTCCTGATGATAAGAATTGTTTTTTTGTACGTAAAGTACCGGTAAACAGTAAAGATAAAGTGTATACCAGCGATAGAGAACTGGAAGTATTTATGCGTGCGGTGCGCGACAATACCGGTAATTTTGATAAAGGCGAGGAAATGCCTTACCCGTTTAATGATAATGGCGAGAATCAGGGTGCCTGCAGCATTTCTATTGATAACAAACATTTGTATTTTGCTATGGAGCGCGATGAAGGTGGCGCACAAAAAAATGCAGACATCTACGTAAGCGATAATATAAACGATGAGTGGAAACCTTACCGCAAGTTAAGTCCGGTAGTAAATCATCCTAAGTATTGGGATTCTCAACCAACCATTGCGGCAGACGGCGTTACGTTATATTTTGTGAGCGACCGGCCGGGTGGCTATGGCGGTACAGATATTTACGTTACCGTTAAAGATCAAAAAACAGGCATTTGGAGCGCGCCAAAAAATTTAGGGCCTAATGTAAATACAAAAGGGCATGAGCGTACGCCGTTTATTCATAGTGATAGCGAAACGTTGTATTTTAGCAGCGATGGGCATTTTGGTTTTGGAGGCCTGGATATTTTTTATGTGCGTAAAGATGAAAAAGGGGAGTGGAAAGAGCCTGAGAATATTGGTTCACCTATTAACGGCAGTACCGATGACGTTGGATTTTTTGTAAGTACCGATACAAAAAAAGGATACTTTTTTAGTTTTGATGAAGGAAAGGTAAGAGGTAAAGGTGTTGGCCGTTTTGATCTGTACAGTTTTGATCTTTATAAAGAAGCGCGTCCACAACAGGTAGCTTTTATTAAAGGTGATGTAAAAGATCATGTAGGAAATGAAATTACAGGTGCTATTGTTGAAATTAAAAATATTAAAACAGAGGCAAAATCGTTTGCGGTTGTAGATAGTTCTACCGGGCAATTTATGGCAGCGGTAAATTTAAAGCAGAAAGATGATATTTTAATTACAGTTAAAAAAGAAGAACATGCTTTTACATCAAAGGTTGTGAGCGTAAAGGATCTTACATTTGAAGCACCGCCAAAAGATATTAAGATGGAATTGCTGGAAGCATTGCCGGGCAAGACCTTTGTGATAAACAATATTTTTTATGCTACCAATAGTGCTGAGCTTACCAAAGAAAGTAAAGTGGTATTAAGATCGTTTGCAGGTTATTTAAAAGAAAATCCAGGTATTAAAATTGAGATCCATGGACATACAGATAACGTCGGTAATCCAAAAGCGAATGAGGCGTTGAGTACCAATCGTGCATTTTCGGTTAAAAGTACTTTAGAAGAAATGGGTATAAGCGGTAGTCGCATTAATGCCAAAGGATTTGGACAATTAAAACCGGTTGCAGATAATAGTACTGAAGATGGAAGAGCCAAAAATCGTAGAACGGAGTTTATGATATTGGAGAAGTAGCAGCCTCACACTTCCGTCCCTGTCCAAAGGAGATGGAAACTAAAGTTGTTAATTCCCTTCTCCTTTGGAGAAGGGTTAGGGATGAGGCTTTATGGCGAAATAAGCCAATCCCATATTTTTGACAGTCCGCTTTTTTGTTTTGAATTTTTCGAATTTTGTTTTTTTGGATCTTTATCCTGTATCTTTATTTTCGATCTTTTTTCACTCTCGCTTTTATTTAATTTTGAAGCAATAATGTTTAAGAAAGGCGTGCTTTTAGACGTTTCCCATAATTTTTCATAAGTTGCCGAAGGAAAAACATATTTTAGATCGTTTACAATAAGGTGATAGATCTGTAAATTATCAGGGAATTTTTGCATTAATGAATCCAATATTCCCGCATCAAAATTTTCTTTTTTATTTGCTTTTAAGCACTCAACTATTTGTTGCTGGTTTTTAGTGCTTAAAATCGTTTTTGGTGATAGCGTCTTTTTTTGAACGCCGGCAAAAATATCATCCAATACTTTTCTTTGTCTTAACGAAAGTGGCAAGATGTTTTCAACGCCACAAAAAGTGCAATTGTAATTTATTTTACCCGGATCTTGTTGCAGCGGACCGCCACAAGCAGCACAATGCACAGCAATTACCGTTTTTTGGTGTGCGGGATCTATTTTTTGGTTCACATAACGGTAAAAAGCAAAATCGTTATGTAATTTAATACTTTCAAAATTTAATTTTTCTTGGCAGGCCGGGCAGTCACAACTTTTTTGTTCAATAACATCTTCTGTCAAAATAATTTTTTCCTGGCAATGATAACATTTTATCGCATCCGCCGCTTGTGTGCTTAAAGCAATTTGTACTGATGCAAATACATTCTTATTACTGGTCTCTCCTTTTCTAAGATCTTTTATTTCGGCAATGTCGCAAATACCTTCCCAGCTGGTGTCACATATTTCGCCACATTCCTGGCAATGCGGTTTACCTTCCAAACTTTGCAAAGGAATTTTGGTGCCGCATTTTAAGCAGGCTACCTGCATTTTAAATTTATACCACCTGTAACTACAATTGCTCATGATAATATTTATAAACTAAATTAAATAATTTTAAGCAGATTGTCTAAAATAAAAAAGCACAGAAACAAATCTGTGCCTCATTATAACCATCAAATTTTTAAACCACATAGAAACATAGAAAAGAGTATTGCTGACCGCAGAAAAGGTTCACATAAATTTCTTTGCTAAGCAAAGAAATAACTATGTATTTCTTCAAAACCTAAACAAACATCAAAAACTATATGTCTATGTGGTTAAATTGGCTTATTCAAAATAATCTTTCATCCTTTCAAAAAATCCTTTTTCTTTTTTGTTAGGGTTCGGTTGAAAGTTCTTCGATTCTTTAAAGCCTTCTAATATTTTCTTTTCTTCAGAGCTTAAATGGGTTGGTGTATAAACGCTTATCTCTACTAAAAGATCGCCACGCCCGTAAGCATTAATATCCGGTAAGCCTTTGCCTTTTAAACGTAATACTTTGCCGCTTTGTGTACCGGCATCAATTTTAATTTTTGCTTTGGCATCAATGGTTGGTATTTCAACACTTGTACCCATTGCCGCATCAGGGAAACTAATGTTTAAACTGTAGATCAAATGATTTCCTTCACGTTTAAGATCTGCGTGATCTTCTTCTTCAATCACAATTAAAAGATCTCCGTTGATGCCACCACGTGGCGCTGCATTACCCTTGCCCTGCATGCTTAACTGCATTCCTTCGGCAACACCTGCAGGAATGTTCATGGTAATGATTTCTTCTTCTCTTACAATGCCATCACCGTGGCAGGTGTTACATTTATCTCTTACAATTCTTCCTTCACCACTGCAGGCATTACAGGTTGTTTGCGTTTGCATGGCACCTAAAATGGTTTGTTGCACACGTGTAACAACCCCCGAACCGTTACATTGTTTACAGGTATCGTATTGCCCGTTCTTTGCACCACTTCCGCTACAGGTTTTGCAGCCAACGTATTTATTTACTTTAATTTTCTTCTCGGCACCGTTGGCAATTTCTTTTAAATTTAATTTTACTTTAACACGTAAATTGCTGCCGCGGTTCATTCTTCTACCGCCACTGCGATTTCCGCCACCGCCTCCAAAACCAAATGCTCCGCCAAAAATATCACCAAACTGGCTGAAAATGTCGTCCATGTTCATCCCGCCATGGTGACCACCGCCGCCCGAAGCACCGCCAACACCTGCATGACCAAATTGGTTATAACGCTGGCGTTTTTCGTTATTGCTTAACACTTCGTAAGCTTCGGCTGCTTCTTTAAATTTTTCTTCGGCAGATTTATCATCCGGGTTTTTATCCGGATGATATTTAATTGCCAGCTTGCGGTAAGCTTTTTTTATTTCTTCGTCGCTTGCATTTTTAGCAACGCCTAATATTTCGTAATAATCTCTTTTGGCCATTTTTAGTTTTACTAACTTTATTTTACCACTAAGGCACTAAGTCACAAAGAACCACTAAGGAAATAAAAGTTACTTAGTGTAACTTAGTGATCTAAGTGTTTTAGTGGTTTATTTTTTATTGTGCTACTACAACTTTCGCAAATCTAATTACTTTATCTCCTAATTTATATCCTTTTTCAAGCTCATCAATGACTTTTCCTTTTTGCTCATCGCTTGTTGCAGGAATATGTGTAATGGCCTCCATGGTATCGGGATTAAAAACCGCGCCAAGACTATCAAAAGCAGTTAAGCCTTTGTTTTGAATGGTGTTTTTTAATTTATTTGAAATAAGCAGCATACCTTCTTTAATAGCATTTACATCTTCAACGCCTTCGTTTGCCTTAATTGCTCTCTCCAAATCATCTATAACCGGTAAAATTGCCTTAAAAACATCTTCAGCGGCTGTTTTAATGATCTCGGATTTTTCTTTTACAGTACGTTTACGGTAATTATCAAATTCAGAATATAAACGCAAATATCTGTCGTTCAATTCCTTTATTTTTGCTTCAGAATCGGCACTTGAATTAACGGTAGTTTCGTCAGTTTTTTCAACGTTTTCGGTCGTATTGGCAGACTCTGTATTGTTTTCAATATTTTCTATATTTTCCTCTGGTACGCTATTTTCGGGGTTCTGCATGGTATTTATCAATTTAAAATAGTTTTTCAACTAAAGTAAATCAATAATTTTGCCAGACTTTTTTAGAGGAAGTTTTGTCAGTTCTTTGATACCAAAAACTCAACCCTGCGGTTTAATTTATGGTCGTTATCAGAACAATCGGTATGTGCTTTGCAAACTTTACGAGGGTCCGATTTTCCTTTAGAAATTGTTTTGATACGCGTAACAGCAATGCCTTTTTTTATAAAATAATCTTTTATGCTTTTTGCCTGTTTGGTTGTAAGATCAAACGCCGCCTTATCGTTGGATTTAGAATCTGTATGTGTTGTAAGTTCAACATACAGATCTTTATTTTTTTGCAGCATGGTTAAGATCGGTTGAAGCTCATGTTCATCTTTAGGCACCAAACCAACACCATTAGGGCCAAAGGTTAAATTTTTTGTAACGGTTATTTGTGTTATTGAGCCATTAAGCGCATTTTCTGCATTGTCTTCAGTAAGTTTATAACTAATGTTTGAAGGAATATAAAAAACAAAACCGTTAGACATTGTTTTTCCCTCTGAGATCATTTGGCCTAAAGTATTGTAAACAGCCAGTGGATCAGAGGTGTTGATATCGCTTTTATTATCTGTTTTTAAAATAAAATCCTGGTTTAATTTTATATCATAAAACGAGAAGCCCCCGTTTATATTTGTAACAGTGGTAGCTATGGAATCATAATACGCATCAAATAAATAAAGTTTACCAAATTTAATGATCTCATCTTTGTTGCTCGTATGGGCAATAGTACCTTCAATATCTTTTTTAATAGGAAGGAAATTTTTCTTTTCATCCAACATATCTTCCACCGTTGTGATTTTTGGATTAATGGCAATTACAAAACCATTCTCATCTATCAACACATCGGCAGGTAGAGATGTGATGCCGTATTTTTTACATACATCATCGGCAAAACCTTTTTGCGCAATGCCATTAATAAAATTATCAAGTGAATCATTCTTTACATCTTCCAGCCAGGCTTTTTTATCATTTTGCACGGCAATGGCTACTAATTCAAAGCCGTCAATGTTTTTATAGATAGCACTCTTGTAACGCTTTGCCAAACGGTTCCATGCTTTGTTCTTTACTTTTGATTGAGGTACTGCAGTACTCCAAAAATGCAATAAAATAGCGCTGTTAAGATAAGGCATATTAAAACTTTGGATGGAGTTTTGCTGAGTTAGAACCAAGCCGGGAGCCTTATCGCCAGGCTTAACTGTAAAGGTGTTATTCTGCGCAATGAATGTTGCTGAAACAAAACTAAAAACTATAAAAAAAAGTTTTTTCATTGTGTGATCAGTAATTTTTCTAATGCAGAAATAAGATCGTCTCCTCTTAAATTTTTATCTATGATAATGCCTTTATCATTAATAAGCACATTATACGGAATACCTTCAACAGCGTACTTTTGAGAAGCTTCGTTGTTCCAAACTTTTAAGTCGCTTACATGATTTGGCCAAACCAAACCGTCTTTTTGAATAGCTTTGTTCCAAAGGTTTTTATCTGCATCTAACGAAACGCTGTAAATTGTAAAACCGGTTCCACTTTTAAATTTTTGATCTTTAAATTTGTTATATGCTTTTACAACCGTTGGATTTTCTTTACGGCAAGGGCCGCACCAGCTAGCCCAAAAATCAATAAGCACTAATTTTCCTCTTAAAGAAGAAAGTTTTATTACACTGTCTTTTAAATTTGGCTGTGCAATTTCAGGAGCAAGATTTCCAAGACCAAGGCCTACAACAGGTTCTACAGTTGCAGAGGGCAAGGCTGCTACAACTTCGGTTGGTTGAGGTGTAACTTCTTGGGTAACAGTAGTATTTTTTTTGCTTTTACAAGCAACAATAATTAGTAAAGAGGCACTTACAAAAAAAAGTAGTTTTCTCATTTATCTTTTCTGATGATCTGTGCGCCAATAGCGTTTAAGCGTGTATCAATATTTTGGTAACCTCTGTCTATTTGATTGATGTTAAAAATTGTGCTCTTGCCTTTTGCGCTCATAGCGGCAATTAATAAAGCTACACCTGCGCGTATATCGGGGCTTGCCATTTGAATAGCGCGAAGTTGAACCTTACGGTCAAGTCCCATAACCGTTGCACGGTGAGGATCGCAAAGGATGATCTTGGCGCCCATATCAATTAATTTATCTACAAAGAACAAACGGCTCTCAAACATTTTTTGATGCACCAAAACATTTCCGCGGGCTTGTATGGCAGTTACTAAAGCAATACTTATAAGATCCGGTGTAAAGCCCGGCCAAATAGCGTCGCTAATGGTAAGAATAGAACCATCAATAAAGGTATCTATCTCGTAACTTTCTTGTTCAGGAATAAAAATATCATCACCACGACGTTCCATTTTAATTCCCAATCTTCCAAAAATGGTTGGTATAATGCCTAAATTATCATAGCTAACATCTTTAATGGTGATCTCTGATTGAGTAACGGCGGCCATTCCAATAAAAGAGCCTATCTCTATCATGTCCGGCAATATGCGATGCGTTGTGCCTTTTAATTCTTTAACCCCGTCAATATAAAGTAGGTTAGAACCAATGCCCGAAATTTTTGCGCCCATGCTGTTAAGCATTTTGCAAAGCTGTTGTAAGTAAGGCTCGCAAGCTGCGTTATAGATAGTAGTTCTGCCTTCTGCTAAAACAGCGGCCATTACAATGTTAGCGGTTCCTGTAACAGAAGCCTCATCCAGTAACATGTAAGCACCTTTTAAATTTTTTCCTTCAACTTCAAACAATTCATTATCGGCCTGGTAATTAAATTTTGCACCTAAAGCTTCAAAGCCCATAAAGTGAGTATCTACACGGCGGCGACCAATTTTATCTCCGCCCGGTTTTGGCATATAGGCCTTGCCAAAGCGCGTTAGCATAGGGCCTACGATCATCATGCTACCACGTAAGCTACCGCCTTTCTTTTTAAATTCAGGTGAAACCAAATAATCAACATTTACATTATCTGCCTGAAAAGTGTATTCTTCGTGCCCGGTGTTTTGAACTTTAACACCTAGCTCAGCAAGTAATTCAATAAGTTTATTTATATCAACAATGTTTGGAATGTTGCTTATGACAACTTTTTCTTTGGTTAATAATACGGCGCAAAGAATTTGTAAAGCTTCGTTTTTAGCGCCTTGCGGAATGATATCGCCTTTTAATTTATGTCCGCCGTGTACTTCAAAAATTGCCATAAGAGGTGTTTAGAATTTTCTTTGGTTTTTATGTTTATGATTGTTCTTGTTGTTCTTATTATTTTTGTGGAAGAATTTTTTGGTGCCGCGAAGCTCTTGATGCGAGCTAAGTACAGCGTTTTCATCCATTTTTAATTCTCCGTTTGAAAGATCTGCCAGGTTTTTAAAAATAACATCATCAGTAATAGAATCCTTGTTCCAGTTGAAATAAGATTTTTTAAGATGATTGGCTATTTGTCTTGTTAGTTCTTTACGTTCAGCGCCTTCAGGCAGTTCGCGCGCTTTTTTAATAATATCTTCAATGGTTTTTCCGTAATGTTTAAAACGGATCTTTCCTTTAGGATAATCTAATTTTTTTGGTTTTTCTTTAAAGGTTTCCGGTTTAGGAATTGGGTAGGGGCTATCAACATCTAATTTAAATTGTGAGATAATGAATAAATGATCCCATAATTTATGATTGTAATCTGCAATGTCGCGTAAATGTGGGTTAAGTTGCCCCATTACCTGTATAATTGCTTTTGCGCAAAGGTTACGCTCTTCGCGATCCTTTAGTTTGCAACAATATTCTATCATTCCCTGGATATTTCTTCCGTATTCGGGAATAATTAATCTGTCTAACTGTGTGTTGTATTCCATCTGTATTTAAGGGTTAAAGTTAAATTAAAATTGAGGCGGGCATTTTTAGCTTAAAGATTTTATTAAGCATTGCTATGTTAGTAACAATTTAGCCTCTCGAACTAAAAACAAAGATACAATAAAAAGTTTTAATCTTGTTTTAGACCAAAATAAGTTAAAAAGCGCTCAATTATTGTAAATACTTGGCAAAAAGATTTGTTTGGAAGAAAAGAAGTAGTATCTTTGCCCTCCGTTTTTTTAGGTGTTGAGGTTGATAGATTTAGAGTAAGAGAAAATATTTTCAAAAAAAAGATTAATTTTTTTGAAAATAAATTTGGAGGTTAAGGAAAGTATGTGTACTTTTGCAGCCCCGAAAGAGAAAGAGTGAAGAAGAGGAAGGGG
>JAVTWD010000054.1:0-2248 GCA_032229505.1 Bacteroidota bacterium
ATGCATAGTCTTCGAGGGCTTTCCTGTTTTTACTTTTTATGCAGTTCACAAAAAACTCCAGATCTCCTCCCAGATTCCATACTCCCTTATTCAGAGAATAAGCCACTACGTACTTAATGTCTTCTTTCTTAATCAGATAAACAATTAATTCCTTAACATGTGTGAGGTTTTCAAGAAAACTGATTGAATAACATAATTTATCCTGCAAATCAATCCCTACCCAAAGAATCTTATACTCATCATCAATTTTTACTTTGAGGTTGTTATTTATAAACAAAGTATATGAATTTTAGCTAGTTAAAAAAATTATAAATCATGTGAAAGTAATAAAAATAAATACATATAACCAAGCACCAGATTAAAATATAAATTATTTTTTATCATCAAAACTATACATAATAAATATTATTAAATATAAAACATAACATATCAATATATTATATATATATTATATATCATATTAAATAAAATAAACTATATAGAATATAAAATAATATATGGCCTTTTGACCGCATTTATATATTTTATAAAAATAAATATAAATGATACAGTGCTATTGGGCTGCTGGTATAAAATACAAAAAACAAATAACAACTTTATAAAAAATGATTATTTAAGAACAATATTTATGGGGCAATTTTACATTACATTTGCACTGGTTATAAAAAAATAAAATCAGTTTAAGCTCTTTTAATATAGGACATATGATCAGCAGAAGAAATATAAGAATAAATGTTTTGCAGACAATTTACGAAACCAATTCGCAGGAAATGAATTACAATCCTGACATGGCCATGAAAAACCTGAATGCAAAATTTGACAAGACAAATGCACTGTACATCGCCACCATCCAGCTTTTGTATTCCATTACACAATATGTGCTGATCTCTGCAAACCAGCGCGCGTCTAAAATGGCCCCTACTGCAGAGGACATGAATGTCAATACCAAGCTTGCAGGAAACATACTCATTGAGCAATTAAAACGGAGTGAGCTATTCGCCTCCATGGTAAAAAAATACAAAACCACTTTCCTGTTTGATGAAGAAATCATCAAAAACCTGTATACGATACTTTCAAAAACTGATGAATACAAAGAATATATCAATACAAACGAAAGAAACTCAAACCAGGAAAAAAAGATCCTTGAAACCATCTTCGATATTTGTATTTATGGCAATGAAGATACCGCTGTACTGCTTGCCGAACATTATATGAACTCGTACAATGATTTTGAAATGCTGTATGCCTGGAATGAAAAAATGCTTCTGAATATAAAGGCATTTCCATTTGACAAAATCATATCGTCTGAAAAGCTTGAATATGCACAGGATTTACTGAAGTGTTATTATGATAAAAAAGACCAGGTGTTCAGTCTTATAGACCCGAAACTTGTCAACTGGGACCCCGAGCGTATTGCAACAATCGACATGATCATCCTTCACCTCGGTATTTGCGAATTCTTATATTTTACAACGATCCCTGTGAAAGTAACCATTAACGAGTATATCGATCTTGCCAAGTCATACAGCACTCCGCAAAGCGGCCAGTTTGTAAACGGGCTTCTGGACAATGTGAGAAAAGACCTGGAAAAGAATAACCAATTGATAAAAACACAATATTTCAAAAAATAATCCGCTATAAACCGGCAGAAAAATAAATCTCAATTTTTAAAATCTTAATAGCACCCATGATTACTAAATATTTAATTCCGGTTGTTTTAATATTCACGTTTGCATGTAAGAATGAAGCTTCAAAAAAAGATGAAGAAGCGCTGAAGGACAAGTTACCGGCATCACTCGTCAGTAACCCCCGTACATTAGATGAAACCAACCCGGAAAAAATCGATATTCTGGGCAAGCTTGTCTTCGCAGATACCATTCATAATTTTGGTGTTTTGCATGAAGGCGAAATGACAGAATATGAATTCACTTTTACCAACGGGGGCAAAAAAGACATCATCATCAATGAAGCCAAGGCGTCTTGCGGATGCACTGTGGCAGATTACCCTACCCACCCTTTCAAACCCGGTGAAAGTGATAAAATAAAAGTGACTTTTGACAGCGAAGGCAAAGGGGGGATGAATGAAAGAGCTGTTGTAGTTACAACTAATGGCAATCCTTCTGTTTACAACCTTATCATACAGGCCCAGGTGATTGAAAAATAATTCTTTGTAAATGATTTTTTATTCAACTAATGGTAAAAAAAATATACTTTTGAACTCTCAATAATAAATAAACAAATGAACACA
>JAVTWD010000055.1:0-2237 GCA_032229505.1 Bacteroidota bacterium
GAACATGAACATGTAATCAATAGAATTATTATATACAAAATTTTTTTTACCATATATGTTAGTTTAATATCCATAAAGTAGCTGTTTTTACGCCTCCAGAAGCATTAAAATAATAATGAGTTAATTCAGGGGTATTGTAGATACCTGCATGTCCCGTAGCATCAAATCCGTCAGGGCTACTAACATTTGGTATCATAATATATATACCATGGTTGCTATTGTTTGAGTGATTTGTATCATTATCAAGTAACATTGGAAATAATGATCCATTCGTACCTCCATTAACTCCATCGACTTGTATTGTAGTGTAATTGCTATTAGAATCTAAAGGAAATGTTTTTAGCATCCATTTATATAAATTTGCAGCCCCTAAAAAATAGTATTTTTGATCACCTCCTAGAAAAGTTATGTTTGGGATATAAGGGATAGTAACTCCAGAATAATTTAATGCTCTAGATACCCTTAAAGCACATGCATTATTATACAAATCATCATTGTTAGGATTATTGTCATTTAATACTGCTTGTCTAAATTCTAGAGGCTTTCCTCCTATCAATTCATATACAGCTGGCGCTTCCATTTCAAAATTATTCAATGTGTTTTTCGGATAAGCATTGTAAAAATTTATCCAAGAAGGAATACTCTGTTGCGGAAAAGTTAAATTAGGATTATCCCAATAGGTAGCATCATACTCACCATCGCTTCCTTCAGATTCTCCCATAAACCAATTTTGAAATTGAGTCCATGTTACACTTGGGTTTTGTTGCATATAATTTATAGCCCATATAACAAACTCTTTACTCTCTTGCGAGCTATTGTTTTGGCTTAAAAAATTTAATATTTGATCTGCAACTTGAGTATTATGGTTTAACCATGTAGTTTGCACGTTATTTAAATAAAGAAGATTTACAAGATAACTAACAGTAGCATTTGCCCCATCTGTAGATGCTAAATTTGTAGGAACAGTTACAATTGGCTTAGTATTTGGGGTATTGTTTCCTCCACCTAAAAGTCCATTAGTGTTTACGCTACCTGCAGTAGGGGTTACTCCAATGCCGTATCCTGGTACGTAGCCAGAACCCACGGTAGGAGATTCGCTACTTCCACTAGAACTTGTTGTGCCTCCAGAGCCACCACTGCCAGGACAAATATGCTCAAGCCAATCAATTGAACCATCATCATTTATTCCGTTAAATATATAGCCGTCATAAAAACTTGCACAACCACAATTTGGACAATAACTCGTGCTTCCATTTTTGCTTAAAATTGTTGATATATTGATAACATTATCATCCAATTGCGTAAGAAATATTTTACTTTTTAAGTTATTATCTGCTACACCTGAAATAATATCCTGATATTCTTGTTCATTTATATCATACTGAATTAGATAAACACTGTAAGCAGAATCGATAACAGAATAATTTAAAACTAAATTTTCTAGATAGAACGCTGTATTGTTTCTAAAAATCTGAAAGGTATAAGAATGATAACCATTTGACTCTTCTACATAAGTTGCTAAATTTGTATCTATATAAAAACTGCCGTCACTAGCAGCTACAAGTTTAGCATTATTGTATAAAATATTGTATTTATTATTTACAGAAGACAACTTGTCTAATAGCTTTTGGTTTTTAGACATTTCTTCATAAGTAACTTTTTTAATAGTTCGTTGATTTTTAGTCGAACCATCAAAATTTTCTAGGCTCTCTTGTTCGCAAGAAGCAAATACGAATAACACAACAGACGCAATAATTTTTAATAAATTTTTCATTTGGTATAAATTTAAGTGAATAAATACACCGAAAAATAAAAAGCGTAGGCAACCAATTACTCGAACCTGTGGGAGTCGAAGCCCAATTGAACAAAGCAAAAGGAATACCCACGCCAAAGCGCAGGCATTTCACTTTTACTTCCCTGTTCAATAGAAATTTCGACTTTTCAGGTTCAGGAAATTTTAAGCAAATGCTTTAATATTTATACAACGGTATGAACGTGCCTTATTGCAATAGGTTGTGCTAAGATAATTAAAAATTGATTATAGCACACAAATCTGTAAAAAAAATAATGTGTGTAGATCTTCTACTTTGTAGTATGCTATTTCAACATTGTTAATAACTTCAAGATTAATAAAACCTATTTAAAAATCTAAATGAAACACATCATGTAAATCTTTATTGGAGCTTATATTCACGTCCAAATCGGTTACATACCCAGAGTTTAAACCATAAACCCAA
>JAVTWD010000056.1:0-2225 GCA_032229505.1 Bacteroidota bacterium
ACAGCACCAGGTCACGTTCATAATGGTAGAGGATCACATTACCAAAAGGATCTTCTGTTTTGGTGAGGTGCCAGGAAAAAATCGCGTTGCGGTTTTCAGGATTGGCTGTTATGGCCGGATCATGACTTATTGCTCCTGGTGTTCCATACCAACTAATAAGACCATCTTTGCTGCGCACTTCCCAGTAGTGTTCGCCGTTGGTTTTTTTGTGGCGGATGATGCGGGCAAAGAGCCCTTCGGTGCGCGGGCGATAGGTGGTTTGCTCCCAGCCAATGCCGCCAATGGTTTGCTGTGTGACGCTGACAGGAACGAGGTCTTCGGCACCCGATAAAATAAACACATCTGTGCGGTCGTCATAAACAGGAATGCCTTTGGAGGTTTTGCGGCTAACGCCCGGCACGCCAAGCGCCCAGCCCATGCCGAACACGCCGTTGCCATTACCGGAGCTGTAGCCTAAGGTAAGCTCAGGCTGAAAGCCATTGCGACCAGGAGGTACAGCAATGGGCACCGAAAAGTTGCCGGTGCCGGTGAACAGGTCGGGAGAGAATTTTTCCCCAAGGCCGCTTTGTGCGCCTCCTCCCTGAGGGTTTGATATAACGGATGTTCCTTTTGTATTTGCCATAATTTAATTTTTTTTAACCACATAGGCACATAGTTTTTTCACTAAGGCAAGGGTATTTTATAAAAGAGTGTATAAACATGATATCAATATAGAAG
This sequence comes from Bacteroidota bacterium, assembly GCA_032229505.1. Taxonomy (GTDB): domain Bacteria; phylum Bacteroidota; class Bacteroidia; order B-17B0; family Aurantibacillaceae; genus Aurantibacillus. The sequence goes on from JAVTWD010000056.1 coordinate 718, forward strand.
CTTTGTTTTGCAGATGTTACCCTGATTACTGTCAGGCGGAGGGTTAAAATGTCGAAGTCGACTGTACAAAGATATGTTAAAATTAGTGAGGCTAAAAGCCATTTTTTAGAAATTATCCGTCAATTGACGGATAATTTTATCTGCTCTTTTATTGGCTTACCTTTTATTACATTAAATATGGTTTATAAGACCAAAAAAAGCAAACAAATTACTTATTACGGGATTACTTCCTGTCCACCAACTTTTTAAAATTAAAGAAAATCCTATCCATCACAGATATGCTTTTTGTGATAATGTCTGCTTTACCTTTCATTTGTTCCTTATAAACAAGTACCTTGTTATAGGATGTAGTTAAACCGTTTTTAAGCTCTACATCAATGGCATAGGTATCTTTATTTGGAACTTCAGAAATGTTGGTTACTGTACCCTGTAACATTCCATTTTCATTATAAGGGTAATTATCCAGTTTAATATTTACTTTTTGACCAATTGATAATTTTCCTGTATTGCCAATTGGCAAAATACATTTACCAATGAATTGTTGTTTTTGTGTAGGAATAACTGCAAATAGCTCATCTCCTGATTTAATGTTTTGATTAACAGACCACACATTAAAAAAAGATATTTTACCATCTACAGGGTTTTCTATTATGTACAATTGCTTCCATTTAGTAATTTCAGAAATTAGAGTTTTGAGATTTTGCTGAAATTCATTTTTCAATTTAGCCTGTTCCTGATAGTCTTGTATTTGTAACTGTAAAATGTTTTTTTCAATAGAATTGATTTGTATTAAAGCATTCGATACCGTTATTTTTACTGACTCATTGCTATTTAAGGCCCCTAAATACTCTTTTTTCTTATTATCAAATTCACGAGCCGAAATAACCTTTCCATCAAACAAGGTCTTATCCCTATTATAATCGGTTTCGACTAAAATGAGCTGTTGCTTGTTAATGGATTCTTGCTGTTTGTATTTTTTAAGAAGCTCGTTATAATTGATAAGGTCTTTTTTTAGCAATGCAATTTGTCGGTTACTTGGGTTTATTGTTGTGTATAAGTTTAAATCTTTAATAGATTTTAATACCAATAAATAGCTAGGGGTAATTTCTCCAACTTTTAAGCTATCTTTTATGGTAATATTTGGAATAGTATCACTTAACTTTAATTGGTTTATAATAGTGTTTCCAATGTCAAATAAATATAAAACATCTTTATAATTAGCAGTATTTTCAATAACGCCAATTGTTTGATTTGCTTTTACATAATCACTATTCTTAACTAATAAATGGGTTAGTTTTCCGTTGTTTTTTGCTACTAAATTTACAGGAGGATTTAAAGTAGTAAGGGTGATGTCTGCCGTTAAAATGTCAGGATACTTTATAAAGTAACTCAACGCTATTCCAGTAAGTATTAAAATAAAAATAACCGAGATGCCAAAACGTAAAATCCATTTTGGGGTCGAGGTCAATATTTCGTTAACTTCTTCGGTTCTTATTACTATGTCTTTT
>JAVTWD010000057.1:0-2216 GCA_032229505.1 Bacteroidota bacterium
TTTGGAAAATAAAATGAGTGATGCCAATAAAACACAAACTTCAGAATTGTTACAAGCTATATGGAATGCTGTGGTTACCGATATTTCTAAAAGCAGAAAAATACCTGTTGAAACCCTAAATGATATTGCAAACAACCTTAATGGGCGAACACCTCAGTTAGCACTTCAAAACCATTTAATCGATAAAATTGCTTATGAAGATGTTTACCATAACGATATTAAAAAACTAATAAAAGTAGCCGAAGACAAAGACTATGAAACCATAAAAATAGAAGAGTATTCTAAGTCTGTTGCCACGCAAAATACCGATTTAAGCACAAAAGATAAAATAGCAATCGTATATGCGCAAGGAGAAATTATGGGCGGAGAAGGTGATGTTAATGTAATTGGCGAAGGCGCCATGCACAAAGCCTTAAAAGAAGGGCGAGAAGACAAGAATGTTAAGGCTGTAGTGCTTAGAGTAGATAGTCCGGGAGGAAGTGCCCTTACATCAGAACTTATATGGCGAGAAATAGAATTAACAAAAAAAATAAAACCAGTTGTGGTTTCAATGGGTAATTATGCCGCTTCTGGGGGATATTATATCTCTTGTAATGCCAATACTATTTTTGCAGAATCTACAACAATTACAGGTTCTATAGGCGTATTTGGTATGCTTCCAAACTTTAGTGAAGCCACGAGTAGAATAGGTATTCATGTCGATCAGGTAAAAACGCATAATAACGCTTCGAGCTATAGTCCATTTAGACCTTTAGACGATAATTTTAAGCAGTTTACTACCGAAGGTATAGAAAATGTGTACCAAACATTTTTAACAAGAGTTGCTGCAGGCAGAAAAATGACTGTAGAACAAGTAGATGCAATAGCACAAGGTAGAGTTTGGAGTGGAGAAGAAGCCATAAAAATAGGTTTGGTAGACAAAATTGGCGGTTTGCAAGATGCTTTGCAAGAAGCCGCAAAACTCGCAAAGATTAAAGCATATAGAACAGTAGATTATCCAGAATATGAAAAAAGTTTTGAAGATGTATTGGCTGCTTTTGGATTAGCACAAAGCAAAGAGAATTTAATAAAACAAGAAATAGGAGAAGATAATTATTTTATACTACAAAAAATAAAACAATTATCTATGCAAAAAGGAATTCAAGCACGTATGGAATATCAATTGATTATTAATTAAATACCATTTGCTAGTATAAATTATTGCGTAAAAACCTGTTTTTTTTGAGCAGGTTTTTTTGTACATCAAATTCTACAAAAAATTATGAAAACATTGTAAAAAAAGCATTGTTTTAAATGTTAATTTTGTAACAACTATTTTAGGCAAAGTTTTTGCTTATCAATTATTTATAAATAAAATTATTATGCTTAAGAAAATTTTAAAAATAACAGGAGTATTTTTCCTTGTGGTATTATTGTCTGCCTTTGCAATTCCTTATTTTTTTAAAGACCAAATTAAAGAAAAAATAAAGCAAAGTATAAACAATAATCTAGATGCAAATGTAGTTTTTACAGATGCCGATATAAGTTTGTTTAAAAATTTCCCTAAAGCAAGTGTTACTGTAAATAAATTAGCCATAATTAACAAAGCACCATTTGCAGGCGATACTTTGATTGCTGCCGAACAAGTAAATCTTAAAATGTCGGTTATGGAACTCTTTAACAAAGAGAACGAACCCATGAATATTGAAGCATTTTCGGCAGAAAATGGTTTGGTTAATATTATTTTTAATAAAGATGGGCTTGGCAATTACGACATAGCTTTAAAAGATCAAAAGGAGCAATCAACCTCACAAAGCAAACCTTTGGCTTTAAAAATAAACGAATATTCTGTAGAAAATTTAAAGTTTAAATTTACAGATGCAGCTTCCAAAATACGAATGGTTTTAGACAGTATAAACCATACCGGAAAAGGAGATTTTACCAACGATGTACTCGATTTAGATACAGAAACGACGACCAAAATTACACTCGACATGGACAAAGTAAACTACATGCGCAATGTAGCTCTTTCGCTAGATGCGGTGTTGGGAGTAGATTTAAAAAATAGCAAATACACGTTTAAAGAAAACAAAGCCAAAATAAACGAATTACCTTTAGAGTTTGATGGTTTTATTCAAATGGTAGAAGCAGGGCAACAATACGATTTGAAATTCAAAACCCCAACATCATCATTTAAAAATTTCTTAGGATTAATACCCGAATCTTATAGAGTGAAT
>JAVTWD010000058.1:0-2212 GCA_032229505.1 Bacteroidota bacterium
CTTTTAAACCGTTTTGAGAACTGTTATATTCAGAATTATGTATGTATGGCAAGGCTGCTGAAGCTGCTGCATTTTCGTCGACTAAATTCGCATTAATGGCATCTATAAATTTTTGTAAAACATCTATTCCCCGTTTATCAAATTTATTTAACGAAATATTCTGGGCAGTTGCATTATTGGTTGTAGCCATAGTTATAATTGTTGTTATGGTTGTAAGTATTGATTTTAAATTCATTTTGATGAGTTTTTAAGTTAGTAGTGCAAAACTAAATCATTGCTTAATCAATTATTTTAAAAATTATTTAACGTTGGTATTTCAACGGCAACGAAAGTATTTTTAGTGATTACCGTTATGCTTTAACTAGCCTGAATCTTTAACTTACTGCGTTGCTTTAATACTATAAATAGACCAACACCAATAGCAATTAGAATAGCTGCAAGCATAGGCCGGTAGGCTAACCACGCTGTTGCAATAATGATTACCGATAGTGGGAATGCCATTGCAAAACATACTACGCCAAGGCCCATACTTAATATGCTTCCTAAAAATGGGACTATGTTTACAACTGCAACCAAAGGCTTAAATATGCCCCGGAGACCGACAAATAGTAGTAGAAATCCGAGCAGGCGCATGAGCCATGTTTTGGTTGTATTACTTTCAATAGCATTATTAAACATTCTTTCGGCGCTTACCGTGCCCTCTTGCAATAGCTCTACATTGTTACCATTTGATGCGATGTACTCTTCAAATGTATTATCAAACTGTTTGGCAACTATACTAATTTGTTTTGGATAAACTGCTGTAAAAGAAATGCGTAAATCACCAATTTGAGGAGAACCTACATTCTTACTTCCAATATAAATATAATCAGACGCAATAACTGCTATTTTTGATAGATTAGTATCCAAAGATGGAATACTGATTTTTTTAGACGAAGAAATACGTTTTGCTAAATTTTCGGGTAAGGCGAATGCTCCCAATGTAATAGTTTCTGCAAAAATGCTTTCATCATTATAAGAATAAGGATTAAGATTTTGGTGCCCGGCAGGAATCTTAAATTTATCGGATTCAATCGGTGAATTTTCCCATCCCTGGGTATAGCTATAGGTTGTTTCGGTATCGGTACTGCCTCCTAAGTTTTTTTCAGTTTTACTAACGGATTTTTCTTTCCACTGATAATGTTGCGCTATACGAGTCAATTTTAGTGCATTTACTCTTACATTAAAATCAACATCGGTAATGGTATCAATAGTTGTAGCCAGTCCACTAACGTGGACTAATTTATTATTATTTGCAACATCTATTTTATCAGGTTGTATGCTTATCACATTTTCAGAACCTTCTTCCAATGCACGGGCTGTTTTTACGGCACGACCTTCGTTTGTCCAAAGTAATGTAATGCCTCCAATAATTAATAATATACCAAAAAATACGCCCTTTACAGAGGCACCTAAGTGAGAAAGTAATCCAGTGTGAGTTGTTTCAGTAAATTGATCTGACATTTGCCTGTTTTTTATTTTAACGTAACAATTTCTGCTTTAAATTGTCCGCTAATAATTGCCTCAGTATCCTTAAAATAGAACGAACCTATCACATAATGCTTATTAATACTGGTTATTTGACATATATGTTCATTTGACGTTTCAAAATTGTATGTTTTTGATTGTTTTGATGCTAAAATACTCAGCGTTGGCTTTGCAATTAGTTCAATTTTCGGCAACCCATTCAAAGGTTTCGTATCCGAACCATTATATTTATAATTACCTGTTTTAATTCCATTGGCACTTTTATTTTTGAGTTCTATTTTTAAAACTTGTGTTTTTGGCTTGCATATATTTATTAAATATGGATTATTTAGCTCTGAATTTAAAATTCCATGATTAGAAATGATAATATTTAAAGTTGTTTTTGAAGCATCAAGTGTATCCGTTATATAAAAAGCTTTGCAAGTTAAAAATGTATCCCAGGTTAAATGCGTTAGCCCGGGATACATTTTAATATTAATCAACGTAAATTTTGTGATCATGTTTTTGTTAGGTTGTGAGTACACCATACGCACGAAATATAAATTAAAAACTATAACTACAAAATAGCGGAACATATTAGTGCAAATGCTTCAAAATAATAGTATCGTTACTTTGAATATCATCTTTTATGGCTACACCTTTCAAAAATTCATCATCTACGCTGTAAACTTTTAAGGGTTCATTA
>JAVTWD010000059.1:0-2202 GCA_032229505.1 Bacteroidota bacterium
CCATTAGCATCATAATAAAAATCTTGAGTGTTTACTACATCTTTAAAACCCGTAGGATTGCCACTTATATCTTGTACGGCTTTTAATAGGTTGCTATTAGTATCATAGTTATAATTTAAGTTATCAATTTCTATAGTAAAACTATCATTGTCCAAATCGCCTGTACGTTGTAAATTTGTAATATTTCCGTTTTTGTCGTATTGTAGGCTTTCGTTGTAACTGTTTGTTACAGGTATAGCATGGTTTGGTTTTTGGTATATGGCGTTGGTAAGTCGGTTTAAATTATCGTATTGATAGCCGTATTTGCGCAATACATTGTCGGTTTGTGTACGCCAATAGGTTTCGGCTATATTGCCGTTGTAGAGCGGTGTAAATTAAAAAACCACATCTACCCGATGTGGTTTTTGGTGTTATTTTCTTTGTGGGCACGAGCAAGATGCTCGCGCTAGCGGGGTAAAACTCTCTATCTTTTTTGTTATTTCAGCAATATTTTTTTATCATATATAATTATTTGAACTGTACTATTTCCTGATGTTTTTATAATTTCATCAAAGAAAAGCTCATCTTCATCCTCTTCAACACTAATTAAATCATCGTATGATATATTTGGAGCAAAAGAAGGTATGTTTTTTATTCTGTAATATTTATTCTCTTTTTCAGCCCAAACACTCTCCGTTGCTAATTCTTCATCTAAATCATAGTAAACAAAGTTTACTTTTACTTTATCGCTCATCTAATTATTACTCTTTTTAATATTACAATCTCTACACAAAACCTGTCCATTATCAGGCGTTCCGCTACCTCCTTTAGATTTTGTAACTTTATGATCAACTTGGGTTTCTTTTTTAGAAGGCTTAACTCCTTTTTTTGATTATTTGTCGAAAAAAAAATTACTTAAACTATACTAAAAATTTCACTTATTTTTTTCAAATATTTGTAGTAATTCATTAGCAACATTAATAGAGAGGTTACCATTAACATCTGGGTCGGTCAAAGTTTCAAATAATTCTAAAAATTCATCACTTTCAAATGTAACCCTTTCAGAAAGTAAAAGAGCATCAACTATGTATGAAATATAATATTTATCTAAACGATTTTTTTTATATTCTTGTAAAATAAAAACCGCTTCATTTACTCCGATATAAAGATCACAATCCTCTTCAAGATAAATAGACGTACTACCTCCTTTTTTTGAAATACTCTTTTTGTAATCAATAATTTCAAAAGCTATTTCTTTCTTAAACTTGTTAATTACAATTTGTTTTTCCAAAAAGGCTTTTATCTTACTTAATTTCATTTGTCTTATTTTTTATTGAGGTCTGCCTTCGGGTCCACCTCTAAGTGGTTTTCGTCCTTGAAATTTATTTGCTCTATCATAGCTATCTTTGTAAGTTTTGATTGTTTTCCCTTTGGCGTTTTTTACTGTAGTATATTCGGCTCTTGATTGACCAGGACCTTTACCAGGTCTAACCTCTGTCTTTTTAGTGAATTTTTCTCCAACTTTTTCAACTTTTACAGATTTTTGTACTTTAGAAGCTTTTTGAGTTCCACTTGCTAATTTCCCCCAGCTAGCGCGAGCATCTTGCTCGTGCCTACTATCTATTCAAATCAATTTCTAAAACAGTTTGGTCATCAATGCCATAGTTTCTTGCGCTACAATATTTCCAATCAATTGAATCTGTTACAAAGCCAGATTCTAATGGATTATTATGAATGTAATTCAACTTTTGTTCAAATACTTTCAATGACCAAATTTCGATAGGATTGTTATTTTGTTGCCAAAATTGTCGGTGTTTTACATTGCTATTTTTTTTGCCAGCTTTATCAAACATCCAAAGCAGCCATTCTTTCCTGCTTTCTTGAGGATTTTCTTGAATCATTTTCAATATTTTTCTTGAGGTAAATCCTTTAAAATCTCTAATTAACCCTGATGGATCCCCATATGTTGAACGAAAAATTAAATGAATATGACTTGGCATTATACAATATCCATAAATTTCCATTCCTTTATTTTTCCTGCAAAAGTCTAAAGATTCTATAATTGTATCAAAATAATCAACTCGTGTAAAAACATCAATCCAATAAACGGTTGCAAATGAAATAAAATATGCTCCTTCCTTTTCTCCAAATTTATATTTTCTACTCACGGTTTCTTTTTATAAAAATAAAAAATTAAACGGTAACACAATAAATTATAGTTTA
>JAVTWD010000060.1:0-2197 GCA_032229505.1 Bacteroidota bacterium
AATGCTTTCTTCTCTTTCAAAAGTTTTAAGTAAGCTAGTGCTAAGTCTTCAGCATCTCTACTAGGTACTTCAACATCCTTTATTTTTAAAATTGTTTCTGCTATTAGTTTTGCGTTTTTCATTTTATCTCCTTTGTTTATATCAATCTAACTTATTTATTTTTCTTTGTCTACTTTTTATATTCTTTGTCTACATATGATGCATTTATTTCTCATAAGCTTTATATGTTAAAACTGGGCTACTACCGTCCTTTACATATACCTCCTTAGCATGTGGTGCATGAATTTCTAACCATGCATAAACTAGTGCTATAACCTCTCCAAATTGGAGTTCGTGTATGTCCACCATCTCTTGCAATAATATTTCCATGTCTCCTGTTATCTGACCCAATGGCCTAATTTTCTTCATTTATAACCTCTCTATACAATTTTTCTAGTTCGTCCATTATTAAATGCCCACTATCGGTTTCTAGAAACTCATTTAACATAATATTGTTGTAGCCGTGTTTATGCCTAGGTCTAAATACCTTATTCCAAATTTCATCTTTCAGCTTTTTATTTTCAGATTCGAGCTCTTTACTCAGCTTGTAGCAAGGGTGTTCAATTGCAATTTTAATAAGCTCTTTAACAAGCCGTTCATTCTCAGCGCTAGCCGATTCGAGTCTCGCTTCGCAAGCCTGTAGGGCTGCGTATTCAACTACATAAATAGCATCTTTATCTAGGCCGTCTACCGGCTCTGTATAAACGAATTCTCGGCAGTTTAGCTTGTCAAATTCAATCCAAAACTCTTTAAACTTATTTTCCACTGTTAGACTCCTTATTCATCTCACCCGAAGCATCGGCAAGCGTGTTTAAAAATTCTCTGGCTTTTTTGCCAATATTAGCGTCGTAAGAAACATTATCTGAACTTTCTAACTTGCGAAAATATTCTAAACCTTCCACAGCCTTTTCAATTAACGGTAGCCAAAAAGCGTTTGAGGCTTCATGACCAATTTTAATGTATGTTCGAGCAATTTCTCCAGAAACTCTACTAATATAATCATCTTGGTTTATTGGCGCTTGCTTGTTTGCGATTTTGACGCACTTTTTCGCTAACTCTTCTTGTAATGCTTTTATTATTAGATTTTGGTTCATTTTGCACCGCCTTCGCCGGACAAAATCTCGGCTATGGTATTTATAGCGGCGCTTGCCTCATTTGGTATAAATTTCTTATTAATCGTACAACCATCTTCATATAAAGATAAATTTTCAACTGCCACACTCAAGGCTTTAGTTAATTTTTCGATGGTGGGGTCTTGAATAATATAATTGAATGCAGTGTTTGAGCGATTTATTGACCGTAGTTCTTCTTTAATTTTATCTGTACTCATTTTAATTCCTCCTTTTTATCTATTTGTTTTAAAAATTCTCTGGCTTTTTCTCCTCTTTAGCATCGACAAGCGGGGTAAGCACAACACCGTGCTCCTCAAGACCTTTAAGCACCCATTCCATTTTGTCTTGAATTGTAGGAAATGCTTGTGGGTCTTCGTCTGCATAATTAAATCGTATAGACATGATGTTTAAAATATTTTGTTTAGTCATATTAAACCTCGCCTAGAAATTCAAAGTTTTTCTTAAATGCTCCTTTTATAATTGGGTGATTGCTCATGGTTTATCCTTTAACAATGAAAAGACTACTGATTCAGAATCAATCTGATATACATCTCCAATAAAAAATGTCAATTCTGGCATATTATAATCCTCAGCATAAGAATGGGTGCTTTTATTATTATCACCATTTCTAGGCCAATAGAACAAACTCACTTTGTCGCCTTTTTGAAAGCCCCTATCGTTTTTTCTAATCTCGAAAGTTTTTGTCCCGTCTTTAACATTATTGTAATGTTCTGGATGAATTTTTAAAGAGTGGCGATTGCTCATTTTAATTCCTTCCTAATGGTAATGTATACCTTTTCAATGATTCAATTTCTGCTTTATATTTTACTATATCCTCGTTTAATTTGTCTATCTCTTTCTGCATTACTTTTATACTAGAAGCTTCACACGCTTTTGCAGAAACAAGTTGCACTCTAGACTTACCACCATGCTTTGTTAATAAAGAGGTTACGTGCCACTTAACGCCCGGTACTGTTAAGCCTGTTTTATTAGCAATTTCTGGATTAGATAGCCCTAGTAGGGCATATTCTAATATTTTGTCTTTG
>JAVTWD010000061.1:0-2168 GCA_032229505.1 Bacteroidota bacterium
AATCAAAATCGAGAGGAACTTCTCTATTTTCGTCTATTTCCATAAAACGACTGTCTGAAATATTGATTTTTTTGGAAGTCATTAAAAATTTACCACTTGAAGGCTTTCCATCGTCAAAAGCCGCAATAAATTCATCTAAATTTGAATCTTTTTCGCCTTTGTACGTTTTCACAATAACAGTCATACCATCGGCTCGCATTGCGCCAAATAGTAACTGACCATTAATTAATTTATTGAAATCTAAAATACTAGTATTGATACGTTTGGCATAAATAAGCGTGTCTTTATGCTTATCTTTTATCATTACTTTTTTGAGCTTTACACTACCAAAAACGGTAATAGCTACCTGATCTACAGATATGTTTGTACCAAAATCTTTATTGATTTTTTCTGTAGCGTAATGAGCAATTTTTGTTTGTACAACAGGCAAAGAAAGAGCTATTGCAATCAGTAGCAATAAAATAATAAGTACTAAAATAGTACGAAATAGTATTTTTCTGACAGTTTTTATAACCCGAATATATTATTTTTGCCAAATATAGTTCAAAAATTGTGCCCAATGCAAACCAAAGATACATTTATTCTTGCTATCGAGAGTTCGTGCGATGATACTGCTGCTGCTGTATTGAAAAACAACAAAGTATTGTCTAATGTTGTGGCAAGGCAAAGTATACATGAAGAGTATGGCGGAGTGGTTCCAGAACTTGCCTCTAGAGCACATCAACAAAATATCGTACCTGTAGTAGATGTGGCTTTAAAAAAAGCTAATATATCTATTAATCAGTTAGATGCTATTGGCTTTACACAAGGTCCAGGACTTATGGGTTCTTTATTGGTTGGGACTTCGTTTGCAAAATCTATGGCTATGGCATTAAATATTCCGCTTATTGCCGTAAACCATATGCATGCTCATATTTTGGCTCATTTTATTGATGAAGAAGGCTATGACAAACCTGAATTCCCTTTTTTAGCACTCACAATCTCTGGTGGTCATACACAAATTGTAAAAGTTAGTAGCTTTTTTGATATGGAAGTTATTGGAGAAACTACTGATGATGCAGTTGGCGAAGCCTTTGACAAATCGGCTAAAATTATGGGACTGCCCTATCCAGGTGGTCCATTAATAGACAAATATGCTCAAAACGGAAATCCAAAAGCATATAAATTTACAAAACCCAAAGTAGATGGTTTGGATTTTAGTTTTTCAGGCTTAAAAACGCAAATTATGTATTTTATTCAAAAAAATACAGCCGAAAACAAATCATTTGTAGATGAAAATTTAGCCAATATTTGTGCCTCTATTCAACAAATTATTATTGATATTCTTATAGAAAAATTAAAGCTTGCTGTAGCACAAACAGGAATAAAACAAATTGCTGTAGGTGGCGGTGTTTCGGCAAATTCGGGTATTCGAAAAACATTACTAGAAGCACAAACAAAATATGGTTGGAAAACATTTATTCCTAAATTTGAATATACTACAGATAATGCAGCTATGATTGGTATTGTAGCTTACCATAATTTTTTAGCACAAAAATTTAGCAAAAACAATATAACATCAAAAGCAAGAATAGAAATGTAATGGGAACTTCTAAAAAAAAGTCGTTTGATAGCAATGTAAATCAAATTGCCGATACTTTTAAGTCGATTGCACATCCTGCCCGATTGCAAGTATTGCATATTTTATTAGAAAAAAAGAGCGCTTCTTGTGGAGAAATTGTTTCGTTGCTACCTCTATCGCAATCTACAGTATCAAAACATTTGATAGAGTTAAAAAAAACAGAACTTATTGGTGAGATATTTGACGGGAAAAAGACTATTTTTTTTCTAAAAAAAGACTCCCTAACACACACCTCTTTATTCTTAAATGACTTTCTAAAGAAAGCTCAAGAAAGTAATTCTTTTGAACCCATTCAAAAAAAATCTTTAAAAAAGAAATCTATTGGAATTATTAACGATATTTTTGTTCAAGCGGTAAAACCTAAAAATAGAATAGCAAATCCTGCTTTAAAGAGTTACAATCATAAGTTTAGCTTTTCAAATAAATTAAAAAACTAAATGCAATTATTTTATACTAATCAAATAAATATACACAATAACCAGTTTACTTTTTCCAAAGAAGAAAGCAAACATATTATTAAAGTATTACGTAAAAAAGAACAAGATAA
>JAVTWD010000062.1:0-2168 GCA_032229505.1 Bacteroidota bacterium
ATTTAGATGAAGTAATGAGGCACGCACAGCGTGCCTCTTTTTATAAAAAAATGAGTTTTAAAGAAAAAGTACAGACGCTATTAGAGCAAGGTTTACAAGAAAAACCTTCTGTTTTTTTAATCGATTTAAAAATAGCCGAAGGTAATAAAATTACTGTGGTTCTCGACGGCGATGCTGGAGTAACGCTTCAAGATTGTATTGACATAAGTAGGGCTGTAGAACATAATTTAGACCGCGAAGAAGAAGATTTTTCTATAGAAGTGGCTTCTGCTGGAGTTTCTACTCCATTAAAAATGAATAGACAATACAAAAAAAATATTGGCAGAATATTAAAAGTAACCACCACCAATGGAGAAATTATCGAAGCTGATTTAACCCATGCAACCGATGATTTGATAACACTATCTTGGTCTGCTAGAGAACCTAAAAAAATAGGAAAAGGAAAAGAAACCGTACAAAAAACGCTAGAACTGCCTTACAATAAAATAAAAGAAGCAGTTGTAATAATAAAATTTTAATAACGAATTGTAATGGAAAATATTGCATTAATTGAGTCATTTTCAGAATTTAAAGACGATAAACTTATTGATAGAGTTACCCTTATGGCAATACTCGAAGATGTATTTAGAAATGCTTTGAAAAAGAAATATGGTTCTGATGACAATTTTGATATTATCATAAATCCTGACAAGGGAGATATGGAAATTTGGAGAAACCGTGTTGTGGTTGCAGATGATGAAGTTGAAGATGAGAATCAAGAAATTGCCTTGTCTGAAGCTCGAAAAATAGAGCCCGATTTTGAAGTTGGCGAAGACGTTTCGGAAGAAGTAAAACTTATAGACTTAGGCAGAAGATCTATATTGGCTTTAAGACAAAACTTAATTTCAAAAATTCACGAACACGACAACACCAACTTATACAAACAATTTAAAGATTTAGTTGGCGAAATTTATTCGGCAGAAGTACATCATGTAAGACCAAAAGTTGTAATTTTGGTAGATGATGAAGGAAATGAAATTGTTCTTCCAAAAGAAAAACAAATCCCTTCTGATTTTTTTAGAAAAGGAGCCAATGTAAAAGGAATTATAGAACATGTTGAATTAAAAGGTAATAAGCCTCAAATAGTAATGTCTAGAACTTCAGAAAAGTTTTTAGAAAAACTATTTGAACAAGAAATCCCAGAGGTGTTTGATGGACTTATCACTATTAAAAAAGTAGTTCGTATACCAGGAGAAAAAGCAAAAGTTGCTGTAGATTCTTACGATGATAGAATTGATCCTGTTGGAGCTTGTGTAGGTATGAAAGGTTCTCGTATACATGGTATTGTACGTGAATTACAAAACGAAAATATAGACGTAATAAACTACACAAACAACCCGCAGTTATTGATTACAAGAGCTTTAAGCCCTGCAAAAGTGTCTTCTGTAAAAATAGATGAGGATAAAAAAACAGCAGAAGTTTATTTGAAATTGGAAGAAGTTTCTAAAGCAATAGGTAGAGGCGGACAAAACATAAAATTAGCAGGTTTTCTTACAGGCTATGACCTAGATGTAATACGAGAAGGAGCTACCGCAGAAGAAGATGATGTAGAATTGACAGAGTTTTCAGACGAAATTGATGGATGGGTAATCGATGAATTTGCAAAAATAGGTTTAGATACAGCACGTAGCGTACTAAAACACTCTGTAGAAGACTTAGTAAGAAGAACAGATTTAGAAGAAGAAACCGTAAGAGAGGTTGTCAAAATATTAAAAGAAGAATTTGAAGACTAATTTTTATTCCAATAAAAAAGTCTTTACCAAAAAAATAACAAACAATTTTATATGTCAGAAGGAAATATAAGGATAAGTAAAGTTTTACGAGAATTAAACATTTCTTTAGAAAGAGCTGTAGATTATCTAAAAGATAAGGGAATTGCAATTGTAGCAAATCCAAATACAAAAATTTCTGATGATGTTTATGGTATCCTATGCAATCAATTTGCGGGCGACAAAGGCAATAAAGAAGCTTCAAAAGGAGTAAGCGAAGAAATTAAAAAAGAAAAAGAGACACTTCGACTAGAAAGAGAAAAAGAACTTGAAGAAAAAAGAAAACAAGAAGAAGAACGCCAACGATTGGAAGTAATAAAAGCTAAAGCTGTTGTTACAGGCCCTAAGCAAGTAGGTAAA
>JAVTWD010000063.1:0-2151 GCA_032229505.1 Bacteroidota bacterium
AAGCGTGGTTTTTTAGGCTACTAATCCATTGCTCCCTATGTGTGTGGTTTTTGAACTTGTCCTTGATTTCTTCATAACGTGATATAGCTGCTTTTTGGAAATCTATGCCAGAAGAAGGCCGTTTTAATTCCTTCCTAGGATTCTTTCCGTGTAATACACATTGTTTTGCTTTGTGGGCAAGGTCTCTAGCGACTTGAAGAGAAATTTCAGGAAATGAACCAAGTCCCATTTCATTTCGCTTTTTATCTTTAGTCCAAATGAATACCCAAGACTTAGATGTTTTAGAGCTAATGTAAATCCAAAGACCGTTTCCGTCACATATTTTCTTTCTAGTAGAAATACTATCAATCTTCTTGAAATTGAGTTTTGCCATTACAAACAATTTTTCCGTATTATTTTCCACCATTAGTGTCTTAATTTAGAAATACAACTGTTGACAATAAATTACAATACTCCCAATAAAAAAGGCTATATTTAAGCAATTGAATACATCAAAATACAATGAAAAACACAAATATCTAGGACTCCGTCTCCGCCATTATTGTTTTATGAAATCTAGGATGGCTTGTTCGTATTTGTCGATTTTTGCGTCTTTGTTGATTTTTTTCATAAGCCAAGTGTTTTCTGAAATTGTTATTTTTTCGTCACGTTCAATGTCGTCATTTCCATGATTATCGTCCCATGAAGCAGTTTCATTTGTATTTTGGTCAAAGTTAAACATTCTCGATAAGAATGAACCAATTCCACCACTTGGAGAGTTGAGGAATTTTTCGTGTTCTATTGCGCGTTTGATTGGCACTTTTGTATAAAAATTGTGTGCCATAAGATGGTTGCTAATTGATTTTGCAAAAAATTCACCCCATTCAGGGCAATTCTCACCATCAATTATAATATCTTTAATTTCAAACAAATATTCAGCTTCATCAAGACCAATAGTTGAGGCACTTGTTCCTGAAATTGCATATATAGTATTTTTAATAATTTCCAATTCTGCGTTTTCGATATGTGCAATATTATTGGTATTTGTCTTTCTAGTAACGCCATTATCTGTTCGTATAGTAGATTTTATTTCATTAAAAACCAAATCTTTAAGACTAAACGGCGCATCAACTGACTGATTTATAAGTTTTAATATTAACTTTAAGCTTGCGATATTTTTAATTCGACCATTAGAAGATAGGGTTTCTATAATTTTTCTACAATCTTCTTCATTTATATAATCTTGCGGCATTTTTTGCTTAAGGACAAAATCGCAAATTGTATCATTGATAAAAAACTGCCAATAATCTTGTTCATTTTCGATTTTTGCAATTGTTAAAAGAATTAGATTAAATTCCTCTTCATTAATTGCACCGTCAGAATAAGTTATTTGACGCAATTCTAAAACGTCACTTTCGACAATATTTGCCTTATTGATAATATCATTTAGTTTTTGTGAAAGTGAAATTCTCAAAATAGCCCCCATAGTTATAAATAATATAGCGTAATTTAGTTAAATTTAAGTGAGTTTATTGATGTTTCAAATACCAATGTTTGAAACATTGGAATATTTTCTTTTTGCTTGCTAAGTTAAAAAAAAGGGGTGGTTCATGAAGGCATTTTTTCAACCAATTGATTGGGCAGTATTAATTGGGTTTGTTTTCTTGCTTTTTGGGATTGGCGTTTTTTTTCAGCGTACTAAAGCAAAAAATGCCGAAGATTATTTCCTTGCTGGCCATGATGTTGCGCCTTGGGTAGTTGCGATTTCAACCATTGCAACTATGCAATCTGCGGCAACTTTTCTTGGTGCGCCTGATTATGGTTATCGTGGCGACTTCACTTATCTTGGAACAAATTTAGGAACAATTATTGCGGCAATTTTTGTTGGTAAAATACTTATTCCACGATTTTATAAGGCGAAAGTTTCGACCGTATATGAATTGATAAAGATAAGATATTCGCAAGGCGCAATGCAAGCGGCGGGGGCGATGTTCCTTATTGGCCGCGTTTTCGCCGAGGGGTCAAGAATTTATCTTGCTGCAATTGCAGTATCCATGATGATTTTTGCGGGCGTTAGTTTTCATGGAATTGCTGTTTCATCTTTTTTGATAATATTTTTTAGTTTTATAATTTGTTTCTTTGGCGGCTTAAAAAGTGTTATTTGGACGGATT
>JAVTWD010000064.1:0-2145 GCA_032229505.1 Bacteroidota bacterium
ATAATCGTCTGTGCCGGCATCGAAGCCTTTGATCTTGTCTGACACAAGGCTGAGGGCCGAGAGGATGAGGATAGGGGTGTCTATATTGGCTTCTCTTGTTTTTGAGCAGAGTTCAAAGCCGTCTATGTTGGGTATGATGATGTCGGTGACAATGAGATCGTACCTGTTTTTCTGAATGAGTGCCCAGGCATTCTCCCCATCATAGCTGACATCTACCACATACCCGTTTTCGGTGAGCCCGGTGGAAAGGGAATTGGCGGTCTTGATCTCGTCTTCTATTACCAATAGCTTGTGCATGTCTATTCTCCTGTTTTCTGATCACCTCATTTGAGGCTAAGCAGTTTTGGGGCGTAAAGCTAAGGATTTATGTGGTATGAGAGAAGTACTGCATATTTCTTATGGTGACAGATAAAATATCTACCTATAAAGAAGTATATAGTAATTAAACCCTTGCGAAAAAAAATAGATTACTTACTTTGTTCAATAAATTTTACATCATTCATCTTAGCAGCCCTCGACGTTTTTGTTATGATATCATAAGTAAAAAAGTAATTTTCAGTTTTACCGATATAAAGTAGCTTGGTTTCATTTGAACAGACAAGTGTGTCTGTTGAGACAATTTTAGTAAACATGTGCTCCTTTTTGATTCTCAAAACATCGAAATGCGAACTCATAAAAACAAATACACCAAAACTTATAAAAATACTCCAAACAAGATCTTGAGAAGAAGAATCCCTATTTACAGTATTCCTGTAGTAAAAATCAAACCATACAAGCACCGTCTGTGAAACAAATAAAAGAATAATATAGATAATAATATCATTATACAATGCAAAATAATAACGAAAACTAATAATTAATGCCAAAGTAACGACCAACATAACTATAAATCTATTATCTATATCAAGGCTATTAATTTTATTTTCAATTTTTTCAACTATTACCTTTTTCTTGCTCAATTTTCCTACGTGAAAAAATAAATTTGCTAAAACAGCTTGCGTGAGAATTGCACCGAAAACAATTAAAAATGAAAATATATCATCAAATATTGAAGTTAATATTTCACCAAAAGTTAAATAATCTATGATTACAATATCAAATTCTCTGTAAAATAATATTTGCTTTATCACAGCGATAAATATCAAAAAAGCACTAGCCAATACAGTATTTTCTTTAACTATTCTTATCATGTACTATTTTAATAATATTAAGACTCTTGCTGGAAATATATTTTATAGAATTTCCTTCCATCTTTTTCCACCCCTTGTTCAATTAATTCTCGATTACCGTGAATATAGATATGAAAGTTTTTATCTAACTTCAGGACACTTTTAAAAACCCTTGCCTGTTTTTTCACAGCCTGCTGTGAAATATCAAAAGTATCTTCTAGTTCGATTTCATTATCCTGACGATAGTTTTCATCATAGTTTCTGAATGACTTTATTATTGCTGCATCCTGAAAGACTTCCCTCTCAAATTCTTTCTTGTCAAAACTTTCATGGGTTTTAAAATACTCCACTGAACGGTTAAGTAAATCAATTTGGTCTGCTTTCGTCACTTCAAAATCATCTGACAATTGTTTTGTTACATAGTTTTTTGTGATTCCCAAAAATTGATTTGTTTGATGAAATTCGTTTTGCTTCTGTCTTAATCCTAAGAAAGTTTCCTTCCAATATAAGGCTTCTTCACCTTTATTATGATTATCAAAGATAACAACCTCAAATCCTTCTTTTTTATTGGCATTAAAAACTAAGCATCCCTTATCCAATTTATTAATATCAATACCTTCTTTGTATACTATTGCAAACTTATTCTCCTGCTGATTCACTTCAAAGAAGCCACTTTTATTCTCAATTTTAAAGATTCCAACTGCATCTGTTTGCTTATTTTCATATTCACAATTTTTAAAAAAAGCAACATACAATTCTCCATCTTTAATTTTAGGATGATGGGAGCTCTCATAAAGATGCTGTGCAATTTTTAATGATGCAGAATGTAAAGACAACTCTTCCGAAAATATATCAGATACAAAATTAAATACTTCATTATATTTAAGAGACGACGAATGATGGAAATTATATTTATCATAAACATTTATAAATCGACTTAAAAAATAATCTTTTAGTTTATAAGATATATTAGCAT
>JAVTWD010000065.1:0-2142 GCA_032229505.1 Bacteroidota bacterium
AAAAATATTTCTCAAAAGGAGATTTTAAGAAAAAATGGTAGATTAAGGTACAATCAACCAGGCCAATTATAATCAAGATAGGATTTCTGATAATTTACCTCTGTTGTATGTTTCCAAGACAGGTAAAACCTCGTCAAAATAAATCTGTCAGGTCCGTTTTATTAAAGTGTCTCTATTATTCATGAACGTGATCTAAATAAAAATACCGCCTTCAACTAAATCTGAAATAGTTTAACCGGATATCTAAAAAACTCAGGAAATCGGAGAGCTTTTTTAAAAACACAATTGAAAGCTAATACACGATACCAGAGATCAAAATGCTATTTTTCATCAATCGCATGTGAAATAATAAGAATATGCCGTAGTGTCAAGAAACACCATTTCACTGACGCTCAATTAAAAAAGCGGGGATCATCTCCCAGTCATGGTCGGAAGAAATTCCGGCCATTTTTTATGTTTTGAATAGGAGTTTGGGATCCCCCCCGCATATAATTACGATTTCCTTTATCAAGAGGTATTGTATTTCCATGACGAATCTTCTTTTTGCAGTTTTATAACCCAGGCTATTGCTTTTTTTATAGAGTAACACAAATATTGCGGCAATAAGAGTCATGTATAAAACTACTTTAATTCCGTTTTCATTGAGAGACAACAAGTGTTTTAGATTCAATTCTTGTTTAACAAAACGAAAGAAGACCTCTATGTCCCATCTTTTTCGGTAAATATCGGCAATTTCTTTTGGGGTGAGAGAAAAATCATTTGATATGAAAACATATTTAATTTCTGAATTCTCCTTTGATTGGGCCTCTATAAGCCTGAAAGGTTCTTGAAATAATTCTTCCCGTACATGTAAGTTTCCTTTTTTATTTTGGATTGTTTTACCCCGGAATAAGTATACTTTACTGTCTTTCACTAGCGTTAGAGCACCTAAATCAAAGTTGGTAGAATCCGTAATCATCGATTCTATTTCCTGATATTTCCTTTTATCTTTCGCTCGAATAACAAAATGAGCATTCTGAGATGAAATCTGACTCATGGCCTGTATAGATTGCAGACCGCGGTCTATAATGTACATATTACTGTGTGAAGATTCTTTCATCAGATGGGCTTTTATCACTTCGGGCAAAGCACTTTCTTCGCTGCTGAATCTGGGTTGGGTAAACACTTCAAAAACAGAGGGTAAAATGCCATCAAAAGAGACAGAATATTTTACCGACTTTTTACCATTTTTATGATCAATACCCTCTTTCAGCTTTGAAGATGCTTCACTGACCATTGTACTGTCTACCCTGATAAGGTTGTATTTTAAGCTCTCACCGAAGGAATAGTGTCCTGAAAACTTATCGTAAATAAATTCATAAATCTCCTTAAAATACAGGTAATCAATTTTCGATAGGCGTTCTGATATAGAGCTGTGAACTACCGTTTCTGTCGCATCTAAATGGAATAACTGTTTAAAACCCGAATTGTTAAAAGTGTCTTCGAGCGTACGTTGGCTGAGTCTGTCGTTCTCCAAAATACCGTACAGAAGCAAATAAAACATCTTTCTGCCATGAAGAACTTTAGCATAGTGGTCTACTTTTGTAGTGCCAGATAAACGGCTGAGTAAAGCCTCAGGAATAAAATCAAGAAGCTCTTTTGCGGTAACTTTGTGATTCTTAAACTGATACATCTGAATTATAGGAAAGCGTATTCAAATGTAAAAGTTATACACGCCAAAAAAAAGAAAGGGTCAGAAGATATTTAATCTTCCGACCACTACTGCCCGTGAAGGGCCTTTTTTTGTTATCTTGATAAGTAAAGATTTCTTTCGGAGTAAACATTGAGGAAGAAATCGTCTGTCAGGTCATCTATGAAATAAATGCCTTCTCCAGTAGATTTCATCTCAGGTCCGAGTTCCTTGTTTACATTCGGGAATTTGCTGAATGAGAACACCGGAATTTTGATCGCATATCCTTTTTTGACTGGTTTGAAATCAAAATCTTTCACTTTTTTCTCGCCTAGCATTACTTTGGTCGCATAATTTACGTATGGTTCCTGATAAGCTTTGCAGATGAACGGAACAGTTCTTGATGCCCTTGGGTTGGCTTCAATCACATAGACTTTTTCATCTTTGATGGCAAACTGTATGTTGATCAACCC
>JAVTWD010000066.1:0-2142 GCA_032229505.1 Bacteroidota bacterium
CGCAATGGTCTACTAATTTTACGTCACACCGCGAACCGTTATGCCCGTTTTTGCAAACGTCTATTTCAGACTAACTAAAACTAAGCCATTCGGTTACTTCTCAGGTTACCTCTATTGTTCTTAATTTTAGGTAACCGAATAAACGTAACTTACTATAATACTGATACTTCCATTAAAGATGAACGAGTCAAATCGTTTAACCTTAATACAAAAAACAATGCAAACAGTTACCAATTTATCAATTCTCTTTGGCTTAAAACCAAAGGCAAAAACGAAAACGGCGTACCCGTTTACTGTCGGATAACTCTTAACCAGGTCAGAGCCGAAATAGCAACCGGCCAGTATATCGATCCCGAAAAGTGGAATCATGGTCGCCTGATCGCAAAAACTAAAGAGGAAAAGGACGTAAATCAGTTCTTGGCCAACTTTCAAACTACAGTTAATAAGCATTACAACCAAATGGTCGAATTGGAGCTTCCATTAAGTGCCGAATTACTCAAAAACAGAATTCTGGGTAAAACCGAAAAGAAAATGACCTTCCTACAGTCTTTCGATTGGATGATGAAAGAATTTAAAGAAAAGGTTGATATCGGAAATCGTGCCCAGGCCTCTTATGATAAAATGAAATACACTAAAGATAAACTGGTTGCTTTTATGAAAGATGAATTGAAAGTATCTGATGTTTTAATGGAAAATATCAAGCCAAGTTTTGTTCACGATTTCGAACATTACTTGTCTATCAAACACAAATTGCAAAGTAATTCTGCAATGAAATATATTAAGATCAGTAAACAGGCTTTAAAATTTGCTATTAAAAAAAGTAAGCTTACGATAAATCCTTTCGAATCTTATACATGCTCTTATATCGAACCGGATATCGAAGTTTTAGAAATGCACGAGATTATTGAAATGTGGCAAAAAGAAATGCTCGATGTTCAGTTAGAAGAGATCCGTGATATTTATATTTTTTGTGTGTTTACGGGTTATGCTTTTAAAGATTCAATGGGATTAGAAGAAGAAAATATTTTCCTTGGTATTGATCGCGAAAAATTTATTACAACTGATCGTACTAAAACAGATATTAAAGAAATGGTAATGCTTTTAGATATTCCATTGCAAATTATTGAGAAATATAAAAATCATAAGTGCCGCCAGATCCTTGGAAGAATATTACCGCAGCATTACAATTCCCATTTCAATAAATACCTTAAAGTAATTGCAGCGTTATGTGGTATCAAAAAACACCTTACCCATCACACAGCTCGCCACACATTCGCAACTACTGTTACTTTAGAAAATGATGTGCCGTTAGACACTGTTGGTAAAATGCTTGGTCACAAGTCTATTAAATCAACAATGCGCTACGCACGCGTTACTAAAAAGAAGATTCATAGAAATATGTCTGTGTTGCGTGAAGCACTAAAACCAATCATGCATGAACAGGAAACAAAAACAGGGAGTTAATCTCCCGTTTTTTTTATTGTATTTGATAATGTAATGCTCAAGTTAGCAAAAGTTCTGAAATTTAGTTTAGAATTGAGAGTCTATTTATTTAGAATTTTTTTTCGATGAGCCATACCCCAATCAGTTAAATTGTCAATAATAGTTTGCAAGCTCTTGCCATGTTCTGTAAGTTCATACATAACCGTAGGTGGTTGTGTGTCCAAAACAGTTCGTTTAACTAATTTATTTACTTCTAATCCTTTTAATTCTTGGCTTAGCATCTTATTCGAAATACCAACTACATCATTGAGTACATCTGAAAATCTACGTTTTTCATAAAAACAAATTGAGGAGATTATCGATATTTTCCATTTACCGCTAAGTACATCCATCGAATCATGAATAGCCATCATGTTCTTTTTATTCTGAATACAATTAATTTCCGCCATAAGTTACTTAGTTACTTTTTTGTTACTGTTACTTTTAGTTACAAAGTTACTAAAACATATAAACTAGTCATACTTTTGTAGAATAATTTTTAAAAACCAAAAAATGAACAACTTAAAAAACAAAGCATCGGTATTTTCCCGCTTATCAGAAAAGGCTTCAGAAGGTAGCCCAAAAAACTTCATTAGAAAAGCTTTACTAACATTCGCTATAATATTTACAACAGCATTTAATGTTGGAGCACAAAACACA
>JAVTWD010000067.1:0-2138 GCA_032229505.1 Bacteroidota bacterium
TACACTTCTGCCGACACTGTTGAGGCGAGTTTTCCAATTTGGTAAGTTACAATTGGTTTGTAGCTCTGATTCCCATTATTCTGATACCGATATGTATTTACCTCCACACCCGGCGGAGTGAAGGTACCAGGATCGTTTTCATTTCAGTGAATTAGTTAATAAATTATTTCTCTATATATTAAGGATATGGTTTCAATCATGGGTCTAGGGCGACAAATTTTTAAGCATACTATTATCTATAGTATGGCGACAGTTATTGGAAGGCTAGCTAGCTTTCTCATGTTGCCCTTTTATGCATATATTTTTCAAGCAGAAGGTTATGGCGTTATTGCCATGATCGATACCAGCCTCGGCTTTCTAACAATTTTACTTACTGGGGGTTTTCAAACAGCGATTTTAAGAATCTACCATGAGCAATCGAAAGCTAATAAAAAATTAGTCCTTGGTACAGGCATTTGCCTTGTATGGATTCTGGGAATATTAATCATTTTTTTCCCGCTTTTTTTTAGCTCGTCTCTGAGTAAAATTATTTTAGGTAGCAGTCAATATTATCCTCTCATTTGTTTGGCATTGATTGCGTTTGTTATCGATGTATCAGGCCAAAGTGCTAGCACAATTCAAATTATTAAGCAACAGTCTCTTTCATTTTCTATCATCAATTTAATTCGGCTTGCTCTAGGCCTTTTTCTTAATATATGGTTAGTTGTTATTTTAGAAATTGGTTTAGTAGGAATTTTTATATCATCGTTGATGGCGGCTATAGTCAGTTCTTTGGTTTTTCATATTATTGCTTTTCGGGAGCATGGTTGTGAATTTGATCGGAATATTGCGATTCATCTACTACGGTTTCAGTTGCCACTACTACCGGGAGAAATTATTAGTTTTTTGGGGCGGCAAGCGGAAAGAATACTGGTTCGAGTTCTAATTGGACTTGAAGGGATGGGCGTTTTGGAGATGGCTTATAAGTTTCCACCTTTAATAAACCTCTTTATTACAGTGCCTTTTCAGAGAGCGTGGCGTACTAAAAGTATAGAAATAGCTGAACAAGAAAATGCTCCTCAAATTATCAGTAAAATGTTTACCCGTTATCTATTTTTAATGATTTTTTTTGGTCTAATATTAGGTGTCTCAATAAAAGATATTTTAAAATTAATGACGCCACCTGAGTTTTGGTCAGCAGTATCCATTGCACAAATTGAAATTATTACAACTATTATAAATGGCTCTATTACTTATTTGTCTTTTGGTATTTTATATTACAAAAAGACTGGGGTTTTATCTTTTATTAAAATAATATTAGTTCCACCCAAAATTATATTGGGTTTTTTTTGCATTTCATTATTGGGATTGCAAGGAGCGGCTTATTCGGCTTTATTTATTGAAATTATAACTTTAGTCTGGATTTTATTTAAGTCACAATCCTTATATGAATTGCCTTTAGAGTATTGGAAAATCTTTTTTATAGTTATCTGTGCATTTATTATATTTTTTTTATTAAACAATAAAAATTATTCTGAATTTGATTTTGCCATATACCTAATGCATAATTGCCTTTCTCCTTTTATCGCTTTTTTGAATACCACCTTGTTTGGAGAATGGAAGTCTGGAAAGTTCATTTTGCTTTTAAATTCAAGGCAGGATCAAATTATTTCAATGTTTTTAAATATTTTTTTTACGCTACCATTTTTGATGTTATTCCCCCTGATTTCAAGGCCAACTTCGGCGAATTTTTTACCTAAGTCAGCTGCTACCACCAATAACTCTTCACATAACCATCTCTATTAGCTCTATTTTATGTGCGGTTTGATAAGCCTTTATTTTAAGAATGGTGAGGTAAGCCAAGCAGTAACTGCTGATACCATGAAAATGGCTGGGTCAATGCTTGACACTCTTCGTATGAGAGGTCCGGATGACTACCGTTTAGTTCAGATGGGCTCCGCTTTTTTAGGCCATAGTCGACTGAGCATCATTGATCTACAGACCGGCTCGCAACCAATTTATAATGAAGACGGTACTATCGCTGTTTTGTTAAATGGTGAAATTTATAATTTTCAGGAACTACGTGTTGAACTAGAAAAGCTTGGGCATCATTTTCAGACTATCTCTGATACTGAAGTTATCGTGCATCTTTACGAGGA
>JAVTWD010000068.1:0-6664 GCA_032229505.1 Bacteroidota bacterium
GCAAGGTTCAACAATTATTAATAATTTAATAAAAAAATCTACTTTTGAATAGTCCTATTTTTGGGGGAGCTTACACGCTCATAAAACTTAAAAAGCGCTTATCAGCGCCTTTTGTATTTATCTGCGGGAAAAGAGGGACATATTTCGAACCTATTACTTCAAGACCTCGAGGTGATTCTAGACTTCATTGACCGATATAAAACTGAAATAGAAGCAGTTAAGGAGTTGCCCAACTGATAAAAGCCAGAAAAGGATAAAACAGTCAATGTATAATTCCCAACCCTAATTATGACCCTATTTTGTTATTTTAGCTGTTTGATTTTTTTCCATTTTCTAATTCTGTCCTTTGCATTTTTGAATGGAGAAGAAGTGTTTAGTTGTATCATTTTTCCTAATGTCCATTTGTCGTACCAAGCCATTTCATAAAGTTCTTTGTTCGTTTTGCTTTCAATTAACTTCAATATTTCTTTTGTTGTGTTGTCAAGTTTTTTGCTAAGCGTTTTGAAATCGTCTTTTTCATAGTCTTTGTAAAATTTCTGCGCAAGTAGTCCAAGTTGGTTCCATTTATAACCCGTGTCTGGAAAGTCAACTTCAAGTCCTTCGCTTTTCTTGTTGTTCCACTTTAAAACCAATTGGCCCCAACCAACGAGATAAGCAACAAGGTTGTTGACACTCATTAGTGTATTCTTTGAATGTCCTTCTAATTCTTTATTTGTTGTTATGTCAGTAGGAATAGTTGAAAGTTCAGTTGTCAAACTTTTGTAGTTGTCAACGATAGCTTTTACTAATTCTCCTTTGTTCTTTGGTATCGCCATTTTTTCTATTGTCGTCTGTTTGTTGTTTAGTTTAGTATGCGTGCAAGGGTTCAAATTTTAGTAAAGCTAAAAAGTTTTGTCAATATTCTGCTTTATCATTTTTAATGTTTGTTTGGAGTCTATGGGGTCGTCGTTCGTTAGAGTTGCTGCTGTTAGAAGTTGTGAGCTGCATACAGTTTAATTATCCACAGAAAAAATATCAGAAGGGTACTTTAATAAATCTTGGCCAATAAAGTCTTGCGTCATTGATAATGTCATTCACATCTGTTGAGTTTGCTACATATGTGATTATAAGTTCATTATTTGCTGAAAGCTCAGGATGTCCTTTAGCCGCGTAACAAAAAATTTTATTTCCCCAAGCAGGCTCAGGGCATTGGTATATACTAACAGGTGTAGTCCAATTGCCCCAAAGTGAGTCCGCATACTGTATATTTATACCTTGTGAAAAACCAAGATCACAATTAACTAACACAAATTTGTTTTTTTGAGGTTGGAATGAAATAGAAAATTCAAAGCCCATTTTGGATGTTAAACGGTCGGATATTTGATAATCACTTTTCCATTGCCCCTGAGAGTAAAATTTCCAGGATGAAAAGTTGGTAATACTATCTGATTTTACTCTTGAAAGTAATAAATACCTATTACTTATTGTATTATCAGTTTCAGTCCCATAAATATAAGTATAGCCATCTTTCTGAATCAAATTAGATCCGAAAACAATTTGTTTTGTTGGGCTAAAAAAAGAATGTGGCACTTGATATTGCGTCATCAACCATTGTGACGGATGGGCGAGCGGATTAGATATTTTGATTAACTTACTGTTAACAAGTTTAAATCCAAAGCCACCGGTTGCAGTGTCACTTTGCACGAAGAAAATATATAATTCAGAATTGATCATTGTGCCATGCATGGGCCAAAGCATTCCGATATTATCATTTGGTATAAAGAAAGTAGTGGAAGGTGTGCTACCGAAATAATAATTGAGAGTAGCAGCAGAGGGATCTGTTCCGTCCTGTATGGCAATTGTATTGTGAGCTGTAAATGTGTAATTCTTCCTTTTATTGTCTTCTATTGTACCATTCCATGTATCTCCATAAAGCCATAGTGTTTTTTGTGACGAAAGAGGTATTGAGGATGAAACATCAGCGCCAATCCAACCGTTTGTGCGATTAAACAAATTGTAATACGCGGGAAGCTCGGGTTGAAATGTAGGGGCATTTGTAATCGGAGGTTGCTCATTCTTCTTGTCCTTCTTACAGCTTATAAAAGTGAAAAAAAATATGAAAACGAATGTTATTTTTCTCATGATAAGTTTTTTGTCTTGGGGAGCTTTTAATAAAGGTACAAAATATTTGTTAGCCTGAGTGTCTTTGTCTGCTGAATGTCCGGTTAGTTGGTAGAGATGCAAAAGCTATTTCAAGAGACTGAAGTATCGCAGAAGGTTGTTGCGCATCTGCAATAGCATCTTTACGGCTTATCACAAAAAAGGAACTCCTCTTACACATAAGTTTTGAGCTTCTGTAGCATCATTTAGAAAAAAAGGAATTGGTAACCCATAAAATAAAAACAATCAACCCCCATATAGGGAGCAATTTGAACGAAACGCTGGAAGATACTCACAGCAACACGCTGTGATTTTTGCGTTATTGCGGAGACTGAGGGATTATTAACATGATCCCTCGATCTTCGAAAGTCAAAATACAAAAAGAGAATGCTTTGCATTCTCTTTTTAAGTTTTCTTTCACTTATGAAAGTAAACTTTCAACGCTCATTAAACTTAAAAAGCGCTTATCAGCGCCTTTTGTATTTATCTGCGGAGACTGAGGGATTCGAACCCTCGATACACTTGCGCGTATACAAACTTTCCAGGCTTGCTCGTTCGACCACTCTGACAAGTCTCCTATTTATATTATTTGGTTGTTTTTTAACCAATTATATCCATCTATGGTTTTAAAATATTGTTCTCGTTTATAAGCTTCAGATCTAGTTACATATTCTTCTTTATAATGCAGCACAAATGGTCTTCGGTTTTTAGTTGCTTTAACATCTCCTCTATTATGTTTATTTAGCCTGTTTTCAATATTCTCAGTGCTACCGTAATAATACTTATTATCTTTTTCACTTTTTAATATATACGCAAAATAAATCATAGTTTCTTTGTTATTCATACACTTGCGCGTATACAAACTTTCTCTATAGGAGTCCTTTTGACCAGGCTTGCTCGTTCGACCACTCTCCATAGGAGTCCTTCGGACTGACAAGTCTCCTTTATTTTAAGGAAACAAAAGTAATGTATTTTTCTAAATTTTTAGTTGAACATGTTCAATCCTGCTAAAAACGCAATTCGTTTTTGCTGTGTTTTTTTTGTATTTTTAGTGTTAAATATCAAGCTCATGAAAAAAATAATACTTGCCCTTTTTATATTTTGCTGCGTACAATTAAATGCTTCGCCGTACAACGGAGAGATACAGGAATTTAAACAACCAAATGGAGCAATGGTTGAGGTGAAGCTATATGGCACCGAGTATTATATGCGAGCGGAAGGTCTTGATGGTTTTACAGTTGTTCGTGATAATAATGGATGGATCTGTTATGCAAAGCTTTCACAGGATGAGACTGAACTTATTTCAACCGGTATTCATTATAACGGAAAGCAAAATGACGTGACTTCACTAAGAACAGATCTGAAACTTTTAAAGCATATTGATATTTCTGATGAAGCAAGAAATGAGCAGATCAAAAAAAATTATAATGCATTAAATAAAGGAAAGCCTGAAGAAGATGGTGACCATCTTTTTGGAAAAGCAATGACTACACCTCAAGGTCTGATCTCCGGTAATATTAAAGGTCTTTGTATTGTGGTTGATTTTTCAGATGAGCCTGGAACTTTACCTATGAGCGAGTTTGTGAACTTTTGTAATCAAATGAACTACACCAATTTTGGTAATAACGGCTCGCTGCGTAAGTTTTATTCAGATGTGTCAGGTGGTTTATTGGATTACCAAAATGTTGTTTACGGTTATTATACCGCACCTTTAACATTTGCAGCTTATGATGCAATGCCCTATGCGCAGGGCGCACAAATAATTTTAGATTCTGCTTTAAAATGGATAGATGGCTTAGGTTTTAATTTTTCTACTTTATCTATTAATACAAACGGAACCATTCGTGCAATTAATTTAATGTATACGGGTAATCCGCCAAATTGGTCGCAAGGTATGTGGCATCACAAAGGTTACTTTGGAGGCTTTAGTGCCGATGGTGTAACCTCTGGTGATTATAACTGTTCACCTGCAGGTAGTCCTCTAAAATTGGCGGTTGTTGCTCACGAAAATGGGCACATGATAGGCAAGTGGCCGGACACTTATAAATATACATCTACCACAGGTGTTGATGGTATTGGTGCATTTGATTTGATGTGCAGTTATGGTAACAGTTACAATCCAACTCCACCGAACCCTTTATTTAAAGTAAATGCAGGTTGGATGGCAGCGGTTGATGTTACAGGTTATAACGGTCCAAATGTTGATACAGCCAATAGCTTAGTGTGTTACAAATACAAAAACATTAACGATACCAATGAATTCTTTTTATTTGAGAACAGAACAAAAACAGGAAGGAGTACATATATTCCGGACCAGGGATTGACCGTGTGGCATATTAACCGCCTTGGAGATAATCAAACATTTAATCACGAAGTGTATTTAGAGCATGCTAATAATAACAATAATAATCATAGCGCTGCTTGTTACAAACAAACATTTGCACCGGTATTTTCAAGTACTACAACACCAAATTCTAATTTTTACAATACCAATCCAAGCGGCCTTAAAATCTGGAACATAGGGCCTGTTGGTAATATTTTAAATTATAATATCGGTAATTTTCCAGCCGGGCCTTCTTTATTTTTATCTTATGTAAATTTTACCGGCGATAATAATGCCAATGGTTTTTTAGAAGCATCAGAATCTGCCAATGTAAATGTGAATGCATTAAATCTTGGTCAATTAAATAGCGCTGCTGCAACTATTACCTGTACTGCTATTGGCCCAAATGCCGGTTATGTTACTGTAAATACGGCGCCATTAAATGTGGGTGTTATTAACGTTAATCAAACTGTGCCGGGTGCTTTTAATATTTCAATTGCGCCAAACACACCTGCAGTTGAAATAGAATTAAAGTTTACAATTTCAGATGGAACAAGTTCGATCTTTATTACCAAAAAAATAACCATCGGTATTATTATTGCCATGACAAATCAATCTGTTACCGTTTGTGATGCAACCTATCTTGATCCACAAGGCGAAAATAATTACAATGATAACTTAACAAATACTCAAACATTTTATCCGGCAACTCCAGGGCAAAAATTAAAAGCAACATTTACCGCTTTTGCATTAGAGCAGGAAACCAATTGCGGTTATGATTACTTAAGGATCTATGATGGACCAAATACATCTGCACCATATTTAGGTGCTTATTGCGGTACGGTTTCTCCCGGCACAAAAACATCTACACATGCAACCGGTGCGCTAACTTTTAAATTTCACTCAGACAATGGTGTTACCGATATTGGATTTAAAGCAATTTTATCGTGTGTTAGTGTAATTACAGGAATAAATACTTTTAGTAATGGAAAAGAAGTAAAAGTATATCCAAACCCTGCAAAAGATGTTTTAAATATTGAAATGGATGAAACTGAAAATGCGAAATTTGAATTGTATAATTGTTATGGCGCATTGGTTTTACAAACAAACTTAAAAGATAACAAACAGGTAGATATAAAAAACCTTGCCTCAGGAGTTTACTTTTATGCTATTGAAAAGAACGGAAGCACTGTAACCAACAAGCTGATTATTTTAAATTGATATAAATTTTAATTTATTTTCAATGTCAGTTATTCCTGTTCACGATCTAATGATCAAAGATCTTCAGCATGCTGAATTTGATATTATTCCTTTGAATGGGGCAGGTGACCGCAATTACGATGGGGTTATACCACACCGCCATAATTTTTACGAATTTTTTGTTTTTACCGAAGGCGGTGGTATTCATGAATTGGATTTTAATGATCATAAAATAAGAGCTAATTCGCTGCATTTTGTTTCGCCAACGCAGGTACATAAATTAAAGGCCAATCAATCAAAAGGTTTTGTGCTATGTTTTACAAGCGATATTATTCCATTCAGAAATAAAAGTGAGAGTTTTACAGGTAATTTTCCGTTTTACGATTTTAATTCTTCGCTACCTTATTTACAGGTGCCTAAAAAATTATTTCAGGAGATCTTTCAATTAGTTAATTCAATATACGATACTTTTATTTCCGAGCATCAGTTTAAAATAGATATGATTAGATCTTATCTCAATATTATCTTGTTAAAAGTAAAACAGTTTTTTATTGAACAGAATAAGGGTGACGATAATAAAAATACTAACCGCGATGTAAGAGTAATGGATTTTATAAAGTTGATAGATAAACAATATGCCGAACAGTTAACTGTGCAGGAGTATTCTGAAAAGCTTCACCTCTCGCCAAATTATTTAAATGCATTGTGTAAAAAAGAAACCGGTAAAAGTGCCATTCATTTAATTCATGATCGAATAATATTAGAGGCAAAGCGGTTATTATATAGTACAAACCTGAGTGTAAAAGAAATTTCTTTCTCTCTTAATTTTGAAGATGTGGCCTATTTTAACCGCTTTTTTAAAAAGAACATGGCACTTACACCGCTTGAATACCGCCAACAAGTGGGAAATAGTTGAAAAGTGCAATAGCTGTAGTGTTTTGTTCGCAGAAGGTGTTTCTCAATTTATTACATTTGTTTATAAACATTATTTTATGAAATTAA
>JAVTWD010000068.1:6674-11201 GCA_032229505.1 Bacteroidota bacterium
TACATTACACTAAGCCTGTTTTTATTTGTAGTTATATTATTAACCTCACAATTCAAAGCAAAATATGAAAGTGGCCCTCCTGCCGGGGTTTCAGGTTCGCCTGGTGATGCAGCGAGTTGTACGGCCTGTCATGGTGGTTCGGCGCCAAATACCCCCAATCTTATCACATCCGATATTCCGGTAACGGGTTATGTGCCCGGAGCAACATATAATATGACAGCTACAGTATCTCACAGCACCTTTAATAAATTCGGTTTTCAGGTATCACCTCAAAATACAACAGGTGCGCAAAAAGGTACCTTAATAGTAACTGACGCTATTAGAACACAATTAACCGGTGGTACCAAATATATACTTCATAAAACAGCAGGCACTGCCGGCACCTCCAATTCAAATACATGGACATTTCAATGGAAGGCTCCTGTTATTGGGAGTGGTAATGTAACCTTTTATGGTGCTTTTATTAAAGCAAATGCAAATAGCCAAAGTAGTGGCGATGCTGTTACAGTTTCGCAATTAACTATTACCGAAGATCTGAGCACCGGAGTAAACGAAAGTGTTGTTGAAACCGAAGAATGGAAAGTATATCCAATGCCTTGCATTAATGAATTAAACATTAAACTGGTAAACAACAATGCGCAAAAAGTAAGAATTATGGTCCGCAATTTAGAAGGAAAGATCGTTGCGCAGGATGTTTTAAATAATATGGATGGTGCGCTTAAATTAAATACAGACAAGTTAGCAACAGGTGTTTACATGTTAACTATTTTTGAAGAGAACAGGGCCATTAGTAAAAAAATAATAAAACTGTAAACTTATTTTTTACCACTTAAAACATCTATCGCTTTTAAGATCGAATTATCGTTTTGATTTAAGATAGGGTAGTAAGCATCTTTATCAAATAAATTACGGCCAATCAAGGCTTTTAATATTTGATCAAAACCTTTTTCATTACCAACCACATGAATGCTGGTTGCTTTTTTAGCTTCCAAATAAGCATTCATTTCGTTGATCTCGTTTTGCGTGACCTTGTATTTTATCACAAAATCAGCTGCGGTTTTATAGGTGCTTAAAAATTTACTTCTGTACTTATCTGTAAATTCAAACACAAACGAATTAAAAGCACCACTATAAAATAAACGGTTAACAACAGGGCTGTATTTTACACTATCCAGCGGTACAAAAATATCAGGTACAATGCCGCCGCCGCCATATACTATTTTGCCGCCCGGTGTTTTGTATTGTTTGCTCTTATCAACTTTTATACTGTCAAAATTATAAAGCTCTCCGTGCTCGTAACGCGCATACTCTTCATTATAATAATCATCCAATCCGTTGTTATAAGGTTTTTGAATGCAACGTCCAGTTGGTGTGTAATAACGGGCAATGGTCAATCGCACAGCCGATCCATCGGGCAGATCTATTTGGTCCTGCACAAGGCCTTTACCAAAGCTTCTGCGGCCAATAATAGTAGCACGGTCATTGTCCTGCAAAGCACCGGCAACAATTTCGCTCGCACTGGCACTTCCTTCATCAATTAAAACGGCCATTTCACTATTTTCAAAACCACCGCGCGATGAAGCGTTATAAACTTTTTTCGGATGCGCTTTTCCTTCGGTATAAACTATTTGCAAACCATCCATTAAAAACTCATCAGCCAACTCAACTGCGGTCTTTAAAAAGCCACCACCGTTGCCACGCAGGTCTAATATTAATTTTTTCATACCTTGTTTTGATAAGGCATTAAACGCATCTAAAAATTCATCGTAAGTAGTACTTGCAAAACGGCTTATCTTAATATAGCCAATGCCGGGTTTTACAATGTAAGCAATATCAAGGCTGTATAATGGAATTTTACCACGTGTAATTTTAAATTCAATTGGTTTTTTTATACCGTTGCGCATAATACTAACGTTTACGGTGCTGCCGCTTTTGCCACGCAACTTATCAAATACATCTTTACTGGTAATTTTTTTACCGGTAATATTTTTACCATCCACTTTAATTAATTTATCGCCCGCCTTTATGCCCAGCTTTTCAGATGGCCCGCCAATAATTGGATTGAGCACACGTATGGTATCGTTAATAATATTAAATTCAATGCCAACGCCATCAAAATTACCTTCTAAAGGTTCATTAACAGCACTAAATTCTGACGCGGGAATAAAATCACTATGTGGATCAAGGCTTTTAAGCATCGAAGTAATGGTCTTGTTTTCCAGTTGCGATCTGTTAACTGTATCTACATATTGTTGCTCAATATAATCCAGCAAATTATTTATTTTATTACCATCGCTTTTTTTATGAAGTGTGCTTTGCAAGCCCGAAAAATTGGCATTAAATGTAAGGTAATAACCAATACCTACGCCAAGCGCAAGAATAAGTGCAAAGTAAAGAGGCATTAAAGGATTAAACTTTTTTTGTGAGTTGTCTTCCGGTGTATTTTCTGTCATCGACACGATCTATTTCGTATTTTTGTATTAAGTCTCAAATGTAATTAATTAGTGGCTTTCATTTTAAATTATAACGTATTTTAATAAAATGAATTTTAAGAATATAGTTTTCATAGCATTTGTATCTGTGCTTTTGTTTTTAGCCTGTAAAAAGAAAACGCAAAATTCGGTTGCAGACCATCCTGTACCATACGTACCGGTTGATATGACCATTTATCCAAACGATCCTTTATATTTTAAAATACAGGCAATAGGTGGGTGGATTTATGTAAATGGTGGTATTAACGGCCTTATTGTTTACCGTAAATCGCAGCAGGAATTTGTGGCTTTGGA
This sequence comes from Bacteroidota bacterium, assembly GCA_032229505.1. Classification (GTDB taxonomy): domain Bacteria; phylum Bacteroidota; class Bacteroidia; order B-17B0; family Aurantibacillaceae; genus Aurantibacillus. The sequence continues at coordinate 9,461 of JAVTWD010000068.1, forward strand.
ACGTACATCTTCTTATTTACCCGATAATCCTTCTGCTAAAGGCAAAGTAATGTCAGATAATTTTACTGTAAGGGATACTATTAGTGATTCGCGCTGGCAATTGTATGACGGAACGGTTACGCAAGGGCCTGCTACATGGGCGTTACGTGTGTATGGTACCACTTACGATGGTAATGCTTTACGCATAAAAAATTAAGCTTTCTTTTTGGTTTCTGGCGTAACCGGCATTTGTCCTGCTTTCCAGCTGGTGGTGTTTATTAAATGTAAAATATCTTTTTTAATAAAATCAACTACAATTCGTAACGAGTCTATATTAGGTATGCTGTTAAAGTATAATGCGCCGCGTAAAAAGTGCTTTGTACTATCAGTTAAATAAAATTGAACCGATGACGCTGTGTTGCCTTCAATATCAAAAACCAAACCATAGACTTTTGCGCTGTCACGCACTACTGTAATTTCATCAAGCCCTGTAGCCTTTACCTGGTGGCGATTAGCAAAATTGTGCGAATCTTCAAGGTAGGTGGCAATGTTGTTATTTACTTCTTTATAGCTCAAATGTACAGTCGCCTGGTATTTAGGAAACTCAAGGTTCAACCAGCAAGGATCAGCTCCATTGTGATTATCCTGCTTCATTTGGGTATAAACAGGTATCTCAAATTTATACGGACAAATGCTATCGTATAATCTGTATTTTTTTTCAGGAAAATTAATGCGAAAATAACCGCGTGGCTTTGGCGAAAAAATTTCATCCTCTTCGTCGCAGCCTGTAATAGCAAAGCCCAGGGCAAAAATTAAAACGCAAAAAATAGTTTTACCGTTGATTATCATATCACAAAAATAAATATCCGTATTAATTATAATACGGTATTTGCATTTTGTTTTAATTTTTTGTTGTTAATAAGGCAAACCTGCGCTATCAAGGTTATCTAAATTCGCGTTCGAGTCAAACCCTTTAATATCGTTACTACTCGTGCTTTTGCTTTGTAATATCACAAAGCTTTCGCAATTAATTTCAGTAATTTGTTTTTTAGCCCCGTCTTTATCATTCCATTGGCGGGTTTGTATCTTTCCTTCAATGTAAACCTGTGTACCTTTTTTTAGTATTTTTTGAGCACTCTCTGCCAATGCGCGCCAAATCACAATATTGTGCCATTCGGTTTGTTCAACACGGTTACCGTTTTTATCTTTATAAGCATCAGTAGTTGCCAAACTAAAGTGTGTGCGTGCAATATTACCTTCCAGGTATTTAATTTCAGGATCTTTCCCTAAATTTCCAACCAAAATAACTTTATTCACTCCTGCCATTTTCTTAATTCTTTTAAAATTTCTTTAAAATTAAGCTTAACAAAAGGCAAAACATATTATTTGGGCCTTTCCATTGTTAAAAACAAGGGCAAAGTTTTCAACAATGGCCCGGCTTTTCGTTGCAAGTCCTCGCACCGGGTTTTCTTCTAAAACCCTTATGCTGCGGGCTTTTTGCTGCTCCCGATAGCTATCGGGACCTAAGGCAATTATTAAAATATTGTTTATTGTGAATTTATTTTAGCCAAAAACATTAAAATAAATTTTGCGAACACAAAAACCCTTATTATCTTTGCCGTCCCGTTTTTTGAGTGCGTAATTGAGAAAAGAGATTAAGAATCAAAAAAAGATTAATTTTTTTGAAAATAAATTTGGAGGTTTTAAAAAGTATGTGTACTTTTGCAGCCCCGAAAGAGAAAGAGTGAAGAAGAGGAAGGGG
>JAVTWD010000069.1:0-2099 GCA_032229505.1 Bacteroidota bacterium
AGGGGTAACGGTAACCAATACTACTTTTTACAAAACCACCCAAAGTACCAATACTAGCACATCTACCGATGACATATCAAATTATGTGAATACATTAGAGCGTCATCGTATGTGGTTGGATTTGGTGGATAGCCAAGGAGCTTCTTCTCGTACTCTTGTAGGGTATGTACAAGATGCCAGTTTAGAGCTTGACAGTATGTTTGATACTCCAGAGAATTTTGATGGTGCTTTTGCATTGTACTCTTTAATAGGTAATCAAAGCTGTAATATTCAAGCCAGACCTGTGCCTTTTAATACCAACGATGTCGTTCCTTTAGGAATCAATGTATTATCAGGCGGAACATATACTTTAGCTATAGCTGCTCTTGATGGTGCTTTGGCTGATACAAGTCAAGAGATTTATGTAAGAGATTTATATACGGGTACAGTACACAATTTAAGAAGTAATCCGTATACTTTTACAGCCGCTTCAGCAGGAAGTAGCAATGACCGATTTGAGATTGTGTACAACTCTAATGCGCTAAACACCGCTACAAATGATTGGCAAAATCAGGGTATTCGTGTTGCAACCAAAGAAAACATCCTTATTAAATCTTCACAATACAATATTAAAGCTGTAAAAGTGTGTAATGTATTGGGACAAACTATAAAAGAGGTAAAAGATCTAGATACTCTTCAAACTCAACTTACTGATGTTCCAAAAAACAATACTGTACTCTTACTCAATATTGCACTACAAAACAATAAAAATGCAGTAGTTAAAATTGTGTATTAAAAGAATTATATTTATAATAACAAAACCCCGAAAGGCTTCTTATCTTTCGGGGTTATTTGTTTTGTTTTCTTAATATATTTATGATTTAAATAATAGGTGCTTATGTGTTTTTAATTTTCGCCTTAACTTTTTATTTTATTAATCTTATTTAAGATTAACCCCAATAAGGTTAAGTTATTATTTGTATGATATATTTTGAGTTCAATATATTTTATCTTTCTTTCAAAGTGTATTTAAAATTGTGTTTGATTTTCAAATGTTTTATAAATCTTTACATAAAAAAGCAGGACTAAAGTGCTTTAATCCTGCTTTTTAAGTTTGTAGCGAAGACGGGAGTTGAACCCGTGACCTCAGGGTTATGAATCCTGCGCTCTAACCAACTGAGCTACCTCGCCGTTTGGTTTTGCGGGTGCAAAGATATAATTATTATTGGTTTTTAAAAAGGTTGAATTTTAGTTACTTTTGCAAATCGAAGCAGCCAAGTCAAAAATTATAATTAGATCATGAAAGCCCTAAAATCCCTTAATCCTTATTTCTGGAAACACAAATTGCCATTGTTTTGGGGGCTTCTATTTATCATATTGAGTAATTTTTTTCTCATCTATAAAGTACAATACATAGGAAAATCGGTAGATTTACTTTCAAAACATCAAAGATTAGGTTTTAACAAGGAAATTTTAATTTTTGTGGCAATATATATTGGCTCATCTCTTCTTACCGGATTTTTTACTTTTATGATGAGACAAACCATTATTGTAACTTCACGAAAGATTGAATACGAGTTAAAAAATAAAATCTATAGGCATTATCAGGAAATGTCGCTTACTCAGTACAAGCAAACAACCATTGGTGATTTGATGAACCGTTTGAGTGAGGATGTTGTAGCCGTTCGTATGTATCTAGGACCAGGTGTAATGTATGTTGTAAACCTAATTATTTTACTCATCATTACCAGTATTTATATGCTGAAAACCGATTTTGATATGACATTATGGACGCTTATTCCACTTCCAATATTATCTTTTATTATTTATAAAGTAAGCTCCATCATCAATAGGAAATCGAAGATTATGCAAAAAAGCCAGTCCAGCATTTCCACCTTTGTGCAAGACAGCTTTTCGGGAATACGCGTTATTAAGTTTTTTGCAAAAGAAAAATATATCGAGAAAAACTATGGAATAAAAGTAAATGATTATCAAGAGAAAGCTTTGGATTTGGCAAAAACAGAAGCTTACTTTTTCACCATTATTCTATTTGTGATAGGCATCCTGAATGTGGCAATCCTTTTAATTGGCGGGCAAAAATATCTTGCCAACGAAATTTC
>JAVTWD010000070.1:0-2095 GCA_032229505.1 Bacteroidota bacterium
AGGTTATATGGATATATATTTTTACGGCAGTATATTGTTACTTATCATGTTTTTGTTGGCTTTATTTCAAGCAGATAAAAAAGAGCATTTTATAAAACTTCATTTTCTACTTAAAGTAATTATTCTGCTAGGTGTTTTTAGCATTATACTTATAGATCCCGAAGTTTTGATACATGGAAGAAACTATATTGTAAAATAGAATTTATTCATCTTCTTTAAACCAGCCAGAATACATCACATAGTTGTTTGATATTCGTTCTATCTCTCCAGCAAAATCTGATTGATTGATGTCTTTTACTTTTTTTGCGGGTATACCTGCGTAAATTGCACCAGATTCTACAATGGTGTTTTGCGTAACTACCGAACCTGCAGCTATAATAGAATTACTGTTTACAACACAATTATCCATAACAATGGCTCCCATACCAATCAAAACATTGTCATGTATTGTACAACCATGCACTATAGCATTATGACCTATAGATACATTGTTTCCAATATGTGTTGGGTGTTTTAAGTAGGTAGCATGAATTACAGCACCGTCTTGAATATTTACTTTATTTCCAATTTTTATATAATGTACATCACCTCGTATTACTGCATTAAACCATACACTACATTGACTCCCAAATGTAACATCTCCAACAATTGTAGCATTTTCAGCAATATAGCAATCATTTGGTATGTTTGGTGATTTTCCGTTTACTGTTTTTATAATCATATCGTAAATGTATAAAAAATCCCGTTTTTAAACGGGATTAATATTTTTAGTTGTTTGCTGGACAATTACAATCATATTTATCAGGAGAGCAAAACAAATTAAACCCAAGCGTTATTTGATGAAACCCACCGTTGTCAAATTTCACATTACCTAATAAATGAGAATACGTGTAAGACAACATCAGCGATTTGTAGTTTATACCCAACAAAGGAGTTACATATTGCATTTTTTGATCTTTAGCACTATTTCCTTCTACATATTGAGCACCGTCTAAACTCGTTCTATACGAAAGTCCACCCCATATTTTTGCGTTATCTCCTAGAGGCTTGTACAATTTTATGTTGGCATCAACAATAGATTCTTTGGTTTGAGCAATATGCTGAAATAACATAGAAGGCTCTATTAACAATCTTTCTTTATCGCCAAAAGTGTATCCCATATTAAAAACAAATCTTCTAAGATTTACAGGTTCGTAATCGGTATAAAGTTTTCTATCGCTTGCTAACAGATTTTTAATGGTAAAATGTGCATAAAAATCAAGATAGTTGTAAGTAGTTCCAATATCCATATTGAAATAACTTGCTTTTTGAGTCATCGTTCCGTTTATAATAGGATCATAAGCAGGATTGTTGGTCAAAAAGTCTGTTTCATCGAGCATGCTTTGAGAAAACCCAACATTCATACCAAATGATAATTGATTCAAATCGGAATCATCTCTCGAAAAACGCAAATGATGTGCATAAGAAACCTTGGCTCCTTTTTGCGAATGATATCCATTAACATCGTTCATCAAAATCAAACCCAATCCAGAGCGTTCACCAGCCATACCATTAATGCTAAAGGTTTGCAAAGCGGGTGCTTTGTCTTGCCCAAACCATTGTTGGCGTGCTGTAAGTCGTATTTTTGTACAACTTGAAGCCCCTGCCATAGACGGATGCAACAAATAATAATTATCTGATAAATAATCTGAATATACCGGAAGTATCTCTTGTGAGTAAGATAGTTTACTCATTAAAAAGAATACAAACAAAAACTTTGAAAATTTCATTACTAAGCAATAAGCATTATTAGGTTTGGTCAAATATATAAATTTATAATCATAAAATTAAAAAACAAGCAAAGATATTTACGAAAACACTCCATAAACCACCGTTTTAATAAAACTTATACTACACTCAAGAAATGCAACTAATAATTTTGTACATTTAAAACTTAATTTAAAATCTCAAATTATGGCAGTATTAAAAGTAATCGAAGTACTATCTAGCTCAACTACAAGCTGGGAAGATGCAACAAAAAAAGCAGTAGAGCAAGCTGCAAAATCTTTAAAAAATATACGTTCTGTATATGTTCAAGAGCAAAGTGCAACTGTAT
>JAVTWD010000071.1:0-2066 GCA_032229505.1 Bacteroidota bacterium
AAAACTTCATTAGCATATTCTATCCTACCAAGAGGATCGGTTTTGCTCATAATAGTTTGAGTTTTATCCCAAGAAACTTCCTTGTCTATTGGAATAGGTCTCTGTAACTCGAATTTTGGATGGTTTTCACTCATAACATTTATATTTAAACTGCTAATTAAATACTGTAAAGTAATTAAAAACAGTATGTTTATCTTTTAATGTATATAGAACGAAGCTCTAATCAAGATTTTTTTATGAGAAAAATCTAGTAAAGAAACCTTTTTTATTTTTGGAATCGGTGTCAGCCACTTTAGAATATGTAGAAATAATGTCGTGTACAAATTCAATATACGTTTTTTTCTTTTCTTCAAGAAAACCTCTCAAATATTTTTCACTCGCATCCAGTCCGCTCACAGCTTCAATTTGTAAAAGTCTTTTGTACAAAGGCTCTATATGCTTTATAATAACTTCGGCAGGAACTGATTTTCTTCTTCCTACATAATTTAAAATTTTGCCATTATCATCTTTAATCACTTCAAAATCGGTAATTACCCAATAATATCTGCCCGATTTTGCCATGTTTTTTACAATAGCATGAAAATTATTCCCGTTTTTAAGTTCGTCCCATAGGCATTTAAAAATTACTTTTGGCATATCGGGATGGCGAATAATATTATGAGGCTGTGAGATTAACTCATAATCTTCGTAGCCAGAAACATGAATAAAAGCTTCTTTGGAATATTCATTTCTTCCAAGAGCATCTGTTTTACTCATAATTACTAAAGATTTATCCCAAGATACTTCTTTATCTACAGGTACTGGTCTTTGGATTTCGAATTTAGGATGATTTTGACTCATAATTTGGGGTTTTATTTTTCAAATTTAATATTAATAAGCGATTTACACAATTTAAATCCCTTTTTTTGGTTTTATTTTTATTTGATTTCGTAATTTTTAAATATATTTCAGTTTTTTATAGTAAATTAATTTTAAATGGTAAAAATTTAACTTTTAAATTTGATTTATTTTAAAATGAATAATAACTATTTAGTAAGAAAAATATTATATTTTAAAAAAATAGTTACATTTTAGCGACTAATTTTGTATTTTAATTCGCTGTTTTACTCGTATAAAATAGTCCTTTTTTTCAAAAATTAATTTGTAAGTTTGATAAAAAAAGAATGAATATAGATGTATTAATTTCAATTTGTATAGGAATAGGTTTAGCAGCTTCTACAGGATTTAGAGTTTTTTTGCCTCTATTTTTATTAAGTATTGCATCGCACTTTCACTTTATTTCATTAACAGATTCACTTTCTTGGCTGGGCAACCCTATTAGTGTAGTGGTTTTTGGGATAGCAATGCTAGTAGAAATTGTGGCTTATTACATTCCTTTTGTTGATAATTTACTGGATACCATAGCTGTACCTCTTGCCACTGTAGCAGGTTTTTTGGTAATGTTTGCTACGAGTGTTCATTTAGATCCTACTTTGGCTACAATAATATCGCTTATTGCAGGCTCTGGAACCGCAGCTGCAGTACAAAGTTTTACAACTGTAACGCGTTTAGGTTCGTCTGTAAAAACAGGTGGTTTGGCAAACCCTATAGTCTCCACAACCGAAACAGGTAGTGCTTTGGCATTAAGTTCTTTATCGATTTTTTTACCCATTGTTGCAGGTGTGGTGGTAGTAATTTTACTGTTTGTTTTGGTGTTTTTTTATAAATATTTAAAAAGTAAATTATCCTAATGCTTTTTTATACGTAAACAAGCATTTTTCTCTAGCGGCTTTATGCTCTACTATAGGTTGTGGATAATAGGGAGTACCAAATTCGGGAATCCATTTTTTAATATAGCGCAAATCTTTATCAAACTTTTTTACTTGTTCTTCGGGATTAAATATTCTAAAATAAGGTGCTGCATCAACGCCGCTTCCTGCCGCCCATTGCCAATTACCTATATTACTAGCTTGTTCATAATCGAGTAATTTAGTAGCAAAATAAGTTTCGCCCCAACGCCAATCTATTAATAAATGTTTACAAAGAAAGCTTGCCACAATCATTCGCACCCTATTGTGCATATTGCC
>JAVTWD010000072.1:0-2059 GCA_032229505.1 Bacteroidota bacterium
ATCAGTATATTTAAAATATCGTACAGTATCAATCACAATAATATAATCTTTGTTCGAATTGTTTTTTAATTCAAAATTTATTGTAACTGTTGAGGGATCTGATAAGTCAAAGTTGTTATTTAAAAATATTTTAGAAGGGGATAATATTAATTGAATATCTTTTTTTTTGTCAAAATTCATATTTTGTGAGTTGCAACTGAAACAAATTAAACATGAAAGAATAAAAAAAATAAGTTTTAATTTTTTAGTGTCCATATTGAATGTATTTACTAGTTACATTATTAAGCCATTAATTATAATTTTTATCATTATCTAATGCTCGTAACTCATTTTAAAATGACATTATTGTAACTTGTATTTGATTCCCAAATTGAATTAGTATAATGCTAATCCTAATTTCAAATAGCATTTAAAAACATAATGGAATAGAGCAAAAGTACAAGATATAATTGAAAGGTACAAAAACCAAAACCACCTTGTTATTTGAAAGAGTAATGAATACCCAAAAGTAGTTTTTGATCTAAAAACCCGTTTTTTATTTTCAAATTAAGGTTTCCTGCTTCTTTGTTTTTAAAATTCATTTCCAAAAACTCATATTGTTGATATTCTAAAGAGAGATGCAGTCTTTCGAAGGTGTACCTTATTCCAGCAGTATATCCATAATTGAAATTTTTGGATTTGAATTCTGCACGCTTATTTAGGATCTGGTCTTCAGGAATTCTAAATTGCATTTTGAAGGTGGTATAATTTGCAAAAAATCCAGCGAAAGGCGTGAAATTATTCCATGTATAATTGAATTTTAATGGTAAACTAATTTCAGTATGTTGGTTTGAAAACTGTTGAAACAGTACAGGTTGATTGGTTTCGGTAAAGTAAAAACCATTAAGAAAAGTATCGCTCTCCAAAGCATTGATTTCGAAATTTTGAGGCCAAAAAAGAAGATTGGCTCCAACGGAAACCGATAGTTCGGGAAATAGAATGCTTCTTTGGTACCAAAAACCAAATCCAGTTCCTAGACTTGTATGGCTTCCTAATGCACTGAAAAAATTAATGTCTTTTACCCCACCATACACAATTCCTCCGAAATCGGTTATTTTTAGGCGTTTTTTTCTTCTTTTTCCGGGTCGTTGTTCCCTTGGATTGATGACGATTCCCCCTTTTTTTACATAGACGGTATCATATTCTATCACATCTTCATATACCACGATGGTATCGTTTTCTTGAGCATGATAAAGAGCTAAAGCAAAGAAAAATAGCAGCAACAAAAGTTTTTTCATAAGGTTTATTTTTCAACATAAACTTTTACTTTTTTTACTCTTTTCTTTACGATTACTACAGGTTTTTTCTCTATAGCCGCTGTATCTTTTAATGCAACAGGATTTTCGGAGGTCATTATTTTTGAGTTTACTATTTCTTCTCCCGTTTTTTTGCTGTCTTTCAGCATTTGTTTTTCAGGAATGGTTTTCTTTTTTAAATTTTGGGTGCTTTTTTTAGCAATTTTTTCACTATTATTTTCCAAAACGGTATTTGTTTGGCTTTTGGGAGCGGCTATTTCGGTTTTAATATTGGACTGGGTTGGTTGAATATTGGACAGGCTAATTTGGGCTTCAGCAGGAGTTGATACCACCGTATTTTGAATATTATTAAAAAGAATAATTCCTGCAAAAAACGCGATCACCATAAGACCCCTTTTCAAGAGTGTGTTTTGAATGTGATACGTGTTTTCTAATGGAAAATCCTGTTGAAGTTCCGAAAAATCGGTTTTCTTTTCTGGAGAAATGGTGAAATTTCTGAACTTACTCTGGAAAGCTTGTGCCCACAATAGATTTCCGAAACCAAGAAATACCAAAGCTCTGATTCCATTTTTTTTCAATGGAGAAAGTGTTTTGCCTTCGGTTTTTTTCGTTAAATGCTGCTGAATTGCTTTTTTGGCTCTCAACAGATGAGATTTGGAAGTATTGATATTAATTCCCAAGAAATGGGCAATCTGAGCATGCGAATAATTTTCGATATAATACAGATTGAAAACGGATTTGTGATGAGCTGGAAGCTGATCAAT
>JAVTWD010000073.1:0-2053 GCA_032229505.1 Bacteroidota bacterium
GCCTACAATGGTATTATAGTACTGCATTAGCTTTACTGTTTCTGGCTGGGCTTTTTTCCAATTGTCTATAATCTCATGATTGTTTTTATATAAAAAATGAAGCATGGTACCAAAATCTGTTTTTACTACGTCATGAATATATTCTTTGTCGGCAGCCCAAGTAAAATCGTGAACCATTGGCGCTTTAAAATGCCAAGTTAGTGTTTTTTGTTTTTTTGGTATTGTAACTACAACGCCTTTATCTTGATAATTATAACCTATTTCGTTGCCGTTTTGTAAGTATCCTGTAGCTCCAATTATATAATCTTTGTCTAAAGTGATTTTAACATCAAAATTGCCCCAAACACCATGAAACTCTCTTGCAATATAAGGGTCTGCGTGCCAGCCTTCAAAATCAAATTCGGCTATTTTTGGGTACCATTGCGCCATAGAAAGTGCCACGCCTTCTTTGTTGTTTCTTCCAGAACGGCGTATTTGTACAGGTACTTGACCATTAAAATCTAACGTAAATACAGTAGAACTTTTTGGGAGTATTGGTTTGGGTAAAATTACTTCAAGTACGGTTTCTTTATCTATAAGTGTAGCAGGCTTTCCATCTTGTAAAAAATGAGAAACGTTTAAATAGCCAATCTCATCGGGTTTTAGTTTTGAAATACGACTTTGAGTAACTTCTTTATTATCTACTTTTATTTTTTCTACCATTCTACCATCGGGATCTTTTATGTTTTGCAAGCGAATATCCATTTCGCTACCTGGTTTGAAGGCATTATTAAATAAATGAAAATATACTTTTGTTAAAGTATCAGAAGAATTGTTTGTATATACCAATTCTTGTTTACCTGTATAACGGTAGTTTTTTACATCAACATTTACATCAATTTTATAATCTACATGTTGTTGCCAATAGTTTGTGCTTTGAGAAAAGCATACATTAAGCGATAGAATAAAAAATAAAGAAGAGAGTACTTTGGTCATAAATAATAGATAAATAACCACATTTTCTGACTGTGTAAATCTCAGAAAATGTGGTTGTTAATAAAATAAAAAATTATTTTTTAGACATTTGTTCTGCCATAAGCAGTGCATTGTAAGCATTTATTATTTTTCCAGATACGCAAGTTTCGGCAAACGGTTTAGATTGTGCTTGTTCACCTATGGCTACTGTTGTTAAAATAGGTGTACCAGAATCCATAAGGATATGTTTTACTTGACTAGCGGTTAAGTTTGGATAGTATGAACGAATTAATGCTGCAACACCAGCAGCATTTGGTGCAGCCATAGATGTTCCTTGTAAAAATTTGTATTTATTGTTTGGAACAGTAGCATATATTTTAACCCCAGGCGCAAAAACATCTACATTTTTTTGTCCGTAGTTAGAAAAATTAGCAACAATTTTAGAGCCATATTCTGGGTTTAATGCACCAATAGTAAGTACATTGTCTGCTATTTCTGTTCCAGAAACTTCATCTGTAGGAAAGTTTGGTTCTGTGTCTACATCTTTACCATCGTTTCCGGCAGCATGTACAAAAAGAACATCTTTGCTAGCAGCATATTTTATAGCATCAAAAACCCATTGTTTGTTGGGCGAATAGTCTTTACCAAAACTACCATTAATTACTTTAGCGCCATTATCTACAGCATAACGTATAGCAAGAGCGATATCTTTATCGTATTCATCACCGTTTGGAACAGCACGAACAGCCATTATTTCAACATTGTTGGCTACTACACCATCGCCACCTTTTTTGTTTCCTCTTAATTGAGCAACAATTCCAGCTACATGTGTACCGTGTTCAGTATCTTCTACATTAGGGCCTTTTACATTTCCGTTTCCATATTTTTTATCGTTTATATCATATGGGTTATCGCCTACAACTTTACGACCATCAAAATTTACATTTAAGTTGTAGTTGAGTTGTCCGTAAACATATTCTATTTGCCCTTTTAATTCTTCTTGAAAATTAGGACCAACTTGTGTAGCGATACTCATCATTATCATTTTGCTTTGATTTAATGAGGTGTCTGTAGTTGTGATTTTTTTCAAATCGTCTAG
>JAVTWD010000074.1:0-2052 GCA_032229505.1 Bacteroidota bacterium
AACAATTATAGGTTCTACTTTTTTTGTAACTAAAATCTCCTCAAATACAATCTCAGTTGGTGTAAAACATTCAATTTTATGAAGTATTGTTTTATTCAACTCTTTATCAATTACTTCATATTTTATCTCTTTAATACTTGAGTTGTAGCTTAAATTGCTAAGGTCAATTTCAAATGCTTTAATCCCAATTTCTCTTATTTTTTTAACTTTCTCAAATTCTGTTTTATGGGTAACAAAAATTTCAATAATTATTACCTGCCCATTCAAATCAACTAATGCTGCATCTGGTCTAATATCATTGATTGTTTTCTCTAGTTCTACTTTCTCGTATTTTACTAAGCCTAATTCAGGAAGTAATATTTGCCCCTCTTCTTTTATAATCAGTTTAGCAACTGCATGTAAATAAGTTTCTACAGTACCAGTGCATAATTTACCATTTTTATGGGCAAAATAAAATTCTCTTTTCCGACCATGTATCTTTTTATTTCTTGCATCAAGTAATTTACCACAATCAATACAAAAACAGTCTTCAGTGATTGGTACATGTGATATACTAACTATTTCATTGTTTATGTTTTTAGCTAATTGCATTAGATTTTTATTTAGTTATTTACAATGTTGTTTATTGAAGGTATAGTAAATCAGCGTTCACTTTATCCTTTTGAGTGAGTTTTTATAAATTAATTTTAAAAGTTATTTAATTAAAAAAAGTGGTTTATTAAATCACGGATTTTATGGTTTTTGGAGTTCTTCAGTTCTTCATTTTTTAAATAAATTCAATTCTCTTTTTACCAAATTGACAGTTTGATTAAACTGGAAAATGCTAATTCAATAAGTTATGAAAACAATGAATTTTTAGCCCCAATTAGTATTTGAAATATTATAAGCTCCCTAGCAACATTCCCATTCATTTATACCCCTATGAAATAGTCATTTTCTATAATTCAAATTCAAGTTATATTTACAACATGGCTATCAAAAAATCTGAACTTTATTCTTCTCTTTGGGCAAGTTGTGATGCATTACGTGGTGGTATGGATGCCAGCCAATACAAAGACTATGTATTGGTGTTACTCTTCTTAAAATATGTATCTGATAAAGCTGCCAATAATCCCAATGCTTTAATTGAAGTACCTGCTGGTGCAAGCTTTAACGATTTAAAATTATTAAAAGGCACAAAAGATATTGGTGAAAAAATAGACGTTGCTATTGGTGCTATTGCAAAAGCCAATGACCTAGAAAAAGTAATTGATAACGTTGTTTTTAATGATGAAGAAAAATTAGGCAAGGGCAAAGAAATGATTGATAGGTTAACAGACCTTATCTCCATCTTTGAAAACCCTGCATTAGACTTTAGTAAAAACAGAGCAGAAGGTGATGATATTTTAGGTGATGCTTACGAATACCTCATGCGTCACTTTGCTACTGAAAGTGGTAAAAGTAAAGGTCAATTTTATACGCCAAGTGAAGTAAGCAGGGTAATGGCAAAAGTATTGGGCATTAAAAATGCTACCAGTAAAACCACCTTTTATGATCCTACCTGTGGCAGTGGTTCTTTGTTGTTAAAAGCTTTAGATGAAGCAGATGGTAAAGGCACTTTATATGGTCAGGAAAAAGAAGTTACAACTGCTGGCTTAGCTAAGATGAATATGATTTTGCATGGCAGTGAAGATGCTGAAATTCAAAGAGGACAAAGTACCCTTTCTAATCCCCTGTTTTTAGACAACAATGGTTACTTAGAAAGCTTTGATTATGTAGTTGCCAATCCTCCATTTTCTTTAAAAAATTGGACTACTGGTTTTAATCCTGCTGAAGATGACTTTGACCGTTTTACAGGTTATGGCATACCACCAGATAAAAATGGAGATTATGCTTTTTTACTACACATTGTAAAAAGTTTAAAGAGTACTGGTAAGGGTGCTATCATTTTACCTCATGGTGTTTTGTTTAGAGGAAATGCAGAAGCTGAAATTCGTAAAAACATTATAGAACGTGGTTATATAAAAGGCATTATTGGCTTACCTGCCAATTTGTTTTATGGTACAGGAATTC
>JAVTWD010000075.1:0-2048 GCA_032229505.1 Bacteroidota bacterium
GGTAATATATTTGAAATGGCTTTTCGGCTTAAACTAGAATAACCATCTTTTACATTAAATTTTGAAATGGATTCTGCTTGTTCTTCTGTGAAATTCCAATTTTTAATAGCATATTCTTTTAAATTTGATTTACTATCAAAAAAATACAAAACATGCCAAATGTCTTCTTGTTCTTTTTCTGAAAGTTCAAACCATTTTTTACCAAAATATTTTTTGTTAGATAGATTGGAAATGGTAAAAGCTCCAACAATTGAATCATTATCTTTATAATTGAATTTGAATTCGGCACTTTCTTTATTTATTACCTTCTTCAATTTACTAAAGTCAATTTTCTCCTTACTCAAAGGTAAGCTCATTAATTCAAGAGCCATTTTCTCTTTTTCTTCTTGAGAAATTTTCTTTCCATTGTATTCAACCGTATTTACCCATTGCCAAACTCTAAATTGTTCAAAAGGAATTGCACTAATTGGACATTTCGTTTTGGTTGGCTCAAAAGCACAATTACCAACTAAATGTTTTTGAGAACGTAACGGTCGTTGATGAAATAAAATACCATCTTCTTTGTAACCGTCTAATTTTCTTCCGCCAAAAAATGTTTTTAAATCTTCATTTAATTCAGAATAAAATTGAGATTGTTTGTTCCAAATCAATTCAAACTCATCTACATACATTTTACGAGTAGTATATCGGTTTCGAATTCGTTCTAAACCACCTTGAAAAGGTTGATTCTCTTTGGGGTAAATTTCAAATAAATAAGAACCTAAAGTTTTATCATGAATGCTTTCTTGCGTTTCTGTAATTCCAATTTTACCTTCTTTTGAATTTCCTTTAAAAATAGTTCCGTCATCTGTCCCTCCTTTTCTGCTATTACTTAAAAACCCTCTTCTTTGAATTAAATGATAAAAAATTCTACCTATTTCTTCTAAAGATAATTTTTGATGTAAAGCTTTATATCGTAACTCATAAGGATTTAACGCAAACCAATTGGCTAATTTTTCAGATGGAAATTCTTTAGTTTTTTTCCAATCTTCAAAATCTAATGCAATCATTGGACACATTTTATGTTCTGAAAGTGCTTTTAATAAAATACTCTTTCTTAATCTTCTTCTAAAAAATTGACGACGAACACCTCTTGACCCTGTTCTCCCTGCATTTTTAGACATTTCTCTTCCTTCTCCTTCACCTAAATTTTCAACTCCCATTGGAAATATTCTACTACCAATGCCTAAAATTTTATTCTGAACATCATCAATCAATGCCCATCCAATACTGTTTGTTCCTAGGTCCAACCCTAATATTTTTGCCATTTTGTATCGCTTTAAAATCAATTACTAAAAATAAGAAAAAGAAAATAAATAACATTACGGAAAACCGTAACTGAGCCAAAATATTTTTATCTATATTTGTATCAGATTAAAATTTCAAATCTTTAATCTTATCACAATAAGGCTATATGCCGTAGATGAAAATCTTTAGTCCTGCTTCGGTGGGACTTTTTTACCTAACAATTATCATATTTTAAACGTGAAGATTCCAATAGTTTTGCCTAAAATTTATACCTATGGTTTTTTGGAAAAAACTTACACAAGACGAACGTAAATATAGAATTGAACAAGCGTTACATCAAAACGTAAATTTTGCTACTGATGCCTCTTTGGGTTATCCTGCTTCAAAACTTGATGAACGTGTTTTTTACAACGATGCTCCTTTTTTAAAAGACGCTCCAACATTACAAACATATGTTGCCAATCCAAATCATATAGGCTGTCATACTCTAGGAACCTCAGAAAAAGCTTTTAGTGGCACTCAAGATATAGAGCGTGAAGTACTTAATGTAATTGCTTGTGATATTTTTAATGCCAAACCCAACAATTTTGACGGTTATATTTCGCCAGGTGGTACCGAAGCCAATATACAAGCACTCTGGATGTACCGCAACTTGTTTATTACACACTTTAAAGCTCAACTTAACGAAATTGCCATAGTTGCCTCTGAAGACACACATTATTCTATAGCAAAGGGCTCCAATTTATTGCAAATAGATTGGA
>JAVTWD010000076.1:0-2023 GCA_032229505.1 Bacteroidota bacterium
CATTATGCACGCCGATATTATTTATGTTTTAGAACAAGGAAAAATTATTGAACAAGGAAAACATGAAGCACTGTTAGCCGAAAAAGGCTTGTACTATGCCATGTGGAGACAGCAAATTGGGGAAAGGAAGAAGTAAAAAATAATTTTTAGTGGTGCGCCGCTTCGGTTGTAGCTGCTTCGTGTTCTTCCCCATGATGCGGTTTAGGATCGCAAAGGCTTAAAAATAAAACAATCACTAAAAGAGTTACGGCGGCCAAAATAAAAGGTACGCTGAATGCAACCGGTTTTTGTTCTGCTTGGTGGTGTTCGCTGTGATGGCTCATAAAATTTTAAATTTGATTGTTGCGAAAATAAGGGATTAATTTAACCGAGATTTTGCAGTTGAATAAATTAAGTTGAATTGAGACTGATTGGTAGCGTTAAATTTTCTAGTTTACCAAATAATCCATCATACCACTGCCTTCGTTTTTGTGGGATTGACATTTTTAGGACTTTATTTCTACCATCTTTTACAATCCAACTTCCAACTGCAAAGCAATTAAATCTTAAGGTTGAAAGTGTAGGCTGCACGGGTGTTTGGTGGATTGCTTGACGAAATAAACTCATTAAATTATAGCTCACGCAAACCATCCTTATGGCCGCTTCGGTAGCAAAAAAACTATCCATATTAAAGCCCTCGGCTCCAAAATCTTCTTTAAGTTCTTTAATTCTGTTTTCACAATCAGCTCTACCTTTGTATTGCTTCCATATTTCTACGGCTGGTAATTTTTGATTGGTTACAAAGCAATGGTAACGCCAGTTATAGTAAGCATCATCTTCTGCAAAGAGCGTTAATTTTTTGCCTGTTGCGCTGGTGTTTACTACTTTGCTCTGCCTTACTACAATAATGCGCCTGGATTTATCCCATTTATCTGCCTTATACTGAGTTTCTGCTATCCATAAATTTGTTTTCTCAATATGATTCCATGTTTTAATCTCTGCTATTTTATCTTGCATTCGACTATGCATTTTTGCCGCTATAACATAGGCTATTTCTTTATTTTCAATAAAGTTTAAAATACTGTGGCTAAAAAATCCGCTATCGGCCCTAAATAATCCTATTTTTTTATTCTTTAAAATTAAAAATGTTTCTTCTAAAAATGCTTCTATGTTATTACTACTGCTCGTGTTTCCGCTTCTAAGCCAACAGTTTGCCACCATGCGCGTATCTGACACAAAGGCAAACAATGGATGATGACTGTTTCTACCTCTTTTTTTAGGGTTGTAACCTTTGCTTGCGCCCTCTTCATTACCATAGCGTGTAATTACTGTGCTGTCAACATCTAAGGTGTAATTATCGAATTGTAATTGATTAAAAAACCATTGATTTAGTTCAGTAAATACCTTCGTGTTAGTTTCTAAATTAAACTTTTGAAAAAAACGCCCAAAGCTAGTACCGCTTGCCACTCGTTTCCAACCAAAAATTTGTCGTAACGTTTCATCAACTCTTACTATGGCTGTATGGCTAAATTTAAAGCAACCTATCCAAACACTCACAAAAAAAGATTCTACAATATCTAAACTATTAATACTATTGTTGCTTGTGCCTTGTGGTAAATTTACGCGCGCTAATTCTTCTCGGATTTTTGTCTTGTCTAACAACTGCTTCATTTCAATCATTCCGCCCCAGGCAGTTACGGGTCTATCTGTATAATCAATTTTCACCGCAGTAAGATAATCTTACTTTGATATATTCATCAAAACCTTTTGGCAGTTGTTATTCAGATTTTATTAAATCCGAATTGCAAAATCTCGGTTTATAGTCCGTCATGCTAACTCGTTTCAGCATCTGCTGAGGTTCCGAAACAAGTTCGGAATGACGAAAACAAGGGTATGTGACAAAACCCAAATAAAATATAAACAGTTCCTAATTACGACCTCAACATATTTTTTAAAACGGCAAAATATCTTCGCCTTTCAAAACCCTGAAGCTTAAAGGGATTTACCTTTAGCCAAAACTTAAACGCTTCTTTCCTGTGTTTCT
>JAVTWD010000077.1:0-2013 GCA_032229505.1 Bacteroidota bacterium
ATGCTTTGTACAGAGCCTACGATGCTTTGGAACAAATGGTAAATCTAGTTGCTGTAGATTCAAAATTTGATTTTGGCAAGCAAGAAAACATCTCTTTTGCACATTCTTACATGTCAAAAATTATAGTAGAAGAACCTAATAATTTATTTAATTACAGCAATGTAGGTTATCAAACCTATTACAATTCGCAAGAAGAAATAGATTTAATAGAAAAAATGTATTTTGATGCCTACCGTTTGGGCGATGTATGTCAGAATATTGCTATTGCTGAGCCCGTTTTTAGAGATGCAGATTTGGTAAGTATCGATATGAATGCTGTAAAATCTGCCGACTCGGGTAATATTTCAGAGTTTGAACCCAATGGATTTAACGGAAAAGAAATTTGTGCTTTAACACGGTATGCAGGGCTTAGCGATAAAGTAAGTTGCTTAGGTGTCTTTAATCATTTTGGAAGCGAATTAGAGTCTATAATAATTGCACAAATGGTGTGGTACTTTATAGAAGGAGTACATTTTAGATCGAATGAATACCCTTTTGGAACAAAAGAGAACTATTTAAAATATATTGTTCCTTTTGAAAATGAGGAAATTATATTTTATAAAAGCAATAAAACAGGCCGATGGTGGATAGAAATACCATTTTTATCCAACACACACAATAAATTAAAAAGAAATACGTTATTACCTTGTACGCACGAAGATTATTTGTCTGCCTGCAATCAAGAGTTTCCAGAAAGATGGTGGAAAGCACAAAGAAAAAATTTACTTTAAGTGGTGAAATGGTGTATAAAATTTAATGTTTACAGTAATTTATTGTTAAAAATTCATAGAATTGAATGTTAAAAATGATTTTGTTGTGTATTTCATTTAAAAAATTGAAAAAATATACTACTTTTGCTCTTTAAGACAAAAAATTAGAAATAAATAATTGTTTTTTTAAAAAATAATAAATAGGTTTACGGCCTCAAAAAAGATAATATAATTAACCCCTAAGAATAATATGAAGAAGTTCATTGCATTTGCATCTGTTTTAACTCTTTTAGTAAGCTGCGGTAAAACCAGCGATAAAGGCGAATTAGTAGGAGTAAAAGGTAAAAAGTGGCATCCAGAAAAACCGTATGGAATGACGCTTGTTCCTGGTGGAGCTTTTATAATGGGTAAGTCAGATGATGATTTAGCTAATGTTCAAGATGCGCCTACAAAAACAGTAACCGTAAGATCGTTCTATATGGACGAAACTGAAATTACTAATAGCGAGTACCGTCAGTTTGTAGAGTGGGTAAAAGATTCTATTATTAGAGTTCGTTTGGCTATTATGGCTGAAGATACTGGGGCTAAGCCAGGTTCTGGTAAAGGTAAAGGTGGAGGTATCGGTGATTTTGCTTTTGCAGATCAAGATCCTGCTAAAATGACGCCTTACGACAAATATATGTATGAAAACTACTATAGCGTAGGTTCAGATGATGATCCGTATGCTGGTAGAAGATTAAATAGAAAAGCAAAATTAATTACAGATACAAAAAAATACCCAGACGAGCAATATGTTGAGGTTATGGATTCTATGTATTTACCACCTTCAGAAGCTTACAATGGGTTAAGAACTATAGATGTGAATAAATTGGTTTTCCGTCACTCTTGGATGGATATTCAAAAAGCAGCTAAAGCAAAAAAAGGGAAACGTTCAGATTTTATCAAAACAGAAGTTACTCCTGTATATCCAGATACAACGGTTTGGATTAAAGACTTTGCTTATTCTTACAATGAGCCAATGCACAACGATTACTTTTGGCATCAGGCTTATGGAGATTATCCAGTAGTAGGTGTAAATTGGAAACAAGCCAAAGCTTTTTGTGCTTGGAGAACATTAAAGAAAAATACGTATATCAAACCAAAGCAAAAAGGAAGAAGCCAAATCAATCAATTCCGTTTACCTACAGAGGCTGAGTGGGAATATGCGGCTCGCGGAGGTCTAGAGTCTGCTACTTACCCTTGGGGAGGTCCTTATACAAAATCA
>JAVTWD010000078.1:0-2010 GCA_032229505.1 Bacteroidota bacterium
TACCATAGTAAGTAATAAAAGTAACACACCTTCCATATCTTAATATCTAGTTTTGTACCATAAAATAATTTATTAAATAACCTCTGATAAATATCATTTCCTATGAAATTAAATTCAGCATTCACCATTTTAATAGCATCATTAGTTCTAAGTTTTACAAATGTAATTGCTCAAAAAAAAGCGACTTATATGTGTACGGATAACGAATCAGAAATAGAAACAAATCAGGCATATAAAATAATTTTCAATTTCAGGATTTGTACCTATGGGTATAATTGAGATTGTAATAAAAAAGAATCAGGCTGGTCGTATATTAAATCGTAACCGTTACAACTATTCGGAATAGTATTCACTTTATTTGATATAACAATGAAAAAAACACACTTCTTAAAAAAACCGATAGCATATTATAGTTTAATTATTTCTTTACTAATGCCTTCATTAATAAATGCACAATCCGACCATGCGGTTAGTTTTTTTCCAAATAAATCAATTGGGTTTGGGTTGTGGGTAATATTGTTTTTGGCAATAGCAGTTATTGCTATATTGTATTTTGCCTTTAAAACAAAAAAGGATACGCTGGTTTTTTCAAAAAAAAGTAAACAAAATAAAGCAACAAAATTAAATTGCTTTTTAAAGGATTTGGATAGTGATGATATTCAAGTTCTTCAAGAGCATTTAAATAATGTTAAGTCGAATAAAAAACTCATTATGAGTATTATTGGGTTACTGTTCCTATTTCCAAATACTGTATTTTCTCAAACTGAACCGGCAAAAAGAAGCGAATTGTTTTCGCAACCGGGCATTGTTATTACGCTTTTATTAGTTGCCATTCCACTATTATTTGGTGTTGTGTTTATGATATTTAAAGTGTCACGGGCTTTAAAATACTTTTTTAACGAACAAAATCAAAAAGATGCAGAGGAACTTGTTTCTATGATGACGGAAGACCCTGATGCTCCTGATGAGAAAACACTAGATGCTTTAAAAAAGGCAAACGATTATAAATTATTGAATACAGAATTGGCCGGAGCAGAAAAGCCGATAGATGATAAAGGGTTAATTAAAAATATAAATAATGAACATGACATTTCCTTTTTTGCAGAAAAAAAGAGTGCTGCCAAGCGCCCTAAAATTGATCCGCAATTAACCCGCCTCGTTTTATGGTTTTTAGGAACTGCTGTATTTTGGCTGTTATGGGGCACATCTATGGGAGAGTATTTAGGAATAAAATACGTTACACCGGATGCAGATTCTATAAGCTGGTTGAGTTTTGGAAGACTAAGAGCAGTACATACAAACTCTGTATTTTGGGCCTGGGCAACATTAGGCATGATGGGCTTAGGATATTATGTAGTGCCAATGGTAAGCAATGCCCCACTTTATAGTTTAAAGAATGGATGGAGAGCATTGAAGTTGATAAACATTGCCATGGTATTAGGAAACATAAGTGTGATGGCAGGTATTAACAATGGTGGCGGAGAATATAGAGAATTTATCTGGCCGATAATGGCAATATGGGCGTATGGCTTGATTTTAACGCTGCACAACTTTATTAAAACAGTTGCTAATCGCACCACCAAAGAAATTTACATTTCAAACTGGTATATTATAGCATCATATATTATGATAATAATTGTAGCTGTGTTGGCTTATTTACCCTTTTTGCAAAGTGGCATAGGCGAAACAATTGTACAGGGTTACTATATGCATCAGGCAGTTGGTATGTGGTTTATGTTTTCAAACCTGGGCTTTTTGTATTACTTCTTGCCTCAGCAACTTAACAAACCTATTTATTCATACAGCCTGGGTGTTCTGGCTTTATGGAGTCAGATAATTTTTTACACCTTAATTGGTACACATCATTTTATTTTTAGCGCTTTACCCTGGTGGTTACAAACCATTGCCATTGTTGGCAGTGTAGGTCAATTGATTGCAGTTATTTCAGGAACAACTAATTATTTAATGACGTTTAAAGGTTCGTTTAGCAAAATTGGAAGCAGTTATTCA
>JAVTWD010000079.1:0-2008 GCA_032229505.1 Bacteroidota bacterium
AAACGGAAAGTCGCGCCGCCATCGCAGGTGGAGTTACAAGCTATATTGAACAGCCAAACACCGTTCCCAACGCAATTACACAGGAATTATTGGAAGAAAAATATAAAATTGCTTCCGAAAAATCGTACGCCAACTATGGATTTTCTATGGGTGGAACGAATGATAATTTGGATGAGGTTTTGAAAACCAATCCTAAAAATGTTCCCGCGGTTAAGCTTTTTTTAGGATCTTCTACAGGAAATATGTTGGTAGATAATCCCGAGATTTTAGAAGAAATTTTCAGTAAAGTAAAAATGCCGATTTGTGTACATTGCGAAGACGAAACCACCATCAAAAAAAATACGGAAAAGTATTTGGAAGAATTCGGAGAAGATATTCCCGTGAAATTTCATCATTTAATCAGAAGCGAAGAAGCGTGTTATCTTTCCAGCTCAAAAGCTGTAGAATTGGCAAAAAAAACTGGAGCAAGATTGCACATTTATCATCTTTCTACAGCGAAAGAAACCGAACTTTTTCGAAATGATATTCCGTTGAAAGACAAAAAAATTACCGCAGAAGTTTGCGTTCATCATCTTTGGTTTACCAATGAAGATTACGATACAAAAGGTGCTTTGATAAAATGGAATCCTGCCGTGAAAACCTTTGCAGATAAGGAAGGACTTTGGAAAGCGCTTCAAGACGGTAGAATTGATGTTGTGGCAACCGACCACGCTCCTCACACTTGGGAGGGAAAACAAAACCTGTACACGAAATGCCCTTCCGGAGCGCCTTTGGTGCAGCATTCTTTGGTGGCAATGCTCGAAATGCACGCAAAAAGGCGGATTACTTTGGAAAAAATTGTTCAAAAAATGTGTCACAATCCCGCTATTATTTTTGAAATCGAAAAACGCGGTTTCATTCGCGTAGGTTATAAGGCAGATTTGGTTTTGGTGGATTTAGACAAAAAATGGACGGTTTCCAAAGAAAATATTTTATCCAAATGTGGTTGGTCGCCATTGGAAGGTACAGAATTTTCGTCGCAAGTAACACACACCTTCGTCAATGGTAATTTAGCTTATGAAAACGGAAAAATTAATGAAAAAAAATATGGAGAACGATTAACGTTTGATCGCTAGTTCATTACTTCTAAAACATAACTCACAAAATGAAAATATCTGAAAAACCGAGTCAGGAAATTATTGAACAATTGACTAAAATCGCAAATAATTTCGACTCAACCAAAGAAAACTATCTTGTTTCCTATCCACATTTTTTGAACTACTTCAGTAATCTACAAATCATAAATTTGGAAAGCCTAATCATCGGAATAAGTTTTACATATTCATGGATGCCAACAATTTTAAAGTCGATAAAAATTGAAAATAAGGAAAAAATACTTGCAATTTTGAACGAAGTAAAAAATGGGAAACAAATAAACGAAGAACAACTTGCAACTTTGAAAGCTGTTTTTAATAATTCACTTGTTGGAACTTCAAAATTGCTTCATTTTATCAATCCAAAACAATATGCAATTTGGGACAGTCGGGTTTTTCGATTTTTAAACAATGAGGAACCTCATAAATATAAACTTGAAAAACCAAAAGTTTATATAGAATACCTCAATTTTATAGAAAACTTAAAAAATGAGAAAACTTTTGATAGTTTTTATGAACTCATGAAACAAAAAGTTGGGTATGATATCACTGAATATAGAGCTTTAGAACTTGCATTTTTTAAAGGTAAATAATTATGGGCTTAACTTATCGAGAACACATAGTTGAAACAATTAACAACTTAGTTGAAGCGAGAAAAATCATCTTTGAACAAATCGTAAATCTTGCAATGTCCAGTGAGTTCACCCATTTGAATGATGCATTTGAGCAAGGAGATATTTATTCATTTTCCTTAAATCATTGTGAAAAAATGGAAGATGTGAACGTTCAAAAAAAGATAAAACTTTGTATAAAAAATGAAGAAACCATTTTAACAAATAATGCCTTAAACTGAATAAGAGAAAACCTGCTTAATC
>JAVTWD010000080.1:0-62602 GCA_032229505.1 Bacteroidota bacterium
AATAATTTAATAAAAAAATCTACTTTTGAATAGTCCAATTATGGGGAGCTTACAGATTTACTGCTAGCAAAGCTGTATGGGTAATCGACTATTTTTCAATATTTGACTTCTACTTGACTAACATGACTGAGCCTGAAAACTCTTTCCATAATTATTTGACTTTTGAATTAAACAAGCAAAAAGGCGAAGCTTATAAATTAAAACGAAATAAAGTCGATGGGTATGTAAAAGAACTGGACAGACTTAATTTAAATGAGATAAGCTCTGACTCGACGGCAACTGAAAAAATTGCTTTAAGTTTAAAAACTCACGTCAAAGAAATTTTAGAAGTTTACTCGTCGTTAGAGTCCTATCTAAATTCGCTTGGGTACCTTTTATTAAAAGAAAATAAAACCAAAGAGGCTATTAACGTATTGAGAGCAAATGTCATTTTATTTCCTGAGTCTTCCAATACATATGACAGTCTAGGAGAAGCTTATTTAAAAAATAAAAATTATGTACAGTCTCTTGACAATTATAATATGGCATTAAAGCTAAATCCCGACAACAAAAACGCTAAGGACAAAATAAAAGAAATTGACAGCAGTTACCGAAATGACTAAACACGCCGTATAACAGCAAATTCGCCCAATGCGGGGGACGAGGGTCATCGCTCGCACGCAGACAAGTGGCCTGCTTCGCAGACAGTTTTTGCGGCTCGCTAAAAAACAGTTATCTTCGATATAAACATTTGGGGGTATAGACAGGTGATGCTTCGAAAGCCGCACTGGGCAAATTCGCCAAACGTTAGCAGCAAGGCTGAGAGAAATGACGCAATAATTATGGCCGCAAATAAAATAGACTTCTTCAAGAACTTTGCTTCTCATATTTCAGACCCAATTTACCTCACCGACAAGACTGATGAAGTAAACGAAGAAATAAAATTCAATCATTGGGTTATGACAGCCCCATCTGACATTATTTCACAGACAACACCGTCTGACTTTTTAGAGTTTATTCAAAAAGTTAAAGAGAGCTTCCAAATTCAACTCGACAAATCATCGCTAGACATAGATCTGGTTTTTTATTTGTGGTTTGAAGAGCCTGGAGAACTGTGTTTTAATTTCATTAATTCCAACCACGATAGCCTACCATTTGGTTGCACGCTCAAATTCACGGACAACCCTACGGAAATCATAGACACTTATTTAAAATCACAATATCACGACAGAGTAATTCCTTGGGACGAACTTCAGACCGTTGAGACGCCCGAAGAAATTGCCGAAGCGGACAGACAAGAAAAAGAACTGCACGACAATTTTGTGTTGACAGTTTATCAAGAAACAATAAGAAAACAAAAATGAGGGACAAGCCCAGCTGCTAACAGCACCTACAAGTTATGCCGCTCTTCTTCTTATTTTGGCATCTCGGTGGACTTCCGTAAATTTAACTTTACGGACAGCGGCACAACTTGTAGCCGCAATCCGTTATGGGTAAGCTGCGGGACAAAAAAATGGACAATTCAAATGGAAACAGAATTAGCGGACTATATATTTAATTACTGTTACGAGTTTTACAATGACAAAGAACGTAAGGCTAAAGACCATCATTTTGGGCTGGTAAAAAAAATGGACCAATATCCAGACAATGCACCTGAACAAATGCTTAAAGCGAAAAGAAGATTTATTACAAGCGACTCTGAAGCGTTAGAATTACTTAAAGACGGCTACCCAAATTTTATTATTAAAACTGCAGAGAGAATTTATCGCAACCATAAATCAGAACTTAAATTAAATCTTTGCCCAAAGTGTCATAAAATAGCACGGACTCCTAAAGCAAAACAATGCAGGTTTTGTGAACACGACTGGCATTAAAGTTTACAGACTAAAAAATATAAGCAGACACGTCAACATGACGTATCTGTGTGCCGCAGCCAACCCATAACAGCAAGCAAGCGCAAGCGGGCCGACAACAAAGGCATTTGCAAAAGTTCAAGGCCGCTGCGCGAAAGAAGTTTCATTTTGCAAAAGGCTAAAAAACACATATCTTTAAATTAACGTTTCGGCAGACAAAGTTTCTTTAACCCGCTTTCGCCTGCTTGCAAACCGTTAGCGGTAAGTTTGCGGACAGACATTCCGGTAAGACAGATTCGAATGGCAATTTGGAATAACGCATATGGACAAAATGGTCTTTTATCCGAAAGACAATTAACGACCAAAGACTATTTGGACATTCTTAATCGAATTCCCTTCAATGAAATCGAAATCGTAGACAGTCTCATAGAAATGGAAGGCGATGAATACAGTTGTTCTTTAGAGACTGATCAAGGAATCTTAATTAATGAACACGTTAAAGAAGCCCGAGAAAAGGAGCTTAAACGCTTAGATGAAATTCGCAATCATTTTTTCAAGGGCGAAAAATCAAAATGGGAGTCAATCAGCGAGACTTTTTTTGCAAATAAACTTTGTTTCTTCGGCGAGTATCACGGTGTACGCATGCACATCGACAACGACATAATTAGTCTTTACGGACCATGGGGCATTTTTGCAAACAATCACAATTTCCAAAAGTACTTGTCCGACAAGGCAAGAGGTTATTACCACAGTTATTTCACTGACATACTCAAAGCTTTCAAGAGCGACTTTATTCTTTATGCTCCAGAATGGTATGGTATCAACGATGGCGACAGTGAGACAAAAAGTGTTGCCGACCTACTTGCGCTAGAGAATTGGGAAAAAGAAAGTAGCGACTCAGTTCATTCAATGGAATACATTTATTTTGAAAAGTTAAATAAAAAGGCGGACACGTAAGCGAGACCTAGCTATGTGCGCAAACCTAACCGCTAACAGCACCTACTTGCAATTTTTGCGGGTTAGCGCTCAAATGTGTAACTTGACATAGCAAAAAACTGCAAGTAGCCGCCAAACGTTATAGGTAAGTGGGCGGACAAACATTCCGTACGAAAAAAAGCCTAATCATGAAGCCAGTTACAAACGAAAACAAAAAAGTAAAAGAGTTCATCCAAACAGTTTTAATTAATAACATTGGAGATTTAGTTAATACCGGCAACCACTTCATAGGTTTCGGACCACAGAGCCAAGCCATTGAATTAATAGGCGCAATAATCGAAGACGAAGCCGTAGAAAGAACGCAGACAGTTCCCGAAAGCGAATTCGACACCCAAAGAAAATCACGAAGAAGATTTCACAACGCATTAAAACTGTTTTCAAATCCTAATTATATAAAATACTGTCCCGAGCTAAAAACAGATCCGACCTACAGGGCCGACTACGACCTTTACGCAAATCTTCGTTGTGGCTATGCTCATCAAATGAAACCGACAGGCAAAATTGCAGTGACAACCGAACAAGAAGCCATTGCCGACGGAACTGTACACATGGAAATTGATCCACATACAAATAATTTAATCATTGCGAGCGAGCTCTTATACAAAGACCTAAAAGAAGTTTGCGAAAAAGTCATTGCGATGATAGATAACGGAGAAATTAATCATCCTAAAGCCTACGCAGGCTTCTTAGGCATCAAAACTTATTCGTAAAATGGAAATAGACCTTTACGTTAAACTGATGGAAGAAATAAAATTTCGCTCCGAAGCAGTTCATGAGATAATTATCAAAACAAAGACGACTTCCTACCCCGCGACTAACGTAGAATTTTGTTGCTTGCAAATAAGAAAAATACTTGAGTTAATTGCTCTAGCGAATTTAGTTGCCAATAAACATCATTTTGAAGAGCAAAAAGCAAAATTTGAAAAATTCTGGCGTGCAAAAAAGATTCTTGAGGATATTGAAAAATTAAATCCAGATTTCTATCCAAAACCAATTAATGAAGTCGAAGATCCAAACCCAAAAATCAAAAAAAGACTCGAAGATTTAAAAGACGGCTTTCTGACCAGAGACGAATTTGTTGAAGTTTACGATAAGTGCAGCGGAGTTATACACGCAACAAATCCTTATTCTTCAGAGTTAAACTTCGCTGAGTATGAAAAGGACATTCCAAATTGGTTAAGTAAAACACGCAGACTTTTAAACTCACATGTAATCCGACTCGTAAATAGCGACAATCTGTATCTAATTCACATGGTTGAAAAGGACGGCAAAGCACATGGATATTTATTCGCGCAAGTAAAGTAAACAGACACTTGAAAAACTGTGTGCGCCCACCATACCTGTAACAGCAAATAAACGTAAGCGGGCGGACTCGGTCATCGCTCGGTGCGACATTAAGGTGCGCTCAAGCGCGTTTTTATTTTGCACCTTGCTAATAAACATTTATCTTCGAAATAGACATTTGTGCGTATAGACAGAGGGAGTTTCAAAAGCCCGCCTACGTCTATTCGCCAAACGTTATGGGTAATTTTAGGACGACATAGTAAATGGACAAATTAATCAAGCAAATACAATCTGACGACATTGAATTAGTATACCGACAGGTTACCGATACTGCGACAATTTGGGCGACTTGTGGGTTCATAGACCAAGCGAATAGACTTCTTGAAAAATTGTGGAGCCTGAAACTGGAACATTCAAGAAACACTTGGCTAAATGACGAAGGGTTCCAATTTTTTTGGGCTATTACAGGTAAAAAGCCGAATCAAATTCCTTTTCCACTCAAAGACATTGATTCAATGCAAGCAGAAAACTGGCAACGACATTTTATGCCATATTGGAATGACAATGTTGATTATGCATCAAGAATTAAAGGAAAAGATTGGACTGAGTTATCCGGCAACGATTTGGTTTTAATTGGCATTGGGTTGGCTTATGATGAAACAAATTCAAGTAAAGCGTCAGACAAAAAACAACAACAAGACGCGTTAAGTGCAATTACGAAATTTATTAATACCTGTAATCCTGTTGGACACAGCTTAATGAATTCGCTTATCTGTGCATCAATTTTAGCATCACGAAATGGTTTAGTTAAGCAGGCAGAAGAGTTACTTATTCGCTGGGCAAAAGCATATAAGCTATATTGGTCAAATACTTCTGCGACTTATTTAATGCGAGACCTAGCAACTGCTAAAATTCTTTTGACAGGGATACTTGCTCCGATTTTTGAATTAACGAAAGAGAAATGCGAAATCGATTTACAAGCACTTAGCATTGCACTTGACGACCGAATGACCAAAGGACAATCGCTTGTTTATGAAAAACTGAAATGGAAAGAACTATTGAAACACATTTCTAAAAGAGCAATTCAAAAAGCTGACTTTGACTATGAAGAGAAAAATATTTCAAAAAACTGGCTCGGTTTTACACCAGCGACAAAGGACGAAATATCAAATGCTGAGACAAGATTAAATATTAAATTACCAAAAGAATACAAAGACTTTTTATCCGCTACGAATGGCTTCAATCCATTTTCCTTCACACCGACTTTGCTTCCAGTTGACAAAATAGATTGGCTTAAAAAACTTGATCCGCAACTTGTTGAAATATGGACTGAATCTATGAAGGATATAGACAAGGACTTTGTAAAATCTTTCAGCAATAGTATTTTAATTGGCGGACACCAAGAAGAACAGCAGTTGCTTTTAATTCCATCTACAAAGACAAAAAATTGGGAATGTTGGTTTTTTGCAAGTTGGAGTCCTGGCGAGACAAAGTATCCGAACTTCAGATATTACATGGAAAATCAATTGCAAGAATTAGAAACAGCAGAATGAAAAAAACTACCCATAACAGGCGTTTGGCAAAAGTGGCGGTTCAGTCCTCCGCAGACACATTTGTGGTTAATCAAAGTTTGATTCTCCGCATCAAGTTTTGTGGTAAGAATCGCCACCTTCGCCAAGCGCCAAACCGTTAGGTTCAATGCGCCGGGACATCGACCTAAATAAAAACAATTCGGCAGACAAAAAACATCACGACAAAAATGACCGAGGACAAACTGACTACTGACGACCGCAAGACAATCAAGCTCGATCTAAAAATATCCTATATCATTGGACTCTTTTTCCTAGTTGCCGTTCTGTTATTTATTGTGCTTATTTATTTCGGCGGGACATTTTTCGGTTTTAAACCAACGGACGGTTTTGTTCAAAGAGGCATTTACATTTTTAGTATTTTCTTTTTTATTATGGCTCTCGTTTGGACTTCCTACTTGAAACATTACATTGACCTCATAAAAGGTGTGAAGGTTTCGTTAACCTTAAGTGAATTCAAAGTAGTTACTGAAAAGGACAAAACATATTTAATTTCTAAGGACACGCAATACGGACGAATTGAAGTTTACGAAGGACTTCTAAAGTTCATAGACCTAAACCGACCATTAAAAATTCAATTGGCAAAACATAGTAAGGCAATGCTCTTCATTTCTCACGACACGGACAATTATTTAAACAAACCAATTTAACTTAAGCGGACACCGACAGAAAATCTGTGTGCGGCGCACTAAACCTAACAGCAAGCAAGCGACCACCTTTTGCGGGTTAGCGCCTAAATGTGTAACTTGACATAGCAAAAGGCGGACGCCTAGCCGCGGAACGTTAGCTGCAACCAGCCGGACAGACATCGAACTATGAAAAAACATCGCGGACTCAGACGGTATTACAAACGACTTTCTACTGAAAACGACCTTGACAAAGCGACTTGGTTAGACTTTAATGATCCAAATATTTGGCTCGACAACTGGCATTTGCATTTTGACTGGAAAGGTTATGGCAACGACAGCTTTAAAAAACGTAAGCCTCATCTAGACAAATTATTCAGACATTTCGAGCTTCTTATTGACAAAACCAAAAGTTTAAAAAAGGACTTCCAACTCTACGCAATAATCCTTGACCACGAAAGTTATGACGACGCTTTGTTTTTACATACTAAAAATCCCAACGCCGACAACTTCCCGTGGAAATGTGAGCACAAACTTTCCAATAACAACAACCTGACAAATCCAGACCTCAAAAAATACACAGACAATTTAACTGGTTACAAAATATTATTCGGACAAGCAGAAGAAAATTATTGTATCGTGACAAAAGAAGGCGTTGGACTTCCAGTAACTTAAACTGTGTGCGGCTGGCAGACAGCTAACAGCAAAGCTTAGCGCCAGCGGGCAGAATCGGTCATCGTTCGCGCGCAAAAAACAAGGCCACTTCGTGAAAATAGTTTGCGGCTCACTAATAAACTAAGTATCTTTAAAAAAACATTTGTAGGTTGGGACAGGTGATGTTTCAAAAACCCGCCGGCGCCAAGCTGCAAAACGTTACAAGCAACCCTAAACGACAAGACCATACCTAACAAGAAATTAAAACAAAAAATATGACAGAAAAGAAATACAAAAATTGCCAAAGCTGTGGAATACCATTGCATAAGGATCCTCAAGGTGGTGGCACAGAAAAAGACGGAACCAAAAGCACAAAATATTGTAGCTATTGTTACTCAAATGGAGAATTTAATGGAGGTAATGTATCTTTAAAAGAATTTTCAGAAGCATCCAGAACTGGAATGATTGAAGGCGGACATAACAAATTTTTTGCTTGGTTATTCTCTCGACCTTTTATGTTAGGACATTTAGAACGTTGGAAAACTAAAAAATAAAGGAAATGACAATAGACGAACTTTTACAAGACAAGACAATTAAGCCGAAAGAAAAAACGGAAACAATCAGTAAATGGATTTTAGATAAATCATTACCTATTGACGAACTCATTGCTTTTGCGGAAAAACAAAAAGACCCTGCAAAAGCTACTTCAATTGAAGCAATAGAATATGCTACGAAACAAAATCCAAAAATTGCAGACGAAACCGTATTGAAATTCGTAACAAATACACTGACAGAAAAAGCACCAAGAATAAAGTGGGAAAGCGCAAAAGTGATAGGCAACATTGCACATTTGTATCCGACAAAACTTGAAAAATCCATTGCTAATTTACTCGACAACACAGAACATGAAGGAACTGTTGTTCGTTGGAGTGCGGCTTTTGCATTAGGCGAAATCTTAAAATTAAAGGCAAAACATAATAAAGACTTGTTTTCAGCAATAGAAATCATTTGTGAAAAGGAAGAAAAAAATAGTATCAAAAAAATATATTTAGATGCTATTAAAAAGACCAAGAAATAAGGGCAGCTTGTAACAGCAAATAAACGTAAGCGGGCAGACTCGGTCATCGCTCGGTGCTAAATTAAGGTGCGCTGAAGCGCGTTTTTATTTTGCACCTCGCTAATAAATGTAAGCTCCCCCAAAAATAGGACTATTTGTTAGTAGAAAAAAAACTAATAAATTAACCTAATCAAAAAGCTTATTAAGACCAGTGATAATAAAAGTAAAATTGTTGTGACCGGAAAAGCAATAAAATCTTCAATTGGAACCGACAACACATTCGTGTTAAATGATGAGTAAGTATTAAGAACGCTTTTGCGCATTATCCCTTAAATGTTTAACTTGGAATTAAAATTCAATACACTAAAATCAACATAAAATGGCAAAACAAATCTTTATCAATTTAGCAGTAAAAGATCTGCAAAAATCAATGGACTTTTATACTGCATTAGGCTTTACCAACAACCCGCAATTTTCTGACGATTCGGGTAAATGTATGGTGTGGAGCGAGAACATTTTTTTAATGATCATGACGCATGAAAAATTTGCCGGCTTTGCAACCAAACCTATTGCAGATACAAAATCAAAGTTAGCCGGGCTTTTTTCTTTATCGTTAGACAGCGTTGATGAAATGAATAAAATGATGGCGAACGGCTTGAAAGCCGGAGGTATAGAGCCACACGAAGTGAGAGATATGGGTTTTATGCAACAGCGCACCATTGAAGATTTTGACGGACACACCTGGGAAGTTTTTTTTATGGACCTTAGTAAATTTCCTCAACAATAGTTGTGGTATAATCCAAAACATGAATTTATTCATCAAACTACTACTTCTTCTTTTTATCTCTTTAAGTTTTCAAGCGCAAACTTCAGAGGTCACTATAAGATTTGAGGTTGGTGAATTGAATATGACCTTTCCGAGCATTTATTTTAAACATAATTCAACCGAGTATGCAAACATGCCATATTCGGTTGATTCTTGTTTTAAGCATATTGCCATGCATATTAAAGATGTAACAGGTAAACCCATTTGGAGAGATAGTTTGGAAGCAGAAAAGCTGAGCATTGAACGCATTAAAAAAATAAGAACAGACCTTAGCAAATACACTTCAAAAAAATTGGCAATACAGTCAATGAAAACCGAACAAAAGATATCGCGCAGAACCATTAATTCAGCGCTCGATTCTGCACAGGTTAATTATTTATTGTCTTTAAACAGTGTGTTTGATATTGCAAAAACACGCTCTCCAAAAATAATACAAGGTTCGCACGGACTATGGATCTTTGGAACCTGCTTTAAATGTATTATAGGTGATATTTTCCGTCATGGTTCCTGGCTTGGCAAAAGCGGGCGAGAACATTGCAGAATTGACAGACATAAGCAAAAAAACAAGTACAACTGATCTTAACCATGGCAACAACATTCACACTTCATACACAAACAGAAAAGAACTGGGAAAGCGGAACCGTTTCTACAAATGACTATCTATTTCAGCCTCAAAGTAATATTAACACCTTACTTAAAGATTTTTTTACCGAACAAAATTTTAAGTTGGCTGATTTTAGTAAAGCTATTCGGGATAATAAAGAAGAAGATTTTCTGGGGCATGCGTTTAATCTGCATTTATTGGAAGCCGAAGATTTTAAAAAGAGATCTTTAAATGACATGAGTGCTTTTATAAAAAAATTGAGTGGCGAAGGAATAAAAAAAGAGGAGTTTCAAGCTCAGATAAAATACATTATTGATCTCTTAAATAAAGCCGGAACGCAGGAATTTTATTTTATTTCCGCAAATATGTTCGATCTGGCTCATCCAAAAAATAAGAACGGTGCTTTTTACACATACTATCACTTAATAATTTGGCTTAACACGAAGGAATCTAAAATTACCGTTTGCCAGGTAGCTTTGGAATAAAGAAAGATGTAACAAAACTCCTAAGATTTGACTTTACTAAATTTCTTCTTGTATTCAACCGGTGAGAGTCCAGTAACTTTTTTAAATACTTCTCTAAATGCCTTTACATCTGAGTAACCAACCTCATACATTACTTCGTTCACGTTTTTTTTACTGCTTTCTAAATATTTTTTAACCGCTTCCATTTTTACGCGCTGAGCATATTCAACAGGTGTATTGCCCGTTGCTTTAATAAATCTGCGGTCAAAATTCCTGCGACTAACATTCAACTTATCTGATAAATTTTCTATTAAGATCTTTTCGCTTAAATTTTTTTCAATAATGTTTTGCGCTTTGCTCACCACTTCGTCGCCATGCTTTTTTTGCCCTGAAAAAATAATGAATTGTGATTGATTTTGCCTGTCCATATCAATTTGAAATACCTTTGAACAATAGATGGCTGTAGCCCTGTCAAAGTATTTTTCAACCAAATAAACAATAAGGTTTAAAAAAGAAAAAGCGCCACCATTCGTATAAATACCATGCTCGTGTGTAATTAGTTCATCTGCCTGTAAATTTATTTCCGGAAACCTGCTTCTAAAATTTTCTGCTGCCGACCAATGCGTTGAACAACTTTTGCTATTTAATAAACCCGATTCTGCCAGTAAAAAAGCGCCCGTACAAATACTTGCCACTTCGGTGCCTTTTTTGTATTGCTGCTCTATCCAATGGATCATTGTTTTATTC
The DNA here is from genome assembly GCA_032229505.1 of Bacteroidota bacterium. Taxonomy (GTDB): domain Bacteria; phylum Bacteroidota; class Bacteroidia; order B-17B0; family Aurantibacillaceae; genus Aurantibacillus. Next base: position 10,680 of record JAVTWD010000080.1, read on the forward strand.
TTTTTCACCGTTTCATCGTAATTATGATTCAATGAGGGAATAATGATCAGATCCGTTCTTTTTATCTCTGAAATACTTGCCTGCGGTTTAACCGTAAACAGGTCGCCATGAAAATTTACTTTAGATGCCACCCCCACTAATTGTATTTTACAGCCTTGCCTGCCCGTCTTTGCTTTCCAGTGATCGTTAGCGCGGTTTAATATCTTATAAGAGCCAACAATGCTGCTTAAATTATTCTCTCCGTTTGGCACTAAAATAGAAATATGCTTCATACTTTTTTCTGTAAAGATAAAAAAAGTGCTTGTCCAAATCAACCCCTAAAGATGTCTATTTTACACTTCTTCTTTTAAGTAGTAATTATATAAATTTGTATTTAAGAAATAATTAAAACGGATATAAAATGACAACGACAGACATTTCTGTAAAAATGGTACTTGACAGATGGAGTGCTTCTATTAAAAATACAGATACGCTTATTAATTTGCTAAGCGATGAGCAATTACAAAAAGAAATAGCACCGGGTAAGAACAGGGGTATTTATATTTTAGGTCATTTGGTTGCTGTACATGATGATATGTTGGTATTATTAGATATGGGCGAAAAATTATATCCACAATTAAATGAACCTTTTCTAAAAAATCCCGATAAAGCAACAGCGCAAATTCCATCGTTAAAAGAATTAAGAAGTTATTGGGCTAAACAATGCGAAGTAATAGCGCAAAAGATCGGCAGTCTTAGCACTGCACAATGGTTCGAAAAACACACCGCAGTTTCGTCCGAAGATTTTGCAAAAGAACCTCACCGCAATAAATTAAATATTATTATTACAAGAACCTCTCATTTGCAATATCATACAGGACAATTGGTTTTACTTAAATAAAAATAAACATGAGCAAACAAGATTTTACATATAGCTTCGAATCTTCAAAATCAATAGAAACCATCTTTGAAACATTATTAGATGTGAAAAAATGGTGGTTTGGTGTTTACGAAGAAACCATAACAGGCAAAAGCAAAAAAGTAAACGACGAGTTTAATTTTAAAGCCGGTGGAGGTGTACACGACACAACACAAAAGCTGGTAGAGTTAATTCCTGATAAAAAAATTGTCTGGTTAGTAACAGCCAGCAACCTTACATTCTTAAAAAAACCAGGCGAATGGCTTAATACCAAATTTTATTTTGAGCTTGCAAAAGCAGGCAGCAAAACAAAAATAACCTTTACTCATGAAGGGCTTACACCTTCTATTGAATGTTATAAAGATTGTTCCGGCGGTTGGACACAGTATTTACAAAATCTGGAAAAGAAGCTAAAATAAAGGCTTTATTGATCCTGAATCTCCGGTTCCACCAATTTCGTTAATTTATCAATCGAATCCTGCCAGCCCAGGTAACACATATCTGCCGGAATAACAGCAGGGATATTTTCTTGCATTATTTTAAGATCGGTTCCGGCTAAATTTTTTTTGATCCAAACGCTTGTGGTCATTTCACCCGGCAAATTCGGATCATCAAATTTATCACTGTATTTTAAAAACTCATTTGGTTTTAATTCCAGGTATTTTCCACCAAACGAATGACTATTACCAGTTGTAAAATTGGTAAAAGACATTTTGTAAGTCCCTCCAACCTTTGTATTCATTTCATGCACCGTACATAAATAACCATAGGGTGGCAGCCATGAAGCCATGGCCAAAGGATCGGTAAAGGCGCGGTAAACTTTTTCCGGACTAGCCTTAAGCACTTTGTGCAATGTTACACTGTTATTATTCATAATACTAAAATTAAATTCCTACTTAGTTTAACAGTTCTATAATAATAAAGTTCATTATAAATTTAAAAAAAACATTTACTTTTAAAAAACTATTCTTAAAACAAAATGGATAAAGCAAGAATCTATAAAATATTATTTTCGAGTGTTTACCCTTTGTATATACAAAAGGCTGAGAAGAAAGGGCGCACGAAAGAAGAAGTGGATGAGATTATTTTTTGGTTGACCGGTTACACTAAAAAAACTTTAAAAGAGCAGATAGATAAGAAAAACGACTTTGAAACCTTTTTTGCTCAGGCCCCAAAGTTTAATCCAAACGCTTCAAAAATTACCGGTGTTATTTGTGGTTACCGCGTTGAAGAGATCAAAGACGAGGTTATACAAAAAATGCGTTACCTGGATAAGCTGATAGATGAATTGGCAAAAGGAAAAGCGATGGAAAAGATCTTAAGAAAGTAATAGTACATGCTTCATCTGTATAGTATACTGTTTTAAATAAATGACATTAGAAGATCTAAATAAACATATTATAACCAGACCTGATGTTTGGACAAGTTTTGGCTCTGCTGAAGACTTTGATAGATTACCATTAGTTCATAAAGACCAAATACATTTTCTGGATAAAGAAGCGGTTAAATTCCTGGACAGGTTCTTAGAGTATTCGAAGATCATTTCCGAGCCTCATTCAAATGAAACTTTTAACAGTTGGCCATTCCGTTTAAATTATTTTAGATCGGTTGATAAATTTGAAGTCACAGATAATGAAGATCACTTAAAAAAATGGATCTTTAATCGTGGTATACCCTTTTCTACTGAAGTATATGTAATTCCTGATGATGGTCACAGTTTTATAACTAACTGGAAGATCATTACGAAGTATGCTCCTGATATTTTTTTTCGCCATGATACAATTGTTTTTAACAGAACCTTAAATTGGGCCTTGTTCTATTTTCATCATGATGTTTTATATTTCGGGAAAGAAAATACAAATGATCCTGAAATTGATTACAAAAAAATGGAGCAGATCAATTTCTTAAAACGGCAATTCCCAAAAGCTAATTTCCCTTATTAAAAAATATGCGACTTTTATTCAATATAATCCTCTTATTTATTTCATTGAACAGTTTTGGCCAAACTATAGAAGCAAAACTTGAGATCTTTCACTTAACCGGTAACTTTTACATTTTCAAAACCTATAATTTTTATAAAGGAGATAAGATCCCCGCAAATGGCATGTATCTTATAACCGACAAAGGTGCGGTTATTATTGATTCGCCATGGGATACAACTCAATATCAACCGTTAATAGACAGCATAAAAGTAAAACATAATAAAACTGTTTTAATGTGCATTGCCACACATTTTCACGAAGACAGAACGGGTGGCCTGGAATATTTTAAACAGCATGGCATTAAAACTTATACTACAAAACAAACCGACGAACTCAGCAAAAAACATGGCATGAAACGCGCTGAATTTTTAATTAGCAAAGACACTGTTTTTACAACCGGAGAATATTCTTTTCAAACCTATTATCCCGGTCCGGGCCATGCACCCGATAATATAGTAATATGGTTTGAGAAAGAGAAAATACTATATGGAGGTTGTTTAATAAAAAGCATTGAAGCCGGCAGTCTTGGAAATTTGTCAGATGCCAATGTAAAAGAGTATCCAACAACATTAAAAAAAGTTGAGAAGAAATGTAAAGATGCCAGATACATTATACCCGGTCATGACAATTGGTTGGATACAGGATCTTTAAAACATACTTTAAAAATGGCCGAAGAAATTAATAAAAAGAAATAATTACTTGTACAATTTACAAAATGAAACCGGTAATCAAACTAATATTCATTCTTCTTTTTAGCACAGTACAATTATTTGCACAGCAAACTGCCAGATCAACAGATAATGAATTGAAGATGACCTTCCCAAGTATTTATTTTAAGCATAATTCCTCAGATTATGCTGTTATGCCCTACTCAGTTGACTCTTGTTTTAAATACATTGCAGCAAATATAAAAGACCTTAACAGTTACCCCATATGGCGCGACAGCGCTGAGAAAGAAAGATTAAGCTATGTTCGCATGCAAAAATTAAAAACAGATCTGAAAAAATACATTCCGGGTAAAAAGATCACTTTTCAAAGTATGGGTACGGCACAAAAAATTTCGAGACACACCATTGAAAAAAGTGATGACGAAACCCAAAAGCAATATTTATTAACTTTAAATTCAGTATTGGATGTAAGTGGTGTTATTGAGAACAAAAAAGTAGTAACAAAAGAGAAGAAACAACGAAAACGTTTACCCCGTTTAGTGTGGTGCGGATGGAAATATGGGTTTCATTGGAGTTCGAACGGATCTTCTACTAAAAAAACAAAAAGTAAAAATTAAAAAATAAAGCTATTAATGTATATTCTAAAACGAACCAACTCTGATGACCCCGATTTTTTACCATTGGTAAGAGAATTAGACAAAGATCTTAAGATCCGCGATGGTGACGATCACGCGTTTTTTGCACAGTTCAATAAAATAGACAGCATTAAACACGTTGTAATTGCTTACCAAAATAACAAAGCAGTTGGTTGTGGTGCTTTTAAGCCTTACGAAGAAAAAACAACGGAAATAAAACGCATGTATGTGCCACCACAACACCGTGGTAAAGGCATTGCTTCTGCGGTATTATCAGAACTTGAAAAATGGTGCAAAGAATTGAATTATGATAGGTGTATTCTGGAAACAGGTAAGAAACAGCCGGAGGCCATTGCCTTGTATCATAAAAGTAACTATAAAGTAATTCCTAATTTTGGCCAATATGCCGAAGTGGAAAGCAGTGTTTGTTTTGAAAAACATCTTTAGGTTATAATGGTATTTCAATTTCTCGTTTCAGTTTTGTATATTTAACTAACCGAATGAAAAATTACCCCTTCATACTATTCACCTTTCTTTTTATTACGAATTGGCTACTTCCCTTCAATTCATTTGCACAGGATGCAAAAGAAATTCCCGGTCTTAAAAAACTAACCTTAACAATAAAAAATTACGATACAGAGACCCATACCTTGATTAGTGATACACTTATCATCAAAGAATTTAATAAGAACGCGCAACTAAGCTATTATCTCAAGTTTGCAAATAATAAAGACACGGTCTATTTTGAAAAGACCATATTTAATGATAAAGGAAAACCTATAAGCAAAGTTGTAAAAGAAACCAAAAGAGATTTTTTTGCCGGCTTTGGTACCGGTACAGTTGATAAATTAATTAAGTTTGATAACTACTCTTACCAATATGATCTAAAAGGCAATGAGATAAAAATGGTTAGAGATTATGGTGAATTTGCAAACGATACCCTCTGGAAAAAGAAAAACGGGCAATACATTATTACTACAAGTTACAAATACGCTACAAACGACAGCATTTTAACTATTATTAAAAAAAGTCCGGGTTCAAAAGGTATACTCTATTTTGAAAATAATAAATACGGACCTTTTGGAAAAACTTACAGTAAAGTAGATGACGATTTAACTTATTTTACGGATGACAGTGTAGTTTACAAATGGAATTATGATAAAGCGGGAAACAAAACCCGTTTAACCACACTAAGCTACTATTCAAAAAAAGTGCGTTTGAGAGAAAACTATTTTTATAGCAATAACCAGCTTTTTAAAATTGAAAAAACAAAAGATGCTGAACCGGCACAAAAAAAAGTAGTTTATATCAGTAATAACAAAACCGACAGCACCATTACATACAGAAACTCAGAGCGTGTAGATTGGAGACTTGACGCACTGATAGCGAATGATACTTTACCAAGCTTATCATTTTATAAAGATTTTAGGGACGATTATCCTTATTACAGGAAACTGACACTGGATAAAGAAAACCGTGTAACGATGGCCTATTTGGATTTTGATGGCATCCCGCGCTTAGGATTTTTTGAATACAAAGACAAAAGTATTTATCCTTCAAAAATTGAAAGATTCAGCAAAAACCTCTACGAAATAGAAGAGGCAAGGAAATATCCTGATTATGTAATGGAATACCGGTACGAGTTTCATTGATCTTTTTATTTCGCTTTTTTAATCTGAATTTGAACAAGATCTATGGGCTACAAAAAAGTTTGTTTTACATGTAGAAAAGCATTCAGCGTTTATAAAAGTGCTGTTGAAAAAATCAACCTTGCCTGCAATGAATGTGGCAAACCAACCATTATTTTCAGTCATTTATTTAAACCACCCAAACAAACTGATCTTAAAAAATGGAAAGTGGTAGAATTTTTAAAAGACCATGGCTTTGTTTACCAGCGTGTTTACGAAACCTATACCCCTTCTATCCTTACTGGTCAAAAAGGCTATCCTGAAACAATGGAAGAAGCGAAAAAATTCATACTCAAGTACAAAGATCAGGCACGACTAATTGTTTGGGACGATGATAAAAAAGAATTTGTAAGGGCGATATAATAAAACCTTTTGTATCTTTAATAAAGAAACCGTATTAATGAAAAAAACAATTTTTCTTTTTTTCTTTTCTTTTGTTTTTGCAATCCAAACAAAAGCCTGTCTTAACTATTACTATTCACTAGATAAAGAAGGTCATTTATATGAGCTTGGTGAGACCTGGAAATTTCCTTTCAATAAAAATTTTAATTTAGAACTGAACGTAAACAAATTAAAGAAACTAGAGAAAAAATTAAAGGAAGAAAAAAATTATATGCTGCTTTCCGACTATGCACTTTGTTTAATGAAACTTGGTAAATCTAAAGAAGCGTTAACAATTCTTGCGGAGCTTTATAAACACTATCCAAACGAATACCAAATTGCATCCAATCTTGGCACAGCATACGAATTGAACGGCAAAAACGACAGCGCTTTAAAATACATTAAACGTGGTTTACAACTTAACCCAAACGATCATGAAGACAGCGAATGGATCCATATAAAAATATTGGAAACAAAACAAAAACTAAAAACAGATCCTTCTTATTTAGATAAACATAGTGTTCTTGAATTAAGTGAAAAACAAAAAAATGATAGTCTTGTTCGCAATCAATTAAACATTCAGTTACAAGAACGTGTACCTTTTAGTCCGGGCCCGGATGCTATTATGGCGAGTTTGTTCAATGACCTTGGTGACCTGTCGGCTAATTTAAGATCCATAGAATATGCCCGGGCTTATTACCAGATATCAAAATTGTATTACGGAGGTAAAGCAGAAATATTTGATCCTAAAATAAAGGGAATGACAGAGTTGATAAAAAAATATTCTGCCGTACAACCAAAGCGTGAAGCATTTCGCGAAGGCAGTGAAATAAAAATTCACGGCATAAATTATAAAGAAATACTGATAGATAATACACATGATTATAAAATAAACTGGAAAGAGATCAACACCAATACAACTGAACTCTTAGCAATGGCAGACCTTTCAAAAACAGTTGGAGAAGTTAAACACTCGGCCGCAAAAGATACAGGGGAGCTAAAACTGAATAAAGAAGACGTTGATATTACTTCTCCTAAACCAATTACTAAAGAATGGGAAAATGAACCCGAAGAAAAAAACAACCTGTTTTTTTATATTGGAGGTGCAGCGTTGGTTATACTAACGCTTTTGTTTTACAAACTGAGAAGGAAAAAATAGTATGCGTCTACAGTACTACTTTTATTATACATTATATGCACCCCGGCAACTACTATTATTACGCTTTTTTCGCTAATGATAACAGTACCATCATTAACAGCGGCTACCGGATAAGCACAACCAATACCCCTATAAATCTTGGAGCTCTAGCTACCACAACGGTTAAGGCCCAGATCAATTTCACCATTCCATAACCTTTTGCAGAAATCTAAAAATTTGCTATATTTATAGTCCCCATTTTTAAAAATTAACGGCCGCAAGGGGTTAGGCGGTCAATAAATGTATAACACTATATTACTATGTGGAGGCTACTTGAAATAATTGCTGCAGCAGCAATTGTGCTTATTGCAATTACCGAATTTTTTTATCCGCTAATTGCGGGCAAACCCATTTTTGGTTCGTTCAGAAAAACAAAAGACAACACAACAACTTCGTCAACTGTTGATGGCTCATTAAATGAAAAAATAAATAAAGCCAAAGAAAAAGTTGAAGAAATTAAGAATGTGCAAAACGAGGTAGATAAAAATTTTAAAACTGCCGAACAATTAAAAGAAGAATCAGATAATCTATTAAACAAAAATAAATAATGAATACTTTCGTCGAAAAATCAAAAAGCATGTTTACCAATTTAAACACCAAAAAGATCCTTATGTTAGGATTTGGTGTTTTGATCCTTATTTTTCTTCTCTTTTCAGGCCGTATGGTTGAGAATGTAGATAACTCAGAAATTGTTATCATTCAAAGCGCTTTTAGTGGTAAGGTGTCTGTTCATACAACTCCCGGGCCTGTAGCTCAAAATTTTGGAACAGCTACGCATTACAAAAAATCAAACCAGTTTTGGTTCAGTAATAAAAAGGATGAGACAAATAAAGAAGCATCAAGATCAAATTCAGCGGAAGATAATTCTATCAAGATACGTTTTAATGATGGTGGTCACGGTACTATTTCAGGATCGGTACGTTGGTACATGCCACAAGATGAAAAAGCGATCTTAAAATTGCATACAGATTTTGGCTCTCAATTGGCAATTGAACAACAATTAATTCGTCAGGTGGTGACTAAAGCTGTGTATATGACAGGGCCGTTAATGTCGTCAAAAGAATCGTCTGCAGAAAAACGTAACGACCTTTTGTCTTATATAGAAGATCAATCCATTAACGGCGTTTACCGTACCAAACAAGAAGATATTAAAGTACATGACGATTTAATGAATACAGATAAAACAGTTACCGTAGTTAAGATCGTTGAAAAAGGAAATCAACCTTTACGCCAGGAAGTTTCTGCTATTAAACAATACAATGTAAGCCTGCAAGGTTTAGCACTTAACTCAATTGATTACGATGAAGAAGTTGAGAAGCAAATAAAAGTACAACAACAAGCTTATATGCAGGTTCAAACTGCAATTGCCAATTCTAAAAAAGCTGAGCAGGATGCGATCACTACCGAATTACAAGGTAAAGCATCGGCTGCAAAAGCTAAATGGGAACAAGAGGTAATAAAAGCGCAGGCTATTACACAGGCACAACAGCAAAAAGAAGTTGCGGAGTTGGAAGCACAAACTGCGGTATTGGAAGCGCAAAAATTAAAAACAGAAGCAGATGCAAGATCTTACGCTAACTCAAAATTAGTGAACGCCGGTTTAACACCGCAAGAGCGTGCTCAATTTGAAAAAGACACTAAAATTGGTGTAGCAGAAGCGCTTTCTAAAATTGTATTGCCATCTACTTATATGAATGGTGGCAGTAATAAAGACGCTTCATTACTGGAAAGTATTTTAGGTGTTAAGCTTTTAAATAATGATAAAGCAAAATAAACTACTCTTTATTTTAAAACTCAGATCGCAGTTAACAAAATGTTAGCTGCGATTTTTTTTATCGTTATGCTTAAAGCAATAATATTTTGTAACTTTAAAAATATGAATACCGATCTGGTAAAATATTATAAAGACAGGGCAAAAGAATACGAAAAAATCTATTCAAAACCCGAAAGACAAGAAGAATTAATTACAGCGTCAAAAATTTTACAAGAAATCTTTAATCAAAAAAAAGTTTTTGAAATAGCCTGTGGCACAGGTTACTGGACCGAACGTATTGCTAAAACAGCTCATTCGATCATAGCTACTGATATTAATGAAGCAGTACTTGAAATTGCTAAACAAAAAGAACATCCTTTAAAAAATGTAAAATTTCAAGTAGAAGATATTTTTAATACTACTTTAACAACAAAACATGAAAGCTTGTTTGCCGGTTTTATCTGGAGCCATATCAAAAAGCAAGATCTACCCAAATTTGTAAAAGCGCTTAGATCTATGATAGAAACAAACGCTACAGTTGTTATAATGGATAATAATTATGTTGAAGGAAGCAATCATCCGATCACTGACACAGATGAATCCGGAAATACATTTCAAACCAGGAAACTGGATGATGGAAGCTCTCATTTTGTGCTTAAGAATTTCCCAACAGAAAATTATTTTAAAGAAGCAATGAAAGAATTTTCAGGAGAAATACAATTCATTAACTTAAAATACTACTGGATAGCGTTGCTTTCCAACTGCAAATGAAAAGATCATTAAAAATATTAATGTTGTTGTTGGTTTTATGTAATGTTGGTTTTGCACAGATTCCATCAACTGCTTCATTAATTAAAAAACTAAACAACAGTCAGTTTACGATACTGCACAGCGAAAAAGCTTCTTTTACCATGAACAGTAAACCCGCTTTGCAATTGATGAAAAGAGGAACTCCCATTTCTCAAAAATTAATTACTGCCTTAAATGATACAACTAAAACTATTATGGCGCATTTGGTGTTATGCCATATTTATTTTAAAGTAGCAACTTTTGCAGGGCCAAAGAGTGTAATGCAAAACGATAAAGAGCTCTTTAAATATTTTTTGGGCCAAAAAGATGGCGAAGGTTTGATCATTAGTGAACTAAAAGAAGCAAATACTTATAAAATGTATCTTGAAGAAAAAGACCGCGCTGCCATAATAAACTATTGGCAAGATAAGACCTCTAAAAAATAATTAAACTAAAAATGGAAGCCTTAAAAGAATTAGATTTTATAAATAAGATTGAGGATAGTTTTCCGTTCGAAAATTATTTACATTGTTTAAAATTAATAGATGAAGCCATTTCTATTTCTTCTAATTCCGTATTTGCTGTTATTGACGAAATAGCCAAGATGGCAGGCAGCGATTCGGTTTCGGATGAAACATTGGTTAATCTTTTAAAGCATATAGATAAAAAATTTGAGCATCCTTTACGCAAACTGCTTTTAGAAACTGCGCAGAATATTATTTTTGGGGAAAAAGTGAGTATTAAAGTAGCAATTGCCAATATGGAAAGGGTAAGAAAATATCCAAAACAATATGCAGCATTAAGCACTTTATATTTTTCAGCGCCCGATAAAGATGGTCAGTTAGAAAAAGTATGGAACAGTATTACAGATGAGTGGAACAAGAACGATGATCTTTTTGAAGAAGAAGAGCACAACGATTAAACTACCATTTACCGCCGGAGCCGCCGCCGCCCGAACTTCCACCACCGAAACCTCCAAAGCCTCCTCCGCCTCCACCACCGCCCCAACTGCCGCTGCCGCCACCCCAATAGGTTGAACCACCACTGCTGTAAGTGCGACCACCACCAAAACCACCTTTGATCATAGCAATAAAGATGAGTATAATAACAATGGTTAAAAATATGGTCTTAAATTTTTCGCTTGAATTTTCTGAATAATCTTTTTCATTGATCTCGCCTTTTGCCAGCTGCATTAAAACAGTTGTTCCCTTATCTAAAGCGGTAAAGTTTTCACCATTCTTTAAATAAGGATTCATTTCATTCTCGCGAATGCGTTTGGTTGCAAGATCGGGTATTGCACCTTCCAAACCATAACCAATAGCAATAAAAAGATCGTGGCTGTTTGGTTTTAAAACAACAACAATACCATTATTAGCATCTTTTTTACCTACACCCCACTCATTAATTACTTTTGTAGCATAATCGGCAGGCTCCAAACCGTTAAGATCATCAACAATAATAACGCATATCTGGTTGGAGGTTTCTTTGCTGAATTGTACCAGCTTATCTTCCAGTTGCTGCGCTTCTGATGAATTTAAGAATTGAGGAAATTCATTAGAAAGGTTATTATATAAACGCTGTGGGTTTGGGCGTTCTGCAACTTGTGCAGATAGTAAATTAATTAAAAGAAGAAATATAAAGCTAAAGATCTTACGCATACTAAAATGAAATGGTGTTGGATAATTCATTTGTGTCATCTTCTTTTCTTGGAAAGAATTTGGCCAGCTGCTCGCCACACTCTCTTATGCAGTCCAACAAGGCCTTGGCTTTATCATTTGCTTTGAATTTTTTAATAAGCTCATTCACTACCTTTTGCCAGAACTCATCTCCCAGCTTTTGATGAATGCCTATATCGCCAACAACAGCTATTTTTCTATTAAACACAGACACATAGATCAGAACTCCATTTCGCTCCTTTGTTTCATGCATTTTTAAGCTCGTGAAAACCTTTTCTGCGCGCTTTACCTCATTTCCAAAACAAAAATTTTCTATGCGCAAACGTATCTCGCCTGAAGTCAATTCTTCTGCTAAAGCAATGGCAGCTACAAATCTCACCTGATCTTCCTGCGTAAAAAAATTCCTCGCGGTTTTCATTTTTAAAATTCAACTTTAGGTGCTTTCTCTGCTCCTGCTTCAGCTTCAAAATATGGTAACTGTGCCATGCTTCCGGCAATAAGGCTTCCGGGAAAGAATTGAATAGCTTTATTAAAATCACGGGCCATTTCGTTATACTTCATACGCTCGGTAGCAATACGATTCTCACAACCTTCCAAAGTGATCCGTAAGTCTCCAAACGCAGCATTTGATTTTAAATTAGGGTAATTCTCACTTACCACTAATAAACGCGATAAAGCACTGCTTAATTCACCCTGCGCAGCTTTGTATTTTTGAATAGATGCTTCATCTAAGTTATCAGGGTTAATAGTTACTTGCGTTGCTTTAGCACGGGCACCAATAACTCCTTCCAATGTACTTTTCTCAAAATTAGCTTCGCCCTTAACCGTTGCCACAATGTTTGGAACAAGATCTGCACGACGTTGGTACTGACTCTCTAATTGTTGCCATTGTGCTTTGGCATTTTCACGCATTCCAACAAAACTGTTACGTTTGTTGCAAGACCATATTCCACCAAATACGGCTATTACACCGAAAATTAAAATTGCAATTAATCCTTTACTCATGATATATAAATTTTTATTAAAGATAATAGTTAAAACCCATTCACAAACACTGGCTTAACATAAATTCTATTTGTTTTTCAAATATAATAAACAGTCGGTAAAAGGTCATTTTCTTTCTGTAAATTAGTATAAACCGGCGGTCAACTAAAAACTTAAATTTTTTGACAACATGAACAAACGAAATTTTTTAAAATCGTTGCTTTTTACGGCAACCTTGCCTTTAACTGTAAAGGCAAAAAGCGTAAGCGAAGAAATACCTTCGGTATGGACAACCGATGATGAATTAGACAAATGGCAGTCTATAAGAAATGATTATAAACTAAAACCCGATTATATTAATCTTGAAAATGGTTATTACAGTATACTGGCGCAACCTGTATTAGATGCCTACCTGGACGATCTTAAAATGGTGAATATGGAAGGCTCATATTATATGCGCACCGTACAATACGATAATAAACAAAAAAGTAAAGAACGGCTTGCACAACTTTTGGGCTGTAGTGGTGAAGAGTTAATTATTACCCGCAATACCACAGAATCTTTAGATACGGTAATTTCGGGTATAGACTGGAAAGCCGGCGACGAAGCTGTTATGGCCGAACAGGATTATGGTAGTATGTTGGATATGTTTAAGCAACAAGCAAAGCGTTATGGCATGGTCAATAAACTAATTTCAATTCCTTTAGATCCAAAAAGCGATGAAGAAATTGTAAAGTTGTATGAAGCAACAATTACCCCTAAAACAAAATTATTAATGATATGCCACATGATAAATATTACAGGACAGATATTACCTGTAAAAAAGATCTGCGATATGGCGCACAGCAAAGGTGTTGAAGTGATGGTAGATGGAGCGCACGCTGTTTCGCATATTGATTTTAAAATAAGTGAGCTTAATTGTGATTATTACGGAAGCAGTTTACATAAATGGTTAGGCGTACCCTTGGGTGTTGGTATTTTATATGTAAATAAAGAAAGAATAAAAAAACTTTGGCCAATTTATGGTGAGTTTAGTTTTAAAGAAGATGATATCAGAAAATTAAATCATACAGGAACCATTTCTGTAGCGGCAGATATTGCCATTAACCATGCAATAGATTACCAAAATGGAATTGGTATTAAAGAAAAAGAAGCGCGCTTGCGTTATTTGAAAAATTTATGGGTGAGCCAGGTAAAAGATATAAAAAAAATAAAAATAAATACACCTTCAGATAAAATGCGGAGTTGTGCTATTGCCAATGTAGGTGTGGAAGGAATAAAGCCTGCAGAATTGGCTAAGATCTTATTGGAAAAATATAAAATATGGACGGTAGCCATTGATAGCTCAAATGTGCACGGTGTACGAGTAACGCCGCATGTATTTACATCTGTTGCCGAAATAAATAAACTGGTTATTGCCTTAAAAGAAATTGCAGCCTAAAAAATGGAAAAAATAAATATTAAAGATAAGCTTTCGCTTTTTTCAGATCATTGGAATCCCAGAATTGTAGGCGAGTTAAATGGCCAACATGTTAAACTGGTAAAATTTAAAGGAGAGTTTACCTGGCATAGTCATGAACATGAAGATGAATTGTTTTATGTTATTGCCGGTAAATTTAAAATGGAATTCAGAGACAGAACAGTTGATGTATTACCAAACGAATTTTTAATTGTACCAAGAGGTGTAGAACACCGGCCTGTGGCCGAACATGAAGTATCGGTAATGCTGTTTGAGCCCGCCAGCACTTTAAATACAGGCAATACACGTAACGAATTCACTAAAGACGATCTGAATAAGATCTAAAAAGACTAAAAATAGTTTATTAACCGTTTTCGGTTCAAAAACTATTTTATCTAAAACCGAACCTTTTAATTTTAGTCACGTACAAAAAGGTAAAATAAACTCAAACATACCCGACACCCTTATCTATCCTACTATATAGAGGGGCTGGTAAAAAAGCGACTCAACAGTTTATCCGTATCACAATTTAAAAATTTAAAAATCTTATTGAAAATGAAAAATTACACACACTTAAAACTTATTCGTTATGAAAACAAATCTCTACCTTCCAACAATGTTGGCGGTTATCATTCATGCAGTGGTATTCGGCCAATCAGGCAACCAAATTACTCAGATTAGAAAAACACTGATCAGTCAGGAAAGCAAGATCGTAACGGTTACCTATTCTACAAAATCTGTGGCCCAGGAATTGAACGAGCTTCTTAAAGAAGCAAAAGAACTTAATAACACCGCACTCGCCTTTAAAAATGCCGCTAAAACAAAACGCGGCGATGAGAAAAAAGAGTTAAACATTGAAGCTCTTTTCTTTGAAAAACAATTTGTACTGAAACAAATTGAGATCTCAGAACTACTGGCAAAAGACACTTATCAAAAATTATATCAAAACCGAAACTACATTAATGTGTTGTTGAAGATCATTAAAAATGATGATGTCACTACTGCATTGGCTGTTAGCCTAAACACAGAAGCTGAAAAATGCATACGTATGGCTAAAGAAATGCGTGAAGAAGCATACGCCCAGGCAAACGTTGTTTCTAAACTCGGAAATCTTTCTAATGCAGAAGATGAAGAAGTAGTGGCATTAACTAAGCAACAACAGGTTTTTGATATTATAGAAAGGGTTAATCCAAAAGTAACCGTACGTTAAATTTACGTGATGGAACGCAGATGACAAAGATAGAGCAGATTAAACACAGATCATTCTATCAGTGGAAACCAGTAAAATCAGTTTCATCTGTGTTCCATCATCATTTTGAACTCTTGTTTCTTTTACATAGCTTTAGATAAACAAAAACTAAATTATGAAAACAACAATGAGATCATTTTTAGCCGTTGCAGCTTTTACGCTAATATCATCGGTAGCATGCGCACAGTACAAAATGGATAGTGATGGTAAAACCCTCCGCAACTCCAGCAATTCGTCTGTAGGACGTATTGACAGTGATGGCAAGACCATCCGTAATTCAAGTAACAGCTCTGTTGGAAGTGTAGACAATGATGGAAAGACCATTCGTAACTCAAGTAACTCTTCAGTTTTAAGAGTTGACGGAAATGATATTCGTAATTCAAGCAATAGCGTTATTGCAAAAATGAGTGATGTAACAAGTGCAATACAAGGCGCAAAACAGGAAGCTGTTTATGTAGCCCTTTGGTGGTTTATTGTAAAAGGCAATAAGTAATTTTAATTTTTAATAAAAAATCCCCGAAAAATTTCGGGGATTTTTTTAACGTTTTCTTTTCTTAGCGTAATTTTCTCTTAAGCGTCTTATTTTTTCCTGGCCACGCTTACCACCTAACTGCACTTTTTTATTCTTTTCCTTTTTTTCATGAAAAGCACCGCCTCCGGTGACTTCAATCTTTTTTTGTTTTGCTAAATTTTTATCGCGCTTAACCTGTATTTCATCTTTTGTCAATTCCTCATCTATCTCCACATCTTTTGACATCTTAAGAATAGGTATTTTTTTATTCATTAAAGTTTCTATAGCCAATTGAAAAGGCTTTTCAGCTTCAGTAATAAAACTTAATGCTACACCCGCTTTATCTGCCCTGCCTGTTCGGCCAATACGGTGTATGTATGCACCGGGCTCATTAGGAATATCAAAATTTATTACGTGGGTTACGTCAGGTATATCTAAACCACGGGCTATAATATCAGTAGCAATTAATAAACGGTGTACGCCTTCATCAAAATATTTTACAGAAGCAAAACGCTGCGGTTGCGATTTATTGGAATGAATTACACCTGTCTCGGTTGGAAATTCTTCTTCCAGTATTTCATAAATATCGTCGGCTATTTTTTTATTTTTTACAAATAACAACACTTTTGTAAATCCTTTTTCATGGGCCATTAACCATTTTAATAAATTGATCTTGGTGTAGAAATTAGGAACAAAATAAGCGTATTGCACTATTTTTTCAAGAGGTGTTCCTCTCGAAATTAACTCAATATATTCCGGCTGATTAAAATATTTTGAGATCATTAATTCAACATCCTCATTTAAAGTTGCCGAAAATAAAATGTTTTGCCTTTTAGGTGGCAACGAATCCAATATTTGTGTTAGTTGCGCCCTAAAGCCAAGATTAAGCATTTCATCCACTTCATCTATCACTAATTTTTTTACCGATCCTAATTGCAAGGTACGGCTTAAAGTAAGGTCAATAAATCTTCCGGGTGTGGCCACTAAAATATCCAGACCATCATATACTTTTTGTTTTTGCGTATTAATGTTAGAAGCGCCATACACACCATAAACCCTAACACTCATAAACTTGCTAAGCTTTTCAATTTCACCAACAACCTGCGCTACCAACTCGCGTGTTGGCACAAGAATTACAACGCGTGGCTGACGTTGTTCGGAATAAGTTAATTGTTTTAATATTGGCAATAAATAAGCGTAGGTCTTTCCTGTACCGGTTTGTGCAATACCCACGGCATCTCTGCCGGATGCAATAACCGGAAATGCTTTTTCCTGGATGGGTGTTGGATTTGTAAACCCAATCTCATCAATTGCGCGCAAAAGTTGTTTGGAAAGATTAAGATCGCTAAAAGTGCTCATTTGTGTTTATTTACACAAAGATACTTTAATTAATTTAATATCTATTTTTCAAGCATTCCTTCAGAGATCCAGCGGCGGAACTGATCCAACTCGGCTTCAGTAAGCGTTTCATCAGGTGGCATGTTCTTAATATCTAAAACATGTGTTTTTAATTCACCTTTGGCACCAAAATATTTTAAATTATCGTAGATCTTAAAATTCATTCTTCTGCGACTCTCATCGTGGCAGCCACTCGTATTACAGCTTTTAGCCAACAATGGTTTTAATGTTTCATAAGTTACAGGCATAACATCTGCGTTTGGTGTTTCAACCGGTGTGGTGGTAACTGGCGTTGTTGTTTTCGTTTCTTTTTTTGTTTTGCAGGCAATAATGCTAATTACTGCTACAAATGAAAATATGGTAATTGCTTTTGAATACTTCATAAACTATTTAAAATACGAAGTAACACATTTATTAGCAAATAAATTAATTGCTTTTATTAACACTGTTCCAAAATAGATTGATTTTTATTTTTTTAACTTTACTTATCCCTTTTTTAAAATGGACAGAAAAGACTTCTTAAAACTACTGGCATTATTTCCTTTATCAGGCGCCGCTATGAAATTGAATGAATTAAATAAATTAACCGAAACGTTTGGCTCAACCGAACAAATGCCGGCATTGTTTATTGGACACGGAAATCCTATGAACGCTATTACAGATAATGAATTTGTTACCGGCTGGAAGACGATAGCAAAAAATTTACCTAAGCCAAAAGCCATTTTATGTGTCTCTGCCCATTGGGAAACCAATGGTACTTTTGTTACTGCTATGAATGCTCCAAGAACTATTCATGATTTTGGCGGTTTTCCTAAAGAATTATTTGAAGCTAAATATCCGGCACCGGGCAGTCCTGAATTTGCTCTGGAAACAAAAAATGCAATTAAAAAAACAACAGTTGGTTTAGATGAGAAATGGGGCCTTGATCATGGCACCTGGAGTATTTTAAAACCCA
Organism: Bacteroidota bacterium; assembly: GCA_032229505.1. Taxonomy (GTDB): domain Bacteria; phylum Bacteroidota; class Bacteroidia; order B-17B0; family Aurantibacillaceae; genus Aurantibacillus. The sequence continues at coordinate 28,904 of JAVTWD010000080.1, forward strand.
TGTTTCCTAATGCAGATATTCCTGTTTTTCAATTAAGTTTGGATTATAATCAACCGCCACAATATCATTACGAATTGGCAAAAGAATTAGCAAGCCTTCGCAAAAAAGGTGTTTTAATTATTGGCAGCGGTAACATGGTGCATAATTTAGGAATGGTAAAAGCCACATCTATGGCCGATCTGGATAAAGAATTTGGTTTTGACTGGGCAATAGAAATGAACACGATCTTTAAAGATAAAATTACAAAACTGGATCACAAGGCATTAATAAATTATGAGTCGCTGAGCAAATCAGCAAAATTAGCTATCCCTACCCGCGAACATTATTTGCCATTATTATATACTTTGGCTTTGCAGGAAAAAAATGAAACGGCGAAGTTCTTTAACGATAAAGCTATTGCAGGTTCGTTAACAATGACATCTGTTTTAATCAACTAGACTTTTGCTTTTTTCTTTTTAGGAATTACTTCTTCTAATTTCCCTTCGGTTTCGCCAAGATTCCTACCCCATTTGGCAATGCTCTCAACAACAGGTAATAAAGTTTTGCCAAATGGCGTAAGAGAATATTCTACACGCAATGGTACTTCTGCAAAAACTTCACGTTTTATGATTCCATCTTCTTCTAAACTTTTTAACTGAAGGCTCAGCATTTTTTCTGTGATGTCAGGAATTTGTTTTCTTAATTCTCCAAAGCGCATGGTTTTGTTTCGCAAATACCAAATGACAACTGTTTTCCATTTACCGCCAATAAAATTCATGGTCACATCCATAGCGCAGTGAAATGTATTACCGCGCAATTTAAAAACGTACTCTTTACCTTTAATGATCATTTGCTAATTTTTTGTTAAATTATAATACTGTCAAATTTGACAGTTATTGCAAAGATAAATAAGTATATATATGTTTGCAACTATAATTTTGATAGTAACAATTTTAAAAATTAAATAATATGAAAAAAATAGCAATACTTGGAACAGGAACCGTTGGACAAACATTTGCCACGCGGTTAACAGCGCTTGGTTGTGATGTAATGATCGGCACAAGAAATCTGCAGGAAAAATTAGCTGCACCGGGAAAAGACGGAGCCAAAAATTCATTTGCACAATGGCACGAAAAGAACAATACCATCAAAGCAGGTACATTTGAAGAAGCTGCAGCTTTTGGAGAAATGATCTTAAATGTTTCGAATGGAGCTAATGCAATAGCAGTTTTAAATTTAGCGAAAGCAAAAAATTTAGAAGGAAAAATTTTGGTTGATATTTCTAATCCGCTTGATTTTAGCAAAGGTATGCCTCCGGGATTAATTCCTGAGTTAAGCAATTTTAACTCGCTGGCAGAAGAAATTCAAAAAACATTTCCAAATGCAAAAGTTGTAAAAACGCTAAATACGATGTGGTGCGGCATTATGGTAGATCCTTCCATCATAAAAGGCGATCATGTAAATTATATTTGCGGTAATGATGAATCTGCAAAAACAGAAGTAAAAACATTCTTAAATAAACTAGGCTGGAAAGATCAGAATATTCTCGATCTTGGAGATATAACATCCGCAAGAGGTACAGAAGCGGTGTTACCGGTTTGGCTACGCATTTATGGCGCTAAAAAAATGGGTGCATTTAATTTTAATATTGTGAGTTGAGTTCCTTGTCATTTCGAGCGAAGTCGAGAAATATAAAGCATGATATGCGTTTCGACTCCGCTCAACGTGACATTCGCATAAACAAAAAAAGTCCCGGTTCGTCCGGGACTTTTTAGTTGATCAAAAATGATAGCAAGATGTGTTATCTCTCCTTAACCGCCTTACTTTTCTTCTTTTTGAACTTTTTTTCTTTTTGAAATTAAAAAAACTATGTCTTCTCTTAATTGAATTGCTTTTTTTAGTGAAAATTGTAGTTTTTGAATTCACATTGCTGTTACCGGAAAATGTATTCGTATAATTGCTATTTCTATTATTACGATTCTCGTTTATTACCAGTGCTGAGCTTGTTGAAGCATCTTTTCCTAATAGTTTTCTGTATTCTTCATCTGCCAGCTTTTGATATTTGTGACAAGGGCAATTAGGGTTGCGTGGATCATTAATATCATCCCGATAGCTATCAGGACTGCTTTTTAAAGAATCTTCTTTCGCCATTGCATTTGCAAAAGAAAATTGACAGACGAAAAAGCCAAATAATAAACATGCTATTTTCATACTTTTTAACTTATCTAGGTAAAACTTATCTTATTACCACTAAGACACTCAGAGCACTAAGTTTCACTAAGTTTATTCTATTACAAAACAACCTTCTTAGTGTTTCTGGGTGGCCTAAGTGTCTTAGTGGTTATTCTAAATAGTTGGTTTTTTAATAGTGATCTTTTCTGTTGAGCTCCATGTTTTATATTCGTTCGTGTAATATAAATACGCTGATGAAGCAGGTGCGTCGTATTCTCCCGGCATTTCTGCTTTAAGATCTAAGTTTATTTCTTTAACCGAAGAAGGAGCCATGCCTCTATAGTAAATTGCAATGTTATTACCTGAGATCTCGTAGTAATCGAACACATGTTTCTCTTGCATTTCTTTTAATTGCCAAGGTTGTGCACTAAAGCCTGCCGGAATTCCAATTAATACCATGGTACTTGGAATGCCTTCGCTCTTTTTATTGCTAACAGTTGCAGTTAAACGAACTGTTTCGCCAACATTCACCGATTTCTCTGCCAATTTGGTTTTAAGATCTACCGCGCATTCTTTATTACTGTTTGGCAAAGAAGTATTCCAGCTAACGGCAACCGAATAAGGCAATGGTGTTTTTACACCAACGTATTTTACTTTAACAGAATGTTTACCTTCGCTTGTAATGAATTTCTCTAAACTGTCTACTACAATAGCACCTTTATCTCCTGCTTTGTAAGATCTTGTTCCGATCTTTTTATTATCAACGTATAATTCAATTGTACCGTCTTCTGTTGTTTTTTTGCTGAATTTAGCAAACTCTGTTAAGGCCTTTAAAGCAAGTACAGTTCCCTGTGTTGTACTGAATACACCATAACCGCTACGTGCACTTACTAAGAACTGAACAGCATTGTTTAATTCAAGTGCATTTTTATTTGATTTTAAAATGGCCATTATTGCTATTGCAGTAGTTTCAACAGTTAACGATTGGCCTTGCGAATACGTGATAGAATGTGTAGAACCTGTCCAGCTGCCATCTTTAGCTTGTAAAGCTAAAAGGGCTGTCATTAATTCATCTCCTTTTTTAGCATCTTTAAAACTATATGCAGCATTTGCCATCATGGCTAATAAATAAGCATCTTTTGTTTCTAACGCTTTCTTGCATGACGCAGTAAATTCATCCTTTACGTTTGTGTATCCCGCTTCGGCAACTGCATAAACAATATAAGCATTCATTACATCTTCACTTATGCGCCCAAAATCGTGATAAGCATTTGTATTTCTTGTAAAGCCACCTTTACCATTTTTGTGGTTCATGATCCATTCGGCAGTACGATCTATCATTTTTTGATCCACATCGCCGCCTGCTTTTTTCATATCTACAAATTCCATTAAACCAAAAGCTGTTAACCCTTCGTGGCCGGGCGATGCGCCGAACCATTCGTATCCTTTTTCTTTTGTTTCGAAAGTAACAAGGCGTTTATAACCTCTGTCTAAAAGTGTGCCCGCGTAAGCCAGTGTTTTATCATCTTTGCTTTCGGTAGCTTTTAAATAGTCTAACACCATTGCATTTGGATATGCACTCATAGAGGTTTGTTCGAAACATCCACCCGGTTCACGAAGAATTCCTTCTACACCTTTCATTAGATCAGATACAACATTTGGATATGCTGTAAATATTGCTTTTGTTGAACCGTTAATTACTTTATTCATCACGAAAGAAAATTCATTTTCTACATCCTGCCCCGAAAAAGAAGCAGTAACCGGGAAACCTTTTGGCGCGATCTTAATTTTTTGTGTAAAAGCATCGCCTAAACCACAAGCTTTAAAACCAAGTGTAAATTCACCGTAACCAATTTTATCTAACACTTTATAATCTAAATAAATTGTTTTTGCAGCGCCGGGCATAATGGTTTGAATAGAAGGTGTTGTAACAACGGCCTGTAATGCAGCAGGAGCAATAATATTTAATAAGCCTCCTAATGGTTTATCTGTATTATTTTTTAAGGTTAAAGGAATAGACACAATATCTTCTGTTGCTACTTCAACCGGAATTTTTGTGGTCATTGCAAAAGGCAATTGTGAAAAAAAATTCTTTTCTGCTCTTCCTAAAGTGCCATCCGTTCCAATGCCTTCAATAGTTGTGCGGAAAGAAGTAATATCATCCGATGTGTAAAATTCAATTGTTCTTTTTCCAGAATAACCAACTTCTACACTCGGGTTCCAGTAAATCGTATTTCTAAAATCAGTTCTTGTTTCTACATTCTCATCATTTTTATAAACAGGAGAAGCAAATTGACGGGCGCGGTAATATTTTACAAGATTAGCATCGCCATTAATATTATTATTGCTTAAGATACGTCCACCTTGTCCAAATTTACCATCGCGGCGATCCATCACTTCTGAAGCTGCAATTTTTTCCATCTCCTGATCTAAACTTTTTATTGCTACTTCTCCACTCATATCTTTATTAGCTTCAGCTTTTTCTTCTTTCTTTTTATTTTCATTCATTTTTATTTTTCCTTTTGCCGCATCTACTTTTTTAAGATCATCAAAAACAACAGGGCCGGCCATATTTGCTGCCGGAACAGCCATACCTACTCCTTCATTTACAGCAAGATCTTCCATATCATTTGGCACCTGCATTCCTTTTTTTGCGCTTTTAGAGCGCGATGCAGGCCATGATTTTGTTGACTTATAATAATTGTTGTAATAATTATTTGAATACAGGTACACGGTCATATCCTGATTATAGTTTTGGATATATTGAGCCTGATCTCCATAACCCGGAGCTTTAAACGTTATTGTTTGTGCTGTAGAAAGATCAATATTTTTTACAAAAAATTTACCTTCCCAATCACCGGCATACTCCATACCACCATTTATTTTTACAACAGCATTAGGAATTATTTTTCCGGTATAAGCATCCAATACTTTTCCTGAGATGATCGCTTTTTCTTCTTTATAATTTACTGTTGGTATTTCATTCTCAATTAATTTTTCCCAGCTAAAGCGTCTCCACCCTGATGTCATTAAAAGATAATCCAAAGCTTTATCTGCTTTCTTTTCTTTTTCGTCAAAATAAAATGCAGGCTCTTCTACTTTATCTTTAATATCCTGTTGCAATAAAAACTGAGATAACATATTACCTTGTTTATCATCTGCAAAAGACAATAGCTGATCGTTAACAACTGCCATTGAAAGGTTCGCAGGCATTGGCAAACCTCGTTCATCTTTAACAAACAATGTCATTTTTACTTTTTCGCGTGGTAAATATTTTTCTTTATCTGTTTCAATAGAAATATTTAAATGTTTGTCTTTGTTCACAAATACCAAACGTTCAGCACGCGGAATAGAATGTGAATCAAATAAAGTTATTTGCGAAACACCAATAGGAAAGTTGCTGGTTGGAAAGGTGATCTTATTACTGCCTTTTTTTGCATTGATAACCGTGGTATAAAACGATTTGCCACGTACTTGTGCAATTAATGATAACTCTTCCGCTTCGGTTGAATTGATGTTTAAGGTTAATTCTTCTTCTTTCGAATTATCTACATTAAATGCGTAGCCGCGTTTTAAAGCCTGCGGTAATTTATAGGTTTCTTTAATGCCTTCGGGTTTTGTAATTTTTACAATATACTTTTCTGAAGCCAAAGGATTTAATTTAAAAGCCCCCATACCCTGATGAAAGCTGCTGAATGTTGTAACTGTTGTTCCTTTTTCATCCAACACTACACCTTCAATATCGGCCGGCTTACCAAATTCATTCAAAGCACGAAAAGCAATGTTATTATCAAAACCGCAAAGCAGATCACCACCTTCTGGAAATAAGGTAAGGTCAATATCATTTAAAATAATTGGAATAGAACGCGAAACACTCTCTGTGCTTCCGTTATAATCGATCATTACATTTAATAAGCCATCGCTTGTTTCTAATTTTGAGGGTAAATTAAATTTGATGTATTTAATACCTTCTTCATCGGTTACTTCTGCTTTCTCAATTATCTTTTTTCCATCTAAATTGGCAACAAATTTTATTTTATAATCCGATAAAGGTTTATTTTCGTTTGTATTTAATTCTAATTTGGCAATAACCTGATCGCCTGCACCAAATGCTTTTTTCTCAAAATTTAATTTCATTTTTAAATTCGGAAGTATCACATCTTGTACCTGCACATCACGTTCAAACGCATTTTCTTCTCCATCGTTTTTCATCCAGTTTGTGTAGGCGCGGATCTTATACAAACCTCCCAAAGCTTCATTATCTAAAGAAAAATCACCTGCAGCTTTTCCGTTCTTAGAAATTAAAGTGATCTTTTTTTCTATACCACCTTTTGGATTTATTAATTCAACATGAACAATATCGCTTTTGTGAGAGGCTTTTAATGTTTGTCCATCGCGCACATAAGCACTAAACCAAATACTTTCGCCCGGTTCGTAAAAAGGTTTATCAAAATGCAGGTATACCCTGTCTTCAGGAAGCGCATCATTGTATTTGGTCAATTTCTTTTTTATCATGGCAATAACTTCGTTATCCATGGCCAGTTTATATACGCTGGAGGGTGTAACCCAGGCAGCAAGCGACAAGGTAAGTAAACCTATTGCTGTGTAGCGGGTTGTTTTGGAGGTAAATGCTCTTAAATTCATGGCAAAATATAATTTAGTTGTTAGTTTTTCTATTTAGATGCAGGATTTTTAAATATTCCATAAAAAATATCATTAAAATAAGAATGCTTATAAAAGATATTTTTTTATCTTTGGGTTAAAGAACATTAAGAATAAGTGGTTGAGACTCAAACAACAAAAATAAAAACTGACAAATTTGAGATTTCCGTGGTCGAAAAAGGTATAATTGAAAACCACATTTTACCTCACGCCCTTATTGATGTCGCCGATATTCATGAAATGAAAAAATATAACATTATGTTGGCGGAAAACACCCCTTATACGATGCTAATAACCTCAAGTCATTTATCTGATACTACAAATGAAGCAAGGGAGTTAACAGCAAGGAAAGATTTTAGCCCATTAGTTAGGGCAAGGGCTCTTCTCACAAAATCTACAGGCCATAAAATTGTTGCAAATTTTTATTTAAAAGTAAACAGGCCTTTCGTAAGAACAAAATTATTTTCTGACAAAGAAAAAGCTATACAATGGCTAAGAGCTTTTCTTTAGTTTTGTTTGAAGAGGCTGGAATACAAGGTATAATTACAATATTTCACGTCAGGTAGCCAAAAAAAGACTATGTATAATATTACTAATATTTCTCAAAAAACAATCACCTCAAAATTTGAAGTGACCTTATTAGAATATAGTATTATTGAAAATTATATCAAAGCAGGTATAGTTATTGAGGTAGAAGACCTGGAAGAGTTAAAAAAAATAAGTGCAGAGTTAGCAGGCCACAAACCATATGTTATTTTGGTAACTTCGGGCGAGTTGGCTTCTTTTAGCAAAGAGGCACGTGAGCTTTCTGCCAGTAAAGCTTTTATTACCAATGCCAAGGCTAAAGCGATTGTTGTCGACTCCATCGCAAAAAAAATAATTGGTAATTTTTATCTTAAGGTAAATAAGCCTTATTTGCAGACAAAGCTTTTTTCTGAAAAAGAAAAGGCACTGCAATGGTTAAGAACATTTGTTCAAGTTAATTTTTAATTTCCGGAGATTGGTATACAATCACTATCTTTCGAAACCATTTAAAATCGCAATGGTTTAATATGTCCGCTAATACTACTAAAATAAGTACTGCAAAATTTGAAGTTTCGTTACTGGAAGATGGTATTGTAGAAAATTACATTAAACCCGGATCTATTATGGAAGTTGAGGATGTAATTGCAATAAAGCAACATAACTTTGAAACCGCAGGCAAAAAAAAATATGGCGTTTTGGTAACCGCCGGAGAATTGGCTTCATTTAGTACAGAAGCCCGTGAAATGGCCGCCAGTAAAGAGTTCATTGAAGCAGCGCAGGCAAAAGCGCTTTTAATAGACTCTATTGCGCATAAAATAATTGGCAATTTTTATTTACGAGTAAATAAACCTTATATAAAAACAAAAATATTCTCTGACCGTGCAAAAGCACTTAGCTGGCTAAGAGGTTTTTTAAAATAATTATTTATGGCTTTTTATGATCTCGATAAAACAACACGCGTTGCCTTAGTAGCTGAAATCAAAGCGGCACTTTTAAAGGATCTAAAGAATAAGCAACACACTTACTTTCTTAATTATTTTTCTGACGAAGACACTTACATTCGTAAATCATCTTATTTAAACATTGGCAGGATCTATTTTGAAAATATAGACCTGCAAAAAAGGATACTATCACTTCTTGAAAAATTACAAAAAGAAAAAGATTTTAAAATAAGGCAAACTGTAATTAATGCTGCCGGCGAAATTGGCATTAAAGAATTTGAAACGGTTGAACATTTTTTTGATACCGGTTTATTTGATCTACATCATTCGCCACGTAACGCCGTTATTGGCTCAATAAAAAAAATGGGCGAAAAAAATCCGAAGCCAGTTTTAAAATGGGCGAAAAAATATTTGCATCATCCTGATAAAGAAATTCGCCGCGAAATATGCCATGGTATTGAATTAAGGGGTAGAACGCACCCGCAGGATATTTTACCTTTATTAAAACAACTTCAATTTGATACTACTACAAGGGTTAAAACTACTTTAGTGCATGTGCTGGGGCAAATTGCCTATAAAAAAAGCTGCATTGAAATAGTGATCGCAGACCTTAATACATGGAAAAATAAAGAAGTAGTTTTAAAAGCTATTGACGAAATAATTGATGTGCATTACCGCTACAGAAATTTTTCTGCGCTTACTCAAAAACAGGCCATTGAATATATCGACAAACACTTCAAAAAATAAACAAATACTAATTCAGTATATTTGTGTTTAGAGAAATGAAACTGACTAAACTATTTACAGATTTTTTTGAAAGTGAAAAGGCGGGCGGCCTTATTCTTATTTTCTGTACCATTATTTCATTACTAATTGCAAATTCAACTTTTCAAAACAGTTACATAAATTTTTGGCATTTTAATTTTGGAGGGCTAAGCATTGAACATTGGATAAACGATGCTTTAATGGCTATTTTCTTTTTGTTAATTGGTTTAGAGTTAGAGCGCGAGATCTATTATGGCGAGCTTTCAGATCTTAAGTCTGCTTCACTCCCTATATTCTCTGCATTAGGTGGCATGCTTGTTCCGGCGGGTATTTTTTTCTTATTTAATTTTACCGGAAATACGCGTGGTGCAGGAATTCCAATGGCTACAGATATTGCATTTGCAGTTGGCGCCATATCACTTTTAGGAAATAAAGTCCCAACCGCGTTAAAAGTTTTTTTAATGGCTCTTGCCATCATTGATGATCTGGGAGCCATAATTGTAATTGCTGTCTTTTATACTTCAAGCATTTCTTTTTTAAACTTAGTTCTTGCATTGGCAATTTTCGGAGCCTTGCTAATATTAAACCGCCTTAAAGTTCACAATCTCATTCCATATTTAATTGGTGGTATAGTTATGTGGTATTTTATGCACCACTCCGGCGTTCATGCTACCATTACAGGAGTTTTACTTGCCTTTGCCATTCCATTCGGAAATGGAGATGAAAGATCGCCATCTTATGGCTTACAACATTTTTTACATAAACCTGTTGCATTCTTTATTCTGCCGCTATTTGCTTTTGCCAATACATGTATCAGTATTGATGGCAGCTGGTATCAAAACCTGGCGCAACCGGCAAGCCTGGGTGTTTTGGCCGGACTGGTTATTGGCAAACCTTTAGGAATTTGTTTGTTTGCTCTTACGGCCATTACTTTTAAAATTTCATCTTTAGGTGACCTTAAATGGAAACATATTATTGGAGCCGGCATGCTTGCAGGAATTGGTTTTACCATGTCCATCTTTATTACTTTGCTTGCTTATGATCAAGCGTCGGAGATCAACCAATCAAAGATCGCTATTCTTATTGCTTCTTTAATTGCCGGTATTGCCGGGTTTATCTGGCTGAAATTTGTTTCAAAAAAAGAAACAGCATTTGTACCTAATAATTTATAAAGCCTGTACAATTATGCATTCTGCAGCCTTAGGACTGATATTCACTTCTTTTTTCTGGCAAATTAATACTATAGAGCTATCAAACTCTTCTATTGTTTTAATACTAATAGTTGCGCCTATTACTAAATGATGTTTATCAAGGTATTTTAAAAATGCTGTTGAATGATCAGTAACACCCATTATTTTATAATTATTCTTTAGCTTAACTTCTGAAAGTTTAATAAAATTACTTTTCTGTATCTTTCCTTTAGCATCAGGAATTGGATCACCATGAGGATCGTAAACAGGGTTGCCTAAGATCTCTGATAATTTATTAATAAGCTTATCGTTCTTTACATGTTCCAGTTCTTCCGCTATAACATGCACCTCATCCCATCCAAAACCTAATTCTTTTACAAGATATGTTTCCCATATCCTATGTCTTCTTACTATACCAAGGGCCAGTTTAGAACCCGCAGAAGTTAATCTTGTACCATATGATTTTTCGTAGATAACGTATTTTAACTCGTGTAGCTTACGCAAGGCCTCCGTTACCGAAGCAGGGTTAATATTGAGTTTATCTGCCAGTTGCTGGTTAGAGACCACCAAAGTATTGTCTGACGAAAGGTTATAGATCGTTTTAAGATAATTCTCAACGGTTTCTGTTCTCATAAATTAATTTTTAGGCATACCAAAATTAATAATTATAAATCATTAAAAGAAATCCAACTTTGTATTAAAATTAAAATACATGTTATCAAAAAGATATAGTCTTTATTTATTATCTGTTCTTTTATTAAGCTTTTCAGCCTGTAAAAAACTATTACCCAAAGCGCCGGCCGAAGATGAATTGCTGGATGGGCCTATTGAAGGTTTAAGTGCTGAACAAAAAATTCAATTTCTTGCCGGTGACGCTGCTTTTAATAATGAGATCTTTACTACACAAACAGGTTTGGGCCCATATTTTGTTGCCAACTCTTGCGGCAGTTGCCATGCCGGCGACGGCAAAGGACACCCTTTTACTACACTTGTACGTTTTGGACAATCCGACACAAATGGAAATACTTATTTAACAAAAGGCGGGCCCCAATTACAAAACAGGGCTATTCCAGGTTATGCCCCAGAGCAAATACCTAACGGTGCCACTTTTTCAAAATTTACACCTCCGGCAAATACAGGACTTGGTTTTTTAGAAGCATTAACAGATGCTCAACTACTAGCAAATGCTGATCCTTTGGATGCTGATGGTGATGGCATTTCAGGTGTAGCTAATTATGTTCATCCTCCAAATTATTTTCAACCAAAGGCACATCATTTAATTTCTAACGGAAGATACATTGGCAGATTTGGAAAAAAAGCAGCTGCCATTGATCTGTGGCATCAAACAGTAAACGCTTATGTGCAGGATATGGGAATTACTTCAGAGTATGCCTCATCAGAGCCTGCCATAAATGGTATTGTTGGTCCGTATGGCGATAATACTCCCGACCCGGAAATAGCCTCTTCAACCGTTCAAAACGTTATTTTTTATTTGCGTACTTTAAAAACACCTATCCAACGAGATCAAAATAATTCTAATGTGGCATCAGGAAAAATTATTTTTAAAAGTATTGGTTGCGAAAAATGCCATATTGCAGATTGGAAAACAGGCAAAGCAGATATAGATGCTTTATCCTACAAAGAATTTCATCCATACACCGATCTTTTATTGCATGATATGGGTGCAGCATTGAATGATAACTATACAGAAGGCATTGCGAAAACAGCAGAATGGAAAACGCCTGCTTTATGGGGTTTGGGCCTTTCAAAGAGTTCGCAGGGTGGAAGTTATTTTTTAATGCATGATGGCAGGGCAACCTCAATTAACGATGCTATATTGTTACATGGTGGCGAAGGAGAAAATAGTAAAAATAAATACCAGGATCTTTCTCAGGGTGAAAAAGATGACCTTATTAAATTTTTAGAAAGTTTATAATGGACAGAAAAGAATTTTTAAAAGTTTGCGGTGGTAGCTGTCTTGGTTTAATAGGCATTTCATTATTGAACCAATCCTGCACCGGTACACATTATGTGCAAAGTACAGCAACCAATAATCAATTACCGGTTTTAAGATCAGAGTTTACCGAGATCAAAAAAAATAAAACGGAATTGAGAAAATACATTGTAGTTAAAAGTGATAAACTCGAACAACCCATTATTGTTTACCGTAAAGCTGAGAACAGTTATGAATCTTATCTATTGAGATGCACACACCAGGGTATTGAACTGAATGTGAACGGTGATATTTTAACCTGCTCGGCTCATGGTAGTGAGTTTAGCAATAAAGGCGAAGTTATACAAGGGCCCGCAGATCAAAAATTAAAAAGCTTTCCGGTATCGAGCGATGAAAAAAATATTTATATCCAACTCATTTAAAATGAAAAAAATAGTACTTCTTATTTTAATTTTTACAGGCTTACAATTTTTTGCGCAAACAGATTCTTCATTTGTAAAGCGCACACCAACAGATACCAGTAAATTAAAAATGAATATGGATGCTGTATATAACCGTCCGTTTTTAACTATGGGTAAATTTCCCGTAGCGGTTGGTGGTTATGTGGAAGCGAACAGTTCCTATTTTGGAACCGATGGTGTAACAGAAGGATTATCCTTTCAAATTCCACGCTTAACTATTTTCCTTTCATCTTCTATTAAAAAACGGATTAAATTTTTAAGTGAAATAGAATTTGAAGAAGGTGGCAAAGAAATAAATATTGAATTTGCATCAATGGATATTGAATTACATCCTTTATTAAACTTACGAGGCGGCGTAATCATGAATCCCATTGGTGCCTTTAATCAAAATCATGATGGCCCAAAATGGGAATTTATTAGCCGTCCGTTTTCTGCAACAACAATCATACCTTCAACGTGGAGTAATGTCGGTTTTGGTGTATTTGGAAAGTACGCAAAAAATAATTTTGTATGGGCTTACGAAGCTTATTTGACCAATGGTTTTGATGATAAAATAATTTCAAATGCACAAGGGCGCACCTGGTTGCCCGAAAGCAAAAAAAATCCGGAACGTTTTGAAGAAAGCTTTAACGGTGTGCCATTGGTTACTACTAAAACAGCAGTGCGTCATCGCAAAGTTGGAGAAATTGGTGTGTCGTGGATGGGCGGCGTGTATAATAAATTTGAAGAAGACGGATTGGTTTTGGATAAACAAAGAAGAATAGATCTTTATGCTGTTGACCTCAACACAACTTTACCTGGTATAAAAACATATATAAATGGCGAATGGGTTTGGGCTTTTGTAGATGTGCCGGGTACTTACTCACAGGCATTTGGTAATAAATTACAGGGAGGATTTTTAGATATTGTGCAACCTGTTTTAAAAAGAAAGATCTTAGGTTGGGAAAATAGTACTTTAAATGTTGCTTTCAGAACCGAGTTTGTTGATTATAATGTTGGTACTTTTAATGAAACACAAACAAATATTGCCGATCATTTGGTAGCCATTGTTCCGGGAATTAGTTTCAGGCCATCACAACAAACGGTGATACGTTTTAATTATCGCTACCACTGGCAAACCGATCTGTTAGGCAATCCGGCATCGAGGACGGCAGGTTTTCAATTTGGGTTTTCGACGTATTTCTAACCACTAAGTGCACAAAGATTTTTCACTGAGCCCACAAAGAATCTTAGTGATCTTTGTGCTTGCTTAGTATTCTTTGTGGTTAAAAAATCTAATACGGATAATTCATCTGTTGCCATAACAGATCTTTTAGCATCACAATGTTTTTTTGAGTGGCCGATGAAAAGAAAATAAAAGGTACTTTATTTTTTCCTGTTAAACGCTTTTTAAGATCGGCAGTTATTTCTTTTTCCAGTTCATCATCCAGCATATCTGCTTTGCTGATGGCTAAAATTCTCTTTTTATCTAACAACTCCGGATTGTATTTTTTTAATTCGTTCAGCAAGATCTTATATTCTTTTACAATATCAGGGCTATCACAACTTACTAAAAATAATAATGAAGAGTTTCTTTCTATGTGTCTTAAAAATCGCAAACCCAAACCTTTGCCTTCACTCGCTCCTTCAATAATACCAGGAATGTCAGCCATCACAAAACTTTTATGATCGCGGTAACTTACAATTCCTAAATTGGGAACAATAGTGGTGAAAGGATAATTGGCAATTTCGGGTTTAGCCGCACTTACAACAGAAAGTAAAGTTGATTTACCGGCATTTGGAAAGCCAACCAAACCCACATCGGCCAATACTTTTAATTCTAAAATTTTCCATTCCGATTTCCCTTCTTCTCCCGGTTGTGCAAAGCGTGGATTTTGTTGTACGCTGTTTTTAAAATTCGCATTTCCTAATCCCCCTCTTCCACCTTTTACTAAAACTATTTCCTGTCCGTCTTCTGTAATTTCACATTCTACTTCACCTGTTTCTTCATCGCGCGCAATAGTTCCTAAAGGCACTTCCAGGTATTCATCGGCGCCTTCTTTACCGGATTTATTGCCGCTTGACCCGTTAGCACCTGACTCACAAACAATATGCTTGCGGTATTTTAAATGTATGAGTGTCCACAATTGTTTATTGCCTCGCAAAATTACGTTTCCTCCTCTTCCCCCATTTCCACCATCAGGCCCGCCAAATGCAGTTAATTTATCACGGTGAAAATGCACAGAGCCAGCACCGCCTTTACCGCTGCGGCAACATATTTTTACGTAATCAACAAAATTATTATCCATCTTCTACTCTCTTTCAACAAATAAAAAAGCCTAATGGTATAAAAACGCATCAGGCCTTTATATGTTTAACTATTTATTTTCTTTTACCTGATTTTTTTGCTTTTGATTTAGCAACAGGTTTTTTAGTTGTTTTTTTAACTGCTTTTTTTGGTGCAGGTTTTTTAGCTACTACTTTTTTCTTAGCAACTTTTTTTACTACTTTTTTAGTTACCTTTTTTGCTACAGCTTTTTTAACTGCTTTTTTTGGAGCTGATTTTTTCCCGCCTTGCGGACGGGCAGGCTTAGCTGCAGGTTTTGTTTTTTTAACCGCTTTTTTTGCAGCCGGTTTTGATTTTTTTACAGGCTTGGCTGCTTTTTTTGCGGCCGATTTTTTAGCCGTTGCAGTTTTTACAGCAGTTGTTTTTGGCGTTTGTTTTTTATTCGCTTTTTCTTCCTCTGCTTCTTCAGCTTCAATACGTTTAATAGCGTCTATCTCTAACAATAATTCAGGCTCCATTTCACTGGCAACTTCAAAATCCTGAATGGTAAGATCCAAGTGTTCCAGATCGCTTTCTAAAGCCGTAAGATCCATTTCCGCGTTTAAAAAAGTAATGCGATCTACCAACGATCTAAAAATTTCATCAATGGTTCCAATACCTTTTATAGAATGGAATTTACCTTGTTCATTATAAAAATTCTTTAAAGGTAAAGTTTTGTTATTGTATTCTTGTATACGGCGACGGATCACTTCTTCATTTCTGTCATCTGCTCGTCCGCTCGATTCGCCGCGCTTTAACAAACGCGTTGTTAATTCTTCATCATCTACTTCTAAAGCCAACATACCGCTAATACCGGTACCTTTCTTTTGCAAAAGATCGTCCAATGCTACAGCTTGCGCAGCCGTTCTTGGAAAACCATCAAAAATAAAACCTTTGGCATTGGTGTTATCGTCCAGTTTTGATTCTATCATTCCAATAACAATATCATCACTTACCAGTTCACCTTTATCCATTATCTCTTTAGCTTTTTTTCCCAAAGCGGTTCCTCTTTCAATTTCGCTACGCAAAATATCGCCGGTGCTTAAGTGCACTAAACCGTACTTACTAATTAAGTTTTCTGATTGTGTACCTTTGCCTGCTCCCGGAGGGCCAAATAAAACAAGGTTTAGCATTTTTTTCATGGTGTTTATTTTTAGTTTTTATGCAAGAACGTATATCTCTTTTAAATTTCTTCCAAGTCCGTCATAGTCCAAACCGTAACCTATTACAAAATCGTTCGGAATTTGTATGCCACAATAATCCACTTTAAATTCTTTTTTATACGAATCGGGTTTCATAAGGGCGGTAGCAACTTTTATTTGCTTTACATTTTTTCTTTGCAACACAGCTATTAGTTTTTCTAAAGTAACGCCAGTGTCAACGATATCTTCCACTATCACCACACTTCTTCCGCTAATATCTTCCGACAGGCCAATCAATTCGGTAACTGTGCCGCTGCTTGTTGTACCATGATAGCTTGCCACTTTGATAAAAGAAATTTCGCAAGGAATAGTAACTTCTTTTAAAAGATCGGCAGCAAACATAAAAGAACCATTTAAAACTACTAAAAAAAGCGGCAACTCTTTTTGTAGATCTGTATTTATTGTACCTGCAATTTTTTTAACAGCTTCTGAAAGCTGTTGCTGAGTGATATAGGGTTTAAATTGCTTATCTTTTATGGTTATGAGTTCACTCATGGGGTAACAAATATAAGGTTTTTTGATATTCTGTATATTTGCACAATGGCTGAAACAGGAAAAAATAGCGATTTTGCGGCAGAACTGCTCTTAAAGGGCAAACTGGTTGCAATTCCAACCGAAACGGTATATGGTTTAGCGGCCAATGCCCTTAATGAAACCGCTGTACTTTCGGTATTTGAGGCCAAACAACGCCCTTTTTTTGATCCTTTGATCATTCACCTGCCAACTATTGAAAGTATTGCAAAATATGCTGTTTTAGAGGATAAACGCTTGCAAAAACTGGCAAAAGCCTTTTGGCCGGGGCCTTTAACCCTTTTGCTTCCTAAAAAGGAGAGCATTCCTGCAATTGTAACTTCGGGACTGGAGCAAGTAGCAGTGCGCATTCCAAACCATAAACTAACATTGGAGCTTTTACGTAAAGTGAATTTACCTCTAGCAGCGCCCAGCGCTAACCCATTTGGCTATGTCAGCCCTACCGAGCCTGCACATGTTGAGAAACAATTAGGTAATAAAATAGATTATATTTTAGATGGAGGGCTTTGTGAAGTTGGCTTAGAATCTACCATTGTTGGTATTGAGAACGATAAAATTTGTGTTTATAGATTAGGGGGCCTTGCCATTGAAGAAATAGAAACAGTAAGTGGCAAAGTTGAATTGCTGATCAATTCATCCAGCGATCCAAAGGTGCCTGGGCAGTTAAAAAGCCATTATGCGCCTAAAAAACCTTTATTTATTGGAGAGATAAATGGCTTAATAGAAAAAAACAAAGAAAAAAAATTAGCCATTATTTGTTTTGGTGAAGAGAATTTTTCCAAACAGGATTCAATTATTTTTAACCTTTCAAAAACAAAAGATATTCGTGAAGCGGCTATTAATTTATTTAAATTTTTGAGGCTTGCTGATGAAAGCAATGCTGATGTTGTACTTTGCGAAAAGTTACCTGAAGAAGGTCTTGGCCGTGCCATTAACGACCGCTTAAAAAGAGCTGCTTTTTAAACCCAACTTTTTTCCATTTTTTTTGTTATCTTGTTATTAAATTCAATCTCATGAAAAAACATTTTCTTTTTTCGGTATTAGCAATTTTTATTACAGTATTTGGCAAAGCTCAATTTTATTCGTGGGCAAAAACAATTGGCGGCGGCGGCACCCAGGGCAGTTCAACTGCGTATGCTATGAAACTTGATGCAACAGGAAATTTGTTTGTTACAGGTGTATTTAATTCTACCTGCTATTTTGATCTGCCGGCTGCCACATATAGTCTTGGTGCAACAGCCGGTGGTTATTATGACTTTTTTATTGCTAAATATGATAACACCAGCGCTTTTGTTTGGGCAAAAAAAATGGGAGGAGCCTCAAGTGATATTGCTAATACAATAGATATTGATGCTGCCGGAAATATTTATGTTGCCGGAACATTTTCGGGCACTGCAGATTTTGATCCGGGCGCAGCAACACTTAATATAACATCTACCGGTATGCGTGATGGGTTTATTGCAAAATATGATAATAACGGAAATTATATCTGGGCTAAAAAAATTGGTGGTACAGATGAGCAAAGCATTTCTGAATTAAAGGTTGATGCTGCCGGAAATATTTATGTAACAGGAAACTATAAACAAACAACCGATTTTGATCCGAGTACAGCAACTGCAACATTAACATCCAACGGCTTTGACGATTTTTTTATTGCGAAGTATGATAACAGCGGAAATTACATTTGGGCAAAAAGCATTGGCGGTGCCAATAACGATCAAAGTAATTCTATTCAATTAGATCATGCGGGAAATGTTTTTATAACGGGTTATTTTCAGGGTGTAAGCGTTGATTTTGATCCCGGTGCAGCAACAGATTATATCTTCTCATCGGGTGTACAGGATATGTTTATTGCCAAATATGATAATAACGGCAATTATGCATGGGCAAAAAACATTGGCGGTACAGGAAACAATAACACCAATTCATCTT
Organism: Bacteroidota bacterium; assembly: GCA_032229505.1. Taxonomy (GTDB): domain Bacteria; phylum Bacteroidota; class Bacteroidia; order B-17B0; family Aurantibacillaceae; genus Aurantibacillus. The sequence continues at coordinate 47,523 of JAVTWD010000080.1, forward strand.
ACGTTTTGCAGCTTGACGCAACCGGAAATTTATACATAGCAGGTGTATTTGCAGGGACAGTAGATTTTGATCCAAGTGCCAGCACTACCTCCACTATGATATCTACTGTTGGTTATACCGGCTTTATGGCTAAGTACGATGGCAACGGCTCGTATATTTGGGCAAAAAATACGGGTGGCCAGGGTACGGGAATTGAAATTAGTAGCGGCGGAACTATAATTATGACTGGCTCATTTGGAAGCACAACAGATTTTGATCCGGGACCAAATGTAGTTAACCTTTCTTCAAACGGATATGCCGATATTTTTATTTCTACATATGATATGCTTGGCAATTATTTATCGGCCAAAAAAATGGGAGGCATTAGCAACGATGTTGGCACCAATATAAAATTAGATGCACAGGATAATATTTATGTAACTGGATATTATCAGTATACCTGCGATTTTGATCCGGGGCCTGGCACAGCCAACTTAAGTTCGTACGGCAACCAGGATTGTTTTATTGCCAGGTATACCAATACATTAACGGCCATACAAGATCATAAGCTAAATGAATCATCCATTCATATTTATCCAAATCCATTTAACGATAAAGCTGTTTTAAAGATGCCATTAAATGATGGTGATACTATTGAGATCTCTTTATACAATATTATGGGTCAACTTATATCTACCAGTAAAAATAAAATAACAGGTAACGGAGATAAAACTTTTGAAATTGCCACTACTGAAAACGGCGTTTATTTTTTACATGTAAACGTTAATGGCAATTCAGCAATAAAAAAACTGGTAAAGACAGATTAATTATTCTACTATAATTTTTTTGAATTTAGTTGTATTCTCTCCTTTTATTTCAAGAGTATAAATACCTGGTGTAAGATCTTTTACATTAAGCGTAATGTATTGATCATAAAAAGCTATCTCACTCACTTTTCTTCCTGAAATATCTATCAAAGAAATTTTATAATCATCGCATGCGCTCATACTGATGTTTAATGTTTCGTTTACAGGATTAGGAAAGAAATTAAATTCAAAATCTTTTTGGTTCTCAGCAATTCCAACAGAAGAGGTATTAGTATACCAGATGGGTGAGGTTACTATCCATTGCCCATCGTGTTGTTTTATTTCAGCAAAATAATAATATTCTACATTTGTTTGCATAGCGCTTACATCGCTATAAGTTGCTGTGTTATTGTTTAATGAAGTATACACAACGGTTGGCAGTGTGCCGGTATGATTGTTGATACCTTTCCAGATCTTGATACTATCTGCCTGCTCACCATCCATATCGTTATGCACCACATTAAAAACAGGATTGGTGCTTCCGGTTAAAACTGAACCCATGATATTTCCATTGGTATTAAAATCAATTTTCGCATTCCAGTCATCACTACCATAAAAATGCATTTGCTGCATAGCTGTTGTTAAATTAGCACGGGTTAAAGATGGCATTAATACAACTAATCTACCGGCAGTGCTGCGGCCAAAAGTGGTGTAATGATTATCATGATCGTAACCAATGCCTAAATGATAGCCAACAGATAATAGTTTTTTATAGTACTCAAAATAATCGCCAAGAGGATAATCACTATAATCTGTAAAGGTGCTAAACGCTAGGCCACTTCTTAGAGGAGTACCAACAATAGCGCTATCGTATGCAGCGTTATATGCAGAATATGCCAGCGCGGTAGAAGAAGTACCGTTAGTAGTATAATCGCTAAAACCCGGATGCGCTAAATAACAAAAAGCATTAGGATTATTTTTTACCTTTTTAAAAATGCCATCATAATCTGTTTTTGCATTAAAAACATCGTAATTATTTCCTGTAACACCCGGCACCGAAGTTTCCCAACCTATTAACTGGTTAAAACCATAAATAACTATGTGTCCGTTGTAGTTTGACGACACACCCCACTCCATACCAAACAATGCCAAAAAGGTTCCGTCTTGATTTGCAGCATTGGCCTGGTTTAAGCCATTGGCATAATTTTGTTTTCTGAATCCCGGGTTTTTACTGCTTGAATAATGATTATGCTCTGATACGCCTAAAAAATTAAAATTCTGACTTAACTGTGCATAAGGATAGGCTCCGGCCGGCGTACTAACACCTGTAGAGGCAGAATCTTTATTACCATCACTAAAAGCGGTATGCGAATGCAAATTTCCAAAATAATAATTATAGGTTTGCGATGAAACATTGCTAAAACCAAATAATGTAAGGGTAAAGAGGATAAAATATCTCATTAAATAAAGGTAAGAAATTAACCTTTTTGTTTTGGATTTTAACAGGGATTTAATTATTTCTTAATAACAAACCCGCATTTAGCTAACTACTTCTCGACTCCGCTCGAAGTGACAGAACTACTTTTTACAGATCAAAACTTAGTTGGTAAACCTCTTTTAGTTCGCCATTCAACAATTGGTTTAAAGGGTCCGAATTTATGTTGTATCTCGGGAAAGGTATCAATGTAAGGACCAATTCCATAATCAATAGGTTTTGATTTTGTATTTGGGTAATTAGTTGTACCATTATTTGTAGGGCGTTTATGAATTCTATCATCATTAATAAAAGCAGCCACATCAAAAGCTTCTTCTCTTGTTAGAAAAGGTTTTTCGTAAGTTGCTTTATTGTTTGGCATATTACAATAAATAAAAGTTGCCGCTTTAACTACCCTGTGCAAACTGCTTCCGGGCTGGTAACTTTTAAGACCCCATAAAGGCGGATACTCATAGCACACATTATCTGCACGCATTTTACCTTCTCCGTCAGCTCCATGACAAGATAAGCATTCTCTTTTGTAAACGATCTCGCCTTTTACAGGATCGGCGGCCATATCAGGAAATTCTATATCCATTGGACTATCGCCTTTTACATGTTTATTTACAATAGCATTTTGACCTACCCATTTTATATAACAAATTATGGCAGTCATTTCTTTACCTTCAATTGGCAAAGGTTTACCACTATGCGGCCTTTCAATACAATTATTAACGCGCTGCGATAATGATAAGATCTTATCTTCACGCGCACGATATTGGGGATATCTTGCATGTGTACTTGAAAAATTAAATCCATACATAACAGTACCCGCTTTTAAATGGCAATTGGTACAATTCATAAAATTTGCCGTGTATTTACCAACAGTGCCGTTTGGACCAATGTAATAAGCAGTATTCAAAACTAACTGGCGGCCATACTTTATTGCTTTTCCGTCCTCGTTATCCGGAATGTCGTTTGTATCCGGAGCCTGCCAAGCTTCTTCAGCAAGCTTTGTTTCATTTAAAACAGTGGTTTCTTTAACAACAGGCTTTTCAGTTACAACTTCCGTTTGACAGGCAAGCAAAACGCACAGAAAAATTGCGCCTACAAAAAATGTTCTTAATACTGTTTTCATTTAGTTACGAGTTCTATTTAAATACTAAATTTTACACCAATCAAATTTTCATCAATAAATATAAGATAAAAAAAACGAATCTTAAATATGCTACAAAATGTAAGTACTTATTTTTTATAGATCAAGGCAACCGCATAAGCATTCACACCCTCACCTTTTCCTACATATCCCAATTTTTCGTTGGTAGTAGCTTTAATAGAAACTTCATTTGGTGTAACTTCTAAAATGGGTGCTAACACTTCCTGCATTTTTTTTATGTGCGGATTTATTTTCGGGTCTTCTAAACTTAAAGTTGCATCAATATTTCCAACATAATAATTATTCTCTTTTAATAATCTTACAACTTCGGCCAATAAAAATTTACTATCCGCGCCTTTATATTTAGGATCTGTATTTGGAAAATGAAAACCAATATCGCGCAAATTGGCTGCACCTAATAAGGCATCGCAAATAGCGTGCAATAAAACATCAGCATCGCTATGGCCAACACAACCTTTATTGAATTCTAATTTAATGCCGCCCAACCAAAGCTCGCGACCTTCGCCTAAAGGATGTACATCGTAACCAAAACCTACACGTATGTTCATTACTTATATTTTTTTAATGAGCGCTACACTTTCCATACACGCCGCTTTCATTCAAATCTCTTACCTCTCTGTTAACTTCCTTTCTTGTTACATCTCTCTGCATGGTGACAGATTTAGTTCCATCAGGTTTAACACAAGTTATGATTCTGTCTTTTCTACAAGATGAAAATATAAAAAACAAAATTATTAATTTCAGTAAATACATTTTACTACTGCTGAATATTACATTTAGAATCTGCAGTTGAAAAATCCTGGCAACGTTTTTTTGCCTGGCTTCTTGTTGCCTCAATTTCTCCGGCAATATAAGTTGTGTTTGAGTTCTTACATTCACACACATAATTTCTTTTGCAGGAAAAAGATCCTGCCGCTAAAAAAATCAAACTACAAATTATTGCTTTCATATTATTGAATTTTAATTTATGCTTTAACTGCTTCTACACCCGGCAATGTACCTTGTTCAATGTATTCTAATAAGGCACCCCCACCTGTACTTACATAACTCACTTTGTCGGCCAGGTTATATTTATTAATAGCGGCAACACTGTCTCCACCGCCTATTAAAGTATAAGCACCATTTTTTGTAGCTTCTACAATGTCAAAAGCCGCTTGTTTGGTTCCATTTTCAAAACTACTCATTTCAAAAACGCCCATCGGGCCGTTCCATAAAATAGTTTTTGAATTTTTAATAATGTCTCCAAACATTTTTATTGTTTTAGGTCCAATATCCAATCCCATCCAGCCATCCGGTATCTTATCAATATCAGTTTCTTTTTTGTTGGCATCGTTTGCAAAATTATCTGCAATAACAGCATCAACCGGTATACATAAATTTACACCTTTTGTTTTAGCTTTGCTAATTAATTCTTTTGCTATCTCTAAACGGTCATCTTCGCAAAGTGATTTACCAATTTGCCCGCCCATTGCTTTTACAAAGGTAAAGGCCATGCCACCGCCAATTAAAATATTATTGGCTTTGCCCATTAATTGCTCAATGATCAAAATTTTATCGCTCACTTTTGCGCCGCCAACAATAGCGGTAAAAGGTTTTTGTGTTTGATTTAATACTTTATCAATACTTGCTACTTCGCCGGCCATTACAAAACCAAAACATTTAGCTTCGGGTTTAAAGAATTTTGCAATTACAGCTGTTGAAGCATGCGCACGATGCGCGGTACCAAAAGCATCGTTTACATAAATATCGCCGTGCTTGCTTAGTTTTTGCGCGAAGTCTTCATTACCTTTTTCTTCTTCTTTATAAAAACGTAAATTCTCTAATAATAACACTTCACCGCTTTTTAAAGCTGAAGATTGTTCAAATGCTTTTTCGCTAATACAATCGTCTGCAAAAGAAACAGAGGTTCCTAGTTGTTTGCTTAATTCAGCTACAATATGTTTTAAAGAATATTTATTGGTTGGCCCTTCTTTAGGGCGACCTAAATGGCTCATCAATACAAGGCTGCCACCGTCTTTTAAGATCTTTTTTAAAGTAGGGATTGCTGCACGGATACGGGTGGAATCGGTTACTTCAAAAACATCATTTAAAGGCACATTAAAATCAACGCGAATCACCGCGCGCTTGTTTGAGAAATTTATAGAATCAACTGTTTTCATATTATTAAGATAAATTTAAACTAATTTTTTTAAACTGTTTTCAAAAGCTTTTATTGTTTTATCCAAATCGGCTGTAGTATGCGCAGCGCTTACAAAACCTACTTCGTAGCCACTCGGCCCAAGATACACACCACTCTCTAAAAGAGAATGATACAGTGTTTTAAAATAACTCATGCTGTTAGCATCAATTTCATCTGCATTATTTATAGTTTCTTTTTCGGTAAACGCTATCCAGAAAATAGAACCCAAATGAAATAACTTAAATAATTTGAATGGATTTATTTTATTGATACCATCCACTAAATATTTTGTTTTTGTTTCAAGATCAGCATAAAAATTTGGTGCTAAACATTCAGTTAACTGTGCAATACCCGCACTCATGGCCACAGGATTTCCGCTTAAGGTACCTGCCTGGTAAACTGCTCCCATTGGAGAAACATTATCCATAATTTCTTTGCTTGCTCCATAAGCACCCACGGGAAAACCACCCCCAATTATTTTTCCGTAAGTAATAATATCGGGCTGAATGCTGTATAAACCCGCAACACCACAGAAACCCATTCTGAATCCGCTGATCACTTCGTCAAAGATCAACAATGTTTTATTGGCAGAACAAATTTCGCGCAGGAACTCTAAAAATTCTTTTCCTTGTAAAAGCAAACCGTTATTTGCAGGCACCGGTTCAATAATAATGCAGGCAATTTCGTTTTTAAATTTTTCAAACGCCTCTTTTACAGCTTCTTTATTGTGCAATGGAACGGTTATTGTTTCGTTTACAAAGCTATCAGGCACGCCCGCACTGCTAGAGTTACCAAAGGTAACCAGGCCACTACCGGCTTTTACCAAAAGCGAATCTACATGTCCGTGATAACAACCTTCGAACTTTAAAATTTTATTGCGCTTTGTAAAACCACGTGCTAAACGAATGGCGCTCATAACGGCTTCGGTACCACTGCTTACAAAACGGATCTTTTGAATGAATTTATTGTTCGATAAAATAAGATCTGCTAACTCATTCTCTAATTGGGTGGGCGCGCCAAATGATGTGCCATTACGCATGGTTTTATCAACCGCGTTTAACACTTTATCATTGGCATGACCTAAAATTAATGGCCCCCAACTGCAGCAATAATCAATGTATTCATTACCGTCAGCATCCCAAATGTGCGAGCCCTTTCCTTTTTCTATGAATAAAGGATTTCCCCCCACACTGCGAAATGCGCGAACAGGAGAATTTACACCACCGGGAAAATATGTTTTTGCTTTTTCGAAAAGCTGTGCTGACTTAGTTGTATCCATTGGAAAAATTTTTGGCAAAAATAACTAAAAGTTCCGGGTTTCTTGTTTCAGGTTTCTTGTTTTAGAACAGCCAAAAGCTAAAATTTAGATTGTTTAAAAGTGTTAAAGTGGCTATTAGAAATATTTTTTCTATCATTGTGGTTCAATTATTGGTAACTTTATCTAAACAATAAAAATTATGAAAAAAATTATTTTAGCCCTTTTAGTTGTAACAGCATTTGCTTTTACTTCATCACGTGGAGACGGTGATAAAATTCCTGCAATTACTGTAAAAAAGCTGGATGGCAGCAAAATAAGCACCAGCACTTTTGCCAATGGCGGTAAACCAATGATCATTAGCTTTTGGGCTACCTGGTGCAAACCTTGTAAAAAAGAATTAGATGCAATACAAGAAAATTATAGCGAGTGGACAAAAGAAACAGGTGTTAAATTAATTGCCATTAGTATTGACGATGCCCGCAGCGCCGGTAAAGTTGTTACCGATGTAAAATCAAAAGGCTGGGATTATGAAGTATATATTGATGAGAACTCTGATTTTAAGCGTGCTATGAACGTAAATAATGTGCCTCATACATTTTTAGTAGATGGTACAGGCAAAATTGTTTGGAGTCATAATTCGTATACAGAAGGTGATGAAGAAGCCCTTTATGAGAACGTGAAAAAACTGGCTAAGGGCGAGGCCTTATCGCACTAAAAACCACTTATAAATAAGGGAAATAATTTTTTGTTTTTAACACAAAAATTACCTTATTTTACCGCATGCTAAAAAAATATTTTAAAAGTAGCCTAACAGCTACTTTTTTATTGATGGCCTTGCTAAATGCTTTTAACACTAAAGCGCAGAGCATTGCAGATGAAGTAAATTCGGTACACGGCTATTTTCAGATAGACGCGCAGTATTATAAACAGGATACCTTAATTGGTGCGCCAATTGTACCCGAAAAAATGCTTTCAAATGCTTTTGGTAATATTAATTATACTAAGGGTAAATTCTCTGCAGGTGTAAGGTACGAGGCTTATAACAACGTTATGCAGGGTTTTGATTCGCGTTATAAAGGACAAGGAATTACCAACCGTTTTGCGCGTTACCAGGATCAGCTTTTGGATATTACAGTGGGTAATATTTACGAGCAATTTGGTAGTGGTTTATTATTTAGAACCTATTATGAGCCGGGTTTGTTATTTGATAACTCTTTAGATGGTATCCGTGTTATTTCAAATCCTTATAAAGGTTTTACTTTTAAAGGACTTGTTGGTAAGCAGCGCTCGTTCTTTACGGTTGGCCCGGGCATTGTTCGTGGTTTTGACGGTGAATGGAACATTAACGAAACATTTGATACCTTACTGCAAAACATTAAAACAAAAGTAATTTTAGGCGGAAGTTTTGTAAGCAAAAACCAGGCCGATGATAATCCTGATTTTGTTTTACCTGAAAATGTTGGAGCCTACGGTGGAAGAATAAATATTATAAGAGGAGGATTTAATTTTTTTGGTGAATACGTACAAAAAGAAAATGATCCGAGTTTGGCAAATAATGCAATAGTTGGTGGAAAATCATATTATAGTTACCAGCAGGGTGATGCCATGTTTTTTTCTACCTCTTATGCAACAAAAGGCTTTTCAATTTTATTACAAGGTAAGCGTATTGATAATATGAGCTTTAGAAGTGACAGGGATGCCACCTTACAAAATTTATTGATCAATTATTTACCTGCTACAACTAAGCAACATACTTATTTATTACCGGCCTATAGCCCTTATGCTACACAGCCATCAGGCGAAGTTGGTGGCATGGCCGAGATACAATTTAAAGTACCAAAAGGTTCGGTTTTAGGCGGAAAATATGGAATGGATATTACGCTAAATGCTTCGCAGGCAAACCTCTTAAAACCTATTAACATTAATGACAGTACCACCACCTCTAAATTATACCGCACCAATTACGAAGAGTTTGGTGGTGAATTATATCATGATTTTTTTATTGAGATCACTAAAAAATTCTCTAAAAAATTCAAAGGCACTTTTATGTACTCTAATCAGTTTAACAACATTAATATTGTTCAGCACAACACACCAAAAGGGCCTTACGGAACTGTTTTATCGAGTATAGAAGTGATTGATCTTACCTATAAATACAAACCAAATTCTGCCATTCGTATGGAGTTGCAAGGTATGCAACGTGATAATAGTGATACTTTAAATTTAGGAAGCTGGGTAGTTGGTTTGTTAGAGTGGACCCCAAACACCCATTTTTTTGTGGCTGCAATTGATCAGTATAATTATGGCAATCCTGTTGAAGCTCTAAAATTACACTATGTATATTTTAGTGCCGGCTATACCAGTGGACCACATAGAATATCGTTAAGTTATGGTAAACAAAGGGCAGGTATTTTCTGTGTTGGCGGGGTGTGCAGAACAGTTCCGGCAAGTAATGGCTTTGCTATTTCAATTACCAGTAGTTTTTAGTATCTTTATATATAAATTAATTGATCATGAAAAAGTTAGTTTTAATATCATCCATTTTAGTAACTGTTTTTTTTATCTCTTGCGATAGAATAAAAAGCCCTATTGTAAAAAAGAATACAATTGTTGGAACTAATTTTGTTACCAAAAATAATTTTGCAGTTAGTAATTATAAAAAAACGCTATTTGAAGAATTTACAGGCGCTCAGTGCCCTAATTGTCCTAACGGTACTATTATTGCAAAAAATTTAGCTACTGCAAACGGCAGCAGTTTGGTTGTTATTGCAATTCACGCCGGTGGATTTGCAAAACCTCTTGCTGTTGGCGAATTTACAGCCGACTACAGAACTGATGCGGGCGATAAATTACAAGGAAGCTCGGGTTATGGTATTGGCGTTTACCCAAGCGCCTTAATAAATCGTACTGCTTATCCTCCAAGCGGAGTTATGGCTTTTTCATCTGCATGGACATCTATTGTACCCACCGCTAAAAACGATCCTTTTATTGTTAAATTAGATGTTACCACAAATTACGATACTATAAACGGCGCATTAAATACAGATGTAAAAGCTATTTTTCAAACTGCTTATAGTGGAAACTTAAACGCCTGTATTTATCTAATTGAAGAAGGAATTGTTGGCCCGCAGGATGACCAGGGTGTGGTAATTGAAGAGTATGAATTTGAGCACATGTTCCGTGGAGCTGTTAACAGTGTTTGGGGCGAATCGTTAACATCATCGCCTAAAGCAGCAGGCGATACCGTAAAATATTCTTTTAATAATTTTAATGTAAAAGGCATGACCTATACAATTATTAAAACGCCACCGGCGGTAAACGAAGTTAAACCAATTGTAGTGAACGATAAAAATCTTTACGCGGTAGTATTTGTTTGTAATGCGGCTACAAGAAACGTTTTACAAGTAGAGAAAATAAAGATCAGGTAATATAAAAGCATTAAATAAAAAAGCAGCTTAAAAATTTAAGCTGCTTTTTTTGTGAAATACTATTTCAAAAAATTAATACTGTTCTTTATCGCTTGGAAAATCTTTGCTTTTTACATCGGCAATATATTGTTTAAAAGCATTGCCCATGCTTTCGTATAAATTTAAATAACGGCGTAAAAAACGTGGGCTAAACTCGTGTGTCATGCCCAACATATCGTGTGTTACCAATACTTGTCCATCAGTGCCAGCCCCTGCTCCAATTCCAATTACAGGAATTGAAATACTTTGCGAAACTTTTGTTGCTAATGCAGCCGGAATTTTTTCTACCACCAAAGCAAAACAACCATATTGCTCCAATAATTTTGCATCTTCCAATAAACGATCTGCCTCTTCTTCTTCTTTTGCTCTTACGTTATAAGTTCCAAATTTATAAATGCTTTGCGGTGTTAAACCTAAATGCCCCATTACAGGAATACCCGCAGTTAAAATGCGTTCAATACTTTCTTTAATTTCGCGGCCACCTTCTAATTTAACGCCATGTGCACCACTCTCTTTCATTATTCTAATGGCAGAGTTTAATGCTTCTTTAGAATTGGCCTGATACGATCCAAATGGAAGATCTACTACTACCAATGGTCTGTTTATGGCTCTTATAACACTTGACGCGTGATAGATCATTTGATCCAGAGTAATTGGTAAGGTTGTTTCATGGCCTGCCATAACATTACTGGCGCTGTCTCCAACCAAAATAACATCTATACCCGCGCTATCAATAATTTTAGCCATGGTATAATCGTATGCAGTAAGCATTGCAATTTTTTCGCCACGGCGTTTCATTTCCTGTAAAACGTTGGTGGTTACTTTTTTTATTTCTTTATGAACTGACATGCGAAATTATTTAGGTAACAAATTTAAATAAAAAAACCCAAGCGGTTATCCGTTTGGGTTTTTAGTAAGTTTATTTATAATTAGTATGTAGAGAAACCTTGTTTATCAGTGATCTTGTGCTCAATTAACAAACCAACGCAAGCTGCATCTGTAGCTTTGTGTTTGTCTTTTTCAGTTGCGCCTTGCGGTACAACTACTTCAATGATCAATTGACGTGTACTAACGCTTGCAAATTCGAACACTTGTGTGTCTTCTGCAGTAGCGTTATTGAACAATAACTCATTTGTACGTGAATCGAAGATCTTGTAGCTTACTTTATCCCCTAATACTGTTTCGCAGCATACAGAAATTCTGTAATCCATTCCTTTATAAATTACGCAACGCAATTTAGAAACCATACCCTGGTTAAATAAACCGCTTTTGCTTTGCGCGTTATATTGCCAATCGGCTTTATCTTTTTCGAACTTACAATATTTTTTATGGAAGTTTCCACAAACACCTGCCTGCGCGAACGATGACGAGGTGATTACAACTGCTGCTATTAGGGATAAAAAGTATTTCATGGGATAATATTTATTATTTAGTTAATGTATACGCGTTACGGATTGATTTAATTTTTGCAACGATCGCTTCGTAAACTTCTTTTGTAATGAACAATTGTTTTCCACCACCAAGCATTGCTGTTTTGCTTCCTTCTTTGCCGCCTGCAGCAGTAGCATCTTTTTCGCTGATCTTGTTAAACTCAGCTAATAAACCGTCAAAATCTGCTTTTACAGCTGCAACGTTAGCGTCTGATTCATGTTTCTTTAAAAACTCAACTAAGTTCTCTAAAGTGTATTTTTGATCAGCTAAGCGCTCAATAACCGGGCTTTTTTCTTCGAATTTTGCAAGGTTAATAGCAATATAAATACTTTCTAACCATCCACCTGCAACAACCAATGCTAAAGTTGGACCTTGTTTGCTATCTTCTAAAGCTTCAAAAGATGAAAAATAAACATCGTCAGTAATTACAGCTAATGAATCAGAAGATCCTACGTTGCTCTCCAAACGTTTTAAAACTTCAGGTTTAATAGCAGTAGAAACGCCAATTTGGTCGCCCATTACTTTTACTGTTTTAAAATATTTTAAAGCTTCTGAGCCAATATTAAAAATACTACAGTAGCTAAGATCGCAACTATAAATACCAAAATTTAAAGCTTTTGATTTAGCATCAGTATAATTTTTTTCGTTTGCAGGAGTGTTTAAGAATGACACATCTTTAGTGTTTTTTCCAACCATTTTAATAAAGGTTAGCATCTCGCCCGGAGATGGCACCTGGAAAAAAGTTTCAGATACCGGGTTGATCTGTGGTTCTTCTGTTTTTACAGAATCTCCTGTTTCAATTTCTTCGGATTTTTCTCCGCCTCCGCAATTGCTAAACGTAAACGCAGCCATTGCAGATAAAAATAATAGAGTTGATTTGTTCATCGGTTCTTGTTATATTTTTTAAAGATATTGTTTTTTTTAGTTTTTTAATAATTTATTTACAAGTGCCGCTGCTTCATGAAATTCAATTGCAGAGTAAACTTTTAAACCTGATTGATCAATTATCTTCTTAGCTTCTTCGGCATTTGTACCTTGTAAACGCACAATAATTGGCACATTGATGGTACCCATGTTTTTGTAAGCATCTACAATACCCTGTGCAACACGGTCGCAACGTACAATACCGCCAAAAATATTAATTAAAATAGCTTTTACATTTTTATCTTTTAAAATAATACGGAATGCTTTTTCAACACGCTCAGCATTTGCAGTACCACCAACATCAAGGAAGTTAGCAGGCTCGCCACCGCTTAATTTAATAATATCCATTGTTGCCATTGCCAAACCTGCACCATTAACCATGCAACCAACGTTACCGTCTAATTTTACATAGTTCAATTCTGCCTGGCGAGCTTCAACATCTGTAGGATCTTCTTCTGTAATATCGCGCATTGCTTCATAATCAGGATGACGGAATAAACCATTATCATCAAAAGAAACTTTACTATCTACAGCAATAATTTTATCATCACTTGTTTTTAAAACAGGGTTAATTTCAAATAAAGAAGCATCAATACTTTCGTAAGCTTTGTATAAAGCCATTACGAATTTTACCATTTCTTTAAACGCGTTACCACTAACACCTAAGTTAAAAGCGATTTTACGTGCTTGAAACGCCTGAATGCCAATGCGTGGATCGATCTCCTCTTTCCAGATCTTTTCAGGAGTTGTTTCTGCAACATGCTCAATATCCATACCACCTTCAGTACTATAGATAATGGTGTTGCGGCTTTTAGCGCGATCTAAAAGAACACTCATGTAAAATTCTTTTGTTTCTGAAGGCCCGGGATAGTATACATCCTGCGCAATCAATACTTTATTAACCAGTTTACCTTTTGCACTGGTTTGAGGGGTAATTAAATGCATACCAATAATAGCAGATGCTTTTTCCTTAACCTCATCTAAATTTTTAGCCAATTTAACACCACCGCCTTTACCACGGCCACCTGCGTGAATTTGCGCTTTTACAACAACCCAATCGCTATTGTATTTAGTTTTTAATTCTTTTGCGGCTGCAACAGCTTGTTCAGCAGTTTCGGCAACGATCCCTTCCTGGATAGCAACGCCAAAACTTTTTAAAATGCTTTTTCCTTGATATTCGTGAATATTCATATAATTGGTTTAAATAATTTGCTTCTTATACTAACGTAATGTGCTTCAAATTTAAGGTTTTATTTGGAAAAGAGAAGTTTTCGGACAAAAAAAATCCCGATAAATTAAACTACCGGGATCTTTTTTTTAACCTTAGATTTTGTTACCTATAAATACTTACGTTACCCTTTTTCTCGTATTCGGTACCGTCTTTACCGGTTGCTTTAATGATGTAAAAATAAGTTCCTGCGGCAGCATCTTTACCCGACATGTTTTTTCCATTCCATTCAATGTTGCCGGTGTTACTGTTGGTCTCATAAACCTGATTACCCCAACGATCAAATATCTTGGCGTTTATATCGCCCACATTTTGCACTTTTAAGAAAAACACATCATTACTGCCATCACCATTTGGTGTAAATACGTTTGGCACCTCTAATTTAGACGGTAATTCAACAGTAATTACTTTCATAACCGTATCTGTACACGCACCTTTAACAACATACATGGTTACTGTATAAGTACCAGCATTGTTATAAACGGTACTTGGCGAGATGTTGACATTGGCTGTTACCGAGCTGGTGCCATTACCAAAGCTCCAGGCAGATGTTATACTCGCTGTTGGTGTGGTTGATGAAGATGAGGCTGATGAGTTGGTAAAGTTAACACCTAAAGGAGCAAAACCTGTTTGTGGACTGGCTGTAAAATCCCCATTTAATGAGCCGTTAATAACTTCAACATCACCATAAGCCACACAACCGTTTGATGGGTTGGTAACTATTATCTTATACCTACCGGGTTTATTAACTGTAGTAATTGAGGTGGTAAGCGGACCAAAAGATACCGTTGGCACTGCTACCCACGAATAAGTAAAGCCGGTTGTAGTTCCGCTTATTATTGGATAAATAGTAGCATTGGTAGTTGCCGGTGGGCCACAATCCAATATAAATGGTCCGGGTGCAACAGGAGTATTAACGATCGGATAAACTCTGTTATCGGTTATAGTTTTGGTAGCTGTTGCTTTGCAACCATTATTCATATCCATAGTTACCATGGTATAAACTCCCGGTGTATAAGCTAAATAAGTTGAACTTACCTGTGCAGGTTCTTGTGGCGATGGGCCTGTCCATGAATAGCCTATGGCCGATAATGGATGAACGAATACACTACCTGTTGGTGCACTTGAGCTACCATTGGTTAAGTTAACACTTGGTG
>JAVTWD010000081.1:0-9980 GCA_032229505.1 Bacteroidota bacterium
TACACCTTTAACCATGTTAGCGATCAAAGAACGGTATAAACCGTGTAATGCTCTGTGGCGTTTTTGATCAGTTGGACGTGTAACTAACACCTTTCCATCTTCAATAGCTACAGTAATATCTAAATCTACTTTTTGAGTTAATTCTCCTTTTGGTCCCTTAACGGTTACTAAACCGTTGCTGATCTTTACCTCTACTCCTTTTGGTATCTCTATCGGGGCTTTTCCTATACGTGACATGCTAATTTTCCTCCTTTAAATTATGAAATATAACATAAAACTTCACCACCAACATTTAATTTTTTAGCTTCTTTATCGGTAATTACACCTTTAGAAGTTGAAATGATGGCAATACCTAAACCGTTTAATACACGTGGCATTTTTTCAACGCCAGAATACTTACGTAAACCAGGTGATGAAACACGGTCTAAAGTACGGATAGCTGATTGTTTGGTTACAGGATGGTATTTTAACGCAATTTTAATTACGCCCTGGTTGTTTTCTGTACTTTCAAATTTGTAGTTTAAAATGTACCCTTTTTCGAAAAGGATCTTGGTGATCTCTTTTTTAAGGTTAGAGGCAGGAACCTCTACAATGCGGTGGTTTGCTTTAATCGCGTTACGAACACGCGTTAAGTAATCTGATACTGTATCTGTCATTTTTTTTAAGTTTATATGTTATTCCGTTGCCAGAATAATTATATGAAACAATTTATTTTATTTTTTTGAGGGGGCAAATATACAACTATTTACCATACCTCACAAGTTTATTTTCAAGCTTTTTGCCCCATCGGCAAAAAAAGGCTTAAACACTTACTACCAGCTCGATTTGGTTAATCCCGGAATTAATCCGAAAAGCACCATTTCGCGGAAAGTTACACGGCTTATACCAAAAGTACGCATGTAACCACGTGGACGACCGGTTAATTTACAACGGTTACGCATACGTACTTTTGATGAGTTACGTGGTAATTTTTGTAAAGCTGTCCAATCGCCTGCTTTTTTAAGTTCTTCGCGTTTTGTAGCGTATTTATCAACTAATTTTTTACGTTTGACCTCGCGGGCCTTCATCGATTCTTTTGCCATTATTTATTTTCTTTCTTTTTAAAAGGAATACCAAATTCTGTTAGTAAAGCGTGAGCTTCTTTGTCTGTATTTGCATTGGTTACAAACGTAATATCCATACCCTGGATCTTGCTTACTTTATCAATATCAATTTCAGGGAAAATGATCTGCTCGGTAATACCCATTGTGTAGTTACCACGGCCATCAAAACCTTTATCATTAATACCTTTAAAATCACGGATACGAGGTAATGAAGCTGCGATCAAACGGTCTAAGAATTCATACATCTTATCGCCACGTAAAGTTACACGTACACCAATGGCAACGCCTTTACGTAATTTAAAGTTTGAGATATCTTTTGTTGAATACGTTGGAACAGCTTTTTGACCTGTAATAGTAGTCATTTCTTTTACTGCTGCTTCGATCATCTTTTTATCAGATACTGCATCGCCAATACCTTGGTTTAAGCAGATCTTTTCCAATTTAGGAACCTGCATTGATGATGTATATTGAAATTGTTTTTGCAAAGCTGCTACAATTTCATCGTTGTATTTACCTTTTAAACGAGGTTGATAGGTTGTTGTTGCCATTATTTAACTGCCTCCTTAGTTTTTGAAGAGATACGCTCTAATTTTTTAGTTTTTTCGTTTAATTTACGACCTAAACGAACGGTTTTGCCACCTTCAACAAACATTAGGTTTGAGATATGGATAGAACCTTCTTTTTTAACGATACCACCGTTAGTGTTCTTAGCATTTGGCTTTTCGCTTTTGCTGATCATATTAACACCTTCAACAACTGCACGTTGTTTTTTGATATCAATTGAAACGATCTTTCCTGAAGTACCTCTGCTTTCGCCAGAAATTACTTTAACAGTATCGCCTTTTTTTAATTTTATTTTTGACATGACTTAATTTTCTTTTAATTAAAGCACTTCCGGTGCTAATGAGATGATTTTCATAAATTGTTTATCACGTAACTCACGGGCAACCGGCCCAAAGATACGTGTACCACGGATCTCATCAGTTGTATTTAATAACACTACTGCGTTATCATCAAAACGGATATATGATCCATCAGCACGGCTGATCTCTTTTTTAGTTCTTACAATAACCGCTTTGCTAACTGTACCTTTTTTTACGTTACCGCTTGGTAAAGCATGTTTTACGGTTACTACTACTTTGTCTCCGATTGTAGCGTAACGTTTTTTAGTTCCGCCCAATACGCGGATAACCAACACTTCTTTAGCGCCACTGTTATCTGCTACTGTTAATCTTGATTCGTTCTGTATCATTTTTAAATTTCTTTATTACGATTAACACTAATTATTTAACTTTTTCCATTACTTCAACCAAACGCCAGTTTTTAGTTTTGCTTAAAGGGCGTGTTTCAGCAATTTTTACAGTATCACCAATATTACACTCATTTTTTTCGTCATGAGCAACGAACGTACTGGTTTTGTTAAGGAACTTTCCGTATTTAGGGTGTTTTACTTTACGCATAACAGCAACTACGATAGATTTATCCATCTTGTTACTTTTTACGACACCAATTTTTTCTTTTCTTAAATTTCTTTCTTCCATGAAGCAATGTTATTTAGATGCTTTGTTACGTTGATTTAATACAGTTAACATACGCGCCACGTTTCTGCGGTTTACGCGGATAACAGACGGTTTTTCTACAGGCGAAATAGCATGATTTAATGTCATTTTATTTAATCCTGCTTTTTCTTCTTTTATCTTTTCAATAAGTTCTTGATCTGATAAAGCTGATATGTCTTTGTTTTTCATTTTTTATTTTTTTGTTTTTATTTTCCGGCAGTTACCGGCTTTTAAACATTTTTTAATTAAAGTAACGGTTCAACTAAAACTTGCTTAATGTTTTGTTATTCAATTATTTAGCAGCTACTTCTTCTACGTAATCTCTACGTACAATAAATTTAGTAGTGATAGGTAATTTTTGTGCAGCTAAACGTAAAGCTTCTTTTGCTACTGCTAAAGGCACACCTTCAGCTTCAAACAAAATACGGCCACGTTTTACAGGAGCCATCCAATATTCTGGAGCACCTTTACCTTTACCCATACGAACCTCTGCAGGTTTTGATGTAACCGGGCGATCAGGAAACACGCGGATCCAAACCTGGCCTTCACGTTTCATGAAACGGGTAATTGCAATACGGGCTGCTTCTAACTGGCGACCAGTCATACGGCACTCATCCATTGCTTTAATGCCAAAAGAACCGAAAGCCAATTCGTGTCCGCGTTTTGCGTCACCTTTGATTTTCATCTTTTGAGATTTTCTATATTTTGATCTTTTTGGTTGTAACATGATTTCTAATTTTATCTTGTTTTTAAATGGTAAAGTGAGCTCTGCTCTACTTTACTATTTTTCTTCTCTTTTAGTTCTTTTTTTACCGTTGAACTTTGGACGATCATTAGGACGGTCGTTACCGCTTCCTGTACCGCTTGATTTTTTATCTTTAGCTAAACCTGCGTTTGGAGAAAGATCGCGTTTTCCGAAGATCTCGCCACGGCAGATCCAAACTTTGATACCGATACGGCCATATGAAGTGTGAGCTTCTGCTACTGCGTAATCAATATCAGCACGTAAAGTATGCAAAGGAGTTCTTCCTTCTTTGTAACCTTCGGTACGAGCCATCTCTGCTCCACCTAAACGGCCAGATACTTTAATTTTAATTCCTTCTGCACCTAAACGCATTGTACTAGCCATTGACATTTTTGCTGCTCTACGGAAAGAGATACGACCTTCGATTTGACGAGCGATAGAATCTGCTACTAAACGAGCATCTAACTCCGGACGTTTAATTTCGAAGATGTTTATTTGAATTTCTTTTGTAGTTAATTTTTTTAGCTCTTCTTTTAATTTATCAACTTCTTTACCACCTTTACCGATAATGATACCCGGACGAGCAGTATTGATAGTAACTGTAATTAATTTTAGAGTTCTTTCAATAACAATTTTAGAAATGCTACCTTTAGCTAAACGTGCTTTTAAGTAGTTACGGATTGTATCGTCTTCAACGATTTTATCAGCATATTTATTCCCACCAAACCAGTTTGAATCCCATCCTTTGATGATGCCTAATCTGAAGCCTATTGGATTTACTTTTTGTCCCATTTCTTATTTAATATTTTTGGTGTCTAAAATTAAAGTAACATGATTTGAACGTTTGCGGATACGGTATCCACGGCCTTGCGGCGCTGTACGTAAACGTTTTTGCATTAAAGCGCTGTCTACCATTACTTCTTTAACGAATAAAACACCTTCTTCTGCGCGAGCGCCGGTTTTTAATTCGTAATTAGCAATTGCAGATTTCAATAATTTCTCTAAACGGCCAGAAGCCTCACGAGTATTGAATTTTAAAATATTTAAAGCGAGATAAGCGTCTTTACCTCTTACAAGATCCGCCACCTGGCGCATTTTGCGTGGAGATGTAGGACAGCTATTTAATTTTGCGAAGTAAGTTGTTTTGTTTTCTTCTTTGCGTTTTTCGGCTACTAGTCTTTTTCTTTTTCCCATGGCTTCAATTATTTTTTATTGTGACCAGCGTGGCCTTTAAATACGCGGGTTGGCGAAAACTCTCCTAGTTTATGCCCAACCATATTCTCAGTTACGTAAACCGGAATAAATTTAGCGCCGTTATGTACAGCAAAGGTATGACCAACAAATTCTGGTGGAATTGTTGAACGACGTGCCCACGTCTTGATAGCAGATTTTTTTCCGCTTGCATTCATCTTATCCACTTTACCTTCTAGGTTGTGGTCGATGAAAGGGCCTTTTTTAAGTGATCTTGACATTTTTATTTGTTTTTTGTTTTGAATCGCGGGTGTAACCCCGCGACCATTAAACGTTAATTATTATTTTTTTCTTCTTTCGATAATGTGTTTGTTAGAAGCTTTTGCTTTGTAACGGGTTTTGTAACCTTTTGCAGGTAAACCTTTACGTGAACGCGGATGTCCGCCAGAAGCACGACCTTCACCACCACCCATTGGATGATCTACCGGGTTCATTGCTACCGGACGTGTACGCGGACGAACGCCTTTCCAACGAGAGCGGCCTGCTTTACCGTAAACCTCTTGATTGTGATCGGGGTTTGAAACCGAACCAACAGTAGCTTTACAAGTAATTAACACCATGCGTATCTCACCTGAAGGCATACGTAAAATTGCATATTTACCATCACGTGCAGAAAGCTGCGCAAATGAACCTGCACTGCGGGCCATAACGGCACCTTGACCAGGGCGTAATTCAATATTGTGAATGATCGTTCCTAATGGAATATCTGCCAGGAATAATGTGTTACCAACTTCTGGAGTTGCATCTTTACCAGACATGATCTTTTGATCAACTTTTAAACCTTGCGGTGCAATGATATAACGTTTCTCGCCATCTTTGTAGAATACAAGCGCAATACGTGCCGAACGGTTCGGATCGTACTCAATTGTTTTTACAGTTCCTTCAATTCCGTCTTTATCACGTTTAAAATCGATATCACGAATTACTTTTTTATGACCACCGCCAATATAGCGCATTGTCATTTTACCGGTGTTATTACGTCCACCAGAAGAATAATTTGTTTTTACAATTAAGCTCTTTTCAGGCTTGCTTGCAGTGATCTCCTTAAAATCCGCTGTTAGCGTGTATCTTAAACTCGGAGTTAGTGGTCTATATTTTTTTAATCCCATTTTTTCTTTTTTTGATTTGTTAAGACATTTAGCTGTTGATCTTAAAGATCAACCTATCTAAATTCTCCAATTTATATACTTGCGTAAAAATCAATTACTTCGCCATCTTTTAAAGTTACGATCGCTTTTTTGTAACGGTTAACGCGACCAATTGCAATACCACGAGTAGTATTACGTGTTTTTACTTTACCAACGTATTGTTGAGTATTAACACTGTCAACTTTAACACCATACATTTTTTCGATGGCACCTTTTATTTCTAATTTATTAGCCTCTTTTGCTACCACAAAGCCATAGCGATTTAGTTTTTCGGCTTGTGCAGTCATTTTTTCCGTAATGATCGGCTTTACTAAAATTTCCATCTTACTTATTTAAAATTGTTTCAAGTACTTTAATTGAACCTTCTGCAAGGATAAGAGTTTCTGCATGTAAAATATCATATGTATTTAAATCAGAAGCTGTTACAACCTTTGCACCCTGAATATTGCGGGACGACAAATATACGTTTTTATTTGTCTCACCTACCACCAATAAAGTCTTTTTATCAGTCAGGTTAAGGTTTTTCATCAAGTCAACGTAATTTTTAGTTTTTGGAGCTTCAAAGTTGAAGTCTTCTAAAACAGTAATTGCGTTATCTTTTGCTTTATATGATAAAGCCGATGCACGTGCTAATGTTTTTACCTTTTTATTTAATTTGAAAGAGTAATCACGCGGACGAGGACCGAAAGCGCGACCACCACCTACAAACACAGGTGATTTCATTGAACCGGCACGAGCGCCACCGGTACCTTTTTGTTTCTTTAATTTTTTTGTGGTGCGTGCAATCTCAGCACGTTCTTTTGCCTTATGAGTACCTTGACGTTGGTTAGCTAAAAATTGCTTAACATCAAGATAGATACAATGATCGTTTGGCTCTACTGCAAAAATTGAATCTACAAGATCAACTTTTTTAGTTGTTTTTTTACCACTTATATTTAATATTTCTACTTGCATGATTACTTCTCGATTAAAATATAAGACCCTTTTGCGCCCGGAACTGAACCTTTAATAAGGATCACATTCTTTTCTGGCATAATTTTTACGATTTCAAGGTTTTGGATCTTCTTGCGATTTCCACCCATTCTACCGGCCATACGCATGCCCGGCATAACCCTTGACGGATCTGATGAAGCACCTAGTGAACCAGGAGCTCTCTCTCTATCGTGCTGACCGTGAGATTTGTTTGCGTGGCCTACCCCGCTGAATCCATGACGTTTTACAACACCCTGGAAACCTTTACCTTTACTGGTTCCAACAACATCCACAAAATCACCTTCTGCGAATAATTCTACAGTGATAACATCACCTAAGTTTTTTGATTCCTCGAAATGACGGAATTCTACAACTTTACGCTTTGGAGTAGTTTTAGCTAATTCAAAGTGTTTTTTCATTGCTCCTGATGTGTGTTTTTCTTTCTTCTCATCAAAAGACAATTGTAAAGCAGTGTAGCCGTCTTTTTCATTGGTTTTTACTTGCGTAACAACGCAAGGACCCGCTTCAATAACTGTGCATGGCAAGTATTTGCCATTGGCATCGAAGAAGCTCGTCATTCCTATTTTTTTACCAATTAATCCTGACATTTTATTTTATTTGTTTATTATTTATTAATTATTTCGTGTTTTGTGTTAACGGCCGCTACCGTTTGCTGTTAAACTTTGATCTCTACCTCAACACCGCTAGGCAATTCAAGTTTCATTAACGCATCAACAGTTTTTGAAGAAGAACTGTAAATGTCTAACAAACGCTTGTATGCACATAATTGGAATTGATCACGCGCTTTTTTGTTAACATGCGGTGATTTTAGGACTGTAAAAATACGTTTGTTGGTTGGTAATGGAATTGGACCATTAACCACTGCACCTGTAGCTTTTACAGTTTTTACGATCTTCTCAGCAGATTTATCAACCAAGTTGAAATCGTATGATTTTAGTTTTATTCTTATTCTTTGGCTCATGTTAAAAGAACGGATTTTTATTGTTTGTTAATTATGCGTTTTCAGTTTTTTTACCTTTTGCTTTTGAAATAACATCAGCAGCAATATTGTTTGGTGCTTCGTTATAGTGGCTAAACTCCATAGTTGAAGTAGCACGGCCTGAAGTTAAAGTACGTAATTGAGTTACGTAACCAAACATTTCAGAAAGTGGCACCTTAGCTTTAATAACTTGGGCTGTACCTTTAGAGTCCATCCCTTCAATTTGTCCACGACGACGGTTTAAGTCACCTACAACATCACCCATGTTTTGCTCAGGAGTTAAAACCTCTACTTTCATAATAGGCTCTAACAATACTGGTGTACATTTTGGTAATGATTCACGGTAAGCGTTACGGGCACAGATCTCAAATGATAATGCATCCGAGTCAACTGCGTGGTATGAACCGTCTTTTAAAACAACTTTAATACCTACTACAGGATAACCAGCTAAAACCCCATTATTTAATGAGTTTTTAAAGCCTTTCTCCACTGCAGGGATAAATTCACGAGGAATGTTACCACCGGTAATTTCATTAACGAATTGTAACGGACCACTCTTTGTAAGATCGTAATCAGCATCAACCGGACCAATTGTGAATTTAATATCGGCAAATTTACCACGACCACCAGATTGTTTTTTGTAAACCTCACGGTGATCGATAGAGCTGTTGATAGCCTCTTTATACGCTACTTGCGGCGCACCCTGGTTAACCTCAACTTTAAACTCACGTTTTAAACGGTCAACGATAATTTCTAAGTGAAGCTCACCCATACCTGAGATAATGGTTTGACCAGAATCTTCATCCGTTTTAACGCGGAAAGTTGGATCTTCTTCCGCTAATTTATTTAAGCCCACGCCTAAACGATCTAAGTCACCTTGAGTTTTAGGCTCAATAGCGATACCGATCACCGGCTCTGGGAATTGCATTGCTTCTAATACGATTGGGTTTTTCTCATCACATAAAGTATCGCCTGTACGGATGTCTTTAAAACCCACTACTGCACCAATATCACCTGCTTCTAAAAATTCAATTGGGTTTTGTTTGTTAGCATGCATCTGGAAGATACGTGAGATACGCTCTTTGTTACCTGAACGAGTATTCAATACATAAGAACCTGCATCTAAACGCCCAGAGTAAGCACGCACAAAGCATAAACGACCTACAAACGGATCAGTTGCAATTTTAAACGCTAAAGCTGTAAATGGATCTTTAGCATCCGGCTTACGGGTAACTTCTGCTTCAGTATCAGGGTTAGTACCTTTAGTCACTTCTTTATCAAGAGGTGAAGGCATTAACTCCATTACTAAGTCTAACATAGTTTGCACACCTTTGTTTTTGAAAGATGAACCGCAAACCATTGGCACAATTTTATTTGCAACGCAAGCTTTACGCAATGCGTCTAATACTTCTCTTTCAGTAATAGTTTCAGGAGCTTCAAAGAATTTCTCCATAATTTTATCATCAAATTCAGAAACAGCCTCCAACATTTTCTCTCTCCACTCAGCTACTTCTTCCTTCATGTCTTCAGGAATAGGAACAACTTTGTAAGTCATACCTTTATCTTCTTCGTTCCAAATCATTCCGCGGTTGTTGATCAAATCAACCACACCAACGAAGGTTTCTTCAGAACCAATTGGTAATTGCAATGGAACTGCATTACCACCTAAAATCTCTCTTGTTTGCTTAACTACGTTTAAGAAGTCAGCACCCTGGCGATCCATTTTATTAACGAAACCTAAACGGGTAACGTTATAATTATCGGCTAAGCGCCAGTTAGTCTCAGATTGAGGCTCAACACCATCAACAGCTGAGAATAAGAACACTAAACCATCTAATACACGTAACGAACGGTTTACCTCAACGGTAAAATCCACGTGGCCCGGTGTATCAATAATATTAATTTTGTATTTATTATCACGGTAGTTCCAGAAACAAGTTGTTGCAGCCGAAGTAATAGTAATACCACGCTCTTGCTCTTGTGCCATCCAATCCATTGTTGCAGCACCATCATGCACCTCACCAATTTTGTGGTTTACACCAGTATAATATAAGATACGCTCAGTAGTAGTTGTTTTACCGGCGTCAATGTGGGCAGCAATCCCAATATTTCTTGTATAACGTAAGTCGCTCATTTTATTTATTAGAATCTAAAGTGTGAAAATGCTTTGTTAGCTTCTGCCATTTTGTGTACGTCTTCTTT
>JAVTWD010000082.1:0-270324 GCA_032229505.1 Bacteroidota bacterium
ATGAAATATATAAAAACTATAGTGAGAACGTAAAGAATATAAAAGAAAAGAGTGAAGAAAAAGATATAAAAGCATTTTTACGTGAATTTTCCTTTAAAGAGGGAAGCATTTATGAAGAGGATTTTATAACTCTTCTAATTAGAGATTTGCTAGCTACAAGTAAAAATACAGTATTAATAATTGATGATTTGGATAGATTAGATCCTGAACACGTATTTAGGATATTAAATATTTTCAGCGCACATTTTAACTCAACAGAAAATAAATTTGGGTTTTCAAAAATAATTGTTGTTTGTGATATTGAAAACATAAGGACTTTATTTAAACATAAATATGGTTTAAATACAGATTTTTCTGGTTATATCGATAAATTTTATAGCAAAGAAATTTATCACTTTACAAATTACTATTCATTAACTGGATGGCTAAATGGCATCTCACAAATTACAAATGCAAAAGTTGCAATTAGCCCTTATCATATACATTTTATTAGAGATGTTTTGCTTCTTTTAATTAGTCACAATAAATTAAATTTCAGAACATTAAAAAAACTAGACTACACAACAATTAAACCAAGTTTAGACAATGTTTATAATATTACATCATCAAAAAATTTCTTTGATTTTCATTTGTCAAGAATCGGATATCTATTAAGGTTAATATTCGGTGACATGGAAGCTGTTTATCAAAAATTAAATGAAATATCATCATTATACAAAACTGACTTAAATCGGACAATTTTAGAGCAACCTAATTCAATTCAAGCTTATTATAGAGATTTTATATTTCCTGTATTAACCTATCACCAGCATCGGTTTAAAATTGATATAGAGTTTCAATATTATGACATCGAACACGCTCCTACTACGTTAAATTTAAAACTTAAATCAGAAGGGCATTTTCTATATACCGAAATATTAACTGCATTTTCAAGTGCTGACCGCAATTTTTGTAGGGATTTAATCAAAGCACTTAAAATTTTGCAAGAAAAAAAAGCATTATAATTACATTTCCTCGCTCCGCAGGATTTTTATCCGTTCGCGCGGATTTGTAATCCGTGCGTGAATTTAAAAACTTTGTATCTTTAAACACAAATGATAGAAAAACAAAATAATTCCTTTAACGAAGATTTCTGCTCGTTTTTAGAATATCATTTATGCAAAGTATTTAAAAATTCTGACGATGAGGAAGTTAAAAAATTATGGTGTGATGGGATTATTCATGAAACGTTGAACGGATCGAAACAAAGCGCTCAAGATACAAGAACAATAATAACAACAGCTTTTATTGGGAAAAATGGCCAAGACAGATTCGAAATGACTATACACTTCGGAAATAAATCTCTTAATAATTTTCTAAAAGATCTGGATCTTAAAGAATGTGTTCCTTCTGAAAATAATTTAGATTGGATGAGAATTGCTATTCAATCTAAAAAAATAGATCTATTCCTTGATTAATTCTTTTTAAAAAGAGTTTTCCTCATCTGAAGGAGGTGCGAGGAGGAAGAAACCCTTCACGTGTATTTGTAATCGCTGCGTTTTATTCTCAAACCCTTTAATGATAAATAATTTCTCTTAAATGAATGCAGTGCGGTTTATCATTTAAGAAGATGACCATTTTTGTCCAGTTGCCTTTTGCATCGTACTCATAATCGTATTTAAGAACAGAATTTAATTTTCCGTTTAAGTATCCCTTTTCTAAAACAACATTGCCATATTCATTATAAGTATAAAATTCCTTATTATAATAAGTATCTGCCCAGGTATATCTTTCCCAATTTTCTAAAATTTTTCCGGTAGAATCAAATTTCTGATAAAATGCAGGAATCGTATGGTCTTTGGTTTCTTCGGTTGTTATAGTTAATTTATTATTATACTTATAATTTTTAACTCCATGAATTGAAGTGCTGTTTGTAAAAGAGCCGGACTCATTTATTATTCTTCCCTTTACATCGTATTTGTACCAGGTAATAAGTTTTCCTGTTTCGGTCTTAGAATAATAGTCAGTCTTTATCTTTTTTATCAGTTGTGCTTTCTTATTATAGAAGAATGATTCTACAGAGGAAGGGGGGGCCAGACTTCCATAATTACCCACATGAATAACTGAAGACAAACGCGAAAGTGAATCATATTTATAAATAAAACTAAGCATCGATCCAAAATACAATTGTGTTATCCGTCCTAAACTATCATATTTATAAGCCCTTGTCCAGCGTGCCTCTTGCGTTTTATCAGAATCCATTTCTGTCCAGGTAATAACCTTACCGGTTTCATCAAACTCATAAGTAAAATCATCGCTAAAGTGTGTTCCCCTATACACCGGGCCTTTAACTATCTTCCCAGAATCTGTACGGGCAAAATAGGATCTTTTCTTTACAAATTTTACATTTCCCTTCAGTCCAATATCAGATGGCCTTCTTAGATCATTAGGATGAACATACTGAGCAAAAGCTTTGGAAAAAACAAAAAATAAAATTGCTATTTTAAAAAAGAATTGCATGTTGATTAAAGATAATAAAATAAACTTTAATCTGTTCACGCAGATTTCTAATCCCTGCGCCTAATACTACAATCCATAGCCATCACCTTTTATTTATTCTTTTAATTTCATTTCCGCAATGAAAGAAAATAAATTAACTGTACCGGATGAATTGGTGATGAATAAGATCTATTTTATCCGCAATCAAAAAGTGATGTTGGATAGAGATCTGGCAGAATTGTATCAAGTAGACACAAGAAGATTGAACGAGCAGGTAAAACGGAATATAAAGCGTTTTCCTGAAGATTTTATGTTCCGTTTAACTGAAGTAGAATTCAAAAACTTGATGTTCCAAAATGGAATATCAAACTTGAAGTCGCAAAATGCGACATCAAGTTGGGGTGGCATAAGAAAAGCGCCTTTGGTCTTTACAGAACAGGGTGTAGCAATGCTCTCAGGTATACTGAATAGTGATAGAGCCATTTCTGTAAACATTCAGATCATGCGTATTTTTACAAAGATCCGGCAAGCTTTGACTGATAATACCGAACTACGCTTAGCAATAGAAGAAATAAAGCGCAAAACCGAAAACAATACAAAAAACATTGAAGTTGTTTTTCAATATTTAGATCAACTTTTAGAAAAGAAAGAAAATACCAAACCCATAAGACAAATTGGTTACAAGCTTCCTAAAAAGAAATGATTGGAGGTCACAAATTGCGACCTCAAATTTCCCTCTCCTTTGGAGAGGGATTAAGGGTGAGGCTTGATGATACCCAATACTTTTGCTAATACAAAAAACATCTTTATCTTTAATTACCTGAAAAACTTTATCACACATTTTTTTGCAACAGGTTTTATACTGTTGTGTTTTTGCGTAAATGCGCAAACCTCAACACTTGATTCCCTCAATAAAATTATTTCTTCAGATGCAGAAGATACTGTTAAGGTAAGTGCCCTCATCTCTGTTTCATCTGCTATCAGCAACAAAAATTTAGATAGCTCCATCGGCATTTCAGAAACAGCCTTGCAACTTTCTGAAAAAATAGTCTGGCACAAAGGTGTTATGAATGCTGAATTTTTGCTCGGGCAACTGTATTATTTAAAAGGTAATTATTCACGCTCGCTTAACTATTACTTAAGTGCATTAAAAAAAGCAAAGGCTGCAAATCAACCTGTACTGCAGGCTGCGATATTTAACTCAATAGGAAATATTTATGTTCTGGAAGGTGATTATAACAAAGCACTTGAGAATTATTCGTTCGTATTAAAACATGCCGAAAAAGACAAGGATACTGCCAGGATAGCAAGCGTGGCTTCAAACATTGGTTTAACTTATAGCTACGCGCGCCAGGCCGAAAAAGGTTTGGTTTATTTATTTAGATCGCTAAAATTACACGAGGCGCAAAAAAATGAAAGAGGGGTAGCTAAAACGCTCGACTTTATTGGTTACACATTTTTTACAATGGGCAAATATCCCGAAGCATTAAAACATCTTTTGCTTTCTCTCGAAAAAAATGAGAAAACAGGTGATAAGATCAGGATATTAGATAACCTTAGAAATCTTGGCTGGGTATATATAAGAACAGGAGAATTTAATAAGGCTGAATCGTGTTTAAAAAAAGCACTTGTTTATTCAGAAGAGGTATCGCATTTACAAGGCATTGAAGGTGTAAATGAAGCCTTAACCAAACTATATGATACTACAGGCAGAGCCGAACTGGCCTTTGAGCATTACAAAAAATACATTACAGCGCATGACAGCATTAATAGTGCTGAAGGAAGAAGAGCCCAGCTGCGCTCAGAAATGAACTATGAGTTTGAAAAAAAAGAAGCCGTAATAAAAGAGCAGCAGGAAAAAGAAAGAGCCATTGCAGAAGAAAAAAATCGTTTTCAAAAAATAGTTATTACCTCTGTAGTTTTTGGTTTAGCACTGGTAGTTATTTTTGCTCTGTTTATTTTCCGCTCATTGAGAACAACAAAACAGCAAAAAATAATTATCGAAGAAAAACAAAAAGAGATCCTGGATTCCATCCATTATGCCAAACGCATTCAAACCAGTTTACTTCCAACTGAAAAGTATTTAGAAAAACATTTAAATAAATAATATGTCCCGCAATACTGCTTTTATAATTATTACTGTTTTTTTTTGCCTGTATTGGCTTTATTGGCAGCTGTATGAAAGTAATGCACTGGCCTTATGGCGGCTTATTATTTTACGGTGGCTTTATTGGTATGGTACTTGCCCCTGCCCTGCAAGGGTTTTTGCAATGGTGTGATAAAAGGAAGAAATAAAAATAGTTTTCCTCCCCCGTCGCTAAAGCGACACCCCCTCAAAGAGGGGAATACTAACCGCCTAAACCATTCTTACCTACGCGTAAGCACACAACGCGAGTATCCCTCTCTTTGAGAGGGTGCCCGAAGGGCGGGAGAGGCATACTATAATTTATAGCCACCATCAAAAAAATTATCTTTTACTTTCGTTAAATAATGGAAGCAACAAAAAATAATCATAATTTATACAATAAAAAGCTTAAAAAATTTGCGCGCCAAAACCGAAAACAAATGACCAAAGCAGAGGCCTGTTTATGGAAGTTTGTTTTAAAAGCAAAACAAACCGGTTTTGTTTTTAACCGCCAACGACCGGTATTAAATTACATTGCAAATTTTATGTGTAAAGAAATAAAATTGATAATTGAAGTAGATGGTTATACACATTTGTTAGAAGAAGTAATTATTAACGATAAAAACAGGCAAAAAAATTTAGAAAATGCCGGGTTTACGGTGCTTCGGTTTAAAGATGAAGAAGTGTTAAAAGAAATTGATGTTGTAAAAAATAAAATATTTACCGTTATTAATTATTTAGAAAAAACAACTCCCTCCCCCGTCGCTAAAGCGACACACTCTCAAAGAGAGCGATACTAACCTTAGGCTCTATTTCAACACAATTTTGATCCTCTCCTTCTTTACTTTAGTTCTGATCAAATAATGCTCTACCTTTTTCATTTTCATAATACCCATGCGTGAATTTTGAGCTTCATCTTCTTTATTTTCTATAACAGAATAAATATTTATCTGCGTAATATTTTTTACCGAAAATTTATTTAAGTAATAATTTATTAAAACACGATCACTTTTAGACAGTGAAATAAACGACGACTTAATATAAAGACTATCATTACCCATCTTTTTTTCAGGAGCTTTTATTTTGTAAAAGAAAACCACTTTAATAAATTTATCGGCTTGTGTTGAGTCTGCCAACAATTCAGCCAATTGCGTTTCGTTTACCGGTTCTTTTAATGGATCTGTATTTCTTCCTTTTCGTTTACGTTGTTTAGCATTGGCTTTAGCCAAAAAAATACTCACTTTTTGTTTCACTCCTCTTTTGCCACCTGCAGGCGGTTTTTGAAAGGTCCAGGCAGATTTGATACAATCTTTCTTAAAACAAATAAACGGAAAACCTGCATGAATAGCACACGATGAAAATAGCATTGCTATTACAACAATTACAATTATCCTATAAAAACAGCGGGCCATGTTTCAAGATGATATTAAAGTTAACGAATTTTATTCAGAAATAGTATTTGAAGATGT
This sequence comes from Bacteroidota bacterium, assembly GCA_032229505.1. GTDB lineage: Bacteria > Bacteroidota > Bacteroidia > B-17B0 > Aurantibacillaceae > Aurantibacillus. The sequence continues at coordinate 6,073 of JAVTWD010000082.1, forward strand.
TTGTATCTGCAAGTCCAATTTGCACAGCCAAAAAACATGTGTATCTTTAAACTTCTTGAAAATTAATTTTAAATATTTTTTCTTTTTGATCTTCTTTGTCGGATCCATTGCTATATCAGCACAAAATATAGATTCGTTAAAGCTGGAATTAAAAAAACCGGTAAATGATACCACTAAACTTAATACGCTATTTGTTTTAATTGAGAGTATTGAAGATGAGAAAGTATGGACCCTTTATAATGATACTGCATTAAGCCTTGCTGAAAAATTATCTCAACACACTAATGCGCAAATTGCAGTAAAAGGTAAAAAAGGCATTGCGGCAGCTTTTAATCTTAAAGGTTTTTTTTATAATGACATTGGCAGTGTTGAAAAAGCTTTAGAATGTTACCAAAAAAGTTTAAAAATACTCCAGGAGATAAATGATCCTGAAGAGATAGCTTTTACATATAATAACCTGGGTGGCCTTTATGCTGAACATGGTGATGCTAAAAAAGCGTTTTATTATTTTGAACAAAGTGTAGCCACCTGGGAAAAAACAAGCAACAAAAATGGTCTTGCCATTGGCCTTAACAGCATAGCCAGCTTGTACACAAACCAGGGAGATATTTCTAATGGAATAAAATGTTACAAAAAAAGTTTAAAAATAAGCGAAGAAATAAATGATAAATTAGGAATAGTAAGATCTTTAAATAATTTGGCTTATACCTATCAGGATGTTGGAGATATTCAAACCAGCCTGGATCTTTATAGCAAGTGTTTAAAGCTAAGCGAAGAAATAAATGATAAAAGAGGCATGGCTTTTGCAATTACCAACATCGCTACTATATATAAGAATAGTGGCGACATATATAAGGCGTTAGATTATTATAACAAAAGCCTTTTCCTTCTAAAACAAATCGGCAACAGAAAAGGCATTGCTATTGCTTTACATAATATTGGCAACATATATTATTTGCAAGAAAAGTTTAACCCTGCTTTAGATCAATACTTACAAGGTTTAAAATTAAGAGAAGAAATAGATGATAAAGAAGGAATACCGGAGTCACTTGGATCGATTGGAAATATTTACATAAAGACTGGCGAATTAGTAAAAGCCATGGACTTTTACAATAGAGGTTTAAAAATTGCTAAAGCTATTGGTCAAAAAGATGTAGTTGCTAAACTCATGAATAGTATAAGCAATACGTTTTATCTACAAAAAAATTATGCAAGAGCGGGCTCTTATGCAGATAGTTCTTTAAAGCTCTCAAAAGAGCTTGGTTTTCCAAAAAGTATAAGAGATGTAGCGTTTACATTAACAAAAATAGATTCGGCAACCGGCAATTTTAAAAGTGCATTTGAGCATTACAAACAATATATTATTTACAGAGATAGCCTTGCCAATGAGGGCAACAGAAAAGCGGTTATTAAAAACCAGTTAAATTATGAGTTTGAGAAAAAAGAAGCAGTGATAAAACAGCAACAGGAAAAGGAAAAACTAATAGCAGAAGAAAAAGACCGCTTTCAAAAAATTGTTATTGCAGCCGTAGTAGTTGGTCTTTTACTGGTTGTTGGTTTTGCATTTTTTATTTATCGTTCTTTAAGAACAACACGTCATCAAAAACATATTATAGAGGAAAAACAAAAAGAGATCCTGGATTCTATACGCTATGCTAAACGCATTCAAACCAGCCTGCTGCCTACAGAGAAATATATAGATAAACATATGCATCAATCAGACAATTAGTTAATTTGACAATGAAGATCGCTTTTAAATATATTTTATCATTTATCTTATGTCATTTATCATTTATCATACTCTCTCAAAATAATAGTAATGAACAAAGTCAAACCTTCGATTCTTTAAAGCTCGTTTTAAAAACAACAAAAAGCGATACTATTAAATTAAATACATTGGTGCAGCTAAGCGATGTATGCGAAACCCAGGATATTTTAAACTATGCACAACCCGCAGTTGAATTGGCAGATAAGCTCTTAAAAGAAAACGATCTTTCTTATGCAAGGTTAAAGATCTTAAATAAAAAAGCAGCTGCTTTAAATAATATTGGGTATTACAATAATTCTGAAGGAAATCCTGATAAAGCCTTGGAGTATTACGAAAAAAGTTTGCATGTTTATGAAGAAAGCGGCAATACCGAAGGCGTTGCCGGGGCCTTAAATAATCTTGGATTGACCAGTAAAAAGAAGGGCAAAATTACAGAGGCTCTACAATATTATAACCGCAGCTTAAAATTATTTGAAGAAACACGGGAGAGAAAAAATGCGGCAACCTGTCTTACCAATATTGGTTCTATCTATCATGAACTGGGTGATATACCCCACGCGCTGGATTGTTATAATAAAAGCTTAAAGCTGAACGAAAAAATAAACAATAAGGTAGGAATGGCCACTACCTTAAATAATATAGCCGCTATTTATAACGATCAAAAAGAGTTTGATAAAGTTATTGAGAACAACGAAAAAAGTTTAAAGCTTTACACTGCGGCCAATGATAAAGATGGCATTGCATTAGCGCTTAATAATATTGGTGTTGCCTATTTTAATAAAGGTAAACTGGAAATTGCTCTTACTTTTTACATAAAAAGTTTTAAAATATGGAAGGAATTAAAAGATGCGCGAAGCGTAGCGGGTGCTTATGAAAGCATGGCCATTGTGTATAAGCTCACTCATAATTCAGATTCTGCTATGCATTATTTTAAAAAATGTTTAAAGCTTCGGCGAAAAATAGATGACAAAGGTGGAATGGTAATTTCATTAAATAATATTGGTGGTGTATTTCTTGATCTTAAAGATTGCAAATTGGCTTCTGCTTATTGCGACAGCTCACTTACACTTTCAAAAGAATTAGGGTTTGTTCGTAACATTGCAACTGCCGAACACACATTGGCTAAAATTGATTCGATGTGTAGTAACTATGCCGGAGCCTTTGAGCATTACAAACAATATATTATTTATCGCGATAGTTTATTGAATATTAAAACACGTAAAGCAAGTATTAAAAGTCAGTTGAAATATGAGTTCGAGAAAAAAGAAGCCGTTATAAAAGAACAACAGGAAAAAGAAAAAATAGTTGCAGAAGAAAAAGATCGTTTTCAAAAAATTGTAATTGGCGCAGTAATGTTTGGTCTTTTGCTGGTTGTTGGATTTGCATTTTTTATTTATCGTTCGTTAAAAACAACACGTTATCAAAAACACATTATTGAAGAGAAACAAAAAGAGATACTCGACAGCATTTACTACGCCAGGCGCATTCAAACAAGTTTATTGCCTACACAAAAATATCTCGCTAGGCATTTAGATCGAGATGGCGAGTAGAACCTCGCCATTGAAAAATATTTAAACGAAAGATCTTAAACAATAAACTACGATCTGTAGCAATCAACATTCGGTTTTACATTTAATTTCGATGGCAATAGCATGCCAGGAGAAATTCAGATAAAAACCATTTTAAACAAAGCTAAAAAAAGAGACTCCTGGTTTTTGGATGATTACAGGCTCAACCTTTACAGCAGTTGTTCTTTTAATTGTTTGTATTGTTATATCCGCGGCAGTAAATACGGCACCAATTTAGAAAGCAGCTTATCGGTAAAAATAAATGCGCTCGAAGTGTTGGAAAAACAATTGGCCTTGCGCGCAAAAAAACAAGAGTATGGTTTTATTGTTTTGTCTTCGGCCACCGATCCTTATTTACAAATAGAGAAAAAATATGAGTTAACGCGTGAAGCATTGAAGATCATTGCCAAATACAGATTTCCTGTGCACATGATCACCAAATCGGATCTTATAGCGCGCGACTTTGATCTTTTACATCAAATAAATAAAATGGCTATTTTGCCAGCCGATCTGCATCATAAATTAAAAGGTGTTATTGTTTCATTTTCTTTCTCAACTTTAAATAACGATGTGGCAAAGATTTTTGAACCCGGCGCAACCTCCCCTTCTGTAAGACTTGATACCATGCAACTTTCATTAAAAGAAAGATTTCACACAGGCGTTAGCTTAATGCCTTTATTGCCTTTTATTTCAGATACGACTGAGCATTTGCAATTATTATTTTCCACATTTAAAGCCTGCAAAGTAAATTATGTAATGCCATCTTCCATTACCTTATTTGGTAACGAAAAAGCAGATAGTAAAACCTTAATGCTAAATGCTATTAAGAAACATTTTCCGCATCTTGAAAACAAATACCATCATTATTTTAAATACAGTAACGAAATGCCACAATTTTACCGTACCGCTTTCTCCAAAAAAATGCGCGAATTAAGCCTGATTTATGGCATTAATAACAGGATAATTTAAGCTTTTTGGGCAAAAACTAAACATATTTAGATTTTTACTTTACTGTGTTGGCGAGGATTTCAGCCCATTATCCAAAGCATAATCTACGCATAACCCAATTGTATTTGCCATTCTCAGATTTTATCGTAATTTTGGTACGCCTCTCAAAATCACATAATTATATAAATTACTAAAATGAAAAAACTATTTACGCTTTTTTTATTATTGTTTTCAATTAGCTTTTTTGCGCAAACCCCACCGGTTATTGAAGGTACTTATGCCCCTGTGCGTAACACCTCTGTAAAACAAGTTTGGGACACTACTATTAGTTCCTTATCCATACCTGGTATTGGGCCAAACCAGGTATGGGATTATACATTTGCTAATAACCAATTTTTAAATGTTTGCGATACTTTACCTTATAAGGTTTTGGATATTCAAACAACACCACATCACCAGTACTTTCCCCAGGCTAACTTAGCTGGATTTTTGCGCACACCTTTCCAAACGAATGGTTCCGATTCGCTATATAATTTTTGGGCTGTGAATCAAGGTGCTAACGGAACTTATTTGGTTGGAGGTTTTAATGAATCTTATAAATTCGATTCTACTATCGTATTCTCTAATCCTGAATATTTTTCTCCGCAATTAATTTCATACGGTAATGTAATTCAGGATACATCCGTTTACGTTGGCTATGCTAAAAATGTTGCGGGTTTTAAGGCAAAAACAAAAGGAAGAAAGGTTAAAACCACAACCTATGTTGGTTACGGAACTTTAAAACTTCCCAATGGCACGTACAACAATGTTGCATTGCTTCGCGAAAATAACAACCGTGTTGACAGTATTTTTGTTGATATTTTTAACAATAATAATTATACCTTTTTAACTACCAATAGTGGTACTTCTAAAGTATATCAATTTTTAAGAAACAATACATTTGGCTCTAATTATTTAATGATGCTAAATTGTAATCCGGCCAACACAATTGTAGAATTTGGCTGGTACACGATACCGGTTGATATTGGCTCAATTAGCGGCAATGTTTATACCAATGCTTCAGAATCAACTCCGGTAACAGATGGAGAAATGTACCTGTACCGCGAAAATTCGAACTTTGCAAAAAATGATATTCTTGCAAAAACTTCTGTAAATAGCAGTGGTTATTATAAATTCGATAGCATTCCTTATGGCGAATACCGCATTTGTGTTCGCCCTAATATAACAACTTATCCAAATGCTAACATTACTTATTTTGGCGATACAACCAACTGGATAGATGCCACACCGATTATTACAACTACTACTACCTCAGTGGGGCACAAGATCCACTTGCAGTACCACGGTACACCTGTAGGTTCAAATGTAATTGAAGGTAATCTTAACCAGGACAATACAATTTTTAAAACTTCAGGACCAAATTTATCAAACCCTATTCCAAGTATTGGTGTGGTGGTTAAAAAAAATCCGGGCTCAAGCGCAGCAAGAATGGGCATAACAAATTCTAATGGTACATTTAGCATAAGCGCTTTGGATGATGGTAACTATACTTTATTTGTTGATATTCCGGGCCTTCATCATGCAGGCACATATAATTTTAGCGTAAACAACGGCAGTGTTATTAACGGACTTGATTTTACAGTTGGTACAGATTCTATTCATCCTATTAATGCAACTGTTGGTATAAAAGAATTGAAGAGGTCTACAACAGGTTTTATGACTGCTTATCCAAATCCTTATACCACTGCTGCAACTATTGCAGTTAATTTACCTTCCTCATCAAAAATACTTTTAGAAGTGTATGATGTACTTGGTAAAAAAATACAAACATTAGATAACTCAGAAAAACAACAAGGTGTTCACAAATATAATTTTAGTGCTAAAAACTTAAATCATAGTTCAGGAATGTATTTTGTTAAACTAACAATTGGTAATACAACAGATGTGCTTAAGATCGTTGAACAATAAACTTAAAAATAAAACTTAAATGAAAAAACTATTCGCGCTTTTTTTGATATTTAACGCAATTACATTTTTTGCGCAAACACCGCCGGTTATTGAAGGAACTTATTACCCGGTAAGAAATACCTCTATTAAACAGGTTTGGGATACCACCCCCGGATCAATTGCACTACCAAGCATTGGGCCAAACCAGGTTTGGGATTACAGATTTACCAATGGTCAATTTTTACACGTAATGGATACCTTGCGTTTTAAAATATTAGATCCGGCAACTACACCATACCATCAATATTTTCCTGCGGCTAACCAGGCTGCTTTTATCAGATCTCCGTTCAAAGGAAGAGTATCAGACTCATTATATTATTATTTTAAAAATACCCTTACTGACGTTTCAATAGTTGGAGGTTTTAATATTCAAAACAAATTCGATTCTACAATATCTTATTCTAATCATGAATTTTATGCCCCTTCGCAGATCACCTATAATTCAACATTTGTTGATACGGCAAGATATGTGGCGTATGCAAAACACTACGAGTATTTATCGAGCACTTATGCCGTTAAATTAAGGGGTTGCAAAATAAAAACCGTACAATACATTGGTTACGGTACATTAAAGCTTCCAAATTTTACTTATAATAATGTTGCCCTAATTAAAGAAAGCTACGTTATTAAGGATAGTATTTATGTTGATCTTGCAAATAACGGCAACTACATTAATACAGGTCAGGTACAATCAAGCACTTCTAACGTTTATCAATTTTTCAGAAACAATACCTTTGGCTCGGCATATTTAGCATATTTTGCTGCTAACTCATCAAACACTCAGGTATCTTATGGTTGGTATACACTGCCGGTTGATTTTGGATCGATCAGCGGAAATGTTTATACTGACGCTACTGAATCAACTCCTGTAACTGATGGAGAAATGTACCTGTATCGCGAAAATTCTAACTTCGCAAAAAATGATATCCTTGCAAAAACTACTGTAAATAGCAGTGGCCATTATCAATTTGATAGTATTCCTTATGGTGAATACCGTATTTGTGTTCGTCCTAATACAACCACTTACCCAAACGCCAACATTACTTATTTTGGAGATACCACGAATTGGATAGATGCTACACCAATTATTACAACCACTACTACATCATCAGGCCATAAGATCCATTTACAATACCATAGCACACCGGTTGGTTTAAATGTTATTGAAGGTACTTTGGGTCAGGATAATTCTATTTTCAGAACTTCAGGACCAAATTTTTCTAACCCTATTCCAAGTATTGGTGTGGTGGTTAAGAAAAATCCCGGTTCAAGCGCAGCAAGAATGGGTGTTACAGATCCTAATGGTACATTCAGCATTACAGCTTTAGATGATGGTAATTACACTTTATTTGTTGATATTCCGGGTTTACACCACGCAGGTACCTATACATTTAGCGTAAACGGTGGTAGCGTTATTAATGGGCTTAATTTTACAGCAGGTACTGATTCAATTCATCCAACCAACGCAACAGTAGGTATAAAAGAATTGAAGAAGTCTACAACAGGCTTTATGACTGCATATCCAAATCCTTATACAACAGCTGCAACTATTGCAGTTAATTTACCAAACGCTTCAAAAATACTTTTAGAAGTGTATGATGTATTAGGTAAAAAAATTCAAACCCTTGATAATTCAGAGAAACAACAAGGCGTGCACAAATATAATTTCAGTGCAAAAAGCCTCAATTACAGCTCGGGTATGTACTTTGTTAAACTAACCATTGGTAATACAACTGATGTTCTTAAAATTGTAGAGCAATAAGCATATTTTTTCTTTCAAAAAAGCCCCGTTAATTAGTTAACAGGGCTTTTTTATTTAGCTCAATTGCATAAAAATCAAATTCTTATATCTAATTTAGGGCGTATAAATTTTAAAGCTTATTAAATCGTTTAATGCTTAGATTTTTAAATACAATTTTCTTTTTTGTGTTACTTTTTGTTTTAGTTCAGTCTTCTAAAGCACAAACCTATCCTTTCTCAAACCATACTGTTGAAAATGGCTTATCGCAAGGGCAGGTATTATCTGTTTTTCAGGGCGATGATGGTGTAATGTGGTTTGGTACCAGTGGTGGTGGTATTACTAAATACGATGGCCGTTCTTATGAATATATTACAGATAAAAATGGCCTTGCCGATAATGTTGTGTTCTGTATCACAAAAGATAAAACAGGTCGTATACTAATTGCTACCAATAATGGGCTTTCTGTTTACGATCCAAAAAATATTTCAAAAGACAAAACAAAACAATTTACAAATTATACTACCAAAAATGGCCTAAGTGATAACAGGATATTTTACATATTGGTAGATGACAATAATGAAGCTATTTTAGGTACTGCCAGGGGGCTTTCAACATTTAAAAATAACAGTTGCGGTATTTTAAAATTGGGCAATGAAACAGACAGCGTTTCGGTATTTCATGTTTTAAAAGACGGCAAAACTGATCTATGGTTAAGTACCCTTGGTAATGGTATATTTAATTACAACGGCAAAACACTAAAAAATTATACTACAAAAGATGGTCTGCAAAACGACATGGTATTTTCAGTTATGAAAAATAATACAAATACGTTTTGGTTTTTTACAGGCGAGGGATTATCCGAATTAAAAGATGGAAAAATACAAAAGATCAATCCGGCAAATATTGATACCAACGCAACATATTTCAGCTACTATAAAGATAACACAAATGCTACCTGGCTGGCAACAAACATTGCACTTGTAAAAATTAACAGCAATGGCACACCGGTGGTTTTCAGAAAAAAGAATGGTTTAACAGATAATAGTATATGGAAGATCTTTCAGGATAAAGAAAGCAACTTGTGGTTTGCATCCGATCAAAATGGTGTATCAAAATTAAGCAGCGAACGATTTTTGATGTACAATACCAAAGATGGTTTATTGTTTGATGAAGTAAAAAATGTTCATCAAAATAAAAATGGTGATTATTGGATAAGCTCAAAATTGGGTATAAGCATTTTAAAAGAAAATACTGTTGTAAATTACACGTATAAAGAACTAGGTGGCAACGCAGATATATGGGATATTACTGAAGATAATAACGGAAATTATTTAATTGGCACAGGCAACGGTTTGCTTACGTTCAATGGCCAATCATTTAAACGTATTACTTGTAAAGATAAAGAAAGCCCTATGAATACTATTTTTGAGGTGTTTGTAGATAATAAGGGTGTTACATGGCTAGGCACACCTATTGGAGTGGCTATTGTAAAAGATGGAAATATACAACCGCTGAATGGCATTGCTATAACAAAAAATTATGTCAATAAAATTTTTCAGGATAGCAAAGGCGATTATTGGTTTTGTACAGATGATGGATTATACAAATACAATGGTTTAAACTTAAAACATTTTACAGAGGCTGATCAGTTTACACAAAAACGCGTACGTGATATTATTGAAGATAAAGATCATAATTATTGGTTGGCAACAAGCAATGGTTTCTACAAGTATAGCGATTCGAAATTTATGAACGTTAGCGATAAATTAACGCTTAGCTCTAAAGAGATCTATTCCATAATAATAGATAAGAATGGTCTTTTATGGGCGGGCCTGGTAAATGGTATTGCCAGGATCGAAACAAAAAATAATGATTTTAAAATTCGTACCTATTTAAACGAAGACGGTTTTATTGGCCAGGGCTGCAGCCAAAACGCAATGATACTGAACAATGCAGGCCAAATAGTTATTGGCACTTCAAAAGGATTGATGACCTATCAGGCAGAATATGATAGAGATAATACTTTAGAGCCGGCAACAAAATTAAAAAACATCGAGCTCTTTTTCCAGGAAACAGATTGGTCGCAATACACCGATTCGATCAACAATAACATTCCGTTTAATTTAGATCTGCCTTACGATAAAAATTATCTTACTTTTAATTTTATTGGCGTGAGTTTAATAGCTCCCGAAAAAGTAGCATATAAGTATATGCTAAAAGGTATTGATAAAGACTGGCGTACTTCTTTTAAAACAGAAGCCTCATATTCAAACATTCCACCCGGCAGTTACGAATTTGTTGTTATGGCCAATAACGGTGAAGGCATTTGGAATAAAGAACCTGTTACTTTTAAATTTTCTATCAGGCCACCATTCTGGCGCACCTGGTGGTTCTATTCATTAATAGCCGCCATTATATTAATGGGTATTTATTCTTATTTTAAAATAAGAACGGCCAACATTCAGATCTTAAAACAAAACGAGATCATCGAAGAAAAAAATGGCGCCTTACAACATGCCAATAACGAGATCGCTGAAAAAAATCAAAACATTACAGATAGTATCAATTATGCTAAACGTATTCAACAAAGCTTTTTAACTTCTGAAAAAATTATTGATCAATTTTTAAAAGAGCATTTTATTTTATTTAAACCCCGCGATATTGTGAGTGGTGATTTTTATATGGCATTTGATCTGCCTGACAGAACCATTGTTGTTTGTGCCGATTGTACGGGCCATGGTATTCCTGGCGCTTTTATGAGCTTAATAGGCATTAGTTTATTGAACGAGATCTCGCGCGCTAAAGTAATTTTAAATACATCTGAAATGTTAGAAGAATTAAGAAGCAGAATTATTACAGCACTTAATCCTGACAGATCAGAAACAGGCGGTAAAGATGGTATGGATATTTCTTTGATCTCTATCTTTAAGAAAACGGATAATGGAAAAATTAAAATTCATTTCTCAGGTGCCAACACTGCTATACAATTGGTATCTGGCCAGGGCGATACTGCTAAGCTAGTTGAATTTAAAGGCGACAAACAACCTGTTGGTTTTCATTCAAACATGAAACCATTTACACAACAAGAGATCATTGCAAATAAAGGAGATATTATTTACATGTATACCGACGGTTATGCCGATCAGTTTGGTGGCACCAACGGAAAAAAATTCATGTCAAAACAATTAAAGCACCAAATAATTTCGGTTTGTCATTTACCATTAAAAGACCAAAAAACACAATTAGACAATGTGCTTACCAACTGGCAGGGCAAATTAGAACAAGTAGATGACGTTACTGTTGTTGGAATAAAGCTAGGCTGAAATTATTAAATACTCTTTATTAATTTTTAAGCTATTTAATTAGATTATTTCAAGCTCTGTGAATAAAAAACAATTGATGAAACCGCATTTATTTTTCATTTTATTTTTTTCAACGCTGTCTGTTTCGGCCCAAACGGTAGATTCATTGAAATTACTTCTTAAAAATGCAAAACAGGATACAGTAAAACTACAAATCCTCGCTGAATTGAGTGGAAATTGTGAACAGGATGAAATTGCAAACTATACTGGGCAAGCTTTGGAATTAGCAGATAAATTACTGGCAGAAAAGTCTTTAATACCTTTTAAAAAAACCATCTTAAGCTCAAAAGCCGTTGTTTTAAATTGTATGGCAATCTTTTTGCACAATCAGGGCAATATTACAAAGGCACTTGAGTATTCTAGTCAAAGCCTCAAACTCTATGAAACGCTTAACGACAAAAATTCGATGGCAATTTTATTAAATAACATTGGCTCGGTGTATGTTGACCAAAATGATCTTGTAAAAGCTGCCGAATACATTGAAAAAAGTTTAAATCTGCAAAAGCAGACCAACGATGAAAAAACAACAGCGGTTTTAGCTTTAAATCTTGGTTACATTTACTCACAACATGGAAAATATAAAGATGCATTAAAAAACTATAAAACATGTTCTGATTTGCTTAAAAAGGTTGACAGTAAACCTGTAAGAGCGATGCTGCTTAATAATACAGGCTTGATATACATGAAGCAAAACAAAGTTGATTCTGCCATGGATTTCTTTTTTAAAAGCTTAAAGCTTAGAGAAGAATTAAATGACAAATTTGGGCAAGCCTCTTCATTAAGTGGTATTGCACATTCCTATTTTTACAAAAAGAAATATAAACTGTCGCAACTTTATGCAGACAGTTCGGTTACTATTGCAAAGCACATAGGCTTTCCTATTGTGATAAGTTATGCAGAACGTGTACTTGCTATAGCGGATTCTGCCATAGGTGATCACAAAGCCGCTTTTGAACATTATAAGCAATATATTATTTATAAAGACAGCTTAAATAACCAAAGAACGCGAAAGGCAGCTTTAAAAAACCAGCTAAATTATGAGTTCGAAAAAAAGGAAGCGGTTATAAAAGAACAGCGTAAAAAAGAAAAAGCCGTGGCCGAAGAAAAAGCACGCTTTCAACAAATCGTTATTTTATCTATAATCGTAGGTCTATTACTGGTAATCATTTTTGCGGCATTTATTTTACGATCATTAAAGGTCACAAGGCGTCAAAAAAATATCATTGAAGAAAAACAAAAAGAAATTTTAGATAGCATCCGGTATGCCAAACGCATTCAAACCAGCCTACTACCAACAGAAAAATATCTGAAAAAGATCTTTAAAGACGGTTTTAAAAATTAACTATTGCTCCATTGGATAATCTTTAGCAACCCAATCAGGCTTAATACCTTCAGGCAATTCTAAAACTTTTGCATTTTTAAAGCCTGCTGATATAACTGCATCATAAGCAGGTTTAATATTTGGGCAGCTGGCATAAGAACAACAGCCGCAATAAACAACAACGGTTCTGGTCTTATTTTCCATAGATAAAGTAGATTTTATCTTTTCGATTCCTGTAACACTGGTTGCTCTTCCTACATCAACAGCACCCTTAATTAATTCCATAGGACCAACATTTAAAACCAATGGCTTGTCTTTAGCGTTTGTGTTTATTTTATCTGCTAATTCTTTGGTTGGCATTAATTGTTCTTTACTCCATAGTGGAGTTTGGCTATAAGAAATAACTGTTCCGGCAAGAACCAATAAAAGAGTAAGAATTTTTTTCATAAAATAATGCTTAGTTTATTCGAAGGTAAATAAAATGAAATAACATAAAATTTAAAAAATGCTAAAAAACGTTGTATCTTTAAGCTAATGCTAAAAAAATTAACTTTTTATATAATCATTATTCTGTCGCTCTACCTTGGCAATGACTTGCACGCTCAAATAATTGCAATAGAAGTTGAGCCACAAACATTTCTTTGTCCTTCTCTGCCAAAAGACACTTTAAATAAAGTTTATATCCGTGGCAGGGTTACACGCCAGGGAGAGCCTAAAACTTACCTTGCAAAAGCTAACGTGCAAATAAAAAACACCGATCTTTCTATCTCTACAGATAGCCTTGGTTATTACTGGTTAGATATTAGCGAGATGAGTGATGCAACAAAAAATTACATCATACAATGCAGTTTTGTAAATCACCAGGCTGCAGAAAAAGTAATAGATCATAAAATAGAAAAAACAGTAGTAGTTAATTTTGAATTAGTTCTTAATGGAGGTATTATACCATCTGAAGTTATAGAGGAGAAACCAATTAAAAAGAAAAAGAAAAGCCGCAGGCGCAAATAACTTTTATTGAACAACATTAAAAAAATATTTTCTTATTTTATCTTATTTGCACTTTTGTGTTTGTATTATTCGCATTCATTATCACAAAATATTGATTCACTGAATTTAGCTTTTAAAAATGCAAAAAGCGATACAACAAAGTTGCGTTTACTTTATTTATTAAGCAATCAATGCGAAGAGCAGGATATCTTAAAATATGCTGTACCCGGCCTTAGTCTGGCAGATGCGATTGTAAAAACATCACCCAATTTAAGTACTGAAAACAAAAATACTATTCTGAAATTAAAAGGACAGTTTATTAGTAACATCGGTTATGCTTCTCAAAGTAAAAGCGATTATGAAGATGCCATTAAACACTATGAAAAGGCCTTAAAAATATTTGAAGATATAAATGAGAAAAAAGAAGCTGCAATAACCTATAACAATCTTGCTGTATCATGGCAAAGTATGGGCAACCTGCAAAAAGCATTAAATTATTATGAAAAAGGTTTAAAGATCCAGGAAGAAACAAACGACGATATTGGCAGAGCCATTACGCTCGGAAATCTTGGCATGATCTATCAGGATCAGGGAAATTCTGCCAAAGCCCTTGATTGTTTTTTTACAGGTTTAAAAATAGAAGAACAATACAACCAAAAAGATGGTATGGCTGTTACCTGTAATTGTATTGGTGGCACCTATCAGCAACTTGGCGATATTGAAAAATCACTTTACTATTTTAATAAAAGCATACAGTTAAATAAAGAAACCGGCAATACCGAAAGTCTGGCCCAGGCATTTGGCAATATTGGATCTGTTTATATGACGCAGGATGATGTTACAAAAGCTTTAGAGTATTTTCATAAAAGCTTACAAATGCATATAAAGCTGGGCCGCAAAGAAGGTATTTCAACAGCATACAATAATATTGGTGCTTGCTATAGTTGGCAAGGCAATGCCGATAAAGCATTAGAGTATTATAATAAAAGCTTAAAAATTGAAGAAGAGACCGGCAATAAAATAGATATTGCACGCTCATTAAATAACATTGGAAATATTTATGAGAAAAAAGAAGATTACCTTACTGCTTTAGCTATTTACAAAAGAAGTTTGCTCATTAAAAAAGAATTAAATGATAATAACGGCCTTTCGCAAACTTTTAATAATCTAGGATCTGTTTATTTTAAAATTTCATCATTACCACAGTACACAGAAATAAAACCACTTGATAAAAAAAGCAGGCTCCGTCTTGCTTCTGCCTATGCAGACAGTTCGTTAATGATCGCTAAAAAGATCGGATTCCCGGCAAGCCTTAGCAGGGCTGAACGGCTTGCTGCTAAAGTAGATTCAGCTAACGGTAATTTTGAAGGGGCCTTTGAGCACTTAAAACAATTTGTGATCTATCGCGATAGCATTGCTAACGAAACAACAAGAAAGTTAAGTATTAAAAGTCAGTTAAAATATGAGTTCGATAAAAAAGAAGCAGTTATAAAAGAACAACAAGAAAAAGAAAGAGCCATTGCTAAAGAAAAAAATAGCTTTCAACAGATCGTTATCTTATCAGTTTTAATTGGTTTATTATTAGTTGTGGTTTTTGCTGCATTTATTTTCAGATCGTTAAAAACAACACGCCATCAAAAATTAATTATCGAACAAAAACAAAAAGAGATATTGGATAGCATTCGTTATGCCAAACGTATTCAAAAGAGTTTATTGCCAACAGAAAAATATTTAGAAAAAAATTTAAAACAACGATAAAAAAGTTATCTTTAATAAACTATTGTTTCCACATGAGCATTAAAATAAAATTACTATTTGTCTTTTTATTATTTACACAACTGCGGTTTATGGCGCAAGCATTACCAGCCTACTCCATAACAGCTTTAACTCCGCAATCTACAAGTTATTATTTTACTACTCCCATTAAGGTTGGTGCAAATTCGGCATCAATAATTCCAACACAAATGATTCTTGATAATGTTGGAAATTTAGTTTATTATAAAAAATTCCCGGTTGGCGGCAGCAGCGATTTTAAGTTACAATCCAATGGTCTTATTTCTTACAGCAGTAATAATAAGTTTTATTTAGTAGATAGTACATTTACCATTGTTGATTCTGTTGTGCCTAAGAACGGAGTTTTGTTTGATGGCCATGACATACAAATTTTACCAAACGGAAATTTTTTGATCCTGGGAATGGAGAAAGTAATAATGAATTTAAGTTCATACAATTATTTTGGCCCGAATAATACAAACCCCGGCAGCAATTCCGCTACTGTTACCTGTGGTGTAATACAGGAACAGGATGCCGCAAAGAATGTAGTGTTTGAATGGCATTGTAAAGATCATTATAGCTTTAGTGATGTTGATCCAACCTGGTTATCGAGCCCTGCTAATGTTGATTGGACACACCTTAACGCTGTTGAAAAGGATAACGATGGCAATTATTTACTTTCAACAAGGCACTTTAATGAAATAACAAAAATAAACAAAACCACTGGCCTTATTATCTGGCGCTTAGGCGGTAACGCCAACCAATTTACATTTATAAATGATGTACAAAAATTTATAGGCCAGCACGATATAAGACGACTTACAAACGGTAACATCACGTTGTTTGATAATGGAAAGCTATCACCTGCTCACGCAGCAACTGCAAAAGAGTATCAATTAAACGAAACAACACTAACTGCAAATCTTGTGTGGAGTTATGTTGAAGATAATAGTAAATTTAGCCGTTCGCTTGGTAATCATCAGCGTTTAAATAATGGAAACACATTGGTAAATTATGGCACGCTCAATAATTCAGATATTGTTTTTAACGTGGTAACAAATACAGGTGCAAAAATATTTGAGCTTGTTTTTGCCGATACCTTACGATCTTACCGCTCTTTTAATTACCCTGCTCTTCCCTGGAAGCTAAACCGCCCGGAAATTAATTGTTATTCGTTGGGCGGGCAAACTTACCTTGATGCAGGAAATGGTTATGCGAATTATTTATGGAATACAGGCGCCACAACACAAACCATTTTAATTACCGGTACGGGTACATATTCTGTTTTTGTACCTAAAGGTCAAGGTGGTTTTATTTCGTCGCCACCATTTATTATTACAAATTTAAGTACCGCTTGTGTTACCGCAATAAATGATAATGTGCTTAACTCTCAGCTTATTGAAATTTCTCCTAACCCGGCCTCTGATGTTTTAGAAATAAAAGCATATGGTTCTAAAGTTTATTTAGAGTTATTTGATCTTCTCGGAAAATGCGTTAAAAAAGAAGAATATGATAACCAAAATGTGGTTCTTTTATCGCTTAGCGACTTACAAAATGGTGTTTACCTTTTAAAAGTAAATGGCGTAACCAAAAAAGTAATTAAACAATAACTTAACTTTTCACCGATTGTTTGTTGAATAATCGCATTTTTTCCGCTGTGTGAATAAGTCGTCACAATTTAGTTATATCAAATCGCATCAAAAAATATAACTTCATGGTAAATCTTTAATAAGGTAATCATGAAAAAATTAACCTGCCTTTTTATATTTATTTGCTTAGGTGTATCCGGCACTTTTGCTAAAAACTTAAACAGTATTACCTTAGAAGGCAATGGAAACGTGATTGTTAATAAACTTGAATCTTTTATTAAAGAAAAAAAATTTCAGGCTGACGAAACATTAATGTATCCGGGCATAACTTCTAAAACACTTAAAACAAAATTAACTGATCTGGTAAATGAATCTGCCCGCGATTTTATGCAACTTGCTTCCGCAAATGCAAGCGAAGAAGAATATCAAAACAAAATAAAAAGCGGACTCGACAGATTTGACCCCTATTATGCAGAGCTTAGTTCTGAAGACCTTGACAGGATCTATCATTATTACGAACAATTGATAGAGATCGTTGGTTTAAAAAATCAGGGCACGCATTTAAAAAAATGGCGTTACGGATCTGCTTCTCCTAAAAAATAATATATCCGGCGGTATAATTCCGGTTGCCGGTTCTGGTTTCTTGCTTTTTTTTACTACCTTTATTTGTATACATTATTAGCATGAAAAATTTATTCCTGACTTTATTTTTATTTAGTTCTATCATTTCTTTTTCGCAAGATGAGCTGCATTGCGGCACTGATGTGATCATGAAAAAAATATATGCTACTAATCCGGCTTTAAAGACCAAAAAAGAAACGCTGGATAAACAAGCTGCATTACAATCAGCGAAAGTAACTATACCGGGGTCTACTTATCTTATTCCTGTAGTATTTCACATTTTACATGTTAATGGTCCTGAAAATATTTCTGACGACCAGGTAAGAGATGGATTAAGAATTCTTAACCGCGATTTTGGCAAAAGAAATCCCGATACAACTGACATCATACCTGTTTTTAAAAATCTGGCCGATTCTACAAAAATTCAGTTTGTGTTGGCTACAAAAAATCCGCAGGGTTTTTGCACAAGCGGCATTATTCATTATTATGATACAGATACTGATTGGGACGATCAATCTTCAACTATTTATTCTCACACCTGGGATCCTACAAAATACATGAATGTATATATTGTAAAAAGCATTACACTAACAGGTGGCTTTGGTGCTGCAGGTTATACGTATTTTCCCGGAACATTTTCGCCCGGAGATCCATACGATGCTATCGTTGTTTTAAATAATTATTTTGGTTCTATTGGCACCGGTAGTAATTTTTTATCGCGTGTATTAACACACGAAGTTGGCCACTGGCTCGATCTTTATCATGTTTTTGGCGGAAGCAATGGTGCAGGCGTAGATTGCAATAATGACGATCTTGTAAATGATACACCAACTACTATTGGTTATTTAAATTGTCCAAATGCCGCTGTTCCTTCCAGCTATCAGATCTGTACACCGGGGGTTAGTGAAAACTATCAAAACTATATGGATTATTCTTATTGCTGCAGGATGTTTACACATGGCCAGGGATTACGCATGCAAGCCGCATTACAAAATAATATTTCAGGCCGTGATAATTTGTGGACCAATGCTAATCTTATTGCAACAGGTGTTATTAATCCAACAGTACCTTGCGTGCCAATTGCAGATTTTAAATATAGTCGATCAAAAGTGTGTGTTGGCTCAACCGTTACTTTTACCGACGCTTCATGGAATGGTATTCCAACATCGCATCAATGGACTTTTCCGGGTGGTACACCTGCAACATCCACGGCTTCTGCGCCTGTTATAACTTATAATTTACCCGGCATTTATAATGTTACACACTCTTCGTCTAACTCAGCAGGATCTTCTTCGCCACATTCAAAAACACAAATTATAACTGTTGTAACGCAAACAGCAAGTTATTCTTCTACCTGGTTTGAAGGTTTTGAAACATCACAGTTACCAAATGCAGACTGGGAACTGGCCAACTCCAGTGGTGGTGCCAACTGGCAGCAATCATCAGACGCATCCTATACAGGAAATTTTTCTGCTAAATTAGATAAGACCTACAATACCAGAAAAAACATTACTTCTATGACCAGCCCGGCTGTAAACATATCTACCATTGCAAATCCATTTTTAAGCTTCAGGTATGCCACAGCCGAAGTTACACCTAACCATGTTAATACTTTTAAAGTATATTCATCTATCGACTGCGGCAATACCTGGAACGTTATATATAGTAAGACAGGTCCATCTCTTATAACAAATCCGGGTAACACAAGCCCTTTTATACCCGTTGCTGCTGATTGGAGAAAAGTAGATATTAACCTGTCTTCCATAGCATCTTCTAATTATGCTACTTTTAAATTTGAATACACAAGAGATACAATTCCCGGAGCAAACAATATTTTTGTAGATGACATTAATATTGTAAATACAACAGCTTTAAGCGAGTTAGAGAATGATCCTTTGCTCAATTTTAACCTCTTCCCTAATCCATCGCATGGTAATTTTACATTAACTTTTGATCTTAATTCAAAGCAAAAAATAAAATTTACGTTAAAAGACGTACTTGGAAGAGATTGTGGCTTAATGGAAGAACGCGAGTTTACTGCCGGAAATAACGCTTATACAGTTGAATTAAAAAACCGGATAGCACCAGGAATATATTTTTTAAATGCAGCATTGAACGGGAATTTACTTGTAAAAAAGATGGTTATAGAATAAACTAGTTTAGTTCAAAATGTTCCTTATCTTTATTTCCATTTTAAAAAATAAATGATCAGGATCGTATTTGCTACTTTAGTCTTTCTTCTGTTTACCAGTTTTATGCCTCCAAAAGAAAAAGAGTCTTTTGAAGGTGTAATTACCTATAAGATCACATTTGTACCAAAACCAGGTAACGAAGAATACACCAAACATCAATCGCAAAAGTTTGGCAAAACCCTTATCCTTTCAGTATACAGAAATGGCAATTTTAAACGCGAATATCCTTTTAGCGGTATGTTATTTGGTACTGATTTTAGCATATACATGCAACAGTTAAACAGATTATATACTAAAATGCGTAACAACGATACCATTAAAGCATCTGATTGCTCAAAAAACACACTTATTCAAAAAGAAGAAACTGAAAAAGAAGATGAAATAATAAACGGCGTTAACTGTAAATCTTATTTTATTGCCGGTGGCGATGCCAGGAGTAAGCAACCAACATCTCTGCATTATTTTTACCCGGTTGGAAAAGAGTTTATTGATTGGAAATTATATGCTAACTTTAACGACATGTTCTATAATAAGGTTGTATTTAAAATGCAGGCGCCATATTATAAGCTTATTATGGAATCAATGAAATACAGCATTGTTTTTGAACTTGAAAAAATTGAAGCAAAGAAATTAACACCGGATGTTTTAAATTTCCCGAAAGGAAAACCGGTAAAAGAATTATAAAAACCAAATACTATGAAAAACCTTATCATCGCCGCTGTTTTGCTAATTTCAATGAATTGCGCAGCAACTATTAAAAGAACACCATTACCTCCTGAATTTTTTACCTGCTGGAAATCTGCTCACGAAGAGAAGGATGAAAAAGCAAAGATACAAGTGTTTCGCCCTTGTACCAATGAGTTCAGACCAAGTATGTTCAGGTTATCTATAGAATTTTTTAAAGACGGAAAATGCAAATACTTGCATGCAGGCCCAACCGATAATCATTACTTTGTTGAAGGTACATGGACCTATAATTCAAGAACAAAAATTGTTACTGTTTTTGATGATAAAAAGAAACGTGAATATAAATTTAAAGTTATTGAGGCCAAGGGTGATATCCTAAAGATCAGCGATTGGTTATAACAATGAAAAAGTTCTTAGCCTGTTTACTTATACTTGTAGGCAGCTGTATTGTTATTTATTCTTTAATGGTTCTAATAAAATGTTTCGCACTTTTATCTTCTACCGAATTTAACAGCGCAGGTATTGGCTATTCATTAGGCACCTTACTTGGACCGCTTATTTTATTGGCTATTGCGCGCTGGCTCATTCGTAAAGGCGTTAAAGTTTACAAAGCCGAAACAAATAATAAGAAAAAATAATATTGGGCATTTTCTTACCCAAAACTTCAATTTTTTATATAATTAAATTTTCCTGTAAATACTAAAAGTACCGTTATTGTTGACTTTAAAAGCTGGCATAACATTTTCCTTATCATAAGTAATAATAAAGAATTTTAATTCTTAAAAAAACAGACTTATGAAAAATTTAATCTCAATAATCGCACTTTCTGTTCTTTTAGGTTCGTGTGGCCAAAAGCAAGCAGTTAAAGATGCACAGGAACGCGCAAATGCAACCATTGATTCTATTAATACGGTAAACGCAATTAATACTGCCAATTTGCAAAGACAAAAAAGCATCGATTCAATGAATCAAATAGTAGAAGCAGAAAAAAATCGTCGTCGAAGCAGCTATGCATCAAACAATAACAATACTTCCACTAGTTCAAATGCTACAACTGAAGAAAAGAAGAAAATGAACAATAAAACCAAAGGTGCTTTAATTGGCGCAGGTACAGGCGCTGTTTTAGGTGCTGTTACAGGTGTTGTTGTTGATGGTAAAAAAGGCGAAGGTGCAGTTGTAGGTGGCTTAATTGGGGCAGCAGCCGGGGCAGGTGCCGGTGCGGCTATTGGTAATGCCAAGGATAAGAAAAAAGCCGCCCAAACTTCTCAGTAAAATAACGCTCATACTAAACAAGCGCTTAACCTCTCTTGTTTATTGGTAAACTACCGCTCTATTTTAGTAGTTTATTCAGGGTACGTGTTCAGGCACGTACCTTTTTTGTTTTGATTTGTTTGGTGAGAAATTATTTTTATCTTTAAACTATTCAAGACCCATTATGAAAACTAAACATTTTTTTTACAGCATCTTATTTTTATTATTATTCACTGGTGTTAAAAGTCAAAAAACAAAACCTGTTACACAAGATCAGTTTAAAGGCTTGTGGATACTGGATAAATATGAGGCATATGATACTTTGGAAGGCAAATGGCATACAGAAACAAGCCGCATGGGATATGTTGGTTACATTTTATTTGATGGTGCAGGACACATGGCAGTACAAATAACACCTGCCGATTATCATGATCTGAACTTAAATAAAAAAGATAGTTTGGGAATGAAAATAGTTGTTGATTATTACAGTAACAACCTTATCTATTTTGCAGATTGTAAAATTGAAGGAAATGTTATAGAACATAAAATTTTATCCTCAACAAATCCCGAAAGCGTGGGTGCTATTTTAAAACGCGAGTTTGAAATAAAAGGAAAAACTCTTTTGCTCACCCCTAAAAACCGCTTAAATGGCTCTAAAATCCGCATGAAATGGGTTAAAATGCAATAAAAGCTAACAATTATCATTATTTCAAGGGTCAAATTGACCCTTTTTTTTTCCTTAATTTCTTTATGGAATTACTTGTGATACCGCATCTATATAATAAACTTAAATAAAGATCATGAAAACTCTCCTTTTATGCATTTTATCTCTAACCGGTATTGCCTTTGTTAGAGGCGAAAAACTTGGTCCTGATTACACAATAACTAAATCAGCGCCGGATAGTAAACTGTTAAAAACAGAAGCTGTTTTTAATTTTACTTTTATTGATACACTGCGCAGACCTGTAAAAAGCGCCATTATGTTTTCTTATAATGGTATAAGTAAAACCCAAACGCCAGATGCAAAAGGTAAATTTTCGCTTAAAGTTAAACCCGGCAAATATGTTTTTCAATTCTTTAATTCGAGCCGGTTTTATGAAATATATACAGATAGTATACAAATAAAACCGGGTTACGCAACCGATATGCTGGTAAATTTTAGAACTGCCAATATGATCATGACGGTTGATAAGCCTGTTATCTATGTTTACAGTAAACAAAAAGAAGATGTTTCAATAAAACTTGATCTGAAAGGCGATTTTTTATTCACCTACCCGCAATATACAAATGGTTGGAATTTTACAGCTAATCCGGATGGAAGCATTTTAATGGGTGATAAAAAATACCATTATTTATTTTGGGACGGAAAACTAAACATTGAAACAGAAAAGCTTGATCTTTCTACCGGTTTTGTTATTGAGAAAAACAACCTGGTAAACTTTTTTGAAGAAAAATTAAAATTAATGGGATTAAATTCGCAGGAGATAGAAGATTATATAACTTACTGGTGTCCGCGTATGAGTGTTAATGAAAAAAACTACATTCACTTTATCTTTAATGGGGAGTATAATAAATATGCTTCAATAAGTGTTGATCCAAAACCTGATCAGATGTTTCGGGTTTGCATGTTATGGTCAAAAGCACATGAAAACACAATTGTAAAAGAACAAAAAATAGAAAGCTTCAATCGCAGCGGTTTTACGATTGTAGAATGGGGTGGTACAGAAATGAACAGTAAAATTTTATTTAATTAAACCATGAAAAATTTATTTTTCCTTATTCTTTTAGGTTTCAGTATTTCTTTTTCGGCAAAAGAAAGAGAATATGTGCCGGAATATCAAATAACAAGATCAGAAGAAGATAAAACGCTTAAAAAAACCGAAGCTGTTTTTGCGATCACTTTTAATATTGGTGGATTAAGCTCTGCTGCAAAACAAATTATTTATTCTTACAATAAAACAAATCAAAAACAAATTACCGATCAAAACGGTAAAATAGAATTAAAGGTAAAGCCGGGAAAATATCTATTTAAATTCTTTTATAATAAAAAACATTTAGAAGTAATTACAGATTCTATTTTAATTAAACCTGGTTATCGCACAGAAATGCGTGTTGATCTGCAATCTACCGATATGCCAATTATAGTGGAAAAACCGGTAATTTATGTTTACGGTAAAAAAACAGAAACGGTCTCTATAAAATTACACCCAAAAGGGGAGTTTTTATTTACTTACCCTCAATATTCTAACGGTTGGAATTTTATTGCTAACACAGATGGAAGCATTTTAATGAACGATAAAAAATACCATTATTTATTTTGGGATGGAAAACTAAATATTGAAACAGAAAAATTAGACCTAACGACTGGCTTTATTATTGAAAAAAATAACCTTGTTAGTTTTTTTGAAGAGAAATTAAATTTAATGGGCTTAAACTCTCAGGAGATAGAAGATTATATTACCTATTGGTGCCCGCGTATGAGTGTAAACGAAAGCAATTATATTCATTTTATCTTTAACGAAGAGTACAACAGATATGCTTCAATAAGTGTTGATCCAAAGCCTGATCATATTCTCAGGGTCTGCATGTTATTTTCAAAAGCAAAAGAGAATACAATTGTAAAAGAGCAAAAAATAGAAACTTTCAGTCGTGAAGGTTTTACAATTGTTGAATGGGGCGGTGCTGAAATAAACATTCCAAACACTATTAATTAAATTTATTTTATGAAAAACATTATTTGTGCTTTGTTTTTATTAGCAGGCATTTCGCTACTAGGTAAAGCACTGCCAGTATCGTACACCATTACTAAGTCTGCAGAAGATAAACAACTTAAAAAAACAGAAGCGGTTTTTGAATTTACTTTTTATGATCAAAGAGGTGAGATCATTAAAAACGAAATAACTTTTTCATACAATACCAATAATAAAAAACAAAAACCAAACGATAAAGGTAAAATCAGTGATAAAGTAAAGCCGGGCAAATATGCTTATCAATTTTTTTATACTCTTGAGTATTTTGAAATAACAACCGATTCTATTTTAATTAAGCCCGGCTATAAAACAGAAATTTCTGTGACTTTCATGAAAGCCGAAGAAGCAAGGCCAATGAAAAAGCCTGTGATCTACGTTTATCCAAATAAAAAAGAAAAAATCAATATTGATCTTGAACTAAAAGGTAATTTCTCATTTACTTACCCGCAATATAAAAATGGCTGGAGTTTTACAGGTAATCCTGATGGAAGCATTGAAATGAATGATAAAAAATACCATTATTTATTTTGGGATGGTTATGTAAACATGGAAAAAAGTAAGCTTAATTTAAATGATGGCTTTATCGTTCAAAATAAAGATCTGATCACTTTTTTTGAAGAGAAATTAAACTATATGGGTCTTAATTCGCAGGAGATCCAGGATTATATAACGTATTGGTGTCCTTTAATGAACATGAACAAGAGCAACTATATTCATTTTATGTTTAATAATGAATGTAATGAGTACGCAAAAATGAACATTTCACCAAAACCCGATCACATCTTTAGAGTGTATATGCTATGGTCGGATGCTAAAGATCATGCCCCCGTTTCAGACCAAAAAATAGAAAACTTTCAACGCAAAGGTTTTACAGTTGTTGAATGGGGCGGTTCAGAAATGAGTAATAAGGATAATTTGTAAGCTATAATTTTGTATATTTATAATTAGCCTTGCAAATAGGGTATTTTATCTTTTATACGACCTTATAGTATAAACAAAATACAATATGAAAAATTTCTTTTATCTAATTTCTGTTTTTATTATTTATTCGTCGGTTTATGCCCAAATACCCGTGTTTGGTAATGAAATTCATGTAAAAATAAATGGGTTAACCTTTGATGCCATGGAACCCGCACTTTCAACCGATGGAAATGCATTGTTCTTTAATAGCTTAAACAATGGTACTACAACAAGTCTCTTTTATGCCGCAAAAGTAAACGATTCTACTTTTAATTATGTTGGCGCTGTACCTATTGTTAACCAAACGATAACACCAAGATTAGATGCAGTAGCTTCTTTAGATTCGGTAAATAATTTTTATTGGGTATCTACACGTAATTACCCTTCTAACTTTGATAACCTGCACCGTATTCGTTTTTTAACGAGTGGGTATACAAACTTCGGACGTGTTCATGGAGATTTTTATATTTACTCTCCCGGTTGGCTGATCATGGATGCCGGAATAAATTTTTATGGCAATAAATTAATTTATTGCAATGCTTTTTTTAATAACTGCGCCAATGCAGTACCATGTATTGCATCTATGGGCATTGCCACAAAATTAAACGATTCTACCTTTAATAAAGATGCCAATACTACCACAATAATGGCTAACATAAACGATACCGTAAATTACATTGTATACGCACCTGTTCTTACAAAAGACGGATTGGAATTGTATTATACCCGTTTATTAAAAAATTCAACACAAACTGAGATAATGGTATCAACAAGAACTAATACCACTTCCGCTTTTGGCCCACCAACAGTTTTGGTTGGCGCACCATACATAGCTCCTGAAGCTCCAACAATTTCTACCGATAAATCAAAAATGTATTATCACCGTAAAAATGGCAGCCTGTTTGAGATCTACTTAAAATACCGAACGGGTACAACGGGAATTAAAGAAATACCTAACGAACCTATTATTACTCTATATCCAAATCCAACAAACGGTAATGTAAATATTAATTCGCGCGAAGATATAAATGTGGTCGTTTACAATTCAGTTGGAGATTCTGTATTAAAAACAAAGTCCTCTACTCTTGATCTGAAAGATCTTCCGCATGGAATTTATTTTGTTACCATCAATACCAATAGATCATCAAAAACAATTAAGCTCATTAAGCAGGAATGATAAAAAGGTGTATATTTTATTTTTTGATCTGTATTTGTTCTTTTTTCTCTATAAATGCGCAAACAAAAAATAAGATACCCGATTTTTTATTAAAACTGGAAACACGCAAAGATTTTGATCTTTTAAAAGGCGAACCACTTTCAAAGAATTTTAATGGTATTGAATGTGTTAAGTTGGTTTATGTACTTAGCACCAAAACACTTTATTATCTCGAGTCAAAAAAGTATAAATGGCACTACCGCTTTACAATGGAAGTTTTAGGTGATCTTGAAGATCTGACGGACTTTAATCAAAAAAATTATGGTAATTCTCCCTCCAGAAAATACATTTTAGCTACTTTTAATTATAATGTAAACACAAAAAATTATTTTTTGCAATTTGCAGCTTCTGATAACCCTAGCGACGAATTGATCAATACACTGGTTGCAAAAGTGCAGAATACCTGCTTTAAAAAAGAACAGTTTAAGATCTTACTTAATTCTACTGTTTTACTAAGACGCAAAAAAGAGCTGGAGCAAAAATATAAGATCGTTACCAGCGATGAATTATTTAGCAATCAAATCTACCAGCCAATTTATTTAGGAAAAACAACCGGCATTCTTAAATTCATGAATGCAGACTCATTAAAACAAAACAAAAATTACGCTAATAACATTTTAATTTTGAATGGTAACTCTAATGAGATACCCGTTTGTAAAGCAGTTATTACAAACCAGTTTCAAACACCTTTAAGCCATATTTGCCTTTTAACAGCCAGTAGAAAAACGCCTTGCGCAGCACAAAAAGATATTTTTTCTATTGATTCGTTAAAAGACCTGGATAATAAACCGATTGAAGTAATTGTAAGTGAAAATAAGATCAGCATTAAACCCATTACAGGCTTAACCAGCAATCAACCAAAAAAAGTAATTAAAAAAATTAAGCTATCGTCCGATACAAGTGTAAAACAAATTGCAAGCCTATCAAATCTTTCCTACAAACAAAAAAACACCTATGGTTCTAAAGCCTGCAATCTTGCCGAATTAAAAAAAATAAAATTCAGAGAAAAATATTTAAATACGCCAGAAAATGCCTTTGCAATTCCTTTTCACTATTATGTGCATCATATAAATACTTCATTAGCCGGTACACTTATTAAAGAGTTTTTAAAAGATACACTTGTTTTAAAAAATGATAGTTTGATAGAATTGAGTTTAAAAAAAATAAGAAGTGAGATAAAAAATTCAAAATTGAATACAGAATTATTAAAAGATGTAACGGTTTTATGCGATCAAAAATTCGGTAAATCAAAAATTCGCTTCCGTTCTTCTTCTAATTGCGAAGACGAGGCCAGTTTTAACGGTGCAGGTCTTTATACCTCAGCCACCGGTATTGTTGGAGATACAACCAAGAGTATTGAAAAAGCTATTAAAAAAGTATGGGCTAGTTTATGGTCTGTTCGCGCCTTTAAAGAGCGGGCATTTTTTAATATTGCCCACGAAACAGTTTACATGGCCGTTTTGGTGCATCCAGCGTTTGATAATGAGCTAATAAACGGTGTGGCTGTTACTAAAAATTTGTACCGCGATTATGAAGTTGGTTTTGTAATTAATATGCAAAAAGGCGAAGAAGAAGTGGTAGCTCCAAAAACAGGAACAGTTTGCGAACAACTTATTTCTTATATGAATACCGAATGGGGCGATTTTTATAACAAGAACAGCTCTGCAGATTGGTTGAGCTTCTCCACCCTTTCGCCTAAACAATCTTTACTTACATCAGAAGAACTTGAACTTTTGACACTACAACTGGAAAGTATAAAAAAGCATTTTTATAAATTATACAAACTTTGGCCGGATAAAGAATATAAACATTTTGCCATGGACGTTGAATTTAAGTTGATAGAAACCTCGGATAAAAGAAAAGTGTTTTTATTTAAACAGGCAAGACCATATAATAATTAAGCCTGCCTTTTCTCCTCATTAAAAAAAGTAAATTTATTGCTTAAGCAAATAAAAAAAGTTAACTTAGTTATCAAAACAGGTACTATGGAAAAAGAGATAATTATAGACGATAAAAAGATAAAATTTGATATTTTAAATGTGATCGATAAAAACAATGTATCTACAGCTGAGCAGGTAATAGCAATTAATGCGACAGATATTATTCACTTGCCCGGTGTTATCGAAAAAGCATTGGCCCAGCTTTCAAAAACCTATCCTAACATGAAAACAATTTATTACAGGGTATCGGTCAACATCACACCTTTAATGGAAGGTAATACCAATCAAAACAGCGCAGGTATTAATTTAAGCGCTGAAGATCTTAAAAAGTATGAACTTACACTTGAAAGTTTAAAATCTAAGTATTGAATCCTGGAAAAAAGAATTTTGATAAATGATCGTACCGTTACTTTAAAAGTAGTTCAGGTATTTGATGAAGCTAAAGGTTATATTAATGAGCATATACTTGCCATTGATGTTTCGGGCATTGCATATAATGAAGAGTTTGCAAAACGATTGGTTGAAATTGTAAAAAAAGATTTTCCTCAGCTCAAAGCTATTTATTACGATATTTCCGGAGATAATTATAATAACATGTACGCCTGTATTATACGCGAAAGCAGCATTAAAGAATTAAATGCAAGCAAAACCGATTATGAAAAATACCAGGTAACAATTTCTGATCTTGCACCTAAATACAACTAAAATTATTATGGCAAAAAAAGATAAACGTATTGATGATTATATTGCAAAGTCTGCCGATTTTGCGAAACCAATTTTAAAACATTTTCGCGAACTGGTTCACAAAACTTGTCCTGAAGTGGAAGAAACCATGAAATGGAGTTTTCCTCATTACGATTATAAAGGAAGTATGATGTGCAGTATGGCTTCTTTTAAACAACATTGCGCCATCAATTTTTGGAAAGCTCCTTTAATGAAAGGCGGCGATAAATTGGTAGCTATGGCTAAAACAGAAGAAGCCATGGGCCATCTTGGAAAAATTACCTCTTTAAAAGATCTGCCAAAAGATACTGCACTTTCAAAATATATTAAAGAGGCTATGCGGTTAAATGATGAAGGCATTAAACTTTCTCCTAAAACCAAACCGGCCGCTAAGGAGTTAGAAGTGCCTGATTATTTTTTAAAAGCAGTTTCAAAAAATAAAAAAGCTTTAAAAACATTTAACGACTTTAGCAACAGTAATAAAAAAGAATATGTTTTATGGGTTACCGATGCTAAAACCGAAGAAACACGTCAAAGCCGCCTCAAAACTGCTGTTGAATGGATGGCAGAAGGAAAGATAAAAAACTGGAAATACCTTAAATAGTGTTTTTATTTTTAGCAGGCATACAAAAAAGTAAATTTATTATTTATAGTTTGTTATTGTTGTATGCATTCTTTTTTTGGTTAATGCTAAAGATCACTTTGCAATATATTCCAATAAAAAATGATGCGGCATTTTTAGCCATTAAACAAAGTTACATTCATCTTATACATTACCGCGTTGCATTTTTTGTTCATGTGTTTAGTGCCATTTTTGTACTCTTGGCTGGTTTTACACAATTCTCAAAAAAAATAAGAACTAAGTTTCCGGTTATTCATAAACGTATGGGTTGGTTATATGTTTTGGTTACTTTACTTTTAGCAGGGCCATCGGGGTTTATAATTGGTATTTATGCTAACGGTGGTATTAGCTCAAAAATTGCCTTTTGCCTTTTGTCCGTTCTTTGGATATTTTTTACCGCACTGTCGCTTTTGAAGATCATAAAAAAACAGGTACTTTCACACCGTAAATGGATGATACGGAGTTTTGCTTTAGCTTTATCGGCAATAACTTTACGTGCATGGAAATATATTTTGGTAGCTTTGTTTCATCCCAAGCCAATGGATGTGTATCAAATTGTTGCTTGGTTGGGTTGGACTTTAAATTTAGTAATAGCAGAATTAATAATTTTAAAACAATTTAAAAATGAAAATAAAACACCTCTTTAATTTTTTTGTTCTTGCAGTTTTTATAAGCGCATGTGGTGAAGCAAAAAAGCCCGAAGAACAAGCGCCAATGCACATTATTGATACAGCTAAGATTGATGATGGGCAATTAGCGGTTAATAACGGCGTTGCTTCTTCTGCAAGCGATCCTAATTCACTTATAGGTTTTTATGTTGGTGACTTTGAAGCTGTGGTATCAGATTCAAAAAAAGCGCCATCTTATTTTAACAGGATAAATATTGCTATTGATTCTATTACAAATAAAATGCTTTTTGGCCATTCGGTTGTTGCGGGAAACAAACGTCCCTTCAAAGGCAGCGTTTCACTAAATGATGATGTGTATATGAGTGAAGCAAAAGAACTCGGAAATGATAAATATGATGGTGTTTTTACTTTTACAATAAACCCAAGTGCAAAAAAAATTATTGGTACCTGGACAGCAAATGATTCAAAATTAGCAGTTACAAAAAGAAGTTATTCTCTTACTAAAAAAATATTTCAATACGATCCACAACAAAATTTAAATTTAGGAGGAAGACATATCGTTTATGATCCTAAAAACAATAACGAACTGGAAGGAGAAGCAATTACCGAAGAAGCCGGCAAGTTTAATGCTTCTGCAATCGAACTTCAGGGAAAAGATATTGAGAATATGTATAAACGCGATCTTGAAGTGATGCGTAATGCTATTTATGCACGTCATGGTTATTCGTTTAAGAACAGGGTAATGCGTTATTTTTTCGATACCGAAATTGGCTGGTATATACCTGTTTCCACTGATGTTTCTAAAGAATTAACGGAACTTGAGAAAAAAAACATTGCATTAATTAAATCATATGAAGATTACGCAACAGCTTATTATGATAGTTTCGGAAGATAATTATGGCAAAACAAAAAATTAAAGAGCAATTAAAGAGCATTGATCTCTCTTCTCAAAAAGAAAAAAAAGATCGTTTTGACAACTGCGAATTCAGCAATTGTATATTTTCCGATCTTTCTGAAATTAGTTTTTCAGATTGTGATTTCAGAAATTGCGACCTCAGCAATTTAAAAACAACGAACACTCGTTTGCAGAATGTTACATTTTACGATTGTAAACTATTGGGCCTTAATTTTTCGGGGGCCATTGATTTTGCACTGGAGTTACATTTTGAAAATTGCTTATTGGATTACGCTTCTTTTGACCGAAAAAAAATAAATAAAAGCACATTTAAAAATTGTCGTATTCATAGCGCAAACTTTACACAAGCCGATCTTTCTAAGTGTACTTTTACAGATTGCGATCTTTTTGAATCGCTCTTCGATACTACTAATCTGAGTACTGTAGACTTTACAAGCTGTAAAAATTTCCTGATCGATCCTGAGCTAAATAATATCAAAAAAGCAAAATTTCTTCGACAAGACCTCGAAAATCTCTTATACAGACATGATATTATTGTAGAATAAATGCTGATTATTAGTATTTTTGGTATACACTAGTTACTAATGCACTCCGATAAAATATCTGCCATTCAAGACCCCTATTTGAGTGAATTTGACATGAACCAATTGTTTGAACGGTCTTTTATTGGCATGTCTATTGTTTCTTTAGATGGAAAATGGCTAAAAGTAAATCCATATTTATGCCGTATGTTAGGGTATAGTAAAGATGAGTTGCTTCAAAAAAGATTTAATGATATTACGTTTCCCGAAGATAAGGACATGGGTACTTTGCAGGCTAATTTGCTTGTTAGTGGTGAGATAGAACACTTTGAAATAGAAAAAAGATATATTCATAAAGATGGTCGGATAATTTATACACTCTTAAATTCAGCGCTGATAAAAGATGAGAAGGGTGTTCCAAAATATTTTATATCACAAACAAAAGACATTTCTGAATTAAAAAGATCAGTAGAGGCTTTACGTTTAAGTGAAGAAAAATTTCGTTCTATTTTTGAAAAAGCGCCAATTGGTATCGCGCATTTTAATGCAGAAGGCAACATCACCGCTTTTAACAAAGTATTAATGGATATTTTAGGCGCTTCAAAAGAAAGAATAAGCAATGTTAAAACAAAGACCGATGTTAAGGATGAAAAGCAATTAGCTGCTTTAAAAGAAGCTTTAGATGGAAATATCGGTACACATGAAGGAGAATACAGATCTGTTTTAAGCGGTAAAACAACCTATTTAAAAACAATATATGCCCCTTTATTTGGCGCTGATGGAAAAGTAATTGGCGGCACCTCTATTTCTGAAGATATAACAAGCCGCAGATTATATGAAGAAAGAATAAAAGCGTCTTTAAAAGAAAAAGAGTTGTTGTTGAAAGAAGTATACCACCGCGCAAAAAACAACCTGCAAACAACTATCAGTCTTATCAATATCCAGATCAATGAATCTTCAAATAAAGAATTGGTAAGGGCGTTGCAGGAAACAAAAAACAGGTTATATGCTATGTCTAAAGTGCATGAAGTACTTTGTAAATCTGATAATCTGGATTATATTTTGCTAAGAAATTATGTTACAGATCTTGTAAGTAATTTTGAGTACACTGATCTTTCATATAACGTTGATATTGAAAGATCGTTAGCACTCAATATTGATCAGACAAATGCTGTTGGCCTTATTTTAAATGAGCTGATCACAAATTCATTAAAGCACAATCTTGAAAAGAAAATAAATATTTCTATTACTATAAAAACTTCTGCAGCAAATACAATTCGTTTTTCTTATATAGATGACGGACAAGGAACCTCTGAAGATATTTTTTCTTTATCAGGTACAGCCCTGGGCATGAACCTTGTACAGGTACTAGTGGAGGATCAGTTAGACGGCACTATTAGCTTTGATAGCTCTAAAGGCTTTAACATGCTGATTGAGTTTAAAGCGAGTTCCTAATTTCAACAATACATTTAAGGTGGCATTGGCCCTATGTATTGAATGCATGGAATATCACCGGAAACAAAACAAGGATGGTGAAATTTAAAATGTAGACCGGAAATATCTTTGTCTTTTATCTCTAAAACATAATACGGTTTAAACCACCAATTTTTTAAACAGGAAACATCGGTTTGCAGGCTTTCTTTTTTATTATAATCCTCAGCTTTTATTTCTTTTACCTGCGCTTCTTGAATGATTGAGTAAATACCCGGCGGAAGCTGAAAGGAAAATTTACCATTTTCATCTGCTTTAAAGCTTAAAATAATTTTACTATTTAACGCATTTATATTTCCTTTTCTAATATAAAAAGTTTTACCGGCGTATGGTTTTTCTTTTGAATACTCTGCAAGAATTTCTTCGGAAGGTTCTGCTCCACCACAATATGTTGAAGTTTGCGTCACTTTGCCGCTTATATTAAACAAAGCTACTTTCTTTTTATTTATTTGGGAGTAAATAACATTACTAATAATGCAAAGAAAAACGATCATTATTTTAAGTTTATACATAGCGTGTTTTTACATTTAGATGTTGTAAAAATAGTTATTTCATATAGCTTTATGAATTTTTAAGAATACTATAATTTGTAGCATTGAATTGCTATAAAGCATACTACCTTTACTTTAAGCTAACAACATGGAAACGCCAATAACCAGTTACTTTAAAGGCCGCGGAGCTCAGGTAAACCCAAATAATAAATTTAATAAGCTACAGTATGCGCAAGAACACGTTGAAGGCCTGGATGAAGATTTTCTTCAGAAAGAAAAAACAGAGATCATTTATACTTATCCCAAAACGATCATTAACAAGGTTGAGAGCGAAGACGTTGGTGGTGAGTACTCCTTAAATCCTTATCAAGGCTGTGAGCATGGCTGTATTTATTGCTACGCACGTCCAACGCATGAATATTGGGGATTTAGTGCGGGATTGGATTTTGAGCGCAAGATCATCGTTAAAAAAAATGTGGTTGAAGTTTTAGAAAAAACCTTCAGTAATAAAAAATGGAAGCCCGGCTCTATTATGCTTTCGGGCAATACAGACTGTTATCAGCCCTTAGAAAGGCAATTAGAATTAACCCGTAAAATTTTGCAGGTGTGTTTAAAATACAAACATCCTGTTGGCATTATTACAAAAAATGCTTTGGTATTAAGAGATCTTGATATTCTAACAGAACTGGCGAAACATAACTTGGTACACGTAATGGTTTCTATTACAGGTGTCGACGAAAAAGTTCGTCAGCTGTTAGAGCCAAGAACTGCTTCTTATAAAAGCAGGATAAACACTATTGAATCTTTAGCAAAAAATAATATTCCTTGCGGTGTAATGGTTGCTCCCATTATTCCCGGTATTAATAATCATGAAATTTCTGATGTTTTAGAGCTTTGCGGCAATGCAGGCGCATCAAGTGCCGGCATGACCATTGTGAGATTAAATGGTGCCAATGAACAGATCTTTAAAGACTGGTTAATTAAAAATTTTCCCGACCGTGCCGATAAGGTATGGAACCAGATCTGCGAATGCCATGGCGGCAAAGTAAGCGATAGCCGCAGAGGCGTGCGTATGCGTGGACAGGGAAAAATTGCAGAATCTATCGTACAATTATTTAAATTATCCAAACAACGTTTTATAAAACCATCGGGTTTTAAATTTAACTGCGCTGACTTTAATTACAAAGCCAACGATGTGCAATTGAGTTTGTTTTAAATTGTTCTCTTTTTTGCTGAGCAGTTCTTGCTTAGCCTGATTTTCAAAAAATAAAATAGGTATCACAAATTGTGATACCTCGCAAAACTATATTATGAAAAGTAATGACGAATTAATTAATATAAATGACGATCTGATAATAAGTAAAATTTATTATGCAAAGAGATCAAAAAGTAATGTTGGACAGTGATCTGGCTGAATTATACGACGTTGAAACCAAACAATTAAAACGACAAGTTAAAAGAAATATAGAAAGATTCCCGGAAGATTTTATGTTTGAGTTAACAGAATTTGAGACTAACAACTTGAGGAGCCAAATTGGCACCTCAAGTTGGGGAGGTTCACGTTATTTACCAATTGTTTTTACTGAATACGACGTTTTAATGCTATCAAGTGTATTAAAAAAAGCAAACGTGCGAAACAAATGAACATTGCAATAATGAGGGCTTTTGTGGCACTCAGGCAAATGCTTCTTGATAATACCGAACTTCGCCTAGCAATTGAAGAAATAAGAAAAAAGACCGATAACAACTCTAAAAATATCGAAGTTGTTTTTAAATATTTAGATGAACTTCTTGAAAAGAAAGAAAACCCTGAAAAACGAAAATCTATTGGATATAAATTACCAAAGAAAAATTGATTTCCAATAAATTAACATTAGTTTTCCTTATTTTTTTACAACTTTATCCTGCTTAATTACGTTTATTATAAAGTGTTAGGATACAGATTTCAAAATTATACAGCCGATTCAAAATCGAAGTTTGACGAGCTTTTTAAGATCTTTAAACAACTCATTACCCATACCAGTGGCGATGTAGATGAAGCTATTGATTGGTTAAAACAATTAGATAAAGAATACGAGCTTACCAATAAAGATTATACCATTGATGATTTTATTGATGAGTTAAAAAAACGTGGTTACCTGCGCGATAAGAATGACGGAGACGGTGGCATGGCCATTACTCCAAAAACAGAACAGGCTATTCGCGATAATGCTTTAGAATATATTTTTGGTAAATTAAAAAAAGGTGCGCCCGGAAATCATAAAACAAAATTTACCGGCAAACAAGGCGAAGAAACAAGTACCGATCTTCGTGCTTATGAGTTTGGCGATTCGCCTCAAAGCATTGCCATGATCGATTCTATTAAACAAGCGCAGATCAATAACGGAACAGATGAATTTATAATTACCGAAAATGATCTGTTGGTTGGTGAGCAGGAATTTAAAACACAAACTGCTACAGTTTTAATGATCGACATTAGTCACAGCATGATCCTGTATGGTGAAGACCGTATTACTCCTGCAAAAATGGTGGCTATGGCTTTAGCAGAAATGGTAAAACGCAAATATCCTAAAGATAGTTTGGATATTATTGTTTTTGGAAACGATGCCTGGCCAATACAATTAAAAGATCTTCCATACTTACAGGTTGGCCCGTACCACACAAATACAGTTGCAGGTTTGGAATTAGCATCTTCTATTCTTCGAAAAAAGAAAGCTACCAACAAACAAATTTTCATGATCACCGATGGTAAACCTTCTTGCCTAAAAGAAAATGGCGAATATTACATGAATAGTTTTGGCCTGGACCGGAAGATCGTAAATAAATGCTTAACCCTTGCCGCAGCATGTAAACGCAGCAAAATTGATATTACTACTTTTATGGTAGCAAATGATAGTTATTTGCAAAGTTTTATTGACGAGTTTACAGAAGCCAATCAAGGCAAAGCTTATTTTACAGGATTAAAAGGATTAGGAGAAATGATATTTAGGGATTATACAAATAAGAAAAGAAAGAAAATTTAAGAAATTAGAAGTTAGATTTAAGAAATAAATAATATGGCACAACCCACAATAAAAACATTAGGTGAATTAAAACAAAGCGGTTATAAATTCTTAAACATTAAAGATGAATTGCGCGAAAATTTAATTAAGAAATTAAAAAAGAAAGAAGCCATCTTTGACGGCATTTTTGGTTATGAAGAAACAGTTTTACCGGAATTAGAACGCGCCATATTAAGCAAACACAATATTTTATTTTTAGGATTGCGCGGACAAGCTAAAACAAAAATGGCCCGTCAGCTTGTGAATTTGTTAGATGAATATATTCCAGTAGTAGCGGGTAGCCCTTTAAATGATGATCCTTTACAACCTATCTCTAATTTTGCTAAAAATATAATTTCAGAAAAAGGAGATACAACGCCAATTAACTGGATCCATCGTAACGATCGTTTTGCAGAGAAGTTAGCAACGCCCGATGTAAGTGTAGCCGATTTGATCGGTGATCTTGATCCTATAAAAGCGGCCAATTTAAAATTATCCTTTGCCGATGAAAATGTAATTCATTACGGATTAATTCCACGCAGCAACCGTTTTATTTTTGTGATTAATGAGCTGCCTGACTTACAGGCAAGATTGCAGGTTGCTTTATTTAATATTTTGCAGGAAGGTGATGTACAGATCCGTGGATTTAATTTGCGCATTCCTTTAGATCTGCAATTTGTATTTACTGCCAATCCCGAAGATTATACCAACCGCGGAAGCATAGTTACACCTTTAAAAGACAGGATAGGCTCACAGATCTTAACGCATTATCCAAGATCAATAGAGCATTCAAAAAAAATTACTCAGGATCAGGCAAAATTAAATTCAGAACAAAAACAAATTGAAGTGCCTGAGATCTTAAAAAATCTGGTGGAGCAAATTGCCATTGAAGCACGCACAAGTGAATTTGTAGATGCAAAAAGCGGAGTAAGCGCACGTTTAACCATTAGTGCTTACGAAAGTTTAATAAGCGCGGCAGAATTACGCTTTTTGAAAAACGAACAACCTTACTCGTTTGCGCGTGTAAGTGATCTGTATGGTGCTATTCCTGCCATTAACGGAAAGATAGAGTTGGTTTATGAAGGCGAACAGGAAGGCCCGGCCGTTATTGCACAAAATTTAATTTCATTGGCCATAAGAAATACCTTTGTTCATTTGTTTCCCGATCCTGCAAAATTAAAACGCAAAAAAGACAATTCAGACTACTCTGCAATTACCAATTGGTTCTCTCAAAGCAATATTTTAGATCTTTTGGATCACGAGAATGATAAAGTATATTCATCTGCATTAACGATTGTAGATGGGTTGGAGGATCTTGTAAAAAAATATCATCCCAATGTAAAAGGCGCAGATAAATTTGTGCTGATGGAATTTGCCTTACATGGTTTAGCTGAGCATTCTTTGTTAAGCAAAAATAAATTAATAGATGGTGTAACGTTTAAAGATCTGTTCGGTTCTTTACTAAACAGCAATTTAAATTTTGATAAAGGAGAAAATTAATTTACGGAAGCTTATTCATTAAATACAAATAAGGTTGTATAAAATGATGCTGCCATACCTTTGTTTCATCTTTTGGAAACACCTTGTAATAATCATCTTCCGCGTATAAAATAATACTCACGCCTGTGCGCGCATAGTTATTGCTATTAAAATAAACAGGTGCTTTAAACTCAGGTAATTGTTTTTTAACAGCTTTTGAAACCATTTTACCGAGGTATTTTTGATAATTTTTCATGGCTTTTTTGCTTGGCTTACTTAACTTCTTGTAAATATGCTTCATTGCCATTCTTGCCGGAAACTTTTGCTTTTTAATAATTTCCTTGGATGTTTTAAAGATATTCACATCATTAAAGTCATCTAATGTTTGAATCGAAAAAGGTGTTTCAGGAACCCAATCGGCTGTATTAATCACATTAAAGCCCCAACCATTGCGTGTTATGTTTTCATAATGATAAGCAAAATACAAATTACCCGGTTTAGGGCCTGCGCCACAGTAGGTTTTAAAAATAATATCTTTTGCAATTTTATTTTCTTTCTGCAAATTATCTAAATGCGCCCTTAGTAAAAAAGTAATGGCGGCTCCCTGGCTATGGCCTGTAACAATAAAATTTTTTATTCCTTTTTTATAGCATGAATCTATTTTTGGCAAAATATCTCTTTGTAAATAAGCCATAGATGTAAGCCAACCAACGTGTACAGCTGCTTTTGGATCGGCGCACAAATTATAATCAAAAATAAAATTCTTTTCTAATTCTAATTTTCCCTTTGCCGGAACCATAGCAGCGTAAAAATTTGCCAGAAAGCTTACCGGATCGGAGATAGTACCTCGCAAGCTTATAACAGCAACGCTATCGTTACGCATCCAAAGGTCCCAGATGTTAGAAAGTGCCATACTTTTAGAACGATACAACAGTTTACAATCCTGCGGATCAGGCACACCGGTTTCTTTATCCCATGTATCAAGATCCATATGTTGTTTCTGTGCGATCTTAAGCATTTCAATATACTCTGCTTTATCAAAACCAGGTTTTAGTTTTTGAGCATACGATCTTAGCGAAAATAATATTATCGCAAATAGAAAAATTTTTTGAATAAGGCACATATAATAATTATTAATGTAGTATAAAAATATACATTAATACCGACAGTACTAAAATAAAAATATAACCAACGGAAAATATTACTTAAGACTATCTCTTAAGGCCAGCATTTTAATAGCTGTAACAGCGGCTTCATCACCTTTGTTACCATGCTTTCCTCCCGCTCGATCAATAGCCTGTTGTTGATTATTTGGCGTTAATACACCAAAAATAAAGGGCATATTGTATTCAATATTAAGATCGGTAATGCCTTTTGCAACTGCACCGCAAATAAAATCAAAATGACGGGTCTCACCTTGTATAACACAACCTAAACAAATAATGGCATCCACATCTGTGGCTTCTGCCAGATATTGTGCACCAAGCGTTAATTCAAAGCTTCCCGGTACTTCACGAATAATGATATTCTCTTTTTTTGTACCATTTGCCAATAAAGTATTTACCGCGCCTTCTTTTAAAGCATTGGTTATTTCGTGATTCCACTCCGAACAAACAATCCCGAATTTAAATTTTGACGCATTTGGAATACTGCTTCCTTCGTTAACCGACAAATTCTTATTTACACTACTCATATTCTAAAAATAAAAAAAGCCTGCCGGGGCAGACTTTCTAAAAATTATTTTATTAATTATAAATTGCCTAATGCTTTTACTTTAGCAATATCTCTTTCAATTTCTTTTCCTTCATTGCTTTTGCTGTATTCTTTTTGAATACGCTCATAAAGCGCTAACGCTTCAGAAAAATTAGCTTTTTGCTCGTAAGCAAAACCTGCTTTTTTAAGATAAAAAGGCGTTGTAAAAGTATTATTGCTTTTTTCTGCAGCTTTTAAATAGAATTTAATTGCTTCATCTACTTTATTTAATTCCATATTGCAATCACCAATAGCACCAACAGCAATAGGAGCAACCATTTCATCATCGCCATCGTATTTTTGCAAATACTCAATAGCTTGTTCAAATTTACCTGTACGTAAGTAACAAATACCAGCGCAGTAATTAGCTAAGCTACCGGTTTTTGTCATACTGTATTCTTCAGCAATTTGTTCAAAGCCCATAATTTGTTTTTGGCCTTCTGGTGCCATTACAGTTACACCACCTTTTAAAGCAATGTTAAAGCTATCTGCTTCAAAATAATTTTGAGCCCAGAAAATTTCGTTAGAAGCTTCGTTCTCTTGCTCAGGCAAGTAGTAAAATTTAAAAAAACAAAAAGCGCCAATTATAAGTGCTAAACCACCACCAACGTAAGTGATCATTTTTTTATTAGTTTCATAAAAAAGTTGAACACCTTCTAAACTCGGATCAATTGTTTTAGCGGGCGTTTCCTCAATAGTTTCTTCAACAGGGTTATTTACCTCGGTATTGTCTACGGTTGTTTCGTCTTTTAAATCAGCCATTTATACGTAAAAATTAGTCTGCAAAAATAGCTTTTTTTCTGTTAAAATCTAATTTCTAATTCAAAAAACCACCTAAAAAAGGCGTATTTTTGCTAAAATCCATGTATTTAAAGCAGCTTTCCATAGTAAACTTTAAAAATTACGCTGAATTCGAGGCACAATTCTCGGAAAAGATCAACTGTTTTGTTGGTAATAACGGCATGGGAAAAACCAATCTTTTAGATGCTATACACTACCTTTCTTTTTGTAAAAGTTTCTTTAATTCGGTTGATAGTCAGAACATTAAACACAACGAAGGTTTTTTTGTGGTGCAAGGTAATTTTGAAAAATCGGGTGAGTTTTCTGAAGTGTATTGCGGCTTAAAAAGAAACCAAAAAAAGATCTTTAAAAAGAACAAAAAAGAGTACGAAAGATTGAGCGAACATATAGGACAATTTCCATTAGTTATGATCTCGCCAAGCGATGCTGAATTAATAAATGGCAGCAGTGATATTCGCCGCAGATTTTTGGATGGTATTATTTCGCAATACGATAAAGTTTATTTAGATAAATTAATTTCATACAACCAGGTTTTAAAGCAGCGCAACGCTTTATTAAAACATTTTTTTGAAAGCAGAAGTTTTGATTCAGAAACCTTAGAGATCTGGGATGATCAATTAATTAATTACGGGCGTTCAATACTAGAGATAAGAAAAGATTTCTTAAAACAATTTATTCCCCTATTCAATAAGCATTATCAGTTTATCAGCGAAAGTAAAGAAGAAGTTGCTTTACATTATGAGAACAGTTTAGGCGAAAAAGATTTTAAAACTGCAATCATTACTTCGCTGCCGCGCGACAGGGCTGTGCATTATACAACCGTTGGGCCCCATAAAGACGATCTTGAATTTACGTTGAACGGTTTTAGTTTGAAAAAATTCGCATCGCAAGGACAACAAAAATCATATTTACTGGCTTTAAAACTAGCGCAGTTCGAATTTATTAAAGAACAAAAAAATACAAAGCCATTATTATTATTGGACGACGTTTATGACAAATTGGATGAGGAGCGATTTACAAAATTATTAGAAATGGTGAGCAGCAGCAGCTTTGGCCAGGTATTTATTACTGATACACATCCGGAAAGGATAGAGCATCTTTTAAATATAAAACAAATAGAGAATAAAATATTTATTGTTGGCCAGGGAAGTGTAAAATTAGTTGAGAGCTAATCTATCTTTTTCATTTCTTCAATTTTCACATCCTCGTTTTTATTATTGCTATACCATTTAGCGATATTAATTACCACCCCTAACGAAGAAAAATTATTCGCATGTTTAATATCGTTAGGTGTCATGTTAATGGTTAAGCCATATTGAAATTGCAATTTTACAAATTTATAGCCACCTCTTAAGGTTACCGCAGGCTCTGCAAACATAAATAAAGGGCCTAACAAATTATTATTATCCAGGTAATCGTTGTGCAATTCTACTTCTGGATAATTTGTCTGATCAAAACTTGTGTACTTAACCGCCGAAAATCTTGGACTAAACACAGCATCAAAAAATTTTGTTTTATAGCCTATATCAGGTTGAATAAAAACTTTAGTAGCATCTGCATTAAAATAACCAATGTAAGTATTATTATTACTATCCGTAAACTGCTGTTGTTTTGAAACCCTTCCTCCGCCAATACCTGCAAAGGCTTCAAATACCAAATTATTTTCATAAGGTTTAAAATAACCAAGCGCTGCTTCTCCTAAAATTCCATCGTGTTTGTAATTAGAACTATTGTCTTTATAATTCATGTAAAAACCATTTGCCATTACACCAAAATTTTTGCCCAGAGCTGCGGCAACCTGCAGATCGTTTTGTGTAATATTTACATGTACCTCTCCTTTTTCCTTTAATAAAGGTGCGTTTACAGCATTAGAAACATACATTTGTGTAGTACAACTATTTAAAAAAAGAAGTATACAAGCAGACGAAAATAAAATTAGTTTTTTCATGAGTTCTGTTTATTAAAATTATGTTAATCGCGTGCCAGCTATAACTAATTGTTAATGGGGAATTGTTCCATTTATGTGGAACGCATTCCCCTAAATGATATTAGAATACCGCCGAAAGAACGAAAAGAATAAGGCAAATAAAGATCACTACCAACACGATCCACAATGCTGTTAAGAAAGCACTACCAATAAGACCCTCAGC
Organism: Bacteroidota bacterium; assembly: GCA_032229505.1. Lineage (GTDB taxonomy): Bacteria > Bacteroidota > Bacteroidia > B-17B0 > Aurantibacillaceae > Aurantibacillus. The sequence continues at coordinate 49,370 of JAVTWD010000082.1, forward strand.
TTTTTGCACTTTTTGCTTAAATGTTCTTTTTGATTTAAATGCGTGTTTCGAATTTTCGTTATTTATAGTTTCATCATTAGAAACAGATTCGCTTTTGGGAGCAGCGCTAAGAGAATTTTCGTTCAGATCATATACTTTACGTTCGGGTTTTAAAATGGCATCTTTTAAAGTAGATACACCCGCCGTTATAATAGTTACAGGTGTTACAGTTTGTTTTACAACTTCTGTTTCTGCTTTTTCAGGCTCTGCTTGTTTTGCTTTTACAACTTCTGGTGAACTAGCTGTTTTTTTATGAGACGTATGGCCGTATTTAGTATAGCGTTGAGTTGTAAATGAACTGCTTTTGCAACCGGTTAAAATAATTAAAGCAATTAATGGAAGGTAAATAAATGTTTTCATGTTTAATTTGTTTTTATTTTTTTATCAGAAGAAATTCAAATGTTATGCCAGTGCACCAATAATAATGATGACACCTACAACAACCGCCAGTATTATTACCCACAGCACAATTTTTAAAAGTGTACCAATAATACGCTGAGCCGCAGACTTTTTCTTTTGAATTACATTTGAGTTTTTGAATTCAGTTTTAGAATTTTCAACTTCTTTGGTTTCCTGCTTATTAAAAGAAAGGTTTGATCTTTGAATGTTGCTTTTAATTGGTTTAAAGATGCTTTCTTTTATAAATACGATCGGGTCTGTTTCTGCAACACTTGCGGTTTGCGGGTATTCTTCAATTACGACTTCTTCTTTTTGAATTACGGGTGTTTCTGTTTTTGTGATTTGTTTTTTTGCAATTGTATTTTTAGTTGAAGCGTGCGCAAAATTAGTATAACGTTGCTTCATGAACGAATTGCTTTTACAACTGCACAAAACTATCAATGCTATTAATGGTAGGTAAATTATTATTTTCATTTTATTTCTTTTTAAAATGAATGTTCAAAACCTATGCCAATAAAAAAGCCACAGCGTAAACTGTGGCTTTGTATCATTTAATAAAGATGGTTTTTAAAATTCGCAGTTGTTTGGCGTGCGTGGAAAAGGAATTACATCACGAATATTTGTCATACCCGTTACAAATAATACTAATCGCTCAAAACCAAGGCCAAAACCTGCATGTGGACAAGAACCAAAACGCCTTGTATCCAAGTACCACGAAAGTTCGTTTAAAGGTATACCAATTTCGTTCATACGCGTCTCCAATTTCTCCAAACGTTCTTCACGCTGGCTGCCACCAACAATTTCGCCAATGCCAGGGAATAAAATATCCATGGCTGCCACCGTTTTACCATCATCATTCTGGCGCATGTAAAACGATTTTATCTCTTTAGGATAATCCGTTAAAATAACCGGTTTTTTAAAATGCTTTTCTACTAAATAACGCTCATGCTCGCTTTGTAAGTCAACGCCCCATTTATCTACCAGGTACTGAAATTTCTTTTTCTTGTTATGGTTGCTTTCTCTTAAGATCTCAATAGCCTGTGTATAAGTAACACGCTCAAATTTATTATCTAAACAGAATTTTAATTTGTCTAATAGAGACAATTCACTGCGTTCGTTCTGCGGTTTTTGTTTTTCTTCTTCCTCTAAACGTTGTGATAAAAATTGAATATCTTCTAAATTATTATCCAATGCATATTTGATGACATACTGCAACATTTCTTCTGCCAGGTCCATGTTATCTTTTAATTCATAAAAGGCCATCTCCGGCTCTATCATCCAGAATTCGGCTAAGTGACGGGCCGTGTTGCTATTTTCTGCTCTGAATGTCGGACCAAAAGTATAGATATCAGAAAAAGCCATTGCAGCTAACTCGCCTTCCAACTGACCGGAAACAGTAAGGTTCACCGATTTACCAAAAAAATCCTGTTTATAATCTACTTTACCGTTCTCATCTTTTGGTGGATTGGCAATATCAAAATTGGTTACATGAAACATCTCCCCTGCGCCTTCAGCATCGCTTGAAGTAAGGATAGGTGTGTGCATATATAAAAAGCCTTTTTCGTTAAAGAATTTGTGAACCGCAAACGCTAATGTATTACGCACACGAAATACAGCGCCAAATGTATTTGTGCGAAAACGCAAATGTGCAATCTCGCGTAAAAATTCTAAACTTGGTTTATTTTTTAATTGTAAAGGATATTTTTCAGGATCAGAATCACCAAGTATTGTCAATTCCTTTGAGATCACTTCAACAGCTTGTCCTTTACCTAAAGAAGCCGCCAAAGTACCGGTAACACTAATTGAAGCGCTTGTGGTAATACGGTTCAAAAGTTCTTCGGGCAGTGTATTAAAATCAACAACTATTTGTAAATTATTATTTGTAGATCCATCATTTAAAGCAATAAACGTTTTGTTTCTGAATGAACGCACCCAACCCTTAACTGTAATAGTTTGGTTTGTGGGTGTTGTTTTTAAAATGTCTTTGATCCTTAAGCGTGTCATAATAATAATTTAAGAGTTCAAATTTAAGAAGATTTTAGAGATAATGAATGGAAAAATTACTGAATGTACTGTCATGTTGAGCGGAGTCGAAACATGTTTCGGGATGTACACTTCTACTCCGCTCAGTGTGACACACCCTCTAACCCTTTATCTTTAAATATTCCTCTTCACTGATTTCCAACGCCATTTCAGTATAGTTAATTACAAGATCGCGAATAAAAACCATTTCAGGATATTGTTTTGCCTCAGTTTGTTTTACGATCTTTTTGCTGCCAATTATCTGGACCTCTTCAAACCTATTGGATTGTATAATTTTAAAATAACTCTTGTTATTTTTATACTTACGGTACACAGGAAAGTTTATATCTTTAAGATCCATGGCGAAGCCTTTTTTAAAATTAGTTGCAGAATATGTGTTCGAAAATTACAAAGATAATTTAGAACAATTGTGCATTATTTTGCCAAATAAAAGGGGGGCACTTTTTTTAAAGAATTATCTGGCCCAAACCTATGGCAAAACCATTTGGCTACCAACAATAATTAGTGCCGAAGAATTAATTACCGAACTCAGTGGTTTAAAAACGCTTGAAGAAATAGATCTTATTTGTTATTTGTACGACAGTTATAAAGTTTGTTACGGCCCGGAAGCGGAGAACTTTGACAGCTTTGCAAAGTGGGGACAATTAATTTTACAGGATTTTAATGAGATAGACCGTTACCTGGCCGATTCGGAACAGCTTTATGAAAATTTGAAAGATATTAAAGTATTAGAGAACTGGAGCCTGGGTGCGGAAACGCTAAGTGAATATCAAAGCAGTTATTTAAAATTCATGAATAGTTTGGGGGCTATTTATAAACACTTCAGTACTTTTTTAGCATCCAAAAATTGGGCTTACCAGGGCTTAGCCTATAAATATGCAGTAAAGAATTTTGATTCGAGTACATATCCCGATCAATTTCATAAAATGATCTTTTGTGGCTTTAATGCCTTGAATGCCGCCGAACTCAACATCTTTAATAAACTGCATTTGCAAAAAAAAGCAGATATACTTTGGGACGCGGATAATTATTATTTGACCGATAGTAACCAGGAAGCAGGTTTGTTTTTACGAAATAATTTCCATCTCTTTAAACAAAAAGAGCCGACTTTTATTGGAGAGCATTTTAAGGAAGAAAAAGAAATAAACATCATTTCTGTTCCAAAACAAATCGGGCAAGCGCAGGTTGTAAAACAAAGCATTCAAAAATTTATTGACGCTAAAATTCCTTTAGATAAAGTTGCTGTTGTTTTAGCTAACGAAAAATTATTGTGGCCGGTATTGCAGCAATTACCGCCTGAAGTACAGTATGTGAACATTACAATGGAATATCCGTTGCGCTATACTTCTACCTATAGTTTAATTGAGCAATTGTTGCAATTACAGATAAGCTTCTCAAAGCAAAACAGGCAGCATAAAACAATTTATCATAAAGATCTGGTTGCACTTTTGAGGCAACCTGTTTTTGCAAGTTATTTAACCAGTAAAAACCCAACACTCTCCGTTTCAAAAATTATTGATCAGTTAACACAAAGGAATATTTCTTTTGTTTCTTCAAAAATGCTTCTTGAATTGTTTAATTCTAATAACGAACAACTAATTTTATTGCAGCCAATAATTTCGGTTAAAATTATTTGTGATCAATTTTTAAACCTGCTTCAAAATATTAAAGAATTATTTATTCTTCAAGCTCAGAATAATCAATCCAGTTTAGAATTAGAGTATCTTCAGATCATTATCAAGAATTTTAATCGTTTAACCGAAATAATTCAAAAATACCCGCACTTTAACGATATACTTTCACTAAAACAATTATTTAATCAGGTTGTTGGTAGCACTTCTGCGCCCTTTATTGGTGAGCCTCTACGCGGATTACAAATTATGGGTGTGTTGGAAACGCGCACTTTGGATTTTGATCATATTATTTTTGTGAATGTAAACGAAGGAGTGTTGCCTTCCGGAAAAACAGTAAATTCATTTATTCCCAACGATCTTAAACGAGCTTTTGGTTTACCATTGTATTTAGAAAAAGATGCTATTTATGCTTATCACTTTTACCGGTTGCTTCAAAGAGCAAATAACATAATTATTACTTACGATAGTGAAACAGACACTTTTGGTAAAGGGGAAAAAAGCAGGTTTGTAACACAATTGCAATTAGAGTTGCAGGTTACGCATCCTAATATAAAGATCAAAGAAGAAGTTGCTTTATATCCTAGTTTTCCTGCTGAGCTAGACAACACAATTACAATTATTAAAGATGATGAGATCTTAGCGCCTATTTATAAAAAAGCAACAAGTAATGAAGAGTATGGAGCATTGTCCCCTTCAGGCCTTATAACATTTAAAGAATGTGCTTTGAAATTTTATTTCAGGTATAGTGCTAAACTAAAGGAAACAAAAGAAGTTGAGGAAAGTGCCGAAGCAAATACATTTGGCTCTATTTTACATTTAAGTCTCGAAAATTTATATAAAGAATTTATTGGCACTGTTTTAAATGCCGAACAGTTAAAAGAAAAATTAAAAATTGTTGAAAGTACGGTGCATAATAGCTTTACAAGCTTTTTTGATAACCCTGAAATTGTTGGAAAAGGCCTTTTACAAAAAGAGGTTATAAAAGTATACGTAGAAAAATTACTTAAAAACGACATTGCTTTTATAAATAAACTTCAAAAAAACAACCAATACTTAAGCCTGAATAATTTAGAGCAGGAATTTTCTGCTCCACTAGAAATTAACATTAAAAATACACCAACTACTATTTACATAAAAGGTAAGATCGATAGAATTGACTCTTACCAGGGAAATGTAAGAATAATTGATTTTAAAAGTTCTATAAAACAAACAGACAAGTTTGATTTCAAATCTTTTGATGATCTGTTTTTAAATACAGATTACAACAAACAGTTTCAATTGATCATTTACGCCTGGTTATTATATAAAAACAACTTTTGCGCACCTGAACAAATGCAACCTTGCATTATTCCGTTCAAGAATTTTTTAGATGAGCCTAAATATATTTCAAAAGATAAAAGCCGCCTTGTTTTTACAAATGAATTCTTAACCGATTTTGAAAATGAGCTGCGACGATCTATCGAACTTATTTTTGATCAAAACATACCTTTTTCGCAAACAGATAATGAAGATATTCATGAATACTGTCCATTTAATACCATTTGCAATTTTGCGGTAAAATAAACCGTTATTGATTACAATATAAGTTTCCTTGTAAGTACACCATTCTGATTACTAACCTTTATTAAATATAAGCCAGATTTATTTTCGGAAAGATCAATCTCCAACGGAATGTATCGAATAACATCTATCCCGCATTTTGAGTATACAAGCTTGCCATCCAATGTAGTAATTTGCAAACTGCTATTATACATATTTGTTTCTGTGAAAATTTTAATTGCATTATCAATCGCATTAATGATTCTGATGCCTGAATTTAATATTGAATTTTCTTCCACTCCTACAGCTGATGTTCCTAAGGATAAATAAATATCATCCAAATAAAATCTTAAAATAGGATTTGTGAATGACTGTACTTTAAAGCTAATACTAAAATCGTTACCGCTAAATCCTGAAGGAATAGTAATAACATTTTGGTTCCAGGGGTTAATTGCACTATAAATATCGCTTTGCCAAGGACCGAAACTCGCAACCGAAATGCCATTTTGCAGAAGGTCAACACTCAAAGAATAAGCAAAGGGTGCATCATTAAAACTATTTAACCAAAACGAAATATATTTTGCCCCACTTGGTAAAGAAAATGTTGGGCTTGTTAAAGCACTACCGGTAGAGAGTGCTAACATGCCGTTTCCTGAATACGCTGTTATACTATTTTGTGTACTTGTTAAAGTACCCTGATTTATCCAACCGGATAAAGGACCTTCAAAATCTTGCGAGATTATTGCCTGTGATTTAAGCTTAGCACAATATAAAATTATTACTGTTATTAGTAATACTACATATTTATTTTTCATTTTTTTGAATTGTTAGTTTTGCTTAAACATAAATCTGACTATTTACTAAAATTTAAAGCTGAAATAAATTTTTCAATAAAAACCGATTTTTGTTCAGCTAATTTTTCTTCAAATTTACCCTCTGTTTGTATATAAGAGAAAACAATTAGCGAGTTAGGGTTTGTTGGGTTAATGATCACATACACCACACTTGATCCATTTAATTTTCTTTCTTTAGGATCAGCCGGTCCATATCCTCCATAAAGCGGCTTTCTTGGCGAACACACATTAGTTTTGAGAGTATTAACAGACTTAAAACCAGAAGTATTTTTTATCTGAAATGCTTCCCACAGAGTTTCACTTTCAGCATTCTTATTATTCTTTTTGTCAAATTTTTCCACTATGCTGTTATTGGAAAAATTGAAAAAGGAAGCCAATCCCATATCTACTAATTTTAACAGTTCTTTTTCATCAAGATTTCTGTTGCAGAGGTTAGCCTGAGTGTAGCCTGTCCTGTCACATAACCGTTTTAATTCATTTAAATTTTCGCTTGACGTTTTGCTATTATCATAAACTAAATTAGCGACATGAATTCTTGTACTTTCAAAAATAAAATTAATATCGGTTGGCAAATTATTAACGCTTCCAGGCAAATTTTTTATTTTACTCCATTTACCGGATGAATCTATATTTACAAAACCAATGTCTGCCATATTGGCTAATTTAAATTTCGCGTTAATAGAACTGCAGTTTATAATTGAATTTAAATCTGCTATATTTAAACTGAAGCTAAATTTCTCAACTACATCTACGGGCTGTTCATAATATTGCACACCATTACTATTATAATTTAGCTGAAAAAATTGCAGCGAAAATTCAACTGTTACTTTATCGGCATGAGGGTTTATTTTTAGCCGGTTGCAGGCGTCGCTAAATTGACCGTAGGGAAAAGAAGTAACTTCAAATTCATAAGGTGTTTTATTTGGTAATATTACATACTCTTTTGGTTTTTTTGGATATAAAAAAACATTTACAGCAGCAAAACCATTAATACTTTTAGTTAACCGCGTTAGTAATTTTTGCTCTTTATCTATAATGCGAATATCAAAGTTCAAATCCCCTTTAATATTTGGCGGCAACTTTTCGGCATTACTAAAACTAACAGTTAGCGTTTTTAAATCGCTGTAATTAAATTCTTCGCCCCCATTTACCGTTTTGCCATTTAAGGTTATATTAAACTGCCCATGTATAACACTATAAAAATTAAAAAAACACAATGCTATTATTATCCTTTTCATACTTATTACTTTTCCTTTTTAAGATCTATTCTATTTCTTCTATTAATTTTGCATGATCCCGATCGTCTTTATTATATACCACATTTACAATACTTCCCTCTGAATATTTATGAAATGTTATTTGTTTTACAAATGCCTGCAGCCTTTCTGGTATCTTATAAATTTGCTGTCCGTTTGTGGTATCAGGCACTACCGTCATGCGAAAAGAATAAGCGCTTGTATCACGGTTGTTGCTAATTTCGTAATACCTGCCGGTAATTTGCGCTTTTGCTTTGGTACCATTTTTTAGCAGACTTTGCGTTTGCAAATAATTAATAAAAAATGCCACACTAATTAGTAAAGCTATAACGCCCATAAAAATTATAACCGTTCTCCACACTTTTTCTGGTACTTCTTCTGTTTGATCCTTTCCTTGAATAAGAATATCTCTTAATTGAGTATAATTTTGCCAGTGTAAAGACAGTATCCGGTATTTCTTTTTTTTTGTGTAAATGGTTAACCTTAAATATTGAATATTGCCCGGGTTTTGAACAACTTTCACCTCCGACCAGGAAGCGATTTCGTTAAGTGAAACTACTTTTTTTGGCACTAAAAAATCGTTTACCTCCAACCGATCATTGTAAATTGTTATTCTTTTTAGGTTCCCTTTACTCACCGGGATACCTTTTATTACATCATTCATATTACTATTGATTACAGTTCTTTTTTCGCACTTCTTTTTATAAAGATTTAGATAAAAGGTTTAATGTGCGATACCTTTATATTTTTAAGTACGGTGTTTAGTGTCAATTTCACTTCACATTCTCACACAACATTTCACTTCCGTCTAATCCTTTAAATATGGCTTTGGTATTGGTAAACGTTCCGTTTATGTATTCTTCATTTATGAATACGTAATCAATCATCATATAACATTTTCCGTCGTTACCCTTGTAAGCTATCTTAGCACTGCGTTCGCGCCCAATTATTACAGAAGTGATCTGATTTCTTAAAGTTGTCCAGCCATCCTGGGTTAACACAACTTTTAACACGGTGGCACCTTGTGAAGAAAATGTTTTGTTAAAACCGTCAGATAAAATTTTTTCCAGTGCTGCGTCTTTTACAACCGGGTTAGGAAGTTTCCTGTTTTTAATAGCCTCTGCATTATTTGCTTTTGCCTTTCCGTTGGCCTCATCAAGGCTTCCTATTTCAGCTGCGAGTTTAGCAATCTTATTTTCCGCTTCATTAAATTCCGTAATTCCCGGAAATAATTTTAAAGCATAATTCCAGTACACCAAATGTAATTGTACCTCGTAATATACGCCGGTTAAACTCTCTGTAGCTTGTTGTAAGGATTCTTTTTTTTGCTTTATGAATTTATCTGTATTTAAATTGTGTTTTTTAATATAGTCAACATAAGAGTCATCTATTTTTCCTCCGGCATTTTTAAATGCCACTGCCTCTTCGGCCTTAGCTTTAAAATCAGATATCTTATTCTTCCAGGCTTCGGCTTTATCTGTATTGCCCGATATTGTAAGACTGCCAAACTTATAAAGTTCATCCAACGTGTTTGATATCTTTACTTGCGATCTCAACAAATCCTGCTTTTTATCTCTATCCTGTTTTGCTTTTTCTTCCGAAGCAATAGCCTGGGCATTATCACCACTTATTTTCTCATTCCACTTTTTTAATTCTTCTTCCATTGCAGCAGTATTGTAAGAAGGATCTTTTTGTCTCGCTCCTGTAAGTGCCTTTTTCATGTTGCCTAAATTTGAGTCGCTGCCTTTACCATTTTTAAACATATCTGCCTGGCGCCAAAAAGTTTTTACTTCCATTTTTGCCGGACCATTGTATGTATTATCCTGAGCTAGCATTTTTAAATTACAAAGTATAAGAACAACTATTATGTTTTTGAATTTCATGTTTATTATGTTTGGAAATTATTTTTTAAAAATTAAAAAATAAGGAGGAGAACATATTCTCCTGCCTTATTAAAAAAGGCGCAATTAAAATCTATACCTTAGCTACACCTTTATATTTTATATTAGTGAATAACACTGATCTTTACTCTTAAGTTTTTGCTTACTAAATAATAAATGCCTGAAGCAAATTGAGAAACATCAATATTTGTGTTTTCGCTTTCAATATTGATTGTTTTTACGGGTTGATTTAAACTATTAATAATAAAATAAGTACCGGGTTGCCCGGTTTTAATTGTGAAGCTGCTTGTTGCAGGATTTGGATAAACAGAAGCGAGCTGTACACCTTTGACTTCACTGATATTTGTGGTGATACTGCTTCCAAGTTTTTGAACAAAACAATCTGTAGAGCCTGCACCTGATAATGTGTATACACCTGCATTTGGATCAAAATCTCCGGTTCCAACAAAAATTCCTGTAGTGTAAACGTAGCCAAGTGCATCTACAGTAATAGAAGTTCCCTGGTCAACTGAGGAAGTACCTCCCATTTGCACAGCCCAGATAAAATTGCCGGCTGCATCTAATTTTGAAATGTAAACATCGTTATTTGAACCTCCTGCAGATGTCATGGTGTATGTACTAGTACCCGGATCAAAATCACCGGTTCCTGAAAATAAGCCCGTTGAATATACATTGTTACTCGCATCCAAAGCAATTGCCAAACCATCATCGGGATTTGTATTTAAACCGCCCAATTTTTTAGCCCAAACAAAATTTCCATTTTGGTCGAGTTTTGAAATAAAAATATCTGCATCACCTGTTACACCCGTAGCCAAAGTATAAGTGCCGGGTCCCGGATCAAAATCTACCGTACCGCTAAAGCCGCTGGTTGTGTAAACATTAAAACTGTTATCAACCGCAATGCCTTTACCCATGGCACAGCTAAACTGCCTTGCCCATAAGTAGTTTCCGTTAGCATCGAGTTTTGAAATAAACATATCGGTGCTGGCAGCAGCGGTGAAAGAAGTGACACCTACACCCGGATCAAAATCTGCCGTTGCACTAAACGACCCGGTGGTATAAACATTGTTATTTGCATCAATTGCAATGGCATATCCAATATCATCTGATGTGCCTCCCATGTTTTTTGCCCAGATAAAATTTCCAGATGCATCCAGTTTAGAAACAAAAATATCTTGTTTATTACTTCCGGGTGCTGATAAATTAAATGTTGTTGCTCCCGGATCAAAATCTACCGTACCGGTAAATGAACCTGTATAATAAATATTTCCATTAGCATCTAACTCTAATGCCCTGGCGCTTTCAACATTACTCGCGCCAATTTTTTTTGCCCACACAAAATTACCCGACACATCCAGCTTTGCTACGAAAATATCATTATTAACGCCATTTATGTTTGAGATACCTGCTCCCGGATCAAAGTCTGCTATACCCTGAACTTCTCCAACATAGTAAATATTGCCGGTGGCGTCAGTTTTAATACTGTGCGCCTGCACGTAAGCAGCGCTGCCACCAATACTTTTGCCCCAGGTAAAATTCCCGGCCGCATCTAATTTTGAAATAAACACATCCAGGTTTCCGGCGGCCACCAAATTAAAAGTGCCGGGGCCGGGATCCACATCAATTGTTCCCTGAAACACACCGAGAGTAATTACATTACTATTTGCATCTACGCAAACAGACCTTCCTTCGTCTTGAAGTGTTCCGCCAATTGAACGCGCCCATTGAAAATTCTGAGCTTTGGCTGTAAAGGCAAAAATAAGTGTTGTATTGATGGTAAGAATTATTTTTATAAAATTTAAAGTTATTTTTTTCATGAGATATAGATTTTATTGTTTCGCTCTCTTACTTCACACTATTTATTTTACTAGTTCTTTATTACTTTTTTTAATGAGCTGTAATTTTTATCGCCAATTTTAAAATAATATAATCCGCTATTTAAATTAGAAATATCGACATAATTATTCCCCGGAAGCAGATCCAGCGTCACGATTGTTTTGCCTAGTACGTCTATAATTGCAAGATCGCTTTCAATATTAATTTCAATATTTACAAATCCATTGCTTGGGTTGGGAAAAACTGAGAGCAAGAAATTATTTTCGTATTCGTTAATTCCCACGCAGGTATTAACAACAACCAATGTACTTGCCAAACCTGAACATGAACCATTTTCTCCGGTAACAGAATAAGAGGTAGTAGTAGTTGGACTTACGACTATGGATGTTGAGTTAGAGCCAGTACTCCACGTATAAGTTGCAGCGCCGGAAGAGGTGATAGTTGTTGATTCGCCCGAGCAAATAGTTGCATTAGCAGCTGAAGCTACTACAGTAATACTGCTGGATATAGAAATAGTTGTGATTGCCAGGCCGTAACATGAACCGTTAAAACCGGCGGCTGTATAGGTTGTTGCTATTGTTGGAGAAACCGACAGTGTTGTTGTTGTTGGCCCGGTATTCCAGGAGTAACTGCCCGCCGAACCAATAATTGTTAGTGTGGCAGAGCCGCCCGCACAAATTGTGGAAGCTGTGCTTGCAATAGAAATGGTTGGCGAAGCTATTACATTTACTGCGATCGTTTTTGTATCTGAGCAGGATAAAGTAGTGCCCGTTACTGTGTAAATAGTTGTTGCAGTGGGTGACACAGAAATGGATGAAGTTGTTGCACTGGTATTCCATAAATAAGAATTTGCACCACTTGCATTTAAGATCGTTGAACTGCCGCTACAAATACTTGATGAACCTGTACTAATATTTACTGTTGGCGTTGTTAATATACCCATAGCAATAGTGTTACTGGCCGAACAACCAAGGCTGCTGGTACCCACCACTGTATAGGTTGTAAAAACCGTTGGGCTGATGGCATAAGTAGATGTATTAGGACCGGAGACCCAGGCATAGGTTGAAGCACCTCCTGCAAACAAAGTTGCCGTACTGCCGCTGCATAAACTTGGCCCACCCGTACTTGAATTAATATTGATAATTGGCAAAGCGCCAACCGTTATTGAGCTAACAGCAGTACCTGTGCAGCCTGCCGTACTTATACCCGTTAAACTAAAATTGGTTGAAGAAGATGGGTTTATTACGCAGCTGCTGCCTGTTGTTGAATTCATATAAGAGTATGAACTTGCGCCGGACGGTATAATTGTGAACGTGCTACCATTACAAATTGAGCCGCTGTTTACACTAATAGTTGGTGTTGGGTTTACTGTAACAGTAATTGCTGTACGCGTGGCACTGTTCAAACATGTAAATGATTCTGCATAATAAGTATAAGTTCCCGCAGCTAAAGTAGGCGTATTGTAACTTAAACCTGTAGATAAAACTGTTGTGCTTGTTGGACTTGAATACCATGTTACCGTTGCTGAACTGGATGTTGTTAATGTGGTAGCATTTGATGAGCAAATACTTAAATTGCCCGGTGTAGTAATGTCTGCGGGGGATGCAGGGAGTGTACACGGACTCATCTTATGCACAAACACATCAGAAGAACCTGCCACTGATGTGAGGCTAAAAATTGTAGATGCCGGATCAAAATCAACCGTACCCAAAAAATAACCGGTAGTAAAAACATTGTTTGACGCATCAAGCGCAATAGACGAAGAAAAATCTGCTCCCGTACTTCCAAATGTTTTTGCAGTTACAAAATTTCCCGCTGCATCCAGTTTTAAAATATAAACATCTAAACTACCGGCACTGGTTACATTGTAAAAACTAACACTCGGATCAAAATCTGTAGTGCCCTGGAAATAACCTGTAACGTAAACATTATTTGAGCCATCGATTACAAGTGCATTACAATTTACATATGAATTGGTGTTTACTGCCCTGGCCCAAACATAATTACCCGAAGCATCGAGTTTACTTATAAAACCGTCGTTTAAACCGGTGGTGCTTAAATTAGCTATCGCCGCACCGGGATCAAAATCAACCGTACCACTAAAAAAACCGGATGTATAAATATTACCCGAACCATCTAAACTTAACCAGTACGTTTTTTCTGTAGAAGTACCACCGGTTTGTTTAGCCCAAACAAAATTGCCGGTTGAATTTAACTTAACTACAAAATTATCTGCAGCGCCGTTAGAAATTAAGTTGAACGTAGCAGCCGATGGATCAAAATCTGCGGTACCGGCAAAAAAACCACTTACATATACATTTCCGCTTCCATCTGCTTTAATGCCGTGGCCTTCTTCATTCGATGAAGTTCCTCCCAAACTTTTTGCCCAAACAAATGTGCCGCTGCTTGTAAGTTTACTTACAAATATATCGGGCCCACCAACTGCAGAAAGTGTAGCCGTTGACGCACTCGGATCAAAGTCAGCCAATCCTGTATACACACCTGTTGTATATACATTTCCTGAAATATCTGTAGCGATCGAATAAGCCCTATCCGTTCCGCTGCCCCCCATGCTTACAGCGCTCATAAAATTTCCGGAAGAATTTAATGTAAGGATGTAGATATCACTTGAGCCACCTGAAGAGCTTAAATTAAAAGTTGCAGCGCCGGGATCAAAATCTACAGTGCCATCATAATAGCCTGTAACAAAAACGTTTCCTGCCCCATCTACAGTAATAGCCTGTCCTATGTCAACACCCGCGCCTCCAATACGTTTTGCCCAAACAAAATTTCCTGTGGCATCCAACTTGCAAACGTAAATATCCTGTGATCCGGCAGAAGCCAGGGTAAAGGTTCCCGGTCCGGGATCAAAATCAACCGTGCCTTGAAGAATACCTGTAATGTAAACATTGCCCGAGCCATCCGTTGCTATGCCTTCACCTGTTTCGGCGCTGGTACCACCAATGCCTTTAGCCCATTGAAAGGCAAGACTTTGCGACCTTGCCGATAATGCAAATACGCATAAAATAAATACTAGTTTTTTCATAAGATATAGATTTATGAAAGCTAAATTATTGCAAATGAGTTATCTGTTCGGATATGAATTAACGAACGAGGGAATTTGTTTGGTAAGTGGGAGGGAATTATTGGTGAGCGTAAAAAGGCATTTTACATCTGTTTAATGATGTGCGCCAGTTCGTCTTTTTTTCTTTTGGAAATAGGAACGGTATCGTTGTTTTCCATTACTAAAAAACCACCGTCTTTCCTGTCGAAACGGATGATCTTATTTAAATTGATGATATGAGAATTATGTACACGTGAAAAACCAAAAGGCAGGAGCATTTCTTCATAATCTTTAAGTGTGGAAGACACCAATATTTCTTTTCGCTGCGAGAAGACAAATTTTGTATAAGCACCATCTGCTTCGCAGCGAATGATCTCATTTACTTTAATAAAATGTATTGATTCGCTATCGTTCAACACGATCTTTTTCTCTGCAGACTTTATAGATAGTAAACTCTCCTGTAAGATCGTTAATTGTTGTGCCAGATCTTTTGACCTGATGTTTTTTTGAGCACGCTGCACACTTCGTATTAATTCTTCAGAATTAACCGGCTTTAATAAAAAATCAATAGCGCTGAATTTAAAAGCATCTACAGCATATTTATTAAAAGCAGTAA
Organism: Bacteroidota bacterium; assembly: GCA_032229505.1. GTDB lineage: Bacteria > Bacteroidota > Bacteroidia > B-17B0 > Aurantibacillaceae > Aurantibacillus. The sequence goes on from JAVTWD010000082.1 coordinate 64,551, forward strand.
TGAATATCAATTGAAAATCAAATTTACTTAGTCGGCTCATCAAATCCATCCCTGTGCCATCGTTCATCTCCACATCTAAAAAAACAAGATCGGGCTGATGTTTTTGAATGGCTTCCAAACCCGTTTTTACTCCATCTGCCTGAAATAGTTCATTTACCTGCGGGCAATTTTTTAGAATAAGATCAACAAAGCTTTCTCTTACATTTATTTCATTATCAATAACTAAAACCTTCATTAATTTATAATTGGCAAAACGATGTGTACTTTGGTGCCACCGGTTAAATTTTCTACAATAGCAAAAGTAGCATTTGTTTTGTGTTTTTGGTTTAATAAATATAAACGGTCTTTTATAATTTGTATTGCCCGCGAAGTATGATCTTTAATTTTATTTGCTTCCTTTAAACCAACGCCATTATCAATAATATTAATTAGAAGGTTATTTTCTTTTACTGCAAAACTAATTTTAATAGATCCATCTGTATCTATATTACTAAATCCATGCTCAATTGAATTTTCAATAAAAGGTTGCAGGATCATAGATGGAATTAAGAGTTCATTTATTTCAAGATCCTTATCATAATTAAAACTGTAATTAAATTTATTACCGGTTCGCAGTTTTTGAAGTTCAAGGTAATTCTTTAAAAAATCTATTTCATCTTCAATACTAACCGTTTCAAGATAAGTGCTTTCTAAAGATTGTCGCATAATTTTAGAGAAATTAGAAATATAATCAGAAGCTTCTTTTTTTCTTTGATCATCGTTTACCAAGCCCTGTAACGAGCTTAAAGCATTAAAGAAAAAATGCGGGTCCATTCGTGCCCTATTTAATCGCTGTTCGATTTCAATAGTTTTTAGTTTATTTTTTACAAGAGACTGGCGATAAAAAAAGATGATGATAATTATGGCAAATAAAGATGCAATAACACCTGCAATTAAAAATTTAGTATTAACCGAAGCAATTTCTTTTTCCGCATTCAGTTCCATAATTTTTTTCTCGTTATCTACCTTATCATATTTTTGAACGAGTTCGTTTATCTCTTTACTCTTGTCAACATTATACACACTGTCTTTGAGGGCGTTGTAATGTTCAATACCATATAATGCTTCTTTTGTATTACCTGCGTTTTTATTATACTCATAATACCTTTGATAATAGTTTAGCCAATAATACTGTACATTAATGTGTTTTAAATTCATCTTCATTGAATCGAGATAAACGAGTGCCTTTAAAGGTTCTTTTTTTAAATTATAATAATCGCTGAACTTTATATAGCAGGAAATTATTTCGCCGGGGTATAAATACTTTTTGAATTTTAAAGACTCTCTACAATACTCAATGCCTGTTTCATAATCTTCTTTAATAAAATAATTGTCAGAGATAATATTCAACACCTGGTAAGCTCTTAAATAATAGCCGTACTCTTTCATAAACGCGTAGGATTGTTTTGCGTAAAATATAGAACTGTCAATATATGCCGGTGAAACAGCGCGCAGATCCATATAAACACGTGACAACAAATTATTAGCAAATATTTTTGCGTACGGACTATTTAATTTTGGTAAAAGCGCAATCACCTTGTTTTTATAGCTATTGGCTTCTTGGTTTTGCAGATCGGTAACCAACACATCGGCCAATTTGCAATAGGTTAAAGCCAAACCATCTACGTTTGATTGCTCTTTGTACAAACTCATAGCTTTCAAAAAATGATCTAATGCCAATTTTTTATCACCGGCCCGGTAACATGTTATTCCTGAATAATAATAGGCATCTGCTTTTAAAGAGTCATTTTTTATATCCCTCTCCACCACTTTTTTTAAAATAGTTAAAGCTGTATCAAATTTATTTTTTTGTTGATAGCCAATAGCAACGTATAATTGCGCTTTGTGTGATTGATATTTATTGCTTGCAGCTTGATTAGCTTTAATTGCATAGAAAAGAACAGAATCGGGGTTGCCGTATTTTTCGATGTGTAACAAGGCAATGCGCAGAGATAAAGCAGAGCATTGCGATTCACTTGCGCCGGGTAACTGCTGTTTTAATTTCTCAAGTTCCTGCGCATTAATCACGATCGAACCAATTACAGTTACAAAAAATAAAATGCAATAGTATTTTAACCCAAAAAACATAAGTGATAGATCAAAATTAAGTAAAATAATTTTAGGGGAAGTAATCCCGAAAGGAAAAGGAATTTTGAGTAAAAAGATTTAGACCGAAGAAGCTCTCTTTCAAGACGCTACAAGTACTTGGAGAAACATCTTTGTTAAAAGATAAAATATAAAACAGGTCTAAAAATCAAATTTAAAATTACATTTTAGGAGTATAGCAGCCTGAAACTACTAGTCAATCAAAAAACTGCATTAATTTTGATCCTTTAATTCTTGTCAAATTCCCAGCACGGCCATGATTACTCAACGACAAGACGTTTTATTACTGTGCAAGAAAGTTTTTATGGGCTGATAGTTATTGCTAACGTATTAAGTTTATATTTCCCGTTAGCTCCTTTCCTTTACCGTTAATTGTAATTAAATTAATTTTCCAAACATAAGTATCTACTTTGCATTCGCTACCATGATAAGTTCCGTCCCAACCCTGATCAATGCTTTTTGTTTGAAACAATTTTTCACCCCACCTGTTGAAAATCATCATTTCATATTTCTTAATTCCGTGGCCTTTCGGTATGAATATGTCATTAAGGTTGTCCATATCAGGTGTAAATGTATTAGGAATGTAAATGGCATAATTATCTTCTACAGTTAAAGTTTTGCTAACTGTATCCTTACATCCCTTATCGCTTGTAACTAATAATGTAACCAGGTAATTTCCAGGTTCCGGATAGGTAAAACTTGGATTCTGCTGACTAGAGGTCCATTGTGTATTACTATTAAAGTACCAGTGCCAGGTAGAAATGGATGCATTGTGAGAAGCGTCCATGAATAAAATATTGTCATCTTCTTCATAAACCGGTGTACTTGATGAATAACTGAAGTCAGCAATCGGCTTAGGGTATACTTCCAACAATCCATAATTAGAAAATTCTGCCTTACATCCGTTTTGACCAATTGTAGTTACTGTTAAATTATATGCGCCCGCCTCCAGACAAATGGTTTTATTATCTTCATTTACAATTATGGTATTATTAAAATTATACTGTATAAATTCGTTTGGCTGTAAATGACTGTTTAAATTCAAACACAATGGCTCGCATTTGCGATTAACATCAAATGCGAAAACAGGATAAGGTGGATTGATCACATCAACACTGAAAGTTTCGATGACACTATAATTAGGACAGGCGTTATCGGAAATAACGACTGAATATACTGTGCTGGCTGTAATATAACTAATTTGTATAGAATTGTTGATGACACTAACATTTTGCGACGGATTAATTAAATAAGAAAAATTTCCGCTTCCGCCATTAATGCCTAAAGTAAAGCTATGAGATTCATTAACACAAATTGTGGTGTTAGCGAGAACGGTTGTCAATACAGGTAAGGGATAATAAGATAATTTTACGCTATCTCTCGATTTGCAACCGTTAAAATCAATTTCCAAGCTATAATTTCCGGCATTAAGTGATGAAAAAGAATTAATAAAAAGATCCTGATTAGAAGATACAAGTTGATTGTTGAAATACCAACTGTAAGTGCTTGCACCGCCCGGCCCGAAAACAGTTAGACTTTGGTTGATGCAGGCTTTTATTTCATTTGCTAAATTCAGGCTCAGATGAGGCTTAACATTAACTAAAACAGTATTGCTACTTTGACATGTAATATTCCCCTGCAAATAAGTGGCGGTAACTGTATATATTCCGCTCATAGCTGAAGTAGAATTGTTTATTGTGTTGTAGGCTTGCGTTGAATTAAATCCATTAGGCCCTGACCAGTAGAAATTAGGGCTGCTTTGAGGTGCAGAGGCATTTAATGTAAAACTGTCGCCATCGCATACTTTGGCTGTATCGCTTACTATTGGTACAGGAACAGAAATAACACTAATAGATATACTTGAACTGGATGTACAATTGGATAACGCGTCGGTTCCGGCCACGGTTATAACTGTTGGTGTAGTAGCGTTAAATTGTACGGTATTTGCGGTTTGACCTGTACTCCACGTGTAACTTTGAGCACCGTTTGCCGACAGGGTAATGGTAGTATTTGCACACACCATGCTTCCGCTATTTGTTATGGTAATAACAGGGAGTGTTGTATTGCTTGTTACTGCTATTGTTGCTATACCAACACAATTGTTGGTTAAACTTGATATTGAAACAGTATAGGTTCCAACTTGATTTACAATTGCAATATCATTCATAGAGCTAGTTATTCCTGGACCGGCCCATGAATAACTTAAATTTGTGGAGCTGGGACTTGCTGTAAGCGTTGAATTTAAATTTGTACAATTTAATATGTTTGAGGATGTTAAACCGGCAGTGATATTACCCGAAGCAACAACTGTAGTTGTAACAACAAATGTTTGGGTTGGGCATAAAGATGTGGTAGCAACACAAGTATATATACCTGGTGCATTTACGGTAATTACAGAACCAGTATTTGGACCGGAGATCAACGGGCCGGACCAAAAATAGCTCATGTTAGCTATGCTGGAGGTTACACTAGCATTTGCTGTTGGTGTCCCGCATGCCAAAGGTCCATTATTACTTGCTGTAACAGGCCCTATGCTAGGGCCGGGATTTAAATTAAGCGGATCGCATTCTGAGCAATCTGCAAAATCACCGTAAAGTAAAGGTGATTGGCATATAGATTTTATAAAATTTATTGAACTGCCGTTCAATGATCCAACATAAACATCTCCAGTTGTAGCAAAAGGCGGACTGTAATTAATATAAATTTGTCCGTTAACAATAGCCATTGCTCCAGATCCACTAACAGAATTGGGCAAACCATTTATCGGATAAGTATTTTGCAAAGTTCCTGATGAATTATACTTATATAAAACAGCGGGCAAAATACTTAACAAATAAAAGTCTCCATTGCAGTCCACAACTACATCGCCACATAAGAAACTAGAGGTAGTAACAGTCAAAAGTTGTGTGGCGTTTCCAGTGCCATCATACTTCCAAATTCCATAGTTGTTTGGCGTTCCTGTGATTCCAAAAATTAGTCCGCCGCCAAAACCAAAATTTATGCTGGGAAAATTGTGGCCAGTATTTACCCATGTTGTACCGTTCCACCAATTTATTGTTGAACCGTTGGGGTTTGTGTAGAAGGTTGGGTTTGGATTGGAAGCAAAAATATTTGTGCCAAATGCTAATCCCCCGCCTCCGTTACTGCCTGTTGGTGGAAAAATATTTGAATTTGTAGGATTAGTTGCGCTTAAAGGCAGCAGCGGATTAAATACTTTTATGGGGGTTGGCAATGGACAACCTGTGCAAGCCGGCCCCGAAGTTGTATGTAAAAATATAACGTCGCTGGGGCAGGTGTATGGTTGAGCAATAATTTTCAAATTAAATGAAAACAGTATACATAAAATACTTATTGCTTTCTCTGGCTTATTAAACAAATTCAAAATAAACAGCATAATAGATTAATTATTGATTAATATTTTCTTGTATATAACTTCTTGCATTTCCGTACGGATTTCAACGGTATAATAACCGCTTATCAAATCACCGGTATTTATCTCAACAACACCGTCGTCATCCTGTGACTTTTTATATGAAATGATACAACCCAACGCGTTATTTATTTTAACTTCAGATATACGCTGGGCACTTAAAGTAGAAATTAATAGTTTATCGTTTGCGGGCACAGGCCAAACGCGCAAAAGTTTTTCATCTTCAAAACTAATCCATCTTATTTCGGAAAAGCTAACTTCTCCGTTCATATCAACTTCCTTTAAACGATAATATGATATGCCACTCAGCGGTGAAGTATCGATAGCTTTATAGTTTAACAGCTGAGTACTAAAACCAGCGGCCTTAACGGAAGAAACATTTTCCCATGTATCTGCATCTAACGAACGTTCTATCTCAAATTTTTTTGATTTGTGTTCGGTAGCGGTCGTCCATTCTATTATTACCCCCGCCCCCCCCTTCGTTAGTTTAAATTCGAGTAGTTCAACAGGAAGGATAACAGAACAGTTTATTGATGTAGACGGCACCGGCGTTAATAAATTGCAGGAGGGACACTGAGCAAAATCACCCCAAAGGCCAAATGGTGAGAAACAAGTGGCAACAGAAAAGTTAATTACAAGTCCCGATACAACACCAATATAAAGAGTGTTGGAAATAGCACAATATACATTGCCATTTACTATAGAGAACGCACCTCCTGATGTAGCCGGAAGACCCGTAAGAGTATAGGTGGAAATTAAAGTTCCTGTACCGTCAAATATTCTTAGCAATCCCGGGCTTGTAGTTAAAATATAAAAATTGCCATTGCAATCACCAACAACATCGCCAATAGCATTGCTGGGTGAAAAGTTTGGTATGTTAATTAGCGAGTTTGAGTTAGCTGTACCACTGTAGGTATAAATTGTATTTCCCGACCCCGTTCCTCCAATTCCATATAACACGTTACCTGCCAAACCTAAGTTAACCGCTGTGTTTGGAAATGTATGGCCGGTATTCACCCAGGCTGAACCGTTCCACCAATTCACAGAATTTCCAATTATTGTATAAAATGTAGGGTTTGGAGTGGAAGAATTTAAGTTATTTCCAAAAGCCAAACCGCTGCCACCCGAAGGCACAACTAAATTACTTGGATTGGTAGCGCTTAGTGGTAATGTTGGATCAAACACCTTTATCGGGGTATTTGCGCAAGTACCGCAAGCCGCTGCAGAAGTATGCAAATAAATGACATTACTGTTACAGGATATTGTTTGAGATTTACTACTAATACAATAAATCCATGTAAACAAAATCAAAAATAGTTTGGGATTGAACATACGCAAATATCGTCAGGTGCGTAGCATAATAAAATAGACCCCTGGGGCTAAATATGTGAACTTACATGCAACATTGGCGATAGCAAAGCGTGATGATTTTAGTTATTTATAAAATTTAATTTTCTTTAAAATCTTTATCATCTAAATAATTACTAATTTTAATTTATCATAAACACTAATGTCGTTAAACAACTTAAATAATTTTTTCTTTATAAAAATTGTTATTGGTTTGCTATTAGCTCAGTTTATTTTTTACTTTAATTTTTGTACACCATCTCATAGTTCAATTCCTGTTGCAATTAAAAGTCTTGATGTTTGTAGTACTTATAAATTTTTAGAAAGCAATAAAGACTCTTTGCGACCAATCAGCAAGCGACCTTTAAAAAGCCTTAGCTTGAAAAGCTTTACGCTAAGCGAGTCCGATACAAAAAAAATCACCCTTTCTTTAGGCGACCTTAACAAAACGTCTTCAACATTTATTGCCAGCACAAAAGTAAGAGACTCGCTGTGTTTATATTCACAACTAAAATACTCTAAAAGTGATTTAGAATTTAATGCCGCCTCATGCAACATTCTGATACCGGAAGTGTGCACGGATTTTAAATTCAGAAAGAAAGATCTATGCAATTATGATATTCAATATTCAGATGTTGATCAGGGATTTCCAACTTCATTTGTTATGGGTATAACTAACGACAAAAAAGGCAATATTTGGATTGCTACCGAAGGAAATGGCTTATTAAGATACGACGGAAAAACTATATTAAAATACGGTATAGTTCAGGGATTAAAAAGTGAAGTAGTTAATTTAGTGTATAACGATTCAAAAGAAAACATTTGGTTTGTTTCGGGCAACAATACAATTAACAAATTTGACGGCTGCATTCTTACAACCTACAACATTAAATGGCCACGCAGTAACGACTTGATAAGGTTTATAACTGAAGACAAATCGGGTAATATTTTTTTTGGAACAAATTTTAATGGTATAATAACATTAAGCGGCAAAACATTTTCACAAATCAAATTTAAAGATCTTAGTAATAGAGTAAACTACACCTGCGGAAAAATGAATAAAAGGGGCGATATGTGGTTCTCAACCAGTAGTTCAACTCTTATTAAATTTGATGGATCAAATTACTTTAGCATACAATTAAGAGATAACCCTGGCACCTCAGGTATCACTGCTTTTGATTTTGATACAAAAGACGATTTATGGTTTGGATACGCGAATAAAGGTTTGTTTTCTTTTAGAAATGATTCTTTATTTAATATTGTTGATAGCTCAAAAACGCTTCTTAACGAGGTAAATTTTATTTTGATAGATAATGATAATAATAAATGGGTTTCTGTATTAGGCAACGGTTTGGTTAATTTAAAAAACAATGATATTACAACATTTACAATTAAAGACGGTTTACCAAAAGATGAATACATAAATTGTATTGTTAAAGGTTTAAACAATACAATATGGGCGGGAACATATGGCGGGGGATTAACCAAATTGAAATTGGATGTTAAGTATCTGGGAATTAATAACGGTTTGAAAAATGACTTTATTACGGCATTAAAAATTGATGAATCTGGTCATAAATGGATTGGAACTTCCGTTGGTAATATCATTGAATTAAACGGTAATAAATTAATTGATTACTCAATGATTGATAAAATAAAGCCAAATTATGTGTTTGATTTTTTGGCAGAAAAAAATAAAATCTGGATTGGTACAATGAATAACGGTTTTATTATTAAAGAAGGTAAAGTGTTTAAACATTATGGTTACGATGAAAAAAAAGATCCGAAATTGAAAATCTCATCGTTTTATAGAGATTCGAAAGGAACTTTGTGGATGGCTGTTTTTGGCAATGGGGTTGTAGAATATAAAAATGATACCTTGCATTTTCATAATCAAAAAACTGGGCTAAGCTCAAATTACGTTAGAACTATTTGTGAAGATGAAGATCATAACATTTGGTTTGGTACTCAAAACGGCATAACTGTTTACGACAGAAAAAATTTCAGATATTTAAATGAAAAAAGTGGGTTTCCGTATTCAGTTATCTGGAACATCACTAAAACTTCCGATGGCTCGCTATGGTTATCAACCTTTGGCAAAGGTCTGCTCCGTTATCATAAGGGTAATTTTCATTTGCTTAATGGTAAAAAATATCTTCCAAATAACGCGGTTATGTCGGTTCTTGAAGATACACTCAATAACAGATTATTTGTTGGTACAGAAAAAGGCCTTGCACTTATTGATGTTAATTCAGTTTCAACTATACGCTGTTCTAAATGTGGTATTTGTTTGGATGAAAATGTTTATACATTTATTCACAACTCAGATGGAATTAAATCAGAAAATTTCTCCCGCAATTGTTCGGGCATAGATAAATCCGGTAGAATCTGGTGGGGCGGAAGTTCTGGCATCACATCCGTATTAAACAACAAGTTTATGCTTAACTCTGCAAAACCCAACGTTGAATTTACTGCAATCAAATTAAATGATAAAAGCTACAATTTTAACTTACAGGCTCATGAACTAAAGTTACAAGACAATACAATAATATCTTATACGGGTATTAATAAATTTACCGGAGTACCTAATAACTTAGTGCTGCCATATTATGTGAACAACATCCATCTTAAATTCAGCGCAGATGATTTTTTATCAGGTAGCGATGTGCAATATCAATATAAGATAAATACAACAGATACTGTATGGTCTAACTGGAAAAAAGATAATTTCCAGGAATTAATTGACCTAAATCCGGGTAAATACAATATTTACATTAGAGCAAAAAACATTACAAATAAAATAAGCGACAGCATAGTATTTAGCTTAACTATTTTGCCACCTTGGTGGAAATCCGATATGTTTTATATCATCTATTTTGTTGCTTGTATAACTTTAATTGCCTTAATATTTAAAATAAGATTGCATTTTATTAAAAAGCAACGCAATGCAGTAACAAAAGCCCTTCTAAATACACAAGAAGAGGAAAGATTGCGTATTTCAAGAGAGTTGCACGATAGCGTAGGACAAGAATTACTTTACCTTAACATGCACACAAACGGCAAATATGCTAATGAAATTCAACCTATTTTAGAAGAAGTAAGAAATATTTCAAGAAACCTTTCGCCAACAAGGCTTAAGGAAACTAACCTTAAGGCACTTTTAATATCTCTTGTAGAAAATATCAGCGCAAAAACCAATATTTATTTAACCTACGATATTGAATATATTAATTTAAAGAACGAGTTTACCAAAATTAATATTTATCGTATTGCACAGGAAGCTTTAAGCAATGTTATAAAACACTCAAAAGCAAAAAACGCGAGGATAACTTTTAAAGTTAACAACAAGCAATTTGACCTTACAATTCAGGACGACGGAATTGGTATAAGTTCAGAAAATAAAAACAAAGGTGTAGGATTGATTTCAATACAGGAACGGTCTCATCTTATCAGAGCAGAACTTAAAATTTCCAGCAGCGGCGCTGGAACAACAATAAAAATAATTGTAAAAAATTATGAATAAAATATCGACATTAATTGCAGATGATCATCCACTAATTTTGTTAGGATTACTTAACCTAATTAATTCTAATAGCACTTTCTCTCCCCCATATTCCGCATCAGATGGTCAGACTGCCCTAAAACTAATCCATGAAAAAAAGCCGGATATTGCCATTCTCGATATTGAAATGCCACTGCTTAATGGCTTAGAGGTTTTAGAGCAGGTTGTTAAATCAAAAGCAGAGACTAAAATTATCTTCCTAACAATGTACAAAGAAAAAGAGTTGTTTGAAAACGCAATCTTAAACGGCGCTTCAGGATATTTATTAAAGGAAAACGCGCTTTCTGAACTTGAAACAGCAATTACCACTGTTTCAAAAGGTGATATATACATTGGTAAAAATATTGAAAGAAATTTAACCTCCGGGCCAAGTAAAATATTTGCAGATAAAACTATATCCGATAAAATATCAAAATTAAGCAAAACAGAAAAAGACGTTTTACTGCTTATTTCACAACAACTCTTGAGTAAAGAAATAGCAGACAAATTATTTGTTTCAGAAAGCACTATAAAAAATCATCGTCATAATATCATAAAAAAACTTGATCTACCAGGTGATCAAAATTCATTGCTAAAATTTGCGGTTACTTATTGTGCTTTTCTCAAATAGTTTATTCAACCTAGCGCATTAAATTTTATTAATTGGTTACGAGCCTATTAAGTCGCGTTTATCAAATACTCAAAATTAGATACATGGGTCTATTTTTTAGTCGTACGGCACGTGCTAACTTTACAAAATGAAAAAACTAATAGCTATTTTAACAATAAATTTTCTTTTTATATGTGCTTCATATTCACAAACTACAAATCCAGCACCTTATTGCAGTGCCAGCAACTGGAATACAGGTGTAAGCAATGCCATTGCGAAAATAGCAATAAACTCATTTACAAACACAACTAGTGTAACTAACGGCATAGGATATGAATACTTCAACAATTTGCAAGCGATCAATTTATCAGTTGGAACATCAAATAATATTTTATTGCAAACTACCGGATTTAGCTTGCATTACACTGGTGTCTTTATTGATTATAATAAAGATAATGATTTTCTAGACCCTGGTGAATTAGTGTTCTATCAAAGCCTGGCAAATATTGTTAGTACTGCTTCAGGCACATTTACTGTGCCATTAAATGCTTTAACCGGCCTTACCCGAATGAGGGTAATAGCATTTGAAGATGATGCCTACACACTGTCTTCATCTGGCCCACCTCTATACCCTTACTCATGTTACACAGTTGTACCAAGTCAATGGCAAGTTGGCGAAGCGGAGGACTATAACGTTATTATTTCTGCACCGTTAACTGTAAAAAGTGAATCACCCGAAAAAAAAGTTAATGTTCAAATCTATCCCAATCCTAATAATGGCAAATTCACTGTCTCCATAGCAGGAGCAGAAGAAACCGCTACTGTTGAAATTTTTGACAGTGTAGGTAAATTAATTTACAAAAATCAAATAATTGAAACTGCTAACATAAATGTCGATTTAAACAAAGGCATTTATTTTGTAAAAACAATTGTTGATGGCGTTACTGTTGCAGTAAGCAAAATAATATCCGAATAAAATACACCTTCCGCTTTCTTTTTTTCATCACATTCATATTGATGAATTAGGCTGCTTACAAAGGTAATTTAAACCACAAAACATGACTGAAACAACAGAAAAAAAACCGCGAAATTTAATAAACGATACTGATGCAATTATAAAAATAGTTGCCGGTCAAAGTGTTGAAGATGCCTTAGAAACATTAAATTATGCTATGCAGCAGATCCGCCATTATTCGATAGTTGTTGAGCCAATTCGTTCTAAAAATTAGATTTAACGCAAACACAATAAATAACTTACCGAAAAATATATACTTTACTAAATGTTATTCTAAGCGTTTCTTTATAAGACATATTTAAACGAAAAAAATTGCGTTTGAGAGTAAGCGATTTTGTAAAAGTGTATAATCTTGTATTTATAAGCCCTTTATAAAACTATTAGCTCTCCGCCAACACAAGGTTTTCCATACCAACAGTCATTTTCATCAAGCCAAATTTAATGAACACCTTTTCGTTCTTGATCTCTTCTACAACACCAATTTCGGTTCCGCTTAAGATCTTTACTTTGCTGCCAACTTTTAAGTTTGGCTTTATGCGGGCAATTTTCTTTTCTGAATAATTATCCAATTTCTTTTGTTTTCTTAGCTCTTCCTGTTTTTTTGTTTCGGCAGTTATGCCATCAATAAAGCGTTTGATCACCAATTTACGATCGCCTTTTTTATTCCAGTCGTCCATTAAGCGCAAATACTTTTGCCCATAATCTGCCAGGCGCGCTAGTTCAATCTTACGGTCACGTTCGCGCTCTACTTTTTGTTGCCAGTTATCAAATAAAGTATGGTATTTTTCTTTAGCTATTTTTTTTAGAAATTCTTCATGTTCGGCCTTTTCCAACTGTTCATCCAATTTTGCTTTTTGATTTTGAACTTCGGCCAGTAAACGGTTGAATTTTAATTTATCCTTATCCACTTTTTCCTTTGCCCGCTCAATAATATATTTTGGAAAACCAACACGTTCGGCCACTTCAAAGGTATAGCTGCTACCCGGCTCGCCAATGCTTAAAATATATTTTGGCTCTAAATTATCAATATCAAATAACATGCAGCCGTTAAAAGTACCCGGTAATTTTTCTGCCAATAATTTTACATTACTAAAATGCGAGGTGATAACACCTTTTGTTTTTGAATTTTCAATGCTTTCCAAAACAGCTTCTGCAATAGCGCTTCCCAATTCAGGGTCGGTGCCGCTTCCAAACTCATCCATTAATACCAATGTACTTTCATTAATATCGTTTAAGATACCTGTCATTGATTTTAATTTGGCGCTGTAGGTACTTAATTCATTTTCTATGCTTTGTGTATCGCCAATATCAATTAAGATCTTTTCAAAAAAACAATACACAGAATTTTCTTTAACAGGGATCAACAATCCGCTTTGCAACATCATTTGCAAAACACCAATGGTTTTTAATGCAATTGTTTTTCCACCGGCGTTTGGTCCGCTGATAACTAAAACGCGATTCTCCGAATTTAATTGAACAGTTAATGGAACTGTTTTTCTTCCTGTTTTTTTATTTTGAAGAAATAGTAAGGGATGAAATGCGGAAACAATATTCAAATCAAAGCCTTCTTTTATTTCAGGTAAATTCGCATTAAGGTCAACTGCAAACATTGCTTTTGCCCTTAAAAAATCCACATAACTCAACACATCAAAACCTTTTTTAAGTTCGGGAACAAAAGGTTTTATCAATGCGCACAGCTCGCGCAAAATTCTGTTCACTTCGCGCTGCTCATCAATCTCTAATTCGGCAACTTCGTTATTAATGTTAATGGTAACGCCGGGTTCAATAAAAATTGTTTTGCCCGTTTCGCTTTTGCTGTGCACAAAACCCGACACTTCTGATTTGTATTCTACTAAAACAGCTAATGTTCTTCTGCCATTAAAAAAACCTTCTTCGTTATCGCGCAAATAACCTAACTTGCGTAATTCATTTACGTAATTATAAAATTTACGATCGCTTTCTCTTCTCTTTTCCTGTATCTGTTTACGGATTCGGTTTAACTCTGAAGAAGCCGTGCTTTTTACCAACGCTTCTGCATCAATAATACGGTTTATTTCTTCTACAACAATTTCACACACATCTGTATTTTCTACCAGCTCAAATAAAAAAGGCATGGTTGCTTTTTTACCTCTTAAAAAACGAATGAGCGTATTAATTACCTCGGTAGTTTTTAATAGTGTTAGCAATTGCGTTTCGTGAAGCAAAGAGTTATCAATATTCAATATTGTTAATTCCTGCGCAATATCATCATGCTCCAACGCCGGAAAATAACCGTTGGCTGCCAGTATTAATTTTACCTCGTTGGTTTGGTTTAATTCGTTTAAGATCTCCGCAGAATATATTTTAGGAGCTATCTCATCGCACAACAGCTTTGCACGGCGACCGCAACATTTTTGTTTTATACGTTGTTTTATTTTATCGAACTGAAGCAATTCGATATTTTTCTCAGAAATCATGCTCACTACAAATTACAATTTATATAAATCTTTGTAAAAAAACAACAAATTTACGGTTTTGTTAGCTGTGTCTTTTCCACTATTTTTGGGGTATTGAATAAAAAAACGTTAAATGAAAAACGAATTGATCGCTAAACTGGAAGAACTGCTGACTAAAGATGCAGGTGAAGTTGCTGCTAATGTGCGTGCTCTGCAGAAAGAGTATCAAAAACTTTGGACAACTGAATTTGAAACCGCCCGCCAGGCCTTTGTGGATGAGGGTGGCAAGCCAAAAGAATTTGAATATCCCAAACAACCTGAAGACCTGAAATTTGAAGAGCTGCTGGATAAACATGCAAAATTAAAGAAAGACGCAGATCAAAAAATTGCTTCGGAACAGGCAAAAAACCTATCTGTTAAACTTGAAATTATTGCCAAAATTAACGACCTGAGCAAAGTAAGTGATAATGTGGGTGCAGCTGTTAAAATGCTGCAGGAATTGCAAACGCAGTGGAAAAATACAGGAGCAGTATCATCACATAAGTATAAAGAAGTACAAGCTGATTACAGTAAAGCGGTTGAAGAATTCTATTACAATTTAAAGATCTTTCGCGACTTGCAAGAGCACGATCTTAAAAAGAATTTCGAATTAAAAACCGAATTGATCGGTAAAATAAAAGGCATTCAGTCTATCGAAAACATTAAGGAAGCAGAGCGCTTAATTAAAGTTTACCGTAACGAATGGGATGAAGTTGGCCCGGTGCCAAACAGCAAATGGGAGATCTTAAAACAGGAATATAAAAATGTTTTGGATGAGACCTACGCAAAAATAAAAACCCATTATACAGGTATTGAAGAAAAGAAAGAAAATAATCTTCAATCAAAACTTGAATTAATTGAAAAAGCAAAAGCGCTGGTAGCAGCGGCTTCTGAAGGTACCGTAAAATGGAATGAAACTACCGAACAATTAATTGCTTTACAAAACGAGTGGAAAACCGTTGGCCGTACCACTGAAAAAGATAACGAAAAGATCTGGGCCGAATTCCGTGCTATTTGTGATACATTTTTTGATAAGAAAAAAGAATATTTTGCAGGGCAGAATGAAAAATTTGCTGCTAACCGCAAAATAAAATCAGAACTGATCTCAAAAGCCGAAGCGCTGAAAGACAGTACCGACTGGCAAAAGACAGGTGCCGACCTTATTAAATTACAGGACAACTGGAAAAAATATCCAAGCAACGGTGATAAAGAAGAACCGAAATTGTTTGCACGTTTTAGAAAAGCCTGCAATCATTTTTTTGATGCAAGAAAAAATTATTACGAAAATTTAGACGCCTCTTTTGAAGGAAATTTAGTGACAAAAGAAGCAACACTTGCCAAATTAAACGAGTTTAAATTAGGTGCCGACAATAAAGAAAATCATGCGCAGTTAAAAGCCATTAGTGCTGAATGGAACGCAGGCGGCATGGTGCCCATGAAAGATAAGAAACGTATTAACGATGCTTTTTATAACAAGCTGGACGAGTTATATGAGCAAATGAATATGGATAAGCAGGAAAAGGCTATTATGCAATTTAGAAGTAAACTGGATCGTTTGGCTGCTTCTGAAAATGGTTTTGATCTGTTAAGAAAAGAATCGGATTATCTTAAAAAACTGAGTGATGAAATTACAGGCCGCATTCGCACCTACGATAATAATTTAGGCTTCTTTAAAAACTCTAAGGGCAGTAACAGTTTTATGAAAGAAATTGAAGATAAAATTGCAGTTGAAAAAGAAAAGATAGCAGAGCTTGCCGCTAAACGCAAATTAATAAGTGAAGAAATGACAAAACTGCGTGATGCTGATAAACCGAAGGCAGAAGCTTAAAAATACTTCCAACAAAAAACCCGCTTAAATTAAGCGGGTTTTTTGTTACAGTCATTCCGGGCTTGACCCGGAATCTCAGTTCTTATTTAGTGCTGATCCCGATAGCTATCGGGATGAATCGAGTTCAGAATGACAGGTTAAATTATTAAGCTTTTTATTATTTATTACAATCCAAAAATTCTTTTACAATTTCTTCTGCCTTGGCGCAGGCAACAGGCAAGTGTTCGTTGAGGATAAAAACATCAAATAGCTCTGCCGTTTTTAATTCTTTCTCGGCTTTTTCAACACGGCGGGCAATGCTTTCTTTACTATCCGTACTACGTGAATGTAAACGTTCTTCTAAAATTTTTATACTTGGTGGCATTACAAAAACACCCAAAGCATCGTTCTTAAACTGGTTCTTTAAATTTAAACCGCCTTCTACATCAATATCAAAAATAACGGCTTTGCCTTTTGCCCAGATCTTTTCAACTTCGGATTTTAAGGTGCCATAATGTGTGCCGGCATATACTTCTTCCCACTCTAAAAATTCGTTATTGGCCACTTTTTGCTTGAACTCATCTACTGACAGGTAATGGTAATCCTTCCCATTCTCCTCTACCCCACGTTTTGGACGGCTTGTGGCCGAAATGGAGAATTCGATCTGGTCGGGGAAAGTTTTTAAAATATGCCTCACCAGGGTGGTTTTACCTGAGCCTGATGGAGCCGAAAATATGATCATTTTGCCTTTAAGCATGCGCAAAGATAAAACAAATCAAGCGATTTCATAAAAAACCCGGATTATTCAATAGGATTCGTTATGAGAAGTGAAATACCAATAAAACAGTCAATTCACGATTGAGGCATAGTAAATGCTATGGTGAATGAGTGAAAGGGATAAAGCCCGCTGTTTTGAAGGTATTTCGTTTCGTAACAGAAGTTCTATTGGATGATCCGGGTTAAAGTTAAAATACCATAAAACATCCGAGCATCATTACCTGTTACCATTGATAAAATAAAGCCATTTAAAACCCTAAAATTCTTGTAATTTTACAGCGCATTACCATGAAAAAACTTTTATTTATAACCTTTCTGTTTCTTAGTTTCTTAATAAAAGCGCAAGGTCCGCCGGGCGGCGGCGGTGCTAATAAAGATATGATGAAAGCCCTTAAGGATATTAAGGGCCGTGTGTATGGAAAGATAGTTGACGCCAAGACCAAAAAACCGGTAGAGTTTGCTTCTGTTGTTGTGCTATGGTATAATAAAGACAGTCTTTTAGGAGGCTCTTTAACCCAGGAAAATGGTGATTTTGCTATTGAGGGCTTGCCACCAATGGGAGGATTCCGCTTTCGTGCTACACAAATTGGTTATAAGCCTTACGAAACCAAGATCTATATTCAAATGCCTAATAAACTGGAACAAGACCTTGGTGATATAAAATTTGAAGTAGACGAAAAATTATTAAAGGAAGTAGAGGTTACTGCTGAAAAAAACACGGTACAAATGTCAATCGACAAACGTACTTATAATGTTGATAAGGACATTTCGGTAAGAGGCGGCACAGCGGCAGACGTTATGAAAAATGTGCCGGGTGTTACTATGGATGCAGATGGTAATGCGCAGTTAAGAAATCAAAGTCCTACTATATTTGTAGATGGCAGGCCAACCAATATGACGCTGGCGCAAATTCCTGCTGATCAGATAGACCGTGTAGAAGTGATCACCAATCCTTCAGTTAAATACGATGCTAACACAACCGGTGGTATCTTAAACATTATTATGAAAAAGAATTTGAAACCCGGTTACAATGGTATGGTAATGGCCAATGCCGGCACGGGCGACAGGTATGGCGGCATGCTGATGCTGAATGTAAAACAAGGTAGATGGAATATGTCATCGATGTACTCATTTAACCAGGCCATTAATAATACATTGGGTTATACAAAACGTAAACAGTTAGATAGCTCGGGAAATGCCGCGGGATATTTTAACCAGGATAACAATACAAACTTTAAAAATCAATTTCATTTTGGGAGATTAGGCATAGATTATAACATTACCAACCGTAACACCATTACGTTGAACGGGATGATAGTGGCCGGTGCCTTTGATACTGATGACAGGCAGGTGTATGAGGTATTGGATAAAGATTCTAAAAAAGTTTTATATGGTGGTCGGTTAAATGAACAGAACGCGGCCTTTCAAAATTACAACGCGCAAATCATTTATAAGAAAACTTATCCAAAAGCCGGTAAAGAATTAACCATGGATGGTAGTTTTAATTATACCGATTCGCATAACGGTTACCTGTTTACCACAGATACACATTTTGATCCGGATACTATTTCGTTTCCAAAAGAATATCAAAAAAATGTTGGTAAGAGTAATGCCAACCAATACACGTTTCAAATGGATTATGTAAATCCAATTAGTGAGACTAAAAAATTTGAGGCCGGTGTTAAACTCTTTTATAAACAATCGTTAAGCGAGAACAATACATCTAACGCCACTTCGGTAAATGATATTTACACCCGTGATAGCATTATGAGCAACCGTTATGTGATTGATGATATGGTAAACGCGGCTTATGTGAATTATAACAGTAAAACGTTTTGGGATATTTCGTACCAGGCGGGATTACGTTTTGAACA
Source organism: Bacteroidota bacterium (assembly GCA_032229505.1). Classification (GTDB taxonomy): domain Bacteria; phylum Bacteroidota; class Bacteroidia; order B-17B0; family Aurantibacillaceae; genus Aurantibacillus. The sequence goes on from JAVTWD010000082.1 coordinate 83,571, forward strand.
CTCGTATTACAAAGGCAACATTACCGATAAAAAACAAAGTTTCTCATACAATTATCCTTCTACCCCTGACGATATTTTAAAATCGTTATTTCCGGGAATTTATTTTTCGAAGAAATTAAAAAAGAGCCAGGAATTGCAATTGAATTTTAGCAGGAAGATCAGTCGCCCTAACTTTTTTCAGTTAATGCCATTTGTGATGTTTGCCGATAAACAAAATTACCGTATTGGTAACCCGCAATTAAAGCCTGAGTTTAAAAACATTGCAGAAATAAATTATAACAAAACATTTAGTAAGGGCAGTTATTTAGGTTCGGGTTATTTCCGTTACGAAGAACAACCAATTACAGATGTTGCTTATCCATCACAATTTGATCCAACAGTGTTAGTAAACACCACAGTGAATGGTAAGAACAGTGTGCGTTACGGCATGGAGCATACCATTAAATACACCTTCTTTAAAAATTTAGATGCTACCTTAAATGGTAATATCTTTTACATCTACATTAACGGTACCGTAGTGCAGGGCCAGCCCGATGTAAAAGCAGAAGGCTATGCGTATAATACAAAAGCCACTTTATCGTACCGCTTTCCAAAACAATTAACGCTGCAGGTAAATGGTAATTACGAGTCGCCACGCATTTTATTATTAGGGGCCAGCAATCCTGTATATTCAATGGATGTAAGTTTAAATAAAATGATAGGCACTAAATGGATCTTAAATGCCACATTAAGCGATGCTTTTAATACACGCAGAATGGGCGCGCATTACGAAACACCTTATTATATACAAGATCTTTCGCGAAGAAGAGAAGCACGTTTTGTGAAATTTACCGTAACCTATTTATTCGGAAAAATGGATGCTTCTATCTTTAAACGCGGTAAACAATTAAAAGGCTTAGGTGATCAAAACCAGGGCAACCAGGATGGTTTGGATTTTGGAAAATAATTATGACACACGAGATACATATTGAAGGAATAAAATTATACGCCTACCACGGTTGCCTGGAAGAAGAAGCACGCATTGGTGCCAATTATATTGTGGATGTTTACATGACCACTGATTTTACTGAGGCAGCTATAACCGACGATCTTACAAAAACTTTGGATTACTGTACTGTTTATGAAATAAGCAAAGCAGAAATGGCCATAAGAAGTAAATTAATTGAACAGGTTTGCGACAGGATCTTTAAACGCATTAAGGCAGAATTTAAAACCTTAAAAACACTGGAGGTAAAAGTTACCAAGCTGTTACCGCCCATGAATGGGGATGTGGCCAGCACCAGTGTGGTGATAAAGGATTGATTTTTTACCGCTAAGACACTAAGAGCACAAAGGCACACTAAGAATAATGTCACGTTGAGCTAGATTTGTGTTAGCAATTTTGCTCTTTATCCCGATAGCTATCGGGATTCGTATCGAGACGAGCATAAGTCTAATTTAAAATGTCTTTAAAATAAATCGTATCTTTACCCTGTGAGACCAAAGGCATATACACCAGAAGAAATTAAAACCGCATTTTCTGAATTAAAGGATTGGAAACTGAATGCCAATTCTATTTCAAAAGAAATTACGTTTAAAAATTTTGTACGGGCTTTTGGATTTATGACACAGGTAGCCTTAGAAGCTGAGAAATTAGACCATCACCCTAACTGGGAAAATGTTTACAATAAAGTTTCAATTACCTTAAGTACGCACGATGCCGGCGGCTTAACAGAGCTTGACTTTAAACTGGCAAAAAAAACAGATAAAATTTTAGAGAATGGATTTTGATAATACAGGAGATACCGAACTTTCGGAATTAGGAGAATTTGGTTTAATTAAACATTTAACACAGCATATTGAGTTAAATCAAGACTCAACCATTAAAGGCGTTGGCGATGACGCTGCCGTAATAAATAACGGCAAACTGGAAACCGTTATAAGCACCGACATGTTGGTAGAAGGTGTGCACTTTGATTTGACCTATGTGCCCTTAAAACATTTAGGTTATAAAAGCGTAGTGGTTAACCTTAGCGATATTTATGCCATGAATGCCGAGCCAAGGCAGATAGTGGTGTCTATAGCCATCTCTAACCGTTTTAAACTGGCAGCTTTAGAAGAATTGTATGCGGGCATGTTAATGGCCTGCAAAAAATACAATGTAGATTTGGTGGGTGGAGATACAACATCAAGCCTTACCGGTTTGGTAATTAGCATTACCGCTATTGGTGCCGCTAAAAAAGAAGAATTGGTTTACCGTAACGGCGCGCAGGAAGGAAATTTATTATGCGTGAGCGGCGACCTGGGTGGCGCATACATGGGCTTACAGATCTTAGAAAGAGAAAAAGCCATCTTTAAAGAAAATCCAAAATTACAGCCTGATCTTGAAGGCAAAGATTATATTTTAGAACGCCAGTTAAAACCCGAAGCAAGAAAAGATATTTTTGAGTTGTTTAAAAAATTAAAACTGCAGCCAACATCCATGATAGATGTAAGCGATGGTTTATCATCAGAGATCTTACATTTATGCACACAATCTAATGTGGGTGTTGAATTGTATGAAGAAAAAATACCTATTGATCCTTTAACTTACGATACCGCCTTTGAATTTAATTTAGATCCTACATTGTGCGTTTTAAGCGGTGGCGAAGATTACGAATTATTATTTACCATTGATATTGGCGATTATGAAAAAGTAAAGAACCTACCCGACTTTACAATTATTGGTCATATTACCAACGAGGCCAAAGGCAGGTTGATGGTAGCGAGAGCAGGATCTGTTCACGATTTGAAAGCACAGGGTTGGAATGCGCTGTTGAAGAAGTAAGCTTTACATTTTTGAATTATTTTTTTTTTAATGCTTTGATCAAAGCACTATGCACAATTTATATTTGCTGCAAACACTATACTACAAATTGTAGCCATACACTACGCCGTTTGCCGGTACATTTATAGTATGGAAATTACATTAGAACGCGTGTGGCATAAGGAAAAAGATTGCCTGGCGGTAAAATTTAAATATGACACAACTGTATTTAATTTACTGCGAAAAATAGAAGGTGGCCGTTGGAGTAAAACGCATAGAGCCTGGCTGTATGACCATAGTGAAAAAATTGCAATTGAAGTTTGTGAATTATTGAAAGATCATAAGCTTACATTTATTAATGCTGTTAAGAAACATAACCAACCGACGGTGATTAAAGAAGTTACAGTTAACACTCGTTCAGTTTTAAGTAAAGAAGCGGAAGAAAAAATAAAGGTATTTGAAAGCTGGATGCATTCGAAGCGATATAGTAAGAATACGATTGACACCTATGCAGATGCTTTAAAGACCTTTTTACGATTTTATGCCTCTAAGTGTATTACTGAAATAAGTAATAATGATGTTATTGTTTTTAATAATGACTATATTTTAAAAAATAAATTATCGGCCTCTTACCAAAACCAGATGGTGAATGCCATAAAATTATTTTTCAGGACAGTTGAATCAAAAAACCTTGAACCGGAATTGATTCATCGGCCTAAACGTGCATTGGTATTACCAAACGTGTTAAGCAAAGAGGAAATAAAATTAATTTTACTGCTCAAAAAAATATCAAACATAAAACCATGTTGAGCCTAATTTACAGTTGTGGATTAAGGCGGAGCGAATTATTGAATTTGAAATTAACAGACATAGATTCGAAAAGAGGTTTAATAATTGTAAGGCAGGCAAAAGGCAAAAAAGACCGTGTAACACCCTTATCTGAGAAGATCCTTACTTTACTAAGGGACTATTTTATTGCCTATAAACCTAAAGAATGGTTGTTTGAAGGACAAAGCGGCATTGGCCAATATGATGAAAGAAGCTTGGCAAACGTTTTAAAACAAGCTTTAGAAAAGAGTAACATAAACAAACCTGTTACTCTGCATTGGTTAAGGCATAGTTTTGCAACCCATTTATTGGAAGGTGGAACGGATTTGCGTTATATTCAGGAGATATTAGGACATAGTAGAAGTACTACAACAGAAATATATACCCATGTTAGTAATAAGAGTATTCAAAAAGTAATATCGCCATTTGACACCTTGTAATAAAATATGTATCTTTAATAATCCGACAGGGATGAAAAAATCACAGCAATCTTGTAAAAATTACCAGATTGGGGTGATAAAATCACTCCTATAAGGAAGTTAGTGGTAATAGCCGCGGACATCGTAAAAAAAGCATTTCGGTAGACAATGACAAGACCTCTGACTTTATTTTTAATCTTCTTTCTCGCGGGTTCTACTCGACTTCATTCTCAAAAATTACTCGAATTTATTGGTGACAGGTTCTTTTTAGGCTCTTTAAAACATCAAGTGTGGCGACCACATAGATCTCTTACCAAATTAAACCCGAATGACACAATTAGTTTCTTTTCGCGGCTCGACGACAAGGCAGCAACCAAAGCGTTTAACGCCGACTTCGAAAGAAAAGAAGAAGGAGATATAAGGTTCACCAGATTTCACAAAGTAAAAGAGCGTTTTGTTTATACTGATTATAAGACAAAAAAGGGGAAATCAATACCAATAGAAAAGAAGGAATGGAGAACTATTGGACGATGGTCATACAGAAAGGAGCGGTTAAAGCTAATTTTTTCTTCAGGAACTATTGTGATTGAATGGTTAGAATTTTCTCGACACGATATGCGGTGGGCAATCCGAGAGGTAATACAAAAATAAGCGGACCCGTAACCGTGACGTATTTGTGTGGCGGCTACAACCACTAACAGCGGTCTTGGCTAATTGGGCAGAAACGGTTTATCGTTCGCGCGATTAACAAGGTCACTTCGTGAAATTTTATTTGCGCTCACTAAGAAACTTGAGTATCTTTAAATAAACATTTTAGGTTTGGGAAAGTTGATGCTTCGAAAAGCCCAACTAGCCAAGGCCGCAAAACGTTATAAGTAATGCGCCAGACGACAAATTCGCAAAACAATTGACCAGAAAACCTTTTTACTAAGACAATTAACATTCGTTGACCGACCTTGACCTTTTCTGATTTTTTTTGTAAATTTGTTATTCAAAATTACTATCATGACAACAACCGCAATAAAAAAACAAGTTGACAACTATCTTCCTCTACTTTCTGCTAAACAGCAGACATTGGTTCTTGAAATGATTAAAAACTTTTTAAATGTGGACAAAGATGTTAAGCGAATCTCTCGCAAGTAATACAATAAAGAGTTAGAAGATGCAGTTACACGAATTGAAAAAGGTAATTTTGTTTCCCATAAAGATGCTCTAAAGGAATTATCTACATGGTAAAACCAATTTCTTTCAAAATCATTTGGGATAGAAAAGCGCTTGATCATTTTAAAGACATTCTTACTTATTTACAAAAACAACGTGATCAAGCTCCAAAAATTGTAAAAAGTGCTATTATATCACGACTCGATTTTATTAAAACAAACCCACTTGTTTGCGAATTAGATAAATTAAAAGACTCTCCAAATAAAGACTTTAGGCATTTGTGGTTTTCAGTTATCGGGTGACTTATCAAATTAAGTCTGACACAAAAGAAATTAGGGTTTTAAGAATTAGACACACAAGCAGAGAACCTCTCGGTTATTAATTTTAAAAGCGGACACCGACAAATACTGTGTGCGGCACACAACTGGTAACACAGGTCTTGCTCCATTTTTTGCGTGTTAACGCTCAAATGTAACAACAATATGTTTCAAAAATAATTTGTACTTTTAATAAGCATTACCAAAATGAAAAAATTGCTCATAATATTATTGCCAATTACAACTCTATTTATGAGTTGTAAAAAAGATGTTGGTATAAACTCCAAAAATATTGTTGAGGGTAAAATTCAATTCACTATCAATAATGAAGTTTCCTTAAAAGAGTGCCTTGATGCTTTTAAAAACTTAGAAGTAACACAATACGATCTGAGAAATTTTTATTACTCAAAGGTTATACCCGGTGATAGTATGAAATATTATTGGAATTTGTTAAAGGCCCGCTCTTATATTAGTGTTTTTAATGTTCAAAAAATGACCGGAGATGTACAAACACGCTTTAATGCTCTTACATTTAAAAACCTTAACGATACCCACTTTAAAGAATGGGACAGCATTGTAAAAAAAGAATTACTGATTGAAATGCCTGACATTGGTGATGGTAACCGAAGGAGTGGTTTTATGGACGTTGCACCCGGACAAGAAAGGATCTGGATCGAAAAATTAAAAAAATTATCTATCATTTACAGCGCAGATTACATACGCTCATATAACCCAACCTGGTAGCAATTTAAATTATTAATTTATTTAAAAAAGTAATGACAAAAAGTAAATTAATTCAAATGCACAACGTAGGTATTGTTGTAGAATCTCTCGACAATGCCATTGCATTTTTTACAGAACTAGGATTGAAACTTGAAGGCCGCGCCATGGTTGAAGGGGAATGGGCAGGAAAAGTTACCGGACTCGGAGATCAATCAGTAGAAATTGCCATGATGGTTACGCCTGACGGGCACAGCCGACTTGAACTTTCAAGATTTATTGCTCCTAAAACAATTGCTGATCACAGAACTGCTCCGGTAAACTCACTTGGTTACCTGCGCGTTATGTTTGAAGTTGATAATATTGACGAATTGGTTAAACGTTTAAGCAAACATGGCGCTGAAGTTGTTGGAGAAATAGTTAACTATGAAAATATTTACAGGTTATGTTACATTAGAGGTGTTGAAGGAATTCTTATCGGCATCTCGGAAAATATATCCAAAAAATAGTTACTAAGAATACACCAAATAAAATGAGTCATGCTCCAGCCCTTTAATAACGGGCATTACAGAAATACCCAACAGAGGGTATAGCTTACGAAATTAAATTGTAACATCTTTGAAAGGTCATCCAACGCCTTTAATAATAACAAAGATTATGCAAGTAAACAGATCTGTATTTTTTACAATAACATTAATTGCCGGTTTTATTTTTACCGGTTGCAGAAACTATAATTTATACAGACGCAAATTGCCTGATAATAAAACAGCAACTAAAATTCTTCCATTAAAAAATGAAAAGAATAGTACAACATCAGGCTATGGCTATATTTTTAATCATGAAGTGCAAAATAATATTTGCCAGATAGCCACTGCCGATACGTTTAAACTGAATAAAGATAATATGGGCCAAATTGAATACCGGCTGATGAAAGAAAAGGATGGTAAAAATCCACTTTGGTCATTATTTTGTTTCGGCACTTCTGTTCCATTACGCATTCCTGCATTGGTTGGCATTCCGGTTGGTCACGCAAAAGGTGTTATAAAACTGGAGGTAGATGTAAAAGATGCTTCAGGAAATTTAATTAAAACCTACAAAGCAAAAGCTAAAGCTATTTCTTTTATCACATGCTATTGGGGATACAGAAAAGACGATGCGCAGGATAAATCAAAAGATAAAGCATTTATAAAAGCAATGACAAAAATAAAAAGTCAAATAAATACCGATGCTTCCTTACTTAACTCAAAACTGCCGGGAGGTTACATGAATGAGCAGGAGATTCAAGCCAAAACATTTATACAGGCAGGTAATGCAGCTTACAATAAAAAAGACTACGCTAAAGCCATTGAAAATTATTCAAAGGCCACCGGCATTATTACCGATTATAAAAAATACCATGCTATGTTCTTATATCAATTAGGCTCCAGCTACTCTTATCAATTAACAGAAGAAGGAAATGCAAATGCCATTAAATATGTAAAACAAGCGCTTGAGCTGGATCCAAAAGTAGATCTGTTGGCACCTATTACTTTATACTCTGTATACCTGGATAATAATGATTATCAAAACGCCATCCACTGGCTGGATTATACGCTTACCAATTTTGAGGCTAACGCAAAACAAAAAGAGATTATTAATGAATATAAAACGTCTGCTGTAAAAGCTTTACCGCAAATTATTGCCGGTGCCGCTTTACTTACTAAACCGGTAAAAGTTACCATTAACAACCTCGGGCCCGTTATTAATGGAAAAGAAGGCGATTACTTTCCTTCGGTAACAGCAGATGAATCTATGTTATTATTTACATCGCGCCGTGCAGGGAGCACAGGTGGCCGGGATAAAGATGGAAAATACGACGAAGATCTTTGGTATTGCGATAAAGATACAACAACCGGAAAATGGGGCGCACCTAAAAACTTTGGGCAACCGGTAAACACCAAAAACAATAATGGTATTGCTTCTTTTACAGGCGACGGACAGTTTGTTGTTTGCGCAAGATGTAACGAACCGGATGGCATAGGCAATTGCGATCTATACGGGGCAAGCCTGGTAGGCAACACCTGGAAAGAGCCGGTAAACATTGGAACGCCGGTAAATTCAAAAGACTGGGACGCTCAAGTGTCTATTTCTGCCGATGGAAAAACATTGGTATGGTGCTCTATGCGCGAAGGAGGGTTTGGTAACGAAGATATGTGGATCTCTAAAAAAACGGAGGACGGAAAATGGACAACACCAAAAAATTTAGGAACTACAGTAAACACATCAGGTTCGGAATTTGCACCCTATTTACATCCTGACGGCAAAACTTTATACTTTGCTTCAAATAATCATACACCCCGCATTGGCGGCACTGATATTTATAAAACAACTATTAAAGAAGATGGAAGCTGCACGCTGCCGGAAAATTTAGGTTACCCTATTAACAGTGAAAAAGACGATAACTATTTTGTACTTACACCATCCGGCCTAAAAGGTTATTTTGCATCCAACAGGAGAGGTGGATATGGCGAAACAGATATTTATGAGATCGTTTATCCGCAGGAAATGAAATCGCAGTTAACTACTTTTGTTGGCTTTGTATTAAATGATGAAACAAAATTACCATTAGAGGCCAATATTAAAATTGAAGACCTGGATAGCGCTAAAGTTGTTGGAGAATACACTTCCAATTCTGCATCCGGTAAATTTGTAGTGATCTTAAAACCCGGCCATAACTATGCATTAACAGTGAGCAAACAAGGTTATTTATTTTACTCTGAGAACTTCAACATTCATCCTGACAACGCATTTAAAGAAGTAAAAAAAGAAGTTTTCTTACAACAAATTAAAGAAGGAAAGAAGATTGTATTGAATAACATTTTCTTTGAAACAGGAAAATCAATATTGACAGAAACCTCCCAATTGGAGATTGGAAAATTAGCTGAATTACTCACTCAAAATCCTTTGATAAAAGTTGAAATATCGGGCCATACAGATAACGTAGGTAAAGACGCGGCCAACCTCCTCTTATCACAGGATAGAGCTAATGTAGTAGTTGCAGCCCTTGTTACAAAAGGAATTGCGGCGGCGCGTTTAATTGCAAAAGGTTATGGCAAAACCCAACCTTATGGGCCAAACAATACTGAGGAACAAAGAGCATTGAACAGAAGAACGGAGTTTAAGATCTTAAGTGCTAATTAAAAGTGTGATATAGATCTGATTTAAGCCCTGTTGAACTACAGGGCTTTTTGTTTTGGAAAAAATAATTTATTTCAATTCGTACCTCAGTCCAAAATCTACAACAACCAAAACACTTTGTTGAAAGCCTCCGCCTTTTACGCCATTGCCCCTAAACATAGGCTTTGCTTCTGCAAATAAATGGGTTTGCTTTATGCCCGGAATTTTATTTCCTAATCTCAGATCTATACCTCCCACAATAAATACACCAAATGAAAAGTTAGGACCGAATTTAAATTCTTCTTTTTTACTTTCTTCAACAACTGTTCCATTATAAAGTACACTTTGCGTTGGCAACACTAAATAATCTGTAGCGCTGCGATACTGCGTAGCAGTAATTTCAGCTTTACTGTTATAATTACTTCCCAACATAATTCCGGGTCCGCCAAAAATAGAGAAGATGCCTTTATCATTAAATTTATACAACAAGGTTGCTTCAAGATTTATACTTTGGCAGCCATATTTATATTCAATACGCCTTGAGTTTACAGAATCTCTCTCCACTACATTTGTTCCTGCAAAATACATGGTATCATAATGCCTTGTGCCGGTTTTGTAAACACCACTATTTAATAAATGGAAATAAGAAAAATAATTAATTCCTAATTTTAACCAGGGGCCATCTACATTTTTAATTTCATTATCCGTTAATTTTAAGGTAATACCGCCCTGAGCGCTAAAGCCGGTTCCGGGAACAGACGAATAATGCCCGCCTTCCGAAGAATCGTTATAAGGATAATTGTGATAATTATTATTATCCACTTCCATTAATTCGCCTGTCATTAATTTTGAATCAGGAACGATCTTTTTAAAATCTTTTTGTGTAATGGAAAAAACGGGAAAGTTGGATTGCCCGGCAGAAATATAAATGTCTAAAAGCTCGGCTTTTGTTTTTATTTTTTGTGTTGAATCACCTTGAGAAAAAAGATGAAATGAAATAAATAATAAAGCAATAGTAGTAAAAGTTACCCGTACTTTATTTACATTAAAAAATTTCATTTATCTCATTTTTTACTTTTCTCTATTTCAAATCCAAAATCCATGATCAATGGTAAAGGATCTGAACGCATACCCTGCTCAAATATAAATTGATATTTGCCGGATAAAGGAAAGCGCACATTTTTTTTGATCGGTACTTTAAAATCAAAAATATCACCGGCTCCACTACCCTGCCATTTGCCTTTGCTATCGGCTAAAACAACTTCCATAGTATCACTTAATATTTTACCATCAGGATATTTTGTAGTTACAAATAAAAATAAATTACTAAAAGGATAAGCATCTGCATGACGCACCATTAAAGAAATATCGTTTAATGTAACTGTATCGGTAATATCGAGATCAAAAACAACTTTATCTTTTGCATACCATTCGTTCTCATCAAACTTTTGGTATTTACTGTAAACCACATCGCTATTGCAGGATGATAACAAAAAGATCATCGCACAAAACAATACGGCTACCTTAAGAATCGGTTTTTGGAGGATCATTTTTTGGTTTGTTCTTGTTATCATTATTATGTGGCTTATTAAATTTTTTATTAGGGTTATTCTGATTTCTGTTTGGATTGTTATTATTCTTATTATTTGGATTATTATTTCCTGAACCCTGATGCTTTGGTTTTTGATTAGGGTTGTTGTTATGTTTTTGATTAGGGTTATTATTTGGTTTAGTGTTAGGATTATTGTTAGCCTTAGCGTTTGGGTTATTGTTTGGTTTTTGATTTGGATTATTGTTTGGCTTGTTGTTATTATTCCTGTTTGGTTTGTTATTATGATGTTTTGCCTTAGGTTTTTTATCAAAACGCGTTAAGCTATCCTGGCCCACAACATTCTCAAACAAAGGCTCTGCAGTTTTTGCAATTGCTTCTGTAACGATGGCAGATTTAATATCATCCGGCAATTCGCCTTTAGCATTTGCTTCTAAAACCTGGTGAACGGTTTTTACATTTAATGGAATAAATACGCCCGGATCGTGACGGTAACTGAACCACATCATTCTACGGAAGATATCTGTTTTTTGCAAGAACGCTTCTCCTTTTTTGGTTTGCAGTTTTTTGCCATCCATATCCGGAAATTCTTTTAGCGCATCTACATAACTATCCAACTCATAATTTAAGCAACATTTTAATTTACCGCATTGGCCTGCAAGCTTTAAAGGATTTAAAGATAACTGTTGGTACCTTGCCGCACTTGTGCTCACGGTTCTAAAATCGGTTAGCCAGGTACTGCAACACAATTCACGGCCGCAGGCGCCAATACCGCCTAAGCGGGCAGCTTCCTGCCTTGCCCCTATTTGGCGCATTTCTACACGCACTTTAAATTCATCTGCCAATACTTTTATCAACTCCCTAAAATCAACACGTGCATCGGCAGTATAATAAAATATAGCTTTTGATTTATCGCCCTGAAACTCCACATCACTTAGTTTCATTTCCAAACCCAGCTTTAAAGCAATGGTTCTTGCACGAAACATGGTGTTTACTTCTAACGATTGCGCTTCTCTCCATTTATCAATATCGCTTTGTTTTGCTTTGCGATATACTTTACGGATCTCTTCACTATCAAAATTAATGTTCCTTTTTTTCAATTGCAGTTTTACCAACTCTCCTGTTAAAGAAACCGTTCCAATATCATGGCCGGGCGATGCTTCAACAGCAATTACCTCACCAACGCTTAAGCTTAAATTATTAAGGTTTCTGAAAAATTCTTTACGTGAGTTTTTAAAACGTACTTCTATTACATCAAATTGACTTTGACCTTCGGGCAAATTCATATTGCCTAACCAGTCAAAAACAGTTAGCTTATTACATCCATCAGCGGTTCCACAAGAACCATTATTATTACAACCGGCCGGAACACCGTTTTTCTCGGTTCCGCAACCGCCACTTCCACATCCCATAGTTCAAAAAAATTTAAGTTTAAAGATACGGAAATTGCCTAAAAAACCCAAATAGAAAATAAGCCGCCAATTGACTAAACCAAGCCGTGGCGGGCGGCTTTTTTCTTTATCTTTGAAGCATTGAAGCAGATTTTACTGTATATTTTTATGTTTTTGGCATTTGTATTAAAATGCCAGGACAAGCTCTTTTTCTTAGACGGGCAAACCAAAAGCGGTAAAGTAACCGTGATCACACCTGAATATATTGGTTTAAAAAGCGATAGTGGCGTTATAGAATTTGACCGTTCAACGGTTTTATTAATAGAATTTAAAAACGGAAAATTTGACAAAATAAATGATCCCGAAAAAGAAATAACTACTAAAGCAGATAAAAAAGAAAATTTTCATTTTAAACAAGCTTCAAAAGAGTTATATAGTTACAATCGTGTCTCTATAAACAGTCTTGCTTTGTGCAACGCAGATATTGCCGCATTTTACGAGCGCATGTTAGCAAAGAAAAAAGTTGGCCTGGGCATTATGGGCGCTTACAATTTTAATTTATATGCCAATGGTACTAACGCTTTTATTGCGGTTTTGGCTAATGCTAAAAAAAATTACGACCTGGGTGGTTTTATTAATTTTTACCCGGCAAGGGTGGAGAAAAGAACATTTATGCATTTTGGTTTAATGCTAAAATATACTTCGTTTAATTTTACGAGTGTAAGATCGGATAGTGTTAAAGTTGGCAATGTATATGCCGTTACAAATACTTACAAAGCCAGTAAAGGCAGCCAATTAGCCACAATTGTTACCATGGGATCACATACGGATATTACTAAGAATTTTTTTGTTAAAACTATTTTTGGCATTGGTGGCTTTAAATTGAAAGGCGATTATAAAGAACAATTTAATATTGAATTAAATAAAACAAATGCGCCAAACGCTCAAAAAATAGAATCCAGGTCGCTACCAAAATTATATTTAGGCATAAACATTGGTTTTAAATTATAATGCAAAAACTATACATATTTATTTTTTTGTTTTTTGCTTTGTGTTTAAACGCGCAGGATAAATTATTTTTTAAAGATGGAAAAATAAAAAAAGGCTTTATTGTTTCAACCTCAACTGATATAGTATATTATAAAAACTCCGATACTTCTTTACAAACGTTTCAAATTCCAAAATCAGAACTTTTGCTGGTTGAGAATTATAAAGGCGATGTTTTTATTTTTTCGAAGAAAAAAAATAAGCAATCAAAAGACACAGCGCAAATAAAAACATTTAAACAAAATTCATTAAGGGTACAGCCTTTGGGAGTTTTTGTTGGGCGAGTAACATTTATTTACGAACGCTTTACAAAAGACAATAGTATTGGTTTTGCTTTTCCTTTATCATTAACATTTGATCCGAGTGGAAAGCTATATGGCTCTGGAGTTGATACTTCGGCAAATGCACCCAAGCGCTTAAGTGGTGTTAATTTTATTGGAGGTTTAGATGTAAATTTTTACATGGGCAGAAATGAAAGGTCTAAATTTTTTATCGGGCCAAGAATAAGATATGGTACAGATATGTTTATGGCCGGTATTGAAGGTTATTCTGCACAAACACAATTTGGATGGAAATATGGCCAAGCCGACAAAGCATTTATTCAGCATTTATCGTTTGGCTTTGGAATGGTAAGAATTTTATCTTCGCCGGCCGGTGCAAGGATAAGCCCAAAACAATCTTACCCCTGGTTTAGTATGAATTATAGTTTGGGAATAAAATGGTAATATCTTGTCATGCTGACGAAGGAAGCATCTATAAATGAGATCCCTCCTGCGTCGGGATGACAAACCCGTTTTTACATTATCTTGTATCTTTCCTCAAAGCCTTTATTACCTTGCAATCCGCCGCTATGAACTATTAATATCTTTGAATCTTCATTGATCTTTTTATTTTTGATAAGATCAAAAACAGCATAAAATAATTTGGAAGTGTAAATATGATCTAATGAAATATTAAATTCCTTTTCAAAATATTTTTTAAAAGAAATTAATTCGGAATCTTTTTTTGCATAACCGTTAAAGCAATAGTTATTAGTGATAAAAGAATTTTCGATCTTTTCTTTTTGCAATTCTTCATTACCGCGAAGAGAAATTGTTTTTTCGGGAAAGAACTTTTGCATCTGTTCTTTTACCTCTTTCACCAAAATATTCTCACCTTTTAAAACAGAAATGCCAATTATTTTTTGTGAAGGTTTTGCAGAAGCTAAGAGCCCCGTAATCGTAGCTCCTGTGCCACAAGAGCAAAACACATGATCATAATTCCATTCTGGTTTTAAAATTTCGGCGCAGCCCAAAATGCCAGCCAGGTTATTTCCACCTTCGGGAATTAAATAATGCGGGCCAAATTTACTGCTTAAGTGTTTTTTAAAATCCAAAGAATTTTTTGTAGAATATACTTCTCTGCTTACAAAATACAACTGCATCCCTTTTTCTTTAGCCAGCTGTAAAGTAGGGTTTAAGATCTCTGTTTGTTCGCCGCGAATAACACCAATGGAGTTTAAACCTGCAACTTTTGCCAGTGCTGCCGTTGCTGCGATATGATTGGAATAAGCGCCGCCAAAAGTGATGACAGTCTTTTGCTCGTCCTGGCGCGCTTTTTTAAAATTCTTTTTTAGCTTGAACCATTTGTTGCCACTTACTTCCGGATCGATCAGATCCAAACGCAATACATCTATATCAAAATTCTGAAATTGAATTTTAGTGATGATTGGTTCGTAGTTGATCATTGTAATTATTTACAATTATTTGTCTAAAAGGTTTCGACTCCGCTCAACCTGACACCTTATTGTCATTCCGGGCTTGACCCGGAATCTCAGCACTCAAGAGAACTGAGATGCTGAATCAAGTTCAGCATGACTGAAAAAAAGTCAGAATAATTAATTGGCTTTCTCTTCCCAAATGCTAACTAAGTGAACAATGGTTTCGGTTGCTTTTTGCATGTCTGAAACACTCACCCATTCTTGTTTACTATGAAAGGCATGTTCACCCGCATAAATATTAGGGCAAGGTAAACCCATAAACGATAAACGTGAACCATCTGTACCGCCACGAATGCTGGATAAAACGGGTGTTACACCGGTTCTTTTTATAGCTTCCAAAGCATAGTCTACAACCTGCGGACAAGTATTTAACACATCTTTCATGTTACGGTATTGTTGCGAAACAACAAATTCGTAAGAACATTTATCGTAATGCGACAATACCTCAACCGTTATCTGTCTTAATTCTTCTTCCAAAGCTAAAAGTGTTGGTGTATCAAAAGCGCGAATAATAAATTTAATTTCCACTTCTTCCAAACCACCATTTATAGCAACAGGATGCATAAAAGGCTGTTTCTTTTCAGTAGTTTCAGGTGTTTTATCTACAGGAATTTTATTTACTATCTGAGCGGCAATTTTAATAGCATGTTGCATTTTATCTTTTGCAAAACCCGGGTGCGTTGGAAAACCTTTGATCTTAATGCTCACACCATCGGCACTGAATGTTTCATTCTCAACATGGCCCAGCGTTTCACCATCCATGGTATAACCAAACTCTGCATTTAATTTTTTGATGTTCACTCTATCGGCACCGCGACCAATTTCTTCATCGGGTGTAAACAGCAACCTTATTTTACCATGCTTAACTTCAGGATGTGTCATTAAATAATGCGCGGCGTCCATAATTTCTGCAAGACCGGCTTTATTGTCTGCGCCCAATAATGTTGTTCCATCAGCTGTAACAATATCATTTCCTATCTGATCTGCTAATGCAGGATGCTCTTTGAATTTTATTATTTGTGTATTATCGTTTGGCAATACAATGTCTTTTCCATCATACTTTTTATGTATCACCGGCTTTACATTGGTACCGCTACAATCCGGACTGGTATCCATATGCGAGCAAAAACAAATGGTGGGTACTTTTTTTGAAGTGTTGCTTTCAATAGTTGCATATACGTAACCATGTTCATCCATTTCGGCATCTTTAATTCCCATTTCAATTAATTCTTCCACTAAAACTTTTGCTAAATTCTTTTGTTTTTCGGTGCTTGGGCAAGTTGCAGATGTGGGATCGGATTGTGTATCTATTTTTGCGTACTTAACAAAACGATCGGTAACGGTGAAATTATAGTTGTTAAAATTCATAATTTACATGTTAAAATTCAGAAGCTAAAGTAGCAAAAATCTTCATTTAACAATCATTAATAATTGGTGTGAGGCTTAAATTGTTTTCTTTGAGCGTGCAATTATTTAAACTCAGGTATTTTCAAATAAAACGTGATCTCAGTTATTGGGTATTCATTATAGCGATTATTGCATTTTATATATCAAAAAATATTACCGAAACTTCTTTAGTTTATTGTATTGCATTTGCAGGACTTATACTTTTTTCCATTTACAATTATCACTTAAACCGTAAAGACTTTAATTTTATTAAACACTATCTCAACCGGCCAAAAATACAAGTCTGCATTAACTATAACCTGCTAATTTTGCCTTTATCACTTGCCCTTGCATTGGGAATTTATTGGAAGTATCTTTTTATAGTTCACCTTCTGGTTAGCCTGATTAGTTTTGCAGATATTAAGATCCAATATTTTAAATTTTTATTTATAAGTAAGTATGTTCCCTCAAGCCATTTTGAATGGATCTCCGGTCTAAGAAAAAATCTTCCCGCATTGTTCGTTATTTTTTTTCTTGCTCTTATTTTTAGCCCGGTTAAGCTATTTGGCATTGTAGCTTTATTACTGCTTAACTCGCTTTTTTTAGGGTTTTATAATTACTTTGAACCTCTGATAATGCTTAATCCTGAAAATTTATCTGCTGAAGTTTTCTTAACTAAAAAGGTTTCTTTTTTAAGCAGAGTAACACTTCTATTAAACGCTCCGCTACTTTTTATCAATACGCTTTTTAACCCTGAAGTTGTTTGGTTTAATACCGCATTTATGTTTGCTTTTTTATTACTTGCAGCGAGTACCGTTTACATTAAGTATGCAAGTTATAAACCTAATGCTTCTATGCGTTTAAGTATTGATTTTTTAATTTTATTTAGCTCCATATTATTACCGTATTTAATACCTCTTGGTATTTTTATTTATTTTTCAAATAAGAAAAAAGCTATTGCAAATCTTACAAATTACTTAAGATGATACATGTTAAAATAGAAGATTTTAAGTACGAAAACGAAATAATACTTAAAAATATTAATACTGTTTTTGAAACAGGAAAAACGCATGGTATTATTGGCCTGAACGGTGCTGGAAAAACCACTTTTTTTAATTTACTAGCGGGATTTTTAAAAAGTGAGAGTTGCTTTGTTTCAATAAATGATAAAGAATTGTTACGTAAACAAATTGCTTACCTGGATACTGATTTATTCTTTTATCCAAAATTGACTGCAAAAGAATTTTTGAGTGTTTTTCCTAACACTAATACAGGTTATGATGAGGAAAAATTAGCAGAACTTTTTAAGTTGCCTCTTTCAGGATTTATGGAAGAGTTTTCTACCGGGATGAAAAAGAAATTATTGTTACTTAGTCAGATCAAACAGGATAAAGATATTTATATACTGGATGAACCTTTTAACGGCCTGGATCTTGAAACTAATAAAATACTGGAAGTAATCATTACCATCTTAAATGAGAGAGGAAAAACAGTTTTTCTTTCTTCGCATATTTTAGACCCGCTTTTACATGTTTGCGAAAAGATCTATTACATTAAAGATCAAACGATATTCAAATCTTATAAAAAAGAAGAATTTAATTTGATTGAAGAAGAATTATTCGGAACTTATACGAGAGAAATACAAAGCCAACTACTAAAAGCTTTTTAAGCTACTTTTAACTGGTTTAATCTTGCTTTTTTCAATTTATCCAAAGCATAATCCAATGTTACCGTAAATTGCTTAACAGGTTTATCTTCGCTTGGTAAAGTGTACATAATGTCCGTCATAATGGCTTCGCATAAACCGCGCAAACCACGGGCACCTAATTTAAATTCAATGGCTTTATCTACAATTAAATTCAATACTTCTTCATCGATCTCCAGCTTAGTACCTTCCATTTTAAACAATTGTTTGTATTGTTTAATTAAAGCATTTTTAGGCTCCGTTAAAATTTGACGCAATGCATCTCTGTCTAACGGCTTTAAATAAGTAAGTACAGGCAAGCGCCCAATTAATTCAGGAATTAATCCAAAAGATTTTAAATCCTGTGGAGAAACATATTGTAATAAATTTCCTTTATCAAATTCTTCCTGGTTAACAGAAGAAGCATAACCTACAGCTTGTGTATTTAAACGCTGAGCGATCTTTTTCTCAATGCCATCAAAAGCGCCACCGCAAATAAATAAAATATTTTTTGTGTTAACAGCGATCATTTTTGCATCAGGATGTTTACGGCCACCTTGCGGCGGAACGTTTACAACCGTACCTTCCAATAACTTTAACATCGCTTGTTGCACACCTTCACCACTTACATCGCGGGTAATAGAAGGGTTGTCGCTTTTACGTGCGATCTTATCTACCTCATCAATAAATACAATTCCTTTTTCGGCAGCGGCTACATCATAATCTGCGGCCTGTAACAAACGGGTTAAAATGCTTTCTACGTCTTCGCCCACATATCCTGCTTCGGTAAGCACGGTAGCATCGGCAATACAAAACGGTACATTCAACATGGTAGCAATTGTACGCGCCAATAAAGTTTTACCGGTTCCGGTTTCGCCAACTAAAATTAAATTTGATTTATCAATTTCAACTTCGTCTTTATTATTTTTTTGAACGTGTGAAATTCTTTTGAAATGATTATACACCGCAACAGCCAATACTTTTTTAGCATCGTCCTGCCCTATCACATACTCGTCTAATTTTTCTTTTATAGCCAAAGGCTTTAATAAATTAAGTGATTGCTGTAGGGCTTGTTTTTGCTCACCCATAGCTTCTTCTTTAATTAAATTAAAAGCCTGGTTTATGCAATTATCACAAATGTGTCCATTGATGCCTGCAATAAGGATCTTTGCTTCTTTTTTATCTCTTCCGCACATTGAGCAGCGCAGAGTTGTTTCTTTTGCCATTTTTTTAAATTAAAACAGAACGATCTATTAAACTACTTATCGAAAAACTTTTTCATGTAGGTAAAGTAATGATCTTTCCAGCCTTTTTTATACATCTCTCCCTGATCATCAGGGATACCGGTATGCGTAATTGTTAATAAGGTAAATCCATCTTTATACGTAAAAAATAATTCGATGGTTGAGTCCTCATCTGTTTCTGCAAAATCGGTAGTGCGCCATTTTTGAATTATTCTTTTGTGTGGGAAGATCTCAACATTTGTTCCTGTTATATATCCGTCCCACGCTGAAAATTTTCCTCCTTCACTTGTGCTTGTTTTTGCTTTTGCTCCTCCTGTAAAATCTGAATGCGTTTTATCATCCAGCCAACCGCTAAATACTTCTTTGGGCGTACAATTTAATTTTACTGATACTTTTATCTTTTCCACTTTTCTTTCTGAATTGTTTTATGCTTGATTCTTAATGCTCTCTTTCTTCTCTTTTAATATTTCAACAACAGCAGCTGCAATTTTATCGGGAGAGAAACCACACTCTTCGTATAATTCCATTTGTTCTCCATGCTCAATAAAATTATCAGGAATGCCTAATCTTACTAATTGCGCCGAATAATTATTATCTGCCATGAATTCTAAAACCGCGCTTCCCATGCCGCCCATAATGCAACCATCTTCAACCGTAATTACTTTTTTGTACTTACTAAAAACTTCGTGCAAGATAGCTTCATCAATTGGTTTTACAAAGCGCATATCGTAATGTGCAGGATCTATTCCTTGTTCTTCGAGTTTTTTTATTGCAGTAGTTACCAGGTTACCGGGATGCCCAATCGATAATATTGCTACCTGTTTTCCGTCTTTTATTTTTCTGCCTTTACCAACTTCAATTTTTTTGAACGGTGTTTTCCAATCTACCATCACGCCTTGGCCACGCGGATAACGAATACTAAACGGACCTTTTACTTCATCCAACTGCGCAGTGTACATTAAGTCGCGCAATTCTTCTTCATTCATTGGCGCACTTACGATCATGTTTGGAATACAACGGAAATACGCTAAGTCAAAAGCACCGTGATGGGTTGGACCATCAGCGCCTGCCAAACCTCCTCTATCCAAACAAAAAATAACTTTTAAATTTTGTAAAGCAACATCGTGTAACACCTGATCGTATGCGCGTTGCATGAATGATGAATAAATATTGCAATACGGAATTAAACCCTGCGTTGCCAAACCTGCGCTGAATGTAACAGCGTGTTGTTCTGCAATACCCACATCAAATGCACGATCGGGCATGGCTTTCATCATAATGTTCAGTGAACAACCTGATGGCATTGCTGGAGTGATACCTGTGATCTTTAAATTTTTCTCAGCCAGCTCAACCATTGTATGACCAAACACATCCTGGTATTTTGGCGGCTGTGGTGTTTTAGGAATTACTTTTATGATCTCACCTGTTTCTTTATTGAATAAACCCGGAGAGTGCCATATTGTTTCATTTCCTTCTTCGCTGAATTTATAACCTTTACCTTTTTTGGTAAGTACATGCAATAATTTTGGGCCCGGAATATCTTTAAGATCGGCCAATACTTTTGTTAAGCGCACTACATCATGCCCATCAACCGGACCGAAATAACGGAACTTTAACGATTCAAATAAATTACTTTGTTTAAGTAAAGACGTTTTTACTGCATTCTCTACTTTACTTGCTATCTCCTGCGCATTAGGGCCAAACTTGCTTATTTTACCTAGCAGTTCCCACACTTTGTCTTTTGCTTTATTGTAAGTGTGTGAAGTAGTGATATCCGTTAAATATTCTTTTAAGGCACCCACGTTAGGATCGATGCTCATGCAATTATCGTTTAGAACAACTAATAAATTTGCATTTTCAACACCCGCGTGATTTAAACCTTCAAAGGCCAAACCGGCTGTCATTGAACCATCGCCAATAACAGCAATATGATTTTTATCGTTTAATTTATTGTACTTGCTGGCAACCGCCATACCTAAGGCTGCACTGATAGACGTTGAAGAGTGGCCTACACCAAAAGTATCGTATTCACTCTCGCTGCGTTTTGGAAAACCACTTAAGCCTTTATACACACGGTTAGTATGAAACACATCACGGCGACCAGTTAAGATCTTATGGCCATAAGCCTGGTGGCCTACATCCCACACCAACTGATCGTAAGGCGTATTAAAAATATAGTGCAGCGCAACCGTTAATTCAACAACACCAAGCGATGCGCCAAAGTGACCACCTTTTACCGAAACAAGATCAATAATATACTGACGAAGCTCAGCACTGATTTGTTCTAACTGGTCTTCTCTTAATTTTTTTAGATCGGCCGGAGAGTTGATTTTGGCTAATAATTCACCGGGTATAAACCCTGAACCTTTTACGATTTCCATTGACTACAAATATAGAAAAAATATCTAAAAATTTAACGAAAAGCCTGTGCATATATTGCAAAAAGCCCTCTTAAATTAACGTTTTTTCTATCAATTTGGATTTAAAGCAAAAAAGGTTTAACAATTGCTTAAATTTTAAACATTCGGAGGGAATTTTTACCCCGTTCTTTCATTAAATATTTAAGATCTCCTTTAATTTTGAATAGCCCGTGCGGCTTAAAGGTATTTTAGAGCCGTTTTTTAATAATGCAAGATTGTTGTTTTTATCCAACGCTTCGATCTTTGTAAGGTAATTTAAATTTAAAATAAACGAACGGTGTACACGTACAAATTGTGAAGGATCTAAAACCTCTTCATAATAACTCATCGTTTTCTTTTTAAGATAGAACGTTTCGTTATTAAATATTTTTACATAATCGTCGTAAGCCTCGATATAAATAATTTGCGTGGTAGGTAAAATCAAAATACTTGTGCCATTCTTTACCACTACACGATGTGCCTCTTCGGTATGTTTTTTTGAAACAGATTCGAGTTGTTCGATCTTTTCATTAGATGTAGAATTATCAATCCCCCCGGTCACCTTTTCTAATGGGGAAGCAGAATCCAAATATTTTTTTACTGCCTTTTGAAAACGTTCTTCGTTAAACGGTTTCAATAAATAATCTACCGCATTTTGTTCAAATGCTTTAAGCGCATATTCATCAAAAGCAGTAGTAAAAATTACTGCCGGTTTTTTTTCGATCAGTTCTAAAGTTTCAAAACCATTTATTTTTGGCATTTGAATATCTAAAAAGATCAACGACGGATTATGTTGCTGAATGGCTTTAACAGCTTCAAAACCATCGCCACATTCGGCAACAATTTCTATCTCTTTAAAAGTAGAAAGATATTCTTTTACAATTTGTCTGGCCAATGGCTCATCATCAATTAGTATTACTTTTGTCATGCCTGTGGAATTAAAATAATGGTTGTAAAAATTGAATTATTTTTTTCGATCACTAATAGATCGCTACGATGATAAATTAACTGTAAGCGTTTTTGAATTAATGATAAGCCAAAACCTTCGCCCTTACGGGATTGAGTAGTGCTATCATCAAACGGGTTGGTAATAACAATTGCCAGTAAATTATTTTTTAGTTGTGCGCTTACCGAGATCTCTACCTTATCTAAAACATTATACAATCCAAATTTTATGGCATTCTCTACAATTGGCTGTAGAATTAAAGCCGGAAGTTTTAAATTCAACGTATCGTCACTAATATTAAAATTAACCGTTAAACGATGGCCAAATCTTACTTTTTCTATTTCGAGATAGAGCTTTAACAAATTGATCTCTTCGCTGAAAGGCACATTTTTATTTTCATCTTTTTTTAAAGTACCGCGCAAAAAATCAGAAAGGTTTTGGATCATTTTTCTGGCCTGCTGCGGTTCAGAAACTACCAACGCATTAATAGAGTTTAAGCTATTGAATAAAAAATGAGGTTGTAATTGTTGACGGAGTTTTATTAATTCGGCCTGGCGTAAAGTATTTTCGGCGTCAAATTTAAGATCGCTTTTTTCGGTTTGTTTTTTAATGAAATACAAAAACCATAATATTATCGAAAAAAAAGTGATCTGCAAAAAAGCAACAACTACTCTTATAACAATTGTTCTGCTAAACATTTCAGAAAAATCGGGGCTGTTTGCCAATTGATTTAAAATTAGTTTTTCTAAAAAAATAATCGCGAAGATCAGAACGCCAATGCAAATAAACCGCGATAAAAAACTACTTATGTACGCAGGACTATATTTTTGAATAAAAAAAATACAGGAAATTCCCACTAAAATTAATGCCAGGGAAATGCTGGCATCAATAAATGCGAAAGATAAATTATTAAAGATCTGGTAAATAACAAAGCACTGCAAACCCCACCAAATGATGAACCAGGCATTTAATGCAGCAATAAGCTGCATGCGCGAGGGCAGTTTATCTGTCATATTTTAAATTAGTAAAAGCTTAAATTTTTGGCTTGTATGCCCATGGCTTTTTGCAACACCGAATTTATGAAACTTTCTTTTTCTTTTGTTTCAACTGTATTTGAATAAATTTCAACACCATCCGAAAGTTCGTTAATTAAATTTAACTCGCTTGCATCAATAAAACGCCAGTTAACCATTTTATTATTGGCGTTATAAAATGAACTTTGTAAACTTTTGCCTAAGCTTTTTGCTTTATAATAAGCTTCTTCTTCGCTGTTTGCTTTTATTAAGCGGAATTGCTCATCAAATTCTGCTTTTACGGTTGATTCGCTAATATCAATGCTAAAAACCAATTTTGCCAAATACCAATTCATAATTTTATTTTTTAAGGGTTATTAATAAGAGGTTATTTCAATGCCTGACATAAATATATGTCCGCTAAGTATTAATGTTTTTTTCTGTGTAAGATCATTCACGCTTAATAAAGGACGTTTATCTTCAATACCCGCAAATACACATTCAATATCTGATTTAATTACCCAGTGCGGAGGAATAACCAATTTAACACCACCAAATTGCTGTTTAATGGTAAGTACCGCTTCATCCACAATTTCTGCCTGCATTAAATTCAATTTGCAACCGCCAAATGTATTTTTGATCTCTCCACCTTTAAAATCCTTACTAAAAACGTTTTTATCTGTGCCTGCAAAAACATTATTTGCAAAAATATAATCTTCATTACTTGTTGTATTTGTAGTTTCACTTGCAAAACGGTTAAAGCGATGTTTTCTGTGGCCAAACTTTGCGTAATCGTGAAACTTATTTTTTGGTTTAAAGATCAAAACAATACCTATGATAAATAAGATAATAGGAATTTTATAATGTATAATTGCTATCTCAGGAAAAGCGTGGCTTGCCAAAAACAAAGTACCTATTAAGATCAATATTACGCCTTTTGCGCTGCGGAAGTTGTTTTTTATTAAAGCAATAAATCCAATAGCAATTAAAATGGTAGGCCAGGTAAAAAACCAATCGGGAATTAAATATCCCATTTGTTTGAACATATAAACAAGCCCGGCAATTATCACAAAAATACCCGCTATCACATGTCCTCTTTTTTGGTTCTTTTGCCAATTATTAAATTCCGGATCGTTCTTAAACTGTTCTTCTAAAGTTGTCATTTGTATTAAATTTTAATCAAAAGTAGAGATAGAATTGAAGCTATAAAACAACAAATCGGTAAACGGAGATAATGAGCAGGTGAATTAAGAAAATGAAAGGTGACCAAGGGGTCATTGAAATAAAAAAAGCCGCAGATATCAGGTACCTGCGGCTTTTTGCTTTAGTTAAATTTTACTTTTTAAGCAAATATCCTTTTTCAAGCGACACGGTTTCTTTATCACTTGTTTTAAGAACGATCTCTTCTGAGATCTCTTTAAAGCCTTTTTTCTTGATGGTTAATTTGTAATTGCCACCTTTTAAGGTAAAGAAATATTCTCCGTTTTCGTTAGTTGCAGTTGATGAAACCTGCGCACCTGAAGCATCCGTTAAAACAACTTCTACATCCGGTAAACCATAACCTTCATAGCCATCACGAACAGTACCTTTTAAAATGCTTAAGCCATTGCTTTTTATTTTTTTACCGTCTTTTTCTAAAATGGCGTAATCTTTCAGATCGATCTTGTAAATATCATTTCCACCCAAACCACCTGCGCGCTCACTTGAAACGTAAGCAAACTTGGCATCTGCGCTAATAGTTAACTGGCCTTCTTTTGCAGTGCTGTTGATCGGATATCCAACGTTTGTTGGTTTGCTCCATTTATTATTTTCAAAAACAGTTTTAAACACATCGTAGCTGCCCATACTACCGGGACCATTACTACAAAAGAATAATGTTTTGCCATCCGGCGCCAGGAACATTCCGGCTTCATCATAAATAGTGTTTATTTCCGGACCAAGATTTTCAGGTTTGCCCCATTCTTTTTTATTTAAACGCTGAACCATCCAGATATCACTACCGCCGAAGCCACCGGTTCTTTCGCTGGTAAAAAAATATTTTTTTCCGTCAGGCGAAACGCAGGCACCACCTTCCCAATAGCTGGATGCAATTGGCTTGCCCATTGGTTCAGGTGTTCTCCATTTACCATTATTTACTTTACTTACAAAAACATCGCCACCACGAGAATTTTTATCGTTCATGTCGTTCTTGTAAATAAAAATTTGTTTTCCATCGGCAGAAATACTTGTAACAGCATCGTGTGCTTTGGTATTGATAGAACCCGGAACTTCTGCTGCTTTACCAAAACCTTTTAAAGTTGAATCGTAATTAGCAATGTAAATATCTTCAAAATAACTTCCGTCTCCTTCTACATCAACTGCAGATGCCGTAGTTTCGGGGCGACGAGTTGTGAATACCAGCTTACTTCCATCGGCAGTGATGCAAGGGTTTTTATCATCAAATTTACTATTGATATTATCGCCTAAATTAGTTACCTCAACATCTAATGGCGCTGCTAACATTGCTTTTGCATTTTGGCATTGTTGCAATAAAGTACCTGCGTCTTCTTCCGATTCTTTATCCTGCTTTGGTGCAGATTTAAAGGCAGTAAATTCTTCAATTGCTTTATCAAAATTACCTTCTAACTGATAGATCTTTCCAAGCACCAAATGGTTTTCGGGCTTAGCTGCTGCATTTGCTTCCAAACTTTTTAAAATATAATCTTTTGCTTTATCGTTTTGTTTTAAATTAAAATAACAAAAACCAATGTAATGCAATACAGTTGCGTCTTTTGGATTGTTCTTCTCTATTTCGCGATACGTATTTAATGCGCCAACAAAATCGCCTGCATACATTTTTTGTTTGGCAACAACCATTTTTGCAGCATCACCGGCATCGGTAAATACGTTGGTTTTTTTATCCTTTTTTTCTTTTGTTTCGGTTTCTGTTTGTGCAGTTGATGCTAAAGAAAGAGTAAGGAATAACAGTAAAAATTTCTTCATAACTAGTGATTTGTAACGAAATCTAAAATACAAATAAAATTTTAAGATAGGGTGCTATTTTATAAGAAAAGTTTTTATAACTTTAACCTTATGAAAAAAATAAAGCTACTTTGTATTTGCCTGGTATTAAGCATTTACAGCCAAATTTCGTTTGCGCAAACATGGGCAGATGATATAGCTCCGATTTTATATTCTAACTGTACCAGCTGCCATCACACAGGCGGTTTGGCACCCAATTCATTAATGACCTACACGGATGCATACAATTACCGTTTCATGATAAAAAATTATGTTGACGCTAATTATATGCCACCATGGCCGCCCGATGCGCAATATAAGCACCTGGCACATGAGCGTGTATTATCACCATCTGATAAAAATAAGATAAGCCAGTGGGTTTTAGGTGGCGGCGTTCAGGGTAATAGCGCTAATGCGCCTGCTCAGCCAACTTATACCAATACAGCAACACAATTAACCTCGATCGATTACACTGCTAAAATGCAGAATTATATGGTGAACACAGCTACTGATCTTTACCGTTGCTTTGTTATCAATACTAATTTTCCGGTGGATATGTTTGCTTCTGAAATTGAAGTAAAACCGGGTAATTCAAGCATTGTACACCACGTATTGGTTTATGAAGATACCACATCTTTGATCAAACAAAAAGATAGTGCCGATGCGGGTGCAGGTTATACTTGTTTTTTTGGTACCGGCAGTAACGACTCCCGCCTTGTTGGCGAATGGGTGCCGGGTACAGCGCCGATCAAATTTCCTAATATGATGGGCGTGCGTTTGAGAAAAAACACACGTTTGGTTTTACAAATTCATTATCCTGCAGGTACATTTATGAAATTAGACAGCACACGTGTTAATATTAAATTTGCGGCTAATACAAGCACAACCACCTTTCCACCATTTAGAGAAGTATATTTATTACCTATTTTAAGTGAAGGCAATTTAATTAACGGCCCATTAAGCATTCCACCCAATGTTGTAAAAACATTTACTGCCTCCACAACAGCAACTGTAAACACTACCCTTCCTTTTAACGCGCTTACCATGTTATCCATTTCCCCACACATGCATTTGCTTGGCAATAAAATGAAAGTGTTTGGCATTGATGCAAGTAATCAGGATACTATTCCATTAATACATATTCCTAAATGGGATTTTAAATGGCAGGGTATTTATAATTTCAGAAATCCGATAAAAGTGCCAATCAATAGTACGGTTATTGCTCAATCGGCATATGATAATACCACCAACAATAATTATAATCCTAATAATCCACCAATAACGGTAAACCAGGGCGAATCAACATCGGATGAGATGATGTTAGTATTTGCCGCTTTAACCTATTATTTACCCGGCGATGAAAACATTATTGTAGACAACTCGCCAATTGCAGGAATTAAAGATCTGCAAAAAGATATTGTGAATACACTTCAGTTATATTCGGTTTATCCTAATCCTGCAAAAAATCATGCCAGCTTAAATTATTTTGCACCTGAAAACTATCTTGCCAAAGCACGCATATACAATGCAGAAGGAAAACTAATGAAAGAATGGCCAATAAGCATTAACAAAGGCTATGGAGATATTGAATTAAATATTGAAAATTTTGCCAAAGGCCAATACTTTTTAAACATTGAAACGAAATCATTTACAAAGACAAAACAATTTATTATTTATGAATAAGCTTGTATTTTTATTACTAGGTTTTATTGCTCTTGCGCTTTTTATGAGTTGTGAGAAGAAAGTTGGAAAGCTTGCCTCCACCTCTACAACTACCGGTGCTGCACCTGCTGGGCTTGTTTGCGACAGTGTTAAATATAACGCACACATAAAACCAATTATTATGGCTAATTGTGCTGTGCCGGGTTGCCATGTAACAGGCTTTTCAAGTGGAGATTTTACAACCTATGCAGGTCTTAATACAAAGATCACGAACGGTAAATTTAAAGCAAGGGTAATAGATGCTAATCCAGGCCCAATGCCGGCATCGGGTCAGTTATCCAGCAGTAAATTAGATAGTATTAAATGCTGGTTAGACAGAGGAGCACCTAATGATTAAGATATTTCTAAATAAAAAAGCCGCTAAAAAATTTAGCGGCTTTTTTTATTTTATAATGAAGCTAATTGTTCTTCTATTGATTTGATCTTATTTAAAGCATCGCTTTCTTTTTTGCGCTCTACTTCAATGATCTCGGGTTTTGCATTGGCTACAAATTTTTCGTTAGCTAATTTTATTTGCACCGACTTTAAAAAACCTTTGTTGTATTCTAACTCTTTTGCA
Organism: Bacteroidota bacterium; assembly: GCA_032229505.1. GTDB lineage: Bacteria > Bacteroidota > Bacteroidia > B-17B0 > Aurantibacillaceae > Aurantibacillus. The sequence goes on from JAVTWD010000082.1 coordinate 112,656, forward strand.
AGACGTTCTTTTTCTTCGGCAACATTTATGTTACCCGTAAGCGGAACAAAGAACTCAGCCGTTAACACCATAAAACTAAAAGCGCCCTCTACTTTTTCTTTTGTGTAAGAGTAAGAAGAAAGGTTTGCCAATTTAATAGTTACACTATCAAAACGACTAAATTGTTCGCCAACAGTTGATCGTTCTTTTACCTCCAGTTTTTCTTTTGGAGAGATGTTTTTTTGTTGACGAATGTTTCGCACTTGCGCTACAATTTCTTTAACAACTTCAAATGCAACTAAAACCTCTTTATTTTGTGCATTTACTGCAGGCCATTCGGCTACAATAATACAATCCATTTCAGAACGTTCTTTTGTTAAATGCCAAATCTCTTCGGTAATGAATGGCATCCAAGGATGCATTATTTTGAGAAGCGATTCTAAATAATCAATGGTAGCGTCGTAAGTTACATTATCAACTGGTTGTGCTTTTCCATCAATAAACTCCGGCTTAATAACTTCTAAATACCATGCACAGAAATCATCCCAAACTAATTTATAAGTCGTCATTAAAGCATCACTCATCCTGTATTTAGAGTAATGATCGTTAATGATCTCTAATTGCTCTGATAAACGATTGCCAAACCATTCAATAGCCGTTTTACTTGCTTCAGGTTGCGAAACGTTAGTACCTACTTCAAAACCTTTAATTAAGCGGAAGGCATTCCAAACTTTATTGGCAAAATTACGGCCTTGTTCGCAATAACTTTCATCAAACAACAGATCATTACCTGCGGGAGAGCTTAACAACATGCCCACACGCACACCATCTGCACCATACTTTGTAATTAACTCTAAAGGATCGGGAGAATTGCCTAAGCTCTTGCTCATTTTTCTTCCCAGCTTATCGCGAACAATACCTGTTAAGTATACATTGTTAAACGGTTTTTGGCCGGTGTATTCTTTACCTGCAATGATCATACGCGCTACCCAGAAAAATAAAATTTCAGGCGCTGTTACAAGATCATTGGTTGGATAATAGTATTTAAGATCCTCATTCGCATTAGCCCAACCTTTTTTAATAATATCCGGATCAAAAACCGTTAAAGGCCACAACCAAGAAGAGAACCAGGTATCCAATACATCTTCATCCTGCTTAACATTATCTGTCTTTAATAATTTTATTGCTTCTTCTTTGGTTTTGCAAACAACTGTGTTTCCTTTATCATCGTACCAGGCAGGAATTTGTTGTCCCCACCACAACTGGCGACTAATGCACCAATCGTGTACATTTTCCATCCAATGCTTATAGGTATTAATGAATTTTTCGGGAATTAATTTTACATCGTTATTTAAAACAGCTTCTAAAGCCGGCTTGCTAACGGTATCCATTTTTAAGAACCATTGCATACTTAAACGCGGCTCAATAACCGCGTCTGTACGTTCGCTATAACCAACCTTGTTTTTTATCTCTTCTATCTTCTCCACCAAACCTTGTTCCTGCAGATCTTTTATAATTTGCTTGCGGCAGGCGAAACGATCCATACCAACGTATGCGCCGGCGGCTTCACTTATTTTTCCATCCTGTGTTAAGGCATCAATTACCGGTAACTTATATTTCTGACCTAAATTAAAATCATTGATATCGTGCGCGGGCGTTACTTTTAGAGCGCCGGTGCCAAAGCTTGCATCAACGTATTCGTCAAAAATAATTGGAACTACCCTATTGACAACAGGCACAATAATATTTTTACCTTTTAGTTTTGTGTAGCGCTCATCATGCGGATTAACGCATACGGCTGTATCGCCCATAATGGTTTCAGGACGTGTAGTTGCAACAGTTATGTAATCGTTAGAGTTTTCAATTTTATATTTTACATAAACCAGTTTACTATTGGTCTCTTTATGAATTACCTCTTCGTCACTTACGGCAGTAAGGCCCTGGGGATCCCAGTTAACCATACGCACACCACGGTAAATTTGTTTTTTGTTGTAAAGATCGATAAATACATCAATAACCGCATCGCTCATTGCAGGGTCCATTGTAAAGCGTGTACGGCTCCAATCGCAGCTGGCGCCTAAATATTTTAGCTGTTCTAAAATAATTCCACCATATTTTTCTTTCCAGCTCCAGGCATGTTTTAAGAACTCTTCACGTGAAAGATCTGCTTTTTTTATACCCTGATCTGCCAATAGCTTAACTACTTTAGCTTCGGTTGCAATACTGGCATGATCGGTACCCGGCACCCAGCAGGCATTAAAGCCCAACATACGAGCACGGCGAATCAAAACATCCTGTATGGTATTATTAAGCATATGCCCCATGTGCAGCACCCCTGTTACGTTTGGTGGTGGTATTACAATAGTATATGCTTTACGATGATCGGGTGTTGACTTAAAAAAATTCTTATCTGTCCAGTACGGATACCACTTGCTTTCAGCCTCGCGGGGGTTATATGTCTTTGCTATGTCCATGTTAAAGTATGAAAAATTATTATGTTAAAAATCGCAAAAATACACAAACAATTGGGTTGATGTTATATCTTTATGGCACGATTTATGGTATAAATTTACAACAACAAAAAAACTTTATTATGAAAAAATTAATTTTAACATTAGGATTAGTAGCAGGATTATCTGCTTTAACCTTTGCACAAGATGGACATAGTGCAAATGATGGTCACAACCACGGAGCAGCAACTACAGAAACTCAACCTACTAGTTTAGCTGATATTAAAATGGACAAAACCACGCATGATTATGGTAACCTTAAACAAGGTGATAATGGTGAATGCGAGTTCAAATTCACAAACAACGGTAAAGAGCCTTTGGTTATTACCAATTGTATGGGAAGCTGCGGTTGTACTGTACCACAATGCCCTAAAGAACCAATTTTACCCGGTAAAAGCGGTATTATTAAAGTAAAGTATGATACTCAACGTGTTGGTGGCATTTACAAAACCGTAACTGTTAACTCTAACGCAAAAAGCGGTACTCAAACTTTAACTATTAAAGGTAATATTGAGGCTAAACCGGTTGAAGAAACTTTCCCTCAAAACAGCACTCCTACTGGAGCACCTGTTGAGAAGAAAGGTTAATACTAAAAATTAAAGGATACATGAAAAAGTTATTTTCTATATTAGCTATGGTATTTGGTTTAAGCCTTGGTTTAAACGCGCAGGAATCTACCATTCCTAATCCTGATCCTAACGCTCCGGACATTAAGTTTGAAAACGAGACGTTAGATTACGGTGTTATTGAATACGATGCTAATGGAATTCGTGAATTTAAATTTACCAATACAGGTAAAACCCCATTAACTATTACCTCGGTAACGGGTGAGTGCGGTTGTACCGCTACAACCATTGATGGTAAGCCGGGTTGGCCGCAGGAACCAATTTTACCTGGTAAAAGCGGTGTAATTAAAGTAAAATATGACACCAAACGCGAAGGTCGTTTTGAGAAAAACGTTACCGTAGCAAGTAATGCGAAATTTGCAACTAAAAAAATTCGTATTAAAGGTGAAATTAAAGCTAAACCAACTACAGGTGAAAATTAATAGTAATACATTTTCAAAAGATCCCCTCGGTATTACCAAGGGGATTTTTTGTTTAAAACAGTTTCTAGTTTTAACCTTCTTCTTTTCTGCCTTTTCAAATTTTGCACAGGCAAAAATGGAAATAAAGGATGCTAAAAAAAGTTTTGGCTTTGTAAAAAAAGGTGAATTGGTAAAACTGGATTATGAAATTACCAATGCAGGCAAAGAACCTTTAATTATAACCGATGCTGAAGTAAGCTGCTCCTGCACAACAGTTGATTTTCCAAAACAGCCCATCGCGACCGGGCAAACAACTAAGGTTACTGTAAACTTTGATACTAAAACTGTTTATGACCGACAAGATAGAGTTGTGCTTTTAAAAAGTAACGATCCAAATTCTCCTGCTAAAATAAGGTACAAAGGAATTGTACTTAAGAAATAACTTTTAGTTGCCTGTAAAACTCCGAAGCTATTATTGCTGTTGCCATAGCAGCGTTTAAAGACTCCGTACCATTTGTTTGATGAGATGGAATGGTGACTGGCTGGGTTATCAATTTTAAATTTTCTTGACTAATACCGTTGGCTTCGTTACCAATAATAATTAATCCTGCAGCTAGTTTGCTTTTGTAAATATTTTTGCCGGTTAATACAGCGCCGTAAACATTGTTTATTTTTTGCTTATTTAAAAGAGTATGTAATTCTGAATAAATTACATTTACCCGCAAAAATGCGCCCATGGTGGATTGGATTACTTTTGGATTGTAAAAATCGCAACTGGATGGTGAGCAGAAAACAGTTTTAATCCCGTACCAATCGGCCAAACGAATAATGGTACCAAAATTCCCCGGATCACGAATATCATCTAAATAAAAAGTAAAATCTTTTTGACCATCGAAAAGTTCATTTGCTTCATTAAAATAATTACACAACGCTAAAACCTGGTTAGGATTATTTTGAAGGCTTATTTTTTGCAGCTCTTCATCACTAACCTCAATATGAGTGGTTTTTAGCTTATTTAATTGGGCCGCATTATTTAAAAAAAAGTCTTTATTAGCGTATATTTTAGAAACAATTTCGGGCCTGTTGGTTAAAACCTCAACAACAGATTTTACACCCTCAACAATAAATAATTTTTGATCGTCCCTCTGTTTTTTTAAGTGTAAGGATTGTATTTCTTTTATTTGATTTTTACTAAGCATAATTTACCCTAAATTAGCATTTTTATTAAGGAGAGTTGAAATTATTTACAAAAATATCAAACGGGTACAATTTGAAAAAAATTGCGCTTGGTTTTTCTATTTTTTTCCTGGCGGAGATCTTTACTTCCTGCAATCCTACAAAAAAATTACAACCTCACGAATATTTATTAAATAATGTTGAAATTATAAATGCCGATAAAACAAATCAACCAAAAGAAAATTTTGAGGCATTTTACCGTCAAAAACCAAATCGTAAATTTCTTAGAAAAGCGCAATTTTTTGTTTGGTGGTATAATTTGTTTGACGAAGAAAAGATAAAACGAAAAAGAACAGAGCGCAATTTAAAATACGATAAAATAAACTCAGAGCGTGTTTTAAAAGCAGAAAAGAAAAATGAAGAGCGCGTAAAAAAAGGTAAGAAACCCAAAACACCAAAATTAAAAGATAAATCTAGCTTGCTTTTAGTAGAAAGCGTTCGAGATATTGGTGAGCCCGCTGTTATTTTTGATTCTTCTTTAACAGAACAAACACGTTTACAATTAGTGAAATTTTTATTCAGCAAAGGTTATTTTAATAATCGTGTTACTGATACAATTGTGTTTAACAAAGATTCTAACAAAGTAACTACAAAATATATTCTTTATCCAAAAGCACCGTACATTGTAAATAAGATAACGTATTTAATGGAAGATGAAAAGCTGGGTGCCATGCTTTTAAAAGATACTGTAAATACCTTATTAAAAGTTGGCATGCAGTACGATGCTGAAAAATTACAGAATGAAAGACAACGTATTACTAATTTTGCCTTAAACAACGGTTATTTTTATTTTGAGAATGCTTACATTAATTTTGATGTAGATTCAGGCTACAATAACAATTCTGTATCGGTTGTTGTTAATCTTAAAAAATTTGCCAAAGCTTACAGTTCCTCTAATGATTCTCTTATCTATGTTAACCACCCACGCATGAAGGTGGAGAATGTGTACATAATTACCGAAGCGGTTTACGGTGATGTAAAAGAAGCCAGGTTTACTGATACCTTAAAAACAAAAAGAGATGGCACTGTTTTTTTATTGAATAAACCACTCGCCTATCGCCAGCCAATTATTATTAATAATACTGATATTTATCGTGGCCAATGGTTTAGAAAAGACACTTCTGAACAAACCTACAAACAATTATTAGGGCTTGGCATTTTTAAGAACGTTACCATAAAATTTTTAAAGAACGATAATTATTCAACAAGGCTGGATTGTTATATTATTTGTAATCCGTTATTAAAACAATCGTTAACTGCAGAAACAGAAGGTACCAATACCAGCGGTAACCTGGGCATTGATGGAAGTGTAGTTTATCAAAATAAAAATTTTTTTAGAGGTGGTGAATTAGTGGAGTTAAAACTACAAGCCGCAATTTTAGCACAGCGGCAATTTGCCAACGATACAACTACCTATGTAAATTCAGTTGAAGACGCTGTGGATCTTAATCGTTTACAAAAAACATTTAACACCATTCAATTTGGACCCGAGTTTACTTTTTCGGTACCGCGTGCGTTTTTTCCATTTTCTTTTTTACCCTTCAAAAAAGATCAGTTACCGCGTACTTATGTAAAAACATCTTTAAACTACCAGGCCAGTCCAGAATTTAGCAGGGTTATTACAAATATCGACTATGGTTTTAGTTTTTTAAGTAATAAAAGTAGATTGAGGCATAATTTTGTTCCGTTTGAAGCCTACCTTGTTCGCGCCAATTTATCGAGTAAATACCGCACAGATCTTAATAATTTAAACGATGCCTTTTTGCTTAATTCTTTTCTTGATCACATTACTACTTTGAGTAAATACGGTATTACTTATACTTCAAAAGAAAACTCAAATACCAGCCGCAAAACCGTTCATTATTTAAGAGCAACTTTATCATCATCGGGAAATATCTTACGCCAATATTTTAAATCTACCGGAGCAAAAGCAGATACTGCCGGAAGGTATTTATTATTCGGCATTCCATTTGCGCAATTTGTAAAAGGCGATATTGATTACAGGATCTACATTCCTGTAAGGGCAAAAAGCCGTTTGGTATACCGTGTTGCCGGCGGCTTAGGAAAACCTTTGCAAAATTTGGGTGTATTGCCTTACGAACAAAGCTATTTTAGCGGCGGCCCAAACAGTGTTAGAGCCTGGCGCGCACGTACATTAGGCCCCGGAGGATACGATCCATCAAACAGCGCAACACGTTATGATAAGATAGGCGATATTTTACTGGAAGGAAATGTGGAGTACCGTTTTCATATTATTAAAACATTTAATGGTGCTTTATTTGTAGATGCCGGAAATGTTTGGCGCCTGGAAAAAGATGCCACAAAACCAAATGGTGAGTTTGTGGTACCGAATTTTGCCGATCAGATTGCGATTGGAGGCGGCATGGGTATACGCTGGGATCTTAGCTTTTTTGTATTACGTTTAGATCTTGCCGCGCCCTTAAAAGACCCCAAATATCCTATTGGTGATAGGTGGACCTTTGATAAGAAACCATGGAGACAATTAGTTGCTAACTTTGGCATTGGCTATCCATTTTAATTTAGTTTAATGAAAGTTGCAGGATTTACAATAATAAGAAACGCTTTAAAATTTGACTACCCGGTAGTTGAAGCTATTACTTCTATTTTACCAATATGCGATAAATTTTTTGTGGGTGTTGGTAATAGCGACGATGGAACAAGAAAATTAATTGAAAGCATTGCATCTGATAAAATAATAATTATTGATACTGTTTGGGATGATAAGTTGCGCGAAGGTGGAAAGATCTTATCTATTGAGACCAATAAAGTGTTTGATGCTATTCCGGAAGAGTTTGATTGGTGCTTTTATATACAGAGTGATGAATGTGTGCATGAAGCTGATCTTCCAAAAATAAAAAACGCAATGGAATTGCATGAACATTCTATTGATGTTGATGGACTACTTTTTGAATACAAACATTTTTACGGGCATTACAAATATATTGGCATTGGCAGGCGTTGGTACAAAAATGAAATTCGTATCATCAAAAACAACAAACACATTCGTTCGTATAAAGACGCGCAAGGCTTTAGAACAGATGCAGATAAAAAACTACGCGTTAAAAGAACGGGCGCTTATATCTATCATTACGGCTGGGTAAAGCCGCCACAGCTGCAACAAGCAAAGCAGGAAAGCTTTCATAAAATGTGGCACGATGATGAGTGGATGAAAAATAATATTGCCACGGTTGAAGAATTTGATTACAGCAATATTGATCTGTTGGCAGAATACAAAGGTTCGCATCCAAAAATTTTTGAAGATAGAATCAAAAAAGCCAACTGGAATTTTGTTTACGACAAATCAAAAGTAAAGATCAATTTTAAATACCAGTTTTTATTTTGGGTTGAGAAATTAACAGGTTGGAGAGTTGGGGAGAATAGAAATTATATTTTGAAGTAGTATTACTATTTATATAGTTTGTATATCTCCTTCTGATTTTCTATACTTAACACTTTAAAATATTCACTAAAAGAAACTTTATAGTCTTTTGTATTAAAAAAATATTGATGTCTTTTTGGGTCATTTTTATCTTTCAAAATCAATTCTCTATTATTTAAACTCCAGATTAAAGTGTCTCCGATTAGTAACGCGGTTTTGTCTTTATTAAAAGTAATGTAAGGGCATTCTTGACATTTTAAATCACCTTGAATCCTCCAGCTTCCATATAAATTTTCGGGTTTATAAATAAGAAGAGAATCTGGATCTGCCGAAAATCTGACCGCTAAATTATAAGTTGCCTCAATTTTTTTTCCATCTACATATGCGGGTTTAAAATTAGAAAGGAATTTGAACAATTTTAAAATTTCCTGTCGGCATTGAAAGCAACCATATACATTTTGAATTTTGGCTACTCCGTTGGTGTCAATTTTAAGTGTCATGAAAGCGTTTCCCCGTACTAAACCATTCTTAACTGAATCAGGAATATGTGCATGTTTGTTGATAATTTTAATCCATTCATCATTACCTCCCGAAAATTCAGGAGAAGAACTGTAATGTGAAGCTTGAGCAAAGCAGAATAAATTGCTAAAGCAATTCAGGAAAATAAATATTACCCCGATAAAGCTTTTTTTCATGCTAAATACACTTAAAATAATCAAAGGCTTCCAAACAATCGTTACATTTATAAAGTGCTTTGCAGGCCGTGCTTCCAAATTGTGATACCAAATGCGTGTTAGTGCTTTTGCAGCGCGGGCAGGTAATATTTTTTGTTTTACCGGTTAAAAAAGATTTATCGTTGGTACTTTCTTCCGGTGGAGCAATACCATACTGTTGCAATTTTATTTTTGCTTCAGTGCTTAACCAATCCGTTGTCCATGCCGGATTATAAACGGTATTTATTTTTACGTTCTCAAAACCATTATCCGTTAATTTTTTCTTTACATCGTCCTCCATCTGTTTCATGGCCGGACAACCACTGTAAGTGGGCGTAAGAGTAATTTCAATATTTTTGTCATCAGAAAATCTTACATCTCTTATCACTCCTAATTCTACAATAGAAATTACCGGAATTTCCGGATCGGGAATTTCAGAAAGAAGGGAATAGATATTTTCTTTTGTTTGCATTTTTTAAACCACTAAGACACTTAGTTCACTAAGGGGCACTAAGTTTATTATTTTATAATTTACCTCAAGAAAATTTTTTCTTAGTGTTTCTAAGTGCACTTAGTGCCTTAGTGGTAAATTAAAGTATCCAAATAGCAGCAACGATCATAATCACAATAATTACAATGTATTGCCATACATCAACAAAATAAGGCGAAAGTTTTTTCCAGGTTTCTTTCATCTTAAAAATAAATTACCATTTTGCTGTTGGATGCATACGCGGCAACGATTGCATCTCGGCCAGAATATAACTCAAATGCTCGGTATGCAAACCTTTACGGCTGCCTTTTTGCATAAATAGTGTTTCGGGTATAACCAAATTTGCTTTTGTAAGCAATTGATTAATTTCTTTTTCCCAATCTGCTTTTAATAAATTCAGATCAACAGCAATACCTTCTTTAATTAAGATCTCATCTGTTTCATTCATCTCAAATAGTTCTCCTGTAAATGCCCAGATCTCATTTAAACCTTGTTGCAAACGGTTAAAGCTCTCTTCTGTTCCATTACCAAAACGATTTACCCAGCTAAAGCTATGGCGTTTGTGATAAGTAATTTCTTTTATTGATTTTGCGGCTATACCTGCTAATGTTTCATCTTTGCTATTTGCCAAGGCTGTATAAAATGCCAGATCAAAACAATCTATCATGGCCTGGCGGATAATTGTTTTTGCATAATCGCCATTTGGCAATTCGGTGATCAAGGCATTAAAAAATTCACGATCGCTTCTAAAAAAAGCGAGGTCATCTTCTGTTCTTCCTTTGCCTTCAACTTTTGCAGCGTATTCTAATAAAGCCTTTCCTCTTCCAAAAATATCCAAAGCAATATTTGTTAGTGCCAGATCTTCTTCTAAAAAAGGGCCATGACCTGTCCACTCACACAAACGTTGTGCTAAAATAATGCTTGTATCGCCAAGTCTTAACGAATAATTAAATAATGCTTCCTGTGATGTCATAATTTACATGTGCCCAACACCGTCGGGAATTTGATAAAACGTTGGATGACGATAAATTTTATCGTTTGATGGTTCAAAAAAAGAACCCATATCTTCAGGACTGCTTGCTACAATTGCCGTGCTTGGTACAACCCATAACGACATACCTTCGCCACGACGTGTATAAAGATCGCGTGCATTTTGTAATGCCATCTCTTTATCAAATGCGTGTAAATTGCCGCAATGCACAAACGGTTGGCCCGCTTTTTTTTGTACAAATACTTCCCATAACGGGCCTTGAGAATCTTTACTCATAATTATGCTGCTTCGTAATTTTCGTTTTGTTTTTTTGCGTAAGCCATTGCAGCTGCACGCACCCATTCACCCTCTTTATGCGATTTATTTCTAGATAATAAACGTTCTTTATTGCAAATACCGTTTCCTTTTATCACCGCTTTAAATTCAACCCAATCCGGTTCGCTAAAATCGTATCCTTTTTTTGCTTCGTTCCATTTTAAATTTTTATCAGGAACTGTCAATCCTAAATATTCAATTTGTGGCATGGTTTGATTTACAAAACGCTGGCGTAACTGATCATTCGTTTCGCGTTTAATGCGCCACTTAATTGCATTTTCGCTATTTGGGCTTTCAATATCAGGCGGGCCAAACATCATTAATGTTGGATACCACCAACGGTTCAATGCATCTTGTGCCATTTCTTTTTGAGCAGGTGTACCAAAAGCCAAATGCGTCATTAATTCATAACCCTGGCGTTGGTGAAAACTTTCTTCTTTGCAAATACGCACCATTGCACGTGCGTATGGCCCGTAAGAAGTACGTTGCAACATTACCTGGTTCATAATAGCGGCGCCATCTACCAGCCAACCTACTGCACCAACATCGGCCCAGGTTAAAGTTGGATAATTAAAAATTGAAGAATATTTTGCCTTACCTGTAAGCAATGCATCTAACATCTCATCGCGGCTAATACCAAGCGATTCGGCTGCTGTATATAAATATAAACCATGCCCTCCTTCATCCTGCACTTTGGCTAATAATACCAATTTAGCGCGTAAGCTTGGAGCGCGTGTTATCCAGTTACCCTCGGGTAACATACCAACAATTTCGCTATGTGCATGTTGAGAGATCTGGCGGATCAAATGCTTGCGGTAATTCTCAGGCATCCAATCTTTTGGCTCTATCATATCGTTTTTAGCCAATTTGGCTTCGAAAAGATCTTCAAAATTTACAACTCCCATATTTTTTAAGGTAATAGTTCTTACAAAGATAGGATTTTAGCGGTTTTTATCCAAAAAATTGGTGGATTTATAGCGCCGCTCCGTCGTATTCTTAAATAAATTTTTTTATCCCTCCTAAAGCCCTATTTTTGCACACTATTTATTGAATTATGGCACGTTTTCACACCCTAAAAGTTAAAGATATTAAACGAGAAACGGCAGATGCTGTTTCTGTGGCTTTCGAAATTCCACCGCAACAGCAGCCCGAATATCAATTTAAACAAGGGCAATATATTACTTTAAAAATGACTATTGGCGGTGAAGAAATTCGCCGTTCTTACAGTTTATGTTCAAGTCCTTACGATAAAGAATTGCGTGTTGCCATTAAAGCCGTAAAAGGCGGTAAAATGTCAACTTACATTAACAGCGAATTAAAAGTTGGTACCAGTATTGATGTGATGACGCCAATGGGTTCTTTCTACTCAGTACTTTCCGGCGGAAATAAAAAGAATTATTTATTGTTTGCCGGTGGCAGTGGTATTACACCAATGATGAGCATTATAAAAAGTGTTTTATATGTTGAAAAACAAAGCACTATTACTTTAATTTATGCTAATAAGAACGAAGAGAGCGCCATTTTTAGAAATGAGTTGGATGCTTTGGTGAGCGCTAATCCTAACTTAAAAGTGGTTTTTGTTTTTGACATGCCTGTTACTAAAATTTCTGAACTGCAAACCGGCTTAATTACCTCTGAAAAAGCAAAAGCCTTAATAGAGAATTTTGGCGGAACAACTGCAGATGAATATTTTATTTGCGGGCCGGGCCCAATGATGGAAAACGTAAAAGTGAGCCTTGAGAATTTAAAGATAGCTAAAGAAAAAATTCACATTGAATATTTTACCGCTGTAATTGATGCTGTAAATAAGGCAGAGAATAATACGGCAACTACCGGAAACGTAAAAGCAAAGGTTACCGTTTTACAATATGGTATTGAAACTAATTTTGATCTTCAAACTACCAGTATTAGTATTTTGGATGCTGCTATAGAAGCCGGTGTTGACGCGCCATTTAGCTGCAAGGGTGCCGTTTGCTGTACCTGCCGTGCAAAAGTTTTGGAAGGCAAAGTAAAAATGGATGCTAATTTTGCATTAACGGATGCAGAAGTTGAAGAAGGCTTTATTTTAACCTGCCAGGCACACCCTATTACCGAAAAAGTGGTAATAGATTATGACGCTTAATTAAAGTATCACGTTTCTTTTTTCTTCATTTAATTTTATTTGTTTATCTTGGTTGAGTTAATCCAGATCAACCGTGAAAACTAATTTACTAAAATTGCTATTGCCGGCACTTATTTTTGTTGGCATAAAAAGCTTTGGCGCTTTTGATAAACCTAAAACACTATTTGAACAAAATAAAGGCCAGGTAGTTAATGCCGATGGTATTGTTTTGAACGACGTATTATTTCGCGCAAGTTTGCCCGGAGCCAGCATCTGGATAACAGAAAATGGCCTTGTATATAATTTTTATAAAGAAAATAAAAAAGAAAGTGCAGAACCCGGAAAAAAGCCTGTCACTGAAAATGTAGATTGGTATCGCAGCATAATGAATTTAAAAGGTGCGCGCATTTCAGCAAAAAATCTGAGCACATTTAACCAAGCTGCTTTTAATTATATCTACCAAAAAAATAATAAAGCTCCGCTTGAAACAAATTTGTTTGAAGAGCTTGTTTTTTCGGATGTTTATGAGGGAATTGACTGGCGTTTATATATCGATAATGGACATATTAAACAGGAGTTTATAGTAAAACCTTTTGCAAATGCAGATCTCATAAACCTTGAATATAAAACTACCGGAGGTTTTGATGTAAAGGATAATAAGATATCATTCTCAAACCCGGTTGGTGTTTTTACCGAAGGTGATCTTTATTGTTACCAGGATGCGAAAAATAATGTTGTAAAAGCAAAATATACTTCAAACAAGCAAGTTAAGGTGGTTGATGGAGTTAATATTTACACGCATTATGTAAAAATAAAAACAAACAATTTTGATCACAACAAAACATTGGTAATTGATCCTACATTAGATTGGTCTACTTTTTATGGTGGAGGAAATGATGAAGATGGCCATGCTATTTATAACGACGGAACAAATACCTGGGTAACAGGGCACACTATCTCGGTAAATTTTCCAACCAATAATCCGGGTGGGCCAGCTTATTTCCAGGGCAGTAATGCGGGAGCGGGAGACGTTTTTATTTTAAAATTCAACAATCTTGGCAATTTAATATGGGCAACTTATTTTGGTGGAACAGGAAGCGATGAAGCTTCTACTGTATATAGTAATGGAACGCATGTTTGGGTAGCAGGTTATACCAATTCAACCGATTTTCCGGTTGTAAATCCGGGTTTAGGCGCTTACGTTACAGGAACAAATGCAGGAGCTGTAGATTGTTTTATATCTAAATTTAACGTTGCAGGAACCCTTTTATGGAGTACTTATTTTGGTGGCCTTACTAACGATAACATAAGCGCTATACATGTAAATAATAACGAATTGTTTGTTGGCGGCACCAGCGATTCGCCTAACTTCCCGGTTTTATCAGCATCCACTTATTTTCAAAATTATGTTGCAGGCAACGATGCATTTATTTTAAAATTTGGAACACTAAATAATCTTGTTTGGTCTACTTTTTTAGCGGGCAGCGGCAACGATCTTATAACAAGTATACAAACCAATAGCAACAGCTTATTTGTAGGTGGGTATACCAACTCCACAGATTTTGCAACGCTTAATGCCGGTAATTTTTATCAGGGTACAGTTGCCGGAACTTATGATTGTTTTATTTCAAGGTTTACCTTAACAGGCGCCATGGCCTGGTCTACTTATTTTGGAGGCAATGCGCATGATAAGATCAACGGAATAACTTTAAGTAATGATGCTTTATGGCTTACAGGCACCACCAGTTCAACCAATATGCCTTTATTTAATCCGGGCGGCCCCAGTTTTAATCAAACTGTTAATAATGGTTTTAGCGATGGTTTTGTTACTAAATTTAGCTTAGCAGGTACACTGCAATCATCAACTTATTATGGAGGTAGTTCTGGCGATTATTTAACCAGTATTGCTTGTGATGGCAAAAATGTTTTTGTTGGCGGCTATAGTAATTCAACTAATTTATTTACACAAAATCCGGGTATCAGTGGCTTTTTTCAAAGCTCAAATGCCGGATTTTATGATGGTGTTCTATTAAAATTCGATACGGCTTCGGCGTGTAAATGGGCCACTTATTATGGCCATGGATCTAATGATTATGTGTTATCAATGGCTTGTAATGGCAGTAAAATATTTGCAACAGGTTATACGCAATCTTTCTTTTTACCAACGTTAAATACAGGTTTTGGCTGTTATTATCAATCGGGAAATGCAACCGGTTTAGATTGTTTTATTGCAACATTTAAAAATTGTACCAGCCCGTCTTTAACTATAACAACTTCGCCGCCCTGCGTTGGCAACCCTTTAAATTTAACGGTTACAGGCTACCCCGGCGCAACTTATACGTGGTTTGGGCCAAGCTTTAATTCAACATTACAAAGTCCGACTATACCGAGTGCTTCAACTGCTAACGCAGGCAATTATTCGGTGATCGTTAACACACCAAATGGTTGCGCTAATTCTGCTTTGGTAAATTTATCTATTAACCCACAGGCAACCGTAACTGTAGCTGGTGCAGCTACTATTTGCGCAGGAAGTTCAATAAATTTAACGGCAGGCAGCGCGCTTCAATATTTGTGGCAAGGTCCGAACAGTTATACAACAAACGTGCAAAACCCTTCAATACCTAATGCAAACACTATTCATACAGGTTATTATGTAGTAAAAGGTTACGATGCTAACAATTGTTACAAAACAGATTCAGTATTTGTGCAAGTAAATTTATGTACTGGTATTAATGAAATAAATAATTCTGCATCCATAAATGTTTATCCTAATCCGGCAAAAAATACCTTGTTTGTGAGTGGAATTGATCCTAATTCTGATGATATTTTTGTGACGATATTTGATGTGCAAGGAAAAAAATTACGTGTAGAAAAACTTAAAAACGAGATCAACATCACCGATCTGCCTACAGGAATATACGTAGTTTTTATACGGTCAGAAAAAGAAATTTTATTAAACGAAAAAATAATTAAGGAAAATTAAAATATTTTTTCGGATTCATTTTTGTTGGTTTTTAATCAAATATCTAATTTGATTTAGAAATATTTGGGGATTTTTTTCTACAATTATAAATATCGGAAATCCTTTATAATCAAAGGTTTTACGAGTTATTAACAAAATACCATCTTATTGTTATTAAAGTTTTATGCTTTAAAACCTCAAAATTATCTCTTTGGTCAAATGAGTGAAAAGCAAGTTTGGCTTAGTAAAAAAACATATAGTTTTAAAAGTTAGTATTATTTTTATGACAAGATTATGGAACCAATTTTTGTTAAACTACGTATTACAAGACAGAAAGTAGGTCACTTAATCACAACATAAAAATTTTCGCCCATGAAATATTTTACATCTACTAGACTTTTTTATTTATTCTTTCTCATCTTAATGAGTTTGAATAATCAATTAAAATCACACTCGGTACAAATTGCATATTGCGTTGACTGTAATGGTAACTTAAGAATATTTGTTGAGCACTGGCATGGTACTGCTAATCCTAATACAACAAACATGACCATTAGTTTGAATGTAAATAATAACATTACCACTCAAACTCAGTCGCCAGCTTTTGGTTTAATTAACGTTCCTTTTAGTCAGTTGCCTGGTTGTGTTACACCAATTACTTCAGTAGCTGGTTGCCCTGGCCAAATGAATACATATAATGACTGGGTAGTTTATGATTACATTAACTTACCTCCAAATGTGCCTATTGCCTTTACAATTATTAGTGGTAATAACTCTTTTACATCAGATGGTTGCGGTATGTATCCATTAACCGTTAACTTTACAATTCCGGGATCTATCACAAGCGGTACTCCTGTTACAGTTTGCTCAGGCGCACAAACCGCTGCTATACCGGTACCTGCAGGTGTTAACTGGACAAATACCAACCCTGCTATTGGTTTAGCGGC
Organism: Bacteroidota bacterium; assembly: GCA_032229505.1. GTDB lineage: Bacteria > Bacteroidota > Bacteroidia > B-17B0 > Aurantibacillaceae > Aurantibacillus. The sequence goes on from JAVTWD010000082.1 coordinate 129,327, forward strand.
AAACGGTACAGGTCCAATTCCTCCATTTACTGCCAGCGGCCCTGCTACTGGCGTTATTACTTATACAAACTCTTGCGGTGTTAACAATACTACTATTAACGTTGTTCCTGCTTTATCATCTTCATTTGCAAATAGCGCTGGCGCTGCCGGTGTATGTTTAGGTACTGCAGTTACTTTTACCAATACATCACCTATCTCATCAGGCTGGCAATGGAATTTTGGAAACGCTGCAACATCTACACTTCAAAATCCAACTTATGTTTACCCAGCACCGGGTACATATACTGTTTCTTTGACGGTCACCAATGGTAACGCATGTCCGGGTACCAGTACCCAGGTCGTCACCATCAATCCTACACCTATTCCCGCATTTACGGTCAATCCAACTTGCGCTAATACAGGAACGGTACCAATAATAAATGGCTCTACAATACAAAGTGGTACCATGAATTATCAATGGACCATGACAGGTTCTACACCCAATACTTCTACGCTTACAGCCCCAACAGCCAGTTATAGCACAGCGGGTAACTACAATATAAGCCTGTTGCTTACTTCTGCCGGAGGCTGTACGGCTACACTAACAAAACCCGTTACTGTTTTCCCTAAACCAACTATATCATTTACCGCTAACCCGGTATGTAGAGGCGTTGCCACTACTTTTACAAATACAAGTACTGTTGCCGCACCAAGTACTATTACCAACTGGTTTTGGGATTTTAATAATGATGGAGTAACCGATAACACTACAATTGCACCAAATAATACTTTTGCAACAGATGGTGTTTTTCCGGTAGAATTAAAAGGTTTAACCGGTAATGGTTGCAGAGACTCTGCGTTAGTAAATATTACAGTGCATGCCACGCCAACCGTTGCATTTATTCCAATAAATAGCTGCGTAAATCAAAATGTTACACTAAATAATACATCTGCAATTAATCCGCCATCCAACATTGCTACTTATGCGTGGAGTTTTGGCCCGGGTTCAACACCGGGAGCCAGCAGTTTAAGCTCACCTCCTGCTCTATCATACAACACGCCCGGCATTAAAACAATTACACTTGCTTTAACAAGTAATAATAGTTGTACCGCTACCGCTACACGTACTGTGCAGATATATGCTTCGCCAACAGCTTCTTTCAATGCAAATCCTGTTTGCTCCGGCGCTACAACTACATTTACAGATGTATCAACACCTACAGGTCAAATTACAAATTGGGATTGGGATTATACAAGCAACAATAGTATTGACGCAACTGTGCAAAACCCAAGCAATCTTTTTTCTTTATCGGGTAACTACAATACAAGTTTAATTGTTACATCCAACAACGGCTGTAAAGACACTATCACAAAAACTGTTACTGTGTACGGTCGTGCCGTGCTTAACTTTGGACCAACAGCAGTTTGTTATAATACACCTACAGCATTTACCAATTCAACATCTACTTTAATAAATCCTAATACAGCTGCTGTTACGAGTTGGAGTTGGAATTTTGGTGCACCGGGTGGAGGTAGTTCAACTGCACAAAATCCAATTTATACGTATACAACACCTATTAATAATACTACAACTTATAGTGCAACGTTATATGCTACAACGGCCAACGGTTGTAAAGATTCATTAACCTTGCCGGTATTGGTTTACAGTTTACCAACACCTGATTTTAAATCAGATTCAGTTTGTTTTGGATCAGCTACAACATTAAATGATCTTAGCAGCAGTAATGGAAATCCTTTCTATTTATTTTCTTGGGATTTTAATGGCGATAACGTTGCTGATCTTACAAATAATGCTATTTCATCAACACATACATTTACCAATTGGGGAAACACTTCGGTAACCTATAGTGTTTACACATCACCCAACAGCGGCTTGTTGCAATGCCCTGCAAAAATCACCAAAAATGTTTGGGTGCATCCAACACCGGCAGCAGTTATTACTTTTACCAACAGGTGTATAGATCTTCAGCCAAATATAATGAGTGGTGCTTCATCTACACTGGCGGTTGGCACAATAACAAATTATGCCTGGGATTATGGAAATGGAAATAATAACCTCAATAATGCAACAGCTCCAACATCATTCAGTTATAATGCAGCCGGAAATTATGTTGTTACATTAACTGTAACATCAAACGTAGGCTGTACACATGTATCCTCGCAAAATGTGGAGGTTTGGGAAAGACCTTATGCTAATTTTTCATATACTAAAGTTTGCGCCGGTAAAAGAACAGTTATTAAAGGGAATCAATTACCTAACAGTGCGCCAATAGCCAATTATGCCTGGGATATGAATAATACCTTGGCAACTATTGAAACAAGCGGCGCACAGGTTAATTATACCTTTACCGCAGGAGGTTTACAACCAATTAATTTAATTGCTACTTCTGATAAAGGTTGTATCAATACCTTCCCTGGAAATGTTTACATAAACTATAATCCTAAACCTAACTTCTACGCTCCTAAGAGAGCAGGTTGTACCGATCTTTGTATCACTATTCAGGATAGCACTGCTACCTTAACCGGACCTGCAAAAGTTTCTGACTGGGAGTGGAATTTCGGGAACGGTATGTTTAATTCAAGCAATACGGGAAATACACAATTTACCTGCTTTGGAAATTCTTCTAATACCATGACCAAAGATTACGATGTAAAATTATTGGTTAGAACAGACAGTGGTTGTGTAGATTCTGTTACAAAAATAAAATATGTTAGAGTTTACCCTAAACCGCATGCTGATTTTGAATGGAAAGGCCAGGAAGGTGATCTTTTAACACCTTATATCGCGTTCCAAAATACATCTATTGGTTATAATAAATACGCCTGGTTTTATAATGATGCTGTAAACTATACCGATTCTACCCATGAGCATCCATTGCATTATTATGCAACCGATATTCCACGCAACTTTAATGTTTTTCTTGCGGTAAGAAATCAATATGGTTGTAAAGATACTATCAGTAAATATGTAGAGATAGGCCCTGAATTTACTTTTTACATACCTAATACATTTACGCCAAACGGTGATGGTGTAAATGATATGTTTACAGGTACAGGTATTGGAATAAAAGCCTACAAGATGTGGATCTATGATCGTTGGGGTGAAAAAATATACTATACCGATGACATTACTAAAGGCTGGGATGCCAGCGTAAAAGGTAAATACGAAAAAGATAAAATGGATGTGTATACTTACAGAGTGATTGTTACCGATCTTTGGAACAAAGAACATTTGTATGTTGGACACGTAACGCTCTTAAAATAATTTTATTGGAGGTCTTATTTACAGACCTCCAATAAAAATCTTCCCAGGTCATAATTTATTTCAATTGGTTTATTCTTTCCTATAGAGAAATTAATACCGTTTTGTGTATTTACCATATCATTTATACTTTTTTTTCCATCCGGAATGATGTAAAAAACCGATTCTGCATCTTTAGGAAAACTATGGTTTTGTTTTTTTGAACGCTTGTTAGTTAAGGTAACATTATAAAGCTTATATGGCTCAGTTGTTATTGCATAGTATTTTGTTGGATCAAATTCTATGCGTTTTTGATTGAGAAAAAAAAAGGCTGTATCATTTTTAGAATAACTTTGATTAAAAATAAATATCCTGTTCTTATTTCTGCGTTTTTTATTTTCCAGTACATAATTAACACCTGTAAAATACATTTTCACTATTATTTCAGAAGCGTTCTCATCTTCAACAAAGCTTTCAATAAAATACAAATTAGCCCCCAGTGTTTTTCCCTTTGCCTTAACACTATTATACCAATTAGCTAAAAGAGCATTGTGATGCTCTCCTGAAATTTTTATCCTGGCTATAAATTGCAATTTAGAAGTGTCGTTAACTTCCTCTATATATTGCATTTCGGTTACAAAATAATCGTGCTTGTAATTGGATTGTTTTAATACTTCAACCTCCTGCGAAAAAGAAATTGCAAAAAAACCTTGAAATATTAGAGTACAAAACCATTTCATGTATTGAATGTAGCACATAAAACAAAAAAAGCCAAACATTTCTGTCTGGCTCTTAATTTTTTGCTTTTATTAATTAGTGTTTGCTTAAATAATCTGCTACACCAGCATGTGTATCTTTTAAACCTTCACTGCCTTTTGTCCAGTTGGCCGGACAAACCTCACCGTTCTCTTCAAAAAATTGCAATGCATCCACCATGCGTAAAGTCTCGTCAACATTACGTCCTAAAGGTAGATCGTTAATTAATTGGTGACGAACAACACCATTCTTATCTATTAAATACAAACCGCGGAAAGCGATCATTGGGCCCGTAGCAATAAGGTCACCTGCTTCGTTCACATCATAATCGCCAAACAAAGTTCCATAACTTAAAGAGATAGTTTTGGTTGTATCGGCAACGATTGGGTAAGTAACACCTTTAATGCCGCCTGCTTTTTTCTCCATTTGTAACCAGCCCCAGTGGCTCTCTTCAGTATCGGTACTGCAACCAACTACTGCCACATTGCGGCTTTCAAACTCTTTTAATTTTTCCTGAAATGCATGTAACTCTGTTGGGCAAACAAAAGTGAAATCTTTTGGATAGAAGAAAAACACAACGTATTTCTTTCCAAGGTATTGATCTAAAGAGAAGTTCTCAACTATCTCTCCACCTTTAACAACTGCGCCAGCTTTAAACGATGGCGCTTTTTTTCCTACTAAACTTGACATATATATAATTTTAATTGATTTAATATTTTGTGTAAAAATATAAATTAGTTTTTAAACAGATTTAAAGTATTATTGCTTAAAAATAAACAAGTTAACAAATATTAGTATGAGTATAGAAATTAATAAGCCGGCACCCGATTTTAAATTGTTTAATACAGAAAAAAAAGAGGTTGCTTTAAGCGAAAACAAAGGCAAGAACGTGCTTTTACTATTTTTTCCGTTGGCATTTACCAGCACCTGTACTGCAGAATTGTGTAATATTCGCGATAATTACGCCATGTATAATGGCTTAAACGCAGTGGTATATGGAATTTCAACAGATTCACTGTTTACATTAGGTAAGTTTAAAGAAGAACAAAAGTTAAATTTTGATCTTTTAAGCGATTATAATAAAACAGCATCTGTAGCTTATAATAGTTTGTATGCCGATTTTATATTTGGCATGCAGGGTGTAAGCAAAAGAGCTTCGTTTATAGTTGATAAAAACGGATTACTGCAATATGCCGAAATACTTGAAAAAGCCTCGGATTTACCTAACTTTGAAGCTATAAAAGCCTGTTTGGAAAAATTAAAATAGACCTTGCTAAAAGCGTATTTTGATAAAAATTTAATTGAAGCCGGTTGCGATGAGGCCGGACGCGGTTGTTTGGCAGGCCCGGTTTATGCCGCAGCTGTTGTTTTACCAAAAAACTACAAGAATAAATGGTTGAACGACAGCAAAAAATTAAGTGATGCCGATCGTTATGAATTACGCCCTGAAATTGAAGAAAAAGCTCTCTCATGGGCCGTTGGTGTAGTTGATCACAAAGAAATTGATGAGATAAATATTTTAAACGCTTCTTTTTTAGGAATGCATCGCGCTGTTGACCAGCTTAAAGTAACTCCTGAATTATTATTGATAGATGGCAACCGTTTTAAAGCTTACAAAAATATTAAGCATCAATGCATTATTAAAGGCGATGCCAAATACTTAAGTATTGCCGCGGCAAGTATATTGGCAAAAACGTATCGTGATGATTTTATGAAAGCCGCTGCTGTAACACATCCTGAATATAGTTGGGAAAGTAACATGGGTTACCCTACTAAAAAACATCGTGAGGCCATTCGCCAACATGGTGTAACGCCTTTGCACCGCTTAACATTTCAATTACTTCCTGCACAATTAGAATTAGATCTTGAATCTGAAATTGACCTGGATATTGATATAGAATTTGAACTGGAGTAATCCACATGCTTTTATGCAAAACTCTATCCCTTTTCTCTTTTTTGAAATTCATTTTTTTGTAGTTTAGATAACTGTGTCGCTTCTTAAAAAAATAATATTTGGTGTGTTTGTTACTTCTGCCATTTTTCTTGGCATTTGGGCCTATTTTAATTTAAAGGATAGCAAAAAACCAACAACAGATGCACTTTCAGTTTTACCCGATAACTGTTTGGTATATTTAAATACCAACGATTTTTTTGAGCTGAACAAAAAAATAAACTCGCAAAGCTTAATTGCCGATAAACTAAAATTATTTAGAGATGTAAATACATTTTGTTTAACACTCCACGCATTTGATTCAATATTTACTTCAAATAGCACTTTAAATGAAATGCTGAAGAACAGTACCATTCATTTTGCTTTATACGAACAAAATTTAAACTGGCTGGCAAGCTTTAATATTAAGCGCTTAGGGAACCAGGATCTGATCATTGAAGAATTAGCTAAACTTTTAAAAGCGCAAAAAAAAGAAAATAATATTTATGAGTTTGTACTAAATGGTGGCAACAAATTTTATTTTTCATTAAGATCAGGTATTGCCATATTATCCAGTGCCCCAATTGTGATTGAGAACGCTTTGAATAGTGCTACACCAAAACTTCAAAAAAACAAAGAGTTTATTGCTTTTAAAAGCACTTTAGAAGAAAATAGTTTGCTGTCTATATACGTAGATCATAAAAATTATTCTAGGAGCAAAGCTGTTTCCAGATTAAATCTATCATTAGCATTAAAAAATGGTCACTCTGCCGCAAACCTTGCCATTGAGCCGTCACAACTAACCATCAATGGCTATTTAAGGCCTGATACGTCTGAAATTATTTCCGCCTTTTACGATCAGGAACCTCAATCTCCGGCATTTTTAACTATTTTGCCAAATAATACTACAGCCTTTAAAGCCTTTGGTTTTAGTGACCTTGCTGGTGTCAATAAAAAAATGCCAAAGTTAAATGCCAAGTTCTGGAAACAAGTAAGTGATACAGCGCTTTTTAATATTGAAGAAGAATTTTATAAGAACATTGAAAGTTATCTTGTAAATTTTGAATCGAAAATACCAGGAGAAAAATATGTTTTACTAAAAGTTGCCGATACAACAAAAGCAATTGAGTACTTAGGTTTTATGAGCGATTCGCTGGATACTGAAGATTCGGTATTTATTTACAAATTAAGAAATCGTGGTTTAAAAACACCCATTAAATTATTTAATTCTTTTTTTGATGCTACAACAAACTATGCCGCACTTTACAATTCGCATATTTTCTTTTCTGAAAATAAAAATGAGCTTTTTAGGTTGATCACTGAACTTAAAAACGATCAAAGCATCATTCAAAACGAGAGCTTTAATACTTACAAGAATCAAAATCTTTCTGAGGATTTTAATTACCTCGTTTATAATTCGCCTAATAAAAATATAAGAGAGATAAGATCTTTCTTTAATTTTTCAAGTGATGGCATTAAAAATCCTTTCGAGAATTTTAAACACTTTTCATTTTCATCAGTAAATAATAAAACCAATTTCAAGTTTCGCTGGCAGTTGATGAACGAAACAGAAATGATCAATAAAGAACAAAACGTGCTTTGGTCTTTAGAATTAGATGCTCCGGCTAATATGCAAAGCAATGGCTTTGTGAATCACATTACAAAAGAAAATGAATTATTAGTACAAGATGAAGCAAATGCATTATATCTTGTTAATGCAAAAGGCACTGTTTTATGGAAAAAGAAATTGACTGAAAAAATAAACTCTAGAATTTTTACCGTTGATATTTTTAAAAATAATAAGTACCAGCTTTTATTCAATTCAGATAACTATTTGCATTTAATAGACAGGAATGGGAATTATGTACAAGGTTATCCTGTTAAATTACCTGCACCCGCAAGTTCAGAGCTTTCTGTTTTAGATTACGATAATGATAAGGATTATCGTTTATTTATTGCCTGTAAAAATAAAATGATCTACAACTATTCTATTTTTGGTGTAAAAGTTGAAAAATTTGCTACTGTAAAAACAGATGATGAAGTTGTGTTGCCGGTGCAATATGCTAAGGTTGGTTTAAGCGATTACCTTATCACGGTGGATAAAGAAGGCAAGATCTATACATTTAGCCGAAAAGGAGAAGGCCGTATAGGCTTAAAGAATAAGACCATCGAAAATTGTTCCGCCTTTTTTATTGATGCCACTAACAATATTAATTCAACCTATTTGGTTTACGTTGACGATAAAAATAATCTTATCAATAAGATCTCTTTTTCAGACAAAAAAGTAATTGCCAAACTAAACCAGGATATTGAAGGAGCAAGTATTACGTTTGTAAATGCAGATGACAATAAAACTACAGATGTGATCATTACTAAACCCAGCGCCATTCTTGCATGTAACCTAAGTGGAAATATTTTATTTGAAAAGACATTTGACAGTGAATTAAGCAGTACTGATTTTTATAGTGATGATAGCCATGCGCTGTATTTTTCTTACAGCAATACTAAACAGGAATTATTGATCACCGATCAGTTAAAACAAAAAACAAAATCCATTAAAGCAAGCGCACAAGCACTCATATGCGATCTGTTTAACGACAAGAAAAAATATTTAATTATTACAGATGGAAACCATCTGAATTGTGTTGCGCTTTAATAAACAAAGGTGCCAAATTCTGAATTGATGGTTACTTTTTTACCCTCCCCTTTTTCTACACGACCCACAATTTTTGCATCTATATTAAAGCTTTTACTAATGGCAATTATTTTTTCAGCAAATAATTCGTCAGCATAAATTTCCATGCGATGACCCATGTTAAATACCTTATACATTTCCTTGTAATCGGTATTGCTTTGCTCGTGAATGGTTTTGTATAAAGGCGGCACATCAAATAAATTATCTTTTATTACATGTAAGCCTTCATTTAAAAAATGTAATACTTTGGTTTGCGCGCCACCACTGCAATGCACAATGCCATCAATGTTCTTACCCATTTCTGAGATTATTTTTTTGATCACAGGCGCATAGGTTCTGGTAGGAGAAAGCACTAATTTACCGGCATCTATTTTTTCTTTTACCTCTTTCCCTTCCGCATTTGTATAAGTAACATCAATTTTATCGGTTAGGTTTAATCCTCCGGTATAAACAACGCTTTCAGGTAAAGCTGCATCAAAACTTTCAGGAAATTTTTTTGCTAAATTCTTATTAAATACATCGTGTCTTGCACTGGTTAAGCCATTACTTCCCATACCGCCGTTATATTCACTCTCATAAGTTGCTTTACCATAACTGCATAAACCAATTACTACATTGCCTGCTTTTATTTTATCGTTAGAAATAACCTTGCTGCGTTCCATGCGGCAAATAACAGTACTATCTACGATCAACGTTCTTACAAGATCGCCAACATCAGCGGTTTCGCCACCGGTAGATGAAATGGTAATGCCGTTATCCCTTAAGTTTTTTAAAACTTCTTCAGTTCCATTAATAATCGCCGAAATAACTTCTCCCGGAATTAAATTTTTATTTCTGCCAATGGTTGATGATAATAAAATATTATCTGTTGCACCAACACAAATAAGATCATCCACATTCATGATCACAGCATCCTGTGCAATTCCTTTCCAAACACCAAGATCGCCGGTATACTTCCAATACATATAAGCCAGAGCAGATTTGGTACCTGCGCCATCGGCATGCATTACCAAACAATGGTCTTCACTTCCGCTCAAAGCATCGGGCACAATTTTACAAAAAGCTTTTGGAAACAAACCTTTATCTAATTTGGCAATAGCCGCATGCACATCTTCTTTTCCGGCGGAAACGCCTCTTAATTGGTATTTATTGTCGCTCATATCAGGCAACAAAGATAAAAATTTGAATTTATATATATTGCTTATTTTTACACAGTATTTTCGCTTATGATCAAAATTTCGATTGTTAATTATACCAATACATTGCCATTTAAATGGGCCTTGAAACGCAGTGATATCCTCAACAAGATCGATCTGCAGGAAGATATTCCCAGTATTTGTGCCCAAAAATTAAAATTCAAACAGGTTGATCTGGCTTTAATTCCGGTAGCGCTTTTGGCAGAGCTGGATAATTATTTTATTGAGACCGATTTTTGTATTGGCGCTAATGGCAAAGTAGATAGTGTAAAATTATACAGCGAAGTTCCCTTAAATGAAATAAAAAGTGTAACACTCGATTATCAATCCAAATCATCTATTACTTTAACAAAAGTGTTATTTAAGTTCTTTTGGAAAATACAGGTGTCTTATTCAGATGCAAAGCCGGGTTTTGAAAACGAAATTACCGGCACTAATGCTGCTGTTGTGATTGGTGATAGAACTTTTTCTTTGAACGGAAAATATAAATACGAATATGATCTTGCTGATGAATGGAAGAAATTTACCGGACTGCCTTTTGTTTTTGCTTCCTGGGTAAGCACTGAAAAATTACCGTCTGATTTTATAAAAGAATTTAATGGTGTTTTAAAATATAGCATCGACAATATTTTAAAAGCGGTAGATGATGATTACAATGTAAAAGATCTTTCAAAAGAAAAAACAATTGAATATTTAACTGAAAGAATTGATTATAATTTAGATTCTGAAAAACGTAAAGCGCTTTCTCTTTTTTTAGATTATATCAAGAAGCTTTAAACTTATCGCCGATAATAACGTTTAGGCTACCCGGCTTATTTTCAAACACAACTTCTTTACTTTCCATTTCTGGTTCACCATCATAGTGTATCGAATCTTCTTTCTCTCTTGTAATTGTAATTTTATTGGTTGAAAACGTCTCAATATAATTACTTAAATGTGCTTTACGTTTCAACACCTTATTTAACAGGCCGGGAGCTACAAAACCGTTAAAAGGTTTTACAATAGCAATATGAAATAAACCATCCTGCATACTGGCCTGTGGCGCAATGTAAAAATCGTTTCCATATTGACCTGCGTTGGCAACTGTAATTAAAAAAGCTTTGCGTTTTATTGTTTGTCCGTTAAACGACAAGGTATAATCTTTTGCGCGGTATTTAAAGATCTCTCTTAAAGTAATTTTTACATAACTCTGCAAGCCACGTTTTGTAGACGTTGCGAATAAATTGCCAATATGCGCATCAAAACCAATACCACTGGTGCAAAAAAACGGAATGCCATTTACAGTACCGTGATCAATTTTTGTTTTGTTACCTTTTGCAATTTGCTTGATAGCTTCCTCCACTTTCATTGATAAACCAAGACTGCGCGCAAGCCCATTACCCGACCCTGCCGGAACAATACCTAGTGCAATATTAGTACCTACAACACTTTTTGCAACGGCATTTACAGTGCCATCGCCGCCAACCGCAATAGCATCAGTATAATCCTGCGAGTGTAAAATATCCAGCACTTCTTTAAAATGATCGCGGTCTTTCCAAACTACTATTTGATAATAGATGTTTTGCGGAAATTCTTTCCTGATCGTATCAATCAAGGTACCTGATATTTTTTTTCCCGCGTTTGGGTTAACAATAAATAATAATTTACGCGGCATTTCAGATGCTGATGATTTCGTTATAGATTCTGTGTTTTGCATTGGCTATCCAATTTTTAAACCATGGATTTGTTCCATCAAATGTACTGGAAAAATTGGCAAGTTTTGTAAGATCGAATTTATCTGAAAAAATTCCAGCCCCGGCCTTATAAGCATCTCTTGAATTGCAAAATTGCTCGTAATGGCCATGAATAGGCACCATTAAAACAGGTTTACCTAAATACATAGCCTCACAAACGCTCTCAAAACCCGCACTACTAGCCAGGCCTTTGGCCTTGCTCATCATCTCTAAAAATAAAGTGTCGTTAATAGCATGCACAAATAATTTTTCTTTATTAAAGCTGTATGAATTATATATCTTATCGGGTTGATCTGTAAAACAATGTACTTCGGTTGCCGGATTTGCTTTATGCCATTCTAACAACTCTTCAAAATATCCGTTATTTACAAGGTATACCAAATAAAAATCATCCTTTTTTGTTTCCAACTCAAAGATCTCTTTTCTTAAAAGTGGTGGCACAACAATTACATCTTCATTATTAGTATGGATCTTATAAAATGATAAAGCCAGATTTTTTGATGAGCGTGTTGCCGTTAGCTTTGTAAAATATTTTATAGAAGCTTTATCTAGCCAGCGGCCCTCCGGAAATTCAAAATCAGGATGAAAATAAATATACTGGTGTGCTACACAGATCATTTTTGCTTTTGGTTTGTAAAAGCGATAATACAAACCGATTAATAGATCAAAAAAATTGATAACCACATCAGGCTCATGTTCTTTTACCAAAGCATCTATGGTTTTTAAGCTCTTGCGAAACGTTTTCAATTTTTTGAAATTATGAATAACAGATTTGGTAACATTAATACTTTTGTTTTTTTTATCTGTTACAAAATTCGGACTTTGTAGTTGAATGATAGGGGCATTTATTTTTTCAAAGAAAAATTTAGGAATATCCCTTGCACCGCTCGAACCAAGCAACACAGCGCAAACCGTATGTCCCTGCTCTATCAACATATCGTAAATGGTCATGGCTTGGGTCATATGCCCGCGACCTTCGCCCTGAACGGCTAAAATGTATTTTTTAGGTGTGTTCTGCATGTTTATCTATTGTTACGCCTTGCGGCAGGATTTCTTCAATTGTTTCTGTTTTTACTTTTTTTATTTTAGGAATTTGTTGTGCAAGCCAATCTGAGTAATAAATAATTTTCCAATTACCTTGTTTATCTTCAACCAAAGCTGTTAAGCTTTCTACCCAATCCCCTGAATTGAGATATTCTATTCCGTTGATCGTTTTAATTGCAGGTTGATGAATATGTCCGCAAATAATTCCCTGGCATTTTCTTGATCGGGCCACTTTTACCAATTGATTCTCATAATCATTAATAAAGGAAACAGCAGATTTTACTTTTGCTTTTACCACCTGTGATAAGGAATAATAAGGCAGGCCTTTTTTTTCACGATAGTTATTGTAATGCCTGTTCAGCCATAATAAAAAAGTGTAACCAACATCTCCTAATTTGGCTATCCAGGCAAACTTAGTGGTGATGTTATCGAAGATATCGCCATGTGTAACAAAATATTTTTTCTCTACACCATAATGCACATGGTGTTTTTTAATTTTAAAATTCCCAAGGGTAAAAGGCAATATCTCATCTAAAAAATCATCGTGATTTCCTCTTATATAAATTATCTCATCGCATTTACTTTTTGAAATAAGATTAATGATGTGCTTAAAAAAATTGCTGTGTTGTTTTTTCCATTTGCCGTTTTTGCGAAGCTGCCAGCCATCAATAATGTCGCCGTTAAGAATGAGCGTTTCGCATTTATGGTGCTTCAAAAAATTAACAACTTCTTTTGCTTTGCTGGCTTTGATGCCTAAGTGAATGTCGGATAGAACGATGGTTTTGTAGAATGTTTTCATTAAAACAGTTTTACAAATTTGGCTCTGCAACATCACCCCTGCTTTAAGTGAAATTTAAAAGCAGGTTACTTTTTAAACTTTAATATTAAGGTAATTTAAAATTATTGCATAAGAACAACAACAGAAACTTAATTCATTGTTATGCTTGTTAATTCTGAGATCTCTTTATTATAAAGGATATGTTCTTTTAAGTTTTTCTTATTATAACTGTTTGGCAGCATAATAGTAAACGTTGTACCGGTATTCTCATCACTCTCCAGGCCAATAGCCCCATGTAGTTTTTCTACGGCACAACGCACAATATACAATCCAAGCCCTGTACCATTGGCAATATCGGTTCCTCTAAAGAACATATCAAATACACAATCGTGGTATTGTTTTTTAATACCAATACCATTATCTGCAACTTCGATCCTTAGCATATCATCGTTTTGATCCAATATCTGGATCTTTAAAAAACTAAAACCTGATCTTTTAATTGAATATTTAATACTGTTTTCTATCAAATTTCTAAAGATGGATTTTACAAGGCCGGGAGATGAGGAGAATTGCTTTCTTGTTTTTATTTCAAGAGAAAAAATAACATCATCAAAACGCGCAAGTGACCTGAATTCGTTATACACAGTTCGTATCGTTTCATCCAGATCTATTTGTTCCGGACGAATTTCCTCACTTCTTACATTGGTGATAATACCCAACTCATCAACCGTATTGATCAGATTTTGCCAGGACTTATTGATCTTTGCCAAATAAACTTTTGTTTCATGATCTGTTGCTTTTTGCAAAGCCGAGTTTGTAAGCTCCTTCACTTCTATCAAAGGTTGACGTATATCATGCGAGGCCGCATAAAATAACATTTCCAGATCTTTGTTAGAAAGTTTAAGGGAATTCATTTGATTAACAATATGCTGCTCCATAATGCTGAAATTGGTAGTGAGTGCATCTATTTCGTATTCAGAATTATTTATTGGCAATATTGTTCTTATTGTAAAATCGCTTTGCACAAATTCATCAATTTTTGTTTTTAAAGTTGTAATTGATCCTGACATTTTTTTGGAGATCATGAAAGCAGAAAAAATAGCAATTAAAACAAAGATCAAAGCAATGCTGATGTAAACCTTACTGATGTTTGAAAGTGCCAGCTCGCCTTGCTGTGCAGAAAAAGAAACAAGCATGGCCAGATCAGTTTCCATTTTATTAGAAATATCATCTATTTCCCTTTTTAAGCCGCTATGGCTTTTAAGGCCAAGACGTCTTTCGTAGCCGGTTAATTTATTGAACTCCTTTGAGTAGTTATTCAAATCATCGATAATTTGTTTTTTATCTGTGGTATTTATATTATGATCAAGGGCCAGGGCATCTTTTATACTGCTCACCAATTGATTATTTTTATTTATATAAGGCTCTTCCTGCCTGATGATAAAGTCTTTTTCATGCCTCCTTAACTGAAGAATATTCACAAGGCCAATCTGACCACTGTATTTTTCAAGATCATGTGCATACTTTCTCATTAATCCTTCTGTTCCATAATCCTTAAATCCTCTTAATAGTATTTGTTTGAACATTTCGCTTGTAAGTGCTTTATACTTTCCAAAATCTTTTTTTAGGTTATTGATCGAATCGTTAAGATTGAACCCGTTCTTTTGTTGCAAAAGATCGAGCTCATTTAATGCTAAGTCAATATTATTACATATATAATTGTGCTGGGTAATAAGCTCACTTTTTCCAGATCGAAAAAATTCCGGATTAATAGTTTCATTCTCAAAAAATTCGTGTGTTACTTTTATATCTTTTAATAAGGTAAGATGAGTGCTCTCCGCCTTTTGGGTTATAGATGTAATTGAAACTTTGTTTTTTTCAAAATAGTTAAAAACTAGTACAGACATACTTACTGTTATAATTACAAACAACAAGAGTACTGAAAGGAGCTGTGCGCGGATGGTTGTGAACATAATTAGAGATCTTACTGCAAAATTACCAGGTCATTATTACTAAAAAGAAATTTCTGCGTATCCTTAACATTATCATCGCCTAACACACTAAAATATTCGTTTAAACGCTCATTAACTAAAACAAAAGCCCGTATGAAATTTCATACGGGCTTTTTTAGTTTACTGTAACTATTAATCTATAATCAACTTTTTGCTTGTTTTTAAATTATCACTATAAATATTGATAAAATAAATTCCTTTATTGAAAGAAGCGCCATCGATCAAAAGATCTTGTTTAATAGAAATTGTTGAATACACTTTTTTACCCAAAAGATCCACTATTTCAATTGCTCTAACAGCTTCGCCGATGAAAGATAAATTTACTTCTCCACTGGTAGGATTTGGATAGATCTTAAACTCAGCTACCTGTTCTGTTTCGTTTAATGCTGTACATATTGAAACATTTTGAATAAATGTAGTAGCGTTGGTACAAGTATTTGCTGCAGTTGCCGCTACGGTATAAGTTGTATTTGTTATTGGATTAACTGTATATGAAGCAGCATTAGGGCCACTTGTCCAGCTATAGGTTGAAGCACCGCTTGCTGTTAAAGTAGCTGTCTGTCCAACACAAATTACACTTGAAGAACTTGTAACTGTAATTGTTGGTAAGGGATTAACACTTACACTTTGCAACAAAGAACTTACCGAACAATTCGTTCCTCCTGTAATAGCAACGGAATAGTTACCACTGGCGATGGCCATAACTGTATTGGATGTTGCACCAACAATTGGTGTACCGTTATTACTCCATTGATAATTTAAACCTGAAGCAAATGGAACGCTGATTACCGGACCATTATTAGCGCATAAGCCGGTTGTATTTCCACTTACACTCAAAGAACTTGAAACCGGTGAAGCGCAGCCGGGAATACCATAAATAGAAAGTGAACTGCTTATTTCGTTTGCCGCTATAACAAGGTGCATACCGTTAGGACTTTGTGCTTGGGGAATAAAAATAATTCCTTCTGCACCACGATCCGGACCGTTACTTATTAAATTACGGTTATTTACATAAGTTACATAAACAGGAGCGTTTGGATTTGTGATATCATAAACCATAATGCCCCCAATACGCTCTAAAGCTATAAATGCAAATGTATTTGTTCCAATGGCGCCAATGGCCACACCTTCCCCTTCGGGACCTTTATCATCACTTCTGTCTTTTTTAGAAATGGTTGTATTACTCGCATTGAACATTAAAGAAAAAGAATTGGTTGAAGTAATTAACTCCATCTGATCTCCGCTATCGTAAACCAAATTTCCGGTATTAGCATTCCAGATAGAGAATGAACGCGCACCATATGCATAAAGCGTATCCATATCTCCATCATTATCGTTATCACCTAATTTATCAGTAATATTTAAACGTCCTAATACATAATTGTTTTGAAGATCGGAAGCATTTGGAAATTTAATCGGATCTAAAGTAACAGCGTTTATTCTTTTTTCTTCGCTAAAACCCGTGTAAGCTCTTGAATCACCTTCGTTAGCGGTAACCAAGTAATTTATACCACCCACCGTGTAACTGGCTATAGCATCCGGCAAATACAAGCCTTTTAAAGGAAAATTTGCAATGTTAACGCCTTTGGTCATGTTAGATGCATCTAAACCTGTATTTAATGCGCTATGATTTTTTGTTCCTAAAGATTTAATATAATTAATTGAGTTGTTCGATAAATTGATCTCGATAATGGCATTGTTTTCCTGTAAAGTAACCCATGCTTTTGAATCGTCTTTTGCAATAGAAATATATTCAGGCTCAAAATCTTTTGAAGCAGAAGCGCCTAAGCCATAAATGCGAATACCTTGTGCTTTTAGAGAAGCTTCTTGTCCGTTATAAACTGTAAATGTAACATGAGCTACATTATTTTGCGATAAAGCAGCAATGCCTCCCGAAATATCAATAATACTGACAGAACCATCAGGATCTGTTGTATAAGCATCGTTCGGTTCGCCTTCATTAGCAGTAAATACTTTTGTACCCGCATGGTTGAATGTGATCATATCCGGCATCATACCTACCTTAACCTGTTTTAAGAAAACACCATTCTTATCAAAGAAAACAACTTTGCCACTGTCTTGAGGATTTGTGCCACCAATTGCCAATGAACTGTTTTCAATAGCGCAGGCAACTGTTCCGTTTTTTACTGCAACCGAATTTATATTTCCGTAAGAAGTAATATTAATACTCGCAATTTGTGTTGGGTTAGAAGGATTAATAAAATCAATAATGTCTAGTTTTCCACCAATACTATTGGCAATATATAAACGTTGCGTGCTTGGATCGTGTACGACAATTTCTGCAGAATTAGTTCCTGAAACAAAATTCTGATAGCTTCCCAATAAATTTAAGCTAATCGTATTTGCAGCTACTGGTGCTACTTTATCATCATCTAAAATATAAAAAGTACATTGATTGGTTCCACCAATTGTTGCATTCATTTGCGGAACTAATTTTAAAATTACGTACTCTGCACTTTCAAGTATAGCATCGTTATTAATATTTATAGATAAAGAAGCCGTAGAATTTGGAGGCAAACCCGCAGCAAAAGTAACTGTAGCAACCGCCATTGTATAATCACTTGCGGTTGCGTTTGACCAGGCCGATGCAACAACATTTACCGCGCTAACAGAAGTACTTGCACTTGTTTGTTTTAAGTAAATAATTGCAGATGTATTGGTTTCAACAACCGAAGTATCATTGCTTAAAAATGATATCATTGCAGGAGTAGCTGATGTATTAAGTGATACAGAGCTTACTGCATTTGTTTGAGATGCAAACGGAGTTATTGAAAAAGTACGGGGCTGTGTCCATGTATTATTAGTAGTATTAAAAACGCCTATTGCTGTAATAACATCCGGACCGGGATCTGTTGTGAAAAAATTTCCTGTATTTAATTTTCCGCCGGAGTAAAGATCATTCACCGGCATTTGATAACCGTCAACACCGGCATTTACGATTGCAGAGCCTAAGCCTGTTCCAAAAAATAAAGCATCTTTTGGTACCGATGAATTGGTGATACTTGCAACAGGCTGATCAAAAACAGCTACGCCATCTGCGTTAGCTCCGCCATTTCCAAAAACGCCGGCAGCAGCAGGAGTTCCAATGCCACCATCACCGTTTGCATATTTTACATTTAATACCCTTAATTTTTGTCCGGCAGGCACCATGCAGCTTCCGCCAACATATACAACATTTCCGGCAGCAACCGAACCAGATGTAATGGCAAAGGCATAGCTTATTGCACCGCCTGCAATCCAACCCGCTGTGGTTGCGTTGCCATTATTATTTACTATAATTGTATAAGGTGTTAATCCAAAATTAATTGGTTTTGTTGCAATTAATTCAACAAATTCATGGCAACTATCTGTACCTGCAGGATTTGGAAAAAATTCACTGATAACTAAACCCGGATTTTGCGCGCTTAATTTAATTACCAGGAAAGTAATTAAGGTGATAAATAATTTTCTATTCATGTGTTCTATATTTTTTAGCAAAGAACACACAAGTTGTTTAAGGCATTATTCTGCAAAAATTATGCGATGGTAAACTTATTTAACTAAAATTGACTTTAGTGTTAAGTAAAGCGGCAGAAGCTATTCACAATTTATTTACAATTGATGTTAATGGCCTTAAAGATTTGCTCTAGCTCAACAAATAATAATTATCTTTATCACCTCAAAATAATTCTATGCAAAACGTATTAAAGGCTTTAGGCCTAAAAGAAATAAACGACGGTTGTTCAACCGGAAAAAACTGGTTCGCCAATGGCGATATTTTAGAATCATATAGCCCGGTTGATGGTAAATTAATTGGTAAAATTAAAACTGCTACAAAAGCAGATTATCAAAAAGCAATTTCTGCTGCTGCAGATGCATTTATTTATTGGAGAACAATTCCTGCACCAAAGCGTGGTGAATATGTGCGTCAGTTTGGAGAAAAATTACGTGCTAAAAAAGCTGATCTTGGAAAATTGGTTTCTTATGAAATGGGAAAATCGTACCAGGAAGGTTTAGGCGAAGTACAGGAGATGATCGACATCTGCGATTTTGCAGTTGGTTTATCACGTCAGTTGTACGGTTTACAATTACATAGCGAGCGTCCTAATCATCGCATGATGGAGCAATGGCATCCCTTAGGAATTGTAGGTATTATTTCTGCATTTAATTTCCCTGTAGCGGTATGGTCGTGGAATACGGCCCTGGCGTGGATCTGCGGCGATGTTTGTATCTGGAAACCATCAGAAAAAACACCTTTATGTTCAATTGCCTGCCAACATATTTGGAATGAAGTAGCAAAAGAAAATAATTTACCCGAAGGAATTTCTTGCCTTGTAAATGGTGATTATAAAATTGGCGAATACTTAACAGAAGATACACACGTACCTTTAATTTCTGCAACGGGTTCTACACGCATGGGTAAAATTGTTGGTGCAAAAGTTGCAGAACGTTTTGGAAAAAGTATTTTAGAATTAGGTGGTAACAATGCCATCATCATTACCGAAAATGCTGACCTTGATACAACCCTTGTTGGCGCAGTGTTTGGCGCTGTTGGTACTGCGGGTCAACGTTGCACAACCACACGTCGTTTAATTATTCATGAAAATATTTATAACAAAGTAAAAGATAGTTTAGTAAAAGCATATGGTCAATTAAAAATTGGTGACCCATTAGATGAAAAAAATCATGTTGGTCCATTAATTGATAAAGATGCTGTTAAAGGCTACATGAATGCATTAGAGCGCGTAATTACCGAAGGTGGAAAAATTATTGTACCAGGCGGCGTTTTAGAAGGTAAAGGCTACGAAAGCGGTTGCTATGTAAAACCTGCTATTGCTGAAGCTAAAAATGAAATGGCCATTGTGCAGCATGAAACATTTGCGCCAATTTTATATTTAATGAAATATAAAACTTTGGAGGAAGCCATTGCCATGCAAAACGGTGTGCCACAAGGTTTATCAAGCGCTATTATGACATTGAATATGCGCGAGGCAGAATTATTCTTAAGCGCATCGGGCAGCGATTGTGGAATCGCAAACGTAAATATTGGAACAAGCGGTGCTGAAATTGGCGGTGCATTTGGCGGCGAAAAAGAAACCGGTGGTGGTCGCGAAAGTGGATCGGATGCCTGGAAAGCTTATATGCGCAGGCAGACAAATACACTTAACTGGGGTAATACCTTACCTTTAGCACAAGGTATTAAATTTGATTTAGGATAATTTTTTGACAGAATTGTCATTTCGAGCGGAGTCGAGAAATCTTACGGTTTTTTACTCCGCTTTTTTTATTTTTCCTCTTCTTTAAACGGATTTCTTGGGATCCACTCTGCAGGCTGTAAAAAAGAGATAAATGGTTTTTGAATTAATTTGGAGATAGTATTTTGTGGTTTGATGTAGCAAATTAAATTCTCTGCTTTTGCACCAACGGTTGTTTTAATTTCTGCTGCCGTTCTTCCTAAATTTACTTTTGTACGCCTATTCTTTATAGCCTCATCAATCATGGCATACAAAATATTCTGATATAAATTGTATTGGTTGTTCAATTCATAATCAAAACCAATGTAATGCGCTTCTAAAGAATTATCAGGCATTAAAAAACTGCTGGCAAAAGCAATTACTTTTTCATCTTTAAAAAATGCTTTTACTGTAAATTCTTTCTCATAAATACCTTTAACACTGCTAAAATAGTTCTTAGGTAATTTTATTAATTTAAACTTCGCCTTCTCAAAAATGCCTTCATACAATTTGTACAATTGTTTTTCATGCGCTTTAATTTCCTCTTTATTTAAATACTTTATCTCTATGCCTTCTATACTCTTAAAAATAGATTTGGCCCGGTTACGGTATTTTTTAGAGAATAAGGCAATATAATTGGCAACAGAATCAGCTTGTTCAGGAATATCAACAACCAAATTCGGCTCAACAAAAAAATTAGAATACTTTTCGTCTTCAAACAATTCTGCCGGCTGCAAAGGTTTATGAAAATCCTTTAACAAAATAGCAGAAATGGTTCTTGCCAATTTTTCTTCTTTAGAAACTATTTCAACGATCTTTAATAAAACAGTATGTGTTTGTTCTTCACTTAATTTTTTATCAAACAAATAACCATATTCACCACTAACCAAATTATTGCCGCAGGTAAACAAACGCAACAATATTTCATCCTTATTAGAATCAATATACTTCTCAAATAAATTTAAACGCTTTGATTTTATATCCTGAACCTGCGTATCCAGCAATTCGCCAAATACACCGGCTTTAAAATCTACTATTTGAAAATAAATAATGCCGCAGGGTTTATTTTTGTGATACACGATCACATAACGGGCCATTAATTTTGTATGCTCTCCCGTTTCAACAATACTTAAATAATCACGCTCTAAAAAAACAGTATTCTTATTCGTAATGCTATCCCAATCATTTGCAGGAATACTTGCGGCTTTTTCATATAACGAAAATGAAAGATCATCGTTCAGACTTCTGAAAGGCAAAAATCTTTTTTTTGAAGAAACCGGTTTACAAAAAGCGAACATAATCTAAGCTAAAATTACTAATTAAATTCGTGTTCGAGCCTTAAAGTCCTTAATAAAACCCCAAATTTTTATAAAATACAGTTTTAAAAATTGAGTATATTTAAATCATCAATTATGACACCAGATTTTAAACATACACCCGTTATTGACCAGGTTGGAATTGAGGAACGTGTTGCCCGTTTTAATACCCGAAGTATTAAAAAAGAAACCAAATTAAATGGTTTGAAATTGGCTCTTAACATGATAGATCTTACTACTTTGGAGGGAAAAGATACCGAAGGAAAAGTAAAACAAATGTGCTACAAGGCCATGCATGTTTCAGATGATCTGCCGGGATTACCAACAGTGGCAGCGGTTTGCGTTTATCCTAACCACGTAGCTACCGCAAAACAGGTTTTAAAAGATAGTCATGTAAAAATTGCTTCTGTTGCAACCGCCTTTCCGAGTGGTAATTCTACTTTAAACATAAAATTAGAAGATACCAAACTAGCCGTTGACAGTGGTGCAGATGAAGTAGATATGGTAATTAGTCGCGGTGAATTTTTAAAAGGCAATTACAATTTTGTGTTTGATGAAATAGCCGCTATTAAAAAAGCCTGTGGCAAAGCCCGTTTAAAAGTTATTTTAGAAACAGGTGAACTTTCTACATTGGATAATGTAAGAAAAGCCAGCGATATTGCAATCCACGCCGGTGCCGATTTTATAAAAACATCAACAGGGAAGATACAGCCTGCCGCCACCATGCCGGTAACTTTGGTAATGTTAGAAGCAATTAAAGATCATTACTTAAAAACAAATGTAATGATAGGCATGAAGCCTGCAGGTGGCATCTCAACAGCAAAAAGTGCTTTACAATATTTGGTGATGTTGAATGAAACACTTGGACCAAAATGGATGACCAACGAATGGTTTCGTTTTGGTGCCAGCAGTTTGGCCAACGATATTATTTTACAATTAGGCAAAGAACAAAAAGGCGTTTATTATAGTAAGGATTATATCAGTATTGATTGATCAAAGATAAAAGACTAAGGATTAAAGACATTTCAGAATGAAAGCAGGAGAAACAATTACAGGATTTGACTGGAAATATGCCGCAGCGCCGGAAGCAAAAGATCACATTAAATTAAAATCACAATACGATCTTTTTATAAACGGAAAATTTGTAAAACCAAACTCAAAAAAACACTTTGCCACTTATAATCCTGCTACAGAAGAAAAAATTGCAGAAGTGGCACAGGCAAATGCTAAAGATGTAGATGCAGCTGTTGCAGCCGCAAAAAACGCGTATGATAAAGTTTGGAAAAAAATGCCGGCCAAAGAACGGGCAAAATATATTTTCAGAATTGCGCGTGTGATACAAGAACGTGCACGCGAATTAGCAGTTATTGAAAGTATGGATGGCGGTAAACCCATTCGCGAAAGTCGCGATTTTGATGTACCAACAGCAGCAAACCATTTTTTTTATTACGCAGGCTGGGCCGATAAATTAGAATATGCTTTTCCAAACAGGAATCCACAATCTTTAGGCGTTGCAGCACAAATTATTCCATGGAATTTTCCGCTATTGATGGCTGCCTGGAAAATAGCGCCCGCATTGGCAACAGGAAATACTGTTGTTTTAAAACCTGCAGAAAGCACGCCATTGACTGCGTTAAAGTTAGCAGAGATAATACAGGAATGTGATCTTCCACCGGGCGTAGTAAATATTATTACAGGCTTTGGAGATACAGGTGCGGCAATGGTTGCGCATCCTAACGTAAATAAAATTGCATTTACCGGCAGTACCGATGTTGGAAAAATAATTCAAAAAGCTATTGCGGGTACCAATAAAAAAGCAACTTTAGAATTAGGTGGAAAGGCGGCGAACATAGTATTTGACGACGCGCCCATTAACCAAGCAGTAGAAGGAATTGTAAATGGTATCTTTTTTAATCAGGGTCATGTTTGTTGCGCAGGGTCGCGTTTATTTGTGCAAGAAAATGTTGCTGCAGAAGTAATTCAAAAATTAAAAGCGCGCATGGAAACTTTAATTGTTGGTGACCCTTTAGACAAGAACACTGACATTGGTGCAATTAACAGTAAAGAGCAATTAGATAAAATAAATGAATATTTAAAAATAGGAAGTAAAGAAGGTCTTGAATTATTTCAAACCTCTGCCGCTATTCCTAAAAAAGGATTTTATTGTAAACCTACCTTATTTATTGGCGCTGCACAAAGCAATCGCGTTGTACAAGAAGAAATTTTTGGACCTGTATTAACTATTCAAACTTTCAGAACCATTGAAGAAGTAATTGAAAAAGCCAATAACATTCCTTACGGCTTAAGCGCAGGAGTGTGGACAGATAAAGGATCAAAGATATTTAATCTTACTTCTAAATTACGTGCCGGCGTTATTTGGGCAAATACATATAATAAATTTGATCCTACTTCTCCTTTTGGAGGATACAAAGAAAGTGGATTTGGACGAGAAGGTGGCCTGCATGGTTTAATGCCTTATTTAAAATTTTAAAATTCAAACGCAAAACAATACTCGTTTTTTTTGTGCGCTTGTAGCCGTCATTCATTTTATCATCGGACTGATCGGCATTCTTCATCACGAAGTATGGTTGGATGAGGCGCATCACTTTTTATTAGCAAAAGACAGTAGTAGTTTTTTAGAATTATATAAAAACGCTACTTATGAAGGGCATCCCTTACTTTGGAATGGTTTGTTATTTTTGATCACACGCTTTAGTTCTGAAGTATTTTATATGCAGCTGCTTAATATTAGTATTATGGCAATCTGCGTTTATTTATTTGTTACCCACGCTCCTTTTAAAAAATTGTTTTCCATTTTAATTGTTTTCGGTTATTTTTTTATTTATGAGTACAACATTATTAGTAGAAATTATGCGATCAGTCTGTTATGCTTAACGCTTGTGTTCATTCAATTAAATAAGCCATCAAAAAAACATTATCTACTTGCGGCCTGTCTGATCTTGTTGTCGCTTACACATATCTATTCAACTATAATTGCAATTGCACTTTGTTGTATCTTGATTTTTCAAAACAAAAATTCAAACGTAAAATATATTTATTTGGGCATTATTGCTTTTACAGTTTTATTGCTTTATTCATTACAGGTACCGGCAGATCATGCGCTTTTTAAATTCGATAACACTCCCTATTTTAGTTATAGCCGTATTGGTAAAGGGTTTTCTATCTATTTAAAAGGCATTTTACCTATACCCGACCCTTTCTCATTTAAAGTGTGGAATTCAAACATGATCGTTGGCTTTTCTAAAGCTTTTGGCGCTATAATCTCTGTTATTATTGCACTTGTTCCGTTTTTTATCTTCAGAAAAAACAAAGTTACTCTTTTCTTTTTTTATTTTTCTACTTTAGGGATTTGCTCGTTTATTTATCTCTCTCCAATCATTGTAGCCATGCGTTATTGCGGCTTTTTTTTTGTTGTTTTAGTATTTGCTTTCTGGTTAAAGAAGGTCTTTTATCCTAACGATCAAGAATACCCGGCAACTTATAAAAAAATTTCCATTATAGTCCTATCACTTCACATTCTTTCCGGCATCTATTTATTTGTAACTGATCTTCAACGTCCATTCTCTGCCGCTAAAGATCTTGCTAATTTTATTCTAGAAAAGAAATTAGAAACTAAAACGATCTATCTTTCAAATTTATGCACAGGGCCACCGGTATCGGTATACCTTAATAAAAAAATAATTTGCCTTGAAACAGGAGAAAAGAATTCATTCTGCAAATGGAATACCTGGCCATTTATTTTAACAGTAGATCAAATCAGTGAAAAACTAAAAGGCTTAACGCTCGGTGATACTTCCCTTTTTATATTAAGCTCAAACTATGAACAAGGAGACTTTAAAGAGATCGATAAAAAAATTGCACCGGCTCTCCAAATACAACAGATCAGATCGTTTTCACAAGCAATGGTCACATCTGAGAATTATACCCTTTATTACCTTATAAAAAAATAGAGTTTAATTTGCTACATTTGTTCACTCCCATTCACTCCCAATTAAAATGACCAATAGATTAATTTTCTTTTTTTTTATTTTGAGCGGTTTTGCCATTGCTCAAACTACAAAACCTGTAATTAACGATTTTTCTGTTATACTGCACGAAGAAGCTGTAAACAAAGTAATTGCTGCAATTGGCGACATTAAAGGCACCAACGATTACGAAGTTTTATTAATAAGTGGTAAATATCACTGGACCGTTCAAAACCCTAAAATAAATATAAGACCGGATAGCAGCGATTTTACTTGCGACGCGTTGGTAAATGTTGGTCCTTTTAATTACAAAACACAGGTTGTAGGCAATGTTAAGATCACTTATGACAATGAAAAAAATCTTATTTATATCAAGATCTCGCGTGCCATTTTTGAATTGTATACGGTTATTTTAAGTAAAAAGATTCACATTAAAGACATTCATTTAGAAGATTATTTTAAAGAACCTTTTGCATTTGAAGGTCCTCGCACTATGGCTACTGACATGGAATTTATGATGCCGGACAGCACCATGAAAAAAATATATGTTCAGCCAACAGCCTGTAAAATGGAATTAAGATGGAAAGAAATTTGCACATCCTGCGAAATTGCAGCTGCTGATAAGCCTTTTAAGCCAACGTTAAAGTTAGTTCCACCTATTGAGGCTACCAAAACATCAACCACAAACGTGCCAAAAACCAGCCCTACTTCTACAACAACAGTTCCAAAAACTACCCCAACTTCTACTACTGCGGCTCAAAAAAAATAAGTAAATTTAGGCTTACTTATGTACAGATTATTTAAGCTGTTTTGGCAATATAATTTACCCCGTTGGTCAATACTTTTTATTGACACTTTTGTTTGTGCATTTGCTTTATCGCTCGCATTCTTTATTCGCTTTTATTTTGACTCGGTAATGTCGGTTGAAGACAAGGCAAACCTACCCTATGATTTTTTGATCGTTTTAAGTATTCGTTTTATTTCTTTTTATTTTTCTAAAACCTATAAAGGTGTTGTAAGATATACCAGCACAAGAGATACTACAAGAATATTTTTAGTGATACTTGCCGGAAGTGCTTTATTATTTATTTTAAATATTATTTCATTACGTTTTGTTTTAGGTTATTATTTTATTCCCAATTCAGTTATCATTATTGATGCGCTTGTTTCTTTATTTGTAATGATCAGTTCGCGCCTTGCGGTGAAAGCTTTATACTTTGAAATAAAAAATCCTACTAAGGAAAAAATGAATGTAATTATTTACGGCGCAGGCGAAGCCGGGATAATTACCAAACGCACGCTTGACAGAGATGCAGCCATAAAATATAAAGTAGTAGCCTTTATTGATGATGACGTTGAAAAATTAGGTCGAAGTTTAGAAGGTATTTTTATTTACCCTCAAAATAAATTACCTGATCTTATAAAAGAAAATGAAATTGAACTGGTAATTATTTCTATTCAAAAGATCTCGCCTAAAAAGAAAAATGAGATAACGGATATTTGTTTAGAGAACAACATTCGCGTTTTAACTGTACCACCGGTTACCAATTGGATAAATGGTGAGCTAAGTTTTAATCAAATTAAAAGTATAAAGATCGAAGACCTTTTAGAACGTGACCCTATAATATTAGATGATGATATTATTAATTTGCAGTTAAAAGATAAGGTAATTTTAATTACAGGAGCCGCAGGAAGTATTGGAAGTGAATTAGCAAGACAGTGCGCCAATTACTCTCCAAAAAAATTATATTTGTTAGATCAGGCTGAAAGTCCTTTACACGAGTTGGATCTTGAATTCTCAGAAAAATACAAGCATGTACCATTTGAAGTAGTAATGGCAGATGTTAGAAATAACGAACGCATGCGTAATGTATTTAATTCTTTCAAGCCCCAAATTGTTTTTCACGCTGCCGCATATAAGCACGTGCCCATGATGGAAAATAATCCCTCAGAATCTATTTTCACCAATATTTTAGGAACAAAGAACACCGCCGATCTTGCTAATGAATTTAATGTTGAGCGCTTTGTATTTGTAAGTACCGATAAAGCTGTAAATCCAACAAACGTGATGGGTGCCAGTAAGCGCATCTCTGAGATCTATATTCAAAGTTTAGGAAAAACATCTAAAACAAAATTTATAACCACACGTTTTGGAAATGTATTGGGCTCTAATGGCTCGGTAATTCCACGCTTTAAAAAACAAATAGAAGATGGTGGACCTATCACAATTACGCATCCTGATATTACACGTTATTTTATGACCATACCCGAAGCTAGCCAATTGGTTTTAGAAGCAGCGAGCATTGGTAAAGGCGGCGAAATATTTGTATTTAATATGGGTAACTCTGTAAAGATAGTTGATCTTGCAAGAAAGATGATCATGCTTTCCGGCCTGAAAGAAAATAAGGATATTAAAATTGTTTTTACAGGTTTAAGGCCGGGAGAAAAATTATTTGAAGAACTTTTAGCAGATAATGAAAATACTTTGCCTACACCGCACAACCAGATCCTTATTGGTAAAGTAAGAGAATACGATTATCAAGAGGTAAAAGGTATTATTGATGAATTGATAAAATTATTCGGTACTCAAAACAATGAGCTCATAGTGCAACGTATGAAAGATCTTGTTCCTGAATTTAAAAGCAACAATTCTGTATTTCAAAAATTAGATTAATAATGAAAAATTATTTTATTCTTACTGTTTTTTTTGTTCTTTTATTAAAAACCTCAGCTTTTTATTCTCAAACAAAAAAAGCGGAACAAGTTTCTTCTAAACCTAAATTAGTGGTTGGTATTGTTATTGATCAAATGCGTAATGACTACATTTATAGATATTGGAACAGATATGGCAACGGCGGTTTTAAAAGATTAGTGAACGAGGGCTATCATTTTAAGAACGCTCATTATAATTACATTCCAACTTATACGGGACCGGGGCATTGCAGTATTTATACAGGAGCTACTCC
Source organism: Bacteroidota bacterium (assembly GCA_032229505.1). Taxonomy (GTDB): domain Bacteria; phylum Bacteroidota; class Bacteroidia; order B-17B0; family Aurantibacillaceae; genus Aurantibacillus. The sequence goes on from JAVTWD010000082.1 coordinate 158,214, forward strand.
GCGGGTTCATGGAATCATTGCCAATGAATTTTTTAACAGAAAGTCAGGAGTAGATGTTTATTGTTGTGAAGACACTTCTGTAAGAACAATTGGCTCACCGAGCAAGAACGGGTTAATGTCTCCCCGCAGGCAGTTAAGCTCAACAATAGGTGATGAATTAATAATGAGTTCAAATCACAGATCAAAAGTATTTGCTGTAGCATTAAAAGATCGAAGTTCTATTCTACCAGCCGGGCATGCTGCCGATGCTGCCTTTTGGTTTGACGATTCTACAGGTAATTTCATTTCTTCAAGCTGGTACGTAAAAACTTTACCGAAATGGTTGGTAGATTTTAATTCAAAAAATACCGCTAAAGCTTATCTTGAAAAAGGCTGGTCTACTTTATATCCCATCGAATCTTATAGCAGTTCCATTGCCGATGATAACAGCTATGAAGCTTCGCCCAACAAAAAAGAAAAAGCTGTTTTTCCTTACGATTACAAATCACAAATAGAAAAAAATAAATACAGTATTATTAAAGCGACGCCATACGGAAATACATTAACAAAAGATCTTGCAATTGCGTGTTTAAAAAATGAACAATTAGGTAAGGATGATGAGACCGATCTTTTTAGTGTTAGTTTCTCAAGCCCTGACATTGTTGCTCACTCTTACGGACCAAGATCTATTGAAGTTGAAGATATTTATTTACGATTAGACAAAGATATTGAAGAGTTGCTGAACGAGCTGGATAAAGAAGTTGGCAAGAATAATTATACTGTTTTTTTAACTGCCGATCATGGAGGTGCCGATGTACCAAATCATTTATTAGATAATAAAATTCCTGCGGGTTATTTAAAAGATAAAAAACTTACAAAAAAAATAAAAACTTATTTTGAACATACTTACTGCGATACCCTGTTGTTTACATACGTTACCAATGAGCAGGTATATTTAAATAACAAACGAATTGAAGAAGAAAAATTAAATTTAGATGAAATAGAAAAAAAACTGGCTGATTTTTTAATAACGGTTCATGGTATTGCGGAGGCATATCCATCAAAGATTTTAAAGAATGAATCGTTTGACAAAAACGATTACAGAACTTTGTTACAAAACGGATATAATCATAAATTAAGTGGAAACGTTTGCTTTATTTATAACCCGGCCTGGATGGATTATACTGAAAAAGGTACCACACACGGTGCAGGTTATAATTATGATACACATGTGCCAATTATTTTTTATGGTAATGGTATAAAAAAAGGAGAAACATTTTCGTACATAACCATTACACAAATTGCACCTACTATTTGTGAATTATTAAAGATCAATCAACCCAACTCTACAATAGCAGAGCCCTTAAATAACTATTTTAAATAGTTATTTATGACCAAGACTTAACTTCATTTTTTTAGGTAGACCCGAATAGTTAAGTTTTAATCCTTTAGCATCATCAAAGCTTTTGCCACTGGTTTTTGGAATGTAATCTTTACCGCGTTTTTTTAAATTACTCCATGGAATAATTAGATTGATATTGGATTCGTTCTTAAAATTATAATTACCGCTTACATAAAGATCTAAAACACTCGAGGCAACTTCCATTTCACGGATCTGCATTTCAAATCCATTAATTGTACAGGTTTCATTTATCTCGCTAAAAGAAACATCTTTAAAATCCCGGTTTCTGAAAATGTAATCCGAAATATTTTGTATTGGCTTATAATTTACCAGGTGGCCGTCTTTAAGTTTTAATTTTACTTCTCCTTTTAATGTATTTCCTATTACTTCCATTTTGTTATCAAGATCTGTTTTAAATTTTGTTTCTACAAAAATTCTTCCCTGTAAATTTTCACTTACAATTGCTTTTTGTCCAAAATTCTCAAACTCATCAAACAATTTGTTAACGTCCATATTTTCTATTTTTACATTTGCATTAATTTTGGTCAGATCAAGTATTGTTCCACTAGCTACTAACTTCCCCCCACAAGCATTCATATCAACCGAACGAATATCCAATAATTTATTTTTATGCACCAGGTTAATAGTAGCATTTGTGGCTTTAACGTTGCGCATTGCTAATTTTTTTACCTGTAGCACAACATCAAACTCAAAATTACTCTGTTCTGCTTTTATAGCTTTTTTATATGCTGCTTTATTGCTTTGCTTTACTTTGTTGACAGTAAGCAAATACGGGTTTAAATTTATGCTTTCTGAACTGGCTAACAGTTTAGTTTTAAAACCATCGCTATAACCTAAAACATAAGAAGCAAAGCCATTTATATTTCCTTTTAAGGTCACATTTCCGGCTTCTGTTTTAAGCAGCAAATTTTCGAATTGAAGATTTTTATTTATCAAATTAGCATTACCATCAATAGTATAGATATAAGGTTTGTTTATTTGCTGGTAGCTGAGTGCGTTAAAGAACATAGCTGCGTTTAGCTTCATGGGCGCGTTTAAAAATTCTTCTTTATTTAATTTTTTGGCCGGACCTTCGTATTTAATTTTAGCAACACAATTACCTTTTAAAATAAATTCATCAGTTGCTTTTGATCTTATTTTTGAAGCATTGATAAAGAGGTCGGCTTTTATTTTAATATAAGCTTCATCAAAATTATTTACTGTAACAGAAGCGGTGAATGGAAAATCGTAAACATTACCCTTTATCTCGCGAAATTCGATCTTAGCAGTTTCAGTATTTCCCATTTGTTTGGAAGAATCAAGACTTATAATACTGCCTTTAAATGAAACGTTTGAATATGGAATTTTACTGTTGCCAATAGTAATATTATTTTTTCGGCCGGATAAATTTGCGATCAAAATTGGCTCTTGTTTTGCACCAAGGCTCGCAATGATCATTATCTTTCCGTCCACATCGCCATTTACATTAAAGTTAGAAAGCTTTTTTTGAAGACTTTGATTTAATAATGCAACGCCATTGTTGTAATTTATATTTCTACTATCGATGTTTAGCAGCAACTGCTTTTTATTATCTAGATCAATAAAAGAGCTTACATTATAAGGATGATTATTGATGGTTATTGATGAAGGTGAATGAACAAAAATTGTTTTTTGATTTGAAAAAATGCTAACATGAAGACTCATACTTGCATTTGTATTTTTAAGAAAAGCACCTTTATTTTGTTTGAATAACAAGCCTCCTATTTTTGTTTCGCCTTCAAAGCCTGCTTCTATTCCATCTACCTGGTGTTTAAGCCTGGCAACATTTTCTTTAAATAAAATATCTATGTGCTGACCGCGTTCTTTATCAGCAAAATTAAATTGAGTATTTTTTATGCTTATTTTTTTGATCTCAAATTTTACGGCCGTTCCGGTAGTATCGGTTTTATTTACACTAAATTGAAAATTAGTTTTATCTTTTTCTTTTATGAGATCTAAATCTGCATCTTTAATAAATACCGATTCGATGATGAATTGTTTGCGAATAAGTTTACTTATATCAAGTGCTAAAGCTATTGAGCCGGCTTTTAAAAATGGTTGATCAACAGAAATGCTATCCGATAAAGTAATATCATTTAATTCAATTGCGGCATTTGGCCAACTGCTAAAAATAGAAACATCAATATCTTCAACCTTTAAAATTAAACCGTTCTGCTTTTTTAAATTGGTGATAAGGTTTGCAGTAAGCTCTTTCTTGTAAAATGCAAATAAAATAAATACAGAAAGAATTAAGGCAAGAATACAACAAAGTAATCCAACAAAAATACGCCTGATATATTTTTTATATTTCAATGTTGATTTCGTAAAAAGAAAAGGTAAATAAATTTTTGCAAACGCATTATTTTTAGGCAAAATAATAAGGCAAATTTTGTGCCAGTTAAAATTATGCATTATTTTATTTGGGATTAGCCGCGCTGATCCCTGAGCGGGTATATGCCAACAAATTTCAAATCCCTTCGCGGATTTTATTTATTTTACAATCAATCTTTTGAAAATAAATTTTCAACCGGATTAGCTACGCTGATCCCTGAGGGAGGTCCTTAAAGTGAAGCGAAGCAACCTTACGTTTTTTATTTTTCATTCTCTTAAAGAAAACAAGTTTTCTTACAATTATTCAAAATAAAAAACCCCCACTAACGCGGGGGTTGCTTCTGCTTCACTTGGGTAAATAATGGGATTCGAACCCACGACCCCTAGAACCACAATCTAGTGCTCTAACCAACTGAGCTATATCTACCATATAATACCGGTACTTTGGTATTGGAGGGCAAATGTACTAATTTTTTTAAAAATAGAATAAATAAATTGGGAAAATAATATTACCGGATCAGCGTAACATTCCCTTTTTTGAAACTTTCCTCACCGTTAATGCATTTTACCTTTAAGTACCAGCCAAATACCCCAACATCTGCAGGTCTGCTTTTATATATACCATCCCAGCCTTTTAACTTATCAGTAGTATCAAAAACTTTTTCGCCCCAACGGTTATAAACGGCAAAATAAACTTCATCTACCTTTATTCCTCTAACATATAAAATGTCGTTTTTACCATCACCATTTGGCGTAAACGTGTTTGGCACAAAAACATCACCATCTAAACAACCGGCCGAATAAGCTTCAACATTTACCGTTGCGGTTTCTTTACATGCACCAAGTGTAGCAACCGCGGTATAGGTTGTAGGCCTATCGGGATAGGCTGTAACCGTATAACCAAATGCAGGAGTTGTACTTCCGGGAGGCAACCAGGTAACAAGGGCGCCGGGATCTCCAATATAGGTTAATGTTGTATTGCTACCGGTTGTAACAATTACAGGATTGGCAACCGCACCTATAGGAGTTGTAGAAAGCTGCGTGACATTTACGCTGGTAGTAAGTAAAAACTGACAAGGAACGCCACCGACCAATACCGATGTGGTTATTACAACAGAATATTGTGTACTGATAGTTGGAGTTGCATAAGGGGTAGATGAATTTGGAAGATTCAAACTAAGTGTTGGTGTCCAGGCATAAGCCACGCCGCCCGATGCACTTAATTGCGCCCCTGTTCCTTTACAGATTATACTTGCACCATTTACAGATAATGGTGGAGGTATTGGCACATTTATTATCTTCTCGGTGGTATCTATACAGCCATCACTGTTGGTTGCTACTAATGTTATGGTATGTGTACCGCCGGTTGCATAAAAATTATATGGATTTTGCACAGTGCTTGTTACAGCGGGAGACAAGGTCCATTGCCATGCAGTAATATTTGCTGTAGAAAGATCGTTAAATGTAACGCCTCCTCCGCAAGGATTCATTGTATAATTAAAGTTTGCATTAGGTTTTGGATTTACGTTTACACTTGTGGTAAGAGTTCTTAAACAATTATTGCCGCCTGTGTTGTTGAATATTGTTACCGTATAAATTGTTGTTACAGTTGGTGAAACAACTGGATTGGCAACGCTCGTATTACTTACCTGTGAAGAAGGAGACCATGTATAACTTGTACCCCCACTGGCAGAGACACTGGTAGTATATCCTTCACAAATTGTAGAACCACTTGCTACACCAGGATTAAATACAAAAACATTGACGGGTAACCTTATAGAATCTTTACAACCAAATGTATTTGTTGCTATTAACGTTACAGTATAATTTCCCGAATTAGCGTATGTATGTGTTGGATTGGTTAAAGTACTTGTTGGGCTTGCATCACCAAAATTCCAAACATACGTATTGCTTGTACCGGTTGAAGTATTTGTGGCTGAATAAGTATTTGCACATGGTGTTACAGAAGCAGTAAAACCGGCACTGGGTTTTGGATGAACTGTAATGATCTTTATAGCACTATCTTTTTTTATACATTTAGTTGTATCATTAACCACTAACGAAACCGTATACGTTCCGGGATTTGTAAACGTTACAACCGGGTTTGGATTTGTAGATGTTGTATTTCCCGGGCCAAGATACCATGTATAACCGGTTCCGGGTGTTCCGTTTGTAAAATTAACTGTTAAGGGTGGGCAACCTGAAATTGTATTTGTATTTAGGGTAGCAATTGTATTTTGGAATTTAAAATCAATTTTAAAAACACCATTGTTACAATTAAAATTTTGATTATTGTGATTTGGTGTTCCGGGTGTTCCGGGCCAGGCGCCAGGTGTTACAGGAAAATCCTGATGAATATTGCTGGCAGTTGTACCACCACAACCTGCACAAACCGATTGGTAAATAATTCCTTTTCTATCAAAGCGCGATGTTCCACCATCTACATGTTCTTCGCTAATACCACCACCAAAATAAGAACCGTATAACAAGCTGCCGGCATTTGGCGTAAGTGCCATTAAATAAAAATCGAATCCTGTTGTTGTTGCCTGAGTTGGATTAAATATTGGCATCCCTCCCATAGCCGGGCCGGTTAAAATATTTCCGCCCCAACCGGATAGATAAATATTGCCATTGCACTCATCCACAGCAAATGCGGCAGGAGAAATATCCATGTTGGATGTGTTGCTGCCAAATACAGTTGACATTAATTTTGTACTTAAAGTATTATCGTATTTAGTAATGAATTGGTGTGTATTAGCAACGCTAAAAACGCCTGTGGCACTAAGAGGAACAATAACCGGCATGTTTCCGCTCGATTGGCCATATATGTGTGGTTGACCGGCAACATTACACTGCACAAAAAACGAATTATCGTATTGGTTGGTGCCAACGTAAGTAGATTGAAGAATTGAATTTCCGGCAGTGTTTACTTTTGTAAGAAAAGCGTCAGTTTTTCCACCATTATACACAGTTGATTGAGCAGAAGCAGTTGTTGGAAAATCATTACTACATGTTCCGCCGGTTATAAATACTTCAAAATTTGGCATCACAAATAAACCGTTACCACAATCTATCTTGCTTCCTCCCAAATAGCTGCTGTAAACAAGCGCAGTTAAATTTGTATTGAATTTAGCAATGATAGCATCTTGTTTTCCGCCCAGTGTATTATCAAAACCGCCAACAATTGGAATATCTGATGAGCGGGTTGAACTTGCAATATAAACGTTATTTAAAGTATCTAATTGTATCTCGCCTCTGTAAGTATCGCCGTAATTGGTTTGCAACGAATCGTAATTGGTAATATTTGTAGTAGCGGTACCGGGCGCCGGAGCTAAAGCAAAAGTAACTGCAGTTATTCCTTCCAGGTAATTAACCCCATCATTGCCGCTGCCGCCATAATAAGTAGAACCCAACAATGCGCTACCCGTAGGATTAAATTTAGCAATGTACATGTCAGTTCCATTAAAAAAAACAGAACCGTTGCTTATAAACCCAATATTAGATCCTCCTGCAAATGCGGGATAAGCCGCACCACCCGTTACCGGAAAATCGGTTGAACTGGTTGCACCATATAAATATAAATTATTTGCTTTATCAACTATTAAACTTGTAACTACCTCGGTACCCATTCCACCCATATAAGTTGAATAGATCAATGCAGTGCCTGTTGCATTATACTTTGTAAGCACAATATCTGTATTACCATATGCAGGTGTGCCATTAAATAAATTACTATACGATCCGGTAACGAATGGATAACCTGAACCAAAAACAGTTCCACCGCTATACAAATTTCCTTGCATATCAAATGTTCCTGTCATTCCAAAATTATCTGCCTGTGATCCTGATTGTGCTGCAAAAACTAAAACAGGATCAATAACCAATTCATAATTTTTATCATACTCGTTAGGGAAATCAAAACTTAAAATATTACCATTAAGTTTATATTTACAATTCACCTGTTTTACTATCCCGTCTATTAGCTGGTAAGCATAGGGCTTTTGTTCAACAATAGTATTTACTTCAAGTTGTATTGTAATGGCGCCATCCTTTAATTTCATTTTACTAACACCTTCATACCTGAGCTTAATATTTTGTGCATTGGCATTTGGTTTTAAATGAAAATTATATTTCATACCCTTGGTTGAAGTGATGGCTTCATAATCAATTCCATCATACAGATCTTTCAACCAAATTTGCTGATAGTTTTGTACGTTACCTTTCCATTTACTTTTATCCTTACCTAAAAAAAAGTTTTCGTAGTCAGATCCTTTCTGATATTTTTCAGTTTTAAAGTTAGCGTTGCATCCATCAAAATGCACCTTATATGCATGAAAAAGAATATTGTAATCCTTATACAATTTTTTCTCAAAGCCACCATGATGGATTGCTCTTAATTTTTTCTTGTCATAAAAATTAAAGGTCAAACAGTTTTTTTCTACATAAAGCGCTCCCCCATCTAACTGTGCTCTGAATAAGATCTTATCCTCCCACTGACCAAGATTTTCTGTAAACCTTAAAGCGGGGTCAACATGCGGTGTAACGATCTTGCGGTCGGGATCTGTTTGAGAAAAAAGATTCAAAAAGCTTCCAATAAAAAAGAATAATATGAGGCTTTTTTTAAGCATTAACCAAATATACATTAAACTCATTTATTTTACAAGACGCTCAGTAACCCGTTGTTGTTAAAGCACATTTTAGCTTATAAATACTTTGTTTTCAGCTAAAAATATGTAATAATCAACTTAATATGCTAAAATTTAAGCGCAGTCTACCACGTTTTTTAGTACTTTTGCCGCCGTATGCCAAATATTGTTGCTATAGTAGGAAGACCGAATGTTGGAAAATCAACACTGTTTAACCGTTTAACTGAAACGCGCCAGGCCATTGTTGACGAGGTTGCGGGGGTTACGCGCGATCGTCATTACGGCAAAGCTTTTTGGGGCAATGTTGAATTTAGTTTGATAGATACCGGCGGTTATATTAAAGGCAGCGATGATATTTTTGAAGGAGAAATTCGTAAACAGGTAGCTATTGCTATTGAAGAGTGCACTGCTATTTTATTTTTATCGGATATTATGGATGGCGTTACACAATTTGATACCGAGGTTGCCAATATTATTCGTAAAAGTAAAAAGCCTGCTTTGGTTGTAGCCAATAAAGCAGATACACACGATAAAGCCGCTTATGCTGCTGAGTTTTATCAATTTGGTTTGGGAGAAGTATATCCTATCTCTGCCGCTACAGGCAGTGGTACCGGCGATCTTTTAGATGCTTTGATTAAAATTTTACCAAAAGATGAAACCGCTATTGAACAAGCCGACATTCCGCGTATTGCAATTGTTGGCCGTCCCAACGTTGGTAAATCTTCTTTAACCAATGCGCTTTTAGGCGAAGAACGCAACATTGTAACAAATGTTGCAGGTACAACCCGCGATACTATTAACTCACGCTATACTAAATTTGGTCACGATTTTTATTTGATAGATACCGCAGGAATGCGCAAAAAAGCTAAGGTTCACGAGGATCTTGAATTTTACAGCGTATTACGAACCATTAAAGCTATTGAAGATAGTGATGTTTGCCTTTTAATGCTCGATGCCCAGGATGGCATGGAAGCACAGGATCTTAGCATTTTAAGTTTAATTGAAAGAAACCGTAAAGGCGTTGCCATTATTGTAAATAAATGGGACCTTGTTGAAAAGGATACAAAAACTGCGCTTCAATACGAAGAGCGAATTAGAGAGCGTATTGCACCATTTAAAGATATTCCCATCATTTTTATTTCGGTTACAGATAAGCAACGTATCATGAAAGCCGTTGATATAGCGATGATAGTTTATAACAACAAAAAAAGACATATTCCAACCCGCGAATTGAATGATTTTATTCAAGGCTTAATGGATACTTACCCCCCACCAGCTGTTAAGGGTAAATACATAAAAGTAAAATACGTTACGCAATTAAAAACAGAACCTCTGTTTATGTTCTATTGCAATTTGCCGCAATACGTTACAGAATCTTACAAGCGTTTTTTAGAGAATAAGATCCGTGAACAGTATGATTTTAGTGGCGTTCCTATTGTAATTAGTATGCGTAAAAAGGTTTAGGTTTTTGGGCGGCAGCCCGGCTTCTCCGGGCTCGCTTCCCGATAGCTATCGGGACGCTCCGTGCTTCGTTCGTCAGCACCAGGCCCTTCGTATCCCTGCCGCAAATACAAAATTAATTCACGTAAAATTATTTTGGATTAAATCGCTTCGGTCTTTCATCCAAAATGGAGGTTGATGCCCAAGAAAACCAATTTTTGCAAAGCAAAAATTAGGGTTTTTTGTTTTCTTACTCCTCGCTGAAAGCAAAGCTTGGTATTTAACCTATCATGGATCAGCTACGCTGATCCATGATGGAGGTTATAGCACAGCAAAACCCTTTTTCGCTAGCGCGAAAATTGGTTTTTTGTTTTCTTTCCTCTCGTCAAAGCAGGCTTTGCCTCGATTAAAGAAAACAAAAAACCCGCTTCTTACGAAACGGGTTTTGTTGTTGCCCGAGCTGGATTCGAACCAACATAGTCGGTACCAAAAACCGAAGTCCTGCCGTTAGACGATCGGGCATTTTAATTGAGAATGCAAAAATACAACTTTTTTGTTTCATACAACTATTTTTTGCAAAAAAACCTACTAAAATTAACCAAGTAAAGTGCTATCTTCGCAACACTATTATAAAATATGATGACACAGGAGTTTAAAAAACTAAATAATATTATCGGTTGGCTTATCTGGGCTATTGCTACAGTTACGTATTGCTGCACTATTGAGCCTACTGCAAGTTTCTGGGACTGTGGCGAGTACATTGCCTGTTCTTATAAATTAGAAGTTGGTCACCCCCCGGGAGCCCCGTTTTTCCTGCTTTTAGGTAGATTTTTCTCTTTACTTGGCGGTGGCGATCCTGCCCGCGCAGCAATGATGGTAAATATTATGAGTGCCTTATCAAGCTCTTTTACAATTCTTTTCTTATTCTGGACCATTACACGTTTAGGTATAAAAGTGTATGGTAAAAAAGTGGCAGATCTTGCAAAACCTCAGCAATGGGCTATTTTAGGCGCTGCAGTTGTTGGTAGTTTAGCCTATACATTTTCTGATTCGTTTTGGTTTAGCGCTGTTGAAGGGGAGGTTTATGCTATGTCTTCATTCTTTACAGCTGTTGTATTTTGGGCTATTTTAAAGTGGGATGAAGAAGATAGCGTTAATCCAACAGGTGCGTTGCGTTGGCTTATACTTATTAGCTATTTGATCGGTATTTCAATTGGTGTCCATTTATTAAACTTATTGGTGATTCCTGCTATTGGCTTTGTGATCTATTTCAAAAAATATACTTTCAGTTGGAAAGGTTTTTTTATTGCTGGTATTTCTTCGGTATTACTATTAGGCTTTGTACAAAACCTCATCATTCCTAAATTGGTAAAATTTGTAAGTAACTACGAAGTTTTCTTTACAAACAAAATAGGCTTAGGTTATGGTGCCGGTACTATCGTTTTCTTTTTACTTTTAATTGTTTCACTTACGTTCTTTATTCTTTATACTGTAAACAAAAAAGAACAGCATTATAAAATAGGTTTATACTCAGGCATTGTTCTTTCTGTATTTGCAGTTATTACTTCGCCAAGTGGCAGTGGCATGATCACCCGTTTATTTTTAGGTGGTATCTTGTATGTTATTCACAGATTCAAAACAAAAACTGTTACACTTCATGCAGTATTCTTGAGTTTTGCTACTTTGTTAATTGGTTATTCATCTTTCTTTGTTTTGGTAATTCGTTCGCAAGCCAATACACCAATGGATGAAAATGATCCTGAAAATGCACCAAACATGTTATCGTATTTATTACGTGAACAATATGGCGATTGGCCAATTTTATACGGTCAATACTACAATGCGCCAACCGTTAGTAAAAGTGAATTTGGCAGTGGCGATCCTATTTATGCAAAAGATGAAAAGAATAAAAATTATAAAGTAATTGATTCAAGAAAAAATTCAATACCAAAATATCAGAAAGAATTTTGTACTATTTTCCCACGTATGTGGAGCAGCCAAAGTCACCACGAATCTGCCTACAAGTACTGGGGTAACGTAGCCGATCATCACAAAACCAAAAATATCGAAGGCCGGGATGGCGAACCTCAAACTGTTGAGATACCAACCATGGCGGCTAACATTACTTACTTTATTGCCTATCAAATTAAATTTATGTACCTGCGTTATTTTTACTGGAATTTTGTTGGAAGACAAAATGATGTGCAGGGCCTGATGCGCAATAGCATGGAAGGCAACTGGGTTACAGGTATTAAAGGCATTGATGATGCAATGTTAGATAGTGATACATCGCAAAAAATATATCGCGATAAAAATAATTTTGCAGAAAATCATTTTTATGCATTGCCACTTATCTTAGGCTTATTGGGTATGTTCTTTCATTTTAAACGCAACAAACCCGATGCGTGGATCGTATTAAGTTTCTTTTTATTAACCGGTTTGGCCATCGTTGTTTACCTTAACCAAACACCTTATCAGCCACGTGAGCGTGATTATGCCTACGCCGGTAGTTTTTATGCCTTTGCCATTTGGATAGGTTTTGGTGTATTATTCTTATATGATCTGTTAAGCAGAAAAGTTGCAACAATGGGCATGGCAATTGGCTCTACAGCTTTAAGTCTTGTAGTGCCGGGCATTATGGCTAAAGAAGGTTGGAATGACCATGACCGTTCGTTAAGAACAATGTCTCGCGATTGCGCCATAAATTATTTACAAAGCTGCGCGCCAAATGCCATTTTATTTACTAATGGAGATAACGATACCTTCCCGCTTTGGTATGCGCAGGAAGTAGAAGGCATTAGAACAGACGTGCGTGTTGTGAATTTAAGTTTATTGCAAACCGATTGGTACATTAAACAAATGCGCAGGGCTGCTTATTTAAGTGAAGCAGTACCATTTACTATTCCTGAAGAAAAGCTGGAAGCTTCTAAATTAGAATATTTGGTAATTAATAATTCAAATACCAAACCAATGAATTTAAAAGATGCATTGGAGCAAGCTATTAGTGACGATCCCGCAAGTAAATATGATAATGGCGGAGATCTTATTGATGTTATTCCAACCAAAAACTTTTACATCAATGTAGATAGTTTAAAAGTAATGAAGAACAAAGTAATTAGTGTAAAAGATACTGCACGCCTTGCAAAACGCATTAGCTGGGATATGGGCGGCAGAAGCTACATTACTAAAAATGATTTGATGGTTTTAGATCTTGTTGCTCATACTAAATGGGATCGCCCTATTTATTTTGCGGTTACAACCGGCGATGAAGCTTATGTTGGATTGAAAAAATATTTCCAGTTAGAAGGTTTAGCTTACCGTTTTGTGCCAATAAAACAAACAGAGATGGAAGAGTCGCAAGGTGGCCGCGTAAATACAGAAGCCATGTACGATAACATTATGAATAAATTCTTTTGGGGTGGTATGGATAAAAAAGGTGTTAACCTTGATGAGAACTGTATTCGTATGACCGGAAATTTAAGAATGCAAATGGGCGTATTAGCCGGTGCCTTAATTAACGAAGGCAAAAATAAAAAAGCGAAAGAGATCTTGGATAAATGCTTAACGGTAATGCCTGATGAAAATATTCCATATGATGCAACAATCTTTACAATTTGCGCAGGTTATTATCAAATAGGTGAAATTAAAAAAGCCAATGAACTTGCAAAAAAATTGTTTGATATTTTTGAAGGTGATTTGAAGATCTACAACAATCAAAATCCAAAAAGCCGTATTGCATTTGGCAGAGAAGTAAATCAATGCAAAGAATTATTAAAACGATTAACAGGTATGACACAACAATTTAAACAAGATGATATATCGAAGGACTTTATGAAGCGTATTTCGGCTATTATTCCTCCTGAAGAATTGAATCCTGAAAATCAACAGCTACCAGAAATGCAGTAGTAAAAATTACAAAGCGCACTGAAAACCGTTATGTGTTTTTTAGTGCGCTTATTTCAAAACCTTTTGTAGTTTGAAAAATTTTCTTCTCATACAGCCTAAATCTTTTTTAAGATTGATCTATCCAAAGGCTTTATGGAAAGTAGATACAAGCGAAAAGATCATCTATTTAACATTTGACGATGGCCCTATTCCGGGGCTTACAGAATGGGTTTTAGACGAACTACAGAAATTTAACGCTAAAGCAACTTTTTTTTGTGTGGGCGGAAATATCGTTAAAAATCCTGCCATTTTTGAAAGGATAAAAAATGAAGGCCATAGAGTTGCGAACCACACTATGAGGCATCCGCGGGGTTTTAATACCGAAACTTTAAATTATATAAGTGAGGCGGAAGAGTGTCGCAAAATTGTTAAAAACGACCTTTTCAGACCGCCTTATGGACAGCTGAAACGCAGTCAGTACAAGGCTTTGCTGGATAAAGGCTTTAAGATCATTTTTTGGGATGTGATAAGCTATGATTATGAGCAAATAAGCGAAAAAGCATGTGTTAAAAATGTGATTACCAATACCAAACCCGGCAGTATTGTACTGTTTCATGACAATTACAAAGCTGAAAAAAATTTACGCTATACATTGCCATTATATCTGAAACATTTTGCACATTTGCACTACAAATTTAAAGTTATAGAATCATGAGGCGAGTATTACAGTTTACGTTCTTTTTCTCTTTCTTGCTTTTTATATCCTGTGGTACCAACTCTAATACAACTGTTGAAAAAACTTTTCATGTTTGGGGTAATGGCGAGGCTTGTAAAATGACAATAGAAAAAGCGTGTAAGTTAAATGGCGTTTCAAATGCCGAATGGAACCCTGATTCTAAATTATTAAAATTTAAAATTGATACTGCGATTTTAAATACCGATGCTGTTTTAAAATCGGTAGCTAGCGCTGGTTACGATAACGAATTATTTTTTGGTAACGATTACGCCTACTCTAACTTACCTGAGGCCTGCCAATACGAAAGAAGAGATAACTAATTTATTCTGACAATTCCAAAACACTAAATGTTACTTCATTATTGCCCGATGGCAGTACTGTGTTATTTATTTTAATACTTATCCTATCATCTGCTCCCAATAATTTTTTAAGGTTATAAGCAGCTTTAACTTTATCGTCAGACGAAATAACATACTTACAATTTACATTAACAATAAGGATCTTTAAACGAGGGTCTTTTGCCAGCAAATAATCTTTATAAAGATTGATTGAAAATTTAGACGCGTCCATGTCAACGGTCAGATCTTCCTTAAAAACAATGTTCTTAAAATTGTAGTTAAAATCTTTATGTATCTTTTTTAAATAGATGTAGGCAGTATCATTTGGTTTTTTCATTTGATCGGCCATAAACAACTCGGGCATATACCCTTTCTTTGCAAATTTAATGTGTGAGAACTTCTTATAATCGATCAGAAAATGTGAACCTTTTTCCTTTTCAAAGAACCAGGCTGATCTGTCAAGCGAAACGATCTTATATCCTTTATTATTATCTGAACAGTAATAGTGATCGCAGCTTAAAGGCTTTTTAGATAACTCGTCAAACGAAAAAACCCTTAATGCCTGATTGGTTTGTGAAACAAGTGTTAATGAAAAAAGAAACAAAAAAAATGCAAGACTTCTTTTCATGACCCCCTTATATATAATTATTTTGCTTTGTATAAAGGCACTGTACTACAAGGCTCTCCATACATTATACTTTTTGCAAGAGGCTTTAACAAAGTTGTTAATTGCACATAAGCATTTTTAGGAATTTCTTTTTCACCGCAACCTTTTATAACCACACGCGCATCTTTAAATTGATAAACATCCAGTGCATTTAATTTTTCGGAGAACAAAATGTTTTCAATTTCATTTAAATTGCCAAAAATGATTCGTTTAGCATAAGGCTCAAGCGCCAGTGTTAGCAACATATACGCCCAAGTTGGCACAATAGCATCTGCAGTGCAAACCAGGCCAACAATTTTATCTTTATAAATACTCCAATCATTTGTTTTAATGAATTCCCTGAAATCTTTTTCTTTCAGTATCTGTTCCATAAATAAATGTGGTTTAATATCAAACAACACACGCTCTCCTTCAACATAAAACTCTTCCAGGTCTATTGTTACAATGCCACTGTTGGATACTTTATTTATTATTTCGTCCATTTATTTTTTCTACTACATAAACCCTAATTCCAATTGCGCTACTTCACTCATCATTTCTTTTTCCCAGGTTGGCTCAAAAGTTAATTTTAGTTCAACTGATTTAATTCCCGGGAGCAATTTACATTTATTTTCTACCTCAGCCGGTAAACTCTCTGCTACCGGGCAGTTTGGCGATGTTAAGGTCATTACGATCTTTAAATTATTCTCATCATCTAAATGCAATTCGTATATCAAACCTAATTCCCAAACATCAACAGGAATCTCCGGATCAAAGCAGGTCTTGATCTCTTCAATAACCCGTTGCATTAATTCTGTATTTTTTGTGACTATTATTGCTGCCATAATTTCAATTAACTAAACTTTAAAGCGTCAGACTTCATCTTGTTTATCATGCTTACTAAACCGTTTGCTCTCGTAGGACTTAAATGTTCTTTTAAACCAATTGTATCTACAAAATTTAATTTCGCATCCACAATTTCTTTTGGTGTATGTTCTGAAAGTACTCTTACCATTAATGCTACCATTCCTTTTGTAATAATTGCATCTGCATCTGCAGTAAAATAAACGCTTCCTTCTTTTAGTTCAGAATTTAACCACACCCTGCTTTGGCAACCTTTAATAATTCTATCTTCCGTTTTAAATTCTTCTTTTATTAAAGGTAAAGACTTTCCCAGATCAATCAAGTGCTCGTACTTCGCTTCCCAGTCATCACCAAAGATTTCAAACTCCTCTATAATTTCTTGTTCTATTTGCTCAATCGTCATTAGTCCTTAACCTTTTATCATTTATCAATTTAACATCTTTATCACTCTCTTCAATTTCTCAATAAAAAAATCAACTTCTTCTTTTGTATTATAAATTGCGAATGAAATTCTTACGGTTCCTTGTATGTTCAAACATTGCATTAATGGTTGAGTGCAATGATGGCCTGTTCTTACAGCAATACCATATTTATCCAATAAAGTACCAACATCAAATGGATGGTTATTTTTTATGTTAAAAGAAATAACACCGGCTTTATTGTTGCTTTTGCCATAAACAATTACTTCAGGTAGCTCACTCATTTTTTGTTGAGCATATTGCACCAAGTCATGTTCATGATCAAAAATAGTATGCATGCCAACAGCATTCATAAAATCAATAGCAGCTGCAAAACCCACTGCGCCTGCAATGTGCGGCGTTCCCGATTCAAATCGCAAAGCATTTTCGGCATATTCTGTTTTTTCGAAAGTAACGGTTTTTATAGTGCCGCCACCTGGTTTTGAAACCGGTAGATCTTTTAACCACTTTTCTGAAAGATATAATAGACCAATACCTGTAGGCCCATACATTTTATGCGCGCTGCAAACAAAAAAATCAACATTCAACTTAGAAAGGTCAACTGCCATGTGTGGTGCAGATTGCGCGCCATCCACTAAAACAGCAATATTATTTTTCTTTGCAATTGCATTTACTTTTTCAAGATCTGTAATAACCCCTAAAGTATTTGACACATGCGCAATAGCGATCAGTTTTGCTTTTGCAGTTATTAAGCTTTCTAATTTTGAAAGATCCAAACTTTGATCTTCTAACAACGAAATGACTTTTAATTTTCCACCATTCTCTTCCGCCCACAATTGCCAAGGCAAAATGTTAGAGTGATGTTCGTAAGAAGATAATATAATTTCATCCCCTTTTTGCAAATAATTTTTTGAAAGTCCGTTTACAACCAGATTAATTGAATCGGTTGTGCCGGCTGTAAATATAATTTGCTGATCGTTCTTTACATTAAAATGATTGGCGACTGTTTTTCTTGCTTTTTCAAACAATTCGGTAGCTGTTCTGCTTAAAGTGTGAACACCACGGTGAATATTGGCGTTTGAGGTTTTATAATAATTAGATATGCTTTCAATCACCGATATAGGTTTTTGACTTGTTGCTCCATTATCAAAATATACAAGCTCGTAACCATTTATTTTCTGGTTAAGAATAGGAAATTGCTCGCGTATATTTTTAAGGTCTTTCAATTATAATTCGTTCTCAAATAAAGTGAGGATCTTTTCTTTTAATTCGTCAACTTCAATTTTCTCAATTACTTCTTGCGCAAAGGCATGTAATAATAATTTTTTTGCGTTTTCTCTTCCAATGCCTCTTGCATTTAAATAAAAAATAGCTACTTCATCAATTTTACCGGTAGATGTTCCATGCGAACATTTTACATCATCGGCATAAATTTCTAATTGTGGTTTTGTATTAATGGTTGCGTCGTCGCTTAACAAAATATTTTTACTGCTTTGATAAGCATTTGTTTTTTGCGCATCTTTTCTTACAAAGATCTTACCATTAAAAACGCCTGTACTTTTATCGTTAATAATGCCTTTATATAATTCGTTGCTTTCGCAATTTGGCATTTGATGATCCATTAAGGTATGATTATCCACCAATTGATTATCTTTTGTTGTGAATAAACCATTTAAATGCGCTTCGCAATTTTGAGCGGCCAAAACAACATTATGATTATTACGCACTAACGATCCGCTTAAAGTAATGGTTGTATTATCGTATTTAGCATAACGTTCAATTGAAACCTGATTGGTGTTAACAGAAAAACCATTCTTTCCTTCGTTTTGAAAAGTGTATGAAGTTAATTTTCCATTCTCAGCAACAAATTTTTCACTTAAAAAATTAGTAAATACTTTTCCTGTACCAATGCAAATTTGTTCTTCAATAATAGTTGCTTCTGCATTTTTGCCAATTTCAATTATATTTCTTGGGTTTACCAATGCCTCTGAGTTTGCGCTTGAAACATATAAAATATGAATTGGCATTTGTAATTGCTCATTATCAGCAATTTTTAAATGAAACCCCGCGCCGCTAAAAGCTGTATTTAAAGCAATAAACGCATCGGTTTCTACATTTGCCAAAGAACCTATTTTTTGTTTTTGTTCTTTATCCAAATTTGAAAAAGAAGTAAGATGCAAGCCTTTTAAAATTATCTTATCACTTAAGCTTTCAGAATAATTTCCGTTTACAACAACAATTGTTAAGGCATCATTTAATTTATATTTTTTAATATCTGAAACAGTATTTAATTTCTGTTCGATATTTTTAAACTCTTTTTTAAAGATGCCATCCGTATTACAATATTTATAATCTTCGTGTTTATTGGTTGGAATACCTTTATTCTCTAAATATAATATAGCTTTAGAAAGCTTGTCATTATCAATAAAATCAACCTTGCCGGCGGTAGCAGAAATTTTATCGATAATTAACTGGGCTGTATTTGATTTTTCAGCGATCATATTTACTAAACTTTAAACTCGGTTTTGATTTCATCATATCCTTTTGCTTCCAATTCAAGCGCTAATTCCTTAGTTCCTGATTTTACGATCTTGCCATTATATAAAATATGTACAAAATCAGGAACGATATAATCCAATAATCTTTGGTAATGTGTAATTACAACAAATGCGTTCTCTTTACTTTTTAAGGCGTTAACACCTGTTGCTACAATTCTTAATGCATCAATATCCAATCCACTATCTGTCTCATCTAAAATTGCGAGCTTTGGATTTAACATGGCCATTTGAAAGATCTCATTTCTTTTTTTCTCACCACCACTAAAGCCTTCGTTCACGCTTCTGTTTGCTAATTTTCCGTCTAGTTCAACCAGTTTTTGTTTTTCTTTTACTAATGCTAAAAAATCTTTTGCAGGCATTTCTTCTTTGCCATGGTAGGCGCGAATTTCATTTAAGGCTGTTTTTAAGAAATTAATATTGCTTACACCCGGAATTTCTACAGGGTATTGAAAGGCTAAAAACAACCCCTCACGTGCTCTATCTTCAGGAGCTAATTCTAAAATATTTTTACCATTAAATATTACTTCACCCTGCGTTACTTCGTAATCTTCACGACCGGCCAATACACTTGCCAATGTAGATTTACCGGAACCGTTAGGACCCATTATAGCATGGATCTCTCCTGCTTTTATTTCCAAATTAATTCCTCT
Organism: Bacteroidota bacterium; assembly: GCA_032229505.1. Lineage (GTDB taxonomy): Bacteria > Bacteroidota > Bacteroidia > B-17B0 > Aurantibacillaceae > Aurantibacillus. The sequence goes on from JAVTWD010000082.1 coordinate 178,147, forward strand.
TAGTATTTCTTTATCTCCGATTGAGGCGTGCAGATTTTTAATTGTTATCATGTTGTTGTTTTAAATATTATAAGTGTAATCGAATATTTTTAAGTTTAAATTTTTGATCAGAAAATCTTTTTTGTCTTTGTTCCAGATAAAGAAACTTAATTTATCATGTTGTTCAAATTTGCCTGTAACACCTATAGAAAGTGTGCATTTTTTCCAGTCACAACAATCTTTGGATGGCGTATCATTTAAACGATAAGCCAAATACAATTTACTTTTATTTGTTGTATCGGTAGCATTTAAGTTTACTAAAGCATTATACGATGCATTTTTTGACATCTCTTTTCTTTCAAATTCGGCCACAATAAAAAAACTATTCGACTTTTTAGTGATGTTATAATCATAGCCTGCACCATATTCAACATCTTTAAAATTATAAATGCTGTCGTACGCTAATTGTTGGTAAATCTTGCTATTCTTATTATCAAAAAGTAATTGACTGCCTGTTTTTGAATAAAGCGGCAATTCATTAGCGCCACCCAGGCTATCTCCATAAACTTTATCGGTCTTTAAAAAAACATAACTGTATTTTTCAAAATTCATTCCATTGCCTTTAATAATTCCACTTCTATATTGGTAAATATGAAACAAATTAATACTAAGAAACAGAAAAGCTAAAACACTTACCGCATATCTTAATTTTGGCTTATAATTTTGAAGCATATAAGCGCCCGCAATTATAAATACCGGTAAAAAGTCTACAAAAGTTCTTATACCAATACCATCAAAATAATTATAGGCCCAATAAGAAGCAAAAACATAAATAATAAGGGCTAAAGAAACAATAAATACAATGCCTTTAAATTTATTATCCATTAAAATAGAGATACTACCAAGCAGGAATAAAAAACAAAGAGGTACATAAATAAATAAACCGTTATTAAAGCCAAAAAGCATTTTTACTATTTGTGGATCTGAAAAGTAGAAACCATTTCCGGCATAAGAATCCTGCAACAGCCTGCCATTTTGAGAATACCAGGCCAGACTTTGAATTGAACAAACGGCAATTAATACTAAAAAAGAAAAATAAAAGTGTTTTGATCTTGCCAACACTTTTAAAGTGCTTAGCATATCAAATCTGTTTTGAAAAAAGAAAGGTATGAATACAATTAAAATTGCATTTACCGGTCTTACTAAAATTATTAATCCAAAAATTAAAGCGCTTAAATAAAAATATTTTGCTTTTCGTTTTTGAAAAAGATTTAAAACTGTGTAAAAAAGAACACTTGTTAAAGCAAAAGCATACACATGTGGCATGCCAGGCTCATCAACGGCATAGTTTAAAAGGTGTGTGCCAAAACAACATAAAATTATTAGCGCGGCAATGTAACGTGGTTTAATATGAAGCTGAAGCAATAGTTTTTTAATAAACACCAATCCCACAGTACAATAAAAAATTCCCGCAAAATAAATTCCCATTTGAAAGGGTAAGGAAAAACCATTTACAGGCGAACCGAATAGTTTTGCAAAAATAAACGCTATAAAAAAGAAAGGCGCCTGCAAAATGGCTACACCAATTGTGTGCACATTAATAGTACCTGTTGGTGTTTCTATTAAAAACCAATCGTTACCAACCTGGTGCGTAAAGTTGTGATCAATAAAAATGGCTGTTAAATAAGAATAATAATCTCTGGCATCACCATCAATGGCAATTTTGTTTTCGAAACTTAATACAACACAAAAAAGAACACTAACACAAAATGCTATAACAAGATCGAGACGATTATTTTTAATAAATGAATTCAAAATACGTTTTATCCAACGCTTCCTTCCAGGCTAACAGCCAGTAATTTTTGAGCTTCAACTGCAAACTCCATTGGTAATTTATTTAATACTTCTTTACAGTAACCATTTACAATTAAGCCGATTGCTTTTTCGTTATCAATACCACGCTGCTTGCAGTAAAATAATTGGTCTTCGCCAATTTTACTGGTTGTAGCTTCATGTTCTACAACCGCGGTTTTATCTTTAATTTCAATATAAGGAAAAGTGTGTGCGCCGCATTTATCGCCCATTAATAAACTATCGCATTGCGAAAAATTACGTGAGTTAGTTGCGCCTTTACGAATTTGCACCAATCCACGATAGCTGTTATTGCTAAAGCCTGCGCTAATACCTTTTGAAATAATGGTACTGCGTGTGTTTTTTCCAATGTGGATCATTTTTGTGCCGGTATCTGCTTCCTGTAAATTATTGGTAAGCGCAACCGAATAAAATTCACCAACACTGTTATTGCCTTTTAAAATTACCGAAGGATATTTCCAGGTAATGGCCGATCCTGTTTCTACTTGCGTCCAACTTATTTTAGAATTATCTTCTAAACAAATACCACGCTTGGTAACAAAATTAAAGATCCCACCTTTTCCGTTCTTATCACCCGGGTACCAGTTTTGAACTGTGCTGTATTTTACTTCAGCATCTTTGTGCGCAATAATTTCAACAATGGCCGCGTGTAATTGATTCTCATCACGCTGCGGTGCGGTACAACCTTCCAGATAAGAAACATAACTTCCTTCATCTGCCACTATCAATGTACGCTCAAACTGACCGGTACCTGTGGCATTGATACGGAAATACGTTGATAATTCCATCGGGCATCTAACGCCTTTGGGTATGTAGCAAAAAGATCCGTCGCTATAAACTGCGGAGTTTAAAGCTGCAAAATAATTATCGGTGTAAGGAACAACAGTTCCCATGTATTTTTTAATAAGGTCAGGGAATTCCTGCACAGCTTCGCTGAAAGAACAAAAGATAATTCCTTTTTCTGAAAGTGTTTCTCTAAATGTTGTTTTAACCGATACGCTATCAAAAACCGCATCAACTGCAATGTTTGATTGTACACCACTTAAACGTTTTTGTTCTTCTAAAGAGATCCCTAATTTTTCGAATGTTTTTAAAAGCTCAGGGTCAACCTCATCCAAACTTTTTAATTCAGGTTTCTTTTTTGGTGCAGAGTAATAACTAATATTTTGAAAATCTATTTTTGGATAATTTAAATGCGCCCAATTACTTGGTTCGGGTAAAGTTTGCCAATGACGAAAGGCTTTTAAACGAAACTCTAAAAGCCATTCTGGTTCATTTTTCTTTTTGCTTAATGCAGTTACAACCTGCTCGTTTAAGCCAGGCGCAAAAGTATCGGAATCAATATTGGTTGTAAAACCAAATTCATAATCCTTATTAATATGTTCTTCTAAAATCTCGTTTGCCATTTTTATACTGAAAAAGATTCGCCACAGCCACAAGTACGGCTGGCATTAGGATTATTAAATACAAAACCTTTACCATTTAGGCCGCCGGTATATTCCAACTCGGTACCTACCAGATATAAAAAGCTTTTTCTATCAACTACTATTTTTATCCCTTTATCTTCAAACATTTGGTCACCTTCTTTTAACTGGTTATCAAACTCTAATTTGTAAGACAAACCCGAGCATCCACCTCCATCCACCCCAACACGTATAAAAGTATCAACCGGACGGTTTTCTGCTTTGATCAAATCGATGGCATGATTCTTTGCATTCTCTGTTACTGTTATCATAACTAATTGATTTAAAATTATTTAACAATTAATCTTAATTAGATTAAATCTAAATTAGTACAAAAATACCATAAAAACGGTATCTTTACAACATAAAAACGTAAAAATTAGCGATGCTTAACTCTTTTCTGTAGAAATGATTGATTTTGAAGAAACTGGAAAGCAAAAAAACACAAAATATATTAACATTCAATTGATTAAAACCTTTTACTTAACGCACCAAAATCCAATAATTATATAATAATTTCATCCTTTAATTGAAAACCTTACTACCCATACTATTTGTTGCATTTTGCAATGCGTTTTGCGTTTCACAAACGAGCGATACGTTGTACGTGCATTACCTTGATCACCCACCATTTTCAACTTTTGAAAATGGCACTCCAAAAGGTTTAGAGATAGATATTATTAATGATTATATCCTGTGGCAAAAAACGGTTAAAAAAACAACAATCGTTCCAAAATATACCGGCTTTAAAGATATTGATGAATTGTACGCAAGCGTAAAAAACTCTTCGCATAATACCATTGGCCTTGGTTCTATTACTGTTAATCCTGATAAAACAAAAGAAATAGAGTTTACAGCAGCTTATTTAAAAAACGTTGCGTTTTGTATCTCTAATGGTAACGCTACAGATATTAAAGCAAAAACACAACCCGAAATAATAAAAACATTTGGTGTAATGACTGCACTTACAGTTACCAACACAACATTAAATAAATATGTAAATGAACTTAAAAAAAGTTATTTACCCGATCTTAAACTTATGGCGCAACCCAGTAGTACCAAGATTTTGGACGAAATAGCAAAAAACATTTTATACTTTGGGTATGTTGATGCCATTACATTTTGGGTTTATGTAAAAAACAATCCGGGTAAATTTGTAAAAATTCAAAAACCACTCATTCAATCAAAAGAAGAATTTGGTTTTATTTTACCAAAAGGCTGCAATCAAAAAAATTTATTCAATGAATTTTTTACGGCCTTTAAAAAAACAAAAAACTATCCTCTCATTCTTGAGAAACATTTAGGCTCTTACATGGGACAAATAATGGCTGTGAATTGATAGCATTATTTTAAAAAAAACAAATGAGATTGGCGGTACTTCCTTATCTTTGCCACACAAACCATGATAGCAATAGACAAAACATTAATAAGCCAGGACCTTTTAGAAAAAAAATTTGTATGTGATCTTAATGCATGCAAGGGTGCTTGTTGTGTTGCCGGCGATAGCGGCGCACCGCTTGATAAGGAAGAACTGGAGATATTGGATTCAGTTGTAGAAAAAGTAAAACCTTACATGGTTAAAAAAGGTATTAAGGCAATTGAAAAACACGGCACTTATGTTGTGGATGGCGATGGTGACTACACCACTACACTTGTTAGCCCCGGAGCTGAATGCGCCTTTGTTTTTTTTGATGAAAAGAAAATTGCAAAATGTGCCATTGAGCAAGCTTTTTACGAAGGTAAAATAGATTGGAAAAAACCTATCAGTTGTCATTTATACCCGGTGCGAATTACAAAACATAAAGAATATGATGCTGTAAATTATGATAAATGGAGTGTTTGTAAACCAGCTTGTTCTTGCGGAGAAAAATTGGATGTACCGGTTTACAAATTTTTGAAAGACCCTTTAATTCGTAAGTACGGCAAAGAATGGTTTAAAGAACTGGAAAAGAACGCTAAACTTTTTTTGAAAAAATAATTTTATAAAAATGAAGATTTTAATTACAGGATCCAACGGTTTACTAGGGCAAAAGTTAGTTTATAAACTAAGAAACGCAAAAGATATAAGCTGCATTGCAACAGCACGCGGCCCAAACAGGTTGGTTAAACAGGATGGTTATATCTATGAAACATTAGATATTACCGATGGCAAAAATGTGGATGAAGTTTTTAAAAAACATATGCCCGATATTGTAATTAATACAGCAGCCATGACAAATGTTGATGCCTGCGAAACAGAGAAAGAGGCTTGCTGGGCAATGAATGTAACAGCGGTACACAACCAGGTAAAATCGTTAGAGCTTTTAAAAAGTACTAACACCGGTTACAAGCCTCATTTTATTCATCTAAGTACCGATTTTATTTTTGATGGAACGCATGGTCCTTTAGATGAAAACGAAAAACCAAATCCATTAAGTTATTATGCGGAAAGTAAATTAGCGGCAGAAGTAATTGTACAAGGTTGTTCGTTAGATTGGGCTATTGCGCGTACAGTGTTGGTTTATGGCATTGTAGATAATATGAGCCGCAGCAATATTGTATTGTGGGTAAAATCAAATTTAGAACAAGGTAAAACAATTAATGTGGTAGATGATCAGTTTAGAACACCTACCCTTGCCGAAGACCTTGCTGATGGCTGTATTTTAATTGCTAAAAAAAGAGCTACCGGCATTTATAATATTTCAGGAAAAGATTATTACAGTATTTTAGAATTAGCACAGGTTGTAGCCGATTATTATAAATTAGATAAAAGTTTAATTAAACCCAGCAAAAGTGCTGATATAAAACAACCTGCAAAACGCCCGCCAATTACCGGTTTTATAATTGATAAGGCCAAAAAGAATCTTGGTTATAACCCGCATAGTTTTACTGAAGGCATTAAAATTTTGGAAGATCAGATCAAGGAAATGTCAAAATAGGTTAATTATTCTCCTGTTTACAATCTTCGGTTAATATCTTACGTTTAAAACAAAAATGCATCCTTTCATATTCTTTAACTTTATTAGTTTGAATTAATAAGGTGGTAAGCGGCATAAAAAAACTGGCAGGACAAACCGTAATTTACGGCTTAGGTACAATTGTACCCCGGTTTTTAAATTACATGCTCACTCCTATTCTGACAAGAGCTTTTCTACCTGCAGAATATGGTATAAACAGTGAACTTTATGCCTACATCTCTTTCCTCAATATTATATTTACTTATGGAATGGAAACAACGTTCTTTAATTTCAATTCTAAATTAGATAACAAACAGGATGTTTATAATACTGCTCTGGTTTCTTTAATAACTTCATCGCTGATATTTAGTTTATTGCTTTTTCTTTTTTCTTCTGTTATTGCAGGGGCATTATCAACTCCAAATGCCGTATATCCCTCACAATTCATTACCTGGAGTATTCTTATAATTGCTACAGACGCCATAAGTGTAATTCCTTTTGCAAAATTACGTGCAGACAACAAAGCACTTAAATTTTCTGTTCTTAAACTCAGTAATGTGGTAGTTAATTTTAGCATTACCTTGTTTTTTATAAAAGTATGTAAGGTTGCCTATGATAACAATGAGCAAAATTTTTGCGCCTCACTTTACAATCCCGAAATTGGAATTGGCTATTGTTTTTTGGCTAATCTTATCGCCAATCTTTTTACACTTGTTTTATTAAGTCAGCAGATTTTTTCGGTTAGGTTTAATTTAAATAAAGAGCTTCTTATAAAAATGCTTACCTACACGTGGCCATTAATTATTTTAGGCTTGGCAGGCATGGTTAATGAAACACTTGATAGGATCATCCTGAAAAAAATAATGGTGGATAAGTCGGAAGCACAGGTAGCGCAGGGTATTTATGGCGCCTGTTATAAAATTGCTATTCTAATGACTATTTTCATACAGGCATTTCGTTTTGCAGCCGAGCCATTCTTTTTTGGAAAGGCAAAAGAAAAAGACTCTCACAAATCTTACGCGCTCATCATGAAATACTTTATCATTTTTTGCTTGTTTCTTTTTTTAGGAACAATTATGAATATGGATTGGATAAAATATATTGTTGATGAAAAATACTGGAGTGGTTTAGGTGTTGTACCAATTTTATTGCTTGCTAATTTATGTTTAGGCGCAGTTTACAATTTATCTATTTGGTATAAACTAAGCGGGCAAACAAAGTTTGGAGCAATAATTGCTATTGTTGGCGCGGTTATAACAATTGCCATTAATGTTATTTTTGTGCCTACTTATTCTTATATAGCCTGCGCGTGGGCAACGTTAGCAGCGTATGCAGGTATGATGGTGCTGTCATATGTTTTAGGACAAAAATATTTTCCTATCAAATACAATTTAAGGGCTATTACTGTTTATTTAATACTTGCTTTAGGCTTTTACTTTATTTCATTTACTTATTCAGAAATGGAAAGCACTATTTTAAAACTGGTATTGAATAATTTGTTTGTAATTTTATTTGCGTTCATCGTTTATAAGTTAGAAATTTCTAACATAAAAAAACTACGCGCAAATGGCAACACTACAAATAAAAGTGATCAACCAGTCTAAACACGCTTTACCAGAGTACGCAACTGCACAGGCAGCAGGACTTGATCTGAAAGCGAACATATCTGAACCAATTGTTTTAAAACCCTTACAACGCCAATTAGTTTCTACAGGCTTATTTATTGAATTGCCAAATTTTTACGAAGCACAAATTCGTCCGCGCAGTGGCTTAGCCTTTAAAAATGGAATTACAGTGCTTAATTCTCCCGGCACTATTGATGCTGACTACAGGGGCGAAGTTAAAGTTTTGCTTGTGAATTTATCTAATGAAGATTTTATTATTAATGATGGTGAACGCATTGCACAAATGGTAATTGCCAAACACGAGCAAATTAACTGGGAGCAAGTTTCGGTTTTAGAAGAATCTAATCGCGGTGCAGGCGGTTTTGGAAGTACAGGAAAAAAATAAAGATCACTTACAAAAATTCATTTTTAATTCTTCGGCAATTTGCGATCCTGATTTAATAGCACTGTTTATTACATCACAGGCTTTCTCGTTATCATGTTGCTTGGCATATAAATAAGCCAAACCCATATAAGCATCAAAATTTTTAGGGTCCAAATTAATGGTTGTTTCATAATCTTTTAATGCCTTTGCTTTATCGCCTAAAAATTCATTCCAATATGCCCGCGAATAGTAAGCCTGTGAATACATTGGCTTAATTGAAATACAAGCCGAAAGATCTTCTACCGCGCTTTTATAATTTTCTGACAGACCAAAAGCTATAGAACGGTTATACAAGGCTCTGAAATGATTGGGATATTTTTTGATAACTGTATTGAACTCTGTAATACTTTTTCCATAATTTTTTTCCGAACACAATATCAATCCGCTTAAATAATGTGCTTCCATAAATTCAGGAAATGTTTTCATTAATAAAACACACTCTGCATTTGCCAGTTTTAAATTATTTATTTTCAGGTAAACAAGTCCCTTGTAAAAAAGCGCACTATCTTTATGATAGTTTTTGCCAATGCATGAATCCATTTGCGTTAAGGCAGTTTTAAAAGAACTTACAAGAATACATTCTCTAACGTTCTCAAAAACAGTTTGTGACTGAACAAAAATGCTCATCACAATAAAGGCTGATAATAATAGTTTTTTCATGTTTTAAAATTCTAGTGCGGGACATCTTGCTACCGAATGTTTCCCTAAAAATTTTGAACTCAAACCCATTGGTGTCATTCCCATCACTATTTCATAACTGTTAGGGGCTACTACCCTTGCATTGTTTAATGAATTAGAATAACATAAACCTACGGATAAATTCTTTAATATCCGAACCTGGTAAATTGCGCTAATGAAGCTTGCATTTCTTAAAGCTAATCCAAAGCCCATAACATTTGCATAATATACCATAGCATTAAAATCTACATTGGGTACACCAACCAAAGCCGCGTTTAATGTAATTGAAGGTAACAATAAAAAGTTATCATTCAAAGGAACGACCCTACCAAAATCCATAAAAAGTGAAGTATTTAATTTTGAAGGGCTGCCAATTTGATGTTTTTGAAGGTCTTTCAATTGCGGTGTACTTACCTGCCTTGCCGAGATCCCAAAAAAGAATTTTTTATTGGAAAGTCTAAACCCCGGTATCACATCAGGATATGTAAAAGTGAAAAAATTACTTTTTTGTATTGCAGGATCCTGTTGATCAAAGCTTCCTGTCTGGATCAAAAATTTACGTGCGCCCCCATAAACACCAAAGGAGGCAATAAGATTTTTACGCAATAACAAATGAATGGAATAATTCGCATATATACCATTATTGCTCATAACACCATGTTGATCTGTATCAATATAAAATCCCACATTTTGCCAGTAATGATAGCTGCGTGGTGGACGAATGGTGATTGAAAAATTAGCAAAGTTTGCTTTTGGTGCCTGGTCAAAGGCTATCCATTGCCTGTTCATACCACACGTGTAATTAAACTCCTGGTTTATCTCAGTACCTGAAGCCGCAGGATTCATACCGGCTTTATTAAAAATATTTTGGTGATAAATAATAGTTTGTTGAGCCTGTATAACACTACAAAAAAATAAAAATAAATATATTATACTTTTTTTCATTTACAAACTAATAACGGCCCACATTCTGCCGGTTTTTCCTTTATCGCGACGATAACTAAAAAAATCATTTTCAAAAGTGCAGCGGTTCATACTCCAGATATTTTCTTCTTTAATACCATTTTGCATTAACACAAATTTGTTGCACTCAACCAGATCTATTTTATTTTCTTTCCAGCAAGAAAATGGAAAGCCTGCATCTTTAAATTGATCTATTACTTCCTGCCCTACTTCAAAATTATCCTGGCAAATTCCCTGGCCAACTGCTACTTTAATATGTTCTGCTTTAGCTCCAAGCAAGATCATCTCGTCTATTGTGTTTTTAGCGATCTTACCAACAGTACCGCGCCAGCCAGCATGTGCACCACCTATAATATTATTTATCGGGTCGTGAAATAATAAAGGATAACAATCTGCAATGCTAATGGCAAGAACTAAATTTTTTTGATCAGTAACCAGGGCGTCACCTTCCAGCTGACCAACTTTTGCAACATTTACTTTATTACTGTGAATTTGTTTGAGGTAAGATAAATTATCTATTGATAAATTTAAATTTTGTAAAGCAGTTTTTCTATTTGATAAAATACTTGAAGGTTCATCTTCCGAACCACCCAAATTTAAAGAATCAAAGGGTGCTTTGGAAATGCCACCTTCTCTTGTCGAAAAGCCATGTATACAATTTATATTAGGAGCCTTTAACCACATTTTAATTTAGAAATATATTTGACAATAAATTTCAGTTTCTAGGCTTGCGAAGTAAAAATATCATGATTTTACTTTTGGTAAATGGATGATTTTTTTACGAGTGTAACGACGAAAATGGATTTTATTATCAAATATTAATTGATGTAGCTGAGCTTCATCATATTCGTTCGCCCCTTTTCTTTCATCGGCATACTTGCAATATTAATTACAAGATCATCATCTTTTACAAAACCATTTGCTTTTACAAAATCTTTAAGATCGGTAATGGTATCATCTGTACTTTCATACTTATTGTAATAAAAGCCACGAATACCCCAAACCAAACTTAGCGTAGTTAGCAAGGGATGATTATCTGTAAAAATAAAAATATGCGCTTTAGGGCGGTGGCTTGCTAGTTTAAATGCGGTGTAACCACTATTTGTCATACTAATAATAGCCTGCGCTCCCGCATGATGTGCTAAAGAACAAGCGTTATAACAAATGCTGTCCGTTATATAAGTAATAGTTTTAATTGTTGGTGTATGCTCTTTGTAATAGATGCTATCCAATTCTTCCACTTGTGTAATAATACGGCGCATCATTTCAATTACTTTAACAGGATATTTTCCTACAGATGTTTCGGCGCTTAACATCACCGCATCAGCACCATCCATTACCGCGTTGGCCACATCATTCACCTCGGCACGTGTTGGAGTATAGCTGGTGATCATACTCTCCATCATTTGTGTAGCAATAATTACAGGCTTACCAATCTCCACACATTTTTGCACGATCATTTTTTGCAATAACGGCACTTGTTCCATTGGTAATTCAACACCCAAATCACCACGCGCTACCATGATGCCATCAGTAACATCAATAATGTTATCAATTTCCTTAATAGCTTCAGGCTTTTCAATTTTAGCAACTACGCGCGCGCGTTTGCCTTTATGTTTAATGATATCTTTCAGTTCAACAATATCTGTTACACTTCTTACAAATGATAAACCTATCCAGTCAAAATCCTGCTCTAATGCAAATTCAAGATCACGAATATCTTTCACTGTTAAACATGGTAAGGATATTTTTGTATTGGGAAGATTCACTCCTTTTTTAGAAGAGAGTACTCCACCAACTAAAATTTCGCAGCGCACTGTATCTTTCCCGTTTGTATCTATAACTTTTAAATGGATCTTTCCATCATCTATCAATACAATTTCCCCTGCCTTTACATCTTGTGGAAATTGAGGATACGTGATATAAATCTGATGCTCGTCACCTTCAGTTTCTTTTGTGGTAATAGAAATTAAATTACCATTAATAAGATTAGCGCTGTTATTCTTCATAACGCCAATGCGCAATTTTGGTCCTTGCAGATCGGCTAAAATACCTACGTGGCGGTTTAATTTTTTATTCAGTTCGCGAATATTTTTTACATTATTTAAAACAGCATCATAGTCGCCATGAGAAAAATTGATACGGCAAATATCCAATCCTTCTTTAAACATTCCTTCTAAAACATTGATATCTGCTGTTGCCGGCCCCATGGTAGCAACAATTTTGGTGCGGTTAAAATGACTCATAAATAGATCTTCTTAAAATAACGACATCTAAGTTAAAAAAATTAAGGAAGGAATGAAATTATTTAATCGTTATTTTATAGCTATTACATACCGGGAGGCATTCCTCCTATAATATTGGGCTTGCTACTCGTGGTGTCTGTACCGTTCAAAAATGATTTTTTACGGTTGCAGCGTTCCACACTTGAAATAGCTATTTCTAGCGTTTTGTTATCAAAGGTAGATGCTATTACTTTTTTATAATGTTCAATAGCCAGATCAATATTACCTTCAGATTCGTGCAATATGGCCCACTCATTGTTTATTGTAGACTTATTTATACCAACAACCGTTTCGGCTTTTGTGAGTAGTGCTTTTAGCTCATCAAACCTTTTTAGGTTAGAAAGAAGAATAGCATAATTATAGTAAATAGCGCAATAATCCGGACTATGCTGGTAGGCCAACTTATAATGCTCTTCTGCCTTAGTATAATTTTTTATTTTGGTCTCATAAATAAAACCCAAATGATTGTGCGCTTTTCCGAAAGTTGGGTTATCGCGGATAATGCTTTCTAAAATCGCCACCGCTTCTTCGATCTTGTTATCCTTGATCAATTGATCGGCGTTGCTTAATAATTGCTCGTTATGAATACTCATGTTAGTTTATTTTAGATGTGGCACAACCTTTATACGTTTTGCCATTGTATTTTATAATAATGCTCTTTTCTCTTTTTTCGCCACTGCCTTCTTCGGTACAATTTTTATTTTCAATGTTAATATCAATTGCAGTAACTTTTATTATTTTATCGCGGGGATTTTTAAAATCTTGCTTAAGATTCATAGCATAAGAATTGCCTTCGTTTATGCCTGAAAAATCTTTTTCAAATCGTAAACTATCCGTCCCATTATCAATTAATAAACGCAAATGATCTTCAAAAAATTCGGCATACCAACCCGGCTCGCTACCCCTTGCAATCAACAGTAGCTTTGCTGCTTTTCTTAAACCTTGATCTGAAGATAATGTATCTTTTAACGAAACCACTCCTGTATCAGTATTTAATGAACCTTCAGGAACCTTAACAACAGGAGTTTCTACTGCTTCTTCATTTTTAATGTTACAGGAAGCGAAGATAAAAGCAATAATAAAATATGCAATTACATTTTTCATCCTGCTTAATTCAATTAATGATGAGCAGTTGAATCTGCAGTTTTAGTAGAATCTTCATCTCCTAAACCTGTCAGCACTTCCAATTTACTTGTTGGGATCTTTTCTTCTTCGCCTTCTTTAGGTACGTTACAAGAAGCAAAAGCTAAAACAACAATTCCGATCATTACTTTTTTCATTTTATTTATTTTTATTGAAATTACTAAATAAACAGAACAATTATTTGCGTTTCATTACTTTTTCTACGGCTTTAACAATGTCAACCGAATCCAGGCCGTATTTTTTCATTAATTCATCCGGTGTTCCGCTTTCTCCAAACGAATCGTTAACGGCTACAAACTCTTGTGGCGTTGGATTGTTGCGGGATAAAAATTGTGCTACGCTGTCGCCCAAACCGCCATTCATTTGATGCTCTTCTGCGGTAACCACACATTTTGTTTTAAGCACAGATTTTAAAATAGCATCTGTATCCAAAGGTTTTATTGTGTGAATATTTATTATCTCTGCACTAATTCCTTTTGCCGCTAAAGCTTCACCTGCTTCAATAGCTTTCCAAACCAAATGACCGGTAGCAATAATAGTTACATCAGTTCCTTCGTTCAGCATAACAGCTTTACCAATTTCAAATTTTTGATCGGCGGGTGTAAAGTTGGGGATGGTTGGGCGGCCAAAACGTAAATACACAGGGCCGTGATGATCAGCAATTGCAATTGTTGCCGCTTTTGTTTGATTATAATCACATGGATTGATTACTACCATGTGCGGTAACATTTTCATTAAACCAATATCTTCCAGGATCTGATGTGTAGCACCATCTTCACCTAAAGTAAGCCCGGCGTGCGAAGCACATATCTTTACGTTTTTACCAGAATAGGCAATACTTTGACGAATTTGATCGTAAACACGGCCAGTACTAAAGTTTGCAAAAGTGCCTGTGAAAGGAATTTTACCGCCAATGGTTAAACCTGCGGCAATGCCCATCATGTTTGCTTCTGCAATACCAATTTGAAAGAAACGATCAGGATGTGCTTTTTGAAATGCATCCATTTTTAATGAGCCTGTAAGATCGGCGCACAATGCAACCACATTAGGGTTTGATTTTCCAAGTTCAGATAAACCGGCACCAAAGCCCGAGCGTGTATCTTTTTTTTCGGTATATGTATATTTTTTCATAGGTAATTTTATAATAATCTAACGGTTTGCGCTATGCCTGATTTAACTTCAAAATTCTGTTCAATAGTTTTAATGGTTTCTTTGGCAAATTCGTATCTGAACACCACTTTGTATTTACCGGGCTGTAAATATATGATTTCGTTTTGGAGTGTGGGATTTAAGTTACAAACCCAAACCACTGTTTTTCCATCATCCACATAAATACTGCCATAACCTGTGCCTTGCTTGGCAAATAAAATATTACCACTGGTTGGTATTTTTATTGAATTGGTGCTGCTTTGTTTGATCTCAACATCTTTTAAATAAATTCTTGGCAGAGTTAGCACTTCAAGATCGTATTTGCCAATTATATATTTTTCCAGCTTACCAAAATCCTGCACGTTAAGGGTTTGCATTTCACCACCTTTTCTTACAAGGGTTGTAGGAAAATATTTATTTATCGTTCCATCTAATTCCAGCTTTAAATAACCTTGCGGCGCATCTACTTTTATGATATTGTGTTTACCTTTTACAATAGAAATATCTTTTTTTGTTTGCACCGGTATGGTGTGAACCGTTAGGTCGTATTTAAGATCGGGATCCAACACTAAAGTATCAGGATTACCGCGGTGATTAATGGTGTGTAAATAATTGTATTTAACTTTTGACGTTCCGGCTTCGTAAAAAGTCATGTCCACATCTGTTTCTGTTGGTTTTTTTAAAATATCCAAAAGATCCACCTGTACTGTTGTTTGGGTAATAGCTTCCGTTAAAACCAATTTTAAAACATCTTTAAAGTTCGCTTCATTACTTACATCATAAAATTTACCCATGCAGGCAAACACATCTGCAAACTTTGCATCCAGGCCAACACCAATAACAAAGGGACGAAGAAAAATTCCTTTCTTTTGTAAGGAAGCGCTTACTTCACAAGGGTAGCCGTTGCATTCTTCTATACCATCAGTAATTAAAATAACAATGTTGCGGCAATTGGCTTTATTTGTAAAATCAGAAGCGCACTCACCAAGTGAAAAAGCAATTGGCGTCGTGCCCATTGGCTCTAACTTTTGAATGCGTTGTTTTATTTTTGCAGCATTGGTTATTGCTTCGCCAAAAGGCACTTCCAACTTGGTATCTTTACAATTACGTTCTTTAAAAAAGGTAGTGTGTCCGTAACAACGTAATGCCAATTCTAAATTAGGGAGGTTTTTAAGGCTATCTAAAAATTCGCCCATTACTTTTTTGGCAACTTCAATTTTAATGTTGCTATTCCAGGGCGCGTACATACTGTACGAATCATCAAAAATAAAAAGAATGCGATTGGTGACCTGCGCTTGCGCAGAATGTTGAATGTTAAATGCTAAATTATAAATGATAAAAAAAACAAATAGATTATATTTTCTACACAAGAAACTCATTTAAAATTCAACATTTAAAATTTATAATTTCTTAATAATCTTTCTCAGTTTCTTCAATTTGCAATAAAGCTTTTGCCAATTGATCATCATTAGGCGCAGAGCCATGCCATTTGTGAGTACCCATCATGTAATCAATGCCCATACCCATTTCGGTATTCATCAATATCATAATTGGTTTTCCTTTTCCAACAAACGTTTTTGCCTCTTTAAGCGATAGAATAACTTTTTCAAGATCGTTACCTTGTTTATTTTCTAAAACAGTCCAGCCAAACGCTTCAAATTTTGCTTTTAAATTTCCAAGAGATAAAACATTTTCTACATCACCATCAATCTGTCTTCCATTATAATCCACCGTACAGATCATATTATCTACTTTGTAAGCGGCCGCATACATGGCAGCTTCCCAGATCTGGCCTTCCTGTAATTCACCGTCACCATGCAAGGTATAAACGATAGCATTATCTTTATTTAATTTTTTTGCTAAAGCCGCGCCAATAGCCACACTCATACCCTGGCCCAAAGAACCGCTGGCAATACGCACTCCCGGTAAACCTTCGTGCGTGGTTGGGTGGCCCTGTAACCGTGAGTTTAGCTTGCGGAATGTTTTTAATTCTTCAACCGGAAAATACCCTGTACGCGCCAAAACGCTGTAAAACACCGGACTAATATGACCATTACTTAAAAAGAAAAGATCGTCATCCTTGCCATCCATTGTAAAATTTTTAGGATCGTGTTTCATGATCACTTTGTAAAGTGCCACAAAATACTCCACGCAGCCCAACGAACCGCCCGGATGCCCTGAGGCAACGGCATGCACCATTCTTACAATATCCCTTCTAACCTGGGTTGATAATCTTTTTAACTCGTCAATATTGGCCATATTTTATAACAATTTGTTTGTACGGAGTGCGCCTCCGGACGGCAAAATTAGCATTTGCTTATAGCTTATAATCCTAATGTTGATAATAATTACAGGATGTTAAAAACTAAAGTTTTTTGTTTTTTCGGGCACTTCCAAAAAGCCCGTGTTATTAGTATATTTGCACGTTTTATTAAATATTTAATTTGTTATAATTATGGCACTGAAATGTGGAATTGTTGGATTGCCAAATGTTGGAAAATCTACCCTGTTTAATTGTTTGAGCAATGCAAAAGCCCAGGCTGCAAATTTTCCTTTTTGCACTATTGATCCTAATGTTGGAACAACTACTGTGCCTGATGAACGCTTAACGAAATTAGCAGACATTGTAAAGCCTCAGAATATTTTACCTACCACGGTTGAGATAGTTGATATAGCGGGACTTGTAAAAGGTGCCAGCAAAGGTGAAGGCTTGGGAAATAAATTTTTAGGAAACATTCGTGAATGTAACGCTATTTTGCACGTGCTGCGCTGTTTTGATGATGATAACGTGGTGCATGTAGATGGAAACGTAAACCCTGTTCGCGATAAAGAGATCATTGATACTGAGCTTCAATTAAAAGATCTGGAAAGCGTTGAGGCAAAGATGAAAAAATACGAGAAGCTGGCAAAAGTGGGTACCGATAAAGATGCTGTAAAAACCTTTGCGGTTTTAACACGCTTAAAAGAAACGTTAAAAAGCGGTCAGTCTGCGCGCGCCTGTGCCATTGAAGAAAACGAATTACCATATATTGCAGACTTGCATTTATTAACTATAAAACCGGTAATGTATGTTTGTAATGTTGATGAAGCTTCTGCAAAAACAGGCAACAAACATGTTGATGCTGTTAGAGAAGCTGTGAAAAATGAGAATTCTGAAATTTTAATTATCACCGCGCAAATGGAAAGCGAAATCGCGTCATTAGAAACTTTTGAAGAAAAACAAATGTTCTTGGGCGAAATGGGATTAGATGAGCCGGGTGTAAATAAATTAATTAAATCGGCTTACAAGCTTTTAAAATTAGAAACTTATTTTACTGCCGGTGAAAAAGAAGTGCGCGCCTGGACCATTACCAAAGGCATGAAAGCCCCACAGGCAGCGGGTGTTATACATACCGATTTTGAAAAAGGATTTATTAAAGCAGAAGTAATTGCTTACAATGATTTTGTGACCTTAGGTTCAGAGTCTGCCTGCCGTGATGCAGGAAAATTAAAAATTGAAGGAAAAGAATACGTTGTGAATGATGGTGATGTGATGCATTTTAGGTTTAATGTGTAAAGGTTTATAGTTTGATGTTTTTTGTTTATAGTTATGGCAACGATAAAAGATTTTGAAGATATAGAAAGTTGGCAAATGGCAAGGGCATTAAATATCAAACTGATATTAATACTCAAAAAACTTGAAAAAGAAAGACATTTTGACCTTAAAGAACAATTAGGTAGTTCAGCGGGATCGGTGATGGATAATATTGCTGAGGGATTTGAAAGAAGTGGAAATAGAGAATTTATTCAGTTTCTTGCTATTTCAAAAGGGTCTTTAGGTGAAACAAGATCGCAATTATACAGAGTTTACGATAAGGGTGTGATTAATGAAACAGAGTTAAATGATCTGCAAAAAGAATGCAAATTATTAGCAGGAAAAATCGCGAGTTTTATTACCTACTTAAGAAATACAGAAATCAAAGGTGAAAAGTTTAAAACTAAAGTAAATTAGGCAGTCGCGAACTAAAAACAAAAAACCAGAAACAAAAAACATTTAAAATGAACAACCACGAGATAGATTACAAATTATTTGGAGAAGAAATGCAGTGTGTGGAAGTTGAATTAGATCCACAGGAAGCTGTAATTGCAGAGCCGGGAAGCTTTATGATGATGACTGATGGTGTGCAGATGGAAACTTTGTTTGGCGATGGCAATCAAAAAGGATTTATGGATAAATTATTTTCTGCCGGAAAAAGATTACTGACAGGAGAGAATTTATTTATGACCGTGTACACCAACCAATCTCAGCAAAAACGCCAGGTTACTTTTGCCGCACCTTATGCAGGCAAAATTATTCCGATGAACTTAGCGCAATTAGGCAATAAAATTATTTGCCAGAAAGATAGCTTTTTGTGCGCTGCCAAAGGGGTTGCTGTTGGTATTGAATTTCAAAAAAAATTAGGCACCGGTTTATTCGGGGGCGAAGGTTTTATTATGCAAAAGCTGGAAGGCGATGGTATGGCCTTTGTACATAGCGGCGGACACGTAATTGAAAAAACATTACAAGCGGGTGAAATTTTAAAAATTGATACCGGTTGTATTGTTGCTTTTACCAGCACAGTTAATTACGATATACAATTTATTGGCGGCATTAAAAATACATTGTTTGGTGGCGAAGGCGTGTTTTACGCGGTACTGCGCGGGCCAGGAAAGGTATGGATACAAACATTGCCAATAAGTCGTTTGGCAGGAAGGATCTTATCTTACGGAAGCGGCAGCAGAAAAGAAGAAGGTTCTATTTTAGGGGGAATTGGAAATTTGTTAGACGGAGATTAAAAAAATTAATAGATTAGCAGTAACAAGAAATTTAGAAACAAGGAACAAGAAATAGTAGAATGGCAAAATCAAATTACACAGAAGACAATATACGATCGTTAGATTGGAAAGAACACATTCGTACACGCCCTGGCATGTACATTGGTAAATTAGGAGACGGAAGCGCGTTTGACGATGGTATTTACGTACTCTTAAAAGAGGTAATGGATAACTCGATTGATGAGTTTATGATGGGTGAAGGCAATAGAATTGACATTAACGTAAAAGAAGGTGTTGTTTCTATTCGCGATTATGGCCGTGGTATTCCATTAGGTAAAGTGGTAGAGGTTGTTTCAAAAATGAATACCGGTGGTAAATATGATAGCGAAGCGTTTAAAAAATCTATCGGTTTAAATGGTGTGGGTACAAAGGCGGTTAACGCTTTATCTATTAATTTTAGAGTTACCGCTTACCGCGATGGCCAGGCAAAAACAGCAGATTTTAGCAAAGGTGAATTGGTAAAAGAACACCGCTTAACACAAACAAATGAAAAGAACGGAACATTAGTAGAGTTTCGTCCCGATGATACCATCTTTAAAAAATACCATTTCGTTCATGAGTATATCGATCGCATGGTGTGGAATTATGCGTTCTTAAATACTGGTTTAACACTTACATTAAACGGTGTTGAGTATGTTTCAAAAAACGGCTTAAAAGACTTATTAGAAAAAAATATTACTGGTGAAACATTGTATCCAATCATCCATTTAAAAGGAGAAGATATTGAGCTGGCCATGACCCACAGTAACGAACATTTTTCTGAAGAATATTATTCTTACGTTAATGGTCAGTACACAACACAAGGCGGTACACATTTAGCAGCCTTTCGCGAAGCAGTTGTAAAAACAGTGCGCGAATTTTATAAAAAAGAATTTGAACCAAGTGATGTGCGTAAATCAATTGTAGCAGCTATTGCCGTTAAAGTACAGGAGCCTGTTTTTGAATCGCAAACAAAAACAAAATTAGGCAGCAACGAAATTGCGCCGGGCGGACAAAGCATCCGTAGCTTTATTGGTGATTTTGTAAAACAACAATTAGATAATTATCTTCATAAAAATCCTGAAGTTGCAAAAGCAATTGAAGCAAAAATTTTAGCTAACGAACGTGAGCGTAAAGAATTATCGGGCATTCAAAAATTAGCCAGAGAGCGCGCAAAAAAATCTTCTTTACATAATAAAAAATTACGCGATTGCCGTACACACTTAGATGACATTAAAGATCCACGTCGTTTAGAAACATCTTTATTTATTTGTGAAGGTGATTCGGCAAGCGGATCGATCACAAAAACACGCGATGTAAATACACAAGCTGTATTTAGTTTAAAAGGAAAACCTTTAAATTGTTTTGGCTTAGGAAAAAAAGTAGTTTACGAGAACGAAGAATTTAATTTATTACAGGCCGCTTTAAATATTGAAGACAGCTTAGAAGAATTAAGATACAACAATGTAATTATTGCAACCGATGCCGATGTGGATGGTATGCACATACGTTTATTATTGTTAACCTTCTTTTTACAATTCTTTCCTGATCTTGTAAAGAACAATCACGTAAAAATTTTACAAACGCCTTTATTCAGGGTACGTAATAAAAAAGAAACCGTTTATTGTTATAGTGATGAAGAAAGAAAGGCCGCAATAGCCAAATTAGGTCCAAAACCCGAAATTACCCGCTTTAAAGGTTTAGGTGAGATCTCGCCGGATGAATTCAAGCATTTTATTGGAAAAGACATGCGTTTGGAACCAGTGTTAATTGATCAGAAAGCAAGTATAACGGAGCTTCTGAACTATTATATGGGTAAAAACACCCAAACGCGCCAAGACTTTATTATTGAGAATTTGCGTCTTGAAAAAGACACAGAAAAAGAATTAATAGGTTAACAAACGTTAATTTCGGAAATTTTGATAAATTTGGAACACGGTTTGAAATGACCATAATATTATCCACAAAAAAAACATAAAAATGAAAACGACAAATTTACTTTTAATCCCGGCTATCGCAGTTTTAACTCTGGCAGGTTGTAAATCAAAAAAGACACCAATTCAAAAAGAAACAGGTGCAGTAGAGATCTCTGTACCATTTAGCTCAAAAGAATATCGTTCAGATGAAGATAACTTCAGAGCAAAACAAGTTGGTAAATCTCCTGATTTAGCTACAGCTAAAAAAATTGCATTTCAAAATGCTAAATCTGAAATGGCTGCTAACATTAACAGTACAATAAAAAGAGTAACTGACCAGTACACTAATCAACGTACAGTTGGTAACAAACAAGAATTCGAAAATAAATTCGAAGAGTTAGCACGTGAGGTTGTTAATTTAGAGATCTCTAACGTTAGAGAAATTGGCGAGAAGATCTTTAAAGAAACTGATGGTTCATTCAGCTACTGGATAGCTATCGAAGCTGCTAAGAAAACTATTTTTGACAAAGTAGATGCTAAAATATCTAACGATGCAAAATTGAAATTAGATTACGACAAACAAAAATTCCAATCGATCTTTGATGCTGAGATGAAAAAATTAGCAGACGAAGGTAAATAAGAACATCTTAATTAAGAGCATCCTTTAGGGATGCTCTTTTTTTACCCAATTTTTTTGAAAAGAAATTATCCCATATTTGCTTTAGCATTAGTGCTTTTTCTTTCCGCATGTAACGGATCTAAAAAATATTTTAAAGCCGCCGAAAAGCTTGAAAAACAAGGCTTGGTAAACGAAGCGGCAGAATATTATTTAGAATCTTTGCAAAGAAAACCAACCAATGTAGATGCCCGCGTTAAATTAAAAAGCGTTGGTCAAAAATATGCATCCAATTTAGCTTCTGATTTTTTCAGAAACTTTAATACCCAACAAGTTGAATCATCATTAGAAAGCTTTGAAAAATTGAAAGATTTTTCGGGTAAAACAGCAGCACTAAGTGTTGTAATGGATTATCCAAAATCTTATGAAGACGATTACCAGAAAATGGTAGAGAGCTATTGCTCAAAAAATTATAACCAGGCATACAGCATGGTTAATCAAAAAAAATATAACGAAGCCATTACGTATATTAATAACGTAAAAAAATATAACGCTAATTATAAAACAACTTCGCAATTAGAAATTACTTCTTATTGCGAACCCTTATATCAAACTGCTATTTTAAGTTTAGAATCAAAAAATTACGCAAGTGCATTAACTACTTTATCAAAAATAAAAAGCAGAACTGAAAATTATAAAGATTACAAAGAACTTTATGAGCTTTCTGCCGCACAACAATCAAAAAGCTTTATTTTGTTACAACCAAAAGATGCAGGTTTTCCGGTAGAAAAGGAAATTGAAGATTATTTGTTCAACAGCTTTAACCAGGTGGCCACACAAAAATTCAGCAACATTAAACTGATCAACAACACCCCTTTCCAGGAAGGTGCAGGCGCTGATATGTTAAGCGGTAGCACTAATGTAGATCTAATACAGGCCATAAGAAAAGCAACAGATGCCGATTATTTTTACACATACGATGTGGCCAATAGAAAAGAATTAAATACCGGGCCAACAAAAAGCCCGTATACAGCTTACAACGAAGTAAAAACAAGAATTAATGATACCCTTATAAAAACAGAATATAAACCTGTAAGCTATAATTTAGTGAAGGGCTCAAGAACTTTTACCTACGATTTTAAATACAAGATCATTAATGCCTATTCAAATCAAATTGTTTCTTCACAATCGCAAAACATGAGCAGCCAGGATGCAATGGAGTATAATGAATTTGCAAAAACTTTTAATGGCAACATGAATTCGCTTTTTCCTTATAACCCCCAGCAAACTGCAGCGGCAGCACAATACAATCCAAAAAACTGGCGCGGTATGTTTACGGCAAAAAACACCATGAAATCTTTTGAAGACCTTAAAGACGAAACAAACAATAAAACAATCAATTTTTTCATCAACTCGGTTCTAAACAATATTAAATAAATTGAAAAAACTGCTTTACATATTAATTGCTTTAAATTTTTTAGTTGCTTGTAAAAGTAAAAAAGAAGTTGCCGCAACACCCGCTGTTGAAGTGCAGGTGCCGCTATGGGTAAGCAGCAGGCCAAACAATGGTTTTAAATATGTTGGCATTGGTGTGGCAGATAAAGGTAAAAGCAGTAATTACCAGATTGAAGCTAAAAAAAATGCGCTGTATGATCTTAGTTCTGAAATTAAAGTGAACATCTCCAGCAACTCTGTTCTTTATACTGTACAAAACAACAATAATTTTAACGAGAATTTTAATTCATTGATCAATTTAACCAACACCGATAATATTGAAGGTTACCAGTTAATTGATTCGTACGAAAATGAAAAACAATATTGGGTATATTATACTTTAGATAAAGCAGACTATGCCAATCAAAAAGCACAAAAAAAACAACAGATCATTTCTAAAGCAACTAATTTAATCAGTTTGAGTTTTAATGATGAGAAGAATAAAGATTTTTCTTCCTGCCTAAAAAAACGTATCCAGGCTTTCGGTGTATTAACGCCTTACTTAAGCGAAGAAATTAATTTTGATGCCACGCAAACAAACGGTATTAAAAGTGTTTTTGATCTTACATCAGTAATTCAGCAACAATTACAATCTATTTCTTTGGTTCAACAAAAAGATCTGCCAATTTTAAAACCCTATCAACAAACTTATGCGCCCTTAATGTATGGTTTGGAGTTAAGCAATAACAAATCACCATTGCAAAATTTCCCTTTTGTAGTTACAAGCGATGAAGAAAAAATTAAGATCAGCGAAAAAACCAGCACCAATACTAACGGTCAATTGCAATTAAAAGTAAATTACGTTGAGCCTATCAACCAAACGGCTGCTTTTGCTTTAAGTCCAGATATATCAAGTCTTATGGGCTCTGACTCATTAGGCCGCGCAGGTATTACCGTATTAAAACAATTCATTCAAACACCTTCTTTAAAAGTTCAGGCGCGCGTAAACAACATTAATATTTTTGTTACCGGTACCGAGAAAAATTTTGGAAAGTTGACTAACTTAAATTTAATTCAAGGCATCATCTCTCAAAAATTTAACGGCCAGGAAGTACAGATAGTGAGTAAGCCGGCAGACGCCGATTATATTATTGAATCAATTGCCGAAACACAGGAAGATATTAGCAGCGATATTTTAGAGAACAATTATAAAATTAAATTAGCGGCATTGGTAATTTCTTTACAGTTAAAAAATAATGTAACACAGGAAGTTATTTTTAAAACACAGGTAAATGATGTGTACGGTTATGCCAATAACCTCGAAAAAGCAGGCATGAACGCCTACTCTAACCCAAAGCTTAATACCAAGCTTTCTGAGGCACTTTTCTTTTTAAAACGCAAAATATTGGTTTATTAGCAGCCATTTGTGAATATTTCGTGTAGATTTTTCCCTCAAAACCCACTATTTCCGACTTTTTTGTTAATTCCTAATGTATATTTGCAATTATTTTATTTTTTAGATGAGCGATATTTTTGACGGAATGGATAAGGAGAACCACCACGAGGTGGATAAAATAACCCACGTAAGTGGGATGTTCAAGAACTGGTTTATTGATTATGCCAGCTATGTAATATTAGAGCGTGCTGTACCGGCTATGGAAGACGGATTAAAACCCGTGCAACGCCGCATTTTACATAGCATGTGGGAACTTGAAGACGGACGCTACAACAAGGTTGCCAATTTAATTGGTAACACCATGAAATATCACCCGCACGGTGATGCCAGCATTGGCGATGCTTTGGTTTCTATAGGACAAAAAGATCTTTTAATTGATACACAAGGTAACTGGGGAAATATTTTAACCGGCGATTATGCCGCAGCTCCACGTTATATTGAAGCACGCCTTTCTAAATTTGGCCAGGAAGTTATCTTTAATCCAAAAACTACTAACTGGGGTTTAAGTTACGATGGCAGAAATAAAGAGCCTATCACTCTACCGGTAAAGTTTCCTTTAGTATTAGCGCAGGGTGTTGAAGGTATTGCCGTTGGTTTAGCAACAAAAATATTACCACACAACTTTAATGAATTAATTGATGCTTCTATCCAGGTTTTAAAAGGAAAAAAAGCAAACATCTATCCTGATTTTATTACAGGAGGTATAGCAGATTTTAGCGACTACAAAGACGGTTTACGTGGTGGAAAAATAAAGATCCGTGCACGCGTTAAAGAATTAAATTCAAAAACTATTATCATTTCCGAAATTCCTTTTGGTACAACAACAGGATCATTAATTGATTCTATTCTTGCTGCAAACGATAAAGGAAAAATAAAAGTAAAAAAGGTAGAAGATAATACGGCTGAAAATGTTGAGATCTTAGTTCACCTACAACCCGGCATTTCTACAGATAAAACCATTGATGCTTTATACGCATTCACCAACTGCGAAGTAAGTATTTCTCCAAACGCCTGCATCATCGAAAATGAAAAACCAAGATTTTTAGGTGTAAGCGAGATCTTAAAAATTTCTACGCATCAAACTTTAGCCTTGCTAAAACGAGAATTAGAAATTGAGCAATTAGAGTTAGAAGAAAAATGGCATTTTTCTTCTTTGGAAAAGATCTTCATTAAAGAAGAAATGTATATTGACTTTAAAAAATATACAACCAAAGAAACTTTATACGAATATTTATACGAACGCTTTAAACCATATAAGAAAAAACTAATTCGCGAGATAAACGATGATGACCTTCATCGCTTAACGCAAATTCCAATGATCCGTATTACCCGCTTCGATAGCATTAAAGCCGAAGCGCAAATGAAAGAGCTGGAAGAAAAAATTGCTGCGGTAAAAAATAACTTAGCAAATCTTACCGAATACGCCGTTGAATATTTTAAGAATTTAAAAAAGAAATACGGTGCCGGTCGCGAACGTAAAACCGAAACAAAACAATTAGAAACAATTGTTGCTACAGATGTTATTATTGCAAGCGAAAAATTATACGTTAACCGTGCAGAAGGTTTTATTGGTACCAGCTTGAAGAAAGACGAGTTTGTGACCGATTGCTCTGCGCTGGATGATATTATTGCATTTACCAAAGAAGGTAAAATGAAAGTGTGCAAAGTAGCCGACAAAACATTTATTGGAAAAGATATTGTTTACGTGGCCATCTTTAAAAAGAACGATGAGCGCACAACGTATAACATGATCTATACCGACGGGCCAAAAGGTATCACCTTCATGAAACGCTTTAATGTTACCGGTGTAACCCGCGAGAAAGAATACGATCTTACCAAAGGAACAGCCAATTCAAAAGTACATTGGTTTACTGTTAACCCAAATGGCGAAAGCGAAAAAGTGATCGTACATTTACGTGCCGTACCTGGTTTAAGGAAACTGGAGATACCTGTTGATTTTGGAGAGATGGAAGTAAAAGCCCGCAGCGCTGTAGGCAATATTGTTACCAAATACACACTTAAACCAACCAACTCGGTAACACTAAAAGAAAAAGGTGCATCTACTTTAATGGGTGAAGATTACTGGTTTGATGAAACAACGCACCGCTTAAACAAAAATGAAAAGGGAACATACCTCGGTAATTTTAGCGGCGACGATAAAATATTAACGGTTACAAGCACAGGCTTCTACCGTTTGTATACTTACGATCTTTTAAATCATTTTGATGAGGACATCATTATGATAGAAAAATATTTCCCTAACCAAACACTTACTTGCATTTATTTTGACGGACAAAGCAAATCGTACTTTACAAAACGCTTTGCGCCAGAAAACATAACTACAAAAACATTGATCATTACCGAGAATGAATTATCGCGTATTGAATTGATCACTGCGCAAATTAATCCTATCATCGAAGTAAAATTCTCTAAAGAAAAAGGCGTTGAGATTCCTGAAGAGACCATTAACATGGTAGAGTTTAGTCCACTTGTAAATATTAAAGCCAAAGGAAAAAAATTAAGTTCTTATAAAGTAAAAGAAATTAGTTTGAAAGAACCCGAAGAAATAAAAGCAGCGCGTAAGTTTTTAAAGAAAGACGCCGATGATGAAAAAACAGGTTTATCGCCTGTAGAGTTGCATCGCAGGGCAATGGAAAAATTAAGCAAAGCCAACAACAAAGATTTTTTAGACGGTGACGGGCAAATAACTTTTGAATTTTAAATTTTCCTTTTAGGATTATCTGTTAAAAAAGCTTTCCAGCCGGTGTAAGATTTAGTTTTTGCACCGGCATTTTTATTTTGATAATAATGGCAAAGCGCCGCACCCAAAGCATCGGTTGCATCTAAAAATTCCTGCTCTTTTTTAATACCTAAAATTTGTACAAGCATGGCCGCTACCTGTTCTTTACTGGCATTACCATTACCGGTAATACTCATTTTTATTTTTTTTGGAGAATATTCTGTAACAGGAATACTCTTACTTAGGGCCGCGGCAATGGCTACACCCTGTGCCCTGCCCAACTTTAACATAGATTGAACGTTCTTTCCAAAAAAAGGCGCTTCAATGGCCAGCTCATCCGGCTTATATTCCTCAATAATAGCAACCGTGCGTTCAAAGATCATTTTTAAACGTACTGCGTGGTCTTCAAATTTATCGAGCTTTATTACGCCAATACCAATTGGTTTTACTACATTGTTTTGAATATGGATCAATCCATAACCCATTACAACTGTGCCGGGGTCAATTCCTAATATGATCCTGTCGGTGATTGGCATTAAAAATGTAAATTTAACCTAATTTGCAAGAGCGAAAAAAAATAGTTTCCACCATTATAAAGGTACTTATTGGCCTTGGAAGTTTTTTTATAATTTACCTGCGCTTAAAGAACGATCTTACTTCTGAAAAATTAGAATTGCTTGGTAGTTTGGCTTTTTCTTTAAAAGGATTAATTTGTTTTGGTGTTTGCCTTTTACTTATACCTGTTAATTGGGGAATTGAAAGTTTTAAATGGAAGATCATTACGGAACCTATAGAAAAAATATCTTTTAAAACAGCAACACATTCCGTTTACAGCGGTGTTTGTTTAGGTAATTTAGCGCCGGGCAGGGCAACCGAATTTTTAGCAAAAATTATTTTTTTCAAAATCGAAAATCGTCCAAAAATTACTGCGTTACATTTTATAAATGGCATGTTTCAATTATGCATTACTTATTTATTTGGATTAAGCGCTTTGATTTTTCAATTAAAACAATTTGAAGGTGATAACATGTGGCTGGCTTACACAACAAGTACAATAGCCGTTTTAATTTTTGCCGTGTTTGTTTTTTGTTTGGTTAAGATCGATCTGATCTTAAGTTTTATAACTAAAAAAATAAATAAGCAGCAAACTTTAGAAAATTTTAAATACCCTTTCTCAGCAAAAAAGTTAATTCAATTGTTTGGTCTTTCTATTATTCGCTATTGTGTATTTGCTTTACAATTTCTTTTGCTTATTTATTTATTTCATCAGCAACCTTTAAATTTTTCTATTTTTGTTGGTATGGCTTTGTATTATTTAATTACCACAACTATCCCAATGATCAGTGTTTTAGAAGGGCCTATACGCGCAGCCATTGCTTTAATTGTATTTCACAATTCCGGAATTTCTGATTCGGCTTTAGCTTTGTCATCCGTATTGATCTGGCTCATCAACATTATTTTACCAAGTATTTATGGTTACAGTATTTTATTAAAACAAAATTTCGAGCCGATAGCTATCGGCTCGAAATTATTCGGTAAGCAAAAATGATATACCTCATCTGCATACTTTTTTCTGTTCTTTGTATTTACGCTGTTGTTATGGCATGGTTTGCAATTGGTTTTAGTAAAATGCAATTTTTCAGACCAACGTATGATACCTCAACAAACCTTACACTAATTATTTGCGCGCGTAATGAAGAAAAAACAATAGGCGGCTGTTTAAATACAATTTTAAAACAGGATTATGATCTCGCAAAGATCCAGCTAATTTTAATTAACGATGCAAGTACCGACAGTACTGTTTTTCAGGCTGAATCAATATTAAAGAATACAAAGCTCAATTATAAAATAATTACCAACCCGCAACAAAAAGGAAAAAAAGCCAGCATAGCTTATGCCGTTTCACAAGCAAATTATGAAATATTGGTGATGCGTGATGCAGATACATTCACAACATCTACTTTATGGCTGCAAAGTATTTCAGATTTTTATAAAACCACTTCATCCGATCTTATTATTGCACCGGTTATGATCGCCAATAATTTTGGAATACTTTGGGCATTGCAAGCCATTGAAAATAATGTATTAACGGTTTTAAACTGTGGCAGCGCTTATTTTAAAAAACCTTTTTTATGTAACGGCGCCAATTTAATTTTTACAAAAACAATTTTTGAGAAAGTAAATGGTTTTTCGTCGCATATAAAAATTGCGTCAGGCGATGATGTTTTATTTTTAGAAGATGTAAAAAAAATTCCCGGTGTAAATATTAATTATTTAAAATCAGAGCAGGCAATTGTTTATACCTACCCGGCTTTTTCGTTTACACAATTAATAAACCAAAAAATACGATGGGCCTCTAAATTTAAATACAATAAAAACAGGCTTAATTTGTTGCTGGCGCTTTTAAGTTTTGGTGTAAACCTTACCTGGTTGTTTTGCTTGTTTTATTGCTTTTTAGTCCCTCAAAACGGGGGATTTATCTTAATTTTCGTGCTTTTTAAGTTGATTATTGACATTTTGTTGCTATTTTTAGCATCACGTTTTGTTAAAAACAGGGGTTTAGGTTGGTTTGGCTTGCCTGTGGGTTGTATTTACCCCTTGTATGCCTGTGTGGTTGCTATTGCCTCGGTTTTTATAAAACCTAAATGGAAAGTATAATTTGTGTTTTTTAAGAAGAAATCTATAAATTTTGAATCAGAATCACTTAGCGTTCAAACCTGGCGAAGGTTTAAGCGCAATAAGTTATCGCTGCTTGGTTTATGGGTTATAGGTATTGCCTGTCTTATTTCTATTTTAGGTTATTTAATTACCCCCGATCAAACTCCTTACGCTAACGATCAAAAACCTGAGCTCCATATTAAAGAGCCGGGCTTTAGCGTTAAAATGTTAGCAGTAAAAAAGAATGAAGAAATAAAACCTTCAGGTATTTTTTCGACCATGCTTTTTGGTAAGAATGAAACCAACTCTTACTACACCATTCACAGTTTTGATTTTAAAGGAAAAGATATTGTTGTTGAAGAATTTACAGGCAATGTAGATAATCAGGGCGCAACAGTTTCAAAATTTAATGTGGCCGATGTTGTTTATGCCATTGATACAAAATATCCTATCGTTTACGATTCTTCACGTATGCAATTATCTTTTTATGAAGTGGGAAATCCACGCGTATTAAATAAATCTATTGCTGAATTGCAGGAAACAATAAAAAAAGATAATGTAACCTCTAAAACATTTTTATTAGGCAGCGATAAATTGGGCCGTGATTTATTAAGCCGCTTATTAATTGGCACAAGAATAAGTTTAAGTGTTGGCTTGGTTTCTGTTATCATTTCTATTTTTATTGGCATCCTGCTTGGAGCCATGGCCGGGTATTACAGAGGTAAGACCGATTCTGTTATTATGTGGCTGATAAATGTTGTGTGGAGTATTCCAACTTTATTATTGGTTATTGCCATTACTTTGGTTTTAGGAAAAGGAATCTTACAGGTATTTATTGCCGTTGGTTTAACCATGTGGGTAGATGTTGCACGTATTGTACGCGGACAGATATTAAGTATTCGCGAAAGAGAATTTGTTGAAGCAGGAAGAGCTTTAGGCTTTAGAAATATGCGAATTATTTTACGTCATATTTTACCTAACGTAATGGGCCCTGTAGTTGTAATGGCAGCCAGTAATTTTGCCAGTGCTATTTTAACGGAGGCCGGCTTAAGCTTTTTAGGTATCGGTGCGCAGCCACCCGTACCATCATGGGGCGAAATGGTAAGCGCGCATCACGGCTACATTTTAATGGATAAAGCATATTTAGCTTTTATTCCGGGTATTGCCATTATGATATTGGTACTGGCCTTTATGTTAGTAGGTAACGGTTTGCGGGATGCCTTAGATACCCGTTCGATTGACGAAAAACCGATTGCAGGGAATTAATTCTTAATAATTTCTTTAATTGCCTTTACCCACACCTCGTTGCTGTTTAAACTATTTACAAGCGTTACTTTTTGGCCACCATGCTCTTTAAAGATCTCCTGGTATTCTGTTCCTATTTCGTAAATGGTTTCTAAACAATCGGCAACAAATGCCGGAGAGAAAACAAGAATATTTTTATTTCCTTTTTTTGCAAGATCCTCAATTACTTTATCGCTAAAAGGCTTTAACCATTTTTCATCTAACCTGCTTTGAAAACTGGTTGTGTATTTCCCTTCCGGAATATTTAATGCTTTAACTAATTTACGTGTTGTTTCAAAACTATTAGCGCGGTAGCAATACTGATTATTCTTTGTAATAGAATTACAGCATGCACCCATTTGGCAAGTACTGCCTCCATAATGCGCAGAAGCTTTTAAAATTTGTCGTTCGGGCAAACCATGATAAGAAAATACAACATGATCGTACTCATTAATGTTGTGCTTTTTACCTTCAACCAAAAGCGCATCAATAAAATGTTGCTGATCGTAAAATTTGCTTACAATGTTTAAACTTGGTATTACTTCCCAACCCTTAATTTGTTTTAATACTTCTTCAACAGTACTACCCGTGCTTGAACTGGCGTATTGCGGATACAGTGGTAACACATGTATCTTAGACGGACGTTGCTGTCTTATTTTTTCTAAAGTATCTTTAATAGAAGGTGTTTGATAGCGCATAGCTAATTCAACAATATATCTATCACCAACTTCTTGTTGTACTTTTTCCTTTAATGCTATACTGTTCGTTAAAAGTGGTGAGCCTTCTTTTGTCCAAATGTGCTGATATAATTTTGAAGATTTAAAACTACGAAAAGGAACAATGATTAAATTTACTAAAATAAATCTGCCAACCGCATTAATATCAATAACACGTTTATCATTTAAAAACTGAATCAGATATTTACCAACTTTGCCGGGCGTTGGTGCATCAGGAGTTCCGAGGTTGATTAAAAGTATTGCTTCTTTCATGAATTGGAATTCATTGTCAAATCAGAATTATTTTCTTGCTTCACTTCTCCTGAATTTTCAAGCTGTTCAGGATCGGGCTTTTTGGAGAATTTTTTTTGGAATAAAATTATGATGATCACACCGCCCGAAATGGCAGCATCTGCAAAATTAAATATAGGTCTAAAAAACTCAAAATCTTCCCCAGCCCAAATTGGAAACCATGTAGGAAAATGTCCTTTAATTATTGGAAAATAAAACATATCTACCACGCAACCATACATACTTGGCGCATAACCACCATTACTTGTAAAGCTTGCAATGCCACTATAGTCAACGTATTGTTTATATACCGGATCAAAAGTGGTTCCTTTATCAAATATTAATCCGTAAAAAGCACTGTCTAATATGTTGCCCATGGCTCCGGCTAATATTAAAGAAACAGAAAATATAAAACCCCAATGCTCTTTCTTTTTTGTAATGTTTCTTATATAAAAAACACCTGCAATACACGCTAAAATCCTAAATAAACTTAAAGCTAATTTTCCTGCATCGCCACCAAATTCGTAACCAAATGCCATACCGGGGTTTTCAGTAAAATGTATCACACACCAATCTGCTAACTTTCCTACAACATGATTTACAGGATAATTCAGTTTAATATAGATCTTAATGAACTGATCGATGAACAGTACAGAAAAAATTGTTATTAAAGGAATTCTGAAACGCTTAAGCATTATTTTTTTAAAGATGTAAAGATACTCTTTACTGTTTAATTTTTGTGACGGAAAATGTGAATTTAACTAAAATAAAAAGGCTGCTTTATAAAAAGCAGCCTTCCTGAATATGTGTATTTATTACTGACTCAATTTAGCATCAATACCTAAAGTAGCATGTGGCACAGAGCGTAAACGTTCTTTAGGAATTAGTTTACCTGTAACACGGCAAATACCGTAAGTTTTGTTCTCAATACGTACTAAAGCATTTTTTAAGTTAACAATATACTTTTCCTGACGGGAAGCAAGTTGCGCAGTTTCTTCTTTGCTCATTACATCGCTTCCATCTTCCAACAATTTAAATGTTGGAGAAGTATCATCAGTACCGTGATTATCTTCGTTACTTAATGTTTGTTTTAAAAGATCGTAATCGGTTTGTGCTTCTTTTAATTTTGATAAGATCAACTCTTTAAACTCTGTTAATTCTTTATCTGAATAACGCGTGCGATTATCTTTTGTATTTACAAATGGTTTAGGAACATCTTCCTTCGATTTTTTGATCAAAGGTTTATTAATATCAATTTGTAAGGGGCGGTTACGGATATATGCTTCCATACTGTTACCACTCGAACGTCCATCATTTTTCTTTCTACGGCCACGGCCACGTTTTTCAGGAACCTCATCATCATCTTCATCTATCTCGGCACCACCGCCGCCTTCAAGATCAACCATTCCGGCTTCATCCAATCCGCCTTCCAATACTCCCGCATCATCATCATCCGGTTTTTCGTAATCATCTTTTACATCTACATCCGAATCGTCATCTTCTTCTTCAGGAATATCGTCATCATCATCGTCATCGCCTTTTTTTCCCTTTTTCTTTCCTTTTACTTTATCGGCTTTTTTATCTTTTCCTTTTTTTGCAATTGCTTCAATTGGTTTACCGGCAGGTTTTTTTGCTTTCAGCACTTCTTTCGACACAGGTTTTGTTTTTAGTACGGGTTTATTCTCTTTCTTTTTCTCAACGGGTTTTGCTTTCGCAACCGGTTTAACTGCTTTTTTTGCAGCAGGTTTTACTACTTTTTTTGCTACAGGCTTAGCGGCCTTTTTTGTATCTTTTTTAGCAGGTTTTGCTGCTTTTTTTGGAGCAGGTTTGCTTGCTTTTTTTACAGGTTTAGCAGAAGGTTTGGCCTTTTTATCCTTTTTATTGTCTTTCTTTTTAGCCATAATCATTAATTTTAATTTAACTTTTCGATAGAGATTAGTGTTGTGATCAATTCGTCTACTTCAATTTTACTGGCATTGGCAGTGGACAGGTTTTGCACCAATTGCAAGTCGTTAGTTAAAGTTTCAGAACAAATATAACTTAAATTGTTTTTAATAGCATTATCTAAATCCGAATTTTGCTGAATTTTGACCAAAATCTTATCTGTCACTTCAAAACCCGCGTCTTTCCTCATATTTTGAATACGATTTACCACTTCACGAGCCAATCCTTCATTTTTTAGCTCTTCAGAAAGATTAATATCCAAAGCCACAGTTAAAGGGCCATTATTAGCCACTTTCCAGCCCGGAATATCTACCGGAATAATTTCAACATCCTCAGGTTCTAAAACAATAGATGCGCCATTTAGTTCAATTGTAAAAGAGCCCGTTTTTTCAATTCCTGAAATTATTTTTGCACCGTTCTCATTTGCGAATGCCTGAACCGCCTTCATATTTTGACCACATTTTTTTCCTAAAGTCTTAAAATTCAATTTCAGGTTTTTTACGATCTGTGTTTGCTCTTCGTTTACAAAATCAATTTCTTTTACATTCACTTCACTTAAAATAAGATCTTTTACCGCCTCTATTTTATCCTGAAAAGCTTTATCTAAAATTGGAATTTGTATGCGTTGCAATGGCTGACGTACTTTTAAATTTTCTTTTTTACGGATAGATAGAACCATCGAAGAAATTTCTTGCGCCAATTCCATACGCTCTTCCAATGCTTTATCCTGGTTCTTCTTTTCTACTTTAGTTAAAGAAGTTAAGTGAACCGATTCCCATTTTAATGGTGTATTATTTTTTACAGTAGCTTCCCGAATTGGTTCAGTTAAATTCTGATACATCCACTCGCTAAAGAACGGTGCAATAGGACTCATTAATTGCGATACAACCATTAAACATTCATGCAATGTTTCGTAAGCTGCTTTTTTATCGTTGCTCATTTCACCTCTCCAAAAACGGCGGCGCGATAAACGAACGTACCAATTGCTTAAATGCTCATCCACAAATTTTTCTATTGCTCGTGCTGCACGGTGCGGTTCAAATTCTTCGTAATATGCCGTTACATTTTCAATTAATGTTTGCAGTTCAGAAATGATCCAGCGGTCTAATTCTATCCTGTCTTTTACAGGAATAATATTTTGCTCATCCAGCACAAATTTATCTACGTTGGCGTACAATGAATAAAAGCCATATGTATTGTAAAGTGTACCAAACAATTTACGCTGTACTTCACCAATACCGTCGGTATCAAACTTTAAATTATCCCATGGCGCTGCGTTAGCAATCATGTACCAACGGGTAGCATCGGCACCAAATTTTTCGATGGTCTCAAAAGGATCAACAGCATTGCCTAAACGCTTACTCATTTTATTGCCATTCTTGTCAAGCACCAAACCGTTAGATACTACATTTTTGTATGCCACCGAATCAAAATTCATTACTGCAATAGCGTGTAATGTAAAGAACCAGCCACGGGTTTGATCAACACCTTCGGCAATAAAATCGGCCGGGTAATATTTTTTGTTATCAATTAATTCTTTATTCTCGAAAGGATAATGCACCTGCGCATAAGGCATAGCACCACTATCAAACCACACATCGATCAAATCAGGCTCGCGGAATAATTTTTTACCGTTCTTCTCTAAAACAATATTATCTGCATACGGTTTGTGAAGATCGAATGTATCGTAATTCTCTTTTGTGAAATTTCCGGGAACGAATTTTTCTAAAGGATTTGAATCCATAAATCCTTTTGCAACTGAATTGGCAATTTCTTTCTTTAATTCTTCAGCACTGCCAATAACAATTTGTTCTGTTTTATCTTCGCTTGTCCAGATAGGAATTGGGATACCCCAAAAGCGTGAGCGCGATAAATTCCAGTCATTTAAATTTTCTAACCAGTTACCAAAACGTCCGGTACCTGTCGCTTCGGGTTTCCAGTTAATGGTTTTGTTGAGTTCGATCATACGATCCTTCATCGCGGTTGAACGAATAAACCAGCTATCTAAAGGATAATACAAAACAGGTTTATCGGTACGCCAGCAATGTGGGTAACTGTGCTCGTAAGTTTCTTTTTTAAAGAGTTTTCCTTCTTCCTGTAATTTTAAAACAATGCGCTCATCAACACTTAAGTAAACTTTAAGATCTTTTATTTTGTGATTGGCTTCTAATATTTTTTTCTGTTTTTCGAATTCTGTTTTCTTTTCTTCATCTGTTAAGTAAGCTTCTTTCACATATTCTTCGCCATAAAGAAAAACACCATCCTGTACCTCAGGCAAAAATTTACCGCGCTTATCAACCAGTGTTAGAGCGCTAACATTATTTTGTTTGGTAACTTTAAAGTCATCTGCACCAAAGCTAGGCGCAATGTGTACTATACCTGTACCATCAGTAGTCGTAACAAAATCGCCAACCAACACTTTAAAGGCATCGCCTTCAGGTTGTACAAACGGCAATAGTTGTTCGTATTGAATGCCTGCAAGATCAGAGCCTTTTGCATGGCCAAGAATTTTAAATGGAATATTCTTATCTCCCGCTTTATAATCTTCAAATTTAAGATCAGTATGTTTTTCTGAAAAATATTTATTTAAAAGCTCTTTTGCCAATATAACGGTTTGTGGTTTGCCGGTAAATGGATTAAAGCTTTTTACAAAAACATATTCAATATCTTTTCCAACGGCTAATGCCGTGTTAGATGGTAAGGTCCAAGGTGTGGTCGTCCATGCTAAAAAGTAAACATCACCTTCTAAATTTTGAACTTTTAATTTTGAATTATCCTTTACTTTAAATTGAACAGTAGCTGTTCTATCCTTCACATCCCTGTAACAACCCGGTTGATTTAATTCGTGTGATGATAAACCTGTTCCCGCTGCAGGCGAGTATGGCTGTATGGTGTAGCCTTTGTATAAAAGATCTTTTTTAGAGAGATTTTGTAACAACCACCAAACGCTTTCAATGTATTTGTTATCGTAAGTGATATACGGATCGCTCATATCCACCCAATAACCCATCTTTGCAGTTACATCTTCCCACTTATCGGTGTACTTCATTACTTCGGTACGACAGGCCTTGTTGTAATCTTCAACCGAAATATATTTTGGACTTTTTTCGTTGCCTATATCTTCTTTTGTAATTCCTAAATGTTTTTCAACACCTAATTCTATTGGCAAGCCATGCGTATCCCAACCGGCTTTACGTTTAACCTGGTAACCTTGTAATGTTTTAAAACGACAAAAAATATCTTTAATGGCACGCGCCATAACGTGGTGTATGCCCGGCATTCCGTTCGCACTTGGCGGACCTTCATAAAACACCCAGGGTTTATTTTCATCGCGCGTTGAAACCGATTTTTGAAAAATCTTTTCCTTTTCCCAAAATTCTAAAATGTCTTTTGAGATCTGCGATAAATCAAGTTTCTTATGTTCAGGATACTTCTTCATATTTTTATTTTTACCACAGAGACACTGAGGACACTGAGTTTTATTTTCATTTTTTTGCAGACGCTATAAAACGCTGCGCTTTGCTTTTTATAACAGAGACCCTAAGGAAACTGTATTTTAATTTTTTATTCGTTATAACCTTGTATTATTCTATGAAAGCCATTTTTCATTAAAGCGACATTAAAATTAATTAAAAATCCTATTCGCTTATCTGCCAACTTTAAATAAGTAATTAATTGAGCTTTATGAATTGGTAATATCGTTTCTACAGTTTTTAATTCTAAAATAAATTCATCTTCAACTAAAATATCAATCTTATATCCCTGATCTAATAATTGATCCTTGTATTTTATAGGTAAGTTAACTTGTCTGATTGCTTTTATTCCTCTTAATTCAAATTCTTTCATCAAACAAATTTCATAAGTAGACTCGAGTAAACCAGGACCTAATGCTTTATGGATCTCAATGCAAGCATCTAATATTTCTCCTGTTATTGTATTTCGAACTACTTCTTCCATTTTTTACAACAGAGACACAGAGGTCACTTAGTTTATTTTTTTTGGTTGTGTTTTTCGCCACAAATTGCAGAACATAGAAATTAAATCTTCTCTGTGTTCTCCGTGCCTCTGTGGTGCTCCTAAAAAAGGAGAGCGAATTTAACAAAAAAACTCTGATTTGGCTTAAACCTTAACGTTAAAAAAACATCAAAACAGGGCAAATATTTTGGTTTAAAAGTCAAAAAGCATAACTTTAATTAAAATACAAGAACATGAAAAAACTGGCATTTTCTTTACTTACCTGTCTAGCTTTAGCAAGCTTTGCGCAGGAAACAGATACATGGAGATTTGGCATACAATGGGGTACACAGGGCACAAGAGCTCAGTTTGCCGGCGGTATGGAAAATGCAGATGCCCGTTTTCACCAAAATAAATTTGATGGCGGCGCCTTTAATATTGGCATTCGCTACGACCTTGATAAACACTGGATGGGCATGTTTGGTGTGGGCTTTAACAGCTATGGCTTTAATTATGCTTTAGCTAAAGATTATTCTCTTTACAATCCAAAAAGTCATTTTACAGGTATAAAAAGTGAATTTAGCGCTTTAGAAGTGCCGGTAATGATCTATTATAAATTCAATCCAACTTGTAAAAACACCAGGTGGCTTGTTGGTGCAGGGTTTTCACAAAATCTTTTAGGCGACCAAACTATTACAAAAAATTACCAGGTAAATACCGAGGGTGGTGTAACTATGGATAGCTATCTTAACAGCTCATCTTACGCTGATGGCGGCATGTACACCATGTTGCGATTTGCCGTTGGCCGTGAAAAAGTATTTAAAAAGGGTGGTATTTTAAACTGCAGTTTATTATTTAACTGTGGCCTGAGAAACCTTGGTTATTCTACCGTAAACTATACAATTGATAGGCAAAGCTACACACACGATTTTAAGACCAAAGGTAATTTTGTGGGCTTAAGATTAACGTATTTCTTTAGACCACTAAAAGCAAAGCCGGCTACTAAACCGGCTAAAACTGTGAATCCATAATATCCTTTGAAAAATCTTTCAAAATTTGATTTTTTTAGGCGAGCAAATTTTTTAAGTAATGAGTTTACTAAAGTAAATGAGCGCCGTAAAAATGCAGCTCAACGAAAAAAAAATAAAATTTTCAATGATTTTCCTATTACATTCCTGAACCAAAGTGACTCATACTCTCACGCTTCATTGGTGGAATTGTAATTACAGGCAGATTACTGATCTCAACGATCTTTTCACCGGCAGTACCGCTAAACATATCGCCAATACTAAGATCTTTCTGATTCATTTGAACGATCAAATCGCCTTCATTTTTATTCGCATATTCAACAATAGCCTCGGCTACTTTGGTACTTGGCACTGATTTATTGGTACAATTAATGCCTTTTTCTTTAATGAATTTTTTTACCTGTTGTAAATACGGTAATAATTTGTTCTCGTATTTATCATCGTTTGGATGGAACACCGAAACAATACGAATATCTGCGCCGTAAAAATGTGCTAACTGAACGGCGATAGAAACTTTTTCGCGGCTTTCAGGACTAAGGTCAAAAGGCATGATAATGTTTTTGCAGCCATCTCTGTTCTCAGCTGCGCGTATTGTAATTACAGGGCAAGGAGCGTTCTTAATAAATTTACTTACGTTGCTTCCACCCATAAAACTGCGGAATCTTACGTGAGAATCAAGACCAATAACAATAAGATTACATTTAAGTTCTTCCGCTTTTTTATCAGTCAGTTCATAAACATCACCTTTTAAATTTAGTGTGTCTACCACTAAACCAGACTCTGCTTTGGTTTTTGCCGCAAGTTCTTCGAGTTCTTTTTTATTCTCATCTGCACTTTTTGCAGAAACATGCATTAAAATGATCTTCGAGTTTGTAAACTTCGCAAGATTATAAGATTGCTTAACTGCAACAAGCGATTGTTTGGAAAAATCTACTGGAATTAAAATGGATTTGTTTGAGTGGATTAACATCGGCGTAAATTTTTAACTAAATTATGAAAATAATTCGATTAATCAGACCAATTGCGTTACCAATTTAGCCATATTACTCACCAACAAATGTTAACAGTAATTGTTTAGATATTTTTGTTTATTTATAATGATTCTATTCCCTAGAATCAACTACTTGAAATTTAATCAATTACAGCCACAACTTTTAGCTCAATAGCTATCGGTGTGGGTAATTTATTGATCTCGATAGTTGTACGGCAAGGTGGATTCTCTTTAAAATAATCGGCCCATATCTTATTATACTTTGGAAAATCGTCTTTCATGTTGGTTAAAAAAACTGTTACATCAATTATCTTATCCCAACTACTGCCCGAATCTTCTAAAATATATTTTATGTTCCTGAAAACACTGTGGCATTGCGCCTCTATGTCATAACTCACTATTAATCCATTCTCGTCTAATTCAACTCCCGGAATTTTTTTTGTTCCTCGTTCACGAGGCCCAACACCACTTAAAAACAATAAATTACCAACTTTACGGGCATGTGGATATAAACCAACAGGTTCAGGCGCTTTAGACGATTCTATTTTTTCGGAATTTGACATATAAACAATTCTTGTTGAGCAAATTTAACTATATTCTCTTTATAAACAGACTTCTTTAAGGGAGATTTTAATTGTAACTTTGTATTCCGGCTTTTCTCATAAAACAAAAAGCAGATCCGGCTGTTCATATTAAAAATAATTTTTGCTTATGAAAATAGAACAATTATATACCAATTGCCTTGCGCAGGGCGCTTATTATATTTCACATAATGGCGAAGCAGCTATCATTGATCCTTTACGTGAAACACAACCCTACTTGGATCTTTTAAAACAAAATAAAGATACTTTAAAATATATTTTTGAAACGCATTTTCATGCTGATTTTGTTAGCGGACACGTTGATCTTGCTAAAGCAACAGGAGCAGAAATTGTGTTTGGTCCAAACGCGCAAACCGATTACAAAAGTTATATTGCTAAAGATGAAGAAGAGTTTAAAATTGGCGGTTTAACTTTAAAAGTATTACACACGCCGGGTCATACTTTAGAATCAACAACTTTTTTATTGCTGGATGAGAGTAAAAAACCAAAAGCAATTTTTACCGGTGATACTTTATTTATTGGTGATGTTGGCAGACCCGATCTTGCCATAAAATCAGAACTAACACAGGAAGATCTTGCGGGTATGCTTTACGATAGCTTACGAAATAAAATTATGTCATTGCCTGATGACATTATTGTGTATCCAGCTCATGGTGCAGGATCTGCCTGCGGTAAAAATATGAGCAAAGAAACTTTTGATACTTTGGGTAACCAGAAAAAAGTAAATTATGCTTTACAGAATATTTCTAAAGCTGATTTTATTAAAGAATTAACTACGGGCATTTTACCCGCGCCACAATACTTTGCAAAGAATGCCTCTTTAAATAAAAAAGGCTATAAAAATTATTCGGATGTTTTAGAAAATGGCTCAACAGGTTTATCTGTAGAGGAGTTTGAAGAGTTTGTTCAAAATCAACATCCCATTATTTTAGATGTAAGAAAAGCAGATGAATACGCTCAGGAAAATATTCCCGGCTCATTATTTATTG
Organism: Bacteroidota bacterium; assembly: GCA_032229505.1. Lineage (GTDB taxonomy): Bacteria > Bacteroidota > Bacteroidia > B-17B0 > Aurantibacillaceae > Aurantibacillus. Next base: position 220,116 of record JAVTWD010000082.1, read on the forward strand.
GTTTAGACGGACAATTTGCGCCCTGGGTAGGCACATTGATCAACGATCTCAATCATCCTATTTTATTAGTAACACCAAAAGGCAGAGAAGAAGAAACCGTGATGCGTTTATCGCGGGTTGGTTACGATAATTGTCTTGGCTATTTAGAAGGCGGTATGGATGCCTGGGTAAACGCAGGAAAACCAACAGAAGCAGTTGCAACAATCAATGCCGATAAATTTTATACCGACAATTATAAAAAAGGTGTGGCAACATTAGACGTTAGAAAGCCCGGCGAAATTGATTCTGCCCATTTAAAGAATGCAGATGCAAAACCACTTGATTTTATTTTTGATTGGATAGATTCTAAAAATAAATCACAACCTTATATGGTGCATTGTGCCGGTGGTTACCGCAGCATGATCGCCATCTCAATTTTAAAAGCAAATGGTTATACGAATCTAACCAATGTTAATGGAGGCTTCGGTGCTATCAGCAAATTAAGTAATGTAAATGCTGATGTTGTTACGCAGGCCTGCGCTTCTTCCAAATAAGAAGTACTTATAAGATAAGCCACTCCCGATAGCTATCGGGATCACCAATAAGCACTAAGCAGCATTTAATTATTGCTTCAAATTAGTGAAATTTATTTTCTAAGGAATTTATTCCTTAGAAAATAGAATTAACACAAATCAAATACTTATCGAATTTATATTTGTGAAATTAGTGCAATTAGTGGCTAAATAAATATTAGTACTAAAATATTTATTACTTTTAACCATGTTTGAAACCATTGAAAGTCTTGACAGACGTTTACTTTTAAAAATAAATTCCATGCACGATCCATTACTGGATGAAGTGATGTGGTTTTTTAGTTATACCTGGCCAACCATTATTATTTGCCTTGCCGTTGGTTATGCTTTTTACCGGAAATATTATCTGCGTAAGGGAATAGAATTTTTAGTAGCCTGCGCCATTTGTTTTGCATGCACCGATCTTAGCTCTAACAGCGTAAAACATTTGGTAGAACGTTATCGCCCCACACACAATTTAGAAATTAAAGATCAGATACATGTGGTGCATGATTACCGTGGCGGGCAATTTACTTTTTTCTCAGGCCACTCATCCAATACCTTTGGTTTAATAACATTAATTTTTTTATGTGTGCATTGGATTCCTTTAAGATACAGAGTGTTTATTTTTATCTACCCGCTAATAGTTGTATACAGCAGAATGTATTTGGGTGTGCACTATCCTATTGACATTGGTACCGGAATGATAGTAGGTGTTTTGTTTGGCATACTGGTTTACAAGGTAATGAACAAACATTTTTTAAAATTGGATGAACAAAAAGTTTAGTATACTGCTTTTCATTTTAGTGTCTTGTTTTTTAAAAGCGCAAATTCCCGATACGGATGTATGGTTGTTTAAACTTGAAAAAACAAAAACAGATCTAAAACTAAGCGATCCAAAAAATATTACTAAACGAACAGGTTATGATAACCAGCCTTCTTTCAGTAACGATTCAAAAAAGATATATTATGTAAGTATTCGCGAAGATAAGCAGTCTGACATTTATATTTATGATATTGGCAGCGAAAAAACAATTCAACTAACTAAAACAAAAGAAAGCGAATACTCACCAACAATAACGTCCGATCTACAATCAATTGCCAGCGTAGTTGTTTTAGAAGATAGTTCTCAAATAATTTTTCCTTTGAATATAAAGACCGGCTTTGCTACAGAATATCCAAAGACCTATTCTAAAACTGAATCAAAAAATATTTCATCGATCGACTCTGTTGGATATTTTACTTTCTTAAATGCAGATACCGTTTTATATTACAAATTAACCAATCCACATTCTTTAAATGCTTATTGCATTAGTGCAGGTAAAAATATCTGGCTTGGCAATGATCCAACACGCGCTTTTAAAACCATAAACCGCCATGCATTTATTTATGGCGTAAAAGATTCGGTAAAAGTTATTTTTTATAAATATGATTTTGTTTTTCAGAAAGCAGAAAAATATACCGAATATCCTACAACGAGTGAAGACGCCATTTGGCACGAACAGCATGGTTTACTAAAATCTGAAGGAAATAAGATCCTGCGTTTTGATGAAGCAAAAAAGGAATGGTTACAGTTATTTGATCTTTCTTCTTTTGGAATTAAAAAAATAACGCGCTTTAATTTCGATCCAAAAAATAAATATTTAGTAATTGTAGATAATCTTTGATCATGGAAGAAAAAAATACTACTGGTTATTTATTTAGTACTGATAAAAGTAAATTACAGTTAGATGTCATCTATAATTACTTAAGCAAAGAAAGTTATTGGGCACAAAACATTCCCATGGAAATTGTAAAAAAAAGTGCAGAGGGAAGTTTGTGTTTTGGCATCTATATTGAAGGCAAACAAATTGGTTACGCCCGCATGGTAACGGATACTGCCACTTTTGCCTACCTGGCCGATGTATTTGTTCTTGATCCTCACCGCGGCAAAGGTCTTTCAAAAGAATTGATGAAATTTATTATGAAGCATCCCAACTTACAGGGCTTACGCCGTATGATGCTTGCTACAAAAGACGCGCAGGGATTATACAAACAATTTGGCTTTAACAATTTGGCTATGCCCGAACGCATTATGGAAATTAAATTTTTTGACAAATATTAAACTTGATAGCCGCTATTATATATCTTTTAGTTTTTCTCTTTTTGATATATAAGAATAATATTTTTGGTGTAATTAAAGATGACGCCATTAATTCAAAAACCTTTTCTTTCCTCTTTTTATTTAAAGCACTCGCAGTTGCAGTATTCTATTTGGTTTATAAAAAAATGTATGGCGGTGTTGAAAAATTCGATGCCGGAAAATTTTATGCAGATGCCGCAACACTTAATTCTTATGCTTACTCAGAACCTTTTGGGTATTTAAAATTACTATTTGGTTTGCAGGATGAAAGTGAAGGAACAAATTTATACAACAACTTTATTATCCATACCACGCAATGGGATAATGGTCGATTAAAAGAATATTTTTATAATGATAATCGTGTTGTAATAAGAATACATTCGTTTTTGCATTTTATTGCTTTTAACTCGTATTACGTTCATGCTTTATTTTCCTGTTTGCTGAGTTTTATTGGCATCACTTTTTTATATAGATCTGTTAAAGATCTTTTTAAAGGAAAAGAACTCTTCGTTTTACTCATTTTATGTTTTTTGCCCGCTTTATGGTTCTACACCGGGGCGCTTTTAAAAGAAGGGTTGGTAATATTTATATTTGGCAATACACTATACTTGCTTAAACAATTATTTTCAGGAAATCGAAAATGGTCTGTTTTTATTCTTTTACCGGTCTTGTTTTTTATTTCTTTCTTACTAAAGCCCTATGTATTACTTTTTGCTTTTTTTACATTCAGCATTTTCTTTTGGGTTTACCATTCAAAAAAAATAAAAAAGAAAAGTTTAGCTTTTTTATCGGTACTTGTAATTCTTATAACAGCAACAAATTTTCTGTCTGTTACGATTAAACATAGGTCGCTATTATCTGCCGCGCTAAAACAACAGAGCATGTTTGCCGATGCATCCAAAGGCGGAATTTTTTTATTGAATGATGTAAAATTTGTACGCCTGGATTTTGATTCAACGCTTGTAAAAAAAGTAAATAACAACGATAGTACTTTTACCATTAAAAAAAATGTACCTTATATTTATTGGGAACATACACACCAAGCCGATACATTGTTCTCAAAAGCAAATAGCGATACAACAACTCAATACAAATTAGTATATCAATTACCAAAAAGCGGTTCAAATATTAATTTCGATACGCATTCCAAAAATATTTTTACTATTAGTATTTACAGTTTATACTATAGTATGTTTTATCCCTTCTTTTTTAATTCAAAAAGTCTATTACAGCATTTAGCCTCTTTTGAAAATCTGCTAATTATTATTTCAATCATTATTTTCTTTATTGGACTATTTCAAAATAAAAAAGATAATTTTCCGGCCATAACGTTTATGGTATTTGCACTTTTATTATGCCTGCTTATTGGTTTAACAACGCCAAACAGTGGCGCCATTTTCAGGTACCGAAGCCCGGCTGTTATTTTCATACTACTTGCCGCTCTTTATTATTTACCGGTTATAAAAAACACCAAAGGGTCTGGCTCAAATTAAAATATACTTTGTATATTTAGTAGCGTTTCAAAAGCATAAAATTTCGACACAAACAATGAGTTTATTCAGAAAAAAATCAATTGATACTATATTGAAGAATGCCGAAGCCGAAAGCCATCACGGCAGTTTGGCTAAACATCTTGGTGTTCGAGATCTTACCGCTTTTGGTATTGCCGCCATTATTGGCGCAGGTATTTTTTCTACCATTGGTAAAGCCAGTGCAGATGGTGGCCCGGGTGTTATATTACTTTTTATTTTTACAGCTATTGCCTGTAGTTTTGCGGCCTTTGCCTATGCCGAATTTGCCTCTTTAATTCCGGTAAGCGGCAGTGCTTATACCTACAGTTATGTTGCCTTTGGTGAATTGTTTGCCTGGATCATTGGTTGGGCTTTAATTATGGAATATGCTATAGGAAATGTTACTGTAGCTATTTCGTGGAGCGATTATTTTACTTCTTTAATTCAAAATTCAAGTAGTTATCGTGTTAACGAATGGCTTTGCCTGGATTATTTTACAGCCAAACAAAATTACGGAACCGTAATGGGCATGCTTGCCGCGGGCGTACCCTTAGATGAAATAAAAGCTAACGGACAAACTGCCGGCTTGGTAGAAGGTTTTATAGCTTATGGCAGCGCACCAAAGATCGGCGACTTGCGGATTATTTTTGATGGCCCTGCACTATTAATAAATGTTATTATAACTATGCTTGTTTATCGTGGCATTAAAGAAAGCCGTAATGCAAGCAATGCAATGGTGATTATTAAAATTATTGTAGTGTTATTGGTAATTTTTGTTGGCGCATTTTTTGTGAATACAAGTAACTGGAATCCATTCTTGCCAAACGGTATTGGCGGTTTGCTCTCAGGTATCAGTGCTGTGTTCTTTGCTTACATTGGTTTTGATGCCATTTCAACAACTGCCGAAGAATGTCGCAATCCACAACGCGATCTTCCGAGAGGGATTTTATGTTCAATAATTATTTGTACAATTTTATATGTAGCCATTGCGTTAGTAATTACAGGTATGGTAAGTTACAGCGAATTAAATGTTGGCGATCCCTTGGCTTATGTGTTTGAAAAAGTTCAGAGCCTGAGTTGGTTAAGCGGGGTAATTGCGGTAAGTGCTGTAGTTGCTATGGCCAGTGTAATGCTGGTGTTTCAATTAGGGCAACCACGCATTTGGATGAGCATGAGTCGCGATGGACTATTACCGCCTGCTTTTGCAAAGATCCATCCAAAATTTAAAACACCTTCTTTCTCAACCATCTTTACAGGCTTTTTAGTAGCAGTACCCATTTTTTTGGTGGATATAAATATGGTGACTGATATTTGTTCTGCCGGAACTTTATTTGCATTTTGTTTGGTTTGCGCAGGCGTTCTCAAATTACGTATGGATCCAAGTGCCCCACCCTCTAAATTTAAAACACCTTATGTAAATTCTAAATTCATTATTCCCACATTATTTATTCTTACCATTGTTTTATTATGTGTTTATAATATGTCGTGGATAGAATATTATTTTTTAAAGTTCGAATCCTTTAATGCCTTCCTTACAAAAATTCCAATTTATTTTTTCTTTATTGGTTTTGCTATCATTGCAGTATTAGCATTTAAATACAATTTCTCACTCATACCAACTCTTGGCCTGTTAAGCTGTTTTTATATGCTTTCGCAATTGGGATATAAGAACTGGTTGTACTTTACAATTTGGTTAATAATAGGTTTAATTATTTATTTTGTTTATGGACGAAGCCATAGCAAATTAGCAGCGCAAAAAAATTAATATGTTAGTTTTAGTTACAGGGGCCACATCGGGCATTGGAAAAAGTACAGCGGAGATCTTTGCAAAGAATGGACACGATATTATTATTACCGGCAGAAGAGAAGAGCGTTTAAAAGAAGTTAAAACAAAATTAGAGAGCGAGAATAAAATTAAAGTAACAACACTTTGTTTTGACATCCGCAATTTAAAAGAAGTTGAATCTGCGATCTCAAAACTTTCGTCAGAAAATAAAAAAATTGATGTACTGGTAAATAACGCAGGGTTAGCTGCAGGGTTAGGTCCTATTCAAAGCGGTGAGATCGATCATTGGGAACGTATGATAGACACCAACATTAAAGGTTTGCTTTACATTTCGCGTACAGTATCTAATTTAATGATCGAAAATAAAAAAGGACATATCATTAACATTGGTTCTGTAGCAGGCAAAGAAGTGTACGCTAATGGCAATGTGTATTGCGCTACCAAACATGCGGTGGATGCTTTGAATAAAGGTATGCGCATTGATCTTTTACAACATGGCATTAAAGTAACTGCCGTTAATCCGGGTATGGTAGAAACAGAATTTAGTATTGTGCGTTTTGATGGCGATGAAGACAAAGCAAAAAAAGTGTATGCCGGTTTGCAACCTTTAACTCCGGAAGATATTGCAGAAACCGTTTTTTGGGCGGCTAACCGTCCTGCTCATGTTAATATTAATGATATTTTAATAATGCCAAGCGCTCAGGCAACTGCAACCAATGTGAACAGAAAATGATCTGATGCTGAAAAGAACAGGTAATACAATTTTTTTTTCTTTAGCACTTCTTTTTCTTTTAGTGTTTGCTAACCTATGTTCTGCTCAAAAAAATTATAACGGTGCAGGCATTCGTTTTGGCATTGGCCCGGTGTTAGGCTTGTATGTTACAAATCCAAATCACACTAAAAGTCCTTCACAAAAAATGAGTGCGCTTGTAAGTTTCAGAAAAGAAGTAAGGTGCGATAAAGTATACAAAACATTTTTTTTATTTGGAGTAGATTATTTTTTTCACGGCGTTAATTTTCGTTCTTATTATTTTAAGCCGGATAGTTTGCATTTGTATGACAAAACATTTCCATACAATTATTCGTTGATCATTAACGAAATTGGAGTGCCTATACAATTCAAATACTCATTTAAACGCGAAAATAATAGTGTGTTTAGTCCTTATATAGCAGCAGGTTATCATTTACGTTATTTGTTACCTGCAAACGTAAGTGTTGCACAAAATGGCAATAAAGTAAAAGAGGATGTAGTGGATCTCAGGTTCAGAAATGCACTTTTTGATAAACACATGAGTTCATTTATCAGCGCATCATTTGGTTTGCAAAAAAATAGCGTTGGAGGATCAAGAAGTAATTTCTTTGCAGAGTTTAATTTCCGTTATGGCTTTTCGCAATATTATTTTGAAGAGCAGTATGCCCCCAGCTCGCTTTATATTAACAGCTACCATTTGGTTTTACAGTTAGGTGTAAAATTTTAGATCTTCTTAAATAAATAGTCATGTCGAGCGGAGTCAAGACATTTTTAAAGTTATTACAAAATGAAAAAAATCTCCATTATTTTAATTAGTCTCCTGTATATTCTTGCAGGTCTTTACCATTTTATTAATCCGGGTTTCTACTTAAAAATAATGCCACGTTACATTCCTTTTCATTTATTTTTTGTTTATGCAACAGGCGTAATAGAAATTGTTTTAGGAATTCTCATTCTTATAAAAAAATACCAAAAGAAAGCTGCCTTGGCAATTGTTCTTATGCTCATAGCATTTTTACCCGTACACATTCAAATGCTGCAAGATGCCTGGATCTCGCTAAACATTAAATTTATTATTGCATTATTACGCTTGCCATTACAATTTGTGCTCATTTGGTGGACATTTAAGACCTTTAATTTAAAGATCAAATAAGCCGGTAAATTGTTTGCTTTTCGTCTTTCATTTTTTACCTTTAGTAAAAATAATCTCCATCATGAATCGTCGTAATTTTTTAATGGCAACCGCAGGATCGTTAACTGCTATGGATCTTTTTTCATCTATCGATCTGCCTTTTGCAAGAAAGCTGGATAAGCATTTAAATAAGTTAGAGAATTTAAGTCTGGATGCTGCTGCCGAGAATGAAGATTTTTGGGGTTGGATCCGCGAAAGCTATACAGTTTCTCCAAACGTTTTAAATTTTAATAATGGTGGTGTTAGTCCGCAACCAAAAGTGGTACAGGATGCACATATTCGTTTTTATCAATACAGTAACGAAGCGCCAAGCTATTACATGTGGCGCATTTTAGATCAGGGCCGTGAAGGCTTACGTAATAAGCTGGCAGAGCTTTGCGGGGCATCAAGTGAAGAAATTGCCATTAACAGGAATGCAACCGAAGGATTGAATTCGGTTATTTTTGGATTAAATTTAAAAGAGGGTGATGAAGTGGTGTTAAGCACTTTTGATTATCCTAATATGATGAATGCCTGGAAGCAAAGAGAGAAACGTGATAAGGTGAAATTGAATTGGATCAACATTCCACAACCTATGGAAGACGCGGCTGCCATTGTAAAATTATATGAAAAAGCAATTACACCAAAAACAAAGATCGTTCACATTACACACATGATCAACTGGACAGGTAATTTTGTTCCGGTTAAAGCCATTGCAGATATGGCACATAGCAAAGGCTGCGAAGTGATTGTAGATGCCGCGCATTCGTTTGGTCAAATAGATTTTAAAATTGAAGATACCGGGGCAGATTATTTAGCCACCTCTTTACATAAATGGCTGTGCGCACCATTTGGTAGTGGCTTAATGTATATTAAGAAAAATAAAATTAAAAATGTGTGGGCATTACTTTCTGCTGTTGAGCCGGATGGTGGTGATATTAAAAAATTTGAAAACTTAGGCACTCGATCTTTTGCATCTGAAATGGCTATTGGTACTGCAGTAGATTTTCATAATATTATTGGTGCTAAACGTAAAGAAGCGCGTTTACGTTATTTAAAAGATTATTGGGCTAACAAATGTAACAAATTACCAAAGGCCAATTTTTACACTTCGTTAAAACCGGAATTTTCTTGTGCCGTAGCCACCATTGGATTTGAAGGCTGGCAGGCGCAGCAAGTAGAAGCAAAATTAATGGAAACAAAAAAAGTACATACCGTTTCTATGATCTTAGAAAAAGTAAATGGTATTCGTATTGCGCCTAATGTTTATACAAATATTCAGGATCTGGATACACTTGTAAGCGGGCTGACAGATATTTCTAAAATGACGCCGCCTGTTCAACCAAAATAATTTTACATGGCGAAGAAAATTGCATTAACTCTTTTTGTACTTGTTTTATTTTTTGCGTTCACCAGCAAAGATCATAAAGAAGTTATTTTTACAAAGCTGGCACCTGCACCTATTGGGCCTTACAGCCAGGCCGTTAAAAGCGGCGGTACGCTTTACGTTGCCGGGCAAATTGGTTTAAGAATAGATGGCATTTTTGATTCTACATCTATTGAAAATGAAACTACTCAAACTTTAAATAACATTAAAGCCATTGTAGAAGCTGCTGGAATGACTTTAGATAATGTTTGCAAAGCCACCATTTATACAACAGACTTAAAAAACTTTTCAAAAATAAATGATGTATATAAAACTTATTTCAAATTAAATCCACCGGCACGCGAAACGGTTGAAGTAAAAGCCTTACCAAAAGGAGCGCATGTAGAGATTAGTGTGATTGCAAATTAATAAAAGATAAACTATATATGGCAGAATCACTTACCATTGAACTTAATTCAGGATCAAAATCCATTATCAAGATCGGCTTTTTACTCCGCTCTGTTTTCATACTTTTTTTTATTATTAGTTTGGCTTTTTTAGGTCTTCATTTTTTTAAAAGCTCTTTTTTAGCTGCCTTAATTTGTTTTGCCGTTTGCTTTATTTTGTTTATTATCTTTTTTAGAATGTTAAATGCTGCTTTTTTTAAAGAACAGTTAATCATAACAAAAGAAAGCATAACTTATATTAATAAAAACCTGAGCAACACTAAAAAAAATGTTTTTGATCTTAATGAAATAAAATACTTTGGTTTTGCAGATCAGCAGTACACCAAACATGCCATGGATAATCCAATCGTGGATTTCACAGGACTTGCAACAGGTGAAAAAGAGTTACAGTATGTTATTGACGAGGGCAACATTAAACTTGAAACAGATACAAAAAGTATAAAATTTGGTAAGAATATGCCATCATGGGATGTAGAAGAATTGATCGAAAAAATAGAAAATTTTACAGGTCAAAAATATACAAAGCCTAGACCTGGAAGATCGACTGAAGACCTTTATAAAGACATAGAAACAGAATTAGACCCTGATGCAGAAGTAATATCTGAAACTGAAACAAAAATAGAACAAGATGAAGAACAAACAGAAAGTTTAAATACAAATTTTGAAAGGTACTCTTACAGCGGCGATTACGGAGAACTTATTATTGAACAGCAAAACGACCTTCCTGCCGCAGATGATAAAGCCTTTTTAAATGGTGAATTAGCCCCCACCGGAAAATATCAAATAGGTGATAAACAATTTGTTTTTGTATCAAATGGTTTTGTTTATGCTGTAAGATTATAGAATTTATTCTTTATAAAAAATAAATCTTTAATTTAGCAGTTTAAATTTATTCTAAATGACTGAATATCCTGCTTGCCCCAAATGTAAATGCGAATACACTTATTCTAACGGATCATTAATTGTTTGCCCTGAATGCTTTCATGAGTGGAATCCCGAAGAAGTAAATGTTGAATCACAAGAAATTTCAAAAAAAATAGTAGACAGCAACGGAAACGAATTACATGATGGCGATTCGGTTGTAGTTATTAAAGACCTGCCGGTAAAAGGTTCATCCAAGCCTGTTAAAGCAGGTACAAAAGTCAAAAATATCCGCCTGACTGATGGCGATCATAATATTGACTGCAAGATAGAAGGCTTTGGTGCTATGGCATTAAAATCTGAATTTGTTAGAAAGGCGTAATTAGATAATCATTCCTGCACATATACCCTTTTCACGCGTGCAGAAACATTGGTAAGCACTTCGTAAGAGATAGAATTTAAAGCTGCAGCTATTTTATGGATCTGTTCTGCGTTTTCAAAAATGATCACTTCATCTCCTTCTTTACAATCCATACCGCTAATATCCACCATGCACATATCCATACAAATATTACCAACAGTTTTACAAAATTTACCATTAATGTAAACGCCATGTTTACCGTTGCCTAACATACGACTAAAGCCATCGGCATAACCAATAGGTATAGTGGCAATAGTAGTGTCTTTATCTAATTTACCATTACGGTTATAGCCAACGGTTTGCGTTTTGCCTACTTTTTTAATTTGACTGATACGAGTAATTAAACTACCAACATTTTCCAACTTCACTTGTTCGTTGGCATGCACGCCAATACCATACATGCCAATACCCAGGCGCACCATGTCGTAATGTGCGTTTTTAAAGCGTGTTATGCCGCCTGAATTACAAATGTGTTTTAAAACCGTATAATTTAATGTTAGCTCAATAGCTGAATATACTTTTTCAAAAATACGGATCTGTTCTTTTGTAAAATTGTCCAATTCAGGATTATCTGTTCCCACCAAATGCGAAAAAACAGAGCGTACTTTTAATTGCGGGTAATTTTTTAATTCGCCAATTAAATGCTCAAGGTCTTCTTCTTCAAAACCTAAGCGGTGCATGCCGGTGTCGATCTTTAAATGGATGGGATATGGTTCCGTTACTCCCAAAGCATCCAGTTTTTTTACAAAGGCATTCAGCACTTTAAAACTGTAGATCTCCGGCTCTAATTGATAGTTGATAATATCTTCCAGGGCATCTTCCTCAGGACTCATTACCATAATTGGCAATGTTATTTGCGATTGTCTTAACTCCACACCTTCATCTGCATAAGCCACCGCCAAATAATTAACACCTATGTGTTGTAATGTTTTAGCTATCTCTGCCCCGCCACTGCCATAACCCATGGCCTTTACCATGCACATGAGCTTTACGTTGGATGAAACCAGCGACTTATAATAATTAACGTTATTAATTAATTTATTAAGATCAATTTCAAAAACTGTATCGTGGCTTTTTAATTGCAGTAATCGACTAATGTTTTCAAAACCAAAACTGCGCGCACCTTTTAAAAGGATGCTTGCTTCGCTAAATTGATAATTAATTAATTTAAATTGATTGATAAAGCTTTGCGTATCTGCAAAAAATAAAGAATTGGCCTTGAACAAAGGTTTGTGATTGGATATTTCTTTACCAACGCCAACTACAAGGTCTATTTTATTTTGATTAAATAACTCTGCCAATTGTTTATATAAAGAGTTTGCCAAAATGCCCGATTGTTCCAGATCAGACACGATCACCACTTTGCGTACGCGGCGGTTTTGCTGCGATAAATAATTCAGCGCAATTTTAATAGAATCAAGATCTGAATTATAATAATCATTTATGATCAATGCATTATTGATGCCGGTTTTTATTTCCAACCGTAAAGCAACAGGTTGCAATAACATTAAGCGTGTAGCAATATCATTTTCTTTAAAGCCCAGTTGCATTAAAACACCAACACAGGTAGAAATATTTAACACCGATGCTTTATCAGAGAATGGGATTTTAAATTCGAGATGAGATGCCGATCCTTTTAATTCCAGGATCTCATTCTTATAATTGATCCTGAGATCAGCGTCATCAAATTCAGAAACTACTAATGCTTTTTTTAGCAGTTCTTCATTTAACTGGTGCTTATGTAAACCATTGATCACTTTTTTATCACAGTGCGCGATCAACTTCAACTTCTCGTTTATTTTTTGCTCTCTGTCTTTAAACCCCTCATCATGGGCTGAGCCAATAGAAGTAAAAACGCCGATAGTGGGATTAATGATCTCTGCCAAAATATCCATCTCGTTTGGTAAAGAAATACCCGCTTCAAAAATGGCAAGTGTATGTGAATGGTTTAAATTCAACACACTTAAGGGCACACCAATTTGTGAGTTATAACTTTTAGGGCTACGGCAAATAGAAAAATTGCTCTTTAACAATTGATACAACCATTCTTTTACCACTGTTTTTCCATTGCTGCCGGTAACACCAATAACAGGAATTGAAAATTGTTTACGGTGATATGCAGCCAATGTTTGTATTGTTTTTAATGGATCCTCAGAAACTACAAAAGAAACATCAGCGTTCTTAAATTTAGAAACATCAAAGGCACCTTCCTGTATCAAAAAAGACTTAACACCTTTTTCAATAAGCTCCGGAATGTAATTATGCCCATCGTTACGCTGTGTTTTTAGCGCTATAAATAATGTATCAATTGGTGATTGTAAAGCCCTGCTATCATTCAAGAAAACACTCACTTTATTATTGGTACCGCCAATAAATTTTGCATTCCCAATTTCTGCTATTTGCTGCAGGCTATACATATACTATTCTTACTTTTTAAAATTCTTATTAAAACAATTACGGCATAAAGGCTCGTAACTGTCTGTTTCGCCTAATAGCACTAAACTCTCATCATTTGTTTTACGATGGCTTACATAAGCCAAATTACCACATTGCATACAAATAGCATGTACCTTTGTAACGTATTCGGCGGTAGACATTAGATTTGGTATTGGCCCAAAAGGCTTACCTGTATAATCCAGGTCGAGCCCTGCCACAATAACTCTAATACCGCGGTCTGCCAACTGGTTACAAACATAAGGCAATTCATTATCAAAAAACTGGGCCTCATCAATGCCAATAACATCTACATCTGTAGCCAATAGCAAAATATTAGCGCTTGAAGGAACAGGCGTACTCATGATCTCAATGCCCTGGTGGCTTACTACCTTAAATTCATCGTAACGGGTATCAACTGTAGGTTTAAAGATCTCTACCTTTTGCTTGGCAAACTGTGCGCGTTTTAAGCGCCTAATCAATTCTTCTGTTTTGCCGGAAAACATGCTTCCTACAATAACCTCTATCCATCCACGTTTGCGCTCGGCATTATTATTCTCTAAAAACATTGTTTAAAAGGCGTTAAAAACAAAACTTAAAAGTAAGCTAAGATGTTGCAAAATCAAATTATATTTAATTATAAATATTCACAAAAAAGATGTCGTTAGAGAAGGTTTTACATAAAATACAATCACAGATCAATGATCTGACCCCAACATTGGAATTATTTGTAGATGAGACCATTCAACCAACTGTAGATACCTGTGAAAAATTGCAGCAACAGCTTGTTCAATTACAAGAGAACCTTTCTGTTTACAAATATAATAAGATCAATAAAGAGATCTCGCCCAGCTTTAGCATTCATGCCAAAGTGAGTGAGAAAGAATTGCCAAAAGAAAAAATTGAGGAAATTAAGAACGATATTAAAGTTACCATTAACGAGGAAAAACCTGAAATTGTTCAACCAAAAATTGAGCCAAAAGCAGAAGTAAAAACAGACGAAGTAAATGAAGCAAAGATCATTTTACCAATGCTAATTGGCATTAATGATAAATTTCGTTTCATCAATGAATTGTTCAAACAAAATAATTCAGAATATAGTATAGCCGTTGAACAGGTAAATGCTTTAAAGAGCTGGCGAGACACTGAGATCTATCTTAACAGTTTAAAAACACTTTATGAGTGGAAAGACAATAATGAGGTAGCAAACCTTTTCTTTTCTATTGCGAAAAAACGTTTCAGTTAATGAAGTTCCGTTCTCTTATCCTGCTCTTTATCTTTGCCTGCAATGCTTCATTCGCGCAGGATACAACTTATGCCCGCGAAGTAATAAAATATTTAACTTCTAAAAAGTGTTTTGGCCGTGGTTATGTAAATAACGGTTTGGATATTGCAGCAAAATATATTGCAGGCGAATTAAAAAACAATAAAGCAGACCCTTTTTTTGTTACAGGTTATTTTCAATGGTTTGATTTTAACGTAAACACCTTTCCCGGAAAAGTAAATGTTAAGATCAATAATAAGTTATTAAAACCCGGCATAGATTATATCATTAGCCCTGAAAGTGGCACTGTTAAAGGTAAATACACGCTGTTTAAAAAAGACTCGGTTACATATATTGCCAATAATATGGCGCTTCCAGTAAGTATAAAGATCAAAAAGAAACTGACCTATAGTGTTGCAACAAATTCTGTTGCCGGTTGTACGATCGAACTCCTGCAAACATCTGCACCTGCCGATATTAAAAATGTTGATGTAACTATTGAAAGCAAAGTGCTAACTAAGTACATCAATAAAAATATTTGCGCTTTTATTCCCGGAAAAATAAATAACGATACCATGATGGTTTTCTCTGCGCATTACGATCATTTGGGCGGTATGGGCAAAGCCACGTATTTTCCGGGTGCTAATGATAATGCAAGTGGTGTGAGCGTATTATTGAACCTTGTAAAGTATTATCAAAAAAATCCGCCAAAATATAAAACCGTATTTATCTTTTTTGCGGGAGAAGAAGCCGGGCTATTAGGCTCACATTATTTTGTTGAGAGTAAAGTGATGGATCTTACTAAAATAAAATTTTTGGTGAACCTTGATCTTTTAGGAACCGGTGATGATGGCATTATGGTTGTAAACGGTTACACATTTGAAAAACAATTTGCTTTGTTAGAGAGTATCAATAAAGAAAAACAATTATTAAAAGAGATAAAAAGGCGCGGCAAAGCCTCAAACAGTGACCATTACTGGTTTTCGGAGGCGGGCGTGCCTTGCTTTTTTATTTACACCATGGGTGGCATAAAAGCTTATCATGATGTATTTGATGTTGCTAAAACATTACCGCTAACAGATTATGTGGATGTGTTTAAGTTGATAACTGAGTTTACTTGGAAATTTTAAACCACATAGACACATAGAACTGCATAGTTTTTTGGTTTTTTTTATTATTTAAACATAGTTTGTTGAAGCTTCGCTTCAACCCTATTGTTTGCTTTAACCCGTTTGGCTTTATTCTTAAAACTATGTGCCTATGTGGTTTAAATTTTCACTTACGATAAAAATTCATAGTATCTATTTCTTCCCAAACTTTTGGATGAAGAAAGAACCGAACATCTTTTTTTTCTTTAATTGCATTACGGATAAATGTAGATGAGATATCCATTAAAGGCGCCTCGGTAATGTGAACATTTGGATGCGTATCAAACTCGCTTGGCTTGCAACCCGGACGAGGATATACATAGATGTGATGACGTTTAATGATCTCTTCGTAATTTTTCCATTTATTAAAAGACTGAAGATTATCCTGACCCATAATTAAACTGAACTGATGCTCAGGATATTTTTCTTTTAATCTTGCTAAAGTATTGATAGTATATGAAGGTTGAGGAAGATCAAATTCAAAATTACTGCCTTTTATATTCGGATGAAAATCAAGCGCGAGGTTCACTAAATGCAAACGATCATTCTGATTTAATAGTTGATTTTTATTTTTTAAAGGATTATGCGGGCTTACTACCAACCAAACCTGTTGTATATCAGTAAAATTGAACATATAATTTGCCAATGCCAAATGCCCTATATGAACAGGATTAAAAGAGCCAAAAAACAAGCCTATATGCATGATATAAAATTACTGCTTATTTTTTAATTTTATGCAAAATGGTAACTGTAAATAAAAACCAAAATGTTATGAAGATCGATCTTGAGATCTTTCTTATTAATAGATCTTCTCAAACAATAAATCTTTTTATTCTTGCTACAGCCATTAAAAAACAAATTGAAAGTGTTTATTCCGGTAAATTTGGAAACATTGAGCTTTTAACTACCGTTACTGTAAAACCTTTATATAAATATTCTTTACGTTTGTTATATAACAAAATGCTTATTGTTATCACTCCGCACATCACCAACAATAACATTGCCGAAGCAGATTTTTGTGGCTTACTTATTAAACTGAATCCAAAAAATATCGATTCTATTATCTCCGGTACAAATAAAAGAACAGTTGCGCATGAAACCGGGCATTTACTTGGGCTTGACCATCCGCATGCAAATGCTACCTTTGAATCCATCAACACAAAAGCATCTCCGCAAGAACAGAGTATTAGTAACGAAGAAAAAACAACAAATTTAATGTGCCAAGGTTGGTACATTCAAAAAGCAGGATTTGAACTGAACAGCGCTTTAAACTTAACCGAAGGACAAGTGAAATTAATTTACGAAAATTATACTTCAAAAAAATTAAACAGAAATTATAATATCACTAAAGGTTTCTTTAATTATAAATGGATAGGAAAAGTGTGAAGAAATTAAAGCTTGATCAGTTTATTTTTATAAATAGTAAAATCTTCTGTGATCACATTAATAAAGAAAATACCTTTTGGCAGTTCTGATAAATTAAGATGTGTGGTCTTTGTTTCACCATCAATATGTATGTTTTGTTTGAGTACATATTTTTTACCCATTACATCGTACAATTCAATATTTACTGTTTTACCAATAAAGTTATTCGACAACTCAATATCCAGATCGGTTGACGCCGGATTAGGAACCAGATTTACTTCCAGCGCTTCTTCATTAATATCAACGGTTATTACTTTGCTGAATTTTTCTTTATTACCAACATCAAATTGTTTTAACCTGTAATAATTTGTGCCTTTTTTATTCGGAGAATAATCTTTTGTACCATAATTTTTTAATGATGTGCTATTTAAAGATGCAGGTACTTTTTCAAGTAAAATGTAATCTACACCATTAGAAGATCTCTCTACTGTAAAATATTCTGCATTTTTTTCTGTTGCTGTGCTCCACTTAATATTAGTATAGTTGCCTGTATACGTTGCTGTATAATCTTTTAATTCAATTGGCAAAACACAGTTATTTGTAATTGTAAAAGTAGCTACCCTCGTTGTTCCACAAGCATCTGTTACAGTACAGGTAAAAACACTATTACCCGGCGCTGTTGGCATATAACTAAGAGTAGAAGAAGTTTGTCCGCCCGGACCCCACAAATAACTTAATGGTGTAATGCCGTATTGCGGGTTTGGATTCATGGTTGTTGAATTATAACAAACTGCGGCCTGCGTAGTTGAGCCGTTACCTGTGGCACTATTAGCAAGAGTTTCCATTGTTCTTCCTTGAACAGTAACATTCCAGCTATTTAAATAAACACATACATTAGTTGCCCAACTACAATTACAACCAAAACTATTTGCGCAAAAAGTTCTGTTGAGGTTTATTGTAAAGATAAGGTTTTGATTAGTGCAGGAGGCCGGGTAACATTGAGCCATTGATTGCGTACCACTGCTTGCAAAAGGCAGTGTTGGATTCCAGTTGCCCGAAGAAAAACAGCCGCCTGTGTTGCAAACCCATATGATACCCGGTGAGCCAACAGGTGATGCGCCGCCACAAGAAGAAGTAAGCCATAACTGGGCGTCGCTGCGCCAACATTGAATACCATTAGCGCAACATTGTATTGTTCCTACATTCCAGGCGGCGCTAACATCCCAAGGCGTAGAACCTCCGGGAAATGTAACCGTAATGTTTTGTGAACAAAAAGCAGGAGAAGGTAATGAGCCAATAGTATTTGGTGTACCCGCTATTGGACCAACAGCCGTAAAAAGCGGATCAACAATTACAGGATAAACAAGGCCTGGTAAATTTAAAAATGTTGAATCAAGATGTAATTGTATATCGTTTGCAATTATTCTATATGGATTTGTTACTGAATGGGCCTTATCGCCCGAAGCATCATTTGTTTTTGCTTTACTTATAACAAACTGGATATTATTTGAAGCGTCTTTTACATCAATACCATCTTTAAAAAGTTGCCCGGCACTACCTGATTGTTGAGCGAGTGATAAGCCACTTGATAAACCCAAATGATCTGTAAAAATAAATCGCTTACAGTTTGCAATTGCATTTTTAATAATAAAATTGCTTTTTACCTTTGACTCTGCAAAAAATATTTTCATATCAACACCCGGAAAAATATCGGTTATGTATGCACCATTATTACCAACCGTATAATTTGACCAATTTGCTGTATATGTAGTAATTACATTTACAGTGTCTACTAGAGATAAAGTATACCTATTATTTTCAATAAATTGATTCTGGCAGCTCAATACAGTTTTTTTCAAATTAACATCCAGTTTTGTAGGGTGCGGCTGATTAGGAGCAGCGTAAACCCCTGTTGAAACCTGCTCCAATGTGGGATCTATTGCAATAAAATTTCCGTTAACATTAAAATTAATTGGCACAGCAGATTTTTGAATATAGAAAAATGTCGGGTCATCAATATCAACATAATATCTTTCATCTACCGTTCTCTTTGCTAAAACCTCAACAACATTTTTTTGAGGTGCATTATAAGGCAAAGTTCCAAAATCGGGATTTGCCTGTGCTTCAAGATTATTATAAGCCTGGCCAATAGCCTGGCTATAGGTTTTTTTGGGTACAAGCGTATAAAAATTATCGTGTAAATAATTTAAACCCGCAGAGGTTTGCGTTTGCGAATAACCGACTGTAATAAATAAAAAGAAAAATAAAATAATAAAACTCTTTTTCATCTGTATTTCCTATCTGTGAAGTCTTTATTAACTATTTATGATGGAAGTTAACGAAATTAGGTTTAAATACGAAATTCTCTCCTAAAAAGTTTAGGTTTTTTACTCATTAAATCAGTAATTTTAGCCTGTGAACCCCGTTTTTAACAATTTAAACAACTTTTTGTTGAGTAAAAGTGCCAAAAAAGATGGTGTTTTTGAGCTTTCTGAGCTTATTAAAAGCCATGAATTTAAAGCAAATTCATTTGTTCTTTTGCCTTATCAAAATCCGCAAATACGAAACCCTCAACCCGTTTTCTATAAAATAGATCAAAAGAGAGAAATTGAAATTGATCCGGATTTTAAGGAACAAGATCCTGTTTTTTTAAAAGCGCAAACCTCAAAAGAAAAATACATTCAAAATTTAACTGCTTTAAAAGAGCACATACAACAAGGAAATATTTACGAGATAAATTATTGTATTGAATTTTTTGCTGATGATGTGGAGATAGATGCTGTTAACATTTTCTTAAAATTAAACGAATTAAGCAAAGCGCCTTATTCATGTTTGGTAAAATTAAATGATGAATATATTATAAGTGCAAGTCCCGAATTATTTTTAAAAAAAGAAGGAAATACACTTTACACAAAACCCATTAAAGGCACTGCTAAACGCGGTAAGACAAAAGAAGAAGACGAAGCATTAAAAGATGCTTTGTATAACAACTTAAAAGAACGCACCGAAAATGTAATGGCCGTAGATGTGGCAAGAAACGATCTTTCCATAATTGCAAAAAAAGGAAGTGTGCACGTTAACAAATTATACAACATTGAAAGTTTTGAAACTTTGCACCAAATGGTAAGCACGGTTAGCTGCGAATTAAAAGAAAATATAACATTCGAAAAAATAATTGATGCTACATTTCCGATGGCAAGTATGACGGGAGCTCCCAAGCTACGGGCCATGCAACTGATTGATGCGTTTGAGGATTTTGAACGAAAGACTTATTCCGGCGCTATGGGCGTAATTGACGAGAACGAAGATTTTGCTTTAGCCGTTAACATCCGCAGTATTTTTTATAACCAAAAAACAAAACGTTTATCTATTGCCGTTGGCAGCGCCATTACGTATTTATGCGAACCCGAAAAAGAATATGATGAGTGTTTGCTGAAAGCAAGTGCTTTGTTGAAGGCTTTGGAGGCGAAGATAAATTAAGGTCAATATCCTCAGTGTTTAGTCCTAAAGAAATCAATTATTCAGATTATCCCCACGCAACTCCCTAAATCGCTTACGCGCCTCTACAGTATAAATGCTGCCGGGGTATTTGGTTAATACATCCTGATATGCAGCTTTGGCTTTTTCTTTATCGTTTATTTTTTTCTCGTACAACTCTGCTAATTTAAATTGCGCGTCATCGCCGTATAATTCGGTTCCAAAATACTCTATAATATTTTTATACATAGCTTCCGCTTCTGTATATTTTCCTAACGTGGTATAAATTTGTGCTTTACTGTAATTAATATCATCACCTAAAGTATTTGTATTAAATAAAATATTAATGCTATCCATGCGCGCAATGGCTTCTGTAAATTTATGTTGTACTACCATCAACTCTGCACTTGCATATAAGCGCAAAGGCATATCGTTGGTATCAACACCAATAGCATCGGTAATGATTAAAGAAAGATTCAAAGCATCATTCGCTATTAATTTTGTCGTAGCGCCTTTTAATACATCAGCCTGCGTTTTTGCCCATGGAAAATCGCCGGCATAAAAACTCAACTTCGCATTTCTGAATTTTGCTTCCTGACCTATTGCTTCGTATTTAAAATCTTTTTCTACCTGCGAGTATAATAAAGATGCTTCCCAGATCTCGCCGGTAAGCATGTAGATATCACCCAACAAAATTTTAAATTCTGCTTTTGCTGTATTTTCCAGACCAGGCTGTGCAATAAAATCCTGTAATAACAAAATAGCATCGTTTGTTTTATTTAAGTAAAAAGCTTTTATGTTGGCAAGGTTCTTTACAATTGGTCCGCTGAGTGATGTTTGTTTATATTTTTCAAAAGCGCTTGCCAGTTTTTGTTCAAGCGCTAATAATTCTTCTGTTGTTGGTTGCGCTTTTTGTGTAACAGCCAAATATTCTACATTCATGCCATCAATAATAGCGGCGTCGTAATACAAATTGTTCTGACCTTTTTCGATAATATAATCGTAGCAGCGTTTTGCGGTTTCCCATTGCTGGTTAGAGGTACAAATTTTTGCCAGTTCAAAAATGCGGTTGCCGTCTTCTTTTAAACGTTTATCCAATGCTTTTGATTGCACAAAAGCACCGTCAAAATCTTTTTGTTGCTTTTGAATAAAAATTAAAAACTCCGATAAAATAATTTTATCCGGACTTTTTTGAATACGTTTTTGTAATTCCTGTTTTAATAAAGGGTTATTAATACCGCCTTCGGCGTCATCATAACCTAACGAATTTTGCAAATTGCCTTGTACCGCCTGTATCTCGCTATCCCTGAACTCCAGCGCATCCAGGTATTCGTTTATCATGGATTTAAGGTCGTTTTTTTGTTTGTAAATATCGGCGCGTTCGTAGAAATAAGGATAATCGGGTGTTACCTTTCTTCCTTTATTGTACACTTCAATGGCGTAGTCATATAAACCATCTTCGGTAAATGCTGTTGCAACATTTTGAATAAACGGTTGTACTGCCAGTAATTCTTTTACTGCTTTATCGTAAGCTTCTTTTTCTTTTTTCTCTTCACCCTGGATCTTAAAAATTCTTCCTAAATAAACATACAGGTAAACATTATTTTTATTTTGTTTGAGTTGGCGTTTGGTGATCTTTTCTGCTTTAGAAAGGTCTTTTGCGCCTAATAAACTTTTAAAATAATAGGCATACCAGGCTTCAGGATTGGCATCGTACAGATCTTCAAAATACGCATTTGCTTTTTCATATTCTTTTTGCTCATAATATTGAAGCGCCAGTTTATCGGCATTGTTGGTTGGTTTTTGGGCAAAGGAATTTATCTGTACAAAAAGTACAACTATGAGTGAAAACAGAAACCTTTTATAAAAAATCATTTATTTAATCCCCCTAACCCCCTTTTGCAAAGGGGGAATTATAACTATAAATATACTACCAAAGATCTGTTTTATAAAGCCAAAACCATGAATTTGAGATTTTTTCACAAATAAAAAACACGGATATTTCTATCCGTGTTTTAATTCTTTCGCCGGGAGAACACCGACACCACTCAATACGCGCCGGCATTTTAAGAAGCTCCCGGCTACCCGTTTTTTATGGCATTACCGTAATAGCCGAAATACCCGGCTCAATGCCAGTGCCCGGAACATGAGCAACAACAAAGGTTGAACCGCCCGTCATAGCACTTGCTTTTTTAGTTACCGTTACGCCTGATGATGTTTGATTTGTAAGATCCACAATATCGTAAAAGCTATCAATAGCAGGTATGCCTGTTAAAGGCACCATCCATGTAAGGTTTGAAGGATTAGTAATTTGGGTTAAGAAATTTGCCTGACCTGCTTTATATGCAACTCTATCTACTTTATAAGTAGTGGCAGTTAAGTTTTGGCTGGTAGGGTTTGGCTGTAAGGTAATAGGATCAAAACCACCTAACGAAACGTAGAATGGATTTACCATAATTACTGTATCTGGATTTACATTTAGTTCTGCCTGGCCGGTGATGCCTGCAGCTGTAGCCGATACATAAGCGCCGCCTAAATTATTGGCAGTAACCATACCAGTAGCGTTAATACTAACCGGCATTGGAAAATCTGCATCTTTAGCTGTTACCGACCAGTTGAATGTATAGTTTGCAGATACATCGTTTCCGTTTGAATCGTATGCCTTTGCAACGTATTGCTGCGTTTCGCTTTTAAACATTTCTAAATTTTTTGGCGTAACAACCACCTTTGCCACTGGCAATATAACTGCAGGAGCGCCAACTACTAAAACTGGAACGATCACATTACTTGTTTGTCCGTTAATAGTAGCTGCCACTGTAATATTTGCCTGGCCTGCAGAAATAAATGATACAACACCAGCCGATGTTACATTGGCAACACTTGTATTATCAGATGAAAAAGCATAAGAAGCAGAACCGCTTCCAATATAAATTGTTTCTAAAGCAATGGTTTCTGTTCCCGCCTGGAAAACAATAGCAGAAGGTAATACCGCAAAGATGCTGGTGTTTGGTATTTGAATGGTTAAAGGCACCTCAGCAGTGTAAGTTACGCCATCTAAAACATAACTTGCTTTTACGATGGTGATCTCACCTGCGCTTGCAGTAAATACAGAACCTGAAAAGCTTCCTGCATTAGCGTTTGAGGAAGTCCAGGTAACGCCGCTTGATAAATTGGTGATGGTACCAT
The DNA here is from genome assembly GCA_032229505.1 of Bacteroidota bacterium. Classification (GTDB taxonomy): domain Bacteria; phylum Bacteroidota; class Bacteroidia; order B-17B0; family Aurantibacillaceae; genus Aurantibacillus. The sequence continues at coordinate 243,996 of JAVTWD010000082.1, forward strand.
CTGCTTTAATTAATTTGGCAGAGTAATTAATGGTATTGCCAACCGGTAAAGCGCGGGCACCATTATCAATTACCAAGCGGGCAGATGGTGCCGGAGTGGTTGGTGTTGGGCTGGCCGGATCTTCGGGACTTGCGTTGTCTTTCTTTTTACAAGCTGTAAATAGACTCATTACAACTATTAAAAGAAGTAATGTTTTGTTTTGGATCATTGTTTTCATTTTTATTTGTTTTTAATTGGTTTGGGTTTATGTATACAAAAGTGTGTCCAAACTCAAAAAAACACGTTTACGATAGTTGCATAAAAATGTAGCGATGTTGCAGCCAACAAAAATAATTGAAAATCAACTGATTAAAATTGAAATTTTACAAAAATTAAAACGAAGAAGTCACAAGTTTACATGAAGAATAATTTTGTGCTGTGGCCGGAAGGCTTGATTTAACGGACGTTAACAATAATCAGGCTATTTTTTTATGAGTTTAATAGTAGCTACTTGCGATGCTTTAGAATAAACTTTGCAAATGTACAATCCTGGCATAAGGTCAAAAATTCCAAATGAATCTTTATAATTGAAAAAAGTTTGTTCGCTTTTAATAACCTGGCCAATTGAGTTTATAAATTCGATCTTTAATTCTGTATTTGCCAGATCTTCATTCTCAAGAAAAACCATTTCTGCTGATGGATTTGGATAGAGCTTAAAATTATTTTGTGACATTCTTTCTTCCTTTGTATTTACGAATCCACAACCATTATTTAAAAACTCCATGTATTCATTTGTAAGAAAGTTCCAGCTAGACATACTTGAACCTATGTAGTGGGGAGAATATAACCCCGTGCCAAATATTTTGTTTGACAAAAGAAGCCCAATAGATGTTGCAATATAATAAGCGCTATCTCCCGGATCGGTTTTTGCAAGACATATTAAATTAAGTGTTGTATCACAAAAATAAATATAGCCGCCGGTATTACACTCAACAGGAAAAAGAACTGTGTTTTGATTAATAACAATATTACCTGTGGCCATATTCATAAACCATGGATCGTGTACCCCAACAAAGTTTGCAACAGTTTGAACATTATTAAAAATTCGCCTGAATTTAGTGATCATAATTTTACTGCCCACACCAGGATTTGGAGGTGTGTTGGAAGAAGGGATACAGAAAGTAGCATATATGGTTTTGCTGTTCATGGTAGCTGCTAATATTATGTCATTTGCGCCTGACAATTGATTTTTCACAAACTTATTTTGCAGTAAGCTATCAAAGCAATGCAAATAACTATAATATACAAAATTACTGGTTAAATTTGAAGGATATGTGCCTAATACATAGTACTCTTTTAATGGATTACTATAAAGCAAGATGCTTGGTTGATAGAGTGAGGAATCATTATATTTCTTCTGAACAACGTTGCCTAATGTATCAACATTGATAAAACAAGTTCGTGTATAAACAACATTCGTAAAATCTTTGGCGTAATTACCTAATACCAATAATTTATTGTCAACAGTTTTTATAATATCGGCGGCAACAACTGAGCCTGTATCGTGAAGGATTTTTGTAAATACAGTATCTCCGTTAATATCAAATTTTATAAATAAAAGATCAAGATCATTTACAGTGTCATTATAATTATATGCTTGCCCAATTCCATAAATATGATTATTAAATTTAACTGTTCGCTGAATTATATATTTATCGTATTCAGGATAACCGTATGTTTTTTTTGCAACAAGATTACCAATTGTATCATAAACACATGTTGATGTTAGCAATCTTCCAGAAGCAGAATCTGTTACAGCGCCATTTGAGAAAATTTTATTATTACCTAAAAGATAAGATTGGTAGCCCCCATCATATCCTGTAACAAAAAAATCTGTTCTTTTGCTGTAATGATAATTAAAAGTAGATTGTGAATTAGCTATTTTGGAAAAAAATATTACCGCCAAACAAAAGAGTATTTTTTTAATACTCAAAAGAACTAATTATTAAACGCCAATTTTACAGTCTTCCCATTCTGTTCAAATTGAATGGAATCAGCTAAGTTCTTCATTAAAAAAACACCGCGACCACTTGGCTTATCAATGTTGGCAGGATCGGTAGGATCCGGCAATCCTAAAAAATCAAATCCCTGTCCTTCATCAGTAACAGAAAAGATCAACTGCTTTTCAGAATTTTCAAATCCAATGTTTACAAATTTATCGGGATTATTTTTATTGCCATGATAAATGGCATTGTTCACTGCTTCAGTTACGGCAATTAAAATATTACCGTAGCAATCTTCCTGCACGTTAAATACCTGGCACACATCTTCAATCAAACGCTCTACTAATCTTAAATGCTCTGCTTTCGAATTTATCTTCAAGGTTTCGTTCCTCGCTGGTATCATCACTTATTTACGCTATTAAAATAATTATTTACTTTTTCTTTATAATATGGCGTTAAACTAGGTGGAACGGTATTTAACAACTCCATTTCTTTTTCTTTCATTCTTTTATACTCTAAAAACTGGCTAGGGTTGCTTAAATTTTGACTTTTTGCTTCATTACTTTTCCTCTGTTCATCCTGCTCTCTTTCCCTCTCAGCCTTCTCACTTTCAAGTAGTTTGCTCAAAATATCCTGTTGGCGTTTCATGGTTTCGTTTGTAAGTTGCTTATTTACAAGGTCTTTTTCTGTTTGTTCCATTAAATCGGCAATATCGCCGCCCGGATTTTTGCCTTTATTCTTCAATTTATCCATCATTTGCTGCATTTGGCGCCTTAAAGCTTCCTGTTGCGCAGCCATTTTGGCCAATTGTTCACTATTTCCGGGCATCATTAAGCCATTGCCCTGCTGACCCTGCCCCGGTTTTTGCCCCGGCTTCTCTCCGGGTTTTTGACCCGGCTTTTGACCCTTTTCCATGGCCTCTTTCATTTGTTTTAACTGCTCATTTAATTGTTCCTGCAGCTTTTTCATGCTTTGCATGCTTGGCTTATCTGATGGTTTTGAGCCTTTGCCCGAACCCGGTTTTTTACATTTACCACTACTGCCTTTTTGTTGTTGCTGCTTTTTCATTTGTTGTTGCATTTGCTCCAACGATTCATTTAACAAGAGCGCCAAATTATTTACAGAGGTCATTGTGGTTTGCATACGCATGGCGCCTTCACCGGTATTTCTATCTGCCAAAGCCTGCACCGTTTTATTCATGTTTAAATTAATGGCGCTTATTTCTCTATTAACAACGGCACTAATCTGCGGCGCACGTTTACTTAATGCTAACAAGCTATCTTCAATAATTTTGCTATCGTCTTTTAATTTATTTTGTTGTTTTGGAATGCCAACGTATTGCGGATTATCAATACGCGTTTTTGGCAATTGTTTTATTAATTCTTCCTGCGCAAAAGAAAGGTTCACTAAATTTTCTAAGATCTGGCGTAACGCTTCTGCATTTTCTTCTGCTTCTTTGGATTCGTTAGATTCCATTGCATTTTCCATCTCCTCTTTCATCTCCTGCATTTTTTCGCTGGCAGATTTTTGAGATTTTCCTGCATCCTTTTTATTGTTCTTACTCAGCTGTTCAGAGCTGTTCTTCATGTCTTTACTTATCTCTTCCTGCTTCTCTTCGTTTTTTGGCAATGCATTTGGTTCTTCAAGCTCTTTGTTTTTTTGCTCCAGCTCTTTCATATCTTTTTTAAGATCTTCAAATTGCTTGGCAATATCCTCCTGCTTTTTTTCTAATTCTTTTGAATCAACTTTTTTATTATCGTCTTTATTTTTATCATTCTTGTCTTGATTCTTATTATCCTGATTCTTGTCGTCTTTGTTCTTGTCTGAATTTTTATCGTCAGACTTTTTATTTTCCGTTTCTTTATTTAATTCATCTTCTTTATTTTTTAATTCATCCAGCTTATCAATAACATCCTGCATTTTCTTCTCAACCTCAAGCTGCTTAAAGGCTTCCAGGTTACGGTCTAATTCTTTTTCAATGTCTTTGTTGGAAAGTTTTAGTTCTTCGAGCTTTTGCTGCACTTCATTTTTATCCAGCTTATCCAACATCTTGTTTAACTCATCAAATAATTTTTTCATTTCCGGTGTCATCACATTCTCAAACAATTGCTCTAATTGTTTTTGTTTTTCTAATAACGACTCATCAGACTGAGAAAATTCATTTTGTTGTTTGTTGTTTAATTGATTTTCTTGCTTTAATTCTTCAATTTTATTTTGTAATTCGTTCTGTTTCTTTAAAACATCTTCCAGTTTCTTTTTTTCCTCGTAACCTAATTGCTTTTTATCATTTATCTTTTTAGATAATTCATTTACTTCTTTTTGAAGCTGTTTTGCCTTTTTAATACTTTCTTCAAGGTCTTGTTTTATTTCTGCATTATTTTTTTCAGTATTCTTGTTGATCTCATCTTTGGTTGGCGCTTTAAACACCATTAACTGTGTTTTGGCAGATTTGGCACCATTTACACCATCATTATCAAATACCTCAAAATAATATTCAATTTTATCGCCCGGCTGCAAATTAAACTGCGCAGCATCTAAAAAATAAAAATACGGCTGCGCTACCTGAGTTTTATTTACATTGATTGGAAAGCTTCCATTTGTCTCTATTGCTTTGCCTGAACTGTCAGTTCCAGATTTTTTATAATGAAAATTTAATCTGTTAAAACCGTAATCATCTTTAATTTGCCCGCTGAAGTAAATATTTTTTGGATTTAAAGAATCTAGTTTTTCGTTTACATCAATAGTTGGATATTGATCAGGAACAACATTGATGCTATAGTTAACAGAATCCGCGGCAGTGAACACAAATTTATTTACTGCTTTAATGGTATAGTTATTACTTTGAATGAACTTGCGTGAGAATTGAAATTGATTTTCGTTATTACGTTGTGGCGAAGCTAAACTATCGCTGAATTTTAGCTGAAGCTGATCGGTATTTTTTGTATTAAATACCCAGTTAACCTTTGTGCCCTGCGGAATTTGAAGATCGCCGGTATTAGCAATATTCTCATTTGGTTTATTGAGGTAGGCAGGATAAATTAGTTGCAAATTAAATTGCATTAAAGTTGGTTTTGGCAATACTTTTAATTCGTATTCTTTAGAAGTAAATCCAGCAGCACCCAATTGAAACGTTGTATTTGCCTGCAAATTTGAAAAAGTATATTTAAACGATGTGTTATTTTTCTTTTCTAATTTATATTCAATGCCGTTAATGCTTATAAAAACTTCGTTTGGTAATTCGCTACCCGCAACTTTTACATCCAACTCATAATCCTGTGTTTGCAATGCTTGCAGGTTTTTATTTTGAATCGTGAATTGAAAAGGCATTTCCTTCTCATAATAGGTTTGATAATGCATTAAGCGGGTAGTACTTTTTGTAATTACCTGTGGCCAAATAATAAAAATAGTTGTGGTAAGCAAAAAAAGTGGCAATACGTATTTCAAATATTTTTTGTTCTCATTAATATTAACGGCTGTTGTAAAAGGCACAGGCTTTAACTCGTTTATTTTTTGGTTGATGCTGGCAAGAAGCAATTCATCCGATCCACTTAAAATTTTATTGTTTTGAAGCTGGAGCACATTCAACAATTTATCCTGTACATTTGTAAAATGATTGCCAATAATATTGGCGGCCTGGTCGTAAGAAATTACATTACCAATCTTATTTAGTTTTAAAAGCGGAATAGCAATGTATTTTGCCAATACAAAAAGTGTGGCAGCTAAAAAACCAAAAAACAAAATACCACGAACAATAGAATTGAACTCGCCGAAATATTCTAAAAAAGTAACCGATAAAAATGCTGATAATAAAATGCCGCTCGAATAAAGCGCACCTTTTATTAATTGATTTTTATAATAACGACGGATAAATTCGTCAAGCTTTAGAATAAGTATGTTATTTGAGTCCTGCATTTAAATTGAGATGCCTTTTTGGTAAAATTCCATAACAATTATAAAATAACGCCAAACATAGCAAGTGTTACACAAATATAGCAAAGGAGCGGGTTTTTAAGGAAGGATAAATGTTAAATAGTGTTTTAAATTATTTAAAATCCCTCACTACTAATGAATCTCTAAAGCCAAGATAGATCTTACTATCCGCATATTTAACATCTAATGCACCAGACGCAAAGGGCAAACTTTTACAAGCTTCCTCAAACAATTTATAATTGTAGCTACAATAAATACTATCTTTTTGATAGTAAATAATATCTTCATTTATCTCAAATTGCTTTAGGTTCTTTAACGAGATTATACGGCTAAACGTGCCAAAAATGTCAAACACATAGATACCTGTTTCGGGTGAGTTTAAGAATAAATAGCCATTATGCTCTTTCATGTAATTTGGCTTGAGATCGGCCCGTAATATTTGTTTTAAATTTCCGGTAGAGGCTATTTTTTTGGATGTTTCGTTAAAACGCACTAGCTCATTATTTTGTTTATTGTAGATCCAGAAACTATTATTGGCGCCCGCGCATACAAGATCGGTTTGTTCGTAACCTAAGGCCTCTAACGAAATTGGCTCGCTGTTAGCCGTTAATTGATTATCTAAAAAAACTATTTGCTGAAAATCGCGATAGTATAAAAGCAGTTTTAAGGGGTTGGTTGCATCAACGCTTGTAATGTTACCTAATTTTAAATTGCTATAACGTGCAAACAATTTTCCACTGGCCAAATATTTTATTAACTCGTCTTCTTTAACCGTGTAAACATTCCCAATATTATCGGTAGAAAAATAATTGAGTTTTGTTTTAATATGCAGACTTTTTGGCTGATCATTTTGAATAAATGAAAAAGCAAAACATACAAATGCCAATAGAATTAATTTTTTATATGACTGTTTTTTAAGCACTAATTTTCAATATCTCTTCAAGTATCGTTCGGCTATTGCTCAGGCGTGGCACTTTGTATTGCCCGCCCAATTTATTGTTTGCCTTTAGCCATTTATAAAATGTATCCTTCGGCATTTTTTTTACTTCAGGAAAATGCAGAACAAAGTTATTATAACGTTTGGCTTCATAATCGCTATTCTGTTTTTTTAACGACTCATCTAATAACGCAACAAAGAAGTCAAAATTGTTCGGTTCTTTTTCAAATTCGATCAACCATTCATGAGCGCCCGAATTCTCATTCATAAAAACAGGCGCCACGGTATAATCACGAACAAGCGCATGTGTTTTTTCACAAGCCATAGCAATAGCCTTTTCGGTATTATGTACCATTAACTCTTCGCCAAAAACATTTATGTGTTGTTTTGTGCGGCCTGAAATTTTAAACCGATAAGGATTTGTACTTGTAAAACGAATTACATCGCCTAACTGATAACGCCAAAGGCCTGCATTGGTAGTAATAATGATGGCATAATCAATCCCCACTTTTACATCTTCTAAATTTATTACGCGACTAAAATCGTTATTTAACCAATCGTTCAATTCAATAAATTCATATAAAATGCCGTAATCCAACATCAATAATAGTTCATCGCTTTTTAACTGATCTTGTATGCCAAAAAAACCTTCTGAAGCACTATACAACTGAAGGAAATTTACTTTATCGTTGTCAAATAGTTTTATGAATTGATCTTTATATGGCTCAAAACTAACGCCGCCATGAAAATAAACTTCTAAGTTTGGCCATACTTCGTTTATTGATCTTGCTCCCTTTTTTTCTAAGATCCGTTTCAATAAAACCATCATCCAGCTTGGCACGCCTGCTAAACTGGCAACATTCTCATTCATCATACTCAATGCCATCTTTTCGAGTTTGCTTTCCCACTCATCCATCAAAGCAATACTAACATCCGGTGCCCTGAAAAAATCGGCCCAGGCCGGCAAATTCTGAATAATAATTGCGCTTACATCGCCATGAAAAGAATGATAATCGCCAAAAATGTCTTCTTTAAAACTGCCGCCTAATGCTAAATTTTTTCCTGTAAATAATTGTGTGTCGGGATTATTGTAACAATGCAATGTTATCATATCCCGCCCGGCATTGTAATGACAGCCATCCAGGCTTTCTTTACTTACAGGTAAAAATTTACTTTTATCGGTAGTACCGCTACTTTTTGCAAACCATTTTATATCCGAATTCCATAAAAGGTTTTGCTCACCCCTGCGTGTTCGGTCAATTAAAGGCTTTAACGATTCGTAATCGTTTATCGGAACCTGTTGTTTAAATTGATTGTAATTTTTTATTTCAGAAAAATGATGTGCTTTACCATATTCGGTATTTGCACCATTTTGAAGCAAAGATATCATCCATTCAGATTGCACATCAACAGGATATTTGATGAACAATTCTATTTGGTGCATACGCTTTTTCATAAGCCAACTTGCTATTGAGTTTATGATAGCCATATACTTTTTATTTATTCAAATTTCATGATTATTAAAGATACGTCGTCTACTTGTTCTGAAGCACGTTTCCAATCGTTCCATTCAGATAAAACAAGATAGCCTTGTTCTTTAACAGATAAGAGTTTAGATTTGTTTAAAGCCCCTGCCACTTTTTTAGAAGAAAAACGTTTGGCATCATCTCCACCAAACTGATCCTGTAAACCATCAGAGAACATATATAATCTTAAACCCGGCTCAATAGGTAAAGTCAATAAATTCAATTCGCCCATATTTTCTTCGTAACCAACCGAGCTGCGACTGCCCTTAAAACTTACAACATCTGTTTCGTTTGTAGAATAATAAAATGGATTTCCGGCAACACATATTTCAACCTGTTTATTCTTATAATCTACATAACATAAAGAAATAACCAAACCTTCATACCTCACATTTTCGTCGGTAGAATTGTTACCGCCAAAAAATAACCTGAACTCGCTGTTTAATTTATAAATGATCTCTTTTGGTTGATAGATCTTCATTTCAATAACGATCTTATCTAATAATGCTTTTGCAATTACTGTTAAAAATCCTCCCGGTACACCATGGCCTGTACAATCTGCAAGAAAAACAATTTTATTGTTATCCGGTAAAAGATAATAGCCGTAAAAATCACCGCCTACAACATCTTTTGGTTGAAAGTGTTCGAATACACTTACAGGGCCAAGCATTTGATCCAGTTGCGGAATAATACTGCTTTGAATATTCTTGGCATAGTTGATACTGTCTCTCAGATCTTCATGCACTATCTTTAATTCTTCTGCAATTTTTGAGATATGTTCTTTTTCGCTTCTTATTTCGATAGTTTGTAAATGGATCTTATGCTCCAGCTCTTTTTGATTTTCAATTAATTTTTTCGTTCTCCATTTAATCCCCACAAAAACTGCTAAACTAAAACCAAGCACACTCGTAATAATAAACCACCATTTTTGCCAGAAAGGCTTGTCAATTTTAAAATGATATTCAACAGGATTTGAATTCCACAAGCCATCGTTATTGGCAGCATAGATCATAAACGTATAATCGCCATTCTTTAATTTCGGAAAAGTTAACCTCCTGGCATCACTGTTTATTATTTCCCAGTTATCTTCATCGTCTTCCAGCTTAAGCTTGTAACGGTATTGCACATTTTTAGGTTCAGATAAAGAAACACCAATAAAATCGAAAGCAAAATCGTAAGAGTTATATGCAAGAACTGTATCTTTTAAACTCTCAACCCTATCTCCATTTATTGAGATGTTTAAAATGTTTAATACAGGTTCAACTTCATTAAAGCGTTGTTTGGATGTATTTATTCTTACTATACCGTCTGTAGTCCCAAAAAAAATTTCATTTTCTGTTTTATCATAAAAAAGAGAATTCTCAATAAAATTATTTTGCATCAGATCAGAATTACCGCCAATACGATTAAAATTCTTTTTATTGTTGTTTTTATATGAGATAGCATTTGCATGCGCTACCCACAGACCGTTTTTATAGTCAGCAACTATACCATAACTATAAGCAGATTTTAAACCATCTGCCACTGTAAAATTATCAAACTTTCTTCCATTGTATTTAAAAACACCGTCGCCTAATGAAGAGATCCACACATTTTTGTTTTTATCTTCACAAACAGTTTGAATATTAAAATTCTTTAATCCCTGAACGTTATCAAACATCTTAACGTCTTTTAAATTATCTACATAATAAATTAATGAGCCTTGCGAACAAACCCACATGTGTTTTTTAGAATCAATAAAAACGAATTTTACATTGTTATGCATTAAACCCGTTTCGGTATTTAATACTTCGGTAGAAAAATTATCAGGATCAATAACGTAAAGCCCCGCAGAAGTGCAGGCAAAAATACTTTTATCAGTTGAGTTTAAAGAGTTAATTACCAGTTTTTGATTGGTAGTGTATAATGGTATCTTAACTAAATTATTAAACAGCGTATCACTTCTAAAGAGCTCGCCATCAATAGTAGAAAAAATAAAATTATTCTTGTAAAACATTAAGTTTTTAAATTTTTTATTTGCCAGTTGCGGGTTTTTTGCAAAATCAACTTTGTCTTCATTAATATAACCCATGCCCTTGGCTGTTGCTACTGCAGTTTTACCGTTTACTCTTGTAATTGAACTTATTGGTAAGCGCTGGCCTTCATCATCTTTTATAAAACGATAACTGTACATCTCGTTATTTAGTTGTTGTAGGCCAAAACCATAGGTACCCACCCAAAGATTATCTTCTCTGTCAATAAACAAACTTTGTATAGCGTTTGAGTTTAAGCCATTTTTTATAGTGTAATTTTTTACTGAACGCGTAATTGAATAAGGATTTATTTTAAAGAAACCATCATCAGTACTTGCAATGTAAATGTTTGAGAACCTGTCTGAAATGATTTTTGTAAATGTTGAATTGTTAGGGCGCGCTAATTTAAATGTATCTGCAGGTGTAAATTTATCATCTGTTTTAAAGGTTAACAAACCAAGAGAGTTATCGGCAACCAATAAATTATCTTTAGAGGAATTAAGCTGCATACAAGCGCCCTCTTTCAAATCGCGGATCTTTTCTATTTTATAATTTTTAGCTAATAAATTTTTTATCTTGATATAATAGATACCATCAGGCTTTAATAAAAGTAATTCGTCTTTGTTAATTAAAATGGAATTTGTTTCCATGAAATTCTCATCCTGTATATTTTCTACTGCACCACTGGCGGCATTATAAAGAACAAGACCGGTATTCTTTTTTAAGAATACATAATTGTTTGGGCTTATTTCTAAGATCTGTATAAGTTTTGCACTTAAAGGTTCTTTAAAATTTACTTTACCTATTCTGCCGTTTGGCATTACATAACTTACGCCACCTTCAAAATGTCCCAACCAGATCTTATTTTTGCTATCCTTAAATAAGGTAGAGATACCAATCTCTGCAAGACCGCTGTTTGTTTTAAATACTTTAAAATTATATCCGCCGTAAGATGATAAACCGTCGCCGGTTGCTATTACTAAAAATCCACGGCTATCCTGGCAAATGTCATAAATAAAAGATTGTGACAGACCATCGTCTTCAGTAAATGTTTTAAATGAATAAACCTGAGAAAAGTTTTTGAATGAGCCTAAAAAAATAAGAAGTAATGCTATGCTTTTTTTATTGAACCAAGTTATTTTACAACTCCGGCCCTTTAATTCAAAAATCATTGAACTAAAAAAAGAAAATACGCCTTTATTTTTTTTATTGAACTTAATAAAACTCGAGCTTAATTAGACTTTTTAAAAGTTGTCTTGGGTTTATATTTTGGCACACCACCAATAGGCACAGTATAAAAAGCAAGCGACTCTCCATACTGGTTAGTAATGGAAACGGTAATATTATTATTCTTAGATGCCTTGGTCTTTACAAACTGTACATCCAGCGAGGTATTTATTTCTTCGTCAACTATACTATGTTTTGAGATCTCGCGGTTCTCTGATTTTTCCAATTTAGTTGCTTCACCTCTTTTAGATACAGAAATGATGCGAATGTTCCCTTCATCATCATAATCAAACACATCAATATTTACCGAAACAATTCCTTTTGTTACAAAAGGATACAGGTGTGATATTGAACCTGAGTTATCTGAAGTTCTAAAGCAATATTCGTATGTAGATATATTTCCACCTTCAACTTTTATGTTATCATCTTTACTTGTTGAAAGGCTTAACCTGTACAAATTACCATCATCACCCTCTGCACCTTCAACAACCAATTTAAAAACATAACCCATTTCCGGTTGTAATTCCCCTTCGGTTGGATTGATGGGTCCAAAATTAAACCACTTGTCATCGTTTGCCGGATCGTCGCCAAATGTTTTTGTATTCAATAATATACCGCTATTGTAATTTGCTTTAGGATCTGTTCCTTTTGCAGCAGGATTGCTATGCGCGCCTTTGCCACCGTATACACTGAATTTTGTTTTTGAGTTAAAACCATTCCTGTTCTCATCATATTTGCCACCATTATCTGCATCGAAAATACGAATGTAAAAAGGCGTTTTATTATCAGGCGGAATAGAGAAAAAATAGATCTGGATGTTATCATCATCGCCCCAGGTTTTATCTGATGATTTACTAAAGGTTACCAAAAAAGGAATATTCTCATCGGGCGACGGCATTACCTGCGCAGAAGCCGAAATGTTAAATACAAATGCAAACACTAAAATGTTAAAAAATAGTCTCATAAAAAGGTAGATTTAGCTTTAACAAAGAAACGTAAATTACTAAATAAAAAAAATATTTTTTAGTATTTCTTCATACCCTCCAGATGGTATATTAGTCGAATTTAGTCGGTTTTATCGACTTTGATGCTAGATGTAAATATTCCTCTACGCTCAAGATTTTCAATATAAATACGTTTGCCCTGGTAATAAACAGCCACAAAAGCGTCTGTTTGCCCCGCCCTTACTACCTTTTTATTGAATTCAAAAGCTTCATTAAGCGTTTTAAATGAGCCACCAATGGTCATTCGTGTACCACCTTCTTCGGCCTCTTCGGTCTCAATTTTACCAAGGGCTTTCAATTTTGGAAAAGAATAGCTGCTTCTCATCTTAAATATGGCAATTTGTACTTTAAATTCAAGGCCATCCACTGCAATATTGCCATATTTTTCGGCATAAAACATGGTCTTTTTTTGAATATTTGTTCTTGGCGCAAAAACAAATTCTTCTTCAGCCTCGGTATTAGAAGGTGTTTCAATAGTGGTTGCAGCTTCTTCTTTTTCCTTTTTCTTACTAGGTATTTCGTATTCAGGTTCTTCATACTTGGCCAGCTGCTCATACTCTGTTAAATTAGATGAATTGATAGTTAACTTGCTTTGCGAAACCGAATCGGTTACTACCTGGGTTTTTACCAATACACCTTTTTTTCTCAAATTTTCAATTCCAATACGCTTTCCTTTGTAATAAACAGACACAAAGGCATCGCCCTGACCCGCCTTTACAATTTTTCCATTATGTCTAAAGGCCTGACGTAGTGTTTTATACGAGCCGCCCATGGTCATACGCGTACTTCCATCGCGTAAGGCTTCATTATCAACATTACCAAGCCCTTTGTTTTTTAATTTTGGAAAATCGTAGGTCTTGCGCTTTTTAAATACAGCTACCTGAACTTTAAATTCAAGATCTTCCACCTCCAGATCTCCAAAATCTTCTAAAAACTCCATATTCAGTTTTTGAATATCGGTTTTTGGAATAAAACCATATTCATCATAAACCGTTTCGTTTCCTGCTTTTGAGTTAGAAGTATTAGAATTTTTGTTATTGTTTTTTGTAGATGAATTGTTTGAGGCGACATTATTATTTGAGGTTGGATTATTTTCAGAATTATTTTTTGTGCCTGAAGAATTATTGTTCTTGTTTTCGTTTAAACTAGTGTTGCTTCCATTATTTGTTGCAGAATTGTTTTCTGAACTATTCGTATTGGAAGAAGTGTTGTTTTTATTTTCACCTAAATTATTGTTAGCGACAGTAGTATTTGAACCGGAGTTGTTCTCTGAATTATTTGTATTTGAAGAATTATTGTTCTTGTTTTCGTTCGAATTATTGCCACTTACATTATTTGTTCCCGAGCTATTCTCTGAACTATTTGTATTTGAGGAATTGTTGTTTTTATTTTCGGTTGAATTATTATTGGCTACCGAAGTGTTTGTGCCTGAATTATTTTCGGTACTTGCATTAATGCCTGAAGAATTGTTTTGGTTACTGTTTGTATTATTTTTAGTATTAGCTGAAGTATTTGAATTATTTTTTGTGTTTGAGCTTACAATATGATCCGGATATTGTTTCTTAAGTTCAGAAATAAGTTGATCTTGTTTTAATAATATCTCGGCTTCTTTTTCTTCCAACTTATTTAATGCTGCTATTTTATCTAAATTATTCGTGATCAATTTTGCTTCTTCCTTTAATCTTTCCGTTTCTGTTTTTAACGCACTTATCTCTACATTTTTTTCAACCATGGCCGGAACCATATCCGGTTTGTCGTTTTTAAGTTTAGTTAAAAGTTCTTTAATAGAATTATTGTTATTATTATAATCAAGCCCATTTGCTTTTTGATTTAACGAAGAAGCTTCCAGCTTTTGTTTTTGTGATTTTGTCTCTAAAGTAGTTGCCTTGGCCAATAAACTATCTTTTTCAGTGCCCGTTTTTGTCTCTGCAATTTTATTAAGCTGAGAAACTGAATTGTCTTTCTCGCTTGCCGAATTTAAAAGTGAATTTGCTTTGGCCCTTAATTGCAAAGAACTTAAATTCTCAATATTGTTTTGCAGGTCATTTTTCGCTTTTATGTTTTTTGCTATCCGGACACTGTCTTCTTTTGTTTTTACTTTATCAAAGTCAACTTCTTTAATATACTTTTTCTGTGCTCCTAAAATTGAATCGTTTTTATATCCAACTACAACAGCATTTTCCACACCGGCTTTAATGGTTTTGTCATAATATTTTTCAATATCTTTTATTTTTTTCTCATTGCCATACGTATAATGGTACTCATCTCCCACCTTATTTTCAGTGATACCGGTAATGCCTTTTTTATTTAAAAGCGTTGTATCTTTTGCTGTTTTACTTGTACCTAAATGTACCTTAAAACTTACATCATCATTATCTTTTAAATTCATTAACGTATCCATTGTAGGCTTTATATACTTTGTACCAACATTTCCTTTATAAACACTATCAGATGGGTTTTCCTTTACAGAAGTTAAACTATTTGTATTAGCTGTATTAACATCATTGTTATTATTTGCATCGTTTAAATTATTAAGATTATTATCATCTATATTGTTTTTATTTTTAGCTGCAATATGATTATTCACAGTATCGCTTCGGCTACTCTTATTTGCAATTTTTTCGTCAACAACCTCTTTTATTGCCGCTGCTACCGCCGCTCCATTTAAACCTTTTTTATTGTACTTCAACTCTTCATCAGCATAATTCATATCAGTTAACATCGCCGAATCGCCGGGGAATTTCTTATAAGCAAATTGATCTGCAATTTTTTCTATCTGCCTTTTCTCAACAGCTAACCATGTTGTTGAATCCACACAAATAATATCCTTTGTAGTACACAGTAATTCTTTTTGTTTTGTTTTATTGTTAACAGTAGTAACTCCCAGCAATACTTTGTGCCTACCCTTTTCTGCAAAAATTTCGTCATGCGACTTACCACGCATGCGCTTCCCATCTATTTCAAAATAATAGCCATTAATTGTATTATCAGGCAAATAGGTCCAATCGGTATTAATATTGAATTTCTTGTTTTGTAAAACTGTGTCCAAACAGTTTATTTTTAACTGAACAATGGAGTCTACTTTTATATCAAAAGCTGCCTGGCTCATAAAAACAACCTTGGTTACAGAATCTATAATGTTTAATTCTACAGTGAAATCGCCTGGAGCCGGGAAACAATGTTTTACACTAACGCCCTTTGCGGTAACACCATCGCTAAACGACCATTGATAGTAGTATCCTTTAAGAGAATCAGTGTCAAGTGTTTTCTCATCAGTAAAATCATAACAATAATTTTCTACTACGGGATCTTTACAATTTTTAAATACCGGCCATGTTTGTTTAAAGTAATAAATATCATCTTGTCCTTTTTTTCTGTCAGAAGAAAAATAACCGCCTTCCTGCAAACTGTCAATATAAACGCCAAAATCATCATATTTTGAATTTACAGGGTTACCGAGGTTTAGTATTGAAGATGTTGAATCGATTGTAGTACATTTATAAATATCCAGTTTTCCGTATCCTCCCGGGCGATTACTTGAAAAATAGATCTCTTCATTATTCATTACAAAAGGAAAATATTCATGGTATGGTGTATTTATGGCGCTGCAATTTTTAATGTTTGCCCATTGGCCATCTATCTTCTCAGCATAATAAATATCTGTTGCTCCCTTTCCTCCAGAAAGGTTTGCAGAAAAATACAGCCGACCTTTATATAGCATGGGATGTCCGGCAGAAAATGTATCGGCCAGAACAATTTCTATTTTTGGATATTTAAATTCATTATCCTTAAACTCACTTGAAAAAATAGCGAGCTTGTATTTTTTATAATGGCTTTGTGCTGGAACGTCGCCTGAATAATATAAACGTGACCCTTCAACATCAAAATAACACGAACCCTGGTTAACTGAATTGTTTATTTTTCTTGTTAATGCTTTTACATCCTTTACGGTTATTGAATCTGAAAGGTAACCTCTATAGATATCCAACATTTGGTGTTGGGTAGCTTTTTCCATGTGCGTTACACCAACTTTTCTTTCTTGCGAAGAAGTATAAAAAAAATTCTTTCCTATTATAAAAGGACTGAATTCAGATTCTTTTTTTGTATTAATATTCAGTGGCTTTAACTCAATGGTCGCAGAATCAAAAAGAAATTTTTGAGAGAACATGCTTATACCTGCAAGCATGCACAATAAAACACTCCAAAATCTGGACTTAAGGATCATTAGAAGAATCTTGGAGAAGGTGCGTAAGAAAGTTTACCAAAAAAGTAGTTTAACATAATTTCGTGTGATCCTGAATTATATTTTCTGATCGTACCAATAGAATAATCGTAAGCGTAACCTACTTTAAATCTTTTATCCTTATCAATAACCCAATCAAAATAAGCTACTAACGCATCCTTATTTCTATAAGCTAATCCAATACCAAGATCCTCGTTAAAGTAAGTTGTTAAATTAACATCAATTTGTGTGGGTGAGTTTTTAATTTCTCTTACTAAAACAGAAGGTTTTAAAACAACACTGCTACTTAGGTTAAAAATATATCCTGCTATAAAATTTAATTCAATAGAAGGATTGTTGCCATTTAAGTTTAATAATTCGGGAGACGAAACACCCAAGTACATTTTTTTAGAATAATAAAAAGCGCCGGCACTGGAAATAAAAGAATTTACGGTTGGTGTATTAATATCAAAGGTGCCATCGCCTTGTGTTGTGGTGCGCAGTTTTCTATAATCGTAAAACATTTTTCTATATCCGGGCATAATTCCAAAAGCCAGTTTTCGTGTCTTATCTAACTTTAACCTGTAAGAAAGTGCAATTTTAATAGCAGAAGTGTTCGTAAAACCAATGTTATCATTATCATAATGAAAACCAATTGAAAGATTTTTTGGCTTTATTTCCATACTCCCCAAAATGCTTGCTGTTTGTGGCGTACCGCTAGGCCCTAACCATTGTTTTCTGTAAAACAATGTCATGTCAAGCGATCTTCTCTGACCTGCATAGGCAGGATTAATTGAAAAAATATTCAACAAATAATTTGAAGTCAGCGTAGAGTGCTGCGCAAAAAAATCATTCGATAACATGATCACAATTAATATGGCATATAATTTCCTCATCGTTTAATTGTTATATATCCGGTTCTTATCAATTCGTCTAATTTTAAAACATAAAAATAGGTATCTTCTGCAAGCGGGTTTCCTGACTGATTAAATCCATTCCAGTTATTATTATAATTGGCGTTTTCATATACAAGGTTACCCCATCTGTTTATTATTTTTATTTCTACTTTATTATAAGATCCAATAAATGGAATTTCGAAATAATCATTTTTACCATCACCGTTTGGTGAGATAGCATTCGGTAACTCAACATCCACTAACGTAACGTTAACCTGATCTGATGTTGTGCCGCAAGCATCTGTAATTGACCATTGGAATGTGTTTAATCCCGGAGAAAGAGAATTTACAAGCGTATTATAATTCGCAGAGCTAATAATATTTCCCGATCCCGTTATTAGTGTCCACACACCTATTCCCGGCGAAGGATTGTTTCCATTTAAAATTACCTGGTTAACTAATACTGTAGTATCATTTCCGGCAAACGCTGGGCTCGACGGTATCGAAACATTAATTACCACTGTGTCTGTTGAAGCCGGACACATGCCATTTGTAACAGTCCACACAAAAACATTTGTTGGTGTAGATAAACCGATAACAGCCGAACTATTTAGTGTTGGGGTTACAACCGTAGATGTACCGCTAATTACCGACCATACTCCTGTTCCAACTAACGGTGCATTAGCATTTAATGTTATAGAATTAGAACAGGTGCTTTGATCTGCGCCTGCGTTTGCAACTGGTACTGCATCAATGAAAATTTTAACTGTATCATTTGTGGCAGGGCAAGAACCGTTAGCTATTGTCCATACCAAAATATTTGTTCCGGTTGTTAATCCTGTAACAGCAGAATTATTTACATTAGGCGATGTCACAGAAGCCCCTCCTAAAATAACTGACCAAGTACCTGTACCGGCTGAAGGAATATTAGCATTTAAATTAGCTGTAGTATTTCCACAGAAGTTTTGATCAGGGCCAGCATTTGCAATACTTGATGAAGGATTAATAATTATTGCAACAGTTGATGTAGCAGATGAGCAATTGTTATTGATCGTCCATGCAAACACATTTGTTCCGGCACCTAAACCGCTTATACTTGTATTTGCCAATGTTGTAGAAGCAATAACACCGCTTCCTGAAACCACAGTCCACGAACCTGTGCCTATTGCAGGCACATTAGCATTCATAGTAACTGAACTTGCCGCACAAATAGTTTGATTTGCTCCTGCCAAAGGAATTGTAGGCATTGGATCAACTGTTATTTGCACACTTGCTGTTGATGATGCACAAACTCCGTTACTAATACTCCATTCAAATACATTTATACCAATAGCTAAATTTGTAACAGTTGTTGCAGCTGTACCTGGTGAAACAATTGTACCGCTGCCTGAAACAAGTGTCCATGTACCTGTGCCAACGCCCGGCACGTTGCCTGTAATAGCGGCTGTTGGTGTACCTGCACATATTGTTTGATCAGAAACTGCTGTTGCTGTTGTTGGAACCTGATGCACCGTTATTGTTACATTTGAAGTTGACGAACCGCAGTTACTAAAGATGGTCCATGCATACACATTAGTTCCAACTGCTAAACCGCTTACACTTGTTGTTTCTAAATTTATGTTTGCAAATGTTCCGCTACCCGAAACAACACTCCACGAACCTGTTCCAACAGCTGCAGTATTAGCGGCCATAGTTACACCGCTACTTATACAAACTGTTTGATTAGGTCCTGCTGCAGCAGTTGTAGGTAATGGATCAACCGTTATCTGAACCTGTGCTGTTGATGGCGCACAAACACCATTGCTAATACTCCATTCAAATATGTTTACACCAACCGCTAAATTAGTAACTGATGTAACTGCGTTACCTGGTGTAGTAATAGTTCCGCTTCCTGAAATTAGTGTCCACGTACCTGTACCAACGGTTGGTATGTTGCCGCTAATAGAGGCGGTTGGTGTATTAATGCAAATTGTTTGATTGGCGCTGGCGGCTGCAATTGTTGGTGCCTGATCAACAGTAATGGTAACATTTGAAGCTGATGAACCGCATGTACTCGAAATGGTCCAGGCAAAAACGTTTGTTCCTACGGTTAAACCTGTAACGTTAGATGTTTCCAGATTTATGTTTGCAAAAGTACCGCTGCCCGATACAACACTCCATGTTCCTGTACCAACTGCAGGAGGATTGGCAGCCATAACGGCACCTGAGCTTACACAAACTGTTTGATTAGGCCCTGCATTTGCAGCAGTGGCCGGTGGATCTACTGTTATTGTAACATTTGCTACTGAAGGTGCGCACACACCGTTAGAAATACTCCATTCAAATACATTATTACCAATTGACATATTAGTTACGGTTGTAACTGCACTTCCCGGCGATGTTATTGTTCCGGTTCCCGAAATTAAAGTCCATGTTCCGGTTCCAACGGTTGGCGTATTGCCATTGATAGTAGCTGTTGGATTACCAACACAAATAGTTTGATTGGTACTTGCAACAGCTGTTGTGGGAGCCTGGTCAACCACAACGGTAACATTCGAAACCGATGAGCCACAATTGCTAAAGATGGTCCATGCAAATACATTAGTACCTAAAGCTATGCCTGTAACATTTGTAGTTTCTGAATTTATATTTGCAAATGTTCCGCTACCTGATACAACACTCCAGGAACCTGTACCCACTGCAGCATTATTTGCAGCCATAACAGCTGCAGCACTGCTAATACAAACTGTTTGATTTGGGCCTGCAGCTGCAATTGTTGGTGCAGGATCAACAGTAATTGTAACACTTGAAACCGAAGGTGCACATGACCCATTAGTGATCGTCCAATCAAAAACATTTACACCTAAACCAATATTTGTTACTGTTGTAACTGCTGTAGCAGGAGAAACGATTGTTCCGCTACCCGATGCTAGTGTCCAAACGCCTGTTCCAACAGCAGGTGCGTTTCCATTTAACGTTGTTGAAGGACTAGTGATACAAATTGTTTGATTAGAACCTGCAGCTGCAATTGTTGGGGCCTGATCTACAAATACAGAAACAGTTGATGTAGTTGATCCACATCCGCTAAAGATGGTCCATGCATAGATATTATTGCCTAATGCTAAACCTGTAATAGTTGTTGTTTCTAAATTGATGTTTGCAAAAGTTCCGCTTCCTGAAACAACACTCCACGAGCCAGTTCCAACCGCAGCATTATTTGCAGCCATTAAAGCTGATCCTGTACTAATACAAATTGTTTGATTTGGGCCTGCGGCTGCAACCGTTGGCGCTGGATCAACAGTTATTGTAATACTTGAAACAGAAGACAGGCATGAGCCATTTGAAATTGTCCAATCAAATACATTCGTTCCCATACCAATATTTGTTACTGTTGTAACTGCTGTAGTAGGAGAAACGATTGTTCCGCTGCCTGATGCTAAAGTCCAAACTCCTGTTCCAACGGTTGGGGCATTGCCGTTTAATGTTGTTGAGGCTGTACTAATACAAATTGTTTGATTTGGCCCTGCTACTGCCGTTGTTGGCATTTGATCTACAGTTACCGAAACGGTTGATGTAGATGACGAACAGTTGTTACTAATCGTCCATGCAAAAACGTTTATTCCTAAACCTAAATTAGTAATTGTTGTATTTGCTAAAGTTGTACTTGTAATTGTTCCGCTACCCGAAACTACCGTCCAAGAACCGGTGCCAATAGCCGGTATATTGCCAGACATTAATGCAGTTGGTGTACTAATACAAACCGTTTGATTTGACCCTGCAGATGCAATGGTTGGTGCAGGATCAACAGTTACTGTAACGCCAGCAACAGATGAAGCACAACTTCCGTTACTAATCGTCCATTCAAAAACATTTATTCCAGCACCTAGTCCTGTTAAAGTTGTTGTAGCAGAAGTTGCAGAGGTTATTGCACCCGTACCCGAAAACAATGTCCAAATTCCAGTACCAACGGTTGGCACGTTGCCAATAACAGTTGTAGTAGGGTTAGTAATACATATTGTTTGGTTAGAACTTGCAATAGCTGTGGTTGGTAATTGATCTACCTGTATGCTCATGGTAGATGTGCTCGATCCACAAGCGCCGTTAGCAATTGTCCATTCAAGAATATTTACACCTGCAGCAAGTCCTGTAACCGCGCTGGTTGCAAGTGTTGGTGTGGCAATAGTTCCGCTTCCGGCAATTATCGACCATGTTCCTGTTCCAATAAGTGGTGTGTTTCCAGCTAATGTATAAGTAGGAGAGTTGATACATAGTGTTTGGTTTGATCCTGCATTTGCTATGGTAGGAATATTATCTACCTGGATGCTCATGGTAGAAGTTGTAGTTCCGCATACACCGCTTGTTATACTCCACTCTAAAATATTTAATCCAAGTGCTAAATTAGTTACCGTTGAGTTAGCAAGTAGCGAGTTGGTTATTACACCACTTCCTGAAGCGATTGACCATGTACCAATGCCAACGGTTGCCGTATTGCCGTTAAGAGTAGTTGAAGGAGAACTGATACATAAAACCTGACTTGGACCTGCATTTGCTACAGTTGGCGCAAGATCAACCTGTATACTCATGGTAGATGAATTCGATCCGCAAACGCCATTTGCAATTGTCCATTGTAAAACATTTAAGCCTGCACCAAGACCCGTAACTGAAGATGTTGCTAAAGTTGGTGTAGTTATTGTTCCACTACCCGAAATAACAGACCAGGTTCCTGTTCCAACAAGCGGTGTGTTTCCGGTAAGAGCAAAAGTTGGAGTACTGATACAGATCGATTGGCTTGAACCTGCGTTCGCTATTGTTGGAACATTATCCACTTGTATGTTTAGACTAGATGTACTTGAACACACACCATTGGCAATTGTCCATTGTAAAGTATTTAATCCCAATCCTAAACCTGTTACGGCACTTGTTGGTGAATTAGGATTTGATATTGTTCCACTTCCAGCAATTACCGACCATGTACCAATTCCTGTAGCTGGTGTATTTCCCGCAAGCACAGTTGTTGGATTACTGATACAGAGAGTTTGGCTTGGGCCGGCAGCCGCAGTAGTTGGAATATTATCTACCTGTATACTCATGGTTGAACTATTGGTTCCACAACCTCCTCCATTAATTGTCCATTGCAATACATTAACACCTAATCCAAGGCCTGTTACGCTGCTTGTTGCAAGTGTTGGTGTTGTAACTGTTCCACTTCCAGAAATTACCGACCAGGTTCCTGCACCGCTTGTTGGTGTATTGGCTGCCAATACCGCTGTTGGGCTGCTGATACAAACAGTTTGATTTGGACCCGCAACAGGAGCTGAAGGAATAAGATCAACATGAAGATTTAAAGTTGAAGTAAGAGAACAAACACTATATGTCATTGTCCACGCAAGAACATTATTTCCAGGCGCAAGGCTTAATACATTGCTTGTATTTGTGGTTGGGCTAACAATATTTGCACTACCGGAAACTACAGACCAACTTGCTGTACCAAGGCTTGGTGTATTTGCAGCAATAGTTGTTGTTGGATTGCTGATACATAAAGTTTGGCTAGGTCCTGCATTTGGATTTCCAGGTGAGGGAACAACATATATATAAACGATAGATGAATTAAATGCGCATACACCATTCACAATGGTCCATTGTAAAATATTTGTACCAACTCCTAAATTGGTTACTGTTGTATTTGCAAGACTAGGTGTAGCAATACTTCCTGAACCCACAAGTATTACCCACGTTCCCACCCCAACGGTTGGCGTATTGCCGGCAAGCGTAGTACTTGGTGATGCTGCACATAAGGTTTGGTTTGGTCCCGCCAACGCAACAATCGTATTATTATCAACCTGTATGCTCATTGTTGAGTTACTGGCCGCACAAACACCATTTACAATCGACCATTGCAAGATTGTTGTTCCGGTTGGCATACCGGTAATAGAACTATTTGGCGAATTTGAATTTGTAAGCACGCCACCACCCTGCATGATCGACCATGTTCCGGCTCCCACAATTGGTGTATTAGCATTTAAAGTTGTTGTTGGATTGTTGATACACAAGGTTTGATTTGGGCCGGCGTTAGCAATGGTCGGTAACTGATCAACTTTTATACTTAATGTAGAAATTGTTGGCGCGCATCCAACAGTACCAATGCTCCATTGTAAAACATTTGTGCCTAAAGCTAAATTAGTAACAGTGGTTGTGGGGTTATTAACTGATGTTATTGTTCCACTGCCGGATACTACACTCCATGTTCCTGTTCCAACAGCAGGTGTATTTCCGTTCACTGTTGTACTTGGTGAGCTTATACAAACTGTTTGATTTGATCCGGCTACGGCAATGCTTGGTAAAGGATCAATAGTAATCACAACACTTGAAGAAGATGAATTACATACGCCATTTGAAATAGTCCATAAGAAAATATTTTGGCCCAATCCTAAATTTGTTGCTGTAGTTGTTCCTGATGTTGGAGTAGTTATTGTTGCCGATCCAAGTACTATCGACCACGACCCTGTACCAACGGAAGGAATATTTCCAGCCATTGTTAAACTTGGATTCGAAATACATAATGTTTGACTTGGCCCCGCAGTTGCAACAGTTGGCAAATTATCAACTTGTATACTCATGGTTGAAGTAGTTGTAGCACAAACACCATTTGCAATACTCCATTGTAAAACATTTATACCAAGCGCTAAGCCTGATACGGTAGAAGTTGGACTATTTGGACTGGCTATAGTTGCCGCGCCTGAAATTACTGACCATGTTCCTAAACCTGTTGTTGGAGTGTTGGCGGCCAATGTTGCGTTTGGTGAGCTGATACAAACTGTTTGATTTGGACCTGCTGTTGCAATACTTGGAGCGGGATCAACAATAATGGTCATTGTAGAGGCCGTTTGCGGGCAAGCGCCATTATTAGTAATACTCCACTGCAATACATTTGTACCCAAGCCCACAGCCGTTAGTGTAGTTGTTGGGTTATTTATGTTAGCAATCGTTGCGCTTCCTGATATAACACTCCAGGTTCCTACGCCACTCGTTGGTGTATTACCCGCCAGAGTTGTTGTTGGGTTTAATACACATAAGGTTTGGTTTGAACCCGCTAAAGCAATACTTGGTGCAGGATCAACAAAAACAGTCATTGTTGAAACCGTTTGAGGGCAAACACCGCCATTATTTATTGTCCATTGCAACACATTTGTACCCAAGCCCACAGCCGTTAGTGTGGTGGTTGGATTGTTTACGTTAGCAATAGTGGCGCTACCTGAAATTACTGACCACGTTCCTACGCCACTCGTTGGTGTATTACCCGCCAGAGTTGTTGTTGGGTTTAATATACATAAGGTTTGATTCGATCCTGCTAAAGCAATGCTTGGTGCAGGATCAACAATAATTGTCATCGTTGAAACTGTTTGAGGACAAACGCCTCCATTATTGATAGTCCATTGCAATACATTCGTACCCAAGCCCACAGCAGTTAGTGTAGTAGTCGGGTTATTTACGTTAGCAATAGTAGCACTTCCTGAAATTACACTCCATGTTCCAACTCCACTGGTAGGCGTGTTTCCTGCTAATGTGGTTGTTGGATTTAATATACACAAGGTTTGATTTGGCCCCGCTAACGCAATGCTTGGAGCAGGATCTACAATAATAGTCATTGTTGAAAGGGTTTGAGGGCAAACACCGCCATTATTGATGGTCCATTGCAATATATTTGTCCCTAACGACAATCCGCTAACCGTTGTAGTAGGGTTATTGATGTTATTAAATGTTCCGGAACCTGAGACTACTGACCAGGTACCTGTTCCACTTGTAGGCGTGTTTGCTGCTAAAGTAGCGCTTGGTGTTAATATACAAACCGTTTGGTTTGGCCCTGCTAAAGCAATACTTGGAGCAGGATCCACAAAAACTGTCATTGTAGAAACAGTTTGTGGACAAGCGCCATTATTAGTAATGGTCCATTGCAATACATTTGTACCCAATGCTACAGCCGTTAATGCAGTGGTTGGATTGTTTACGTTCGCAATAGTGGCGCTACCTGAAATTACTGACCAGGTTCCTACTCCACTGGTTGGGGTATTTCCGGCTAATGTTGTTGTTGGGTTTAATACACATAAGGTTTGGTTTGAACCGGCTAAAGCAATGCTTGGTGCAGGGTCTACAAAAATAGTCATTGTAGAAACGGTTTGTGGACAAGCGCCATTATTAGTAATACTCCACTGCAATACATTTGTACCCAAGCCCACAGCCGTTAGTGTAGTTGTTGGGTTATTTATGTTAGCAATCGTTGCGCTTCCTGATATAACACTCCAGGTTCCTACGCCACTCGTTGGTGTATTACCCGCCAGAGTTGTTGTTGGGTTTAATACACATAAGGTTTGGTTTGAACCCGCTAAAGCAATACTTGGTGCAGGATCAACAAAAACAGTCATTGTTGAAACCGTTTGAGGGCAAACACCGCCATTATTTATTGTCCATTGCAACACATTTGTACCCAAGCCCACAGCCGTTAGTGTGGTGGTTGGATTGTTTACGTTAGCAATAGTGGCGCTACCTGAAATTACTGACCACGTTCCTACGCCACTCGTTGGTGTATTACCCGCCAGAGTTGTTGTTGGGTTTAATA
>JAVTWD010000083.1:0-9966 GCA_032229505.1 Bacteroidota bacterium
ATTTGTATTTCTGAATGTGCGATCCATGTTGGTGATAAAAGCATCGAGCCAAACTATTTTAGAAGCCAACTCTGCATTTACCGGACTAACAACCGGATCGTAATTAATAGCACCCGATAAAAAGTGCAATGCTAAATTCATCCCGCGGCTTGCCTTTAAAAGATCCTGAATCTCTTCATCGCCTTCGGTACGGCCAAAAGCTTCATCCAAATTGGCAAAGACCAACTCAGGCACTTTTAATCCTAAAGCGCGGGCTATCTCTCCACCAATTAATTCTGCAATTAGTGTTTTAACACCATGGCCACCGCCTTTAAATTTTAAAACATATTTAAAATTATCATCTGCTTCTGCCAATGCCGGTAACGACCCACCTTCGCGAAGGGGCTGAATATAACGTGTAACGTTTACTGTACGAAGTGATAGCTGCAACATAAGATCTGTACTCTAACAAAAATAACAATTTTAAAACGATATCTAAGCTATGGCCATAAGGTCATCTACATTTATTTCCATATGTGTTTGTGAGAAAATGCACTTGCCATTTGAGATGATCAATGCCTGAGGTGATTCGTGCATTATATTATAACGCTCTGCAACGGCATTGGAAATATCGCGGTGAGCAAGCAGATCCAAATAATAAGGTTTTAGTGTTTCGTTATTCTCATCCTTCCATTTTCTTTCTACACGTCCTAATGCAGCGCTGCTAATGCTGCAATGCGTGCTGTGTTTTAATATCAAGATTTTTTGTGAAGTAGATTCACGGTCAATTATTGCTAATTGATTGATGTCGTTTAGTTCATTCCATTTCATGGTATAAAGATAACAGTTTTGTAAGCGGAATGTTGTTAAGGAATGTCAAGCCTCACCCTTCCGTCCCTCTCCAAAGGAGAGGGAGACTAAAGTTGTTAAGCACCTTCTCCTTTGGAGAAGTCCCGATAGCTATCGGGAGGGGATAAGGCTTTTACTTCTCCAAC
The DNA here is from genome assembly GCA_032229505.1 of Bacteroidota bacterium. Taxonomy (GTDB): domain Bacteria; phylum Bacteroidota; class Bacteroidia; order B-17B0; family Aurantibacillaceae; genus Aurantibacillus. The sequence goes on from JAVTWD010000083.1 coordinate 975, forward strand.
ACCCGTTTATACATAAACTCTGTAAACTCTTTAGTATTAAAGAGGGGAGAGCTGCAATAAGAAGAAGTGCACAACACCATAAAATTATCATCAAACGAATCAAACAGATCTTTTTTATCTTCTATCACATTGCCTTTATCATAAATAACACTGCTAAAATAAAAGCGCGGAAAAGCAATGGTTTCTCTTAAATAATCGGGTGTTAAAGCATCGTTCTTTTTTAGCATGAGTGCTGCGTTGATCGGTTCATAGCTTAGTTCTTCTGCAGCACTTAAAATACCGGGCTCAGTAGAAAGTGTATTTAAAACAGCTTCGGTAGTTAAAAAATTAATAATTTCTTGCGCCGGTTTTTTATAAGCAGCTTCATGAAAATAATGTGAAGCATAGTTCAATAAACGGGCCACATCAATGTTTTCAGAAACATTGTAAGTAGATTTGATAGCACTATTACCAATGTAAGTATAAAAATAACCTTTACCCGAATTAAAATTTGTTGCGATCTCTTTTACCAGTTGTGTTGCTTCTGTTTTATAAATTTCATTTTGTGTAGCGCGATAAATAAGCATTAATGTTTTTAGCATGGCGCTGTTATCTTTTAACGAAGTAGTGGCTGCATATTTTTCGCCATGCATGTACGTATTGCCTTGCTTACGTTTTGTTTTTAAAAAATCTACGGTTGCTAAGGCATCTTTTAAATAAGTTGGATTGCCGCTTGTTGCCCATAAAATAGTAAGCGCTTCCGCGTACTGTGCATTGTCACTGGTATAAACACTTTTATCAATTGCCGGAATTCCTTTTTTTATTCTTTCTTCATCGCTGAGGTTAAAATAATCCTGCGCCTTTTCCCCGGGAATAAGATCCGCGTCCTGAGCGTTATAATAACCACCGGTGGGCGACTTTAAAAAACGATCTACATAATTTACAATGCCTTCCGCTTTTTTTAAGGCTTCAGCATCGTTAAATAATTTATAATACCAGCAATACATTTTTATGTAACGGGCTTGTATGAATAATAATTTTTCAAAGTGTACGTGATTCCAGTCGTTGTGAGTAGAATATTGATAAACGCCGCCCCAGGCTTTATCATAAATGCCGGTTGAATTATCTACCGTAATTTTTAACCATCTTTTTAAAGCGGTATCTGTTTTAAAATGTGTAAAGGCATATTCAAAAGTATCAAACTCTATATACTTTTGCCCGAAATGAAAAGCACCGGTCTCCATATCCAATGATTTAGTAAATTTTCCTTTTAACTCCGTCAACGAAGTTTTCATCGAACTTTCTGTTGTGGTTTTTGGATCGGCTTCAACACGATCTTTGCTTAAAGGCACAGGCTTCTTTTTTAATTGCGCTAATTTTTCTAACAATTCTTCCGCGGGAATGTAGCCCGGTTCTTTTAATAATTCGTTGCCATTGCCATCAAATACAATGGTAGCAGGCCAACCGTAATCGCTATACAAGCTGGTAAGATCCTGGCGCTCGTCATGATCTTCCATACAGGCAATGTAATTTTTATCGAGGTAAGAAATAACTTTTGGCAGGGCGTATGTTTTTTCTTCCATTACATGGCACCAATGACACCAGTTGGCGCGAAGATGAAGCAGAACTAATTTATTTTCTTTTTTTGCTTTGGCAAAGATCTCCGCATCAAAGTGCGACCATTTTGGATGATCAAGCGCAAAGCTGTTTAAAGAAATAAGTGTAAAGATAAAAAGCGAAAGGGTAGTAATGATTTTTTTCATAGAGCGAATTTATCCTATATACGTAAAGATAGCATAAAAGGTTTTTGTATAGCGGACATTGAGCCTGTCGAAATGTGCTTCGACAGGCTCAGCAACCACGCTGTCATTTTGAGCGGAGTCGAGAAACAGTGCGTATTTCTTCTCCCGCCCGCAACACACAACCTCTCTCAAAAACCTGCGAGGCTTTTACCGCCATCAAAGAGAGGGATACATATTGGTATAAATAACTCTAAATACCCTGAATTTATTTTTAATTTTCTGTATCTTTTACAGGGTTATCTCCGTTCCATAGATAGAAAGCCAAAATGCTTTATGCAAAGCGAGATAGAAAAGCAATATATTGAAAACGCTAAAAAAGACCCTGAGTTTTTTGAGCAGCTTTATACACTTTACTACGAGAGCATTTTGAAATTTGTGTATAAACGAATTGAAAGTCTTGACGATACCAGGGAAGTAACGGCTATTGTATTTGCCAAAGCAATAACTAATATTAAAAAGTACAAAGATCATGGTTTTCCATTCTCAAGTTGGTTATACAGAATAGCTATTAATGAGATTAACCAGTTTTATCGTGAATCTAAAAAAATGCGGGTGATCAGTCTTGAAAAAAAAGGCGTTGATAATATTAGGGAAGAAACGGATAAATTACATCCGGACCTTATTTCCGCGTTAAGAAAAGCATTACAGTATCTATCGGAAGAAGAATTGATCTTAATAGAACTGCGTTATTTTGAAGAAAGGCCTTTTTTGGAAGTGGGACAAATATTGGAAATATCAGAGAACAATGCCAAGGTAAAAACATATAGAGTTTTGGATAAATTAAGAGAGATCTTTAACAAAATAGCATGAAAACGAATAACTACAAAATACTAGAAGATCGTCCTGAGCTTACAGCAGATCAGGTTATGGCGGGCATGAGTTTTGGAATGATTCAAAAAAAGATTCCTGCTTCAAAAACTAGTTCTTTAAACATACTTATTGCGGTGGGTATTGCAACAGCTGTAGTTGTTTCTGCTGTTTTCATTTACAGAGCATTTTCAAATACACCTAAAAGTAAAAAAGAACAACCGGTAATTAATGATACGATAAAAGAAAATAAAATAAGTACAATTGCAGATACGGTTGTTACTGAAGAAAAAATTGAAAAGGGAAAAAAGACGCAGGCCGATCATTCTATAAAGGCATATAAAAATGAGTCTTCAATTAACCAGGCTGAAATAGAAGCGTCTAAATATTATCAGCCAAAAAGATGTGTTTTATTAATTCCTAGTTATTGCTGTTATTGCATTCCGGGTACATATAAATTTGCAGAATCTGTTGATACTTCTGGTATTAAGATCGGGCGTATGGAGTGTGAATCATTATATCAAATGAAAGATGTTTGTTGTATTTGGCTTACAATACAAGCAAAAGATAGTTCTTATTTAAAACTTGAAGATCAGTTAAATAATTTTGCACTTCTGAAAGGAAAAGACAAAGAACTACATCCATTTGCAATAAAAGTAAGTAACGATCCAAAGTTATGGATGGTATATATTAAAGGAAAGGCCATAAAAGTAAAATATAATAAAGAAATGAATGTACTCTTGTTCTTTAAAGATTCAAACGCTAAAGTAGGCGGCAAAGTCAGGATCAATAAGCTTATTGCTACCATAACAAGATAAAAAACAATTAAAACAAATAATATGAAACCACTTAACCTTTGCATTAGCACAGCTGTCATTCTATTGTCATTATTTTCTTCATTCACTATTAAACAAGATAAAAACTACTATTCGGCTAAAGACCTGCAGGAAATTACACCCCTGATCGAAAATACAATTATACTCTACGATACTACAAAATTGTTGCGGGGTATTAAGTTTGCCGTTACATCAAAAGATTATACAGAAAGGTACAAAAATCAATTCTTAACTTACACAGCTTTTAATCTACTTAAATTACACTTAGAAAAAATATTTAATGATCCCGTGGTGTTAATATATTCTGATGCGGAAGCAAATTCTGCACTTAAGCTTGAAGAGAGAAAAGCGTTACCAAAAGGACAGGTAAATGCAATACGGTTTTTTGAAACATGGTATTACAACAAACAAACCGGTGAGATCGTAAAAAAACAGCTGGGTTATGCTGTTTTACAGTGGGATTATAAAAAGCAAGTTTTTAGAGAGTGGTATTTATATTTTACATCGCAGGAAGCTCGCCTTGTGTATTTAAAAAATTAGTAAATTAATTTACCATTAAACTTCTTTGCGCGCTTTTATCTTTGTTAAATAAGTTGGCAGAAAGAAAAATCTCATGCGTATTTGATCCACCATCCATTGCTATATACGTGTAGCCTAATTTTACTTTTTTATAAGTAACATTAGCGCCCACCATTAAATTGATAGATCGGCTTCTCACAGTTGTAATATCTTTATAATTATAACTTATTTCATTTCTAAAACCGGTGTGTAATGAAAAGAGTTTGTAAGAGGTATAGGCACCCACTTCATAATACCTGTAACCTTCGCGTTGTAATCTTAAAACAGAGTAGGGTTGAAGCTGCACTTTATTTTCGTTAAATAAAATGCCTGAAATATGATACACTTGTGAAAGAGCTAACTTTTGTGATCCAAGTAAACCTTTATCAGGCTGATTGATATCATAAACAGCAACACCAAAAGTTATTTTTTTATTGATGTCAAGCAATAAACCTGACGAAGCGCTGAAGTTGTGCTTTTTTCGTACGATGCTGTAATCTTGTTGCGAATAAGGCAAATACGGGGTAGATATATTTTTATCAATATTCATTAGGTCCTGGTAGGGTATCTTGCTTCCGTCCACTTTTCTGCTAAAGTAAGATGCCTGTAAAGAAGGAACTAAAGTAAGTTTTGAGTTGAGTGTTATTTTATAATTTGTTGTTATATCTAATTGGTTTGACGAGTATGCACCGTTAACCGAGCTGTTAAAGGTGTTGGAGATGCCATAACTAAAGGACTTGCCGCCGAAATCTACCGCTGTGTAATTTGAATAAAATGCGCTTTTAGGGCTAATAGCGTTTATCGTTTGCAGGTTTAAACCTTTATTGCTTCCGGCAAAGGCAGGATTTATAAGTAATTTTTGTTGCCCGGTAGAAGCGAAGGAATATTCTTTTTGCGCAAAAGCAAATATGCTTAAAAATGTAAAGGCGAAAAATAATGTTGCTTTCATGGAAATGGGTTTTACTAAATAAATGTACAAAAAATCAGCTTAACTTTTACACGCAGCAGGCTAAAATAATAGATTGCATTATAAAACTAAATTTTTAGAATTATTTTTTAAACGTTTGATGTAACACCATTGCCAGGCGAATACCGGCGCGTACCAATTGTTTTTCAATAACAGGTTTGTTCTTATCAACGTAATCCTGTTTTATTTTTTTATCAAAATTGTAAACTTCCGGTAACAAAGTTCTTGATTCATTCATCCAGGCTTCAACACTTGTTGTTTGAATTTTCTTTTTTTCTTCAGCAGAAAGTGTGTTAGCTAATTTTAAACAATCATTTAAAGTAATGTTTGCATCTTCAATAATTTCAGTATCCCATACTTTGTGTAGATTGGTACCTTTACCAACATAATCTACTTGTATCTCATTTCCGCCTTTATCGGCCTTATAACCGCAATGCAAGGGCTGGTGCAGATCACCGATCAAATGAAAAATAACTTTTAAGGCGAATTTAATTTGTTCTTTATCACGCACGCCTTTTTGTTTTAAGAGATCGATATAAATTTCAATTTGATTGATCACTTCCGCATCTTTTGTTTTTACATAGGTTTTATCTTTCTCAACATTTACATAATGCCAAGGTTTTAAATAATCATAAGAATTATCGCCACGCACTTCATCCATCCAAACAGAAGCTTCTTCAAAACTCATAAGGCCTAAAAATTGCTGTACAGAATCTGCCACCTGCTTGGTTAAACATTGTTTAGCAATGGCAGCCACAATTTTATGGCCTTTGCTACCCCAGGCATAAGTAGAAGCGGGGAGAAGGATAGAGAAGAGGAATAATATGAAGAGTTTTTTCATGGCAGAACAAAGTTATAACAATTGTATATGATTAAAGTTACGGAAATAATAAGGGAATAAAAAGCATGCGACATCAAGCCTCATCCCCTCCCGATAGCTATCGGGACTTCTCCAAAGGAGAAGGGAGTAGAGTAGTGCAAAGTCCCTCTCCTTTGGAGAGGGATTTAGGGTGAGGCTTCATACCAACAAAAAACCCGGAGATACATTGTATTCCGGGTTTTTAAAATTGTAAATTGTCAATTCAAAAATTGTAAATCAGCTTACGCTTCTTCTTCAACTTCTTCTTTAGTTGCCATTAAGCGCTCGTACTCTTCTTTGCTTCCAACAACTAATTTTTCGTACTGACGTAAACCTGTACCTGCAGGAATTAAATGTCCAACAATTACGTTTTCTTTTAATCCTAATAAAGTATCTACTTTACCATTTACAGCAGCTTCGTTCAATACTTTAGTAGTTTCCTGGAATGAAGCAGCCGAGATCCAGCTGTTAGTTTGTAATGAAGCACGTGTAATACCTTGTAGAATTGGATTTGCAGTTGCAGGAACTGCATCTCTTGCTTCAACAGTTTTCTTATCTCTGCGTTTCAATAACGAGTTTTCATCGCGTAATTTACGTGCAGTGATAATTTGACCACGTTTTAATTCAGTACTATCACCCGGATCAAGAATAACTTTTTTACCAAAGATCTCATCGTTTTGAGTCATGAAATCACCTTTGTTGATCAATTGTTGTTCTAAGAACATTGTATCGCCCGGATCAACAATCTCCACTTTACGCATCATTTGACGAACAATTGTTTCGAAATGTTTGTCATTTAATTTCTGACCTTGTAAACGGTAAACCTCTTGAATTTCGTTTACTAAATATTCTTGTACAGCTGTTGGTCCTTTAATAGATAAGATATCACCAGGGCTAATAGCACCGTCAGATAACGGGTTACCGGCTTTAATGAAATCGTTCTCTTGTACAAGGATGTGCTTGCTTAAGTTAACTAAGTATCTGCGTTGCTCACCTGTTTTAGCTTCTACTAAAACTTCACGGTTACCACGTTTAATTTTACCGAAAGTAACAATACCGTCAATTTCAGAAACTACAGCAGGGTTACTTGGGTTACGTGCTTCGAATAATTCGGTAACACGCGGTAAACCACCGGTAATATCACCTGTTTTACCTGTAACACGAGGGATCTTAACTAAGATCTGACCCGGCTCAATTTTAGTTCCCTCGTTAACGATGATGTGTGCGCCAACCGGAATGTTATATGTTTTAAGCGCTTCACCTTTTTTATCGGCAATACGCATTAACGGACTCATTGTTTTATCTTTACTTTCAATGATCACCTTCTCACGGAAACCAGTTTGCTCATCAGATTCTTCACGGTAAGTAATGTTTTCTTTAATTTGTTCGTACTCTACAGTACCACCAAATTCAGAAACGATCACCGCGTTATATGGATCCCAATCACAAATTAATTCTCCTTTTTTCACTTTCGTGCTAGGTTTGATGTAAAGCTGCGAACCGTAAGGTATGTTACCTGTTGTTAAAGTAATACCTGTGTTCACATCAATGATACGCATCTCTGTAGAACGACCGATAACTACATTGGCTTTTTTGCCATCAGGGTTAACACGCTCAACAGTACGTAACTCATCAATTTCAATAATACCATCGTATTTAGCAATTAAACTGCTTGATGCTGCAGTGTTAGATGCAGTACCACCTACGTGGAATGTACGTAATGTTAACTGTGTACCCGGCTCACCAATTGATTGAGCAGCAATAACACCTACAGCTTCACCTAACTGAACCATACGGCCATTAGCTAAGTTACGTCCGTAACATTTTGCACAAACACCTACGCGGCTTTCGCAAGTTAATACCGAACGGATATCTACAGTTTCAATTGGGGACTGATCAATTACAGCGCCAATATCTTCAGTAATAATTTCTCCACCTTCGATAATTAATTCGCCTGTTGTTGGATGATAAACATCACTAACAGTTGTACGGCCTAATAAACGATCGTATAAAGTTTCAACAATATCATCATTGTTTTTCAATGCAGTCATGCTTAAACCACGAAGAGTTCCGCAATCGTTTTGAGTAATGATAACATCTTGTGCAACGTCAACCAAACGACGTGTTAAGTAACCTGCATCGGCAGTTTTTAACGCCGTATCAGCAAGACCTTTACGAGCACCGTGAGTTGAAATAAAGTATTCTAAGATCGATAAACCTTCGCGGAAGTTAGAAAGTACAGGATTCTCGATAATTGAAGCGGTAGTATCGCCGGCTTTTTGAGGCTTAGCCATCAAACCACGCATACCACTTAATTGTTTGATCTGCTCTTTCGAACCACGCGCACCTGAATCAAGCATCATAAATACAGGGTTAAAACCTTGTCTGTCTGCGCTTAATTTATCCAACACTTTTTTAGTTACTTTAGAGTTGGTGTGTGTCCAGATATCGATAATTTGATTGTAACGCTCGTTGTTGGTAATGAAACCCATATTGTAGTTTCCAATTACTTCATCAACTTGCATTTGCGATTCAGCAATGATCTTTAATTTTTCTTCAGGAATTTGAATATCTCCTAAGTTAAATGATAAACCACCACGGAATGCCGTTTTAAATCCTAATTCTTTAATATCATCTAAGAACTTGGCTGTTTTAGCCATACCGGTTTTCTTAACGATCATACCAATGATATCACGTAATGATTTCTTAGTTAACAATTCGTTAATGTAACCTACTTCGTGCGGTACAACGGTATTAAAAATAACGCGACCTACAGATGTATCAATAATTTTAGTTACTAATTTATCTCCTTCTAATGCGTTGGTAATTTTAATTTTGATCTGAGCGTGCATATCTACACTTTTCTCGTTCAAAGCAATAATTACTTCTTCTGCACTATAAAAAACTTTTCCTTCGCCTTTAACAGCATCGTTAGGTAAGTTCTTTTTAGATTTAGTTAAGTAATATAAACCAAGCACCATATCCTGCGATGGAACCGAAACCGGCGCACCGTTAGATGGATTTAAAATATTGTGCGATGCTAACATCAAAATTTGAGCTTCCAAAATAGCTGCATGACCTAACGGTACGTGCACTGCCATTTGATCACCGTCAAAATCGGCGTTAAACGCTGTACAAACCAATGGATGTAACTGAATAGCTTTTCCTTCAATTAATTTTGGTT
>JAVTWD010000084.1:0-9798 GCA_032229505.1 Bacteroidota bacterium
TTACTATGCATTTGGCATGGATATGCCGGCAAGAGATTATGTATACGGTGGATATCGTTATGGATTTAATGGTAAAGAAAAAGATGATGAGGTAAATGGATCAGGAAATATGTACGACTACGGATTTAGAATATACGACCCCCGAATAAGTAGATTTTTAAGTACTGATCCGTTATCTAAATCATTTCCGTGGTATACACCTTATCAATTTGCGGGAAATCGACCAATAGTTGCAATTGACTTAGATGGTATGGAAGAATATTACACCCAAAAAGGAGAATTAATTGGTAAATACGGAAAAAATAACGAAATTAGAATTGTGGAAGATGCATATATTGGTATCACAAAACAAATAACTACTGAGCCCGATGTTATTGCAAATGAAGTAATAAATGCTAAAATATATAATACTTCATCCGGAGTGTTTAATACAATGGAAGCTGCCGCTGAAGATTTTGGGAATAGATATGGACCAGGTAGTATTATTACAAACACTGAGAGAGGTTCTGCGATTTTTGATGTTGAAATTGACGGTGAAATATACAATGCTTACACACTTCCCGAGGCAGGTAAGCCTGATGGAACAAATGTTAGTATGCCATCAGAAGGAGTACAAGTAAAAGGTGATGTTCATACACATGCTGCATATGATAAGCAATACAAAAATAATGGGTTCTCTGATCAAGATAAAAATTTTAGTGATGTTGGCGGCTTTGATGGATATGTTGTTACTCCAAATGGTAGCCTTAAAAAATATGAACCAGGCCCTAACGGAGGTAAGGTTACAACGATATCTACAAATATGCCGAGCGACAAAAATGACCCTACAAGAAAAAATTGTATTAACCCAGTTATTCCGGATCCTATCATTCCATCACCGTCTGATCCGAAGATCCCTAAAAGCAACAAAACTAAATCCACTGAAGATCAGCCGGCTATTTATAATATTGAAATGCCAAATCAAAAGAAAACCAATTCTCGTAAAAGTGAGTCTAAACCAATAAAACCTTAAATATGAAAACAAAAAAAAATATCCCATTAAGAATAGTTATTTGTATGCTGATTTTTTTTGCTATTTGTTTTTCTAAACCAATTTTAGGGCAAAGTACAGATGATGACGATGAAACTATGGAAAAACATAAAGATTTTGTTCCTGATACCGCAACGGCAATTAAAATCGCAGAAGTAATTTGGATCCCTGTTTTTGGAAAAGATATTTATAATCATAAACCATTTAAAGCAAAATTAATAGGTGACACAATGTGGTTAGTCAGCGGGACAGTGAAGACTAAATTAGGAGGTTCTTATAATATAAAAATTAAAAAATACGACTGTAAAATTCTAGACGTATACAGAGAAAAATAAATTGAAATTTAAAAATCATTAAACCGATAAAAATCTTATCGGTTTTTTTATATGATATAATTGAAATGAAAACTGAGCAAAAAGTTGAAACAGACAAAGAGCCAAGGCAGGATGATCATCACTAACCCGGAAATTAACCGCTGAATAGCGGTTTTTTTATTATATGAAATAATAAACAATAAAATTTTTAGCACTTTATACAAATTGCATACGTAAAATCTAAAATTTAGATTTTCCAAATAATGGAATCGCTGTATTTATACAAGTTTATATCGTATTTGTACGATAAAATAATCGCACAATTTTGCATTTTTTTATGTGGTAAATTTTACTAACTTAGAGTATTCAATCAACATTTATGATAAGCTGTTTTATTGCTCTAACAATGGGCTAAAATTCACAGCCACTAAAATATAATAAGTCTCGTTCTTTTATTAACCATTTAATTCTAATGATCATGTCAAGTAAAATTACGGTTGCAGTAGTAGACGACCATTCTTTGTTTAGAGAAGGGCTTATAGCTTTATTAAAAGACTATAAAAATATCGATATTCTTTTTGAAGCTTCGAATGGAAATGAATTAATGGAGAAATTACAACGGCGCAAACCCCAGGTTATACTTTTAGATATTGAAATGCCCGGTATGAATGGTAAAGATGCTACAATTCTTATAAAGCAGCTATACCCTGATATTAAAATAATTATTTTAACCATGCACGATGAAGAAGAATATATTTTTAGTTTAATAGAAGAAGGTGCAAATGGCTTTTTAGTTAAAGGAAGTAGTTGTAAAATAGTAGCTGATGCTATTAACGCTGTTGTTGAAAAAGGTTTTTATTATAACGAGGCCACAACTTCTGCAATGGTAAATAAAATTAAAAAAAGCAACAAAAAAGCCAATGAGCTTCAACCTTTAACCGCAAGAGAAATTGAGGTTATTAAATTGATCTGCGAACAGCATACTAATTCGGAGATAGCTGAAATTATGTTCATAGGTCAGCGCACCATTGAAAGTTACCGGCAAACTATATTAAGTAAAACAGGCGCTAAAAATACGGCAGGCGTAGTTTTATATGCCATTGAAAACAAATTAATTGAAAGAAAGAAGCTGTTTTGAAGCAAACAGCCTCTTTGTTATGATTAATCTCATTCTAAAACAATTTTGCCGGAATAAATACTTAGGTCATTGTCTCTGACTTCAATAAAATAGATTCCTCTCGGATAGTTTGAAACATTTAAGTCAAGTGTATTTTCGCCTGCGAGTTCTTCTTTTTTTAACACTAACTTACCTATAGCGTCATACATGCTAATCGTTCCCTTATTTAGCTTCTGTTTTATATCAATGGTTAAATTGTTTGTAGTTGGATTAGGATAGATATTGATTTTTGTGTTTTGATATTCTTTCTCATTAATATTCATCAAACGGCAACATCCCGGGGTTAAAAAAATAGAGACCGCATCACATGCAACGCAACATATGGCCGGGCAATGGTGTCCTGTATAAGCGGTAACACAAACGGTATAGGTAATGTTTGAGATTGTAGCTGTAGGATTGGCGCTTGTAGGATCACTTAGACCTGTGGGAGGAGACCACGAATAAGTATAATTACTACATGTACATCCTACGTTTGTTGTGCTTACTTGGGCATATAAAGTAGTTGTACCCGGGCAGCAAAAATATTGATCGGGTCCCGCATAAACAAAGCACTGCGCCTTTAATTCTACATTAGTAATAATTGCTACGATTATCATTAATATTCTAGTGAAGTTTTTCATGACTATTGTGATTTTAGTTAGTATAGAATAAAATTAAACGTTATCCGGTTTTTATAAATCAGTACAAACCCAAATTTTATTTTGTATTTATACTGGAAAATTTTTGACTTGCTACTCCTTTCTTTGTAGCAGAAATTGAATAATATTCGTCATATATTTCGTTTATACACTCAAAACCATACACAATCTGAGATAGTTTTGCAAACCGGCATATGCCATAAGCGCTTAAAAAAATTTATTGAATTATTTAGAGAAAACAAATTATCGTTTGAAGAGATCAATGAGTTAAGTGACGAAGATCTTGCAGAATTATTTACTATTACTGAAGAGCCGATAAATAAAAGAACAGAGTCTGTCTTAAAATATTTACAGGCGCTTGACAGAGATATTAAAACTCAAAAAAAACCAATTAAAACTTTGTGGGAAGATTACCTCATAAAACACCCTGATGGACTTGGATTAAGTCACTTTAAAAGGCACATTGCCAGTTGGAGATCACGAATACAACCATCAATGAGGTTTGAACATAAAGCCGGGGACAAAATGTATATCGATTTTGCAGGAGAGAAATTAGTCTTAAAATGCAAAGAAACAAATTTAACAAAACCTGTAGAAGTTTTTGTTTCAATTTTAGGGGCAAGTCAATTAACATATATAGAAGCAGTAATGACACAGCAAAAGGAAGATTTTATACCGGCATGTGAAAATGCTTTATACTTTTATAATGGTGTACCTGCTGCCATTGTTACAGATAACTTAAGGTCGGCTGTAACCAAAAGCAGTAAGTATGAACCAACAATTAACGAAACCTTTAATAATTTTGCCGAACATTACAATACAACAATACTTCCTGCGCGTATTTATAAACCAAAAGATAAAGCATTGGTTGAAAGCGCAATCAAAATTATTTATTCAAGGGTTTATCCTGAAATAAATTCAAAAACATTCAATTCACTAGTGGAATTAAATAAAGCGATTGCTCTAATCCTGGAAAGTTACAATAATCAAATTCTTACCGGGAAAGATTATAGCAGACGCCAAAAGTTTGAAGAGTTGGAACGCTCGGCTTTAGTACCTCTGCCATTATTACGTTATGAATTTAAAAGGCAATTATTTGCTACGGTTGCCAAACATGGCCATGTTGCATTAGCTGAAGACAAGCATTTTTATAGCGTACCATATAAGTATATTGGAAAAAAGATTAAGATCTTATACTCAAGATACGTTGTAGAGATGTTTTATAATTATGAGCGCATTGCAATTCATAAACGCTTAAGAGCTCCGTATAAATACACAACCGATAATGAACATTTGAATCCAAGTCATCGTTTCATTAGTGAACTAAATTCAGATAAGTTAATATTATTGGCCACAGAAATACACAATGACGTAAGGAAATATGTGATAAGCATTCTCTCTCAAGATCAACATCCCGAAAAATTGTATCGCCTATGCCTTGGAGTTTTAAGTTTTGCAAAAAAAGTTGGTAACGAACGCTTAACTAGGGCTTGTCAAAGGGCCACGGAATTTGGATGTTTTGATTATAAGATCATAAAAAATATTTTGGAAAGAAGAATGGATAATTTAATTGATGAAGAAGAAAATATTAAAATGCCTGTACACGATAACATTAGGGGAAAAGATTATTATAATTAAAAACAAGGAAAAATGAATACAACAACTTTAGAAAAAATGCGGAAGATGAATCTCTTTGGCATGCACAGGATGTTTAAGACAAGCCTTGAATCAGGTAAAACCGAAAATTACACAGCAGATGAAATGGTATTTGCTTTAATACAATCTGAGTGGGATGACAGACGCAACCGAAGTATTGAGCGGCAACTTAAAAATGCTAAATTCAGATACAAAGCTTCAATGGAAGAACTAAATTTTAATCCGGACAGGAACCTAGATAAAAATCAATTAATGCGTTTTGGAGATTGTTCCTTTTTGGATAAGCAAGAAAATATCTTAATAACAGGTAGTACAGGCATAGGTAAAAGTTATATTGCTTCAGCAATTGGTCACCAGGCCTGTAGTTTAGGTTATAGAGTATTATACCATAATACGGCCAAATTAATAGCAAAATTAAAGATCGCAAAAGCCGACGGTTCGTATTTAAAAGAAATTGCTAAGATAGAACGGCACCATCTTTTAATTTTAGATGATTTTGGCATACAACCTTTCGATTCCGCAGGACGAGCCATGCTGATGGAAATTATTGAAGACAGGCATGGCAAAAGCTCATTAATTGTTACTTCACAGGTGCCTGTAAATAAATGGTACGAGATAATTGGTGATCAAACAATAGCTGATGCTATACTGGATAGAATTGTACATCAATCCCATCGCTTAGAATTAAAAGGGGAGTCTATGAGGAAAAAGAAATTGTCAACTGAAGTAGAAGCCTAAATGGAAGTAAAATATGTTTATAAACGCTCAACGTCATTAAAAAGCCAAGGTGATAATCATAAATTAATTTCAAACAATAATCATTTATGGCAAATAACAGTTTCAAACTTTATTCAGCGGTTTGAAGCAGACACTGAGAAGCAAGAAGAACATATTCGATTTTTATTGGAATTAAAAGAAATTGCCATGGCTAAAGAAGGTGAATGCCTTTCAAACAACTTTTTAAATAGAGATCTGAGTTTTAAATGGCGATGTAAAAAGGGTCATGTGTTTTTTATGGGAGCAGAGCTTGTAAAGTCGGGCCAATGGTGTTTAAGATGTGAAGAGTATGAAAAGAAATGTGAAAAAATAAGACAAATTAAAAGCCTTGTTAAAGAAAAAGAAGGATACTGTTTATCAGAAATGTTTACTAATTATAATACAAAGCTTACTTGGAAATGTAAACAGGATCATGTGTGGAAAATGTCAATCTCTGATTTTGAAAATGGAAAGTGGTGTGAAAAATGTGATATAGGTAAAATTAAATTGCCAACACCACAATTGATCATTAGAAAGAAAAAAGAAGATCATACTCAGGCTTCACATCACCAAGAAAGTAAAACTCTCAAACTGAAGACAAATCCGGATGTTATAATATGTGAATTGTTAGCTGAAAAACTAGGTGGCACATTAGAGTTTAAAAAACAAAAAGATTCTAAAATTATCATTAACTGTATTTGCCATAAAGATCATAAATGGAATAGTACAATACAATCTCTTAAAAGTGGAGAATGGTGCCCAACCTGCTTTGAAGAAAACAGGGCCTTAAATCTTAAAGAATTGAATGAAATTGCCACAGAACAAAAAGGACGTTTGTTAAGCTTTGACTATACCGATAATTATACAAACATGAAATGGCAATGCGAAAAAGATCATACCTGGCTAGCAAATGCAAATAACATAAGGAGGGGTGGTTGGTGCCCTGAATGCACTAAAGAACATGTACATAGAAAAAAATATCTACATGACTTATAGATTGAAAATTTCCACTTTATTGGAGTTTTTTATTTATAAAATAAAGGCTTTAAATGAGTGCATTCGCCGTTTATGGACTTTCCGGGAACTATAAATAAATGTGCCTATCTCACTTTAAAAACCTGGTAACAAATTTCATTTATTGAGGAATCATTGATAATTCTCCCATTATATAATTCGGTAAAGTAGAAATCATTTTTTAATATAGATACTATCTTTTTAATTTCTTTTGAAGCTTCAGTTGCATTTTTTCCTTTAATAGAATTTACTAAAATTCCAATAGCATCATTCTCGAACCCTAATTTTTTTGGTACTGGGAATATCTCAATGATCGAGAAGGACTCATCATTTACTTTTTTATGAACTTCTACCCATTCTATTTTTGCATTTGCAATTCCAATTATATCAATAACTGCCATTACTTCAAAAAATCTATATTTATCTTACGAATTATATTAAGTTCCTCTAAGTGAATTGAAAGAGCTTGTTTAAATAGTTTTTCAAAACCTGAATCCAGTTTTTGTCCTCTTAAATCAATTTTAAGTACAACATTCGCTCCAGCAGGAAAGTGTGTTAAGCCATAACTCAACTTTCCTATAATATATTGAATACATTTTTTAAAATTATCCTCTGTTTCAAAAAAAAGATTAAAGACTAAAAGTACTTCATCATCAATCTTTGAATATCCATCAACGGTGAAAGGCCCCCAGTCATCATATTTGATATATTCCATACAACAAATATACTAATCTGTCAGAAATGAAACACCAACATTTTTTACGCCAGTCTGATTTAATATTGAGTTTTTTATACTAGTTTGTTGCATAAATCCTACACCTTGACCCCTTGTATCAATAACAATATTTTGGAATGAACCTTTTGGTAAATTTGAAATCCTCTGTCTGGCCTGTTTAACAACATTATCTATTAAAGAACTATTATTTCCGGTCAATTTTATTGTATAATTCTTTGCTTCAATTGATTGGCCAGTTAAAAAATCGTAACCTTCTGGTCTAACAGATCCTTTTGTCCCAAAATCAACAACATTACCGTTTTTAAAAGAAACTTGAGTTTGATAATTTGAAGTAACAACATCGGCTTCAGTTTGTTGCCATGATGGTCTAACATTTGTAGCTGCATGGGTTGATTGAGCAGTTTCTTCAGTTTTAGCAATATTAGTTGTTGAAACAAATGTCTCACTTTGTTCTAAATTTACAACTGATCTTGAAATTGGAGCTTCTTCAAAAGATGTTGACACGGCTGTGGCTTCAGCCTCTGCTATAAAGCCGGCTCCCATCCCATCAGTCATAAGTAATACCATTGCTCCAACTACGATTGGTGATAATCCTTGGATCGCACGTTTAAAAGTTTCAGGGTCTTTCATAGCTTCTTTAAAATCACCCATAAAATCCTTCGCAACACCTTCTTGATCTTTGGTATCTGGACTGTAACCCGAATAAGCGGCGACATACCCACCAACAGATTGTGAGTTTCCAACGAACAATAGCGCAGATTTATAATCTGTGCTCCAAAACAAAAAAGCCAAAAAATACCAATAACGGTTTACAGTATGTTGCTAAAAAAATATAACTCTATTAATACAGTAAAAAAGAACGCTTATAGAGCGATTAATTTCTGGGTTAGTGTTGACCATTCTGCCTAGGCGGGCATATCCATGCCAAACGCATGTGAATTAAAACAAAATATAAGTAAATAAATAACGGTTTACTGTTTGTAGTAATGCGTGATTTTATTTTCGTTAAGGGTTAGTAAATAAAAAAAGCGCTGAACCATCTTTCAGCGCTTTTAATTTTCTTTCGTAAGAGTATTTTATTTGTAAAAATAAAAGCTTTAAATGAGTGCATTTGCCGCTATGGACTTTCCGTAAACTGTAAATAAATTAGCCTGGGTGATTACATGGAAAAAGTATTTGCATTTTCGTTAACATACTCATCGGAAGTGTAATATTCATACAAATTAGTACCACAAAAGGGACAAAAGCGCATGTTAAGAACTGGAGGTTTGTCTTTTGTAAAGCCACACACAGTTAAAAATCTGTATAGATTTTTACCTTGATTAAATTCATTAGATGTGACTTTTATAATTTTAATGTTAGGATATACTTCTTTCACGAGTACACCAGCAGAGTATATTTTGCCTGATTCGTAATTATTTTTAAAATTATTGCAACAGAATTTCATGTTTAGCTAAAGTTAATTTCCTCCTAAGATAGTCTTTTTTACTGTTTCATTACCAATCATGACCTCAGAACCTTGTGCACCGTTGACAGAGTTAATTCCTATTTTGGTCTCAATAACACCTTCATTTTTCAAATACTCGAAGCCAGAACGAGAAATAGTAAAAGATTGAACATCCTTAGAATAGCTCGCTGCATATGCAGCATCTTCAGTTAAAAACAGTGCACCACTACCTTCATTTCCACTCATACCTCGGTATAATGTAATCATATCATCACTAGTTGCTGCGAGTAATTTCTGAAGTCCGCTGGAGGTGAAACCTGTTCCACTTATTCCTCGAGCAACGACTGCCTCTTCCATCGCAGCGACTTTACCAAAAACACCCATCATACCTCCAAGACCGCCTTGACTGTGAGATTCTTCTCTTACATTCATCAATCCCTGCTGAAACGCCTGATAATGATCTTCTGCGGTGCCTTTAAAATCAGCATCTGTGGATTTACTTGCAGCATCATGTGAGTTATATGTCACACTTTCATCATAATATTGGGCCCAGTTACGCATTCCCTTTTGATGGTAGGTTTTATCTGTTTGATGGACTACATATTGTTTAGTATTGTCTTCTATGGTTTTATATACAGCATATCGCCCCCAACTTGATTTATTGTTTTCAACCCATCCTGTTTGCACGGTTTTATAAACTCTTTCGACATTATAAAGTACTAATGATGTGTTACCAGTTTCAGCATTTTTAACGCGCATATAATGATATTTTTCTAACCCATCTAAATCGATTGCTTGAATAGGAGTATTAGATGCAAACTGATAAGGCGTTAAAGAAGGGAATTTTTTAGTAAGTGGATCCACGCTCAAAAACTTGGCAATACGCGGATCATAAACCCTAAAACCATAATCAATACTATTACCCGTACCATTTATTTCATCATCATGCTCTTTACCATTATAGCTATAGCGGTAGCGGCCGCTATAGGCGTAATCGCGGGCAGGCATATCCATGCCAAATGCATAGTAA
>JAVTWD010000085.1:0-9695 GCA_032229505.1 Bacteroidota bacterium
GCAGGATAATTTTTTACATAGAACGTCACATTTGGATTTTCTTGAATTCTTAAAGAGGATGAATTTTTCTAATATTGGCGATTTATATTCTCAATTGAAAGGTGGACGTACCGATGCAAAAAAAAGATCTTATTCATTGATAAAACAGCAGTTTCAATAAGATTTTGCCTATCATACTGAAAATAGTACGATAAAAACGCTAAAACGTCTTTGTATTAAGACGGCCCCTGTCGGAATATTTGTGTATTAAATAAAACACAAGTATGAAACAATCAATCATTTTACATGATGTGTCACCAGAAGAAATAGCAAACCTATTTCAGGGATTACAACAACAGCTAACGGATCTTAAAAAGAACCTAGAGCCTAAAAAGCCTACCGAGTTATTAACTCGGAACGAAGTTGCAGAACTTCTAAAAGTAGATTTAAGTACAATTCATAATTGGTGTAAAAATGGTAAGCTATTACCATTTGGCATTGGAAATCGGATCTATTTTAAACGAAGTGATATTGAGAATACACTAGTAAATCTCAGTAAAAAGAAAGGAGCTGAAAATGAATAACACTCTCAACTCCCTTGAATCTTTGGCCTCACAAGACAAAGATAATCAATTTGATGTTATTTTGGCAAAGTATGATCGGCTAAAAATTACTGATCAGACCGCAATTGGCGTCCCATCAGAGCTTGTTAAATTGGGGGATGCAATCATTTGTACTGAAGGTAATATTACTACTATTTCCGGAGCTTCTAAAAGCGGTAAATCTGCATTTACAAATATCCTAATGGCGGGTGCTATAGCAATTGGCAGATATGATGGTTTGATTGCTTTAAATGTCAAAATGAATACAGGCAAAGCGGTTATCCATTTTGATACCGAACAGGCAAGACACAAGCATCAGAAAAATCTAAATAGTATTCTTAAAAGAGCAAATCTTAATAGTTGTCCTGCCAATTTTCTTAGTTACAATATTCGTGAAGAACAGTTAAAAAGCTACAGATATATTGTTTCTGACATAGTTAAGGCAGCATACAGAAAATTTGGAGGTATTCACATGATAATTGTTGATGGTTTAGCGGATTTTTTAAAGGACGTTAATGATCCTGAACAAAGTAACTCAATAGTTAAGTTTTTTGAAGATATAGCTATACAATGTAAAACGTCAGTAATTGTGATTGTGCATCAGAATCCAAATTCAGATAAGGAACGAGGCCATCTTGGATCCCAATTACAAAGAAAATCTGAAAGCGTCTTAAGTGTAAAGGCTAATGGGTACTATAGTACAATTGAACCAAAGCTTCTGCGAATGGCAGGAAAGAATGGTTTTCCTAGCATTGAGATGATTTTTGATGATAGTAAAGGATATCATGTGGATGGTTCTGATTTTTTAAGAAAAAACCGGGAAATAGAAAGTCGCTTGGAGCTTTCCAAATGGACTACATCAATATTTTCAGATGTACCTATAACTTATACAGAAGCTGTTAAAGAGCTAATGGATCTTACTTCATATGCTAAGAGATCCTGCAAAACAAAAATTAAGGAAATGTTGGATGCAGGATTAATAGTTAAGGATCTTAATAATTTATACATTTTAAATAAGTAAAAACAGATGGTGCAAAAAAAATTAATCCTATAGGAGACATCTCATTTTGCACCAATAAAACTAAAACAACTATGAACACAAAAAGAAAAAAATGGCTTAACATTTATGAAGCCATAAAACAAATTCATTCCACTTGGGAAGTAGAAGATCTATTTAATTATATGTTCTTCAAAAAAATCATGACTAATAAGACTGAACTGCTCGGTTTAAATAAAAAAGGATATCAATTCAGATTATCTGACAGAGAATTGGTGGCGGATAGCTATGGTTTTCTTGAGATTAGTTCTAATACTGTTAAAAAATTACAGCACTTAAGAAGTACAGATGAGAACCAATTTTACATGGAACACCTTGATTTCTTCTGCATGTTTAAAATGGATTTACATCATGTAGATAATACACCATATACTGAAAGTCAAAAGTTATGAAAACAGCTCTAAAATTAAGGACTAAGGAGCCGGAATGGATCCGCATATCAGAAGCAGCATGGAAAATCGATCCGAATTGGTCGTGTGAAGATTTATATAAATATATCTTAGATAATGAGTATGCTACAATAGATCAACTGTATAAACAAAAAACGATTCCGTTTGTCATACAAACAAGACCGGATTATCTAATAACAGATTATTCATGGGATCTTTTTGAAATAGCAGATTCCTTTATAGTTCATGTCATTAACGAAAGAATAGCTAATAAATTCTAAATGTTTATGAAATCCGACATTCATAAACCTCTTATATTTATTATCCATTTAAAAGAAAAAGGAAAAAAAGAAGCTAAATTAATAGGGCTTTAGAATTGAATCTGTCAAGGTTTTTGCAAAAAATACTACCTGAATGGAGCTATATAAACTAATCCTTTATATGGAAGCGGAATGAAGTGTGGAGATTTTTTGCGAAACCTATAAGGCTCGACCTTTACTGATTCAATATGATAGCATGTGCGTAAAGCCATAAATTTGCTGGGTTTTTTATGCTAAAAAGTAGGCTTTTGTTCTTATTACTAGGAGCAAAAGCCTTTTTAGTTATTACTTCATAGAGGTAAGAAAGACAATCTATTGCGTCCAATTCCATTACCTGCTAAAATTTCTCGAATCCTGTTTAAAGCAACGTTTAGATCAATAACCTTGATAGGAATAGATATAGTCAAATTTCGAATTGACATCTTACCAATAGAACCATTTCCACTGTTCTTCAAATAGTCTCTGATACCGCAATAGATAGGGTATGTAAGGGCAGCATAATCTTTCGCAGAATGATGTAACGGTAAATGCATATTCACACTTATGTTGACATTAATTTCTGTAAATGTTGGTTTGAATTGGAACATAGCTTCAAGTTTGGCTACAATGCTGTCATGAAATAAAATCATTGATTCGTAAGTGTCAAAGTTCTTAATCCTTAGCCCCAAGGAATTTCCTACTTCGCCCCAAGTGAAAGAAATGGTACTTTTATTTTGAATTTGAATTTGCCAGTAAAATAGTTTACCGGCTTTCTTGTTGTAAATGGTTGTAAGTGTTTGCATAATTTTAGTTTACGCAAACAGTAAGGGGTTATTACCGATGCCAATAATACCAGTATCCGGAGTTAATCGTTGATGTATTATCTGCTATTACTAAACTGTTTCCGTTAATGCTTCTGATGTAACCATTTAAGAAAGTGCCTCCTCCACTTATCGTCATATAACCTGTTGATTGTGATACTGACCAACCTGGTAAATATTGCGAGTTGTAAGAGTTCGTATCATTGTTGATCTTCCTGGTCCATATTATCCTATCTTCTTCTCGGCCGTTACTGGTTGTTGTTGTAGAGGTAGGTATCACTATCGTTGCTTTCAGGTTGGCTTCATTATGTTGAGCCAAATCAGTACTACTTGAAAACGACCAGTTGAATCCATAACCAACTTTTGCATAAGTAGTAGGTGTTGAATAGTAATGAGTACTATCTAAGTACCAATGTCCTACTAAAGCTACTGCCATACCTTCAGGTGTGGTAGTACTTGTTGTTGCTGATGGTGTTGATGGGCTAGTTGGTGTAGTAGAAGAGCTGCTTTTTTTACAGCTTCCGTTCACTATCGATAGCAAGATTAATACTCCTGCTATGGCTTTGAGAGTTGATGGTTTCATAACATTAAATTTTTTAGATGATGGTTTTGTGACTACTCAGTTATAACAAATATAATAAAATATGGCATATATGCCACACATATTTTTACAACTTCATCTGACCTTGTAGCGTGCAAAATCTTAAAAATCAAGAATTCATGACAGCTTTCGGTAAACATCTCCGTGAGCTAAGGAAGAGGAAAAATCTTTCAATGAAAGATCTTGCATACGATGCTGATATAGAGTATAGTCAAATATCTCGTATTGAAAGAGGGGTTATTAACACGACGATAAGTTCGGTTTATGCAATTGCAAAGGCACTAGATGTACCCGTAGTTAAACTATTCGATTTTGTTGTAAAAGAAGCAAAAAGTAAATAAATGTCTTTTTAAGACTTATTATTTCTGTTCTGCAATAAATTTGTCATATCCCGGAGGAGGATCCTTTATTGAATCAATTAGATCTACTAAAAAAGTATTGAATTTATCAAAAAAGCTTTCCTTGCCATTTCTTCTATTCTCTAATTCATTCTCAATTAGGGTATAATACTTTTCATTGTGAAACCTTTCTTTAGTTTTTTCAAGGTGTTCAATTAGTTCTTTATCATCCGTTAAGAATGCATCAATAATATATTGAATTGTCTTATTTACTTTTGAAATTCTATTTTTTGTCTCATTATAATCTTCTTCTGTGTATAATAACGGTGAAATCAAACTGCCCTTTGAATCAACATAAAATCCATTTTGTCTAAATGCTTCTGCTTTTGAGAACCATTCTAATTCATTTCGGATTATAATAATTTTTCTAAGAAAATACCATTTCAGTTTTCCCATCATTTTTGGTTTATCTTTTAAAAGACTTGACAATTCATTTGTTCGGCTTGGAGTGTTTTTCATTTCTTCGAGAAATTTTATTAGATCTTCGCCGAACAGTGTAACTACAAAGGTTATAAATCCTATAAAAAACCTGATCTCATGGTTTCGAAAAAAAATGTCCATCCCTTTAATTTTCCGTAAGTCGAATCCTTTAGCATCTAATACAACAACAAGAGCCTTAATCATTTCTTCTGTACTTATTAATAAGTGAGACATCCCCATTCCATAGCTTCCAATTGATGCAAGGCTATCAGCACTTTTGAATTGAGCAGTACTATTCGTTGCTATTTCGGGATAGTAATGAAGTAATAGTTCTCTTTTCACATTAAAGAAGGTCGAACTAGGATTAAATGTTGTAAAGAGTTCACTTCTAATTTTCATATATTCACTTAGCTCCTTACGGAATTGTGTCTTTATTTGATCAGGTGCTTTAGAAATATATGTTTTGGCTAATTCATACTGTGCTTGATTTAAACTTGCTAGGTGTCTTTTTGCATTGTGAACATTAAACAATAACCCTGTTTTAGTTTTGAAATTCTGACCAAGGTCTGTCCAAATAATAGCATCAAAACCTTTTTCAACATTCCATTTAGATAGTTCTTCTGTTATTTCGTTGGGAATTCTCTTAATTGAATGAGTGTTATTAGAGAAATTTATAAAACCAATTGAATCAATATTAGGTGTTTGCTCTCTTGCTTGCAAATCCGTGATAGCATCTTTTAAATCATTTAAAGTAGATAATGCATAAAGAGTTTTAACTTTCCTAAATTCAGGTTTTATAACCAAAGTTAATCTTAAATCGTTAGAAACACGAGCAAATTCGATTGGTAGAAGTGGACCATCTTTTTTCCATAATCCATCAATTTTAAGTTCACGTGGATTCCAAATTAATGATCCCCATCCAAGTATAGCTATCTTCATGTTTTTTAGATTCAGTTTTTGCCTAGTTTATTTAAAGATAGTAAACTTTGAGATGGTTTTTTATCACATTTAATAAATTATTTTTTATTAGCTCGCCCTCCTGCGAGCGGAGTCAATGGTGTGAGTTTTAGAGCATGAAGTATGAATGCAGAAACGAACCATGTTGTAAACACAAGGACTTCCATTCTGCCGAAGGCTACAATTAATAAAGATCCGAAGCCATTGACGACAACGCAGGCGAGCTGAAAAGTTGGTAGCCGGCATTATGAAAAGTTACTGAATGGAATGCAGTGTAACGTTGCCCAGTGATAACGGGCATTAAGTGAAACGAAATGAAAGAAGTGGCTTTGATTAATGAAACAGGCTACCGTGAAGAAAGCTCGTTCAAATAGCAAAAAATATGACAAACCTATGGTCCGACCAGAGGAAGGGAAAAATTGCTATTGCTATGCTATTGCTTTTTTTGTTTGGCGCATTTTTTTGCTTGAACAAGCTGATGAACACCGATTAACCTGCTATACAAAGGGGGGGTTAGGAGGTTTAAAGAAAACAACCGGGGGTAGGGCAACTATGAGCAGTTAAACGAACGAATACACTTCCCAAAAATATCACAAAATTTGTCGATAGCTATATACTAATTAAATATTAACTATACAGTGTCTGCTCGATAATCTTAATTAGGGTATATTAGGACTAAGAAGAATAACTGTATTCAAACTACTTCGCAACTATTACATTGTATACAGGTAGTGAGCTATTCGTTTGTCTTCTAAAATGTATCTTTTCCAACTTTTTTCAAAAGTTAAATATTTATCTCCGGGTCTAACATATAACATATTTAGCCAATCAATGGGATCATTTTCATCAATTTTCATTCCTTTAGTTGTTTCTAGATGCTTGAAGAAGTTTTCAGTAACAGCTAAAAACAGTTCTATATCTGTCCAATTAAACTTATCGTAGTCAATAGCATATTTTTTATCTTTTAAGTAATCATTAAAAAAACTCTTGAGCATTTCCTTGATCCCTTCGCTATTATCAATTTTTAGATGTGCTTTTTTTCCTGTTGTTTCAATTATTTTCTTTCTTATTTTAGGCAATTCCTCGTTAGCCGAATTGGCAAAAATTTTAGAAGCTTCTCTGGAAGACTTAGAAGTTAAATTAATGTTTTTTTGGATATTTTCATCAACTTTAAAGTCGCCAGGCATTTCTAGGTTTAGGAATTTTGAAAACTCATCAAGTATTTTATATGTCAAGCTTGCATCTCCATAATATTCTGAATCATGATTGTGTATTACAAAATCATAGGGGTTAATTGGAATTATTTGCTTCCCATAAGTATTGATAGCCCTTATAGCTCCTTGAACAAGTTTTGGGTCTTTGGCAGTCTTATCTGTAGATGCAATTTCAAATAATGAGAGGGAAGTAGGAATTAATGATAACTCATGCGAAGGTTTAAAAATCCCTAACTCAATGCCATACCAAACGTTAGTGTCGCAAATAATTTTTTCAGCCATATATTGTCAGTTTATTCAAAGTTTTCTTTGATAGTTTTGAAATTTAATAGAGCGCTTTCAATGTCCTCTATAATACCCGTCATTAAAACTTCTGGCTCCGGCAAATTATCTAAATCTATAAAATCATCATTCTTAATCCAGCTAATATCAAGATTTGTTTTATCTCTTGAAATTAGTTCATCGTAAGTGTACTTTCTCCATCGACCATCTTCATTTTTTTTTGACCAAGTTTCTTTTCTTGATTTAATAGGATGATAGCAATCAATAAATTCTTGCAGGTTTTCGGATCGTAAAGGATTTTTCTTTGGTGAATGATTTACATTTGTTCTGTAGTCATAGTACCAGATTTCTTTAGTGGCTGGTTTTTTGGATTTTTCATTCTTTTCAAAAAACAGAACATTTGCTTTTACACCTTGAGCGTAAAAAATTCCTGTTGGTAGTCTTAAAATTGTATGTAAATTAGTTTCTTCTAATAGTTTTTTTCTAATTATTTCTCCTGCTCCGCCTTCAAACAGGACATTATCTGGTAGAACTACGGCAGCCCTTCCATTAACATTTATCATTGAAACAATGTGCTGTAAAAAGGCTAATTGTTTATTGCTTGTAGTAACCCAGAAATCTTTTCGTAAAAAGAAACCATCTTTTTCTGCTTGTTTTTCATCAGTAGTAGGAGTGTCGCTGCTGCTTTTTCCAAAAGGTGGATTTGCTAAAACGATGTCAACTTTCTTTTTCGGTAAAACTTTTAAACTATCAGTGACTTCTATGTCTGGGGTTTTTCTTAAATCACCAATGCCATGCAAAAATAAATTCATTAAACATAAACGGGCAGTTGAACTTTCAATTTCCCATCCATGAAACATATCAAATTTTAGAAATTTTTTCTGTTTACTATCAAGTTTAAATTCAGATAAGTACTCTAAAGAACCCAAAAAGAAACCACCAGTACCGCAAGATGGATCTGCGATTGTCTCATTCGTTTTAGGTTGAATGCATTTCACCATTGTAGTGATTACTGCACGTGGGGTAAAGTACTGGCCAGCACCACTGTTTTCGGCGTTTTTCTGTAATAGTGATTCGTAAATTTCTCCTTTAATATCTATTTCCTTTGAAGTCCAGTTCTCTTCATTAATTAAATTTATCAATTTCTTTAGCTTGGCAGAGTCATGAATTTTATTTTGTGCCCCAGAAAATATTTTTGTAAGCATACCTCCTGACTCTGCAAGTGTTTTAAGAATATCTTCATATTGGCTTATTAAATGCCCCTTTTCTAGCTTACACAAAACCGACCACTGACAAATTTTAGGCAGATTGAATTCACTTTTATTTTCATCCGCCATTTTTAAGAATAGGAGATAAGTAAGTTGTTCTAAATAATCTCCATAACCAAGGCCATCGTCTCTTAGTGTGTCACAGAATGACCATATTTTAGCTACCAATGTGTTAGTTCTCATAGTTATATTTTTGTAATTATCTCTTCTTTATCTATATCAAAGTGAATATACGAAAAAGGAAGTTTTATGTGTTTTTTAATATGATTAATATAGTCTTTTATATTCTCTGTTGGTTCGATGTGCGATACTATAATTAGTTCTTCTGCATTTTGCACCTGCGGATATAGACTGTACTCTATTAATTGCCCAATTGCGTTTCTCAATGAAGTAAGTATACTATTGTACGTTTTTATTTCATAAAATATATAACCTGTATTCGTTTTTCTTACCACGTCAATTCTAGAAGCTCCGTAGGCTCTACATTCCTTTTTAACATTTTCTTTACCAAACTTTTTTTGAAGATAAATCAACAGTTTTTCCTGTAGTATATTATGTTTTAATTCTAATTCAATTTCCTGGCCATTGTTTTGTCTTTTTCCTGAAGAATTAAGCTCTGAATTTTCACTTCCAGTATCTTCAAAAGAAAATCCATTTTGTTCAATTTGAATATATTTTTTTTGAATAATATTATCTATATCCATTAATATATATCTATTTGAAGGTATGTCGGTTTTTTCGTCAACTGGAATTAGTTTGTTTGAAATACGATTTAGTTGATCTGCCTTAAACTTAACATTAAATAAAGCAGATCGATCTTCTTTTATCCAATCATCCAACATTGCGCTATTTAAATTAAGATTATATAAATCTTCTTTCATTGACTCAAACCATCCAGTCTTTTCATAATGATTTTGTACACTAATTCCTTCATCAATAGAAATGACTTCAACTTGGGTTAGTGTGGTTATCCAAAAATCAGTTTTTAAGTCGCTATCTCCTGTATATAGCGAAATATCATATGTTTGCCCTATATATTTAGATCTGTGTTTATGTATTGGCTCTAAAAACCCATACTTATAGCCATTTATAGTTTTTTCTCCATCAAATAGCCATTCTTCGTGTCCAAATCCATTTTCTAATTCGAAACTAGGACTTTTTGATTTCCCCAATTTACCAGATGGTTTTATCCAATGATTTGTGTTCCATGTCAATCTTGAAATTTTTGTCTCTTTAGAAATAAGACTTTTCAGAGTATCATGGTGATGCCTATATTTTTTTATATAGTCCCTGCTTTCTTTAATTAATCTTTCCCAATTGTATGTGCTCACATCGTCAAAACTAATTTTTGGCCATTCTAAATTTATTTTACTTTTATAGTTATTTAGAATATCAATCTTGTGTTTTG
>JAVTWD010000086.1:0-651911 GCA_032229505.1 Bacteroidota bacterium
CACAGTATACTATATCTGTGATTGATGCTAATGGTTGTCCTAACGGGCCTATGATCATTACTGTAAATGTGAGACCGGCATTATTGGCAACCGGCGCCACATTTACTGCTTGCGCAACTAATACCGTGTTAATGGCACCTACCATTACAAGTATTGGTAACGGAGGGCCTTATACCTACGGCTGGACAGGCAGCGCAACTACAGCTTCAAATATTGTAACTGCCAACTATATGAACAATAACCCTTCGCTTAATCCAAATACGTATACAGTAGATATTAGCGACGGTTGTTCGATACCTGCTACCAAAGCAACATTTAGCGTGTATGTTAATCCGTTACCTGACGCCAGATTTACGCCAACTTTAAGCCAGGGTTGTGCACCGCTAACAGTTACATTTAATGGTATAGGAGATTCTACAACCACTAATTTTAATCCATTCTTCTGGACATTTAGTGGTGGTAATGAGCCATCAAGCCCTGTATTAAATCCACAGGTAATAACATTCCCTGAAGCAGGAAGTTATTCGTTAACATTAACGGTAACAAATAAATATGGCTGTAAACAATTTATAAGTGCGCCTAAAGTTGTAGACGTATGGCCGGTGCCGGTTGCAGGCTTTTTTGCAAATCCGGGAAGCGCAAGCTTAATGGATCCACTCATTACATTTACCAATACATCTACAAACGCAAATTCATATGTATGGGATTTTGGTGATTACGGATCACCAAACAATGCATCATCGTTAATGAATCCTAGCCACTTGTATAGCAACGTTGGTGTTTATCAAATTTACATGGTAGCCATTAATACAAAAGGCTGTAAAGACACAGCAACCGGATCAATAGAAATTACGCCTGATATGGGTGTGTATATACCAAATACATTTACACCGGATGGCAATGGACGTAATGATGTATTCTTCCCTTACGGTTATGGTATCAATGAAGACAAATACAAAATGGAGATCTTTGACCGTTGGGGTGAGTTGATCTTTACTTCAACTGAATTTAGAAAAGGATGGGATGGTACCGTAAAAGGCTCTGAAACAATTGCGCAAGACGGTGTTTACATTTACAAGATCATGATCACCGATCTTGAAAATAACAAGAAAAATTATGTAGGACATGTAACATTGATCAAACAATAATTTTAGATCTCTCTAAAAAAATAAAAAGGCCTTCCATTATTGGAAGGCCTTTTTTGTTTTAGATTTTTTTAGATTATAATATTTTACCTCATAATACGATATGTTTACCTAAAACAAGCTTGTTTTTTACAGGGCGCTTTGATTTCACAAAATTATTCACTTAATTTATTATAATATAAAATCAATTAAATTATGAGAAAACAAATACAATTATTTTTGGTAATTTTTTCTTTGATCTCAGCCAATTTTTTAGCGCAAAATAAAAGTGTAGGGCAAACAATAACGCTTGCTCCGGGCGAAATACAAAACCGTGGTTGCGCAACACAAGTGCCAACACAACAGTGGGAGGCACAATTTCAACAAATGATACAACAGTATTTACAACAAAATCCCGATCAGGCAAAGGCCATGTCTAACTCAGCTACAATGTCGGGTTATAGTATACCCGTTATTATGCACGTAATACATGGCGGTGTTGCGGTAGGTACATTTCCAAATTTAGCACAAGGGCAATTAAACTCACAGGTAACTGTGTTAGATAACGATTTTTCCGGCATAGGGCAAAACGTTGGTAATTATCCTGCAACAGCATTTCAAAATTATGCTACCAATGCAGCTATTGCACCTGCCAGTAAAGATGCCAGCTTAAGAATAGGCATTGCTAATTGTAACATTAATTTTTGTTTGGCAACAAAAGATACCTTAGGAAACATTTTAGCAGAGCCGGGAATTCACCGTGTGGATTATAATACATTGCCTGCACTTACAGGTACCTTCACTTCTAAAAATCCGGCTAATGCAGTATACAATACGCAAGGAAAATTTACCGGCTTTATGGATGGTTATATTAAGAAGAATACAATTTGGAATGTAAGCAAGTATTTAAATATTTGGGTAACCGATCAGCCAACAGGTTTAGGTCTTTTAGGATATGCAACATTTCCAACACTAAGTACACTTACCGGAATTCCGGGTGCAACCGGAAGCGCTACTACCGATGGATTTTGGAGCTGGGCAGCATCGTTTGGTTCAAGCACTATTTTTCCGGGCGGTACATATGCTGCACCTTATGATAAAGGAAGAACCTGCACCCACGAAATAGGCCACTGGTTGGGCTTGCGACACATTTGGGGCGATGGCACCTGTGCCACAGATTATTGTACAGATACACCTCCGGCACAAACCAGTAATTTTGGCGCGCCAACCTATCCCTATCACGCTAACACCTGTAATTCAGCTTCACCGCCCAATGGCGCCAACGGAGAAATGTTTATGAACTTTATGGATTATACGGACGATCTTGCCATGTATATGTTTACAAGCGATCAGCGTTTGCGTGCACATGTAGCAATGGCCAATAGCCCTTACCGTAAATTTTTAGGCACACACGGCCTTTGTAATTTACCGGCGCCGCTTTCTAATTTTTCTATCACACCAAATTCTGCCTGTGTTGGCGCAGTGTTAAACATTGGCGATCTTTCGTTAAATGTTCCTACATCATGGTCGTACACTATGACCGGTGGAACACCTGCTACATCAAGTGCACAAAACCCAACTGTATCTTATGCAAGTGCAGGCGTATATACTATTTCAATGACCTGTACCAATGGCGCGGGCACCAGTACTGTTGCTGTAAAAACCGTTACCATCAATCAGGGCCCTGCTTTTACATTAACATCAACACCTGCTGCAACAGTATGCGCAGGCAACAATGTAACCATTACGCCATCGGGCGCAACAACTTACACATTGGTTAATAATGGATCTACAACACCACCGTTTGTGGTAGCACCAACAGTAGCAACAGTTTACTCGGTATCTGCCATCACCTCTGGTCCTAATACTTGTAAACGCACCCAAACGTTAAGCATTACTATTGGCAGTATAAATATTAATATTACACCGGCTTCGCCAAGCGTTTGTCCGGGCTCATCGGTTACATTAACAGGTAGCGGAGCAACCACCTATACCTGGAACACAGGACCAAACACAGCTGCTATAACGGTTACGCCCGCCACTACAACTGTGTATACGGTAAGCGGAACAAATTCAGGATGCGCTGGTACAAAAACAGTACAGGTAACGGTTAACCCATTGCCAACTGTTACAGTAAATAGTGCAACCATTTGCCCGTCAAGCACGGTAGCTTTAGTTGGTAACGGCGCTTCAACCTATTCGTGGAGTACGAGTGCCACTACACAAACAATAATTGTTTCACCGGCTACCAATACAAATTATACCGTAACCGGTACCAGTGCTCTTGGCTGTAAAGCTTCTGCTGTAGCGAGTGTTGTAACAAGTGGCGCGTTAAATCTTACTATAACTGCTAATCCGGCAACAGCTTGTGCAGGGTCAACAAGAACATTAACAGCAACAGGCGCTACAACTTACACATGGAATACAACTGCCACTACATCAAGCATAGTAGTTACACCATCTGTTGCAACAACCTATACGGTTAATGGTAATACAGGCTCATGTGCCGGTTCGCAAACAATAAACGTACTTGTAAACGCCAATCCAACAGTGGTTGCTACAACGGCAGCAGCATCAGTATGCGCGGGTGGTTCTACCACAGTGAGTGCAACAGGCGCCACTTCATACACCTGGATGCCGGGTAACTTTGTTGGTGCCAGCTATAACGTTACACCTGCTGCAACAACCATTTATACAGTAACCGGAAGTAATGGCAGCGGTTGCACCAATACCAAAACCGTTAGTGTATCGGTAGTTACTCCTCCGTCGGTAAATTTATCAGCAAACCCAGCCACTATTTGTGGGGGCAGTTCGAGCACATTAACAGCAAGCGGCGCTAGTTCTTATAGCTGGAGCGTTGGCGGTACAGGTACCACAAAAACGGTAACACCTGCTTTAACAACGGTTTACACCGTTACGGGTACAACAGGCATGTGCAGTGCTACAGGTACTGTTAACGTAACGGTTAATCCTATACCAAACGTAACAGTAAACAATGCTACTATTTGCCCTGCAGGTACCGCTACATTAATTGCGGGCGGCGCCACTACCTATTCGTGGAGCACAAGTGCAACAACATCGAGCATTACAGTTTCTCCGGCATCAAATACTACTTATACAGTAACAGGCACCTCGTTAGGCTGCAGCAATACCAAAACCGTTAGTGTAACTATTGGTACTGGTATAAGCATCAACGTTAGCGCGAGCCCATCGGTAATTTGCGGTTCAGGTTCGAGTACACTTACTGCAACCGGGGCCACTAATTACACCTGGAGTACAAG
This sequence comes from Bacteroidota bacterium, assembly GCA_032229505.1. Lineage (GTDB taxonomy): Bacteria > Bacteroidota > Bacteroidia > B-17B0 > Aurantibacillaceae > Aurantibacillus. The sequence continues at coordinate 4,406 of JAVTWD010000086.1, forward strand.
TCAAAGCGGAAACAGCATTGTGGTAAGTCCGGGCAGTACCACTACCTATACATTAGTTGGTAAAAGCGGTGCCTGCACAGGTACAGCAGCTATTACAGTAACGGTAAACACTACACCAATTACAGCAGCGGCAGGACCAAATCAAACACTTTGTATCAGCAATCCAAATACCTTCTTGGCTGCTAACACACCAACGGCAGGCTCGGGCAACTGGGCGCTTTTAGTGGGTTCAGGTACGATCGCCAACCCCGGTTTGCCAAACAGCGCCGTAAATGCTTTAGGCAGCGGTACCAATATTTTACAATGGTTAGTTACAAACGGTTCTTGCTCTAACTCCTCTATAATGTATATTTATGTTGATAATTTACCATCAGCGGCCAATGCAGGGCCCTCGCAAACCCTTTGTTCAACCAGCACTACTTTAAGCGGCATAGCGCCAACCGTTGGTACTGGTGTATGGAGTGTAGTTTCAGGAGCCGGAAGCTTTAGCTCTCCAAATTCAGCATCAAGTGCGGTAACAGGTTTAGGAGCAGGTACCAATGTGTTTCAATGGTCAGTTTCAAACGGTATTTGTACGCCGGTAACATCTACAGTGGCTATAGTAAACAGTAATACACTGGTAGTAACAGCCACCACGCCATCGAGTGTTATTTGCACAGGCTCATCGGCCACCTTAACAGCAAACGGTGCAAGCACCTATAGCTGGAACACAAGTGCCAGCACAGCAGTAATTGTAGTATCGCCAACAACAAGTACTACCTATACTGTTACCGGTAGTAACGGGCCGTGCTCTACAACTGCAACCGTTGCCGTGAACGTTTCAATTTGTACAGGTATTGATCCTAAAACAAATACGGTTTACAATGTATTAGTATATCCAAATCCGTTTAAAGAAGAGTTAACCATAAACGCTTACGAAACAGTACATGCGCAAGTATTTAATACATTAGGCCAGTTGTTGATCGTTAAAACAATTAACCTGAGTGGCGCAATTAATACAACCGAATTAGCAGCCGGTGTTTATTACATTCATATAAAAGGCAGCACAGGTAGTAAGACGCTGAAGGTGATTAAGGAGTAAAAGCCTCACCCTCCCGTCCCTCTCCAAAGGAGAGGGAAGCTGAGCACTTAAAGATCCCGGTTGTAAAAGCAGCCGGGATTTTTTTGTTGTATGGATCAATAAGGAGCCGGTTATTTTTTCTTCCAGAAGTTAGAGAAGTTGTAACCAAAACCAATACCTATCCAGGCTTTGTGGTTATAATTCCACCTGCGGGCATAATCGCCAATGGCGTAATCCCAACCTATAAATAAACCGGCATTAATATCCAAAAACGAAACTGTAGCCCCAACACCAGCTGAAACTAAAAACACCGGGGCTGTTTGTTTAGATTCAAAAGGTTCTTCGGCAAAGATGGAGGTTGAATTTGTATCCAGAGTAATGGTTCCAAAATCCACAAAACCCCCGGCATTCCATTTAAATCGGCTGATATCTTTATACACATCACCCTCTCTTCTTAAGCGATATTTTCCACGGCTGTAGGCCATAAATAAACCAAGGTTAACATCGTTGCTAATTTTTTGGCCTACAGTAGCCGCGCCAAACTTAATATTTGGTCTGAATTTAAATGGAATAACAATAGGACCCAAATCAAAACTGCTGGTGCGGTAACTTACATATTCCCTGTTTTTTAACTCTAGCCTGTAATCGCCATCGCGATCATATTTATCAACTAAATAATATTGAATGTTTCCTGCGGCATCAAGCACATGAATAATTGTTTCGGCATGTGTAAACCATTTTGCGGTAAGGGTATTTGTAACCTGTACGAGGTAGCAGGTGGTATCGGTTGTAAGCGTTCTTACGGCATGCGTAGTAGCAACAGGCGCTCCGTTGCAATCCATTTCAGCTGTATAATATCGGAAAGGTGTATTTGCAGGAATTTCAAATTCGGCATTTAGCCAAAAATTAATTTTAATGATGCTGGAGTCTTTTGCGTCTTTTAAAATGTTTGCCTTGCCGGTTAAAGGCATGTTTATAGCAATTGTTTTTTCTTTGGCCACTGTATAACTTGCAGCGGCAACAGGTGTATTTGCCGTAGCGGTGTAACTATGTATCCCGTTCTTAAAGGTATACTCATCTTTAAGCTCAAAGCCCGGCATAATAGTTTGGGTGCAGCTCGCTTTTACCATTTTTTTTATTTGCGTATTGCCTTCTACCGCGGTTATTTTAACATGGCTTCGTAATTGCTTTACCTGTGTTTTAAAAGATGCTGTAATAAATACAGCAACAAACAGGAGATAGTGTTTTTTTTTCATGATAACTATTTAAATTATAAAGGTCCAAACTAAACAGAATTTTAAACAAAAACACCTACTGCCAGCAGTAGGTGTTTTTTGATTTGAACTCTTATATATTTAGCCGCGACTAAAAAGCAAGTGTAAAATATACGTATAAAGACGTATTGTGGATTTTAGCGATGCAACCAAATCTGGTTTGTGGTATAAAACAGGTTCAATACCTCCAAATCCTAATGGAAATGTATTAGCTTCTCAATTGTATGGAGCTCCTAACACTTTAACTTTAACAACAGGTGCATACTCTTGCGCAGGAGGGGGTGCCCGCATGGCTTCTCAAAATAAGTATGATGAAGAAAATGAAAATTTATCCTCAGCTGGTTATAAAGGAAACAATGCTTTAATTAATGAGAGCGAATATGTAAATGGCACGAGCTTATACCGTTATTTAGATGCAAATCCGAGCGAAAAAAATAATAACTCTGTCTATGCCAGTTTTTACAATGCTAAGTTCAATACAAGTATGGAACAGTTTGTACAAATTGAAAAGGCTTTATATGATCAACAATTAGCACAGGCATTAAGTTTAAACAACGCAGTTATTACGACCAATCCCGTTGAAGTGAATTATAAAAGTTTTTATAGCCTTTATATTAAAGCGCAATCCGGAACCTTTACAAGTGCTGACAGTACTTTATTAGCTAATCTTGCAAATTTTTGCCCCGGCTTAGATGGTGAGGTCGTTTACCAGGCAAGATCTTTGTATAACTCAATTTATAAAACAGTCATTGTGTACAATGAAAATTGTAATGCGTTGTCTCAGGATAATTTAAAAAAATCTACTATGGGTAAAATCGAAAAAGAAAATAGTTGGGCAATTGAATTGTATCCTAACCCAGCTAATACGTTTGTAAATATTGTAAGTAGTAATGAAAATGATGTACTCAAAGCTATCATAACAGATGTTAGCGGAAAGATACTCTTTGTTAAACAAGTTAATACAAGCAATTTTATTTGTAAATTAGATTTGGATTTAATGCCTGGAGCATACTTTGTTACCATTACAAATGATAAACACAACAGTACAAATAAAAAACTCATTATTGCAAAATAAAATTTCGGTTTTTAAAAAGAAGTATGTGTTGATCATGCTTCTTTTTTCTTTTTTTAATTATAATGCGCAAATTGCCAATTATGTGAGCGATGGAGGTTTCGAAGTTTTAAATTCATATTCTCTAACGACTTTATTTAATGTTGTAAAATATTGGCAGCCAATTGACACTTTAAAAAGTAGTAATTACCTTGTTTCAACAGATCCGGCTATCAATAATGCACCATATTTTTTTGGGTATCAATACCCCCGCAATGGTAAAAACTACGTTATAGCTTCGTTTTTTTGTTCTAACTGTTTTGGCGGAGAGTTTAGAGAATATTTAAGAAATCGTTTGAAGCAACCACTGCAAGCCGGTAAGACATATTGTGCAAAATACCATATGGTAAATACAAATAATAGTCCCTTAGCAATTGATAAGCATGGTATTTATTTTGGCGACTCTAGTCTTGACACAATTAATTATTGTAATACACCTTTATTTTACATTACACCACATGTTGAAAATACAAGTGGAATAATTACAGATACGTTAAACTGGGTTCCGATGACGGGTACTTTTGTTGCAACCGGTAACGAAAAATACATGGTGCTAGGCGATTTTAGAACTGATGCAATGACAAATACTATGATAATAAATCCAACTTTTTCTGCTACTTTGGTTAATGATGTGTGTATTGATGATGTTAGTGTAATTGATATTGATCTGCCTGCTTATGCAGGCCCTGATATTTATGGCATCCCAAACAATACAGTTTATTTAGGCAGGCCGCAAGATGTGGGTATTAATGAAGCCTGCACCTGGTACCATTTACCAAATAATACAACAGCAATAGCTAATGCAGCCGGCATAACCGTAACCGTTGCTACTACCACACAAACCTATATGGTAAAGCAGGATATTTGCGGTAATATTAAATACGATACTGTTGTTGTGTATGCAAGTGGAGTGGGCATGAATGAATTAATAATTAATAATAAAAAAATAAAAATTTATCCGAATCCAGCTAACGCTATTTTAAGTATTGAGCTGGATGTTTTTAATGAAGAAGCATATCAACTAAAGATCTTTAATAACCTTGGTCAGGTTATAAGAGAAGAAGAAATTGTTTTTAAAGAAAAAACCGTTTCAATAAAAATAGATGAATTAAAAAATGGAATTTACTTTCTTAATTTAAAAAGTAAAATTTTTCAAGTTACAAGTAAAAAATTCACAGTCGTTAATTGATTCAATATAATTTTGGCATTATTGTTGTGAGGAATAACAAAACAGAATTATGGGCGGTATATTAAAATTTTATTTATTGCTGGCAGCAATATTTTATTTTTCAGTTAATAATTTATTTGCACAAACCAATAACTGCACTCAGTCTACCATAGCGGTTAACTATGTAGTTCCGGCCAATACTACTTCTATAATCCCAACTAATACCATGGTTGCAGGCGTATTTTTTCTCTGCGGGCCTAATAGCTATTTATTGGATACAGCTTCAGCATTTGGGTGTAGAGATGTTTTGGTAAATGCTGGCTGTAAATTTGTAACAAATAATTCAGGCTGTCCGGCCATAAACTATATTTATGCAAAAAACTCTTCAACCATTGTTGTTAAACCAGGCACACAAAGCCAAACATATTTAATTTACGAGCCGGGAGCCGTTATTATTGACCAGGTTGGATTGAGTTATACGCTTGTCTGCACTTCTATATCTTTTCCACCAGCTAACTGTGGAGTTACTTCTATTAATAAAAATTTTGACGAAACTAAGACTGTTGAAATTTACCCAAATCCGGCCAATGATATTTTAAATATTGAATTAGATAGCCCAAACGAAGAAGTGTTTAAAATAAAGATTTTTAATGATCTTGGTCAGCTAAAAAGAGAAGAAGAAATTGTTTTTAAAGAAAAAACCATTTCAATAAAAACAGATAATCTTAAAAACGGGATTTATTTTGTTGTTTTAAACAGCAAAACGGGAAGCATCAGTAAGAAGTTTGTTGTATCACATTAATTTTTTGCATTGAGGATTATAACGCTTTAACATCCGGGCTTGCACAGCCTCACCCCCTTGCCCCCTCTCCGGAAGAGAGGGGGTGGGTGGCTGCTTTCACCTGAGCAAATTTAGTTCAAGCGCTTTAAACAAATTCCGTTAGATGCAGGTTTCAATTTACGCGCAAGCACACACAGCATTTCGGCCTCAAAGAAATTCCGTAAGATTTACATTTTAATTTATCAACATGAACGTACACACAGGTGTTTGGGTTTTCCTTTTCGATCTTTTGTAGAGATAGCTGCAGGCTAAGCTAGGCATTTGGTATAATAAGCGTTTAGAAAGAAAGCTTAGCCAGACAGCGGTTTTATTTTGGCTGTCTCTACATCACCAAAATAAAAATCTCCTTCAAAAGATCGAAAGCGTTTTGGTTACTTTTGCGCGCCAAAAGTGACAAAGAAAAGACCAAGGAATTTATTTGCAGCATTGTCCCGATAGCTATCGGGATTTGCTCAACTTTTTGTCAAGAAAAAGTTGAAGAGAAAAATTTATAAAGAAACATATGTTTGACACAATGCAATGGATAAAAAATAAATACTATCTTCAACATTTATAAATGAAACCTATTTTATATTGTATTATAGTATTGTTTCTTTTCTCCTGCTCCGAAGAAAAACCAGAAACAATTTCTACACCAACCAATTTCTGTTCCAACATCCACCGTTACGATAGTATTACTTTAGATAAAGTGGTTTTGCCCCTAAAAGATTCTATGCAAAACAAAACCGGGGTGTATGTGTTGGAGGATGGCGGTGGCAGCATGGTGGCCCGCGCCTGGTTTAGCGAGTATGCCCAACAAACTATTGATGTACAATATTTTATTTTTAGTACCGATAACGTGGGCCTTATTGCCTGCGATTATTTGGTGCGTGCGGCCGATAGAGGTGTTAAGGTGCGCATACTGGTAGATGATATTATGGTAGAGGCCGGTGTACACGATATTTTAATGATGGATTCGCACGAAAATATTTCTATTAAAGTATACAACCCCGGCACCAACCTGGGTAAAAATATTTGCGAGAAGATAGGAAAATTGAAACTCGATTTTAAAGGCGCCAACCAGCGCATGCACAACAAAACATTTACGGTAGATGGTAAAGTAGCCATTACCGGCGGACGAAACATTGCCGATGAGTATTTTGATTACGATCATGAATATAATTTTAGGGATAGGGATGTGATCTTAATTGGCAAGACGGCAAACGTTATACAAAATTCTTTTGAAACTTTTTGGAAAAGTAATTTAAGCGTAGCTGTTACTGAGTTAGTAAGTGCAGACGGAGAAAAATTTACCGACCCTAAACGTTTTGATAAATTACACGAGTATGCCTGTAACCCCGATAATTTTTGGCCGCAGGTACGCGAGCGCGTCAGCAACTTTCCGCAAACAGTAAAAGAGTGGAATGCTACCGGCGAAATGGCCTGGTTAGATACAGTTGGTTTTGTAAGTGATGTGTCCGGCAAAAATAACAAATGGCAGGATATGCATGCCGGTGGTGTAAGTACCGATGCCCTGTCGGCATTGGTAAACAAAGCTAAAAAAAGTATCATGATACAGTCGCCTTATTTAATTACAACGGCCGAAGGCAATGCACTTTTTGCAGCTGCTGTTAAGCGTGGTGTAAAAGTACAGATACTCACCAACAGTTTGGCATCTACCGATAACCTCGATGCTTTTAGCGGTTACCAGCGTTGCAGAGCCGATCTTTTAAAAGCAGGTGTACACATTTACGAGTTCAGGCCCGATGCGGCTATTCGTTACAAAGTAATGACCGGTGCTTTGCAAAAGAGATTAAATTACAAACCTGTTTTTGGTTTACATGCCAAATCAATGGTAGTAGATGGCGAAACAACCGTTATTGGTACCTTTAATTTAGATCCGCGCAGTGCCAATTTAAATTGCGAATGTGTCTCCATTATTCACTCGCAAAAAATTGCCACGGGTGTTTTAAAAGGCATGGAAGAAGAAATAAAACCTGATAATGCCTGGCATACCACTTTAGATTTTAACCCTGATGGTGCCGCGGGAATAGAGAAAAATAAAAAAGCGTTGCAAAGAAGGATAGTGCCTAAAGAGATCCTGTAGGTTTTTATTCAAGCCCTTCAGGCTTGACGCCCCAGATATCTTGCTGTTAATTATATTAAAGTCCTTCGGACTTTTTTAGTAATCCCGAAGGGATTAAATTTTAATAACCCTGTGTCTCGAAAATGTTACCCAACCACGAAGTGGTTGAATAAAACCTACAACAAGTACCTCTCATCAAACTCTATCTCGTGTTCAGATAGCAATGCGAGGTACTCATCTCTGAAAGAGATTTTCGCATGATGGATCTCCTGGTTCATAACATAAGCTATCAGGCGTTCTTTCTCTTTTGTTGAATAAGTAAAAGCACCGTAACCCTCCTGCCAACCATTAAAGTTTGTAAATAATTTACTGGTTTTAATATATTCAGAACTTGCCAGCTTTATATCTTTAACCAGTGATGCCAATGCAACAGTAGGATGTAAGTCTGTTACAATGTGTATGTGGTCTTCAACGCCACCAATTCTATATAAATGACACTTTTTATTGCTTAATAATCCTGCAATATACTTAAACAACTCATCACGGTTTTCTTTAGTTAATGTGCGTTCACGCCTTTTAGTTCCGAAAACGATCTGGTATATTATTTGTGTGTATGTACTCATGTATCGCTGCGCTTCTAACTCTCAAACTGGTAATGAGAATAATCCATTAACAGTGTTCTTAAAAAATCCTCATCGCTTTGTTTTACATTTGCAATACCATACTTTGTTTTTATTTTTTTAGCCAACAACTCAATGTGCTGTGGTTGGTTTTGCGAACGGCTAAAATCAATTACTTCTTTTATGGTATTGGCATCTACATCATTCAACAAAGCAACTTGCGAATACACAATTTTGTAATTTGATTTTTGGCGATGCAAAATAGTTTGGTTAAGGCTTATGCGTTTGTTTAATAATATTACCGTTGTGCCTGCAACCATATCGCCAAAGCGCTGCGAGTTTTTTGATAAAGCAACGGTTAGCAAAGCAACTATGGGTTTATCAATTATTCTGAACATAGAACGGATAAGGTAAGAACCAAAATTAGGCTGTGTGCCGTCTAATTTTACCACCTTAATTTTTACTATTTTTTTACCAAAGCTTTGTCCGTTCAAAAAGGTTTCGCATAATAAATTATAAAGCCCTGCGGGCAGCATTAGTAAAATAAATATACCTATGGTAACGCTGTTGTAAGTTTCATAACTATCGTAATCGCCACTGTATTCATTTCGGCGAATAACATACATAAAAATAAATATCAGGATAATGGCATATACATAAATAAAAATAAGGTCGAGCAGGGCGGCCAGTATTCTTGGTCCAACACCGGCCGCGGTATAACTGAGGCTTACATTTTGCGAAGTGGTTATTTTTATTTCGTCCATTAAAAAGTATTGCCTTTTTGTATTTAAATATTTACATTTATATGATTGCTAAATATAAATAATTCCGGCAATTTTTGGGATGAAGGAGATCACATTTTTAAAACAAAATGCTACAAAATGGGAAGAGTACGAAAAAGTACTTGATGAGAACAAGGCAGTGCACCCGGCCAAGGTTACCGAAATGTTTATTGAGCTAACTGATGATCTTTCTTATGCCAATACCAATTATCAAAAGTCAAACACCAACCTGTATGTTAATGGTATTGCTTCGCGCGTGCATCATTTGGTGTATAAGAATAAAAAAGAAAGCGGTAACCGTTTTATCACATTTTATGTAAAAGAACTGCCTTTATTATTTGGCCGCTATCACAAACAATTATTTTACGCGTTTATAGTTACTGCCATTGCTACATTGGTGGGCGTACTTTCGCAAATTTATGACGATAGTTTTGTGCGTATGATATTGGGCGATTATTATGTGGATTATACGTTAGAGAATATTAAAAAAGGAAATCCGTTAGCTATTTATGGAGAAGATAATCAGTTTTTAATGTTTGTGCAAATAACCACCAACAATATTAAAGTGGCTTTTACCGCTTTTATTTTTGGCCTGTGCACAGCCTTTGGCACTTCTCTTTTTTTGGCCTATAACGGTGTAATGCTGGGTTGTTTTTTTACGTTATTTTACCAGCATAATGTATTGCATAAAGCTTTAAAAGTGGTTTGGATACACGGTACGCTCGAGATCTCTGCCATTGTTATAGCGGGTTGTGCGGGCTTTGTATTAGGCAATAGTTTTATTTTTCCGGGCACACATACGCGCATGCGTTCATTTATGCGTGGCGGTAAAGACGGCTTAAAAATTGTGATTGGCCTGGTGCCGGTTTTTATTACAGCCGGTTTTTTAGAAAGTTTTGTTACCCGTTATACCGAAATGCATATTGCCTTAAGCCTTACCATTATTGGCGTTTCATTTGCATTTATTATTGGTTATTTTATTGTATTGCCTCTGTATTTAAATAAAAAATATAAACCTGCTTATGACTGAACAAAAAATTTCTTATAGAAAAGTACGCGACCTTGGCGGCATTTTTAGTGCTGCGTTTGGATTTATAAAACAAAACTTTAAACCTTTTTTTGGAAGCATTTTGTTTTTAGCCGGGCCTTTTATTATTATAGGCGCAGCAGTTTCGGCCTATATGGTAGGCTCATCGGCCAGCATAGCCAGGATGTTGCGTAACCTGGACGAGTTTTATGGAAACATAATTGTTTCTTATTTTTTTTCAATGATCTTTTATTTTATTGGAATCACCATTTACAATGTGGTTATCAATAAAAACATATTAACCAACGAAAAATTAGAACCGGGAGAGTCGCTTACGCTTAACCATTCAATGAGCAATTTTTTTAGTGATTTTTGGCGCATGCTCGGCAATATGCTATTGCTTACACTTTTTTTAATAATTGGGTTTGTAGTAATAGCCCTTGTATTTGGCGGTTTAATTGCTTTATCCGGCGCAGGTGGTGGCGGCAGCGGTGGTGCAATTGCCATTACGGTTATTATGGTGCTTGTTGTTTTTTTTGGTTTGCTTCTTTTTGGCCCTGTACTTTCTTACATTCCGCTTGCTGCTTTATTTGTTTGCCAACGCGATCGTATCAATATTGGCGCGGCATTGCGAAAAGTATTCTATTATTTAAAAGGCAATTTTTGGATGACCTGGATAGTAAGCATGGTGGCTTTAATTTGTTATATGGTAATGGGCTTTTTTGTGCAGATACCTGTTTTTATTATTAGTGCTGCAAGTACTTTTTCAAGGCTTAAATCTGCAGAAGCTTACGCAGATGACGGTTCAACACCCTTAATAATGGTTATTGTTATTATCATTAGCTCGCTGTTATCGTATTGTGTAATGTCGGTTTATTATTTAATGACCGTTTATCAATATACCAACCTTGAAGAAAAGAAAGAAGGTAGCGCCATTATCGAAAAGATCAATCAAATACAATAAATTAAATTGATCTTAAGAAAATATATTTTAATTGTTTTATTTTTCCTTGTTGCTTGTAAGGTAAGTTTTGCAACTGCACCCACACAAATAGTGGTTGATCTTTCTGTTCAGAAAAAAATAGATTCGTCTCAAATAAAAACACTAACACCTTCCAAAGAAAAAGAAGTTGAAATTTTTTCTGATCCAAAATTAAAGTACAAGCAAACCGTTGCGGCGCAAAAAGGAATGCTGGAACGTTTTTTTGCCTGGTTGGCCGAAAAACTATTTGGCGATGCCGGTTTTGAAAATGTGATGACGGCTCAAAAAATTGTAATGTGGTCAGTTTGTATTGCAGCAGTAGTAATTATAATCTGGTTGCTTTCGCGCTCCGATATGGTAAGCCTTATAAGGCCAAAGCCAAAGGCTACTGCCTTTAATTTTATGGATGTGGTAGAAGATCTTGATAAAATTAATTTCGAAGAAAAGATAAAACAGGCCTTAAGCGATAACGATCTTCGTTTGGCAACACGCTGGCAGTATTTAAAAATTTTGTTTTTGATGGATAGGGCTAAGCTCATCGAATTTGCATCCTATAAAACCAATATTGATTACCGCTATGAATTAAAAAGTAAGAAGCACCAGCATGCCTTTATTCGTTTAAGTTACATATATGAGCATATATGGTATGGCAAGTTTATAATTGGCATAAATGATTATAAAGAAAAAGAAATTGAGTTTAATAATTTTGAACAAGAATTAAGTGTTTAAGAATAATAAAAAATTCATATACATTTTTTGTGGCATTTTTGCTTTGGTAGTTGCTATACAATTTTATATGCCTAAAGAAACCAACTGGTCGCGCACTTATTTAAATAAAAGTAAATCGCCTTTTGGTTGTTTTGCTATTTATAATTTAATGCAAAACGTTTATTCAACTAGTTTTAGAACCAATAATCAAACCTTATACAATTTAAAAGATCTGCAAAAGAAAAAAGCCTCCTTAGTTATTGTAAATGATAATGTAAATTTTAATAAGAACGATATGCGCTCTTTATTTGAATTTTTAAATAATGGTAATACGGTTTTTATTGCAGTTAATACATTTAACGGCGCCCTGGCAGATACCTTCCACTTAAACACTGAGCCCGATTATGCAGATTATTTTGCATCGGTAGATTCCTTGATCAAAAAAGATGGCGTAAAAATAAAACTAAATGCGGCAAATTATAAAAAACAAACATTTGGCTATTCACGTATTGCAACCACTGCTTATTTTACCAGTTTTGATACAACGCGCTTTAGTGTAATTGCAAATTTTGGAAAAGAGAAGGCTTGCTTTATTTCAACCACAGTTGGGAAAGGTAAATTATATTTAATGAGCATGCCCGATGTATTTGGCAATTATTTTATTGTTGATCATCCAAACCGCCAACTGGCTTATGCCATGCTTTCAAAAATTAAAAATGACGAATTAATATGGGACGAATATTATAAAACTTATAATGTAACCAACTATTCATTCATTAAATTTATTTTAGAAAGCGATGCTTTATATGCTGCTTATTTACTTATTATTTTTACTCTTATTCTATACATGATCTTTGAAGGCCGACGCAGGCAAAGAGCTATACCCATAGTTACACCTCCTGTAAATAGTACATTAGAGTTTGTAAATGTAGTAAGCCATGTGTATTATAACAGTAAAAATCATCAAAGTATTGCTGCTGAAAAAATACGGTACTTTTATGAAGTTGTTCGACGAAAATTTCACGTCAATACAAATAACATCAACGAAGAATTTTTAAATGAAATAACGGAGTTGAGTGGTATAGAATATAAATTAGTAAAACAATTATTTACCTATTGCGAAAAGCTAAAGCAACCGGTTGAAATAACCGAAAATGAGTTAATAGAATTAAACAGGCAAATACATAACTTTAATAAAAATAGTTTACGATAATGGAAAATCAATTTGAAAACAGGATAGACCTGACTGATCTTGTAACTAAAACACAAGCCGTAAAAAGCGAGATTGCAAAATACATTGTTGGGCAACAACAATTAATAGATCTTTTGCTAATTGCTTTATTGGCGGATGGTCATGTGTTAATAGAAGGTGTGCCCGGTGTTGCAAAAACACTTACGTCAAAGCTATTGGCAAAAACAATTGATGCGGAGTTTAAACGCATTCAGTTTACACCTGATCTTATGCCAAGTGATATAATTGGTACATCTATCTTTAATGCAAAAACAACTGATTTTGAATTTAAGAAAGGCCCTTTGTTTGCTAACATTGTTTTAGCAGATGAGATAAACCGCTCACCGGCAAAAACACAAGCTGCTTTATTTGAAGCTATGGAAGAAAGGCAAATTACGGTAGACGGTAAAACCTATCCGTTGGATCTGCCATTTATGGTTCTGGCAACTCAAAATCCTATTGAGCAGGAGGGAACTTACCGCTTGCCTGAAGCACAACTCGATCGTTTTTTATTTAAGATCCATGTTGGATACCCTACGATGGAAGATGAAGGAACTATGCTGCTGAACTTTCATAACAATTCTCACAGTATTGATCTTACAAAAGTTGCTAAGGTTTTAAATCGAGCATCGATCAACGATCTTAAAAAGATCACTTCTAAAATTGTGATAGAAGAAAACCTTATAAAATACATTTCGCAGATCGTTCATGCAACCAGAAAGAATGCCGGGTTATTTTTAGGAGCTTCGCCCCGCGCATCGTTGGCAATTTTAAATGCCGCAAAAGCAAACGCCTGTATTCAGAACCGTGATTTTGTAACGCCAGACGATATTAAATTTGTTTCATTTCCTGTACTACGCCACCGCGTGATCTTAACTCCCGAAAAAGAAATGGAAGGCGTTGCAGTGGATGCGATCATCCAGCAAATAATCGATAAGGTGGAAGTGCCGCGCTAAATTATTGGGACACTTAACCACAAAGCACACTAAGGATGCACTATGAACACAAAGAAAAAATGATAATTAATAAATAGAAAAGGAATGCATAGTGACCTTTGTGCCGACTTTGTGTCCTTTGTGGTTAAAAGTATAAGAATGACAGAAAATGAAATATCTCAATTAGTAGTCGATTGTGCGTTTAAAGTGCATAAAGCGCTGGGGCCTGGGCTTTTGGAAAGTGCATATGAAGAATGTTTGCTTTTTGAATTGAAAAAGAAAGGATTATTAGTTGAAAAACAGAAAGGTCTTCCATTGGTTTATGAAAGTGTAAAAACTAGATGTTGGTTACAGAATAGATATAATTATTGAAAACAAATTTATTGTAGAAGTTAAATCAGTCGAAGTATTAAACGAAGTTCATTTAGCACAAGTGTTAACATATTTAAAGCTTTCAAACTGCAAATTAGGGTTACTAATCAACTTTAATGTAAAGCTTATAAAAAATGGGATCAAACGAGTAATTAATGGGCAATTAAATGAAGTAATCGAAAATTAAAATACATTAGTGCTCTTTGTGCAAACTTAGTGCCCTTTGTGGTTAAAAAATAAACATGTTAGTTCAGGGAAAGAAAATATTCAAACAATTACGATTAACCAAATGGTTCTATCGCGCCATATTTGGTTTGGTGGTATTGTTTGTGTTGGCGTTTTTATTTGATGTGCTGTATAATGTTGGTTTTGTTTTATTAATGTTATTGGTGTTTGCAACAAGCATTGATATTTTTATTCTATTTAAAAATGAACAACCGGTAACTGCAACCCGCCGCTCAAAATTTCAACGTTTGAGTAATGGCGATGTAAATGACCTGGAGTTAGAGATCCATAATTATTTTCCTTTTAAAATAACATTCTCTGTTATCGACGAATTGCCCTTTCAATTCCAGGTGCGCGATTTTAAGATCGATTCTAATCTGGAAAAAGGAAGCTCAAAACGTTTTGCCTATCAATTACGCCCCGTTGAAAGAGGAGAATATCATTTTGGTTTACTAAATATTTTTGTTTGCACACCTATTAATTTAATTGAGCGTCATATAAAAATAGAAGATCCCTTTATGATGCCATGCTATCCATCATTCTTAAAATTACGGCAATATGAGTTGTTAGCTATCAGCAATCGTTTATCTGAAATTGGCGTAAAAAAAATACGACGGGTTGGCCACAGCACCGAATTTGAGCAAATAAAAGAATACGTTTCTGGCGACGATATCCGTACTATTAATTGGAAAGCTACGGCACGCAGAAATCAATTAATGATCAATCATTACCGTGATGAGCGTGCGCAGCAGGTGTATTGTTTGGTAGATATGGGCCGTATTATGAAAATGCCCTTTGAAGAGTTAACGCTTTTAGATTACGCTATTAACGCAAGTTTAGTATTAGGGCATGTGGCCTGGATAAAACAGGACAAGCCGGGATTGATAGGGTTTTCTCATAAAATAAATACTGCTGTAACGGCCGACAGGAAAGGCAATCAGCTATTACGTTTGCAGGAAGCGTTATACAATGCCAAAACTAATTTTGAAGAAAGCAATTACGAGAATCTGCTTTCATTTACCCGCACAAAAATTACACAACGCAGCTTATTATTATTGTTTACCAATTTTGAAACACTGAGTGGCTTGCGCCGCCAGTTAAAATACATTCGTAAAATGGCCACCCAGCATTTGGTAGTGGTTATCTTTTTTGAGAATACAGAATTAAAAGATCTGTTGGAACAAAAGCCGAAGAACACTTTCCAGATCTATGAACAAACCATTGCGCAAAAATTTGACTATGAAAAACGCCAGATCACTAAAGAGCTTCAACAATATGGTATCTTAAGCGTTTATACCACACCTCAGCAATTAACGGTTAATACCTTAAATAAATACCTTGAAATTAAAACGAGAGGGATGATATAAACAAAAAAGCCGCTGATACTTCAGCGGCTTTTTTAATTTAATTTTTTTATAAGATCAATTGATCATAATATTTCTTACTCTTGATATTTCTTCAATGATCTCTTTTAATTGCGCTTCACTAATATCTACTGTACTTTTACTTTTATTTACAATTACCAATTGGCCATTCACTTCTTTTGTTTCAGGCTCTACATATTGATAGCTGATGTTAATTTTGCTGTAGATCTCTTTTAATTTTTCAAACTCTGTTACTATTTGCGCAAAATATTTATCGTTCTTGTAAGCATTTAAAATAACTAAAATATTATCCAGGTTAATTTTTTCAAATCCTAAACGCTCGGTTAATTCTTTATTTGGCTTTTGTTTAGCCACCTGGCAGGCAATGTTAACGCCTTCTAACCAGGCACCGCTTATCATTAATACACTTAACTCATTACGGTTTTGTGTTCTTAAATGCGCATCCATTTTATTAAAGTTATCGGTGCTGATAAAGATCAATGAATCGTAATTTTTAGTGTTAGTTGCCAAACGTTTTAAAGTTTCAAAATCAAAGAACTGGCCAATGTGAATGTCATCACCCAAATCTTTAATATTTTGCAGGTAACTCATTGCAGAGAATGTTTTCTCATAAATGTTGATATAACCAAGATCTGCACTGTAAACACCAATATTAAAGGCTATCTTATAATTAGTGTTATACTTTATAAGGTTGGTTGATGGATTCAATAAGCTTGCGTCATAACCTTGTCCGTTATCTTTTAACATGGTTGCCATTTCTAACGGAGATGGGATAGACATGATGATGTTATTGATCACCTCAGCAGAAATATCCGGCTTTACTTTTGCAGGTATGGTATCTACCGGCTCTTTTTTCTCAACCAATTTTTCTTCTTCTCCTCCACAGCCAATAAACAGCGCAAAAAGAGGCATAAGTAAATAAATACCAAAACGGGTAAAATCAGTTCGGCGTAGCTCACTGCAAGTTTTCATAATAGTTTTTTTGTAAATAATAAAGATTAAGATTTTGTGAAGCCTAAGATGTTAACGCCACAAGGGTCTTTTGAGTCTTCATAAAACGATTCGATATAATAAATACCGGTTGCGCTGCAAGGGTATTGAATAGAAGGATACACTTTCTTTTTTTGCTTGTTGGTAGCAATTAAGTTTTTGTCTTTATCGTAAACATTCACAATTAAGCGACTGCCTTTTATGGCCTGATCACAACATAAAACCATATAAGTAGAACCTTTACTAAAAAGATAAGTTACCATGTTTGGCTTATCTACCAACTTGGTATTATCAATGTAAATGGTTTTTAAATAGGTAAAACTTCCCAGTTTGGAGTTGCAGTTATCAGAAACGCATTGCGCTTTCAAAAAACAGCTTGCAAATATTAAGCTCAAGCCAAGAATGAATTTTGTTTTCATGTAAAAATTTACTTTAATGTTTATACGTTGAAACTAGTGTTTACTAAACAAATTTAATGCTTTTTTAAGAACTTCAAAATATAAAACAATGAACAGGATCAGAGAAATGAACCATATAACAAGGGCATTGAACCAAAAAGTGCTTATTTCTTTGCCAAAAAGGTATTTATAGGGCGAAAAGAAGTGAATATTGTGAGAAATGTACTGTTTTGGGGGGTTAATATAAATTGGGTCTAATTGCTGGTTTAAGTGGTTATTTTCAATAATGTACTTATTTTTTACATATTCTTTCCTTACAACATCTTCCAAATATTCGTTAGAATACTTGTTTTTTACCCTCTGAAAACGGTCCTGGCCCTCTTTGCTATCAACAAAGCCCGATAATTTTAGATTTCGTTTTAGGTCGAAGCGTATGAACTGGAAATTGTAAAAGCGGTTCAACCTTACATAATAGTTATTTAAATTTTCGAAGGTAATGTCATTAAATTTGCCCGGTTTTAAATAGCCCATGTCTTTAAAAGATACTTCTTTATTGGTCAACGCTTCCCTGTTTATTTCATTTCTTATTATGAGAAGTTTGTCTTTAAATTCTTCCTGTGATTTGGCATCTTTTTCTTTTGATAAACGCAAAGCATCGGTAGCTATTTGTACCAGCTCAGGAATATAATAGGTCATTTTATTATTTACCTGGCTAATGCTTTTATCAAATTCAAAAAACGGTTCTTCGTAATTATTGTACCTGAATTGTTGCACCATTAAACCTTCATAAGCCCAACGTGAAGGCATCATGCTTGCAATGGTTGGTACGCCCGAACCACCGCCAATAGTAGCGTTTAGCTTGTCAAATGTGAACATGGCGCCACCTAAAATTAATTGCGGAATAATTAATAAAGGAATTAAAATGTAAATGGTTACCGCCGAATTAAACGCACTCGAAATATTTAAACCAATAACATTGGCACAACAACCTACTGTAAATAACATAAACCAGCATTGCATGGTCATGCCTTTTAGCTCGATAATGTAATTGCCAATCAATACAAACAATAAACTTTGTATGGCCGAGATCACAAACAATATCTTGATCTTGGAAAGATAATAGGCTAGCGGACTAAGATTTAAAAAACGCTCGCGCTTTAAGATCTTGCGGTCTTTATAAATTTCTTCGGCGCTCACCGTTAATCCAATAAAAAGCATAACAATTACGCACATAAAAATATAGGCAGGAATATTATCATTATCCTTAAAAACATATTCCGCTCCTTTAACTCTTGACGTGTAGCGTATCACAAACGACAGTAAGGCTGCAAGCACTGGCGCTTCTAATAAATTTATTAATAAGTACTGCGTATTGCCAAGCTTTGAAAGTATATCACGCTTTATAAAAACAAATAATTGTTTTATAATGCTTGGAATTTTAAACGCATTAACTATTTTTTCTTTTACCTCTTTAAATTCAGGAAGTTTAATATTTGTTTTAAAAGCACTGTGCCATTCTTCCGGCTGCACTTTTCTGTTACCGGTGTAGTTTCCGTATTCATCTACCTCTTGCCCTTCTAAAATATTAAAGATCAATTCAGGATTTACGTTGCCGCACAACTCGCACTCGCCCATGTCGCAATTAACATGGTTAGCGGCTTTTTTAAAATACATTACAGCTTCAACCGGGTTGCCATAATAAATATTATAACCGCCAACATCCAACACACAAATCTTATCAAACATTTTAAAAATGTCAGACGAGGGTTGATGGATAACCACAAAAATTAAATTACCTTTTAATGATAATTCTTTTAAAAGATCCATTACATTTTCCGAATCGCGGGATGATAGACCTGAGGTTGGCTCATCTACAAATAAAATAGCCGGTTCGCGGATAAGATCTAAGGCGATATTTAAACGTTTACGCTGACCACCGCTTATTTTTTTATTAAGCGCATTGCCAACAATAATATCTTTTGTTTCTAAAAGACCAAGATTCTCTAATGTTTTTAATACAACTTCTTTTAACTCATCGGCCGATTTATCTTTAAAACATAATTGCGCGTTGATGTAAAGATTTTGATAAACCGTTAACTCTTCAATTAAAAGGTCATCCTGAGAAATGTAACCGATCAAGCCTTTTATCTGCGATTTATCAAAAGTTACATCCTGGCCATTAATGCGAATGCTTCCGGCGCTTGGTTTTTCAATGCCTGAAAGTACATTTAATAAAGTTGTTTTGCCGGCACCACTGGCACCCATAATACCAACCAAAGCACTGTGTGATTCAGAAAAATTAATATCGCGTAAACCAATTTTACCGCCGGGAAATTTGTATTCTAAATTTTCAACAACAAAACTTATTTTATTATGTTCGGTAGTGTTTAAGAATTGCTCAACAATATCAGAGTAATAAATAGTACCACGCGGTACACGAATAGTACTACCAGGAGCTAACAAGTAAACAATTTTCCTATCAACCGGTATGCCATTAATTTGTAATTCGTTTACACCCGAATAATTGGTAAACAATAAATTAACGCTTGGGAAACGAATGGTAACGATCTCACCATCCAAGCCTTCGGAGCGAATATGGGCCGCTTTAGAAGTTTGCTCTGCAAAATCATTTATCACTACAAAATGTTGTGCAATATCTTCAGGAATTGGAACCTGGGTAAAAAAAGTTTCTGCAACGCGTTTTTCTTCTTCCGAAATATTAAAACCTTCTGCAGCGGTATTAATAATATCAATGCGCGATTCGGTAAACGAGTTATTGGCTTTTAATAATTCATATAAACGTACCAGCACAATTACTTTTTGTTTTTGTGCAAGCGTTTTATTTATCTTAATACAAATGGTAAGTGTACGTACCGAATCGGATACCGATGTTCTTTTACGTTTTTTGGTTGTGGGCACCTCATCGTCTCCTTCTACACCCTTTACAACTTTATCCTCTAATAAGTAATCATCGTAAAGCTTAAGGTACTCCTCTGATTTAGCCTTGTTTAATTGAAAAGACAAAAAGGAGCGCACAAAATTGCGTTCAGAATCGCCACTGCCATCATCCTGTTTTGCGATAATGGCAAACAATTGCATTAATGCCCTAAGTATTTCCTCACTCATAGTTTAAAGAGGACATTAAATTAAGCATTATTTTAATTCTATCTAATTTCTGATAAAAAATAACAGAATTAGTCTTCTTTTTTCTCTTCCTCTTCTTCTGAAGCGCCAAATTGTTTCATTTTCCTTAAAAAGTCGTCTTTCTTTTTAGGATTTGTAATATCAAAACTATAGGCAGGTCCTTTCTCCACATCCATCTTCTTGTTTTTGCTTTTCATTTCTTTAATATCTTTATTAAAAAGATCGTTGCTACTTAAGGCTAACATTTTACCATTGGCATAATTAAAATAATACCAGGTATTGGCATCTGCTTCCAAATAAATTTCCATTATATCTTTATTCAAACCTCTTTTCTTGGTGATCATAACGTGACCTTTCATGTAACGGAATATCTCGGTTTTTAGAATATTGCCAACGCCTATTTGCCCTTCTGATAAATAAGAATTTAATTTTGTATTATAAACCATTTTTACATCGTTCAATACAATATTCTTTTCTAACTCATCCGGAAAACGTTTGTAGTTACCATACAAATTCAATTCAGAAAGAGCCCTGTCTCCTTTATCTTTTCCTAATACCTCAATTAAACCGTGATTAAACAGGTCGCCTTCAAAGGGCGTTGGATTTAAAGTTCCTAAATACAACTCAAAATCTTTTGCCATTTTACGGATGGCGCTGCTTTCGAAAAAGAAATCGATCACCATCATTAAATTAAAATTGATACTATCTTTAACTGTTTTATAAGTAGCATTACCTACGTTAAGTAATTTTACCTGGCCAAGGTCGGCACTTAAATTATATCTACCTTCAGTATATATCTCACAATTGGTAGTGTTTAAGCTTACATAATTACCCGGTAAACTCATCTCTAATAATTTTTCTTTATTAGAGATCTCATACATTTCATTTTCTTTATCATAAGTTAAAACCCCATCGCCTTCTATAACATCTTTAGAACTGCGGGCGCCTTGTAATGACAAGAAAGATGCGTAAACCATGTTTGTATCTGAATTATAGAATAAACCTGTACCAATCGGCGCTCCTTTAACATCCAATGCTTTTTTAGGAATAGGGATTTGGATATCTTTTGGATTGATCTCACCTGTAAATTGTAAATAGGCTTTACCTAGCTTATTACAGTTGTTTACGATCTTGGTTCCACCTTCATAAAACAAAAATTCGTTGGTAGCAAATAAATATACTTTACCAGCAAAACTAAAGTGATCATTGAACTGGAATTTTTCTTTATCATCGATCAAACCTTCAGAGATCGTTTGCCCTGTAGTATCCGGACGAATAGTGTTGAACTTGATGAGATAAGGTTTTTCGTTCTCATCTAAATATTGATATTCACCTGATGCTAAATAATTTCTTCTGCTAAAAATATTTGTGGTTGTATTACGAATGGTGTGAAACTTTGTTACAGTATTTGCAAGAATAGATGAATTTCTTAATGTATCCATTACTGCGTTTTTAAAAATGGTAACATCACCATTGTTAGGGAATATCCTGGCATCGGCCACATTTATAAACGGCACATTCTTACATTTAATGATGTATTTTTTTAAGTTGTACTTAGCGCCAGGCGCAAAAAAGCGAAGCGAATCCTGGTTGGGATGGATACTTATAAATTCCGGCCCTTCCAGGTCCAAACCTTTTTCGGCGGCCTCTGTATCAATTTTTTTCTGGGTATCGCCTAACTCCATCTCTTCCGAATCCATATACCATTTAAAACGATCCATAAAGGCTATGTATTTATTCTTGTCAAATTTTACATAAGAACCTTCACCATTGGTAATAAAATCACCAACACGCTGATCAAAATCTATTTTTGCATTTACGTTAACAGTACTAAAGGTAAAACCGTCTTCATCAAATGCTTTTAAGTGGAAGTTGGCCGTATCACTAAACATTCGCCGCTTTACGAACAAAATTTTGCCTGAAGTGAGATCTGCTTTTTCAAATTCGGCTTTTCCATTTCCGGTAAGTTCTTTATAGGTAAGATCAAAACGCCCTTTAAAGCTTATGTTTTCTTTATAGGCCCTGAATGGTTTTTTAATATCAAAGGCCTGGAGCAGATCTTTGTAAGGCATAAAATGCAGGCGTACTGTATCGCCATGCGCGGTTGGAAATTCAGGATTCTCGCCTTCTTTTACATCAAAGGTATTGGCTATACCGTTAGCACTATCAGGAAAGAAAATAAGATCGGGTACAGTTGAATGGCTGGCACTGAAATTAAGATCACCACCACCACGCAAACCTTTATCACTTAAACGTATTTCCTGGTCGAAGTTAGCTTTGCCGCCATAAAGCGGGTAGCCGCCCGCAGGTGTTTGCCTTATAAAACCTAACGAGTAATCTTTTTGTAAGGTTAACACTTCTCTAAAATCAGGAAAGATACCGGCAGAAGAAAACGTTCCGTCAAAGCGCAAGCCTTCGTTCCGGAAGTTATCTAAGCTATCAATTGCAAAAGGATCTAATTTAAAATAGAATTTATCTTTGTTGTAAACGCCTTTAAAAATGCTGCGCTTATCGTAAAAGGCATAACTTTCTTTAAAGCTGGTAAAAGATGGAAATGTTGGTGCACGGCCCCAACCGCTTTTATTTTTAGGTGCATCAATACGTAATTCACCATTCACATTTTCAATTAATGTTTTTACTTTTTTAAACGGAATGTTACCATTAATATCCGGTTCAAAGGCCTCAACATAGATCTTGATAGAATCGATGGTTTTCATTTTCACTTTAAACTCTTCGTAATCAAAAATAAAATCTTTACCAATAAATTCAAATTTACCTGATGATAATGTTCCGTTAAACAGCATCTCCCGATTTTTTTTCAGCACAAGCTCTCCGTTCTTAGGGAACATAAATACTTTTTGCGTGTCGCTCAATAATATATGCTTCACACCACGAACCGTTAGGTCGTAATTTAATAAGTTCAACGAAGCGTTATCCTGGCCCTGTATAACCGAGTGCAGCGTAATAACATCGTAATCATGTTTGTGCTTTAAATTATCGGCATAATCAAACAAACGTTGTCTTACTTTTATCATGTCGGTCTCCGGATCGTAATAGATCAAACCGTAAATGGCCATTTTAAAAATAATAGGCCGCAGATCTACAGCCAAAAATTTAATGTATTTGGCAAAATCAACGGTAGTAAACTGTGCAGGTTTATCATTGGCATTGTAGTATTCTATCATTTTAGAGATAGGGCTTACGGTTTCTTTGCCTTTTATATTCTCTGATTTTTCGCGTGTGTAAAAATCACTCGATTCAAAAAAGGCTTCCCCCTGAAAATTATTAGGTAAAAAATTAAACACCATTTTAGGCTCATCTAACTGCCATAATATCTGTTCAAAATACATATCGTATTTGTGAAACGAGTTTGAGAAAGGAGTTTTTTGCAAACCATCGTCACCGCGCAAAATGGTTACCAAGCGCTTATCAACCTGGTAAGTAAAGCTTAAGCCGGGATGGTAAATAGTATCTTTATTTAAAAAGAATTTTACAATAGCGGGACTGGCTATTATCCTTTCTTTGCTCATGCCAAATGCACGTGAAGCAATTTCTAAGAACTTTACACCATTACGTTTAAAGATAATGCGGGCAGGGTTGGCATTGGTACCGGAGCCGACAAACTTAGGGCCACGCATACCAAAACCACCATCGTAATCTACATCAGGATAAATGTTTTTTACAACTAAACGTTTGCTGTAAGAATCAAAACGCGGATAAGTAAGTTCACCATTTTCGGTAATGATACGATCAGAAAATCTACCTACCTGTGCTTTATCAAAAAACTGTTTACCAACAAAGGTAGCGGTATCGCTACCGTAATTTCCTGTTTTGCAATCAATGGTATAACGTTTAATGGTGGCATATACTTCTTTGTCAAGTCCGCAACGCTCCCAGCTTATTTTACCATTCTTGCCAACAAAATTTCCTATCTGCGGATAAAAAACGCCGTTTGTATTTTCAATAGCAATACTATCTCCCCTTGGGTTAACACCAATTAAAGTAATGTCTTTAAAGATGATCTTCGGAATGGTATCATAATCGAATTTATAACTTGGCTCTAAAGAATAATAAACATAAGAAGGGGTTTTATAAAACGCGTTGTAACGGAACATATTCTCACCAAGCACGATCAACTCCTGGGTACCGCTATTACCTTTTTTGCTAAGCACCTTCATCAGGCAGGTATGCCAGTTATCAAAAGCCTCGTGCGGTAATTTTTTTTCGAGTGCGGTGTAAAGTGCAGTAAAGTATCCTGTAATATATGGCACAGGCTTAAGACGCTTAACCGCCATAGCGTTACAGGCCTTTATAGTTGCTTCTTTATAATAACCGGCAATATAATTCTCTTCCCAATACTTTGTAAAGGTTCGCATATAAGTTTCAGCTTCCAAACGGTTGGAAGTATTCTCGATAAAATAACTATTTAAATCGTTAATGAATTTTACAGTGTCGTTTGATAATTGAGTCCCTTTTTGCGAATAGCCAAAAAAAGAAAACAGCATAAATGCCAGAACCGGAAGTTGTTTATTGAACTTGCAAAACATAGGTAAAATTATTTAACCAAATATAATTAATCAAACAGGTAAATAATAATAATTTTAGGTTTTTTAGACGTATGCCCTTTTTGCTACCAAAGCAGGTAGGTTTAAAAGTATAAACAAAGCCGTGTTACAATTTATTTTTTATTAACTGGCAATAAAATTGTATGTTTGATTGATAATGCAGGGCTCTAAGAATCAAAAATATTTATCTATTGCCGAGTTATTTAACGTTTTAAATAATTACCAGTTAAACTATGCTTATAATGGTGATTTCACCAATGACCTTACCGAGCGTATCTTAGCGTTGGCCGAGACCAATATGGAGGTAGAAAGCGAGTCGCTGAAGATCAAGAAAAAAGTATATTTTATTATTGTAGAGTCGCTTCAAAATATTACCAGGCACCAGGGCAGCAGTAAAGACTCACGTTTAATGGATGGCTTTTTTTCTATCCATAAATTTTTAGGCGGCTACCTTATTGGTTCGGGCAATGAAATAGAGAATGACCATATTGCTTCGCTTTCACAAAAGCTCGATAAGGTAAACTCAATGAGCGCCGACGAGTTAAAAGATTATCAAAAGGAAGTGTTAAGCGCCGGAGGTTTTTCTGAAAAAGGTGGTGCCGGTTTAGGATTGATAGAAATGGTAAGAAAAAGCGGCAACAAACTTTCTTATGATTTTAAAAAGCTGGATGATCTGAACTCTTATTTTTACTTTCAATCTAAAATAACCGAAGCACAAGCTATTGAGAATGCTGTTATTGAACAACATAATTATGATGTTGTTAAAAATGTGCACGAGGCTGTAATTGATAATAATTTAAAAATCTTTTTTCAGGGGCAGTTTAGGCATGAGAATGTACGCAGTTTATTGTCAATGGCCGAAGGCAGCATTTATCTTACCGAAAATTTTAGCTTTAAAAAAACTTCGGTGGCCATTATGATAGAGCTGTTGCAAAACATTAGCTACCACGCTGCCGGAATTACCAATAGTGAAGAGCGCCCGGGGTTATTTATGGTTGCAGATAATAATAATGTTTGCTCTTTAATAACCGGTAATTATATTGAGAATTCGAAAATTGATGAGGTGGTTAAAAAGATCGATTTTGTAAATTCGTTAGATAATGCAGCCATAGAAAAATTATATCTTGAAACCATTGTTTTAGAGCAGGATGAACAAAAACAGGGAGCCGGCCTTGGTTTTATTGATATACGCATTAAGAGTAAAAATAAAATTGAAATAGAACTTGTACCTTATAAAAATGATAAATCGTTTATCGTTATAAAAGCTAATATAAGTTATTAAACATGGATGTATTGAGATTTGATGCTACTGAAGACCTTCCCTCTGTAATGTTTGATAACAGCAAGGGTGTTTTTGAGATATCAAAACGTTCTCTACCCGAGAATGCCATTCTTTTTTATGAACCGTTAATTGAACATGTAACTGAATATTTAAGAGCGCCAAAAGAAGAGACCAATGTAATTCTTCATTTTGATTACATAAGCACTTCATCAACAAAACAGGTTATGAAAATGATCATGTTGTTTGATGAATTAAGCAAAACAAAAAAGGTAAATTTAAACTGGAACTATGATAACGGTGATACAGATATGCTGCAAACCGGCAGCAGACTTGAGAAATTAACCGGCATGAAATTTATTTTTAACGAGATCAGATCTTAAATCCAATTACCAAAACATCATCAATTTGTTTTGATTCCCCTTTCCAGTCTTCAAACGTTTCCTCTAAAACATAATGCTGCTTGTCTATCGACAAAGAATAAATATGCGCTAGTAATTTTTCAAAGCGAGAGCTTAGAAATTTTTTATTGTTTTGCCCGCCAATCTGATCAATATAACCATCTGTTGTAAGGTAAACCATTTCGTTCTCTTTTAAGAACAATTCAACCGCTTCAATTTTTTGTGTTTTATCTACCGCAAAAATTCCATTAATAGAGCTTATTTGGGGTTTGATATCTTTTGCTCCCATTTCATCAACAATGTATAATGATTGATTAGCCCCAACAAACGACAATTTTTTTGTTTTGTGGTTTAACCTGCAAATAGAAATATCCATGCCATCAGTATTTAGCTCGTCTTTTTCTTTATTGGCAAGTGTTGTAGCAAGGCTGGTGGCAAGCGCATTGATGATCTTTGCAGGATCGTTTATTTTTTTATGAATGATGATCTCGTTCAATAAAGTACTGCCCACCATACTTAAAAACGCACCAGGTACTCCATGGCCTGTACAGTCGGCTACTACAATAAAAGAGTTATCTCCTTGTTTTGAGTACCAGTAAAAATCGCCGCTTACAATATCTTTAGGAATGTAGGAAATAAAAAGATCGGGCAAATTGGCGGTCATTTCTTCTTCGGCAATCAAAATAGATTCCTGTATACGTTTGGCGTAATTAATGCTGGAAATAATCTGTACCTGTTTTTCTTCAACTAAAACTTTCTGGCGCTCTACTTCCTCTTTTTGTAGCAGGATAATTTTGTTTGCTTTTTGCTTATGCCTGTTGCTTCTAAAAATAAAAATGGCCAGTATCACCATAAAAGCAAAAGCAATAATAAATAAATTGCGAATTTGTTTTTGCCTGTGACTTTCTTCTTTTGCGAGTGCCTGTTTTCTTTCCTGCTCCAATTTTGATAAAGCTTCTTTCTGATCAAATTCAAAATTCACTTCTGCGCGTATACGCTTTTCATTATCCTGTAGTTTCATTAAACTATCGCGAAACCTTATGTATGTTCTAAAATTTTCTAACGATGTTTCAAAATTGCCATCTAACTTTTCTACTTCTGAAAGATCGCGGTACACTTGCCCTATACCTTCCAACTGCCTTATTTTTTGATAAAGCAATAAAGCTTCATTTAAATGTTTTCTTGCATCGTTTAAAGCAGAATGTTTGGTTGATCTGTTTTC
Organism: Bacteroidota bacterium; assembly: GCA_032229505.1. Lineage (GTDB taxonomy): Bacteria > Bacteroidota > Bacteroidia > B-17B0 > Aurantibacillaceae > Aurantibacillus. Next base: position 32,191 of record JAVTWD010000086.1, read on the forward strand.
GCTGCTTTTAGCTAAGGCAATATAAGTAGAAGCAATGTTTGCATTTATAAGGCCCAGCTCTGCACGATTGCCAAGCTCCTCAAAGATCTTCATAGCATTGAATTGCATTTCGAACGATTTTTTAAAATTGCCTTCAGAATCAAAAATATTAGAAATGTTGAGATAAGCAATGGCTACATTTTTTTTGTTGCCGGTAATTTGTGCGAATTTTAAAAATTTATAAAAATAGATGAAGGCCTCTTTGTTCTTGCCCTGCTCGGCATATACAGTACCTATGTTTGAATAAGAAATACCCATTGCATTTGTATCGCGCATGGCTGCACTCAACTCTAATGTTTTATTGTAATACTCAAGCGACTTTGAAAAATCACTTTGCCTGTCGTACACAATACCAATGTTGTTGTAAATGGTCATCAGATCTTCTTTCGAATTAAGGGCATCTGCAATCTTAAGCGCTTTGTAAAAATATTCCATCGAGGCATCAAGATTATCCTGCGCACTTAATATTTCACCTATCTTATTTAAACAAATTGTGGTTTTGTATTTATCGCCCAGTTCTTCTCTCAGCTCTAATTCTTTTTTATACTGCGTTAGTGCACTCGAATAACTTTCCTGCATTTCTAAGGTGTAAGCAATACTTTGCAGAGCATTAGCCAGCCAGGTTTTTGAAACGGCAATATCTAAAGCGCTTACCAGTTTTTCGGCCATTATTTTTGAAATGGTAGCATATTTTATGGCTTTTGCATGATCGCGCTGTGCAACATATTCTTTACTTAAGTTAATGAGTGTGCTTATGCGCAGTGTATCATCCAAACCGGCAGAAGACGATTCGGCATTCAGTGTTTTAATATCTGCCAATAAAGAATCTATGGTGCGTGTTTGCCCGTTCAATTCTCCTAAAAAAGAAAGAAACAGAATGCAGAAAAGATAATAGATGTGTTTAATACTCGCTTTCACCGATTTTTTGCTGAAACGAAGAAAAACTAAATTTAGCACAAATTTGCAGGGCCTTAAAATATTTTTTAACAGTTATTGCCTTATTTCCGGCTAATTTGTTCATTAAAAAAAAGCCTAAGCAGCCTTTAAAATCAATATCTTTAAGCCTTTAATTTTAACTATGGCAACACTTAAATATTCAGAGCAATTAGCGGATGTGGAACAGGCAAAAAGTCTTGGGCTTTTACCTGAAGAGTTTGATAAGATAAAAGAGATATTAGGCAGAACACCTAATTTTACTGAGGTTTCTATCTTTTCGGTAATGTGGAGCGAGCATTGTTCTTATAAAAATTCAATTACCTGGTTAAAAACATTACCCAAAGATGGTCCGCATATGTTGGCAAAAGCAGGTGAAGAGAATGCAGGATTGGTGGACATTGGAGATGGTTTAGCCTGCTGTTTTAAAATAGAATCACACAATCACCCAAGCGCTATTGAGCCATATCAAGGTGCTGCAACGGGCGTTGGCGGCATTAACCGCGATATTTTCACAATGGGCGCACGCCCAATTGCACAACTTAATTCTTTGCGCTTTGGCGATCTTTCATCTGCTAAAACCCAATGGTTGCTTAAAGGTGTTGTTAAAGGTATTGGCGATTACGGTAATGCTTTTGGTATACCAACTGTTGGCGGCGAAGTGTTTTTTGATGAGTGCTACAATGTAAACCCATTGGTAAATGCCATGAGCGTGGGTATTGTAAAACATGGTGAAACCATAAGCGCTACGTCTTACGGTGTGGGAAATCCCGTTTTTATTGTTGGATCTTCAACCGGTAAAGATGGTATTGCAGGCGCTGCCTTTGCAAGTAAAGATCTTACCGAAGATTCTGCAAAAGATCTTCCATCAGTACAGGTGGGCGATCCTTTCCAGGAAAAATTATTATTGGAAGCAACTTTAGAAGTTATTAAAACCGGTGCCGTTGTTGGTATGCAGGATATGGGTGCCGCAGGCATTACCTGTTCAACCTCTGAAATGAGTGCTAAAGGGGAGCATGGTATGAACATTTGGTTACACAAAGTACCAACACGCCAGGCAGGGATGCATCCTTTCGAAATTTTATTATCAGAGTCGCAAGAACGTATGTTGGTAGTAGTGGAGAAAGGAAAAGAAAATATTGTAAAAGCGGTATTTGATAAATGGGATCTTAACTGCGAACAAATTGGTGAAGTAACTGCCGGCGACCGTTTAAAATATTACATGAATGATGAGTTGGTTGCTGATGTGCCTGCGGGTGTGTTGGTATTAGGCGGTGGCGCACCTGTTTACAAGCGTGATTATAAAGAGCCTGCTTATTACGCAGAGTCTAAAAAATTTGATATCAATTCTGTTTTTGAGCCAACCGATCTTAAACCTATTATGCAGCATTTAGCTAAGCATCCAAATTTAGCAAGCAAGCGTTGGGTGTATAATCAATACGACAGCATGGTGGGAACAATAAACATGAGCACCAATAAACCAAGCGATGCCGCTATCGTAAACATTAAAGGCAGCAAAAAAGGTTTGGCTATGACAGTTGATTGCAACAGCCGTTATGTAAATGCAGATCCGGAAGTTGGTTGCGCTATTGCTGTGAGTGAAGCCGCACGTAACATTGTTTGCAGTGGCGGTTTACCAAGTGCTGTAACTAATTGCTTGAATTTTGGTAATCCTTACAATCCTGAAGTGTATTGGCAATTTGTTGGTTCAATAAAAGGCATGAGCAGTGCTTGTTTAAAATTCCAGACACCGGTTACAGGTGGTAACGTTAGTTTTTACAACCAATCAAGTTACGAAGGCCCTGTGTTTCCAACACCTACCATTGGTATGATAGGGATCGTGGAAGACAAAGCTTTACAAACTACTTTGGATTTTAAAAATGAGGGTGATACCATTTACTTAATTGGCGAAAGCAAAAATGATATTTCTTCATCGGAATATTTATACAGCTATTGCAAGGTAAAGAACAGCCCTGCGCCATATTTTAATTTAGATGCAGAGTACAATGTGCAACAAGCAATTAAATCTGTTATTAAATATAAATTAATTAATTCTGCGCACGACGTTAGCGATGGCGGTTTATTTATAACGCTTTTAGAAAGCGCTATGGTAAACAATTTAGGTTTTGAAATTAGCAGCGATGTGGCTATTCGTAAAGATGCCTTCTTGTTTGGTGAGGCTCAAAGCAGGGTAGTGGTGAGTACTTCGGCAGATAATGCGTTAAAATTAGAAACTGAATTAAAAAAACAAAACATTCCGTTCTCTAAATTAGGAACTGTAAAAGGTAAATCAATTGTTATTGATGCTGTCAATTACGGAACCGTTAGTGATTATAAACATGCTTTTGATACAAGTATTGAAGGATATATGAATTAATAGTTGCATGTGTCTCGACTCCGCCCGACATGACATAATTATTCTAATAAACATAAAGCAAAAAAGGCTTCAGAATTCTGAAGCCTTTTTTTATAATTTATTAATTGTATCCTCTGAATTATTTTTTGTCTTTTAAATTCTCATCAGCAGCTTTTATCATTTCCAAATGTGAGCTTACTTCAGGCGCTGTTGTTTGTGCCCAGGTCTTAATTTCAGCGTCATCGCATTTTTCAGATACTTTATTCAACATACTTAATGCATCTTCATGTTTATCTTTCATTTTTGAAATGTAAGCTTTATCATAATCAATGCCTGTTTTTTCGGTTAACTTTTCAAGTTCTTTTCGTTGATCATCCGTAAGATCTGTTGCAAGCGTAACACCTTTTGTGTTCGCTAACTTTTCAATTTCGAGGTTCATTTTACCATGCGCTTCTACCATCATAGTCGCTATTTTTTTAACTTCTGCACTCGAGGCGTTAAGTGCGGCATTTTCTGATGCTTTTATTTCGAACATGCCGCCCGAATACGCATCTACCAAATGCTGTGCACCTTTTTCTTCTTTTTTGTCAAGATTGGCTTCATTCACTTCTTCGGCAACTTCTTTTTCATCTTTATTGTTTGAGCAGGAAGTTGTAAGTGTAAGAATTAGGCTAAGAGCCATAACGTAACCTGTAATTTTTTTTAGTGTGTTCATGTTGTTCTTTTTTTTATTTGTTCGTTATAACTATTATAAAATTATGCCAGCATTAAGTACTGAATTGCGTTAAGCTAACAATTCTATCGGGAAATTATTTACCCAAAAACAAACCCCGCATACTACTGCGGGGCTTGTACTTTAAAAAAACAATAATTATGAAAATTATTATCTCTTGCTTTTTTTATTTTTTTTGCCGTAGCGTTTTTTGTCGGAATAATCTTCTCCGTAAAATTCGTTATTGCCACGCTCGTAATCGTTATAGTGATCGTAATTACCGTCGTTATAACCATAGTTTTTTGAGCTGCCGTATTTATTATAAGAGCCTTGCTCGTTCTCAAAATAGTTTGAATTTCCTGATCCGCCCCAATTTTGGTTTTTCATACCACCATTATTGTATCCAAAGTTTTTATTTGAACCATAACCCTGACCTTTATAAGAGTTACTATCGTTTTGATTCCAGCCACCATTGTTATAACCTTTATTTTGATTGTATTGGTTATAGTTTGGCTGATTGTAATAATTGTTTGGATTACCCTGGTTGTAATTGCCCTGACCATAACCCCCCTGGTTATAGCCACCCTGGTAATTTTGATCATAATTTCCGCCCATATTATAGTCTGAATTATAACCACTGTTATAGCCTCCTTTGTGGTGACCCATGTTACCATAATATTCTTCTTCGTTATAATTAGAATTGTTTTCTATAAACTCCGGATTGTTATTGCCTTCGTTATAGTTACCGCCCCAATTTTTGTTGCCTGAAGTGTATTGATTTGATTTGTTCCAGTTTTGATTGCCCTGGTTATAACCGCCACCATAGCTTTGGCCACTGTTGTAATTTGATGAACCATAGTTTTGATTAGAGTAACCTTGGTTGTAATTATTATCCCAGTTTTGATTGCCCGAACCATATTGATTACCATCTTTATAACCGCCACCATAGTTTTGGTTACCATATTGATTAGAGCCACCATTATATTTTCCACCCCAGTTTTGATTACCTGAACCATACTGATTCTGGCTGCCTTGGTTATAACCACCGCCATAGTTCTGATCGCTGTTATAATTTGAAGAACCGTAATTTTGATTTTCATAACCCTGGTTATAATTTTGGTTACCTTGATTATACTGATTTGACCCACCATAATTTTGGCTGCCATAGCCTTGGCTGCCTTGATTGTATTGATTAGAGCCGTAATTTTGGTTTCCCTGGTTATATTGATTTGATCCCTGGTTATAATTCTCGTTAGATTGATAAGGGTCTTGCCAGTATTTGTTTTTTGAATTGGTATAATAATTTTTGTTTTGATTACCCCCGTTATAATTACCCTGATTGTATTTATTACCCTGGTTATATTGGTTATCCCAATTCTTATTATTCATTTCCGTATTATCATCTTCATTTTCGTTTGAATATTGATTGCCGGATTTTTTTGAATTATACTCATTTGGATCTGTGTAATCTTTAGAAGAATTATCTTTATCCCAATTCTTATTTTTTTCAGAAGTGTAATCGGAAGTATAATCATCGTTTGTTTTTGATGAGGTATTCTTTCCGGTTTCGGATGTTGTTAAATTTTTCTTGGTACCGTAATTAGCGCTGTCTGTAGTTTCCGACTCTGAATTGCTTGTAGTCGTTTTTGCAGTTGTAGAATTCTCGTCATTCTCATAATTAGAATCCTTTTTGTTTTTTAAAGTTGACATAGTTAGTTCGTTTTTAGATTAATAAATAATTGTATTAAACCCATCTGAATGCTATGCCTATTTAACACTATCTACCAAACCCTTAATACATAGGAGGTTCACGCAAAATGCAAAAACTGGGGCGGGTACTTATGACACCACTATTGCGCTACAGTAAATTAATCTACATGTGGAAGTGGGAATTCCCCTAAGTAAAAAAACCTACTTTTTGATCTTATTAGTGGAAGGCTGTTCGGTTTCGTAATAATTAGAACCATCAAAGCCTTTTCCTGTGCCTTTATTGTTTTTTAAGTGTCCGCCTTTATTATGCTTCTCGTCTTTGTTTCTTTCTTTATTGCTTGTTTCGCCGTTATTTCTTAAGGCGCTGCCTTCACCTTTTTTCTTTGCGGGCGTTTCACTTTTTTTAATGATAGAAGTTTTCTTTTTTAAAATAGCCATAACATTTATGTTTAATTATATAAATACAATTAAAAACTATGCCAGTAAGGTCAGAAAAAAGAGATGGGTTATAAAGCTTGTAATTGCGGCATTTCCTTAACACTGTCAAGCAAGTCGAATAATTCGCTTCCCGAATCAAGCGTCACTAGCTTGGTGCGGGTTTCTTTAAAATTTGGAATACCTTTAAAATAATTAGAGTAGTGGTTGCGCATTTCCAGCAAACCTAATTTTTCGCCTTTCCATTCAAGTGATTTTTGTAAATGCAATTTGCAAACATCTACACGATTTGCAATTGTAGGTTTTGCCAAATGCTCACCGGTTTTAAAAAAATGTTTTATCTCGTTAAAGATCCAGGGGTAACCAATAGCAGCACGACCGATCATAATGCCATCAATGCCGTATTTATTTTTATACTCTAATGCTTTTTCGGGACTATCAATATCGCCGTTACCAAAAATCGGGATTTTGATGCGCGGATTATTTTTTACCGCGGCAATGGGTTCCCAGTTAGCAGAGCCCTTATACATTTGCTGGCGTGTACGACCATGAATGGCTAATGCTTTTATACCAACATCCTGTAAACGCTCAGCCACTTCCATAATATTTATGGAGTTATCATCCCAACCTAAACGTGTTTTAACAGTAACGGGCAAATTGGTGCTTTTTATAACCGCTTTGGTTAAGCGCACCATCAGATCAACATCTTTTAAAACGCCTGCACCTGCGCCTTTACAAACAACTTTTTTTACAGGGCAACCAAAATTAATATCTACAATATCTGGATTGGCAGCATCTACAATTTTACCTGAAAGGGCCATCGCTTCTTCGTCGCCACCAAATATCTGTATGCCTATTGGGCGCTCATAATCAAAAATATCCAGCTTTTTGCGGCTTTTAATGGCGTCACGAATCAATCCTTCGCTGCTGATGAATTCGGTATACATCAGATCTGCACCGTATTGTTTGCAAACCAAACGAAACGGTGGATCACTCACATCCTCCATAGGCGCAAGTAATAAAGGAAAATCAGGAAGCTCGATATTATCGCCGATCTTTATCACGGCGCAAAGGTAGTCAAAAAACGCAATACTTAAATATTAAACCACATAGAAACATAGTAATGCAAAGGATACAGCAATAGTTAGAAAGGAAAGCATAGCCTTTTTCTTCGCTAAGCGAAGAAAAACTATGTAAACTTTTAATAGAATTTAGTATTAAAAAATTCTATGTGCCTATGTGATTAAAATTTTTGGCCTAACGCCAGGGCTGATAATAAATATCGCTCAAAAGGCCTTCCATGCCAGGTTTAAGCAGGTTAATGCGGCCCAAAGTAATATTTACAGTAATGGTTTGGTTAAGGTAATACAGCTTTTTATAATTCTTAAAATCTTTAGGCACAAAAGGCACGCTAAAATTTACTTTATAATTATCGTATTTAAGATTGGTATTTGTATTGGTTGTATTTACAATACTGTTCTCTGAACTGTAAAGTGTTATCTCCACCGATTGATCTTTCCATTTATTATTAAAATAAATTTGACCGTTTATTTTAAACGTTTTCGTGTTTTGATTACTGAGCTCAGGAAAATTTTCTTTCTGTAATTCTGCCCTAAAATACAGTAAACTATCTTGAGTTCTGTTTAACCAGGTATCAGCCGTATCACCTGCAGTTTTAAAATCAGAGAAATAGATCTTTAAGAAAAAATTATTTTTGCTTTCGTCATAAAATAAATACGAAGGGCCTTTTACAGTATAACAATTATTGGAGTTTTGACAGGATTCAACAGCCGTAGATGAAGACACAAGATCTTGTGAAACAACTTTAAAAGAAACAACAAATAAAAAAAGTATATAATATAGTTTCATATACTCTGTTATACGCAAAGGCTGTGCCAAGGTTTTGTTAATTAAACCTTTTTCCTATTCATACCCAATGCTCTCAGCATCCAGTTAGGAAGCGGTTTTTCAGGCGCGCGTTTACTCAGATCTAAATACCAGCCCCATTTTTTCATGATCGGTATTTTTTTTGTCTCCACAAATTCTATCAATGCACCATCCGGATCTTCAATGTATGTAAAGTGCCCAGCGGCTTCACCCATTTCAAAACCCGCGCCACCGTCAACAGTAAATGGATGCCCCGCCGCTTCGCAGGCTATTTTTAAAGCAGGCATATTTTTAATATCAAAACATAAATGTATAAAACCCAGATCACCCCAAAAACGATTTTCAAAAATTTTGCGTGGCGTATAATTTTTTGCTTCTATCAATTCAATATAACTGTTGCCAAATAATTTTGAAAAAGGGCCCACACGTTCTTTACTGTGTGTTAAGATAGCACGCTTTGTAGTTGCTGAACCACCGGGTAAAACAGAAAGATCAGCATAGCTGTCTTCACCTTTATACGTTACTTTATCGTAACCTAAAACATCGGCATAAAATTTAATCGACTTTTCAATATTGCTTACACCAATGATCATACCAATTGGTCCGCCTGTTTCTCTCAGGCCTTTTGCAAACCAGGCATTATCTTCAATAATTTCAAATAAATTTCCAAAAGCATCCTCCATAAAAAAATGTTGTTTGCCGGCAGGGTTTTTAGTGATCTCGCCTAACACCTTTACATTTTTTGACTTTAAAAAATCATAAGACGCTTTTACATTTTCGGTTTTCATTTTTGCGCAAAACAAGCCAAGATCACCTAACTGCGGTTTAAAGGCTGCTGCCTGTGGTGTACGGCTGGTGTATTGCCATATTTCAAAACCGCCGCCGCCTTTCATATTAATGGCTAAAATAGCATGGCGTTTATGTGGCTTGCCCCCTGTGTATGGCAGCATTAAATTGGCCTCTGCGGCTTCTTCAAACACCGGCACATCCATACCAAAGTTGTTATTATACCATTTAAAACCTTCGTTAACATTGGCAACGCCAATACCAACCTGCTGTATTCCTGAAATTATATAACTCATATATCACAAATATAAGAGTTATAAAAAAAGCAAATAATTTATTTAATGATTATTTTTTGGCTAAAGGTTTTATTAGCCAATTTTGCAGTTACAACATAAACACCCTGAACTATTTTATCCTTAATGTTTAATGTATAGAATGAACCTGAAACAACATTTGTAATAAGCTGTTCATGTATTTTTTTTCCACTAAGATCTGTAATATCCACAAATGTATCGCCACTAAATTCTAAAAATTCTATTCCCGGCAATCCTTCGTTATTAATGTATGCATTGATATTTGTTTTTTCTTTAAGATCAAAATTTACAGCAACAAGCGATGAGTATTCGGGCTGTCTTAAGCTGTTTACATGTACAAGGCGATAATAAGAGGTTCCCCGGTACGGAGAATAATCAGCCTCGGCATATTTTAACAACGCAGAGCTATTACCGGCTCCGGGCAAAGTTAATACATCTTCAAAATTTAAGCCGTCTTTTGTTTTTTGAACAATAAAATGATCATTGTCCTTTTCTCCAAAAGTGGTCCAGCTCAAGTCAACTCTGTCTGCATTTTTTTTGGCGTCAAAACTCACAAGGTTTATTGGCAAAGGGCTTACATTATAATTTTTCGTTCCAATAGTGTAATAACCATCATCAGTAAAAATAAAATTATTAAAAATGATCCTGTCGCCAACTATCGTATTGGCTGTTGCAACTTCTGTCCAGTTACCCGTTTGAGCCGATCTGAAAAGTAAAACATAGTTATTGGTTGGCCCTAAAGCAACTGTGCCAACGCCACCATCACTCATATCAAATTCAACACCTGTATTAATTGTGCTTAAAGTATTTGTAACATCTGCATACCAAATGCGCAACCATCTGGCAGGGTTTGGGCCTGAAATGCCCCCAATATCAACTGTGGTTTGATAGTTAGCCAAAGATGCATGTCCGGCTAAAATATAATCTCCATTATCTAAACCAGAATTTGTACTTATGGTCAATCCACCTGAAATAGAAGCTGAAAAAGAAGGATTGCTGCCGGTGCTTTCTTTACCAACACCTGCCACTTCCCTATCGTAATTACCGTTGCCGGGATTATCACCAACATATTTGTCATTGGCAGAAAGCGCAATATTATATTTTGCGGAAAGGTAGTTGTCTACAATAATTTTTGGAGCAGCAGTTAATGCCTGGCGATAAATAATAATTTCCGAAATATACCCGCCATACGGCCTCGGGTCTGACGCATCTGTAGTTCCAATAATTATTGGCGATGCGTTATCGGGTACAAAACTACTAGTTTCAGTAGACGTAATATCCAAAGCTTGTTCATTGTATGTTTTACTTCTGTTAGCGGCAGCAAGTGTTCCATCATAAACAACATCTATCAGGTAATTATTGTTTACGCTATACACTGTATTTGTAGCATAACGATCGTTGGTGGTTTGAATATCTACATGAAATTTGTTGGAAGTATAATAAAACAACATAAACGATTGGTCTACCGAAACAGTTGTACGTTTAGAAACAAGAACCCTTGCATCGCCAAAATTTTGTGGACGACTTACAGTAAAGAAAGTATAGCCTGCTGTATTATCCAATATTGGCGAGTCGGGGCCAAGCATTTTGTCATTTTGTCCCGCAGTGTTAACATTATCAAATTGTATTGCCGGAAATCCATTAATTACATTTGTAGCAAAAGAGGGCTGTTGTACGGCAACAGTTTGAGTCACATTCATACCGTTTCCGGAAGCGTCGTTCCAGCTTGAAATGGGTGTTGCGTTTACTGAGCTTGAAGTTCCTGCATCAGCCTTTAACCAAAAAACATTAGTAGCGCTGGTGCCTACACCTGCGGGACCTGTTTGTGAAAACAGGAAAACAGGCGAACCAAGAGCCATTAAAAATAGTGCTAAAAACCTCATATAGAAGCATAAAAATATGATTAATAATGTTTTTTGAAGCAATATTTAGGCCAATGCCATTATTTATGCGGCTAATTGGGTATCTAAAAAGTTATATTTTTTAGATTTTGTATTTCTACATTCTTAATTACATTTGTGTTCAACAATTCTAAATTAAAAACTATGTACGGCCAACTAAAAGATCAACTACAAAAAACTTTAACAGAAATTGAAAGCAACGGTTTATTTAAACGCGAACGTGTAATTACTACGCCCATGGACGCGGTTGTAAAAGTTAACGATAAAGATGTTATTATTTTTTGTGCCAATAATTATTTAGGCCTTTCATCACACCCAAAAGTAATTGAAGGCGCTAAAAAAGCTTTAGACAGCCATGGTTATGGCATGAGCAGTGTACGATTTATTTGTGGCACGCAGGATATTCATAAAACTTTAGAAAAAAAGATATCAGATTTTTTAGGTACTGAAGATACTATTTTATACGCGGCAGCATTTGATGCCAACGGTGGTGTATTTGAACCATTATTTGATGAGCAGGATGCAATTATAAGTGATGAGTTAAATCACGCCAGTATTATTGACGGTGTACGCTTGTGTAAAGCGCAACGTTACCGCTATAAAAATTGCGATATGGCAGATTTGGAAGAGCAATTAAAAGCGGCTCAAAAACAACGTCACCGTATTATTGTAACAGATGGTGTGTTTAGCATGGATGGCTTTGTTGCGCCGCTAGATAAAATTTGCGATCTCGCTGATAAGTATAATGCATTGGTAATGGTAGATGAAAGTCACGCTACCGGCTTTATTGGCAAAACAGGCAGGGGTACTATAGAAGCAAAAGGTGTTATGGGCCGCGTGGATATTGTTACCGGAACCTTAGGCAAAGCTTTGGGCGGTGCTATGGGTGGCTTTACCAGCGCAAGAAAAGAAATTGTTGAAATTTTACGTCAGCGTTCTCGTCCGTATTTATTCAGTAATTCATTATCGCCTGTAATTGTTGGGGCAAGTATTGCCGTGTTTGATATGTTAAGTGAAACAACTGCACTCCGAGACAAATTAGAATGGAACATTAACTATTTTAAAGAAGGAATTAAAAAAGTTGGTTTGGATATTCGCGAAGGTGATAGCGCTATTGTACCGGTAATGTTGTACGATGCTAAGCTGGCTCAAACATTTGCTTCAAAATTATTGGATGAAGGCATTTATGTAATAGGGTTTTTCTTTCCGGTTGTGCCAAAAGATAAAGCGCGTATTCGCGTACAATTAAGTGCTGCACACGAAAAAGAACATTTAGATAAAGCTATTGCAGCATTTGCCAAAGTTGGTAAAGAGCTGGGTGTGATAAAATAAATTATTTTTTTCTTCTTGCCACAATCAGCGAAACGTAAAGAATCTTAATGGATTGTTTTGCAGATAAATTTCTTGACATGCAGGCAATGCTAAACGATAGCAGGAAACTTGAAAAGATATTTATGACGCCTATTAATAGAATGCCTGCAAAAATGGTTACAAATTCTAGGGTATGATATACATATACTGATCCCAAAGCTATTCCAAAATTGCCAGATGAAACGGTTACATGGCGTATATCAAAGGGTAAGCCTAAAAAGGTTCCTATATTACCCGCGCTTCCTAAGATTAATCCTAAAAACAGATTACCAATAATAGCGCCAAGATTTTTTTCTACAAAATCAGCAATCCTGGCAAGAAAAGCGGGCGAATAGTTTTGAGACCAGTCCGGGTGTTCTTTGATTCTTTTCGCAAAATCAGAGAACACAACTTTATTATCATAATATCCTGTAATAATGCCAGCCATCGTTAAAAATATTCCGGTAACAAATGCATAAAATAAAGATAGACTCATAAACGGATGATTAGATCTTAATTGTGCCGCCGCAGTTTTATACTCAAATACTTGATAGTGAAAAAAATATTTTAACCCAAAAGCTATTAAAAAGCAAAGCGGTAATACAATAATTAAATTACCTGTTAACGACACAAACTGGCTGCGAATGATCTGCTTTAAAACCGGCGCAACATTTTCAGTGCTTTTATCTTCAATATTCCTTGCAATATAAGAGGCTGTCATAGCTGGCTGTTTAGTGGCCAGTGTAAAGTGTAAAAAATGCATGAGAATAAAACCTACGCCATAGTTTAATCCAAATAGTAAACCTTCAAAAAATAAAGACAAGTTTAGCTGGTGTATATAATGTTTAATAAATACAAGACAAACCACAATTAAGCCGCCACCCATTGCCGAACGGAACAGTTTCTTGTTTTCATTTCGTGAAAAGCCAATATAATGCTCGCCTTTTTCAGAAGTATGGCTCATAATACGGTAGGCCAATAAACCGGTATTGGATTTAATAAATTTTTTTATGCTATACTTTTCCTGATTTGCTTTTAATAACGTAAACGATAACTCTTTAGTGGCATTAAATTTCGTTTCTTTATCCTGTGAAAAAACATGGATAAGCGCGCGCATTCGTTTTATATGCTGTTCTGCTCGTGTAATTAAAAAAGTAAGCTGCAGGCTGGTTCCCATTTCATCCTTTTTAGCAACAAGCTCATTAAATATTTTTTCGCAACGCCTTAATTCAATAAGTGCTACTAAACTCTTTTCAATTTGAAAATTAGCGTCCTGTGCTTCTGCAAATTCATTAATCGCTCTGTTCAATTCAAAAAAAGGAGAATGAGTATCGTCTGCTTCCGGTAATTTTTGAACGATGTATGGATCTAAGCCTAAAGTAACCAGCCGATGAGAAAGTATTACAAGGGCATTTTTTATTTGTGAGTTAATGTTTTTTTGATAATATGAATTATTAAGTATCAAAAATGAAAAAATTTTTGTCCAGTTATCTTCGTCTATTTTATTTATCCAAACACTACCTCTATTTTCAAATAAAAAAGATAAAAAATTACCAACTTCGGTTTTAGGTGTAACCGGTGGAAAGATCTTGTGTTTTATTTTTTTAAATAGTTCAGAAAAAAATCCCTGGTTTGAATTAATACCATAGTCAGTAAACGCATTTACGAAAAAAGCATTTTCTAAAAAAAGTGTTGTGAATTTTCTTAGTTCTTCCTGAAATTGCTCATTTGATTTTTGTTTAGATAAAAGATCAGAAAGGCTGGAATTAAAATCGTCTTTTACTGCCAGTTTATTTAATTCGTCTAAAAAAGAGAATAGTTTTGGATATTGGTATTTTTTAAGTTCCATAAACATCCAAATTTAACAACTACTTTAAATGATTGGGCACTAATTTCCTCATATAAATTGTATCTTTTGTTAAAAATGCCATTATTTAATCATATAAATAACACTTAAAACGGGAATAAGATTTGAGGCCTTTTTATACAATAACTTTTAAATATTAAGCCATGTATTCAAAGGAGATTAAGTTAGACCCCGTTTCGAAATTTTTATCAGGAAAATTTTCAAAACTGCTTATAGTTGCAGCAATTGCAATTGTTGCTTATTTAACAGCTTAAGCTATTCGCTTAAAATAAATTTATGATAAAGCGCGTGCTTTGATGTGATAATTTTGAGTAAATACTGACCGGCAGAGAGTTTCTGAATTAATAATTCAATTCCTTTATCTGTATTTTCAAAATTCTTTATTTCAGTTTCAATGCCGTTAAGTGCAATAACAGTTACTTTTTTTACGTTTGTTTTTTGTTCAAACTCAACCGTTAATTTTCCTTTGGTTGGATTTGGATACACTTTTAATGTATTGTTATTTGAATAACTCTTAATAGTATTGGTAAGATTGATCTTGAATGTGTCGGCAAAACAATTTAAACTATCTGTAACAACAATAACAGAATTTGAAAATGCCGGCACTGTATTTTGTTTTGTTTTAATGCTGTTATGCGACCAATTGTAATTACCATTCCACGATGCAGTAAGCGTTAACGTTTGCGGTGAATTGGAATTAAGAAGATTTACTTTTTGAATGTTTTTAAAAACCGTGAATTTGTCATGCACTACGCTATCTTCTCCAACAAAAAAAGCATCCATCCTGTTTGCATCTACTTCAATAATTGTTGCCATTCCTTTTGAGGCATTTGAGTAATACATCGCATCGTGAGGAAATGTTGGCTGAATGCCTGTAACTTTTCCTGATGAGCCACAAACGGCATACACAACACCTTTGTTATTAATTGTATCTTTTATGTAAGGACAAGAATTGGTTGTTCCGTCATAGCGTGCAGATGAACTATCTTTCGCATGAGCTGCTTTATTAAAAGTATCTTCGGTACCTGTATGCCCTTTCATTAACCATGAGCGTTCAAATACATGGCTGTGGCCGTTTAAGACAAGATCAACCTTGCTTCTTTCAAACAACGGTGTTAAATAAGTGCGTATGCCAATAAGATCTCCTTCCCAATCAGAAGTATGGTTACCCATTGTGTAAGGTGGATGATGAAAATAAACGATCGTCCACATTTGATTATTTTGTGCAAGGTCTTGCTTTAACCAAACGTATTGTGGTGAAAGCGTATCGTACACTTTTAAAGTTTGTTCGGTGCCGTACGAATCAATACTTACAAAATGAATATTGCCGTAATTATAAGAATAATAAGCACCGGTTCCGGAAGCCAGGCCACCAAGCTCTCCTGCGGCCGGTGTATTAAAAATAGAATAGTAGGCTACGTTCTTTGTTTCTGCTGCATTGCCATCATTTGCATAATCATGGTTGCCAATACAGGGATACAAAGAAGTATGGTGCATGATAAAATTAGTTTGATAAGGGGCAAAGAATAAACTCGCATATTCATTAGCATAACCCGATTCGTAAGCATTATCACCAAGAATAAGCCAGCAATTCACATAATTGTTTTGTACAAAATTCATAATAGCCTCTTTTGTTTTTATCTGTGTGGTCATTCCTGTACCACAATCTCCCGTTGCTACTATTCTTATTTTTTTTGTAGCGTTTGGCGCAGTAAAAAAATAAAATGTATCTGTTGCAAATGTATTGGCCGAATTGGTAACAAAGTAAAAATATTTGGTGTCGGGTAATAAGCCTCCAATAAGAACAGAATGTTGTTTTGTTGGTGAAAATAAACCGGCTGTGTGATTTAAATTGGTTTTAGTTAAACCAAATTTTACAAGAGATGTAGTTGTGGTATCTGTACGCCAATTAATACGGATAGATGTTTTGCCTGCCATTTGCAGATATGGACCATACACCAGTGAAGCAATTTGTGAATGTAAAGCGAATGAAAATAAAATTGTAATAACTAAAACTAACTTTTTAAGCATGATTAAAGCTAGCAAAAAAATTAATCCATATTGTTAAAACCTGAAATATCGCGCCGGTCTTTTTTGGTTGGGCGGCCGCTTCCTTTATCACGCTTAATGTTTACTGTAAAGAAAACCGAATCTAATTTTTCCTGTTTTGTTTTTGGTGGTGAATGATCTGCATAATGTTTTTGTGCCAATTCAAAATTGCCACGTTTTTCGATCAGGGCAGTAACTTCAATTATTTTTTTATCGTTTCCGATAGTAAGGGTATATGTCTCACCTATTTTTACATTGTGAGAGGGCTTAAAATTATCGCCATCCAGTTTTACTTTGCCGCCTTTAATGGCATCAGATGCCAGCGTGCGTGATTTATACATGCGTATGGCCCATAAATAAGTGTCTGCCCTTACTTCCATTAACGCAAAATAAAAAATTTAGAAACGTAGGAAGTTTGTCCGTCGTTTAAACGTAAAAAATACATGCCGTTATTTAGATCTGAAACGCTTATTGTAGTATTGTCAAAAGTGGTTATAAGATCTAATGCTTTTAAAGGTTTACCATTTTCATCGTAAATAAAACCATTAAGTTTTGTATTATTGGTATTATAGATCCTAACTGTAAGATGATCTGTTACTGTTTGCATAGGACTGGGATAAACACTCATACTTGTATTAAGGATTTCGGGTACGAATATTTTTTTCGCAACCGAATTTTCAACCGGTATCAATTCTATTTTGTAATAATTATGCGCGTTAAAAACAGGTTCGGTATGCAAAAAACTTATGCTTTCATCTCTTGCAGTATCACCACACAAGCCGGGATAATTAAAAACATCAGTAAAATTTACAGAATCTTTACTGTGTTTAATCACATAACCACTGCAGGATGTGCCTTTAGTGATCGTAAATTTTACAGCAACGCCATTTCCTGCTAAAAAAACCTTGTAATTGCTTATGCGCTGAGAAAAGCCCAATAGTGAGCAAAGAATAAATATGTAAACAATAAGTTTTTTCATTCTTCGGTTATCCAGGCAAAATCGTTTTTACCGTTATAATATAAAGTTAATACGTAATTACCTTTTTGCACTCCTGATTTTTTAGTATCGATCAACAATTGATTGTTACCTTTTTTTACGTTGAGGTCTTTTACAACAATTTTTTCATAACCCGCCAATAAAGGTTTTGTTAATACTGCGGTTAGTTTCAGATCAGCTAATGCTTCATAATTTAGTTTGATTTCTTGACTAAAGACGAGCGTTTTTTCAAACTTAATTTCTTTTACATCAGTGTTAAGGTTATAAGTAGAACTCTCATCAAAAATAGCAAATTCAGCAAACTCTTTTTTCAATGGTTTCCAACCTGCAATTATTTTATTTCTTTCAAATTTTAAAATTAAGGATGTCTCAGTTTGTATGCGTATATTTTGTTTAACAGCAGTAGGATTTATTTTGTAATAATCAAATTTTAACCCGCCGTTTTTGCTAATTGCCATCGTTACATCTGTTTTTCCATAAGCAAAGTAATTTTGAGTATCGTAATACAAAATATATAAGGCACCCGTTTTATCAATCATCATAGCGGGCATAAACTGATCTTTATGATTGGGATGATATGTCACTAAAATTGGTTCCGTCCACGTTTTGCCTTTATCGTCACTATAAATAACAAAAACATCTTTATTGTTTATGCCATTTTTTTCATCACTCCAGCAAATGTAAATACGGCCTTTAAATTGACCGTTTGTGGTATCGCAGGAAATGGCGGGAATGGAATTAAAATTGGTTTTATTTTTTACGGCAAGAATTGTCTGCTTTATACCTTTTGCCTCAAAGTATAAAGAATCGCCATCAATAACTGAGCTTAATATTTCTCCTTCGGCATTAGAACAAATAACGGAATTTTTATGTACCCTGTTATATGGATTACCCGCCCGAACGCCAAGCCATACCTGCGAAAAAAGTGCACATTGCATGAAAAAGCAAATAATAAAAATGTATATTTTACTCTGGTACATTGATAAAGCCGCTTTATACAAAAGTAGCACAATTTGCCTCTGCTTTTTTATATAATATGGCTTTTTACCATATTTAACAAGGCTTTTACTGCCTTTAACTTTTTGCTAAAAGGCAGTAATATTTCTTTTTATATGTCCATCAAAATCTTACCTTTAGCCTTTATTTTTTTATGGAAAAATCTACAATAAATACTTACCTGGACCAAAATAAAGACCGTGTTTTGAACGAGTTGTTGGACCTTTTAAGAATACCTTCAGTAAGCGCGGATAGTGTTTACAAAAATGATGTGATTAAAACTGCAGAAGCGGTTAAGCAACGCTTAATTGAGGCCGGTGCCGATAAAGTGGAATTATGTCAAACAGATGGCTTTCCGGTTGTGTATGGTGAGAAGATCATTGATCCTAAAAAACCTACAATAGTTGTATACGGGCATTATGACGTGCAACCAGCGGATCCACTTGAATTGTGGAATTCACCACCGTTTGAGCCCGTAATTAAAAAAACTGAGATCCATCCTGATGGTGCAATTTTTGCACGTGGTGCCTGTGATGATAAAGGCCAAATGTACATGCATGTTAAAGCGTTTGAATTAATGATGAAAACAAACACCTTGCCTTGTAATGTAAAATTTATGATTGAGGGCGAAGAAGAAGTTGGTTCGCCAAGCCTTGGTCCGTGGATAGTTAAGAACAAAGAAAAATTAAAAGGCGATATTATTTTAATTTCAGATACATCTATTATTGCCAACGATACACCAAGTATTGATACCGGGCTTCGTGGTTTAGCGTATATGGAAGTTGAAGTTGTTGGCCCTAACCGTGATCTGCATAGCGGTGTTTATGGTGGCGCAGTTGCTAATCCAATAAATATTTTGTGTAAAATGATAGCGAGCTGTCATGATGAAAACAATCACATTACCATCCCGAATTTTTATGCAGATGTAATGGAGCTAAGTGCTGAAGAACGCGCGGAGATGGCAAAAGCACCATTTGATCTGAACGAGTTTAAAAAAGATCTGAATGTTGATGATGTTTTAGGAGAGAAAGGTTATACAACTATTGAACGTACAGGCATTCGCCCTACATTGGATGTGAACGGTATTTGGGGTGGTTATACAGGCGAAGGTGCAAAAACTGTTTTACCTTCAAAAGCGTTTGCAAAAATAAGCATGCGTTTAGTGCCGAATCAAAATTCAGATAAGATCAGCGCTATCTTTCAAAAATATTTTGAAAGCATTGCACCAAAATCAGTTAAGATAACAGTTAAGCCACATCATGGCGGTGAGCCTTATTTTTTAAGTTCAGAAAACAATGGATTTAAAGCTGCGAGTATGGCCATGCAGGAAACCTATAATAAAAAACCTGTTCCAACCCGTGGCGGTGGCAGTATTCCAATTGTAGCGTTATTCAGACAAGAATTAGGTTTAGATAGTATCTTGCTTGGTTTTGGATTAGACTCTGATGCATTGCATTCACCAAACGAGCACTACGGTTTATTTAATTATTATAAAGGCATAGAAACCATTCCTTTATTTTATAAATATTACACACAGCTTTCTACGAAATAAGATTAATGAACGCAAGCGATTGGATAGGAACTACAGGCGTTACATTATTGCTAATTGCCTTTGCTTTAAACCTTGGTAAAAAGATCACAGCAGAATCTAAAACCTATTTGATCTTAAATATGCTGGGCGCAGCACTGGCAGGCGTTTCAAGCTATATGATCCATTTTACACCCTTTGTTATTTTAGAAGGTGTTTGGACCGCTGCAAGCTTTATGAGCTTACTTAAAACATTAAAACATGAAGCAAATTAAATTCATACTTCCGGCCATTTTATTTTTTACTTTGATCTTTACAAGTTGTAGAGAATTTAAAGAAGTGCAGTGCACAGGCGTTAAAGATTTTAAAATAAATAAGATCAGCGCGCAGGGGATTGATGCGGATATTATTTTAGGTGTAAAGAATCCCAATAAAATGCGTTTTTCTGTTTATAGAAGTGAATTTGATGTAATTTACAATGGTGTAAAATTGGGTAAAGCAAAGCTTTCAAAAAAAGTAAAGATAGATGGCGATACTGAGAAAAATTACAGCTTTAATTTAAAAAGTAATTTTAAAGATGCCAATCCGATGGATGTTATGAAACTAATTAGTGGCGGAGGCAGGGGAATTATAGAAGTTACAGGTGATCTTAAAGCGGGAAAATTTTATTTGAAGAAAAAGTATCCTGTTAAAGTAAAAGAGAAAGTAGACCTGATGAGTAAAGATTAATTTGTGCTTAAAAATTTAACCACATAGAAACATAGTTTTTACTTAATAAAAAAACTTCAGAAAGTGTACATAGTACTTCCCCTACGGCGAAGTGAGCTATGATTTCCTTAGTTAAACTTGGAGTTTAAATTTTCTATGTGCGTATGTGGCAAAAAATAAACGGTTAATTTACCGATGGGTCGTTTCCAAAGTCGGCAAAGATGCTATAGGTGTTTTTTATTTCCGTTAATTGTAAACGCCATAGATCTTCGGCCTCATTGCCAAAAAATCCTGATTCCACATTTTTATTGATCAACCAGTGTTTTTTCCGGATCTCGGCTTCCAGCTGTCCGCCGGCCCAGCCACTGTAACCTGCAAAAAAACGTAAATCGTAGGTTCGTACTTTGCCGTGTTCTATCATGTGCAACAATTCATAAAAATTGCCGCCAAAATAAATATCATCTTTAACTTTAATGGAGTCGCTTAAATTATGTCCTAACCTGTGAATGTAAAATAACTGATCTTTTGCAACAGGTCCGCCCTCATAAATTGGAAAGTTGCCATTCTTTATTTCAGGTTTTACATCACGCAATTTAAATTGAGTTTTATAATTTAAAACAAATCCTAAAGATTCATCTTCACTATGATTGGTCAAATAAACTACCGAACGATTAAAAAAACCGTCCTGCAATAAAGGGTGCGCTATAAGAATATTACCTTCCACGAAATAAAGTTAGAGAAATTATTCTAACTAAACGGATATCAAAAAAATATTTATTCTACAATTAACTTACGCGAAATTTTTGCGCCGTTAACACTAAAGTCAACTAAATAAATTCCGCTTTCAAGAGTTTTAGTTTGGTTGATGTTTAAATTGTGGTGACCAGCATCTAAATTAAGATCGTATTTTTCTATTACCCGTCCGCTAACATCTGTAATTTTGCAATTTATAGTTGCCTTATCGCTTAAAACAAAATCAAGAGTTGTGATACCGTTGCTTGGATTAGGATACAGCTTTAAAGAAATAGAAAGTGACAGATCATTTTCTTTCACACCATTTGGTGTATCAAAATTAAGATCATCTAAAAAGATATTATTTCCATGGCCGGCAATTGAATCTTCCTTAAAATAAAAGCGAAATTTTACGTTTGCCATATTTAAAAATGGTGAGAAGGCCGGGTGATTTGAAATGACATACGTTTTAAATTGTGATGAAGTTGGAAAGAATGGTGTTGTTGAAGTGCCGCCTGAACCTGATGCAAGTGAAATATTATTAGGTTGATAAATGTCTGTCCATTCGCCACCGCAGCCACTGGCCTGAACTTTAAACACATCGGTATTGGTTGAGTTATAGCGCGCATACGCATATTTAAAAGAAAAAGAAGCGCCCGGATTATTTAGAAAATCGTAAGACGTTGTTTCTAAAATATTAATATCACTTGCGGGTTCCTGTGACCCGTCAACAAAATAACTTTTTGTTCCTAAAGCAGCAGCAACGGTTGATTGTGCCCATGCAGCACCAGCTGTATTGTTAACAGAAAAACCAACAGGCAATCCTGTGGTTTCAAAACTTTCAGCATTGCCACTGGTAATTGCCGCGGCATTTATTACCAAAACAGTTTTTGTAATTACTGCAGAACTGTTACTGTTTGAAACCTGTAAACTTACAGTTTGAACTCCTGCGCTTGGAAAAATGATGTTTGCGCTTGAAGCGTTTGGATTTGTTATAGAGGCACCACCACTGGCAGACCATGACCAGGCTGTAACTGTACCATTATAGGAGTAATCATTAAAAGTAATTGCCTGGCCCGCACATACTGTGTATGAATTGTTGTTGCTACCTGCTTCAGCGATCAACTGACAAGGTGATGAAGGATTAATAACACCGGTTGCAATTAAATTAGCATTGGTCCATAAATTACTTCTGCCGGCAAGTGTGCTGTTAATGGCGGCTGTCATAACTGCTGCCTGGCCGGCTGTAAACATCATGCCGCAGCCCGAATAATCTTCATAGTTCTGATGATTTTCGGCTACGCCTGCATTGCAAATGGCAACGGTTGTAGAAGGACAAGTATAAAAACCTTTAGTAACCGGTGTGTCGCCAATACCATCATCGCCACAGGCAATTCCCGGATTACCATTTCCCCAGATATGTGGTACGCCAAACCAATGGCCTACTTCGTGTGTTAATCCGCGTGAGTGTTGTTGTGTTCCTGTTCCAATACTTCCAACTCCACCATGAATGGCAACAATAGCATCCTCTGCGGGGCCTGTAGATCCGGGTGCATAAGCATAAGCACCCGTACTGTTAAATGTTGGAATATCTTTAACAATATAAATATTGAGGTATTTAGAAGGATCCCACGTATAAATATAATACTGTGGTAAAATATCCCAATGCGCTAAGGGTGTGTAATGGCGTATGATGCCTGTTGTACAATTACCATTAGTATCTTTTGTTGCCAAACGAAATTCAAAATTTACATCAGCTGCCTGGAAAGGAGAAAGAATAGAAATTGTATCCGCATTTTGTTTTCTGAAATCCCTGTTCAAAATATACATAGCATCCAAAATTTGTGCATCGCTTATATTTTCTGATCCACCAAGATGTAAGATATGAAACACAACGGGAATAGTATATGCAGGAACTGCAGAAGGTTTTGCTGCAAAGGCAGATTGTTTTATTCTGTTTAGCTGTGCTTCTTTAATAGCCGGATTTAACGTCCATATTTTTTGCGTTAATTCATCATAACCACAACTTTTTAAACTTTGCGCAATGGAATTACCAAAAGACAGTGCCAATAAAAAAAGAAATAAAAGTGTTTTCATACAATAATTTTATATTTCAAATTTAGAATTGTTTGTATATGCAAAACCTAAAAACTTATATCTGGTAAGCTCAGACATATATCTGGTAAAAGGCTTATACAAGTTACAAAATTTAAGGCAAATTCTGCAATTTTCGTAGATGAATTAATTGTTCTTTTTCAGTTTTAAGTTCCCGATTTTCAGATACCTGTAATAGTTTATTTACTTCTTCTAAAATAAAATTATTTGGATAATAATTATCTCTTGCAAAGTGTACAAATTTTAAGATCATAAAACCATCAAACCAATCAAAAAAACGTTTTTGAAATTGTTGTTTTGATGTTGTATTGTTTTTTATTTCACGCAATTTATCTTCAAAATTATTTTCTTTTAAAAATCGTTTTATTGATTCTGAAAACAACCCCAGGTCAAAGTTGTTTTCATAAAGATCAGCGGCAAAAAATATTTTAAGATCTTCAAATATGGTAAAAGAATAGGTTTTAAATGCTGTTTCTTTTTTTTCGATAAAATTTTGTTGTGCACGGCCTGTCCCGAAAGGTACACGGGTACTGATGCGCGCGCTTGGGTACACAATGGCGGAGTTTAATTCAATAACCTTACCATAATGAAATAGTTTGTTTAAGAAATAAAAATCTTCACCGGCTTTGCGTTTATTCATGCCTCCGGCTTTGCAATACACACTCGCTTTTGCAGCCATACTGCTACCGATAGTGTGAAAAGGATAAGGAAAATCACAATAGCTTAAAGCCTCTTTATAATAGCGCAAAAATAATTCGTAATAGATTATTCCTGTTTTAAGCTGTTGGTCTGTTTCGTTCTCGATATCGTGTTCAAAATGCAGACAAATGGTATTATAGCTTTCCGGGGTGCAGGCATATTTTTCAAGCTCTGTTAAATAATTTTTATTAACGGTAGAGTCGCCGTCAAAACAAACCAACAAACCATGGTATTCAATTTCTTTAAAACGGCGAACAGCTTCATCCATACCAATTTTACGTGCCAAGCCAACGCCCGCATGTTTAATTGGAAGATCATCCACTAAAATGAAATGGAAATGAATAGTATTATTGAGTTTTGAAAATTTTTGCTCCAGTTCTTTTTTTTGTTTGTGGTGAAATTCTTTTGCAGTAACATCTTCAATTGAATTATTTAAAACAATAATAACTTCAGTAATAAATTGCGTAGGCTCGCAATCCACTAAAGAATTAAGTGTTCTTTCGAGATCCGGCTCACAATACGAAGGAATTATAACTATCTGCTTACAATCTTTGTTAATTGTTTCATTAATAAGTTTTGTTGTATTGCTAAACTTATTTAAATAGGTTTGTATTATAGAAGTAAGCGTACTCACATTACAAAAATAAGTTTATTATGATAATAGCAGCCATAGTTGTAACAGATTTAAATAATGGGATTGGTAAAGACAATCAACTACTTTGTCACTTGCCTGCCGATCTTAAATTTTTTAAAGCCACTACCATGGGAAGTCCTATTATTATGGGCCGTAAAACATACGAAAGTATTGGCAGATTACTGCCCGGAAGGAGAAATTTAATTATTACCCGAAGCGGCGATTATAAAGTAGATGGCGCAGAGATCTTTCATTCCGTAGAAGGTGCATTAAAATATTGTACTGAAGAAAAAGTATTTATTACCGGCGGCGCAGAGATCTTTAAAATATCTATGAACCTTGTAAATGTAATTTACCGTACCGTTATTGATCATAAGTTTGAAGCAGATACTTTTTTTCCTGAAATAAATAAAAACGAGTTTAAATTAGTTTGGGAAGAACCTCACAAGGCTGACGAAAAAAATAAATTCGATTTCAGGTTTCAGAAGTGGGAGAGAATCAAATAAATTTTTAACCACTAAGATTACAAAGAAAGCAGAGAGATCTCAAATTTTATTTTCTTGGCGTGCTTTGTGAAAATACTTTGTGTGCTTTGTGGTTAATTAATCAATTATCAATTTCTCATTATTGTATTTAAATAAATTCAACTCTTGCGCTTTTGAAAACAATAACTCTACTGCGTTAATTCCTTTTTCACCAAGGTCAATAGAAAAATCGTTAACGTAAAGCGCAATGTGTTTTTTCATTACCTCTTCACTCATTTCCTGCGCGTGCGCTTTTACATAATCCATGCAACTTTCAGGATTGGAATAGGCATACTCAACACTTTTTCTGATCAGGCGATTTACTTTTTGCTGAAGTGCAGGATCTAAATTTCGTTTTATAACAATTCCACCAAGCGGAATAGGGGCATGGATCATTGCATCCCAATATTCACCAAGGTCCATTATTTTTTCAAGGCCTCGCTCCATATATGTAAACCTGTTCTCATGAATAATTAAACCGGCATCTACTTCTCCACTTAAAACGGCATTCTCTATATCACTAAAAACGTATTCTTTTTTATTAGTTAGTTTTGGAAAAGCAATTGATAAAAGCAAATTAGCAGTAGTGTATTTTCCCGGTATGGCTACTTTCATATTATCCAAATCCAGCTTAAATTTATTTGAGTGCACCAATAATGGACCACAATTAAAACCCAAAGCGCTTCCTGCTTTTAATAAAATATAATGATCTAAAGCATAGGCATAAGCATGATAACTTAGCTTTGTAATATCCAGGTAGCCGTGTAATGCTTTTTGGTTAAGGGTTTCAACATCTTCTAATCTTACCTCAAATTGTAAACCTTCGGTATCAATTTTACCATGAATTAATGCATCAAAAATAAAACAATCGTTCGGGCAGGGCGAATATCCTATCGTTAACTTCATTTATTTAAGTCTGTAATAAGTGAAACAACAAAAGCGTTTAAATTGTTTATAGCCAAGGGCATATTCCATTTACTTTTATCACGTTTTTCTACATAATTAGAAACCGCCCTGAGTTGGTAATAATTCTCTGATAACCCGGCGCAAGCTCTTAAAAAAGCGGCTCCTTCCATACTTTCAACGTCTGCATCAAAAAGCGATGTCGTATTTTTTATGTTCTCTTCATTACCATGCACTTTGTTAACGGTAATGCCTTTAACTTTTTTTAGATTGTTTAGATGAGGATCATCAATTTTAAAATGGCTGTGATACAGGTTTGTTCCGCCTAAATTCATATCAGCATATTTTATAAAACGATCATCGTCTTCTGCACCCATTTCGCTGAGTGTATCTTCAATTACATTTACTACTTCACCAATTTGAATACTCCTGTTAAATGCACCGCAAACACCAATATTTACAACATGATCAAATAAATTATGAGAATATCTTCCCATGTGATAGGCCGTGTTTACCATGCCTACACCGGTAATAAGAACTGAAAGATCAGCGCCTTCGTCTGCCAGAAACATTCCTTCTTCGGCGTACGTTTTTATTTTAAAATGTTGCAGCAAAGGAGCTACTTCAAATTTTGTTGCTGCAACTATTAAAAATTTAGGCATGATCAAAATTAAGTATAAGCTATAAATTTTGCTAATTGGTTTATGCTTTTAGTAATAGATTTATGTAAATTTGCAGTATGGTTTATCTTACCCGTCACGAACATTTTAACGCTGCACATAAATTATACAATCCTAACTGGAGCGATGAAAAAAATGCCGAAGTTTTTGGAAAATGTGCCAATGCTAATTGGCATGGTCATAATTACGAATTGCTTGTAACTATAAAAGGTAAAGTAAATGCAGAAACGGGGTTTTTAATGGATGCCAAGGCTTTAAGCGCTATTTTGCAGGAACATGTTTGCGAAAAATTAGATCACCGTAACCTTAATTTAGATGTGGATTTTATGAAAGGTGTATTGGCAAGCACCGAGAATCTGGCTATGGCCATTTGGAAGCAAATTGTACCACATTTGCCCAAAGGGGTTGATTTACATTGTGTTAAATTATATGAAACTCCCCGTATTTGTGTAGAATACTTTGGTGAATAGCTTCTTTTTTTAATATTTATTCTTAACTTTATTCTTGGAAACAGTTTTGTAAAATTGTGTATCAATTTATAAACTCTTTGTAAGCAAACTTCTTACACACCGTTTATAAAACTTTAATTAGTATAGCCTAACCACCTATTTCTGATTTAAAAAAAGAATATGGACAATAAAATTGCCGTTTACCGGAAAGAGCATTTTAATGCTGCCCACAGGCTGCATAATGCTGCATTAAGTGATGCTGAGAATGCTGCTATTTTTGGTAAATGCAATTATGCCAATTATCATGGCCATAATTATGAGTTAATAGTAAAAGTAATTGGCGAAGTTGATCCGAAAACGGGTTATGTAATTGATCTTAAAATTTTAAGTGACCTGATAAAAGAATTAGTGATAGAAAAATTCGATCACAAGAATTTAAATTTAGATACAGTTGAATTTAAAAATTTAAACCCAACCGCAGAAAATATTGCAATAGTTATTTATAATATTTTAAGACCAAGAATTGAAAAAAAATACGAACTAAAAATTGTGTTATATGAAACAGAAAGAAATTATGTTGAATACCCTGCATAAAGAGGATTTAGCTTTGAGAGAGATGAGTGCTGAAGAGATCGGAAACGAGCATGTTAGCACAAGCATTGAAACACCAATGAAAAAAGATGCATTTGTTATGACAAACGAAGAAAAAATTAAAAAAATAGAATCTCATTTTAAAGAGATCATGGAAACTTTAGGTTTAGATCTTAACGATGACAGCTTAAAAGGAACACCGCAGCGTGTTGCAAAAATGTACGTGAAAGAAATTTTCAGCGGCCTTGATCCGGCCAATAAACCTTCGGTAAAATTATTCGAGAATAAATATCAATATAACCAAATGCTGGTTGAAAAGGATATTACTTTTTATAGCAACTGCGAACATCATTTTGTGCCAATTTTTGGAAAAGCACATGTGGCCTATATTTCAAATGGTAAAGTAATTGGTTTATCAAAATTGAATCGTATTGTGCAGTATTTTGCAAAACGGCCGCAAGTACAGGAACGTTTAACCGTACAAATTGCAAAAGAGTTGCAAAGCGTTTTAAATACAGAAGATGTTGCTATTTTAATTGATGCAAAACATTTATGTGTTTCATCAAGGGGCGTGCAGGATCACAATTCTGCCACGGTAACTTCTTTTTACGGCGGTAAATTTGCGAACGAAACTACCAAACAGGAATTTTTAAAATATATTGAAATGAAAACTCAATATTAATTGAGTTTAATTATTCCTAAAGCAACATCATCTACCTGGCCCTGGCTGCCTTTCCACGAAGCAAAGTTTTGACGCAACAATTCTATTTGCGTTTGAAGGGGTTGATCGGCCACAGAAATTAAAAACTCCTTTAATTGTTTTTCTTTATATTTTTTTCCTTTTGGTCCGCCAAACTGATCAGGATAGCCATCCGTAAATAAAATCAACAATGTTCCTGTGCTATTATTTATTTCATGGCTTGTGTAAGGCTTAGTCATTTCATAAAGTGCAACAGGCTGCTTATCTGCTTTAATTTCTGTAAGCGCATTGTTTTTAATGATCCATAACGGATTATTGGCACCGCTCCATTTAATTTTATTCGTTTTATTGTTTATAACAATTAAAGAGCAATCCATACCATCTTTTATATTTTGATGTGTGGCATTTAAACTTGCAATCACCAATTCGCGGGTTTTATTTAAAATAAGATCAGGCTCAGATAAATTAAATTCAATAATTGATTTTTGTAAAGCATGGTGACATACTACAGACATGATAGCGCCTGGAATGCCGTGACCTGTACAGTCACATACCGCAATAAAAATATGATCGTTGTGTTTTTCAAAAAAGTAAAAATCACCACCAATAATATCTTTAGGTAAATAGAAAATATCAAAATCAAGATCCTTTTGAATGTTGTTTATTTGTGGAAGTATAGCCTCTTGCAAGCGTTTGGCATAATTTATAGAATCCAGTATCTCTTTATTTTTTTCATCTACTAAATGTTTTTGCTCTTCTATTATCTTTTTTTGTTTAGTGGTTAATCTAAAACGGTTATAAATAAATACTGCAAAAACAATTATGATCACTAAGATCAAAATAAGCATTACCCTAAAGATCTTTTCATGGCTTAGTTTTACATTGGCAACTTCTAATTGGGCATTACTTATTTTTTCTTTCTGGCTATAGCTTATGCTATCAGCTACTTGTTTTTTTTGAAATTCAAATTCCAATTGCTGACTTATGATCTTTTGAGTTCTATTAACTCTTGAATTAGAATCTTTAGCAACTAAATGGATCTCCATAAAATCAGAGAATTTTTTGAAATCTTTTTTATTTTTATAATACATGGCTACCTGGTAACTCAAATACTCAACATTATCAAATAGTTTGTGTTTACTGCTAATATCATAGCCTTCTTTAAAATTTATAAAAGCGCTATCCGGCTTGCCTAATTGCTTGTATTCATCACCTACGTTTATAAAAATAACTACTTTGTCATTTATACCTATTGCCTCTTTTTGAGCGGTTAAAAAACAACCCAATGCCGATCGGTGGTCTTTTTTTGCTGAGAAGATCAAACCTTCATTTATAGCAATTGAAAAGCGTGTATTGGATTTTGTTTGATCATTTATGTGCTTTTTAGCTTCTGAAAGATAAAAAACGGAGGAGTCTAATAAATTTACATTGCGATAAATTGCGCTCAATTCACAAAAGGTAACTATAAGTGTATTGTTATCGTTTTGAAGCTTTGCAAAATTGTTGGCTTTAATAAAGAACTGTTTAGATTTATTGAGCTCTCCTATACGGCGATAAATGATGCCGCAATTAATATATAAGTTGGCAGCCGTTTTATAATCGTTTGTTTCTTCAACTATTTTAAGGCTTTTTAAAAAATACTTTAAGGCTTCATTAAATAATTCGTTGTTAAGATAAATAACGCCGGTATTATTTAACGCCAATTGCATACCGCGTTTAAAATTTATTTTTTCAGAAAGATCATAGCTTTCTTTTTGTTCTGCCAATGCAACTTTAAAATCACCTGTGTTTGTATAAACAATACCTAAACGTCTGTGAGCAATGCTTTCGCGCTTAATATCTTTTATTTTTTGGGAAAGCTCAATAGCTTTGTTTCCAAAATAGATGGCAGAATCAAAATTGTCGTAACAATAAACCGGCCAGCAAAATTCGTTGTACGCATTAATTAAAGTAGTATCAGCCGCTGGTTTAGATATAATAGCATACAATTGTTCTTTGGTAAGTTCTTCCTGTGCGCTTACCTGTAAGGTAAACATTAAAAAAAGTAGAAGTATCTTATTACAATAGTCCTTTAATTGCATCTATTAAAATTAAATGAAAATAAGGCAGCAAAAAAATTTATTTTTTAAGGCATAAAAAAAGGGCTACTTAAATAAGTAACCCTTTTAATTAAAAAAGAGAATAAATTAATTTTTTATTACTCTGTAAAATGATTTTTTATTGTTGTTTGTTACATTAATAAAATAAACGCCATCGGCATTATTTGAAAGATCAATACTTTCGTTTAGGTCAGTTCTGTTAGCATAATTTTTTTGATAAACCGTTTTGCCTAATACATCAACCACTTTAACCTCGGTAATACTTTCGCTGCTTAAATTTCCTACTGCAAAATTAAACTGGGTGTTGAAAGGGTTTGGCCAAACAGATAAAGCAACCGGATTGCTTTTTGAATGCGCATTTAAACCAACGTTAATTGAGATCTCAAAGTTATTATTGCTAACGTCAAAAAACACATTGCCTTTTGATTCAACTTTAATACGGCAAGTATTAATACTTGATGTGAGAGTTGGCGATGTAATTAATTCAGAACCATCGTTCGGTGTTGAACCAACTAATACGCTATAAGTAGTACCACTGTTGTACGAAATTAAAATTCTAACACTGTCGCACGAAACCGGCGCAGCATTTGTGCCATTTACTGCCCAGGTAATTGTTTGTGGTGTATTAACACCCCAGATGATGCCAGTTGCATCGGGATACGAAACCGTTAATGGACCTGATGTTCCATCAACTGTAATGGTATTGATCGCATAACATACACCACCGCCATTAGCTTTATTATCACGTGCAGTTAATCTGAAAGTTAAATTTTGTGCTGTTGAAGGAAGGTATTCTCCTTTTGTTCCTGTATAATTTCCTGATAAAACAACTGCGTTGCTTGGAAAGCTTCTAGAAGGAGAAGATGTAGGATTATAAGAGCGGAAGAATACTCTATTACCTGAGTTCCAGTTACCGGCAACCCCTACTTCTGTTTCTTCCCA
This sequence comes from Bacteroidota bacterium, assembly GCA_032229505.1. Classification (GTDB taxonomy): domain Bacteria; phylum Bacteroidota; class Bacteroidia; order B-17B0; family Aurantibacillaceae; genus Aurantibacillus. Next base: position 63,827 of record JAVTWD010000086.1, read on the forward strand.
TGAATAGGTTAAAGCATCTCCATCTGGATCGGTAGCGCTACCTGTTAAAATAAACGGTGTTGATTTTGGAACGATATAGTTTCCTGAACCTGTTACTACCGGAGGTTGATTACCTGTTGTAGTTGTAGCCGCACAATTGTTTCCTGTACTGTTATTTGTGAAGTTTACGATCTCATCGTAACTGATAGCATGAAAATAAGCAATACTATGAGGCGCAAGATCCTGTGATCCGCAAATGCCTGCATAAGCCATAATGGTAATCCCACTTCCCGGCTCAACAGCTGTAGACGCATTTCTGTTACCACCACCGCATGAACCAACGGTTGAATTAAATGTGTGATTGCCTTTAAATTGATGACCCATTTCATGAGCTACATAATCAATATCATAAGGATCGCCAACCGGGCTTGGGCTTCCGGTAATACCACTTGCTTTTTGAGAAGCACTGCAAACTACACCAAGGCCGGCTAAACCGCCGCCACCGGTGCTGAAAGTATGACCAATATCAAAATTGGCAGTGCCAATAGTATTTGTAATAACTGTTTGACTCTCGCCAATTAAAGTGTTTGCATTATTATTACCGTTGAAAGGATCTGTTGCAGCATTTGTAAAAACAACATTGGTTTCAGTTGCAACTAAAACAAGGCGTACTGCTACTTCAGTTTCATAAACACCAGTAACACGGTTAACGCTTGTAATTATTTTTGCTAAAGTTTGCGCTACAGTTGGAGTAGTAGATCCGGTTGCAGCTACAGCATACTCACCGGTGCAGGCAACTGCCAAACGATAAGATCTTAATTGAGCACCAACACAAAGTGCAGGTGGAGAGCTACTTAGTTTTGCTTCGTTTTCTTCTTTTTTTTTCGGAGAAGTAGTAGAGGTTTTATCAGTATTTTCTATAACGCCAACTTCAGGCAACACCTGCGAAGGATCTTTCACAAAATCAGCCGTATAATAAGTGATATAGTCTTTTACATTTTGCAGGCAATACGGATCAATAAAAAAATCACCATTGATAGAACGTATCATTCCATGAAAACCAAATTCATTCCAGTCTAATTTTCCGTTTGCGTAAACATCATCAATACCTTTTACGCTATATGTTTTCATATCAGGATAAGCTGCCGCTAAGGCTGGCTCCATAATCGGGCTTTCAACAACACGAAATCTCTGAAAAGTACCATTAGGTACCGGTAAAGTAACAATACATGTACTTTCGTTGATCTTTACACTATTTTCATTTGGCGCAGAAAGCAACTGCGTTTTAAGATCGTTGCCGTTTAATTGAAAGGCAAGGTATTTTTGCGGAACGATCTGTCTTTTTCCATTTTGTTGAATGGCAGATTCGCTCACAGGCGACCAAAATTTATCGTTATTACTTTGTGCGTTAATGCCAAAAGATAACAATACACTTAATGATAATGCAATTGTAGATTTTTTCATGTTTTAAATTGTATAATCAAATCTAAAACATTAAAAGCAAAAAAGCAACCTAAAAGGGTTTAACGGTAAAAAACACACTAAAATGTTTAGATTTTACTAGTGGCGCCTGTCTAAGCCCCACATCATCTTATTGCGCAGGGTTGTAAAGAAATGTTGTCCTTCCAGATTAATAAGATTGATCCTGAAGTCGGCTTTTTTAATTGTTATCTCTGGCCCTGATGGAATTTGTGCACTGCGAGAATCTAATGCAATGTTAAAACTGTCGCTTCTGCCACTCACCTGGAAGCTTAATTTTTTATTGTTAGAAACTACAATTGGTCTTACCGTTAAATTATGTGGCGCAATTGGTGTGATGATGAAATTATCTGAATCAGGCATCATAATGGGCCCTCCACAGCTTAACGAATAAGCTGTTGAACCTGTTGGTGTAGATACAATAAGACCATCGGCGAAGTAGGAGTTTAAAAATACACCGTCAATATAAGTATCAATATGTATCATGGCGCTACTATCTTTTTTATGAATAGTAAATTCATTTAAAGCATAATTTACATCACCAAAACAATTGGTACAACCACTTATTTCTATCAGTTCTCGTTTATCTAAAGTAAATTCTTCTTTTAATAATTGTTGCAGAGCTTTGGTTAGATCGTCTTTATTAACAGAAGCTAAAAAGCCCAAGCGACCTGTGTTTACGCCTAATACAGGGATTCCTGAATTTTTTACAAGTGAAACGGTCTCCAACATAGTGCCATCTCCACCTAAACAAATTAAATAAAAAGCTTTTGAAATAAGTTGTTCGGAATTTGAATACGTATCCAGCTTAATATTAAAATTATAGCTTTCTTTTAAGAATTTATAATAAGGTTCATGTATGATCAACTCTACATTTTCTGCTTTAAGAATGGTGTAGATCTGTTCAATATAAGCCGAATGATTATCTTTTGTTGAACGCGCGTAAACTGCAATTGTCATTTATGAACCGGATTTTGAAATACGAAGATAAGAAATAATTTATTGTATCACTTTTATAGCTTTTTCCTGCTTTTTTACCATTTTGCCAATTGGTTTAATAAAATGGGTTAATCCGTTATCCTTTAAAAGAGCTATAATAGATTCAGTTTCGCTTTCTGTAACTGAAAATAACAATCCACCGTTGGTTTGCGGATCGGGCAATAAGTTAAAAGCTTCAATTACATTTACATCTGAGGCAATTTCGGTAATGGCACTATACGCGTTCCAGTTTCTGAATGTAGCATCAGGAATGGTATTTTGTTTTAAGTAAACATCACTATTATTTATTTTTGGAATGGCTGAGTAATTAATTATTGCAGATAAATTACTGCCCTGGGCCATTTCAATTAAATGCCCTAACAAGCCAAAGCCTGTTACATCCGTCATGGCTGTTACACCTTTATGCTTCCCTAATTTTTCACCAATACTATTTAGTTGTGTTAGTTGTTTTATTAAAATAATTCTATCTTCTTCTTTTAACACACCTCTTTTTTGCGCGGTTGATAAAATGCCTGCACCAATAGGTTTGGTTAAAAACAAAAGATCGCCCTCGTTTGCTGTATCGTTTCGTTTAAGATCACTTGTTCTTAATAAGCCATTTACCGAAAGCCCGAACATTGGCTCTAAAGTATCAATACTATGTCCTCCTGCCAGAGCAATACCTGCGTCTGCGCAAACGGTACGGGCACCTTCAATTACTTGTTGTGCCAGCGTTGTTGATAATTTTTGAATGGGCCAGCCTAATATTGCCAGTGCCATTATTGGTTTACCACCCATGGCGTATACATCGCTTATGGCATTTGCCGCGGCAATACGGCCAAAATCAAAAGCATCATCAACAATAGGCATAAAAAAATCGGTAGTTGAGATTAACGCCATTCCGTTTTCAAGATCGTAAACTGCAGCATCGTCATTACTGCTGTTACCCACCAAAATATTTTTTGAAGGTGCAACGAAAGAACTTTGTAAAATTTCTTTTAAAACCTGTGGCGCTATTTTGCAGCCACATCCTGCGCCGTGCGCGTATTGTGTTAATGCAATAGTATTATTTGGTGTTGACATAATCCAATATTTTTTTTGTATTTAATGTTGCATTAGTAGATACAAGATCAATTTGTTTTATCAAATGGTCGGTATCTTCTCTTTTATAAGTGCCTCTTAAGTATAATTTATCGTAATACTTTAATAAAATGGTAAAACAACTTTTAAGATCATCTTCCAAAAGAAAATTAATGGCATTTTTTGTTTCCAGCCCGCCTAATTTTTTTGTAATTCGAATTATGGCATTAATAAGTTTTTCTTTACTGTAATTTCCATAACCGTTTACAATTTGCAGCAAACGCTCTTCAAATGGAATATTAATAAACAGAACAGGTTGCCTGCGCATGATCTCAAAAAAAGAAAAAGGAATATTTACATTTCCTAGCCTTTGACCTTCATCTTCCATCCATATTAAAGAATTTTTATACTTTTTTAATTCGCTTGCCAATAAATTCTCAAACATTTCTTGTGATGGTTGCACGTGAAGATCTAAATTCCCAAAGGCCGAGCCTTTGTGTAAAGCAAGGCTTTCAAGATCAATTACTTTTTCTCCTTCTTTTTTTAATTGATGAATGATACCGGTTTTGTTACTACCTGTATAGCCACCAACAATCCGTAGATTATAATCTTTATTAAAAAATTGTATCATGTAATTACGATAGGCCTTATAACCACCTGCTAATAAATACACTTTAAAACCATAAAGATCTAACAGCCAGGCAATGGCAGCACTGCGCATACCACCACGCCAGCAATGTACTGCAACTTCCTTTGTATTACTAATTGAGGTTATTTTTTCAACTTCTTCAATTATTTTTACTGTTTTAGTGCCAAAAAAATCAAGACCTATTTTTATTGCTTTTTCCCTGCTTTCCTGTTTGTAGGCTGTGCCAACAATTTTGCGCTCATCATTTGTAAATAATGGTAATGATAAAGCGCCCGGTATATGTGCGTGCTCGTATTCTCCCGGACTTCTTACATCAAAAATGACGGTATTAGGCGAGAGCTGTAAAAAATCTTCAATATTTAATTTGCTTATTGGCATTCTTTATACAAATATGCATAAAGTATAAACTTCAACCTACAATTTATACCTCTTTTTAGGTATAGCCGCTAATTATTATATGGTATAAATTTGAACTTTATTCAACTATTTTTTGAAAAAACACGGTCCTATAAAGATTATTATTGCCGATACCGCCTTTATTATAAGGAAAGGCCTACGCACGCTGGTTAACGAAAACAAACAATTTGAATATATTACCGAAGTGGCCGATGATAAAACACTAAAAACAGCTTTAACAAAAAATGAAGCAGATGTTTTAATAGTTGATCATTGCTGTGATGATTGTTTTTCGCTTGAAACAATAAATGAGATAAAAGATGAAAATCCCGAACTCAATATTCTGGTCATTTCCCACGAAAAATCGGCTAATGAAATTAGAAAGATCATTAGCATTGGGATAAAAAACTACTTGTTAAAGGATTGTGATGAGCAGGAGATTACCGATGCTATTAAAGCCTGCGCAAAAGGTGAAAAATATTTTTGTGGGCAGATAATTGATATTCTTTTAGAGAAAGAAATATCTGCCAATGAACATTGCATGACAGGGAGCATTTCTACAAGAGAGTCGGATATCATAAAATTGTTGGTAACCGGTAAACGCCCTAAAGAAATTGCGGCCATTCTTAATTTAAGCTATCATACAATTGTAACTCATAAAAGAAATATCTACTCAAAATTAGGTATAAGCAATACAGTTGAGTTGGCGCAATATGCTTATAAAACAGGCTTAATGAAATAAACCTAATACCATAATCTTGGTAGCGTTAATACCAAATTCTTAGTAAATAAATTACCTGCATTTGCGTATTGTTAGGCAATTCAATCATTTCCATCTTTGCTTTTGTTATTTATAATCATTCTAAACAAAGAAAATGAAAAAACATGTATTATCATTAAGCACATTAGCTTTATTTACAATTTCAACACAAGCCCAGGTAATTATCGATACTGTTTCGGTAGGTGCAGGCTATATCAATCAAAAATATTACAGCCTTCAAAACGATGAGCAAGGCACACAAGCAAAAGACAATTGGGATATTGGTTTTGAAATTACCGGTTATGCCGGTACAATTTTAGCAAATACACAAAAAGCAAATTTTGCTGTATACAAAACACCATACAGCATAGCCAACTATGCTACCATTGATACAACAGGTATGAGCTCGTGGCCATTGTTATATAATAGTGATCAAACCTGGGATATTGGTGCATTTAACCGTGGTGCCAACCCATCGAGCTCAAACGATCTTGGTTGGGGCGTATATGATGTAAATACACATATTATTACCGGCGATAGTTGTTATGTAATAAAACTATCTGCTAACTCTTATAAAAAAATAAAGTTCGAAAATTTATCCGGCGGTATTTACACATTTGAATATGCCAACATTAATGGTACAAGCTCTCAAACAGCTACAATTAATAAATCAACCTACATAGGTAAAAACTTTGCTTATTATGATATGACCTCAAACGCACCGGTTGACAGAGAACCTGTTTCAGCTAACTGGGATCTTACTTTCGGAAGATACACTGCGTTTATTCCAACAGCCTACCCTGTTGTAGGTGTAATGAGTAATAAAGGTGTAAAAGTTTCGCAGGCAGATAATGTAGCTTCGCCTGTTACATATAATACTTGGTCGGCACATACTTTAAATTCAAACATTACAGAAATTGGTCACGATTGGAAATACTTTAATTTAAGTGGCAACACCTGGTGGTTATCGCAAGACACTGTTTATTTTGTAAAAGATAAACCGGGCAATATCTGGAAAATGCGCTTTACTAATTTTGGCGGTTCAGCCACAGGAAACGTTGTTTTTTCAAAAGAAAAATTATCTACTGTAGGTATTGCTGATGTTACAGGAAATATAATTTCAAAAGTTACGGTTTATCCTAATCCGTCAAACGGAAGTAACACTACGCTTTTATTTTCAACAGAAAATGAAATAGCAAAAATTGCTATTGCCATAATGGATATAAATGGCAAATTAATTTCGGAAGATACCATCACAACAAACAATGGCATTAATCAACATATTTTAAATGCCGCTTCATTAAACAGCGGCGTCTATTTTATACAATTAAATGCAGCAAGTTACAAAACAATACAAAAATTAATTATTCAATAAACACACGGCCAGGGGATAGTTGAGCGGATTTTTATTTGATTTTTTCGTTTCAGCTATTTCCGGCCTTTCTAATTTAAAAAACCATGAGAACACTAATTTTAACTGCCGGTTTATTTTTAAGCACCGGTTTTTTTGCTCAAACCAAAACAGCTGTAAAAACAAAAGCACCTGCTGCTACAGATAGTAAAAAAGAACAAGACAGAACTTGTATTAAAAGTATGGCAGGTATATATAAGGTGTCTTTTGATTTTGCCGAAACATTTGCTTCAGATACCGGTTACAAATATCATCCACGTTACAGAGAGCAAGGAATTGAGTATGTTTTTTTAACTGAAGAAGGTCCTGATAAAATTGCATTACAGCATTTATTGATCATTAACGATTCTGTTATTATAAAACACTGGCGCCAGGATTGGGTATTTGAAAATAAAGAAGTTTACAATTATTATAAAGATAACGAGTGGATAAAAACAACCTTAACAGATGCGCAGGCAAAAGGTACATGGACACAAAAAGTTTACCAGGTAGATGATAGCCCGCGTTATGAAAGTTTTGGTACCTGGGTGCACGTTGATGGAAAACATTTTTGGGAAGGTGTAAATGATTCGCCATTACCTCGTCGCGAATTTACAAAGCGTAACGATTATAATGTAATGAAACGCCATAGCCGCATGGAAATTTTTAACGATGGCTGGGCACTGATACAGGATAATGAAAAAATAGTTCGTAATAATGGAGCAGATAAAGTTTTGTGTTGGGAAAAAGGCATGGAACGTTTTAGCAAAGGAGATTATAATGCAGGCCCTGCAGTTAAATGGTGGGAAAAACAAAAACAATATTGGGCTGATGTGCGCAGCGTATGGGAAGAAGTATATGCAAAAAAGCCAGATCTTAAATTAGCCGATAAAATAGAAAAGAAAAAATTATACGAAAACTTATTTGTATTAGGTGATAAAGTTTGTAAGGATAATTACGTACAAGGTTCGGCAAAACCTGATATTAAAAAAGCAATAGATTCTTTTATTAAAGCTTCGTAACAGAATAAACAGAATTTAATGTAGTCTAAATTTGATACGCGAGTGAGAAGAATAGTTCAGATCTTTATTTTATTTTTTACGTGTAAAGTGTTTGCACAGCAAATATGCATTTACTCTGCAAAAGATTCGCTTCGTATTCCCTTTGCTTCTTTATTGATTAAAAATAACCAGTTAAGTTATGGTAAAACAAGCAACGATCAAGGTATTATTGATCTGCAGCAATTTAACGATACTACCATTTATAATTTAACGATACAGTGCTTTGGTTTCGAAAAATATAGCCGCCAGCTTTCCGGTAAAGAAATAAATAATTTACAAAAGATCTATTTAAAACCCAGCAATATAAATTTAGATGAGGTTGTGATCACAGCGCAATACGAACCAACTATTGCCGAGCAATCGGTACAAAAAATAAAAGTAATAGACAAAGAAAAGATCCGCCAGATGGGAGCTGTAAACCTGCGTGATGTTCTTTCCAATCAATTAAATGTTCGCCTGCAGCAGGATAATGTTTTAGGCAGTGCCATGACCCTACAGGGAATAAGTGGCGAGAATGTTAAGTTTTTAATTGACGGTGTACCCATGATAGGAAGGTTGAACGGCAACATTGATCTTTCACAAATAAATATGAATAATGTTGAACGGGTAGAATTTATTGAAGGCCCGCTTTCAGTGCAATATGGTACAAATGCTTTGGCAGGAACGATCAACATTATTACAAAAAAAACGGCTTTAAAAAAATTCTCAGTTGGCGCAACTTCTCATTATGAAAGTATTGGCACTTATAATTTTACGGGTGACGCAGGATTTTCGTATCGCAAACACAATTTGCAAATAAGTGGCGGAAGAAATTATTTTGACGGATGGAATACAAATGAAAAACCGTTTTATTTTCCTAAAGAGCGCATTGCTGATAGTTTACGTTTTAAACAATGGAAACCAAAAGAACAATATTTTGCAAGCGCGACGTACCAATACACTTTTAAAAAATTAAATCTTGGTTTAAAAAACGCCTATTTTGATGAGGTGATCATTAACCGCGGGTACCCGCGTGCGCCTTATGCGGAAACCTCTTTTGATGATTATTATTGCACCAAACGCTTTGACAATAGCTTATCGCTTGCAGGAAAACTATCTGAAAAATGGAGTGTGAATTTTTTATCGGCATACAATTATTATAACCGAATAAAGAAAACTTTATACAAAGATCTGACAACTTTGGACGAAATATTGTCTGCCAATAGTTCCGATCAGGATACAAGTAGTTTTACGTTATTAATGAGTCGTGCTTCTTTTGTTCGTTCGTCTCCTTTGGCAAAATTAAATTATGAGTTAGGCTACGATGTTAATTACGAATCGGCTTTTGGCAAACGTATTGATAAGCAATTACAATATATGGGCGATTATGCTGCGTTTGCAACTGTAGAATATAAACCGGTTTCACAATTGGTCATTAAACCGGGCTTGCGTTATGCTTATAACACAGTTTATAAAACACCACTTATTCCTTCATTAAATTTAAAATGGAGCATTCTTGAAAACCATTCCTTGCGTGCAAGTTATGCAAGAGGATTCAGAGCGCCATCCATAAAAGAGCTTTATTTTTTCTTTGTAGATATTAATCATAACATTATTGGCAATGATGATCTTTTATCAGAAATCTCTAATAACTATTCATTAAACTACAATTATAAACGTGATATAAAAAAGTGCAGGTTAAAATTTGACGCAGGTGTTTTTTATAATGATATTTTTAATTTAATAACACTAGCACAAACAACCGGCACTGAATATTCTTATGTAAACATTGGAAGATATAAAACGCTTGGCACTCAATTAGTAACAACACTTAATTTTAAACGATTAATGCTACAAGCAGGATATAATCAAACAGGCAGATACAATGGCTTATCTGAAACAACAAGTTCTCCTGAATTTACATACAGCCCCGAATTTTTAACGAACATTAATTATAAGATCCTGAAAAGTAAAACAACATTTTCTGCTTATTATAAATACAATGGTAAATTGCCGGGTTATGCGCTTGTAAATTCAGAAGTGGTGCAAACTGCCGTTTCAGATTACAATATGATGGATCTTACAGTTAGCCAATTGTTTTGGAAAGACAAAATAAATCTTGTACTTGGCTGTAAGAATTTATTTGATGTAAAAAGTGTTAATTCAAGTATTGTTGGCGGTGGGGCGCATAGTTCATCTTCTTCGAGTGTGCCGTTATCTACAGGAAAGAATTATTTTATTAAACTGGCCCTGAATTTTTAAATGAAATATTATTTTTTAATAGTAGCTTCTGTTTTGTTTTTTTCTTGCGAAAAAAAAGAATTACCTGTTAAAAAATACGATCGCGGAAATGTAATAACCGCGCAGGTAGCAATGGAACCAAATTACAAGAACCAGATCTGGTACCGCTTAAGCGACAATCAAATTATTAAAACCAATTTAAGAACAGATTGGGATATTGCTTTTGAGAGTTCAGCAACAGGATATCACATTATTTTAAATGGCGCTAATGCTGTTAAAGTATATAAAACAAATTTTACACAATTAAATCAGGTAAATGATACTACAGGGCTTGCCATCAAAGGGCAGGCGGATATGCCCTCAGGAAATTTAGACAGTACGGCTTTTGGCAACTGGCCGATGAATAATACAGTGTATATTATTAACAGAGGTTACAACGAGGCAGGCCAATTACTAGGCTTTTATAAAATGAAAATGGTATCACAAACAACTACAAATTATACATTTGAGTATGGAGATATTTTTGGTTCACAAACATTTCAGGCTACTGTAAATAAAAATGAGGAAAATAATTTTAATGCTTTTTCCTTTACCACAAACGCACAGATAAATATCGAGCCAAAAAAAACAGAGTACGATCTTTGCTTTACGCAATACACTTATCTCTTTCACGAACCATTGCAATATTACCAGGTTACAGGGGTTTTAAATAACAGGTACAATACAAGAATTGCCAAAATAAGCAACAAGCCTTTTTCTGAGATAACAATAAACGATACACTTGGAAAAACTTTTGGTAATAACCGCGATGTAATTGGCTACGATTGGAAAACATTTAATCTCAATAACAACTTATTTACTGTAGATGTAACGAGGTGTTACATTATTAACGACAGTAAAGGATTTTACTATAAGTTGCATTTTATTGATTTTTATAATACTTCCGGCTTAAAAGGTTTTCCAAAGTTTGAATTTATAAAGTTGTAAATGTTTGATTAACTATTTATGCGCGCGTTGTTCTGTTGGTAAATTAACAGTAAACAAAGATCCTTTTCTTATCTCACTTTTTACGGTAATAGTGCCGCCTAGTTTTTTTACACCGTTTTTTACTATATATAAACCCAGGCCCGGGCCACTCGAATAAAGATTGCCACGAAAATACATATCAAATATCTGATCATGAATTTCTTTTTCCATACCAATACCGTTATCCTGTATTTGCAAAAGAGTACTGTTTTCTAAATTTGTAATTGTTATATTAATAAAAGCATCATGCCGGGTGGTGTTCCTATAAATAATGGCGTTTTCAATAATATTAAAAAGTATGGCGTTTAAAATAAATTCATCTGAAAAAAAGCTGCGCTTTGTATCTATCGTGTAATTAAATTTTATGTCGTTAAAGCCCTCGGTATATTTAAGACGGTTTAAAAGCTTGTTCAATAAAACATCAATCTTTATTTCTTTCAAAATTGGCCTTGAATCTTTAATTGACATTACATTGATCAATGAAAGCAAAACGGTATCCAATTTGTGCGTACTTTCAGAGATCTTATGAATATAATCAGGTAAGTTTTCTTTTTCACCTTCTAATTCCGCAACATTTGTTAATCCCATTATTGAGCATAAGGGCCCTCTGAGATCGTGCGCTGCTTTATAAATAAATGTATTTAATTCTCTATGAGTGGCTTCCAGCTCAATATTTGCCTTACGTTTTTCGGATTCTATCTGTCGGGTTTTTAATGCTTGTTGTATTGCCGCCGGCAAACGCATTAAATTATTTTTTAAAATGTAATCATCAGCGCCTTCTTTAATAGAGCGTATTGCAAATTCTTCAGATACACTTCCGGTAATTAAAATAAAAGGTATTTCATGGCCACTTTGGTTATGAATAGCTAACGCTTCCATCGAATCAAATTGAGGTAAGGAATGATCCGATAAAATAATATCAGGATTAAAATCTTTAAGGCCGCTAATAAATTCATCTCTTGTTTCAACGATCTTAACTGTAAAATCAAGTCCGCTTTTTTTCAAGGCACGCTCTATTAACCCCGCGTCCGAGGGATTATCTTCAATGTGTAATATTTTATAATGTTTGTTCATTCAAGTACTATTCTATTTTGGAGATTGATTTACCATAAGCCAATACATTCCTAATTCTGCTACTGCCTGCGCAAAATTTTCGAATGATACCGGCTTAACAACATAACTATTTACGCCTAATTCATAACTTTCAATCAGGTCACGATCTTCGCGTGAAGAGGTCATAATAACAACTGGTATTGTTTTTGTACGCGCATCTGCTTTAATAGCGCGCAACACCTGTAAACCATCTACCTTTGGCATTTTAAGATCAAGTAATATTAGTTTTGGTTTGTCTTCTATCTTTCTTGCAACGTATTTGCCTTTGGCAAAAATAAAATCCAATGCTTCGGCGCCATCTTGTAAATGTATAATACTATTGCCAAGATTATTTTTTTTCAATGACCGTATAACCAAATTTGCATCTTCAAGGCTGTCTTCCACCAGTATGATCTCTATATTATGTATTTCGTTTTGCATATTTTTTAATTTTTAAGAGGTAATGAAAAAAAGAATGTAGCACCTTTTTCAGGTTCAGCCTCTGCCCAAACTTCACCGTGATGTTTTTTTATAATGCGTTGTACAAGAGCAAGTCCAACACCGGTGCCTTCAAATTCACTGGCGCTATGTAATCTTTGAAAAACACCAAATAATTTATCGTAATATTTCATATCAAAGCCCGCGCCGTTATCCTTTACGTAATAAACAATTGTGTCGTTTTTTTTAAAAGAACCAATTTCTACTACCGCATTTTCTTTTTTTCCTGAATATTTAATTGCATTTGAAACAAGATTGGTGATCACCTGTTTTAACATGCTGCCATCGCCCTCAATATCTTCTAAAGGTTTAATAATAAAATTTACAGTATTATTTTGAGCTTTAAATTCCTGAACAACACCATTTATTATAGTATTCATATTTAAAATAACTTTTGTAAGACCTTGCTTGCCTATTCGTGAAAACGTTAGCAGATCATCTATTAAAGCCGCCATTTTAAAAGCATTTTTTATGATCACGTCGATTGTTTGCTTACCTGTTTCGTCAAGCTGATGGCCGTAATCTTCCATTAAAACCTGTGAGTAACCATTTATTGCTCTTAATGGCGCGCGAAGATCATGTGAAACAGAATATGAAAAAGAATCTAATTCGTTATTGGCATATGCCAGTTCCTCATTTGTGAGCTTAAGTAATTTCATTTGATTTTCCAGTTCGTCAATTAATGAATTAAGCCCAACAACTATTGCATCTAATTCATCACCCTTATCGCTTATTTTTAATTTGTTCGAAAAATCCATTGTGGTGTAACGCAACAAGGCACTTAATATGGCATTTATCCTTTCTTCATTTTCTTTCAATAAATATGATTTCTCTTCTATCTCAGCAGTTATTGTCTTTAATTTATTTTCCAGGTTAAAAGTTGCAGTAACATCTTCGGCTGTATGTACAATATAGATCACTTCGTTTTTTTCATTTAAAACCGGCGTGTTTGATACATCCCAATACCGTTCTTCAAAAATAATTCCACTTTCAGTTGTTACTTGTATATCATATTTTTGTGTTGGCATTTCATGGGCCTGTTTGCTTTTTATAACTGTCTCAAGTGATCTTTTTAAATTGCTTACGCCGTCTGCTTTTATATCTGAAGGATTATCCGGAAACACATCAAACAATCCTCTGTTCATTATTTCAAAGCGTTTTGTTACCGTAGCATTTAAATAAGCATCATTGGCATCAAGAATAGTAAACTCGGGAGAGTCAGGTTTAATTAATAGAATAAGGGATGGGGCAGTATAAAATACCAGTTTATAATCAGTGTTTGTATGTGCATTCATATTTTGCATATAAATGTAGTTCTATAGAAATTGTTGAAGCCATTTTTTGGCATCTTTTTCGTTACTGAACATTTTAGTTGGATAAGGTTGAGTTTTTAAAGTAAAGAATAGGTTAGCCAACATTTTACCCACAGCAGAAGTAGATACCATGGCAATTGCTTTTACAATTTTTGGTAATTCTTCCGCGGCATAATCTCTTATCTCGCGTGTACTTTCACTTGTATTGGTAACTTCTATGAGCATACATATTTTAGTATCGCCAATTATTTTTTTAAACTCTTCAAATCTTTTTTTTGTTTCTTCTAATGAATGCTTAGGCCCTTTTTTAGAAACGGAATAAAGAATTCCATCCTCATCAAACCAGGTTGTTGAAGTACCCCATTCTGTTACCTGTACGTTTTTGGGAATGCTAATCATAAAACACTTAGTACCTTTTAATTTATTGTATTTGTAAGTTACATAAAAGCACAGAAATTACCACAGAAAATAAGATTATTAAATAGAAAATAGGTAAAATTACCTATATAGAAGTAGGTAATTTTACCTATATAAAATGCAAAACAGCAGCACTTCGGGAAAAATTATCTACAATTTTTTCAATAAGATTATAAATGTTCAAGGCTTATTTTTTTGTAAGTAGGTAAAATTACCTATGCAAAAAACGGGTAAAATTACCTATTGACATGCGTTTAAACATTTTATAATCTTGCTGATAATTAAAACAGTATTAAAAAATATTAGCAACAAAAAATTTTGTAGTCCTAAAACCGGGCAAGAATTAATTCATGAATTAGAAAAATCAATTCATTCTTATTCTTGTTTTTGGTATAAATGGCTGCAGCAGGAAGAATGCACTCTCACCGAAGAAGATCTTTACATTATAGAAGTACATACAAAGAACAATTTTAAACTAAATATTTTTGAATCTTTTATGTTTTATAATCAGGCAAATCAAATTGAATGCATTGTTTCAAAATTAAAAGCAGATCAAAAGCATTTTAAGGATTGGATGGTTACCAATTTTTTATTTAATCTTTTAAAATTGATAAGGGTAAGTGAACGTAGTGATTTTTCGTTACACGCGCCAATTGGTTATTTGTCTATCCCCAGCGAAATAAAAAGTAAATTAAAATTATTTAAAGTAAAAACAGTTTACGAGATATTTGAAAAGTATAAAGAAGAGGATCTTAAAAGTGCAACTGTTTTTTCTAACATTATTGCTTTTGAAAAAGTGTTTACAGAAAACAACTTGAGGCATTAAAAATCATCTTTTGTGATTATATTATAATTTCTTCTTTGATTTTACGATTTTCACATTTTATCAGTACTGTTTTTTTGTTTAGCACATTTTTATCATACCTAATAAAGAAATTTAGCCATACTATTCTAGCCCAGCGATAAACTATTGGAAATGCAATAAGAATATTTAGCATAACGCTCACTGCCAGCGTGAACGCTTCCATATGCAACCATAAAAGATCAGATATAAACCAGGTTATAAAAATGCCAGACATCATAGCATATGAAACGTACATAGCGCCGTAAAAAAAACCTGGTTCACGTTCGTACCTAAGATCGCATTCGGAACAAGAATCGCGCATTAGCAAAGGCTTATCGAATGTGTAGGAATTGTTTTTCTCAAAGATCTTGCCTTTGTGACAGCGTGGGCATTTGTTGGCTATGGTTGAATAGAATATCTGTGGAATGACCATCTTATTTTATTTCTCCAAAAGTAATTTCTTTAGCGTGGTTATTAAATGACGATTTTTTGTTTGTTGTATGATCTATGTCACAAGAATCTAATCCGCAGCAACGATAATTAAATAACGCCTGAAAGAAAAGCCAAATACCCAAAATGGAAAATATGTTATCAGAACTATAACATTACCGGATAAATATGACTAACGATAGAAACGCTTTTAGTAAGCGCATGAAAGTCCGGCCAGGTTTTAAAATAAGAGTATTTATACTATGCAACAAACAAATTTACGAATGTAGTTCGGAAATTATTTTCTTGCCATGATATCAATCACCCCTTTTTATGAATTAGATCATTTGCGAGAAAGCTTGTTAGAAATACTTTTATCAAAAAAATATATGAAAAATCTTCACAACGACGAAAGTTTTCAAGAGCGCATTAATGCCAATGAGCATGTGGAACCTAAAGATTATATGCCTGATGGTTATCGAAAACATCTTATCAGACAGATTTCACAACATGCCCATTCGGAAGTAATAGGCATGCAACCAGAAGGCAATTGGATTACCAGGGCACCAAGCCTGCGCGCAAAACAAATATTGTTAGCTAAAATTCAGGATGAGGGTGGGCATGGTTTATACTTATATAGTGCTGTTGAAACGCTTGGTGTATCGCGTGAAGAAATGATTGAGCAATTACATTCAGGAAAAGCAAAATACTCTAACATATTTAATTATCCTGCTTTGAATTGGGCAGACATTGGCGCCATTGGATGGCTGGTTGACGGAGCCGCTATTGTAAACCAGGTTTCGTTGCAGCGAACTTCTTACGGGCCTTACAGCCGTGCAATGATTAGGATATGCAAAGAAGAAAGTTTTCATCAACGCCAGGGTTATGAGATAATGTGTAAGATGATGGCAGGCACAAAAGAACAAAGGCAAATGGCGCAGGATGCCATGAACCGTTGGTGGTGGCCGGCGCTAATGATGTTTGGTCCGCACGACTCCGACTCACCACACAGCGGCGATGCTGTTAAATGGAAAATTAAACGGGAATCGAACGATACACTAAGACAAAAGTTCATAGATAAAACCGTTCAGCAAGCAGAGTTGATTGGACTGGTAGTGCCTGATAAGGACCTGCAATGGAATGCGGAAAAAGGGCATTACGATCATGGAACAATTGATTGGGAAGAATTTTTTAGAGTAATAAATGGAAAAGGACCCTGCAATAAACAACGACTTGAGCACCATAAAAAATATCACCTTGAAGGGGAGTGGGTAAGAGAAGCGGCGACAGCACATAAGTTGAAAAAAATAAAAAAAGAAAGACATTATTTAACCTGCTAAAATGGAAAATTTTAAAGACAATCAATTTGATGTGTGGGAAGTGTTTATTCAAAGTAAACCCGGGCTACCACACATACATGCCGGAAACGTACACGCTACCGATAAAAGCATGGCTGTACAAAACGCGCGCGATACTTATACACGCCGGGGAGAGGGCACAAGTATTTGGGTAGTACCCGCGGTATATGTTACTGCTACCGAACCGGATGATAGCGAAATGCTTTTTGACCCAGCAAATGATAAGTTGTACCGTCATCCCACTTTTTATACACTGCCCGAGGGCGCTAAAAATATTTAACTCATGATTTCAAAAGACAGTTTATACACCTACTGCTTAAGATTAAGCGACGATGCATTAATACTTGGTCAGAGATTATCTGAACTTTGTAGTAAAGGACCAATACTGGAGGAAGACCTTGCGCAAACAAATATTGCTTTGGATATGATTGGAAGGGCACAAGCAATTTTGAATTATGCAAGTGAGCTAAAGGGAAAACAAAAAACAGCAGATGATATTGCTTACAGAAGATCAGAACAGGAATACTGCAATCACTTGATCGTGGAGCAACCCAATGACGATTTTGCGCACGTGATAGCCAGGCAGCTTTATGTCTCGGCATTTGAGGTATTATTTTACAGTAGCCTTCAAAAAAGTGCAGATACTATCTTAGCATCTATTGCATCTAAAACAGTTAAAGAAATAAAATATCACCTTCAGCATGCTTCAGACTGGACTGTGAGATTAGGTGATGGCACTGCAGAGAGTACTTTAAGAATGCAGAAAGCTATTGATGACTTATGGATGTATACCGGCGAATTATTTGAAATGGATGCTATTGATGAAGAACTTTTGAAATCGGGCGTAGCAGTGGACAAAGCACCTCTTAGCGAAAAGTGGCGTAAACAAATTGCCGAAGTTTTAAGTGAAGCAACTTTAGAAATGCCCAAGGACAGTTATATGCAAACCGGTGGTAGCCGGGGCGTACATACCGAGCACTTAGGCCACCTGCTTTCTGAAATGCAATATTTACAGCGTGCATATCCCGACGCAACATGGTAACCGATCATATAACCGTTAAAGAGATAAGACAGATCATAGGTGTTATACCTGATCCTGAAATACCTGTTATATCAATTGATGAATTAGGTATTTTAAGAAACGTAGATTTTATAAATGATGAATACATTGTTACCATCACACCAACATATACAGCTTGCCCGGCGATGGATTTTATTGAAAAAGAAATAAAATTCAGGTTAGCCGAGAGAGGCATAACTAATATAAACGTACGTTTAACCTATACACCCGCATGGACAACCGACTGGATAAACGAACAGGCTAAACAAAAACTAAAAGAGTATGGTATTGCAGCACCGCTTCATTCATCGTGTCGCAAAGTTTACAATAAATCCACGCAAGTAAACTGCCCCCATTGTAACTCTAAACAAACCGAGTTAATAAGCCAGTTTGGTTCTACTGCCTGTAAAGCCTTATATAAATGCAATAGCTGTAAAGAAGTTTTCGATTATTTTAAATGTCATTAACAAAAATAAAAAAGCAATATGTCAATTTATCAACGTCACGGAAAAATACCTAACAAGCGCCACATAGTATTCAGAAACAGCAATGGCGGATTATATCACGAAGAGTTGTTCGGTACAGAAGGATTTTCGGGCATGTCTTCGCTGGTATATCATTTAAACCCACCAACACTTGTTAAAGGAATTGGTAAAGCCTATTGGGCAAAGCCCGAAGCAGTTATGGAGGAAAATCTAAAAGCCCTGAGTTTTAAAGGCTACGAAGTTGAACCGGAAGCAGACTACTTGCAGGCAAGAAAAATATTTTTCTTTAACGATGATTTAAACATTGGCATTGCCGCGCCTGAAAAATCGATGGAAGATTATTTTTTTAAGAATGCTGATTCGGATGAAATACTCTTTGTAAAGAATGGTAAAGGTATTTGTAAAACCATGTATGGCAGTGTAGATTTTGAATACGGCGATTATGTAGTGATACCCCGCGGTACAGTTTACCAGTTAAAATTTGAAACAAATGATACACAATTGTTATTTATTGAGTCGCACAGCCCGGTTTACACACCTAAACGTTACCGTAATGAATTTGGGCAACTCCTTGAACATTCTCCATTTTGCGAGCGCGATATGAAGTTGCCACACTCACTTGAAACACATAATGAAACAGGTGAATTTAAGATCATGATAAAAAAGCGTGGAATGATCTATCCATATATTTACAGTACACATCCATTTGATGTGATAGGCTGGGATGGCCACAACTACCCCTATGCATTTTCGATATTTAATTTCGAACCCATAACCGGGCGCATACACATGCCGCCTCCTATTCACCAGCAATTTGAAGCGCGTAATTTTGTTGTTTGCTCATTTGTTCCACGGCTTTATGATTATCATCCGGATGCTATTCCGGCACCTTACCATCACAGTAATATAGATTCTGATGAGATACTTTATTATGTAGACGGTGATTTTATGAGCAGGAATAATATAAAAGCCGGGCAGTTTACATTACATCCGGGTGGCGTGCCTCATGGCCCTCATCCGGGTGCCATTGAAAGAAGCATTGGAAAAAAGGAAACCAAGGAACTGGCAGTTATGATCGATCCTTTCAATCCGGTTAAGATAACCGCAGACGCGCTAAAATATGAGTTAAAAGATTATTATAAAAGTTGGTTAAGCCAACCGCAACTAACAATTTAATATAAACAAAAATGAAAACAAAAGATCTAAGTACAGTAAAAGACTTTGAATATTCAGGAGAAAAATTATTTGATAAAGCAAAAGATTTTTTACCAATAAATGGTACCGACTATGTTGAACTATATGTTGGCAATGCAAAACAAGCAGCGCATTATTACAAAACAGCATTTGGATTTCAGGAGCTGGCTTATTGCGGCTTGGAAACCGGTTCGCGTAGTAAATGCTCTTATGTTCTTGTACAGGATAAAATAAGGCTGGTGCTTACAACACCGTTTGATCCTGAAAGTGAAATTTCTGAGCACATCAGAAAACATGGCGATGGTGTTAAGACAATCGCATTATGGGTAGATGACGCAACGGCTGCCTTTAATGAAACTGTGAAAAGAGGAGCACAACCCTTTTTACAACCAACTATCCTTGAAGACAGTAATGGCCAAATTGTAAAGTCGGGCATACATACTTATGGAGATACGATACATATGTTTATTGAGCGAAAAAACTACAGCGGTTTATTCATGCCGGGTTTTGAGAAATGGAAAACAGAATATAATCCTATACCAACAGGGTTAAAATATATCGACCATATGGTAGGGAACGTTGAGCTTGGCTGCATGGACAAATGGTCGAAATTTTATGAAGATGTAATGGGATTTACAAACCTGGTAACGTTTGATGATAAAGACATTTCAACAGAGTACACCGCGTTAATGAGTAAGGTTATGAGCAACGGTAACGGCAGGATAAAATTTCCGATCAACGAGCCGGCAAAAGGTAAAAAGAAATCTCAGATAGAAGAATACCTTGATTTTTATCGTGGTCCGGGCTGTCAACATATTGCAGTTGCCACTGATGATATAGTTTTTACCGTTTCGGAAATGCGGAAAAGAGGTGTTGAATTTCTTTACGTTCCCGGAACCTATTATGATACAGTAGCAAACAGAGTTGGAACGATCAAAGAAGATCTTAATGAATTAAAAAAGTGGGGTATTATGGTTGACAATGATGAAGAAGGATATTTGCTGCAGATATTTACAAAACCTGTTGAAGACAGACCCACACTCTTTTTTGAGATCATACAGAGAAAAGGGGCAAGATCGTTTGGCAAAGGAAATTTTCAGGCTTTGTTTGAAAGTATAGAAGCAGAACAAGCCAAACGCGGCACTTTGTAATTTGTAAAATGCACAACAACAAGCATATTGATAAGGAATTACAAAAAATCCGCGTTACTAAAGAGTTTCGTTTTGAAATGGCACATGCTCTTTTAAATTACGAGGGACCATGTAAAAATATTCACGGGCACTCGTATATTTTGCAGGTAACGTTTATGGGATTGCCGCTCAATGCGCCCGGTTTGCCAAAAGACGGTTTGGTTGTGGATTTTAAAGCGATCAAAGAGTTGGTTCAGCAAGAGGTGATTCGTGATCTTGACCATGCACTTGTGATTAATGCAAGTACGGATGGTAATTTGAAAAAGCAATTAAAAGAAGAATTTGAAAAGGTAATAATTGTGCGTTATCAACCAACATGCGAAAACTTATTATTGGAAATAAAACACCGCCTGCAACAATTTGTAAATGATCGATGCTATTTATTTTCTTTAAAATTATTTGAAACATCAAGCTGCTGGGCTGAATGGAATTTAAGTGATAATACACAAAGAGAATGAAGAAATTAAAACAACTAACTTAAAATTGAAAGTAAAATGAAAGTAGAACAAATTTATACAGGATGCCTGGCACATGCAGCTTATTATATTGAAAGCAATGGAGAAGCGGCCATATTTGATCCGCTAAGGGAAGTAGAGCCATATATTACAAAAGCAAAAAATAATAACGCAAGCATAAAATATATCTTTGAAACACATTTTCATGCAGATTTTGTAAGTGGGCATGTTGACCTTGCTAACAAGACCGGCGCGGTAATTGTATTTGGACCAACTGCTAAACCCGGCTATAAAGCCTTTATAGCCGAAGACGGTGAAATTTTTAAATTGGGCGCGTGTTCTATAAAGGTGATTCACACACCCGGACATACGATGGAGAGCAGTTGTTATTTGCTAATAGATGAAAAAGGAAAAGAGCAGGGATTAATTAGTGGTGATACCTTATTTATTGGCGATGTTGGCAGGCCAGACCTAGCGCAACATGTAATTGCAGAACTTACACAGGAAAAATTAGCAGGTCATTTGTTTGACTCACTGCGTAATAAGATCATGCCTTTACCCGACGAGTTGATCATTTACCCCAACCACGGCGCAGGCAGCGCTTGTGGTAAAAACATGAGCAAGGAAACGAGCGATACCCTGGGCCATCAAAAACAAGTGAACTATGCTTTGAATCCCAATCTTACAAAGGAACAATTTATTAAAGAGATATTAAGCGGACTAGTTCCTCCTCCGGGTTATTTTCCAAGCAACGTACTTTTAAATATAAAAGGGTCTGAAAGTATTGATGTAGTTTTAAAGCGTGGCCTAAAGCCGTTAAGCGTAAACGCTTTTGAACTTATTGCAGAAGAAAAGCAAGCGTTGATAATAGACACAAGAAATGCAGATAGCTTTGCAAAAGGTTTCATACCTAATTCAATAAATATAGGTATTGATGGAAGTTTTGCAACCTGGGTAGGTACCCTTATAAAAGATATAAAGCAAGAGATCTTATTTGTTGCCGAACCTGGAAGAGAAAATGAAGTTGTTACTCGTTTGTCAAGAATAGGTTATGACCACGTGCTAGGTTTTTTAGAAGGAGGATTTGGAGCTTGGTTAAAGGCCGGCAAACAAACAGATGATGTAACCTGTTTAAGTGCAGACGATTTGTATCAACACCGCGGGCAAGAGCTTGCAACACTATTAGATGTTAGAAAGGCAAGTGAGTTTGAAAGTGAACATTTGTTAGACGCGATTAATGTGCCCTTGGATTTTTTAAACGATAATATGGCTTCCGTGCACCATAATGAACTTTACTTTATTTATTGCGCAAGCGGATACCGATCTATGACGTTTATATCAATATTAAAAGCCAGGGGCTATAAGTACTTAATAAACATAAATGGCGGTTTTAAAGCACTAAAGGCCAGCGGGCATTTTGAAATCACTAAATTTATTTGTCCAACTACTCTTTTATAGTTGGACAAATAATTTAATTTTTATTTTTTTATAAAAGTTTCAAGCCAGGTCATGGCTTCTTTTTTACTCGAGAAAGCACGAGTTGGTACTACCGGTTTATTATTTTTGATATAAAAATCGGCTATTAGTTTTTGACCGAACGAATAGTAAGCAATGGCATCGGCTATAGTAAACATATTGCTATCTTCACTTGCTGAAAACATCCTCACTTCCTGATCAACACTAACAAACTCACCTGCATCAATTAACACCGGATATTTTTTTCCTTTTCCTACTTTTTCCATCGCTTCCACAATTAGTACCGCGTCTGACAACAGAATTTCAGCACCAGGTTTAAAGTGTATGTGCAAAACTCCATTGTCAAGTAGTGACACGATACTTTTTTTTAATTCGATCTCGTGCATGAATAAAATTATCAGATTAAACTTTTTCTTTTTTGAATTTATCGCTGAGTTTTTCAATCAAATCGGGTAATTTTTCAAAAGCCGCATTTAATCCCTGTGAAGTTTTTGTTGATACGAATTGGATTTCACTGCCTTTAGTAACTAAAAAACCTACAGGCCCCATTCCAATACCAACTCCACCTCCGGCACCGGTACCATTGTTATCGCTTTTTTTATCTTTTCCTTCACCCATTCCACCACCAAATCCAAGGCCAACAGACATAACAGGAATACAATCATATTCGCCAAGTTTAAATTGTTTGCCAATAATAGTTTCTGTTTTTGCTTCTGATTTTAGAAACTCGGTCACTTTTCCGATCACTTCATTTAAATTTTCCATTTGTTTTATTTTTATGATTTATAAATTAAGAGTTAAAATATGCCCAGATTATTCGGGCTAAACTATTTTCAATTTCAATTACTATACTATTGTTCCCTTGAAAATTTACTAGTATATTTTTTTTTGTTTTAAAACTAATCCAATAAAAAAGGGGATATAGTATTCCGTTTATCTGCATATCACCAAAATCAAATGTTGCATTTAAAACATTTATCTTAAAGCTTTTTATTACGCCAATGATCTTTCTAAGGGAAATGTTTGGCCAGCGTTTTTTAATTTTTATTTCTTTTTTATGATCAGTTCTGGAGCTCGCTGCAGGAAAGTTTATTTTTCTTTTCCAGATCAGAAAACCTAATTCCATTTTTTCAGGATCGTTATCAACAAAAAAAGAAACACTGGCTATACGATACAGTCTTAACCTGTATAAAGATCTGCTGCTGTTTATTTCAATATAAAATGGAGCAAAAAATAAATAGGCTAAGAATACTATGACAATAACTAAAAGAACTGCTAAAAAAAACATCTTATAAAGTTTACACCGTAAAGATCTTTTGATTGATTTTTATTTACTATGATGGTTATCAGTATTAGGCCTGTAGTTGGTCACACTACATTTGAATTATTGCAATGGGTTTGCCTTTGGCAGAAATTTTATTATTCAATTTTATTACTATCGGGCCAGAAATTTGAAAGCTTAAACAAACTATAAGCCATAAGTGGAAACCATAAAAGATAAAGAACTCCGGCAACACTTATGAGATCATTAGAGAGAGTGGGCGCAAAAAATGCCGCAATAGCATGTAAGAAATCAAGCCCATGAGTTGCAATGCCTAAATAAGATGTAACCTTTGGAAAAAAAATTGAGCGCAGCATCACAAATGATAATGTAGTTGCACCCAGCTGTACTAATAATGCACTTATTCTTGGACCAGTTCCGTTCCAAATATCAGAAACCAGTATTGCCTCTGCGGCGGCAATATATTTACTTTTTTCGCCATCATTATCACTTAACCAATAAGCATCGCTTAGTCGAGAATAAGAAAACACCGAGGGAGCGGCAAGGAAAATGGTAACTCCAACAAAAACAAAAATAGTAGAAATGTTTACCATGTCCTGATGGACCTCTTTCAGAATTCTGTAAATGCTATAAAACAAAACAAAATATAATGGTATAATAAACACCGTTAAAACATCTAGTCTAAGTAATCCGGTTATGCGATTTTCTTTTAACATCACAAAACATTCTTTAATGCTTTGTGGAGGGCCGCCTAAAACAAATACAACAAATATTGTGGCCAAAGAATAGAGCATAAGCAGTATGCAACTCCAGGCCGCCAACTGAATTGCCAGGTTCTTATTTTTTGTTACTTTCAAATTACTTCAACCAATCAATTTGAATTAGAACCAGCTAATGAAACTGGATCATATACACCAAGTTCCACCGGATGGATGCTTAACACGGGAATTTTTGAATGGTTAACTATTTTCTGAGCAAAAAGACCTAAAAATTTCCCATCATATTTTGATTCATGATCAGTTAATACAGAAATAAGATCAGCCTTTACCTTTCTTGCGTAACGTAAGGTTTCTAATCCAAAATGACTTGTCTTTAGAATTTTTGTAATAAAATTAACCCCGGCTTTTTTTGCTGCTTTTTCTACTGAAAGCAATTTTACTTTGAATTTTTGGAAATCTGAATCAGAGTTTTGATCAGTGATACCTATGATGTGAATTTTTGAGTTATATTTTTTTGCAAGGGCAATCGTAAAATCAACTTTTTGTCTTGATTCAAAACAATCGTCAATAGGAAGAACGATATTGTTAAAACCTGTTCTTTTTACATTCAGCTGGAAAGTAATGACAGGACAAGTGCAAAGTGTAACCGTTTTATAGGCGTTGCTTCCTGCATAATGTTCGTTGAACCCATGTGCGCCATGTGTGCCCATTACAACCAGATCTATCTTTTTATTATTTACAGCATCTGTTATTGCAAGCGCAGGATTGCCCGTTGAACAAATAACTTTAACTGTAATGTTAAATTCTTTTTTAATCTGCAACGAAAGTTCGTTGAGCTTATTTTGCGCAACTTTTACAATAGCCGAAATGTCTTCCTGCAACATATCATAGCTATAAATATTAAAAGCTGACACTGGAATTTCTACTGCATGCAATATGTGTAGTTCGGCTTTATGTTCACTTGCTATTGACGCAGCTTGTTTAACTGCAAGATTTCCATTCTTCGAAAAATCTGTAGGTGTTAATATTCGTTTTATCGGATTTACTTTCATAAAAACAGGTTAAATATGTTATCAAATATCCCGTGTTATTGAATCGTTCGAAATGAGGTCAATCATTCATTTATGTGATCTTTATCAGTTCTTTTTTGCGTGAAAAAAGATTAGTACAAAGCGTTCTTACACGGTAATTTTTTTTCGAAACAACTTAGATTGTAAGCTGTAGTTTCTGCAATGTTTTGCAGCGCTGTTTGCGTTAGAAACGCCTGGTGGCCGGTAATTAATACATTTGGATAAGCCCTTAGTTTTTGGAAGACAGTATCTTTTAAAACCTCTTTGCTATGATCGTGAAAAAATAGACCTTTTTCAAATTCATACACGTCGAGGCCCAAACCACCAATTAAACCACTATCCAGGGATGCAAAAAGATCTTCAGTTTTAATAATTGAACCACGTGCAGTATTTATAATGTAAACACCTTTTTTCATGAGTGAAAATACCGAGGCGTTCAGCAAATGTTTTGTATATTTATTTAAAGGGCAGTGAATGGATATAATGTCTGAATCAGCGCATAATTTCTTAAGGCTAACATTTTCAATTTTAAGGAGATTATCATCACTCAAATTTAAATGTGGGTCGTAACAAAGTAGTTTACAACCAAAACCATTCATTATTTTTGCAAATATCTCACCGATCTTTCCTAAGCCAATTATACCAACTGTTTTTCCGTTCAGATCAAAACCGGTTAAACCATCTAATCTAAAGTCATTTTTATCCATTAAAATTCTAGACTGAATTAATTTTCGGTTGAGGGCCGTTAACAATGTTATAGCATGCTCTGCCACCGAATACGGAGAGTAGGCAGGCACGTTGGCTATTTGCATACCTATTTCTTTTGCGCTTATAAGATCTACATGATCAAAGCCAACAGAACGCAGGACAATATATTTTACTCCTAAAATTTTTAAACTTTCGAGAATGTTTTTATCTGCTTTATCAGTGGTAAACAATGAAACTGCTTCACATCCTTCTGCAAATGAAAAAGAATTTTCATTTAATTCAAGATCAGTAAATTTAATATCATTTTTATTTAATAGCGCTTTTGTTAAATACGGCATTTCAAAATTATGTGAACTAAATACTGCTATCTTCATTCCAATTCAATTATCTGGTTTAGTTGCGGAATACCCACGTTCCAATTATATTCTTCTTTTATCGTTTCGGCAAATTCTTTTGAAGATTGTTTTTCTCCATGCGTAACAAATATTTGTGATGGTTCGTTTACGATCTTATTTAACCAGGTTAAAAGTTCTTTCTGGTCGGCATGAGCCGATAAACCATCAATCATAGAAACATTTGCCTTAACAGGCCAAAATTTGCCGCGCATTTTTATTTCTTTTGCGCCATCCAGTAAAGCTCTTCCCCTTGTTCCTTCGCCCTGGTAACCCGCTAACAAAACAGTTGCTGTAGGATCGCCAAGATATTTTTCGAAATAAGACAGTACCCTGCCGCCTGTTGCCATGCCACTGCTTGCAATAATTATTTTGGGAATTTTATTTTTAACTAAGTTATCTGCTTGGCTTTCATCATGCACTATTCTAATTTCACTGCACATTTGTACCGACTCTTCCAGCGTTAGCTTATGCCAATCCATATTGTGATGAAAGATCTCGAGCACGTGTGTACCCATTGGACTATCCATATAAATTGGTATTAAAGGAATTTTCTTTTCTGTTTTAAGTTGCCAAAGCAGGAACATTAATAATTGCGTACGCTCAACAGCAAAACTTGGAATAATAATTGTACCGGAACGCTCAACGGCTTTATTAACTTCAATTGCCAGCAGTTGTTTTGAGTTTGGCGGGTGAAGCCTGTTACCATAGGTTGACTCTATAACAATTACATCTGCCAATTCAGGTTTAGCAGGAGCACGTAATAAAGGATCTTCCACCCGGCCTATATCACCTGAAAATACAATAATTTTTCCGTGTAGTTTTAATTCAATAAAACAGGCACCCAAAATGTGACCATTATACTGAAATCTGAAAGACGTATTAGGATCGATATCTATCCATTTGTCTATAGGCATGGTATTGAATAAAGGAAAGACCGCTTCTGCTTCTTTAGTGTTGTAAAGTGGTTTAGCAGGATGGTGTTTAGAATACTTAAAAACATTTGCTTTATTTGCATCTTCTTCCTGGATCTTTGCGCTGTCCAATAAAATTAATTTTGCTATCTCTACAGTTGGTGTTGTTGCATAGATATTATTCTTAAAGCCCTGTTTTATTAATAATGGTAAATAACCCACATGATCAAGGTGTCCGTGAGTTAATAGTACAAAATCAATCTGCGAAACATCAAAAGGCAGCTTATCCCAGTTTCGTTGCCTCAATTCTTTTAAGCCTTGAAAAAGACCGCAATCTACCAATATCTTTTTATCGCCGGCCTCTACCAAATATTTGGAACCTGTAACTGTACCTGCCGCTCCCAGGAATTGAATTTTAAGTTTAGTTGCTCCCATTTTTTGTATTGATTTGATTATTTAATAAGTATTCGCAAAGCTGTTGTGCTTCTTTAATTACGGTATTGATTCTGTTTGTCTTTACACCGGCAAGTTGTAACACATCCGGATTATTGTAGATCTCTTTACATAATACAATATTCTTATCAAGAAGCCGTTGTTTATCGATGCGTGTTAAAGACGTGAGACATGTGAGAGGATAAAGACCTAAATTATCGATCAGATCTTTAATTCCACCATTTAAAGGGTAATCCCATCCAATAAGGTTAAGCCCCGCGCAGGTTCCATAACGAATTGCATCAGTTGAAAAGCGCGTGTTTGTTACTACCCAAGCTTGATGAATTTTATCTTTATGAGACTTTAATTTTAACCATTCTTCTTCAACATCTTTAAATCTTGATTGAATATATAGCGGCACTTGAACATCGTTGAATTTACCCTGATGATTATGGAATTTACATTCTATCATAAAAATAGCGTCATCCTTTTCTGCAATCACGTCAATTTCGTGCGTTACGCATTTACCCTGTTCAATTTGTCCAACCTTGGTTTTATAATTCTGGCAGTTTAATATTTCCGCAAAAAATCTTTCGAATGGAAAACCGGAAGGCCCTAATTCCATAATCGCATTTTTGAGATGGTAACGTGCTGCAATATGACGGGAATCATTTTTTAAAAGATCAAAAGCCATGCGATAGATCTTTTTTGTGGTTATGCCCTCATAAAGCTTTGAAGAAATTTCGTTAATGATAGAATTTATCTTTTCATTGTTTGCACCGGTTCTTTGCAACGACCTGCGGATTTTCTCTTCCGAAAATTTACTTTTGGCGCCTGAAGCTTTTGTTATAAAAACATCTTTCATGAAATTAGTTTGTTTGGTAAGAGTTTAATTAAGCATGCAGTTATTAATGAAATACTTAAAGTGTTTTATTGTTTTCATGCAGCAGGATTTTAATCAAAACTATTCTGTAACATTCTAAATAATTATGAGCTAAAATAGCTGATTGAATGACTTTCATCATAATTGTTTTGCCAAGGTAATAACCCCAATCACAAAAACAAGTATTAATGTTGTTGCTTTAAATTGAGCTTCTGAAAAATAGGTGAGCAATTTTTTTCCGGCATAGGTACCTAAGAAGCCAACTGCAATTAGAATTGGAATTAGGTAGAGGTCGTGCTGATGTACATAACCATTGGAAATGTAAACAATACTCCTACTTAGATCAATTCCCAGATCTATCACTGCGGAGGTAGCAATAAAAATATTTTTATTAAGAGCGAATGCAGCTAATGTAAGTCCTCTAATTGCTCCACCGGTGCCTAATAGGCCAGCCGTAAAGCCAGATACTGTTCCGCCGGCAATCGAATTAGCAAGTGTTGGTTTTAAAATAAGTTTTTTAAAAATAAACAATATCAGACTGATGCTTATGAGAAAAACCGCAAGTACAATTTCTAATAGATGATTATTAAAGAATTTACTGAGATACGCGCCAATGATTACAAAAATTATAGATGGAACACCCATACTCAATATTAATTTTTTATCAAAGCCATTTTTAAATAACGTGATCTTTGAAATATTGCTGGCTAAATGAAAGAGCGCTGTAACTCCTAATACTGAATGGAAGTCGAGAAAAAAGCCAGCTACCGGAACAAAAAATAAAGAAGAGCCAAATCCGCCAACAGTACCCAAAATTTCCGCTACAATAGCAAGAAGTGTAAAATATATAATGTATTCAATAGTCATTATTTATGTAATTGTCCTTAACGGATCTTATTAGTAATTTATAATGAATGGGAAGGTAATTGCAGTTTTGTTGATGTGCAAGATACTATTTAATTCTATGTTTTAGTTTGGCATTCTTTGGCATTTTGTGTTTGGCATGCCACTATTTATTGATTTTTGATGCCATTATTTTGTTTTTTGTATTTTGTTTTATGAAGTTCCATTGCTTCTTCAATAGAATGAGAAACTGATAAGTGTTTCTCTTTTTTTGCCATGTCGGCAAGCGCTCGGTAATAATTACTTAAGGTAGCCAGGTCTTCTTCAGCAAGATCTTCTACATCAATTAAACGATTACTTGGCCCGTTTAAAGCTGCAACCAACTCATTTAATTTTAAATGAAGCGCACGTGAATCTTTATTTTGCATTCTTTGAATGAGGAAGACCATTAAAAATGTAACTATGGTTGTTCCTGTATTAATTACTAATTGCCAGGTATCTGAATATTTAAAATAGCTACCGGTTGCCAACCAAATAACAATTGTAAAAAGAGCGAGCATGAATGCTGTTGTAGAACCGCTAAAGTTGGTTGCTTGATGTGCCAGTTTTTCAAATAAATTATTTCGCCTTGGCCTTTTTGAAATTTTCATTTTGTAGTTTTTTATTTTTTTTGAAGTATTTCTTGAAAGGCCATGAATATTTTAAGGCTTCCATGTTTTCACTAAAATTCATCGCCCCTCCATTAATGCTTCTCACGCTTTGATTTAAATTGTAAACGAAGTTAGTGTCATTAAGTAATACTCCAATGGAACCCTGGCCACTTTTAACCCTATTAAGTACATGCGAAATATTACCGGTTATAATTGCGGCACTATCACTTACCTTATTTAGTTTAACTATTGTTTGTTGAATGTTTAATGCAAGAGAGGTATCTGTGATCAATGCGCCTATTCCTTTACCTTTTTTTATTTCGGTTGTAATATTTTTTAAATCGCCGGTAACATACAAGGCATTATTACTCATAAGTTTTATATTTACAACCGAAGCTTTTAAGTTTTGCGCAACAACCGTATCAAGTAACAAACTCCATAAGCTATTTTTGCTATTGATCTTATCAGTAATTGTTCTTAGGTTTAAAGAAATCACCTTTATATTTTCATTGGTTATATTTAATGTTCTAACCATCTCATCCATTTCCACGGGCATTAAACTTTTTAGTACGTCATTTTCTTGAATACCAGGCGAAGGGATACGCGATGAATTTATATTTACTAATTTATTTCCCATTAAACCATCAGTACCTACGCTGGCAATCGCATTTTTTTTGATATAAGGTTTGGTTTCCTCTTCTATCAGCATAGTTATATTTACTAATGAATCATTTAGTATTTTAATAGATTCTACAGTACCTACATCAATACCCGCAAAACGAACATTGTTACCTTTCATTAAACCGTTAACACTGTTAAAAGTGGCACTTATGCGAAACGTATTACCAAACATATTTTGTTTTGTACCTATAAAATACAAAGCAATGATCAATAAAACTGAGCCAATCAGAACGAACAGACCGAGTTTTATGTTTTTATTTTCTTCGGCCATTATTTAAAAAAATTAAGAACAAGTGGATTTTTGGAATTAGAAAGCTCTTCGTAATTACCTTGTATCAGGCAGTTACCATCCATTAAAACAACGATCCTGTCTGAAGTTATTTTCACACAATTCATATCATGAGAAATTATTATGGATGATGTTTTATATTTCTTGGAAAGTTCGTGCATTAGTATGCTTATTTCTGTTGATGTTATAGGGTCGAGGCCGGCCGTAGGTTCGTCGTAAAGAATTATCTCTGGTTTTAAAATCAGGGTTCTTGCCAAGGCAATTCTTTTTTTCATGCCGCCCGAGAGTTCAGCAGGCCTCATATCTATAGTGTGTTCAAGGCCAACATTGTTAAGTGCTTCAAGAACCAACTCATTTATTTTTTCTCTGGAAAGATTTAGAGCATGTCGGCGTAAAGGAAATTCAAGATTTTCTCTTACTGTCATTGAATCATACAGTGCATTGCTTTGAAAAAGAAATCCAACCCTTGCCCTTAATTCATCTAACTGAACATGATCCAGTTCTGTAACATTTTTTCCTAAAACATTTATACTTCCATTATCCGGTTTAATTAGGCCAATGATACATTTAATAAGCACCGATTTGCCTGAGCCTGATTTACCAAGTACAACAAGGCTCTCGCCTTTATGCAAATCAAGATCCACATGCTTTAATACGTGATTGTTACCAAAAGATTTATTTACGCCTTTTAGTTGAATTACTGTGTCATCTTTCGTGAAATGGCCATCACTTAAATATGTTTTCTCCAGCGTTATCATGTTAAATTTAAAAGGTCGGTTATTTGAACCGCAACAAGATCGAGTACAAACACAAGTAAAGAAGAAATAACCACTGCTGAATTGGCAGACTGACCCACACCTTCGGTACCCTTATTTGAATTATAACCTTTATAACAGCCAATGATGCCAATAGCAAAACCAAAAAAGAAAGTTTTTGCTATAGAAGGAATGATATCACCAAATGCAAGTGTATCAAACACCTGGTTCCAATATAAATTCCAGCTTACTACACCACGGATATTAGTACCCAGGTATCCGCCATAAAGTGAAATCGCATCTGCCATCACTACCAATACGGGGATGGTAAATGTAGTAGCCAACACTCTTGTAACAACCAAATATTTGTAGGGATTGGTACCTGATACTTCCATAGCATCAATTTGTTCTG
Source organism: Bacteroidota bacterium (assembly GCA_032229505.1). Taxonomy (GTDB): domain Bacteria; phylum Bacteroidota; class Bacteroidia; order B-17B0; family Aurantibacillaceae; genus Aurantibacillus. The sequence continues at coordinate 96,686 of JAVTWD010000086.1, forward strand.
TTACCTTCATTGATCCAAGTTCAGCTCCAATGCCGGAGCCAATTTTACCCGCGCATATTAAAGCCGTTATAACAGGCACTATTTCACGAACCAATGAAACAGATACCATTTTAGGTAACCATGCTTCGGCCCCAAATTCTACAAGCGTTGGGCGGGACTGAATTGTAATTACCAGGCCCATAATAAAAGCCGTGATCACAACCAGTGGTACAGATTTATATCCTATGTAAAAGGATTGTCTTAAAAGTTCTTTATACTCGTATACGGGTTTAAAAACTTCGGTAAAAAACCTTGAGATAAAACGGACAACATTACCTGTTTCAGATAAAAATGTATGGAGGCTTCTTGCTGCCATTTTTATTTTATAGGCTTTTTCCGCAGCCAGAGATTAAAAACCCATATTACCAGAAAAATAAAAATAGCAAAAAGGTATACAATAGAGTTTTTTAAAAAGTCGTAAAAATAAATACCAATGATCAAGCCTGCTAAAAGAACGCAAAACTTAAAAAGTCCGATTTCACCATTTGACCAGGATGTTTTTCTTTGTAAAAAATTCATGGGATATACATTATTCGTGGATAGCCATTACCGGAACTTTTGAAGCAAACGCGACTTTTTTTGTATGTGACTCAAAAAATAAATTATAAAATGCAGAGTGCTTTTTACTAATTATAGCAACAAGATCGAATCCGGCACCGGCACAAAATTTTTTTACACCGCTTTGCAGATCTTTTGATCTTATAGAATCTATTTTTTGGGTTTTATCTGCTAGTTTTAAAGTTCTAAATTGTGATAATTCAAATTCTTCATCCGTTTTTACATGTAATACTTTTAATTTACTTTTTGAATGAAGAAGGAATTTTTCAAAACCGGATAAGGATGATCTGTGAAGCTTTTCGCCATTATCAACTGTTAGTAAAACTTTTGAAAGGCTATGTTTTTTATAATTTGAAGGTACAATAATTACCGGGCAATCAATTTTACCTGCAATATTAACACCACTACTGCCATAGATAAATTTTGAGATCTTATCTTTTGCTGCTAAACCCATTACTGCCGCTTCAATTCGGTGCGCTTTTACAAACGCTTCCAATTCCGACTTCATGCCACCAAAAGTTGAAAAGTAGTCGATGGGAATTTTTGGAAATTGTTTTTTTAACTGTTCAATCAATTGTTTGGCCTTTTTGTGGCTTTCACTTTTTTGTGTCGAATAGGTTATACCATACAAACCAACGTTTGAATGAATGATAGGAGCTTCAAATAAATTAAAAATAACAAGTTTGCACTGTAATTTTTCGGCCAAAAAAGCAGCATATTTACAAGCATTTTCTGAAGATGCGGTAAAATCGGCACCGGCAATAATAGTTTTCATTTTTATAAATTTTTGGAGTTAAAAATAAAGCCCAATCCTGGAACAAAGACTGGGCTTCTTGAACACCGCACTTAAGCGACCTTTATTTCCTTTTTAGGGAGATTCGACGTCTCTACCTTTTTAGGAACGCTTAGTTTTAGTATTCCATCGTTGTATTTTGCATCTATCTGATCCGCATTTGCTGATTCGGGAAGATTAAATGATCTGGAAAAAGAGTTGTAAGAAAATTCTCTTCGCGTAAATTTTTTATTTTCTTCATTCTTTTCTTCTTTTTTCTCAGCGCTGATAGTTAATACATTATTGGCGACGTTAACTTTAAAATCGCTTTTTTGAAAACCAGGAGCAACAAGATCAAGATTGAATTCTTTATTCGTTTCGTTAATATTTACAGCAGGTAACGATTGCCCAAATTCTTTTTCGAGCCAGTTTTTTCCATAAAATTTTGCATTATCAAAAATATCAGAAAATAATGTCGGTGTAAAGTCTTCGTTTTTTTTCATGGTAATTATTTTTTGTTAAACTTATTTTTTTACAATACAAAGTTATTTTAGGTTTAATGTATTTAAAATGACGCAACTCAATTTATTAAATGATAATTGTCAGGATTTTATAATGCTTAATGCTTCGCCTTGTTTATTTTGTTCGTCAAGTGACCAACCATCCGTAACTGTAGTTTCCAACCAAACTTTACCTGATTTTCTAAATACCTGAACATTTAATCCGTAAACATCCTGAAATCTTTGCTCAAGATCAGAAACAGTTAGGCTTGGAGTTATCGTAATCTCACCATTATTATGTACGGTTCTGCATTCACCCAAAGTTTTGCTGTTATGTTTTATTAGTTTTTTAGCCGAAGCTCCTCCAACTTTATGCGGCTTAGAAAAAAATTCAATTTTTAGGTAAGGAAACAGTGTATTGAACTCTTCCTGAATTGCAAAAATCTTCCGGTTATCATTTATGTTTATTTTCATTTCTTTATTACTTGGTATCTGTTATAGATCGAATTCTTTTAATTGGTTATTTGTGAATGATTATTAATGCAATGCCAATAAAGGCAGATGCGTATGGAAAGCCATACGTTTTGTATTTGGCTCGTGAAATATATTTCTTAAAATAGAATGTTTCCTTGGGATCATTGCCACCATATCCATTTTTCGCTCCTTAACAAAGCCATTTATTCCATCTACAATATTTTTATCATGCACGTAATGAAGTGAATGTTCTACGGTATCCAAAGAATCTTCAAGACTTATAAAATCAATTACAGCTTCTTTAATAGTTGGTACAAACTCTTTTTTACCGATCACGTTCAGCACATACACATGCGATTTAAATAATTGTACAATTTCTTTCAAAGGATCAAGTATGGCTTTATTATCAGTTTCCGTATAATCACACGCAAATGCAATTTTCTTCGGTTCAATAAATTTTGTTTTGTTATCAATTGCTAAAACAGGGCAATTTGATGAACGAATTAAGGCTGTAGTGATACTTCCAATTAATTTTTCGGTTACATAATTTGATCCATGCATACCAATAACTATCAGATCTGTTTTGTTTTTGCCGGTATAAAGGTTGATCTCATCTACTGCAAAGCCACAAGCCGAAACGTATTCTATATTCAGGTTACTATTAAATTTTTTAAGAAGATCGTTTTTCGTTTTTTTGAGTTTTTCATTTGCGTATTGTTCCAACTCCTCAATTGCCGGTGCAATTACTATTGCTTCAGAGGCAATTACAGGCAGGTGGTACGCATGGAATAGTACTACTTTTGCCTTCCACCTTATAGCTAGTTCAATAGCATATGCCGCTGAATTTGCAGAGGTCTCAGAAAAATCTGTTGGAACCAAAATTGTTTTCATCTCGGCTTATTTTTTAATTAAAATATTAATACAAGTATATCAAGCAAAACCGCAACAGAAGATAGATAGATTATCGATTTCATAGGGGCCACAGCTAACACCAGGGCTAATGAGATAATAGTTGGAAAAGCGATTAATGCCAGCTTAAGTGTGTTGCCATTTGCGCCAAACGAGGCGGCAAAACCACCTACGCAGCCAATTATTAATATTACCATGCAAATTATACCAAAGCGATTAAATTCAGCATTTTCCCAAAATGTAGACAAATGTTTTTTTGTAGCAGTTTCATTCTTTACTGATTTTTTTGTTTCTTTTAATTTAATTGTTGTTTCCATGATAATTGTTTTTAAAGTTTAAGGTTTAAAGATTAAATGATCGATTGAAAAAGTATTCCAGCTGTTTGGAATAAGAAGTAATAATAATATTAAAGCAAGGCGGGGAAAAGCATAACGTGTATCCCACACAGGAGTAATAATACCAAACCCCATTGCAGCTATTATAAGGTTAAGTCCTAAGATATATAAGGAAACATATTGGAATAGCCCCACAATTAAAAGAAGACCACCAATTAATTCAGACCATGAGGTAAACCAAGAAGCCGCCACTATTAAAAATCTTGGAACACCTTTTTTGGTAAAATCGGTTTCGAAAGTGCTGATCACATTTTTAACTTTTATATTAAATACAGCATCATACCCTTGAAAGAAGAATAAGCAGCCAAGAAATAATCGGGCAATTAAAGCTGCGGCAACATATTGGTATTGATTGATGAATTCCATGTATTTCATTTCGTGATTACGAAACAAAATTATGGTGATTGAAAAAGATTTTTAATGAGGATGGTCAGCAAAATACATGACCTTTGTCAGTAACTTAAATTATTTTTAATTAGAGGTTTAGCCAAAAACTATTCAATTAATTCTTCATAGCGGCTAACCTGTCGTAGTTATTAATTGTTATGGTACCGCCGCTTATTTCAATTAATTTATCGTCTTTAAAATCACTTAATGTACGAATAACGGTTTCAGTTGCAGTGCCTACCATATTAGCTAGATCTTCACGCGAAACATTCATGCTAAATTTTTGATCACCTTCTTTTTTATATTTATCCGATAATTTAACTAAGGCTTCGGCCACTCTTTTTCTTACTGAATTGTAGGCCAGTTTAACTAGTTGTTTTTCTTTTTCTTTAAGGTTATTTGAGAGTATTTCAATAAATCTTTTTGAAACTTCTGAATTTTTATAAATAAGCGAAAAGAAATCTTCTTTAGGAATCATATAGATCTCAGCATCTTCCAGTGCAGTAGCTGAACTTGTGTATTTTTCGTCTTGTAGTAAAGAAAGGTAACCAAAAAAATCACCTTCTTTATGCAGTTCGGTAATTAGCTCTTTTCCCAACTCATTGGTTTGGTATGTTTTTACCTTCCCCTTATTAACAAAATAAACACCTTTTGGAAAACCTCCTTCTTTATATATGTCGCTTTTCTTTTTATATATCCTTAATTCGCGTTCTTCAGAAAGTTTTTTAAGTGATTCTATTCCTTTAGCCTGGTTAATAAAATCATTTATACCGGCAATATTTTTTGTAAACTCTTTTTTTAAGATCTCGTTTTTTTTAAGCCGGCTTTCTATTGCGTTCAAAAGCTCAACATCATCAAAAGGTTTTGTAAGATAATCATCCGCGCCCATTTCCATGCCTTTCCTAAAATCATTCCTTTCGGCCTTTGCGGTTAAGAATATAAATGGAATACCAGCTGTTTCCTCGTTTTTTGATAACAGGTGCAGTGTTCCGTGTCCATCTAAAACCGGCATCATTATATCACAAATAATAAGATCGGGTTTTTCTTTTTGCGCAATTTCAACACCCATCTTACCATTTTCGGCAGTAATAACTTTGTATTGAGCCAAGGTTAGAATTTCAGCTGTGTTTTCACGCACATCTTTGTTATCTTCAATCAAAAGGATTTTTTTCATGCTATTGTGGAATTACTACTGTAAATATTGTCCCTTCATTTTCTTTGCTTTCAAAGTCTATAGTGCCACTCATTAGATCAACATAACGGGCCACTATGTTAAGCCCCAAGCCAGTGCCTTGAATATGCGTGGCATTGTGTGCTCTAAAAAAACGTTCAAACAGGTGCTTTTGGTCTTCTTTTGAAATGCCAATGCCACTATCTTTAACTGCTATTTTTATTGAAGAATTTAGAACTTGCGTAAACACATCAATAGTGCCGCCGTTTGGTGAAAATTTAATTGCGTTAGAGATCAGGTTAAACAATATATTTTTTAGAATTTTCTTATCAAAAGTTGCAGTATCATTCCCCGCGTGTTGTTGTACAATGTGCTGGTCGTTCAGGGCCATCGACTTCATTTCCGAAATAACATCGTGTACAAAAGCCTTCAAATTTAATTCTTCCGGCATGTTCTCCACTTTACCTTCCTCCAATTTACTTACTGATAAGAAGTCGTTAAGAATATCGGTAAGATTGTTGATGGACGTTTTTATTTTACTTACATGTTTCACCTGATTTTCCTTATCGTTTTGTTCGCCGTACTTAGTTACTAGTGATAATGAGGACATCATGGTAGTAAGTGGTGTTCTAAATTCGTGAGAGGCCATTGATACAAAACGCGTTTTAAGCTCGTTCAATTCTTTTTCTTTATTAAGCGCGTTGTAAAGATCTTTTTTTGTTTTTTCAAGTTCTTGTACTGCTTCTTCTAGAATCAGAGTTCTGTTCTTAACCTGATTTTCAAGATCTGCTGAATAATTCTTTAATTTTTCTTCAGCTTGTTTTCGTACTGTAATGTCAACAATAAAAGCAATTACAAATTTTCCCTCAGCGCTTGAATAGGGGCTTAAACTTACTTCAACAGGAATTTCCTTCCCATCTTTGCGTAACCCAAATAGATCAATACCACCACCCATAGCGCGGGGATGCGGATTTTTATTATAAGTATCGCGGTGTTTTGTATGCGCACTAAAACGATTAGGAATAAGAACTTCGATTTTTTTGCCAATAAGCTCATTTTTTTCGTAACCAAAAAGCTGTTCAGCGCTTGGGTTAATGCGGGTAATTTCACCCCTGTCGTTAGTAACAAGAATTCCTTCTGTAGCATATAAAAATAGAGCATCGAGGCCTTCTTTGCTTTCCATGTATCTTATGTTTTTCGTATCCACAGTAAATTTAGGAATTTTTGACTTGTAAAGATAAAAAACGACTTTTTTATTAAATATGACTAAAGTCATAATAAGCATTGACTGGCCTCAGAGGTGATTTTTTATTTAAAAAGGAACTTTGTACCATAAATCTAAAACCTATGAAAACTGAAAAAGTATACACGCAACATGAAGAGAATAAGCAATGGATGAACAGCTTATTATTTTACAAAGATGAAATTAAAATTATGAATGGCAGGATAGGGGAGATCGCATCTAAGAATACGTCAAAAGAAGTTTTGGCTCAAATCGAACATTTTCAAAATCAGTTATTGATACAAAGCAACCAGTTAGACAGGTTAAAGCACTCTATTAATTTGGATAACGATATTATTAATAACGAAATTAAAAAAAATAGCACAGCTATTGATCACAGGAGCATAGCAGATCACGCTGCTATTCGTGAAGATATGGCAGATTTTGAAAATATATTTAAATCGCTAAAAGGTGAACTTAACACCTTTTTAAGTAAGTGGATGTAAAATGAAAAAGTTTGTCTTCTCCGACATAAGTTTTATTGTTTTAACAGTAATAGGGTTATTAAACCTGGCTTTTAATATAAAAGCAACTATTAGACAGGAAGAAAAACCATTGTCGCTGGAAGAATTTAATAAACAGGTAAATAAAAAAGATACAGTTGTATTGGTTTATTTTTCGGCAGAATGGTGTACGGTTTGTGCAAAGGTAAAGCCGGTATTGTTGGGTATTGAGAGGGATTTTAGCAATAAAAAATTTCAGCTTTTAAAAATTGATACCGATCGAGACAGAGAAATAACTGAAGAATTTGGAGTTGACGCCTTGCCGGTATTTATGATCTATAAAAAGGGTTGCAGGGAATGGATTTACGTTGGGCTGGTTGAAAATTACGAATTAAGAAATCAGCTAAAATATTACCTGTAGATTCTTAACACTATGACTAAGTACAATTTTGTATTATCTGGAGGCGGTGCGCGGGGCTTTGCTCACCTTGGTGTTATAAAAGCGCTTAATGAAAACAATATTACATTTAGTGCCATTAGCGCAACAAGTTCGGGAGCAATTATTGCCGCTTTTTTATGTGATGGTTACACGCCTGATGAAGTAGCACTTATCTGCAAAGAAGCGATTCCTGTAACACGATTTAATTTCCATTTTACACAAGGCTTTTTATCAATAGATTCTTTAAAGAAATTATTTTCAAAGTACCTGCGCAGTACCACGTTTGAAGAGCTTAAACACCCTTTATATGTAAGTGTAACAGATCTTGATAACGGACAGCAGGTAATTTTTGATAAAGGTTCACTTGTGCAGGCTTTGATTGCATCTGCATCCATCCCGCTCATATTTTCACCGGTAACTATAAATGAAAAACATTATGTAGATGGTGGCCTTAGTGGTAATTTACCGGTTGAACCATTTAATGAATCGGCTTTAAAAACTATTGGCATACATGTAAACCCGCTAAGTGCCTTTAATCCCGAAGACAATGTGTTAAAACAGTTTGAGCGTACTTTACACTTAAGTATACGCGGAAATGTTTTAAGAGAAATGCAACAAACGGCACTATTAATTGAACCGGAAGCACTAAAAGATTTCGGCATATTTGATACAAAAAAGATCGACGAAATAATTGAAATAGGCTATAGCTATGTAAAAGAGAAAGTGGAGCTGGATAAATTTATAAATAAGAACTGATGATAAAAGAATTAAAAGTGGTTAATTGTTATCATTGCGGCGAAACCTGTGAGGATGAACATATACATATTAAAGATAAAATATTTTGCTGCCAGGGATGTAAAACTGTATACGAAATAATAAATAAAGTTGAGTTATGTGATTATTATAATATAGCTGCTAATCCCGGGATTAATCAAAAGAGCAGGGCCAGGCCTGAAAAATTTGCTTTTCTCGACGATAAAAAAACAGAAGAGAAGCTGATCCATTTTAAAGACGGAAATCAAAGCCATGTAACTTTTTATTTGCCGCAAATGCATTGCAGTTCCTGCATTTGGCTCCTCGAAAATTTAGGGAAACTTAATAGCGGTATTGTTCGCTCGCAGGTTAATTTCTTAAAAAAAGAAGTAACTGTAATTTTTGAGCACAAGCATATTTCTTTGCGCAAGGTAGCAGAATTGCTTTCAGAGATCGGATACGAGCCGCATTTAAGCCTTAATTCAATTTCAGATAAAAAAGTAAGCACTTATGATAAAACCAGGATCTATAAGATCGGAATTACTGGATTTTGTTTTGCCAACATTATGATGCTGAGTTTTCCGGATTATTTTTCTTTAGGAAACATCGAGGAACGTGGATTGAAACATTTATTCTCTTACCTGTGTTTAGGCTTGTCTTTACCCGTTTTCTTTTACGGCGCTTCCGAATTTTTTATTTCTGCCTGGAAAAGTATAAAACAGAAGTTTTTAAATATTGATGCTCCAATTGCCCTTGCTATTTTAATTACATTTATTAGAAGTATATACGAGATACTTGCCGGTACAGGCGCAGGCTATCTTGATTCGATGTCGGGCATAGTTTTCTTTATGCTTGTTGGACGTTTTTTTCAGAATAAAACGTACAATACCTTAACCTTTAACAGGGATTATACATCTTATTTTCCTTTAGGTATAACTATCATTAACGAGGAAGGTTTTGAAAAACAAATACCAATTTCCGATCTTAAGATCGGGCAGCGTATCAAAGTTCATAATGAGGAGATAATACCAGCTGATTGTATTTTGTTTTTAGGAAAAGCTAAGATCGATTACAGCTTTGTTTCAGGTGAGGCCATACCAGTAGAAAAAGGTATTGGTGAGATCGTTTATGCAGGTGGCAAACAAACCGGCGGAGCACTTGAAATGGAAGTTGTAAAAGAAGTATCACAAAGTTATTTAACGCAGTTATGGAACAATGATGCGTTTAAAAAAGATGAAGATAAAAACACCTCGTACATACATGCTTTAAGCAGATATTTTACACTCATACTTTTTACAATAGCAATTAGCAGTGCAGCTTACTGGTATATCAATGATCAAAACCGTTTGTGGAGTTCGGTAACGGCAGTACTTATTGTTGCATGTCCATGTGCCTTATTACTATCGGCAACTTTTACAAATGGCAATATGCTAAGGGTATTGCAAAAGTATGGCTTTTATGCCAGGAACGCCGAAATTATAGAAAAGCTGTCAGGTACAAACAGCATTGTGTTTGATAAAACAGGCACAATTACTATTCAAAATGGCGCTTCAATTAGGTATGAAGGTAAACCAATGGATGAAATCACAAAACAACGCGTAAGAACATTGGCTAATCAATCCAACCATCCATTAAGTAAAGCAATAGTAAATTTCCTGCCAAAAAGCAGCAGCTTATTAATTAAAGATTACTATGAGCTAAAGGGCTTTGGTATTAGTGCAATAGTAAATAATGTTGAATTGAGTCTTGGCTCAGATGCTTTTGTAAACCATTTGTTAAGCAGTAAAGGAACCGAAGGGAGTAAAGTGTATGTAAAAATAAAGAATACCGTAATAGGTTTTTTTACCATTAACAACCTGTATAGACCGGGTATAAAAAATGTATTTAGCCAATTACAAAAAACATACAAACTTTCCCTCCTGTCAGGCGATAATGATTCCGAACGCGGTAACCTTACAAGCTTATTTAATGGCGATCTTTTATTTAGCCAAACACCGCAAAACAAATTGAATTATATTAAAAAACTTCAGCAAGGAGGCAATAAAATAATTATGATTGGCGATGGTTTAAATGACGCGGGTGCCTTAAAGCAAAGCAGTGTTGGCATTGCCATTACAGACAATGTGAATAATTTTTCGCCGGCAAGCGATGTAATAATGGAAGGCAAAAATTTTTACAACCTGGCTCTATTGTTAGCATATTGTAAAAAAACAAAGCTCATAATTAATACAAGTTTTGTTCTATCTATTCTATATAATATTGTTGGATTGTATTTTGCTGTTCAAGGGCAGTTGCAACCCGTGATTGCAGCCATTTTAATGCCAGTGAGTTCGGTTAGTATTATCTTATTAACTACAGGGCTTAGTTCAATACTATCCTACAGGTTAAAGATCAATTCGGCGCAATTTGCTAAAGCACCTAAAACTGATATTAATCATACCGGTTACTGAAAATTCTCATTCCTTAAAAAATGTAACAAAAATACCTTTGTGCCACGATATGAGTGTCATTTTTATACTAGTTGGAGCAAGCCTCCTTATTGCCGTGGGGTTTTTAATAGCGTTCTTATGGTCGGTAAAAACAAACCAGTTTGAAGATGATTATACACCATCTGTTCGAATGCTTTTTGATAACGATATAAAACAAAAAACAACTAAAGATCATAAACCAGAAAACTAAAAATTATGGAGATACAAAAATTTCAATATGATAACAAAATTGTAAAATGGTTTGCTTATGCAACTATGTTTTGGGGTATTGTAGGCATGCTTGTGGGGCTTATAGCTGCCCTGCAGTTGTTTGTGCCTGCATTGAACATGAATTTGCCATACACCACATTTGGTAGACTAAGGCCGGTGCATACCAACGCTGTAATATTTGCTTTTGTGGGCAATGGTATATTTATGGGTGTTTATTATTCATTGCAGCGTTTACTTAAAGCGCGAATGTTTAGCGACTTGTTAAGCAAATTGCATTTTTACGGATGGCAGTTAATTATTGTGCTGGCAGCAGTGTCTTTATTTCTTGGAAAAACTACCGGTAAAGAATATGCAGAGCTGGAGTGGCCAATAGATATTTTAATAACACTGGTGTGGGTTGTTTTTGGATGGAATATGTTTGGCACAATTATACGCCGCAGAGAAAGACATTTGTATGTTGCCATTTGGTTTTATATTGCTACACTGGTAACGGTTGCAATGTTACACATTGTTAACTCCATCGAAATACCTGTGTCATTCTGGAAATCTTATTCTTGGTACGCGGGCGTACAGGATGCTTTAGTTCAATGGTGGTATGGTCACAATGCTGTAGCATTTTTCTTAACTACACCTTATTTGGGATTGATGTATTATTTTTTGCCCAAAGCTGCAAACCGTCCGGTTTATTCATATCGTTTATCTATTATACACTTCTGGTCGTTGATCTTTATTTATATCTGGGCTGGGCCGCACCACTTGTTATATACCGCTGTGCCCGATTGGGCACAATCATTAGGTGTTGTATTTTCGGTAATGCTTATTGCACCGTCATGGGGTGGTATGATAAATGGTTTGTTAACACTGCGTGGCGCCTGGGATAAAGTAAGAGAAGAAGTGGTTCTAAAATTTATGGTAGTTGCCGTTACTGCTTATGGTATGGCAACTTTTGAAGGACCAATGTTATCACTTAAAAATGTAAGTGCCATAGCGCACTATACCGATTGGATTGTGGCGCACGTACATGTTGGCGCACTGGGATGGAATGGTTTTTTAACTTTTGGTATCCTGTATTGGTTATTGCCAAAAATGTTCAGAACGGAATTATATTCTAAAAAATTAGCTAATGCACATTTTTGGATCGGCACTTTAGGCATTGTTCTTTATGCTGTGCCAATGTATGTAAGCGGCATTATGCAAAGTTTAATGTGGAAAGAGTTTACACCTGAAGGGCAGTTGAAATGGCAGTTTATGGATACAGTAACAAAGATGATACCTTTTTACGCAACAAGGGCAATTGGCGGAACTTTATACCTTGTTGGAGCGATTATGATGGTTTATAACCTTGTAAAAACCGTGAAAGCAGGCTCATTCGTAGCAAATGAAGACGCAGAAGCACCTGCTTTAGAAAAAAATTATCATACACACGGTAAAGAACACTGGCATCGTTGGATAGAACGTAAGCCTGTGCAACTAATGATAGTCAGTCTTGTAGTTGTTATCATTGGTGGTGTTATAGAAATTATCCCGACTTTTTTAGTAAAATCAAATATTCCTACAATAGCCAGTGTTAAACCATACACACCATTAGAACTACAAGGAAGAGATATTTATGTACGAGAAGGTTGCTATACATGCCACTCACAAATGATACGCCCGTTCAGAAGTGAGACCTCGCGCTACGGCGAATATTCAAAAGCCGGCGAATTTGTTTATGATCATCCATTTCAATGGGGCAGTAAACGAACAGGACCAGATTTAGCAAGAGTAGGTGGCAAATATCCTGATAGCTGGCACTATAACCATATGCTCGATCCAGGATCAATGTCGCCGGGTTCCATCATGCCTCCGTATCCATGGTTGTTTGATGATCAGATAGATGTTTCTTCTACAGTATCAAAAATAAAAGCTATGCAAAGATTAGGTGTTCCTTATCCGGAAGGGTATGAAAACTTGGCTGCAAAAGATATGGAAAAGCAGGCAAAAACAATTACAGAAAATCTTAAAAAAGATGGAGTGCAGGTACTGGCAGATCGCGAGATTGTGGCGTTAATAGCTTATCTGCAAAGAATGGGAACTGACATTAAAAACCAGTCTAAAGAAACCGCAAATAAATAATACATAAAAAAGCAGAGACATGAAATTCATAAACTACTTAGAAAGTATTACCGGCATTGGATTTTATCCTTTAGCCTCACTAATGATCTTTTTTGTTTTTTTTATTGGTGTAACCATTTTTATAATAAAAGGCAGTAAGGACTATTTCAACACGCTATCACAGCTTCCTTTAAATGCAGATAATTCAGTTTCAACCTCAAATAACCAAACTTATGAAGAACAAAACTAAAAATACAATTTGGTTTGCCTGCTTATTTTTAATGCCTTTGGCAAATTATGCACAAGAGTCCGAATATGTTGCAACTACGAGTTATTTTTCTAATGCTTTGTTCAATACTCTGCTTATCATTATCATAGCATTGTTATTTGTTATTATTGGGCTGAGCAGCGCTTTAAAAAATATTTCACAAAGTGATTATGTGCAAAATAAATTTAAAGAAACGCGTGAGTCAACTAAAACTTCTTCTACAACCAAAACATTAATGGTTTTATTTATTTTATTTAGCGGGTACAATACTTTTGCGCAAGGTGCGGCCAAGTATTCAAACGATTGGTTAATTGGTGGTTTAGATATGTTTACCTTTTTCTTCATGCTTGGTGTGATCTTGCTGGAATTACTGTTCATTCTTGTAATTTATAATCTTATGATTGGCATGCTAAGAACTGAAAACGTGGTAAGTTTTGTTGTTAAGCCTAAAGCCAAAACTATTTTAGAAAAAATAAATGCTTCAGTTGATATTGAAAAAGAAGCAGATATTATGCTCGATCATAATTACGATGGCATTGTTGAATTGGACAATGATTTGCCGCCCTGGTGGAAATATGGTTTTTATCTTACCATAATTGTTGGAGTTGTCTATTTAATAAACTATCATGTTATAGGTACCGGTGATCTTCAAACAACTGAGTATGAAAAGTCATTGGCAGTAGCTAAAGCAGAGGTTGAAGAATATATGCGAACATCTGCTAGTAATGTAGATGAAACTACCGTAAAACAATTAGAGGGTGCAGATCTTGCAGCTGGAAAAGATCTGTTCTTAGCAAATTGTGCAGCCTGCCACGGAAAGTTAGGAGAAGGAACAGTTGGCCCGAATTTAACCGATGCTTATTGGCTGCATGGTGGCGGCCTAAGTGATATTTTTAAAACAATTAAATACGGCTGGGTAGATAAAGGTATGAAATCATGGAAAGAGGATTTCTCTCCGGTTCAAATTGCGCAAATTGCGAGCTTTATAAGAACATTAAATGGAACAAATCCTGCAGGAGCAAAAGCACCACAGGGCGATCTATTTGCAGAAGAGAAAGCTACGGTAAGCGATTCATTAAAAACCACAAACGATTCGCTTAAAATTTTAAAAGATACGGTACATTAGAATAGATATTAAATGGCACTTACAGATAATATTGAAGGATTCAGGGATCATATTGCAACAGTTGATGAGAATGGTAAGCGTAAATGGCTGTATCCATATCAACCAAAAGGAAAACTGTATAATTACCGCAAGTATTTAAGTTACCTGTACATTATTATTTTTTTTGGATTGCCTTTTATCAAAATTCATGATGAACCCATTTTTCTCATAAACATTCTTGAGCGAAAATTTATTTTATTTGGAATGATCTTTTGGCCTCAGGATTTTTTTATTTTTGGCATAGGCCTGCTTACATTTATTGTTTTTATTGCTCTATTTACGGTTATTTATGGCCGTGTATTTTGCGGTTGGGCTTGCCCGCAAACAATCTTTATGGAAATGCTCTTCAGGCGAATTGAGTATTGGATAGATGGAGATGCTTCTTATCAAAAGGCTTTGGCAAAAGCACCAATGGATGCAAACAAATTATTTAAACGCGTTTTAAAGTACAGTTTGTTTTTCCTTCTCTCTTTTATTATTGCCAATACATTTTTTTCATATGTAATAGGTGTTGATGAATTATTTAAAATTATACGCGAGCCCCTGTCTGCTCACATAGCCGGTTTTATAGCCATTACCATTTTTACAGGCGTGTTCTTTTTTGTTTACTCCTGGTTTAGAGAACAGGTTTGCCTTATTGTTTGCCCTTACGGCAGAATGCAGGGCGTTTTGTTAGATAAAGATTCGGTAGTTGTAGCTTATGATTATGTTAGGGGAGAAGACAGGCACAAATTTAAAAAGAACGAAGTGCGAACCGGAGGAGATTGTATTGATTGTAACTTATGCGTTAAAGTTTGTCCAACAGGCATAGATATAAGAAACGGAACCCAGTTAGAATGTACGAATTGTACAGCCTGTATTGATGCCTGCGATCATATGATGGAAAGTGTGGGTCTGCAAAAAGGTTTAATACGGTTTGACTCGGAGAACGGAATAAAAAATAAATTAAAACTGGCCTTTACTACACGAATGAAAGCGTACTCGGCAGTTTTAGTATTATTAATTGGCATTGAAAGTTTTTTATTAATAAGTCGTTCAGATTATGATGCAACTATTATTCGTGCTAAGGGAATGTTGTATCAAGAGCAACCAAACAACCAGGTTAGTAATTTATTTACAATTAAACTTGTAAATAAAACAAGAAAAGATCTTCCGGTTGAAATAAAAGTCGAAGAATTTCCGCACGCCTCTATAGAAATTGTGGGGAAAGATCTGGCAGTAAAAAAAGAAGATATGACACAAGGAAGTTTTTTTATCTTTTTAAACAAGAGTGACATTAAAAAGCGGAAAACAGAACTGAAAGTAGGTATTTATAGCAATGGCAAATTAATTAAAACAGTTAAAACAAATTTTCTAGGACCGGTAACGGTATAAATTTATAAAACAATAGTTATGAGTTGGGGAATTAGAATTACAATAGTTTACACAGGGTTTGTTATCCTGATATCAAGTCTGGTATTTATAAGCAGCACAAATAAAAGCGAACTGGTTGCAAAAGACTATTACGCTCAGGAATTAAAATACCAGGACCGTATTGATGCCATTGAGAATGAAAAACAATTAAAGATAAGTGTTGAGTGCAAATTGGACGCAGACAAAATCACGCTAACGTATCCTCAAATAGAATTTAGTAAAACATTTAACGGAGAAATTCTTTTTTTTCGCCCATCAGATTCTTCAAAGGATTTAAAAATAAAACTAAAATTTGATGAAAACGGCAGGCAAATAATACAAAAAACAAAACTTACAAAAGGTATTTATAAAATGTGTATTACCTGGAACAACAATAACAAAACATTCTATAAAGAACAAATAATTACTATTTAATGTCGTTTATTATTGCAGCTATATCGTTGGGTTTTTTAGGCAGTTTTCATTGCATAGGCATGTGCGGGCCAATTGCATTAGCCTTGCCGGTGCATACTTTGCCACTATACAAAAAAATCTTTTCTGTACTGGCATATAATTTTGGCAGGATAGTTACTTATGCTTTATTAGGAGGACTATTTGGTGTTATTGGGCAAAGTTTTTTCTTATTCGGGTTCCAACAAAAACTGTCTATTGTTTTGGGTGTATTGATTTTACTTGGGTTATTTATTTCAACAAGCAAGATACCTTTCTTTAATAAAACAATTTCAGTATTAAATAAATTAAAAAACACTATTGCCAAACAATTCAGAAATAAAAGTATAGCATCATTTTTTAGTATCGGTTTTCTTAATGGTTTATTGCCATGTGGTTTAGTTTATCTTGGAATTGCCGGTGCAGTATCAACCGGAAGCGCATATAAAGGAGCTTTATTTATGAGTGTGTTTGGTTTAGGAACTTTGCCATTCATGTTCGCGATAAGTTATACAAGTCACTTGATAACATTAAAAGTAAGAACACGAATTAGAAGAGCCATGCCTATAATGATTGGCCTAATGGCAATACTATTAGTGCTAAGGGGATTAAATCTTGGTATTAAATATATAAGTCCTCAAATATCAGAAGAGAAAAGTACAAACGCTATGTGTCATAAGCAAATACACTGCTGTCATAAAAAATAAATTATGTATTGGGAAAAATATTCATACTCAAAAATAAAAAGCAAAGTATTTGAAGCACTGAGCAATAATACTAACTACCGCACCGAGAGTATTTTGGGTATTCCGGGCACATTTTTAGATAGCGATATTTTTTATGATGATGCCGCTTTTTTAAAAGATGCTCCATACCTATCAACATTAATCGCAAATCCAAATCACATTGGTGTGCATACATTTGGCGATGAGCATGAAGATTTCTTTAAAGGGACGCATGAGATCGAAAAAGACCTGATAAAAATATGCGCTGAAGAAATATTTTCAGCCGAACCGGGAACTTATGATGGATACGTTGCAAGCGGTGGAACAGAGGCTAATATTGAAGCACTTTGGATCTACCGTAATTATTTTACAAGTGAATTTAAAGCAAAATTAAATGAAATAGCGGTTGTATATTCAGCCGATACTCATTACTCCATACCAAAGGCATTAGACCTCCTCAATCTTCATGGCATAGAACTAAATGTTGATGCAGTAACAAGGAAAATACAGATCAGGGACTTTGAACAAAAAATTGAGAGCGCCTTACATAAAGGTGTGAAATTTTTTATCGTAAATATGAATATGTCTACAACCATGTTTGGTTCAGTAGATGATATTGAAACCATCACGTCGTTTCTAAACCTCATAAAGGTTAACTATAAATTACATGTTGATGGCGCATACGGTGGTTTTATTTATCCATTTACATGTACTGAAAAAAATGCTTTTACTTTTAAAAATAAAGACATTTCATCTTTTTCTATTGACGGGCACAAAATGCTGCAGGCTCCTTATGGTACAGGAATTTTTTTGATCCGTAAAAATTTTCTTAAATATGTTTGTACAAATGAAGCTGGTTATGTAAAAGGGAAAGATTTTACCTTGTGTGGTAGCCGCTCTGGTGCAAACGCTGTGTGTGTATGGATGATACTTAGAATTCATGGATCTGATGGCTGGAAAGTTAAAATGCAGGGTTTAATAGACAGGACAACTTTTATTTGTGATAAACTGGATGAATGGGGCATACATTATTTCAGAAACCCCCATCTCAATATTGTTACAATTCATTCTGAATTTATTAGCAGTGTTCTTGCAAAAAAATATCATTTGGTGCCAAATAGCCATAATAATCCAGATTGGTTCAAGATAGTTGTAATGCAACATGTAAGGCAGGGCATCATAGATAATTTTTTAATTGAGTTAAAGAACGAACAAAAACAAATTCATAAGTAATGGACCTTGTCTCAAAGTATAATATTCCGGCCCCACGATACACGAGTTATCCCACTCTTCCTTATTGGGATAATAATCTTGATGAAGAAAAATGGATTTCTCTTATTAAGAAGGCATTTAAGGCTAATAATAAAGATGGGATAAGTTTATATATTCATTTACCATTTTGTGAAAGCCTTTGTACGTATTGCGCCTGTAATACAAGAATAACAGTTAACCATAAAGTTGAAACTATTTATATTAAAGCATTGCTACAGGAATGGGAACTGTATTTAAAACAATTTGAAGAACTACCAATTATTAAAGAAATACATTTAGGAGGAGGAACACCTACTTTTTTCTCTCCAGGCAATTTGCATTTTCTTATTAGCTCTATTTTAAAAAATGCGATAAAAGCAAAGGGCTACGATTTTAGTTTTGAAGGTCATCCGGCAAATACCACAAAAGAGCATTTACAGATCTTATTTGATTTGGGCTTTAAACGTGTAAGTTTTGGTGTTCAGGATTTTGACGGAAAAGTTCAGGATACAATTAACCGTTATCAAACGTTTGATGAAGTTAAAGCAGTTGTGAATGATGCTCGTAAAATTGGCTATACATCAATTAATATTGATCTGGTGTATGGGTTGCCTTATCAAACAATAGAAACTGTTGAAGCAACAATAAAACAAATTGTCATGTTAAAACCTGAAAGGATAGCTTTTTATAGCTATGCTCATGTGCCATGGCTAAAACCCGGCCAGCGCAAATACACAGATAAAGATTTACCAATTGACAGTTATAAAAGAAAACTATATGAGGTAGGAAAAGACTTGCTGTTAAGTGGCGGTTATTCGGATATTGGAATGGATCATTTTGCACTTCCATATGATAATTTGTTTACTGCGTATAATAAAGGCTTACTCCATCGCAATTTTATGGGTTATACAACCAATAAAACCAAGTTGTTGATAGGCTTGGGATGTTCATCTATCAGTGATACCTGGAATGCACTTTCACAAAATATAAAAACTGTTGAAGAATACCAGGAATGCGTGGCCTTGGGAAAATTTCCGATCTCAAAAGGTCATATTCTCTCGCCGGAAGATATTTTGATCAGGCAACATATTCTCAATTTAATGTGTACGCATGAAACAGATTTTAATATTACCGTTTGTAACAAACTCCTTTTCGAAAAAATGAAAATAAAATTAGTAGACCTTATCAATGACAATTTAATTTCTGTAAATAACAATAAAATTATTTTATCTGAAAATGGAAGGTTGTTTTTGCGAAATATCTGCCTCGCATTAGATGTTCGTTATTGGCAAAAAACACCTGCAAAAAATACATTTAGTACAACAGCTTAAATTTAGTATGATCAAATTCAATTCAGCAATACTCATAGTTATAACTTTTTTATGGATAGGTTTCGTAAGCGCAATTAGCTTTATGGAAGCTTGGTTAAAATTCAGAGCCCCTGGAATTACCTTACCTTTGGGCCTTGGTATCGGGCGCTTAGTGTTCGGAGCCTTAAATAAAGTTGAATGGTTTTTTGCATTATTCATTATTGTTACCGTTTCACTAACTCAAAAAAATTACATAAACATCCAAAACCTATTCGCTTTAATACCTATTCTCATCTTGATCATTCAATCCTGGTACGCACTTCCTGAACTTGATGCAAGAGCCGAGATGCACATTCGCGGTTGGGATGTACAACCCTCCAACTTACATTTTATTTATATAGTAATGGAATTCATAAAAATATTCAGTCTTATAGTTTACGGCATTACTTCTTTTAAATAGCACTATGCAAATAATAAAATTTACCAGCAACATTTCTAAAGAACACCAGTTTGTTGTTGAACTTAGAAAAAAAGTAAATAATTACTTTAAACAAAATAATATTTCGCCCAAAGCAAATAGTAAAATGATCTTAAAAACGATTATTTTATTGTCTTCATATTTAGTACCCTTTATAATTATTTTAATTTTTAAACCGCACTTACTTATTGCTATTGGGCTTACTGTATTAATGGGAATTGGTATTGCAGGCATAGGAATGGGGGTGATGCATGATGCTTGCCATGGTGCTTATTCAAAAAAGCATTGGGTTAATAATTTACTTGGCGGAAGTTTGTACTTACTGGGTAGTAATGTATTAAATTGGAAAATTCAACATAATGTTTTGCATCATACTTACACAAATATTTCCGGATTTGACGAAGATATTGATGATAAAGGCCCAATACGATTATCTGAAAATAAACCTTTAAAATGGTATCACAAGTATCAATTCATCTATGCTTTTCTTTTTTACGGTTTAATGACAATTACAATGCTTACAAATGATTTTACAAGATTACTTAAATACCATAAACAAGGACTTTTAAAAAGTCAGAACAAAAAAATGGGACGTGAATTTACTAAAATGCTATTACGAAAAATTATTTACTTAACAGTAATAATTGGTTTGCCACTTTGGCTTACAGATTATTCTATCTGGCAAATCTTATTTGGTTTTTTTATTATGCACTGGACAGCAAGCATTATTTTAAGTTTTGTTTTTCAAATGGCCCATGTTGTTGAAGGTGCCCAACAACCTTTGCCGGAAGTAAACATGCATGTTGAATGGAGTGTTCATCAATTAAATACTACAGCCGATTTTGCAAGAAATAATAAATTATTAAGTTGGTATGTTGGCGGATTAAATTTTCAGATAGAACATCACCTGTTTCCAAACATTTGTCACATACATTATAAGAACATTGCGCCCATTGTAGAACAAACGGCTAAGGAATTTGGATTGCAATACAATATTCAACCTACTTTTAGAAGTGCATTATTATCTCACATTTATCGGCTTAAGGAACTTGGAAAAATCTAAAATAATTAAACACAATAATGAAAAACAAGATTAGTAATTTACGTACCCAATACAAAGGAGAATTGTTGGATGAAAATAATGTTTTGCAAGATCCCACCAAGCAATTTCAAATATGGTTTAACGAAGCGCTTAGTAGCAATGTTATAGAGCCAAATGCTATGACTTTAGCTACTGCAACTAAGGGTGGTTTGCCATCTGTTAGAGTTGTTCTTTTAAAAGACATGGACAAGAACGGCTTTACCTTTTATACCAATTATAATAGTCAAAAAGGCAAAGAAATAAACGAAAATCCTCATGGATCACTTTTGTTTTTCTGGCCACAGCTGTTTAGGCAAATAAGAATTGAAGGAATAATAGAGCAGGTTAGTCCGGCAACATCTGAAAAATATTTTCATGAACGCCCCTTTGAAAGTCAAATTTCTGCATGGATATCACCGCAAAGTTCTGAAATCGGTAGTAAAGAATTACTTGAAAAAAAATATAATGAATATGAAGCAATTTGTAGTGGAAAAACAGTTCCGTATCCTGCTTTTTGGGGAGGATATTGTTTAAAACCAACCAAGTTTGAATTTTGGCAAGGACAACCAAACAGATTGCATGATCGTATAAAATACGTTTTAGATTCAGAAAATGACAAGTGGATTATTTGCAGGATTGCGCCATGAGTATGACTACAATCATTTGTAAGAATGATTACACTCATCGATATTCTTATTTATAATGATGACATTTAATAAAAATTAAAACTCATGACACAGTTAGAAAATTTGCATTATGCAATTGGTGAGATGGCTTATGCTATTGCCTGCGCGGATGGAAAGATCCAAAAAGAAGAAAAACAAAAATTTCAGGATATCGTTGAAATTGAGTTACGAAATAAGAACTACGATTTCAATGTATCTGATATTATTTTTCAAATTCTTGAAAAAGACCACACAACTATCGCGGAAGCATATAATTCAGCTCTTCATCAAATTAAGTTAAACAGTAATTATCTTAGCCCGGAATTAAAAGAAACATTTTTAATGGTAATTGAAAGTGTTGCGCGTGCCTTCCCTCCGGTAACAATTAGTGAAATAGATCTCTTAAAAAAATTTAGAGAAGAATTTAAAGCCATTAACGGAGACCCTATTTACTATAAATAATTCTTCCCCCTTAAACGCAAAACCCGCTATTGAAGCGGGTTAAAGCGGCTTGAAGTTGTTTAAAACTTTCTGTTGTGATTCTGGTAGGAATTGAACCTTTCCTTTTATAATATTGACTATGAGGATAATATAACGTACAATTAGAATCTTATGAAACATTATTGAAGCACTTTGACTATTGATAAATATTTGTACAGGTTCAACCGTTTTTAAAGAGAGTTAACGTTAATAATACTTATTTAAATGTTTTTGATTCTAACAAATGGAATCAAAAACATTTATCTATTAATTTCAAAGCCGAAGATTTACATGAGCTAATGGAATGGCAATAATTGGAAAGAATTGCTCTAGATGATAAAGACCTTGTTGTTATGAAAAAGAATTTTAATTAGAAAATCTAACGATTTAATAAAATTATATATTTATTCGGTATTTGGATAACGTATAGGCAGCGAAAACCCCTAAACCGCCCTTTATATTTGTATAGATAAATGAGGGTTCTGCAAATGGATTCTCATTCTTATAATTGTTCAGGGAATTATAGAATAGATAATATTCTTTATTACAGTTTAATAAAAAAACATCATGCGCAACAATACCATCATTATTAGTATCACCATAAAATGTATTGAAGGTGGTCTCCAAATTTTCTCCATTGTGGCCATTATCCTTAACTATTGTTTTAATGGATGTTTCAGTATATATTGTGTCCTGTTGCAAAGAATCTAACTGTAATTTGACAGTGGAGATTCGATAAAAGTTAACAGTTGAAGGATCATCCAAAAAATTTATTTTAAATCTAAAGTAGGGAAAATTATTTTCCTGGTATATCTGGTAAGACGCCTTTGAGATTGGTACAATGTTATCAGGTACTTTTGTAGTCGCTTCTGCAGAGTTGCCATTATTTAGCGTAATAGATATTCTATATAATTCCCCAAAATGTATTGGATAATTAACTGTTTCTTTTTCATAATAACCGGTTTTATAATTATATAAAAGCATAATATCTCCCTGGGCTGATGACAAAAAAACAGAAGCATCTTTAACAGGCTCATATATGTCAATTTTTTGCTCACTATATAATGGCTGAGACATTGTTAGTTTCAATTTAATGATTGTATCCAGAGGGCTTAGATAACAGAAAACAACTGGAAGAGATTTTGTATCTGGCATTTTTACATTTGCTTCCTTTGTACATGAGATGCAAAATAAGATTAATAGTAAAAAGATAATGGTCTTCATGATGATTAAAAGTTAAATGCTTAGTTAAATGTTAAAACGAAATTTTGATATGAAACATATTTGCCAAAACTAATACCGCTGATAATACTTATTTTAAATTCAACTAAAGCGAATATAGTATTTATGTGATTCATCTAATCCAATTTTTTTTCGAAACAAACACTGCTTTCAACTTGGGCATACTGTCCGTAATTTTTTATAACAGTGTAGTTGTTCTTCCTATATAACGCAATCGCCTCTATTTGTTGTATGCTCGTTTCCAAAATACATTTTTTGTAGCCCAATTCTTTAGCCCAGTATTCAAGATCGCTCAAAATCAACGAAGCAATTCCTTTTCCTCTCTTTTCTATACACACAAACATTCGTTTTACTTCCATTGTTTCCGGATCATATTCTCTAATTGCGCCACATCCAATTGCAGTTTCGTTTTCATACACGACTACCACATATTTAATGGTATCAGCTTTATTGAATTGACTAAAAAAAGAATGATCTTCCCCATCGATAACTGCCATTACTTTGTCTAGTTCTTTAACTAATATTTGAAAATCTAAATTATCAGAATCCGTTCTTGTTAAGTTATGCATAATATTGCTTTTGAATTTCTCTCGCTAAGCTAAATTGTTATATTTTATAAAAAGAGAAATAAGTATTTAATTATTTTCTATATGATTGCTGGTGGCTTTAAATTCTTTAATATCGTGATAAGAAAAAACTTCAATTTCAGGATGCTTTTTCATAAGATCTTTGATCTTATTTAATGTTTTTACTCTTTGGTTATTATCATCTGCTCGTTGTTTAGATAAATCATTAACAAGATGAAGAGGATCAGTTAATTCTATTCTCATGTAATATGCATCTGCAATATAAAATAACCATTTACCATCGTTTTTTAAAGCAACCCCGCAATGACCAAATGAATGTCCAAAAAGAGGAACAAGAAAAATTTCAGTTTCAATATTTGCAATTATTTTCCTTGCTTCAAATCCAAACCACTTATAATTAGATTTTTCATAGGTTTTAAAAATTGGGTTGTGTGATAAAGGTGCTTTTAAATACCTTGGATTTTCGGAATTAAAATTTTTAAACTCTTCAATTCCTACATGAACCGTTGCTTTTGGAAAATCTGCAAGCCCACCAACATGGTCATTATCTAAATGTGAAATAATACAATCACTAACGCTGTTGGGATCTAAACCTAATTTTTCAATTTGTTTTACAGCAGTTTGGTTCTCATCAAAACGATAGCCTACAACATCAATAAGTTTTTTGCCTATTCTTTCTAAGGGTTTAAGAGTGTCTAAAAGTCCAATGCCAGTATCAACTAAAATGAGCTTGTTTTTCTCTTTAATTAACATACAGTGACCACAAACGTTATCGTTTATTGGAGAGACAATTTTAACACAGTTTAAATGATATATATGCGGCATGATTTTTTTCTAATTGATTACTTATTATTTCTAATTTCCAATTAAACAATGTTTCCGTTTCGTTGGTTTTTAAGAAATTATTTTTTTTAAACACAGTAAAAGAAGCGGTATTTGTTTTTTCTGTTGAAGCAATTATTGATTTTACCGCTGGCTATTTTGCAGCCCATTTAATAAATCCACTAACAATTTCGGTCATAAATTCTTTATTCTGAAATTCATCATAAGTTCCATAACCGACTTCTATTTCCCCAGCCTCTATATTTTAAGTGTTACAAAACTGCAGTTTTGGTATCGATGGTGATTTTTTCCAAAATCGTCCATAGTCTTTCGTTTTGTTTTTCCAACATTGCATTTTTAATTTTAAGCTCGATATTATTTTCATTATTAAAAGGACTTGTTGCACTAATAAATTTATTTTCAAAGTTAATTAGGCCATCAGGTAACATTGGTTCTTCTCCATTTCTTAACCATTTTTCTGTTGTGTTAAACGTTCTGATAATTTTTTCTAATGTTGCTGCATGTAAAGCTTTTGTTTTTCCTTTTTCAATATTAAAAATTGCAACATCTGAAACTCCGCACTTGGCTGAAAAACTTTTAATACTCAAGCCATAACTTAGTCGTAGCGATTTTATATTTTCACTTATATTTTTTTGCATCGTAATTTATTTTTAAAATATTCATTGAACAAATTATTGCTTTTGCCCAACCTTAATAGGCCCACTATCTGTTATTGATCTATGAAATAGAGAACTTAATTTTTTATTTCATTTTGTCGCAAGAAATTTGTATTTCGTTTTCTGGATAGATCCATACCGGACCATACTTTCCTCCACCTTCATACGTATGATACACATAACCTTCAATGTAAAAACATTTATTATTAGAATCCGTTATAAATATTGAAATAATCTGATTGAAGTATTTATCCTTAGGAATGTCAAGTTCATTCTTTTCAACAACCCAACCACCTTTTTGAGGTTCAATAACCAATTTGTTTAATTTAGAGCCCTTATAGCGAGCGGCAATCATTCCTTTTATTTGCTGCTCTGTATAACCGCTGCCGATAGGGCTACTTTTCATGTTCCATGATTCAGGAAGATCGGCCTCTTCTCTTACTTTTTTACGAAAATTTTCTTTCACCAAACTGTGAGCTTGTTTATCATTCTTTTGTAAAGTGGCAATATCGTCTTCATTAAAATTAAATTCAAATTCACCGGTGCTAATTGGCCATTCTTCACGTGGCTTTTCGACACCATAACCATTATATGTTTTGTTGTAAATTGATATTACAATTCTATATTTTCCACTTTTCGGAAATATAGAAGGATCCACTAAACCCGCTAATGGTGCTGAGGCTAAACCGGCATCAAACTCTTTTAATGGAGACATAACCGTTGTTGCTTTTTCGGGTTGAGGCAATACATCAAAATTTAAGTAATTAGCCTCCATTTCATTTTTACCAACATACATGATCGACCATGAATTAGTACCCATTTCTTTATCACCATTATAAACTACCATTAAATATTCCAGGCAAGTTTTTTCTCCATTTTTCGGTGAAATTTTAAAAAATGTTTTTAAGCTTTCGGGTAACTCCAATTTTGCATAAATAAATTCTTTTGATGTAAATGAAGTTCTGTTGCCACTATCATCTGTACTAAAAGGTTTGGTGTCAAAAATCATTTTGCCTTTAGATGTTTGTTCCACTTTTACAACCTCATTACTTTTTTCAACCGGCGCTAATGTTTCTTCTTTTTTATCATTTGTAACTTCATTTCCGGAGTTGCCAGTGTTTACACTCGTGGCAAAGTTTGATTCTGTAGTTGTTTCTTTTTTGCTCTCGCTTATTTCTTGTTTGTTATTTTGTGTTGTAATATCATCAGCAGTTTTGTCTATTTTATTTTCTGCTTTTTCAACTACTTTGTCTTCTACTTTAGTTTTTAATCTGTTTTTAATATTACCAAGCTGTGCCTGAGAATTAATTACGCCTACCAATAGTAATGCTATAATAAGTACTTTTTTCTTTTTTTTCATTTTAGTTATTTAATTAGTTTGATTGCTTTATTAAATCCATTTGATCTTGCATTTAAAATTTATGGGCCTTTTGCCTTTTGAAAAAAGATCTATAGAGAAGTTTAATTAGAAATAAATAATATATATAAATTTTTAAATACATTTTACTTTTTACTTAATTTAAATAATTAATGTATTATTTATCAAAAGTGAATGTTTTTATCCTGTTTATCTACTTAAAACTAAGTATCGGTAAGTAAAACTATGTAATCGGTTAATAAACTCATTACATCGGATTATAACAAAAGGCTTTAAATGAGTATTTTTAACTATAATAAAGCATAGAGTTAGTATAAATTAAGGTTCATTAATAATATAATTAGCAAGGAACTAAATTGTAAATTTTAAAGATTTATTATTTTATAGATGTATTGAGAAGTTTATTAAACTTATTCAACATAACAGCAAATCATTTTTTTAGTATATTATTATTTTGTATTGTTTGCACCAGCCTGAGAATTTTTGCAATTTTTGCAATGTCATCTCTGGCAATTATTTTATTTTCAGTATTATTTACATTAAATATTTCTTTTTTAGTTTTTGTATTTGTTAACGACATTCTTAAAATAGGCTCGTCAACTATCGGCATCTTGCTTTTTGTAGGTTTAATGTTGATGATTTTATTATTTTTTAATTCATGCAATAAAGCATCGAGTTCTTCATAACTCACTTTGATCTTATAATTTTCTTCTTCAACAAGCATTTGCTTTTGTTTAAAATATAAAGTATCTCCTTGTATTCTAAAAACTGTATAAGTACTAACAAGTGGATCTGAATAGTCGTAAATAAACTCAATGTTGTCATTCCATTTATTAGGAACGGACTCTTTTTTGGAACTGAAGCTATAAAATCCAAATATTATTAAAAGTATAATAAAGCGAAAGAAATTGATTGAGTAATAAAGCGTTTTTAAGGTCATATGCGTTATTTAATTATTTTTATTGTTTTATTAAATCCATTTGATCTTGCATTTAAAATATATGTGCCTTTTGGTTTTGAAGAAAGGTCTATAGTTGAATTGAGCTCATCTATCGTGGACTCAAAGATTTTTTTTCCATCAAGAGTCCAGATAGTAATTTCCATTTGATTAAATTTGCTTGTGAGAGTAAAGGCGCCATCTGATGGATTTGGATAAACAGTTAGTTCATTCTCTTGATCAGAACAGTTTTCGATATAAGTAATTTTAAAATACTTAAATGCTCCATTTAGATCTGTCTGTTTTAACCTATAATAGACTATTTTAGTTTTTGAAACACTATTATCTATATAAGAATAATTTTGTTTAGCTGATGAGTTACCAAAACTTTTAATTTGAGTTATTTCTTTCCATTCTTTACTATCACTACTTTTTTCAAGAGTAAAATGATCATTATTTATTTCAGAGGCCGTTGTCCAGTTTAACGTTATAACTTCCTTATTGCAGTGTCCTGAAAAAGAAATAAGCTCAATTGGTAACGGGTTTAATGAAGTAGTTGATGCAAGCGTAAAAGGGCCAACAAAGCTACTTACCACAGATCCGGAGACAACAGACCCTGCTGCAAATGTTCCTGTTGTTCCTCCGTTTCCATGATTTCGCCATATGCTACCATCCCATCTGGCTACTCTTAGGTCGGCTAAATTACCAACACCACAGCTTCTTGTATCCCATGTTGGTGTTACACTTACATTTGAAGCGCCTGTATTTTGATTTAACATCCAATACTCACATGTACTTACATTATTTAAGGAAACATCTTTTAATGATACATTATAACTTGGGTTTGGATTTTGATTAAAATATTCGGCAGTAAAAACATGAGTAATATTAGAAGGTGCTGAAATAGAAATTGGCGCATAAAAATTAGATTTACCAATGGGAAATGTAAATGCTGTATTACCTCGCTTTCTAACAGGACCATTTACATAACTTAATGTATTTGCTCCAATTGCTGTTGAGCCTGAATAAAAATAGGCAAGTTGTGCTGCTGTTGAATAAAGTATGCCTTGTGTAAAAACTACTGAATTATAAAAGTGAAAAGGTACACCACCTGAAATGTATGCACCTGCAGATGGTTTATTAAATATTACAGTATTAGGTAACCGGCTTTGATTAACTATGCCGGTGCCGATAATATTTTGATTAAGCGTACCGTTAATTATGAGAGTGGAAGTACCGCCGCTCGTTGCGCTGGTATTGGTAGTTTCAATGTCTCCTTTTAAATGTATAATGCCCGTGTTTAATCTCACTGTGCTAGCTCCGTTTATGGTTAGCTTACCATTTACAGTTAGTGTATTTGTTATGTTTAGATCATGTGTTGACGAGCCATCAATTATCAGATTTTGTAAAGTGAGATTATTATTAATAATATTTACAGAGTTAAAAGGATAAATGATCATATTATTTAATGTATGTGTTCCCGAAATTGTAATTGGATTACTACCATTATCATACAGGCATACTGTTGAAGTGCCTGGAGATATTGTTCCTGCAGAGTAGGTCCATTTTGGGCCTAATGAATTAATAAGGCCGGCTAACGAAAGTGTGCCTGATGGCTTATTAATTAAAATATTTGGAAATGTTCCCTGGCCATCAATTGCATTTGAGCATGACCATAATTGGTTTCCGGTCCCGGTAATGCTAACGGTTCCGGTTCCTGAAGCTGCCCATGCATTATTTGAATTAATAATATCCCCTTTAACATCTAACAAACCACCATTAATATTTACATATTGTGAGCCTGTTACATACAAGGTTCCGTGTACTGTTGTACTTGAATTTATTTGAATATCATTAGAAGCACTTGCTCCATCTAAGGTTAAGTTTCTGTTTAAAATTAAATTGTTATTTATGGCTGTGTTTCCAAAGGATGAACTAATAATTGCATCATACAATGTATGAGTGCCCGAAATTACAATATTAGAGCCTCCTGATTGTTTAGTGAAATTTAATGTTGATGTTCCTGGATTAATGGTCCCTGAAATATAGTTCCAGTTAGGACCAATAACAGATATTATTCCGGAAAGTGTAAGTATTCCTGATGGTTTATTTATAATAACGTTTGGTAATTTTCCCTGGTTAATGCTTCCTGAATTTGAAAGTAATTGATTGGCTGTGCCCGAAATTAAGAAAGTTCCGTTACCACTACCTGCAATGCTTGTGCTTGTGATCAAAAGATCCCCTTTTACATCAATTGTGCCAACATTAACCTGCATGGAACCAGTACCATTTATATAGGTAGTGCCAAAAACTGAAATTGTATTTGTTAAACCAATTTGTAATTGAAGAGAATTGCCGGAAGTGCGATCAAGCGTTAAGTTTCCTGCAACTGTTATTGAATTATTAATTGTTATTGTATTTGATGCCCCTGAAATAATAAGATGATTAAATAATGTAGATCCGTTTACAGAAAAACTATTTGTATTAAAGCGCACAGTACCATTATTGTGTAAAAATGATCCTGATGAAAAATTAAAGGTATTATTAATTGTAAGTGTTGATGATGTGCTTGTGAAATTTGTACCGGAAATTGTAAGGACTCCATTATTAGTAATAGTATTTGAACCGCCTAAAAAAGTGCCGCCACTCCAAACAGAATTTCCTGTTATTGTTATTGCGTTTGTATTTTGATAGATTGAACCTGAATATAAGGGAAGGATACTAAATCCACTGACAGATACCGCAATATCTATCGTGCAATTTCCTATCGCTCCTCCGGCTCCATCAAAGATCGCCATAACTCCTGCAGGAGCGCCGGCCCCACCTATCCCTCCTGATGTAGCTGACCAATTGGCAGCATTACTCCAAACACCTCCGGTTGTAGATACCCAATACCTCTGAGCAAAAGTTTTTAGATTGATATTTAAAGCAAGTGTGAATAAAATAAAAAATAAAGTTTTTTTATTGATTTGAAGCATTAAATTTTTGAATTTGAAAATATTTTTCATTGAGAAACATAGAAGAGTATAGGTCACCGAGTATGAATACAGATTACTATACCCTTCCTGTCATATGTAATTTATGATTTGATTAATTTCATTTCAGTAACTCCAAATTTTCCTTCAACTTTTATTATATAAACGCCATTTGTAAGTGAGCTTACATTTATCTCATTTGTAAATTCAGTTACATTTTGTTCATGAATTTTTGAACCAACAATATTAAATATTGAAATATGCAGATCTTGTTTTTCTTCACAGTCAACTTTAATTACATCTGTTGCCGGGTTCGGATAAATTTTAATGCCATTTGCAATTAAATTTGAATTTGGTTTAATATCAGTTGGTAATAGTGCAGAGGTCATTAACCAAGCAAAACTTATTGCAGGTGTATATTCCCACCCGTATTTTCTCCATGGTGTAATTCTGTATGCTGTATTTCCTGCAGATGGGCCATTTGGTCTTATCCAATAATTAACACCAACATTGTAAGAATTGTAAGCATTGTTGGCGGCTGTTGTTATTGAGTTGTCCGGTGTTCCCATAAGAGCGGCAAAATACGCAGCCCACGCCGTTGTAACCGCAACATCCAATGAGTGTTCAATTTCAGATCCATCACGCACATCAGTTGTTCCATCCCATCTCATCATATAATCACCGTACCATAATGCTCCCGGATTTTCTGAAGTGTACGTATGATTTGCATCAAGTTTTAACGCAGCTTTTTCAAATGTGCCAATACGTTTTACAAAATTTGCAACAGTTGTATTTTCTGAAACTGAATAAACTCTTATCATCGCTTCAGCAATTAATGCAGTCATCCAAGATGAGGCAAGCAATGTATTTGCAGTGCCATCACCATGTTGTGAGCCGTAGTGATATAATCCACCATCAATCCTGTTAGCAGGTATTTGCCCATTAGCGCCGTTTTGATGCCAGATTAAATCATTAGATTGATTTGTAAGAGCAGTTTTATATGCAGTACCACCGGTTACTTCGTAAGCTACCGTATTTGCTAAAAGGTGAAAAGAAGTAAAACGCTCTGTCCAAAAAGAAGCAGTTGGTGACCACAAAGTAGGAGGATCGTTTTGCTGATGGGCATTAACCACCCATTTAATTGGGTTTAGCATATCATCATCGCTTACTAACCAATAGGTATAAGCTAAACATTCGTTATAACTGTACATGGCATCATTTGGGCCGGTAATAGCATTTGGATTTGGTGCTTTTAATTTAAAAACACCTACTGCACTTGCAGGTGTTGTTGTGTTATCATACAATTGACTTTTATAAAATTGTGAACTTCTTACAGCTTCTCTTAACGCTTTAATGTTGCCACTTCTCATATATAGATTATACATTGCAGTAGATCTGTCGTATAACCATGGTTCAAAAGCTGTTTTGTAAGGACACTGATTTGCAACTGTAACTAAAGGATCATCTTGATTAACGGTAGAAAAGAAAAAATTATGTTGAGCATGATCTAATTTAACATAGCCCGGGTACGTTGCTGCGTCTACTGTTGTAGGATTTTCTCTTGTTAACGGCACGCCATTATCAAGTGGAAGCATACGTGTTTTTAAAGCGCCCTCAGATAAATATTGCTTAGGAAAAACAGCATACACATCAGGTTCCTGGATATTATCCGCAGCTAAAAAAGTACCACTGGTAACCTGGTGCCATGCTGTTTTAGGGTTTACAAAACCTGTAACGTTTGATAGCCTATTGCTTACACCATATTCAACATATATAGTTTCTGAATTTGGATAAACAGATGAAAATGTATGCATGATCTGAATTTTTGCAATTCTTACGGATGCGCTGTCCATAGAGGTATTAAGAGTATGTCTCCAAGGTGTAGCTTGCTTAACAAATGCAGGAATTTCAGGACTAGTAGTAACAGAGCCAGTTAATACACGTATTTTAGAAACATCGTTTGGCGTTACAGACCCTCTAGTAAACGGAACGCCAAATGTTACAAGTGTTGGAACACCGGCATTTACATTTTCCATAGGGTATAACTTAACTGCAATGATGCCCGTTGGAGAAGCCGGGGTAAAAAAAGGCGCTGCTGTTTGCGCAGATAGTTGTGTAAAAGCAACTGTACTGATTGAAAACATAGCAATCAAAAAAGAGGTTTTACTTTTTTTTGGGTTTTGTTCTTTTTTTTGTTTCATGGTAGATGTTTTTGATGTTAGTTTATTTTTTATTTGGTTTTAAACTCCTGGCCATTGCATAAAGGTTAAGAACATCTTGCTTAG
The DNA here is from genome assembly GCA_032229505.1 of Bacteroidota bacterium. GTDB lineage: Bacteria > Bacteroidota > Bacteroidia > B-17B0 > Aurantibacillaceae > Aurantibacillus. The sequence continues at coordinate 129,769 of JAVTWD010000086.1, forward strand.
AGTATACAAAATCAGGACTTGTAAAGTCTTGTTCGCTATCAGTTCTTAAGTGGTATAGTTGGCCATCTATTGAATCTGTGAGCAAAAAATTATAAGATGTTTTGTTATAATTTTCGGTACTGCTTTTTCTATAAGAAACATAAAAAACAGACGAAACATCGCTATACATTCGTTTTGTATTATAATAAAGATTAGCTGGCGACTCAATTTTTTTTATAGCCTCCGTAAAATTTATGCTACTTGAAATTATTTCTAATCTTTTATTACTTGACTCAGAAGTTTGAATAACTATGTACTCGCGTTCACCTTCGTTATCATTAATAGTTGAAGTATATATGTAGGCTTTTTCAGGAGCAATAATGCTTGCATTCAAACCAAAATTTTTAAGCTCATGTTTAACGCATCCACCCGGAATAACGGGCAATTCAAAAAAAGAGGTTTCCGAATTTACTGTAGAATCAATTGGCGCACTTATTTGTAATTTTTCAGCTTCATTATGTGATGTTTGGCAACTAAAAGCACATGTAAACAATATTATCAAGTATATGAATCTTACAACCATTTTTATAACCTTCTATTTTAGAATATTTATAATTTGATTCAAAAATGTGTAATTATTAACTATCATTCTACCCGAAAAAAGTTATCGGTTGATTTTGTTATGTAATCGGTAAAATCTATGTACTTCCACAAAAAAGCTCGCTTTAAAGCAGGCCAAACCAACTTTTTTCTTCGCTATTTGTTCAGAGTTTTTTGTTAACTATTTTATAAATGCAGGAAATAATTTGGTTATGTTTATTCCAGTCGACAGTTCTTAAACTCTGATTTTTTGAAATAGAAAAATCAATTATTGGCTTATCATTTGAATGTAATTGTATAGAAAAACTTGCACAACTTTGTAATGATGTTTTTAAATTAACTGGAGTTATTTTATCAAAACGATAACTTCTTAAAATGCCCAATAAATAATTTACTTGTTTTTGCGTTATTTCAATAGCAAAAGTATTTGTATCAGGATCGTTTCCCTTATAGTGAAGGCTATCACCTGCAATAACAAATTCTTCATAATACTTTTCGTTAGAGCTGCTAGCCCTGTAGCTAAAACGTAAGGAGCTATTCCAATTTTCTGGCAAAAGATCATGTTTAGAATTAAAACCACTTAGCACCAAACAAAGTAAAAAAGAGAAAATAATATTTTCGAAATTCATTGAGGAACGGATTTTGCAATTTTTAGTATCTTTTCTACAATGGCATTATACCTCATTGCATCTTTTTTTCTTATTTCTTTGCCATATTTAGTTCCGTTACTTGTAAGATTAAATACATAGTTGTTTCCAATTTTAAGTGCTAAAACAAATGAAGTTCCGTCATGCTTTTGATACTTTATGTTTTCTGTTTTAATTTTATCCGCATCATTGTTCCGTAAAGTCATAAGCAAACCATCCAATTGTTCTTTTGTTAATTTTAATTTATGCTTTAGATCTTTGCCGGCAAATCCTTTTTTTAAATAAAGAGTATCACTATTAAAAATGTAAGATGCATATTGTTTGCTTTGGGTGGTATATATTAAAGTTAAAGACGGTCCCCAACTTTTGGGAATTGCTATTGTTTTATTGAATAATTGAAATAGAATCGCGCTAGATAAAATGGAGGATAATAAAATTGATTGCTTCACTGTTTAGTAGTTACCTTAAGTTTTAAATGGTAAAATAGATGATTATTTCATCTTTTTGATATGGTTGATGATATTTTGAAATGCGGCTCTATCGTTATCTTTTAAACCTTCATATGCGCTATTTGAAATATTTAAAAGGTAATTGGTTTGGTATCTCAATTGCAATGAAAAAGAACCCCCATCGTATAAAATATAATCGTATTTTTCTAATTTTATTTTATCCGCATTATTTGTTTTCAAAACAAGCAATAAATTATTCAATGTATCCTGGGTAAGTTTGGTTTTAAAACTAATTTCTTTCCCTTGGTTTTTCTTTTCTTTATAATAAAGTGTATCTGAACTAAACTTATAACTGCAATAGTCTCCAACCATCCCGCTTGATTCGGTATAGCTAAGTATTAAATCTTTATCCCATTTACTTGGTAATGTGGTAGAGTATGAAGAAAAGCCATAGAATAAGAACAGCATAACTACAAAAACAAGTAAAAAAACTATTATGCTATAAAGCGCGCGCATTTTAAATTATCTTAAGGCTATAAAATCAAATAATAGAGTAAAATTGAAGATTAAAATGCTGGCTTAGAATACAGATTGTGAAAACGGCAGTAATTATTCTGCAATTGGCTGCGATCTATATTTTTTCGGCTTTTATTGTGCGAAAATAATAAAGCCGACAATTAAATTTAGAAAATGAAGTAGGATTAAAATTTGAATACTTTTTTTAGCTCTGATACAAAGTACTCTTTTTTTCTACGAGCAACATCAACTGATTTATTATTTGTAAGAATAACGGTTCCACCTTCACCACGCCTGTATTCCTTTACATGTTTCATATTAATTAACCAAGATTTATGTATTCTTATAAAACCAGCGTCCGATAAAATTGAATCGTATTCAACCAAAGGTTTTGTAGAAACCATTTGTTTGTTATCAATAAGATATAATATTGTATACGTATTATTTGCCTCACAACATATAATATCATCCAACTTTATTACCTGAAAACCTTTACTTGTTGGAATGCAAAGATTTTCAATTTTTATTGACGGGGAAGAAAAATGTTGTTCAATTAAATTTTTAATATTTGTTTTTTCCCATTTATCAGCATGGTTTTTAATTACTTTACTAACTGCATTTATTAACTCATCTTCATCAATGGGTTTAAGAAGGTAATCTATAGCGTTAAAACGCAAAGCTTTTAAAACGTGCTCATTGTGTGCAGTAATAAATATGAGGTCAAAATTAATATTTTCAAGTTGTTTTAATAGATCAAAACCATTCCCGCCCGGCATTGCAATATCTAAAAAAACAAGATCAGGATGTTTTTCTTCAATGGCAATTTGCGCTGTGGCTATATTAGAGCATTCTTCTAAAATTAAAACTTCGGGGCAATAAGCTTTTAAGAGGCTTGAAATTGTTTCTCTTCCAAGTTCTTCGTCATCAACAATAATTGCTTTAATCATACTGTTTTATTTAATTAAGATGTTTGTCTTTTTAGTTTGCTATCTTTTAAATGAACCGTAACATTTATTAATAATTCGATATACAAACTTAAGATAAAAATAAAGGGGTAGGCACTATTATATCTCAAAAAAACTGTAAACGGTCATTTATAATATGTTATCGGTTAATTTATAAAAATTTAATGCCCTTTTTTAACATTTTACAATTGCACAAACTGTAATTTTTTTAATTTATCTATAGCTTATAAAAAAGATATTATAATTGGTAAGATATAACAAAAGGTAATTTCAGTATTCATTGTCACTTTACTAAAATAGTACTGGTTACCTGTACCATTTTACATTATTTTATTGCCGATAACAAGAAATAAGCATTAAGTTTATTTTGAATTTTTTTTGAACCCAGCCCTTTTGCCTTTATGAATTACCTACACAATTGCTGGAACATTAAACTAATTAAAAGTTAAGCCCTTCCGTTAACAAGAACACATTTAAGAAATGTCTTTATTATCGATTTCTTTGTTTAGCAAACAATAGTATAAAATTAATTTGAAAATGAAAAAAAATATAATCCCCAACAAGAAAAACCTGTTTAGATTTTTTTTGATTATTGCTTTAATAATTTCGAATTTATCAAACTCTAACCTGATACATGCACAAGGCTGGCAATGGGCAAAAAGCCAGGGAGGCTCAGGGTATGATTTTGGTGTTAGAGTTTGTAACGATGCGGCAGGAAATACTTTTGTTGCCGGTGTTTTTTCAAGTCCCGTAATGAGTGCAGCTTCACTTACTGTTGGTAATTTTGGGTTAGAAGATGTTTATATAACAAAGTATGACCCAAGCGGCAATCCCGTTTGGATGAACGTAATAGGCGGTATTGATAACGAAGAGATAGGAGGGATTTGTACTGATGCGAATGGAAATGTATATCTTACAGGCTCTTTTAGCAGTCCGGTTATAGGCGCTCCACCTTTTGTTATTAATAAATCCACTTCAAACACCGATCCCGATATTTTTGTTGTGGGATATAATGCTTCCGGAAACGCGCTATGGCTTAAAGGATATGGAGATATAGGAAAAGACCGCGGCGCAGATTGTATCTATTCAAATGCACAATCTGCATTATATGTTGTTGGATATTACACCAGCCAATCGTTTGCTTTTTCATCCTATACGATTACTAATTCAAGTTCAATTGGAGATGCCGATCTTTTTGTTTTAAAATTAGATGCAAGCTCAAATCCGTTATGGGCTGTTACAACCGGGGGATCACTTTCACAAGATCTTGCATTGCATGTTGGGTTGGATGCCTCAAATTCATATCCATATATAAGTGGCATAGTATATGGAGATCCTACAAGTGTTATAGGCACAACAACATTAACAAATAATTATGCAGGAGCTAGTTATTTTTTAGCAAAATGTTCTGATACCGGAATTTTTCAGTGGGCATTAAATGGTGGCTCTTTAACAGGAGATGTAAACCAGGCAGGCTTGGCGGTTGATGCAGCAAATAATTGTTATATTTCAGGAGAGTATGACGGAAGTTCACTTACATTACCGCCATTAACGTTAACAAATTCAGGACTAAAAGATGTTTTTCTTGCAAAATACAGCCCCTCCGGAACGTTGATATGGGCAAATCAAATTAGCAATGGCATTCAAGATGAATTTGCAGGAGGCTTAGCAACAGATGTAAATAATAATATTTTTGTTGGCGGTTCTTATACAGGAACAGTTGTAACTATTGGAACTACCTCTTTTACAAATACTGCACCAGGTTTTAATAATGATATTTTTGTTGCAAAATATAATTCGGCCGGAAGTTTTCAGTGGGCAACAACAGCTATAGGTTTAGATCTGGAAAGAGTTAATGATCTTTCTGCTGATGTAAACGGAAACATTTATACAATCGGAAATTATAATATTGGTGGACCGACTGCTTTTGGTACAACAACATTAAACAGCCTTGGCCTTGAAGATGTTTTTCTTGCAAAAATAGGATGCTTAACACCTACAATAACTGGTTTACAAAATGTATGTGCCGGTACATCAGCAACATTAACAGCTAGTGGGGCTACTAACTATACATGGAGTACTGGGGCAACAACCTCTTCTATAATAGTTACACCTACTTCTAACTTAGTATATACCCTTATTGGTGCTATAGGCACTTGTTCGGGAACAAGTACTAATTTTAATGTAACGGTTTTACCTGCGAGCATAAACACAGGACCAAATTTAAATTTACTTTGTAATCAATCGCAATTAATTAATGCAACAACCAATCCTCCTTCACCAACAAGTGTAACCTGGACACCCACGACAGGTTTAAGTAACAGTAATATTTTAACACCTTCAGTAATAGCAACAGCACCCTCTACACAGTATACTGTGTTTGCTAACCTAAATAATGGATGTGTAGTAAGCGGTGCTGTTACTGTTACACAATTTGTTCCTACTCCAAGTATATGCATGGTAACGGTTGATAGTGTTGGTGTAAATAATTTAATTTTATGGGATAAAGCAGCTTATCCTGCTGCCGATACATTTTATGTTTACAGGGATATTGCAATTAATAATTATCAGCTAATAGGTAAAGTATTATCAAGTATAAATTTTGGTGAATTTCAAGATACAGTTAGAAGTTTGTATTCAGCTAATGGTGATCCAAAAATATCTTCATGGCGCTATAAAATTTCTTACATAGATAGTTGTGGAAATGTAAGTGCAAAAAGCCCGTTTCATAAAACTTTATTTATTCAAAATGCTAATGGTAATTTTACTTGGAATGATTATCAAATAGAAGGACAGTCAAATCCAATACCTGCATTAAATAATTATATATTTAAAAGAGATGATAACGCAACAGGAAATTGGCAGAATATACAAACACTAAGTTCAATATCTAATTCATTTACAGATCCTGCTTACGCCTCTTTTATAACAACTGCTAATTGGAGAATTGAAACATTATGGAACGTTCAATGCAATTCAAATTACTTAAAATCTAATTCTCTTGCGGCAATAACAAGATCAAAATCTAATATTATACATAATGGAACAATAGGGTTAAGTGAGTTAGGCCTCGAAAACTATATTTCTCTCTATCCTAACCCTGCAAGTAATTCTTTAAACGTGGAAATTAAATTTAATTCATCTTACGATCTTTTAATTGAAAATAATTTAGGTCAGGTCGTTTATCAATCCAAATACAACACCGGCAATAAAAAAATCAATACAGATAAATTTACCAAGGGATTTTATAATGTAAGAATTGAAACGTTCAATGGCAGGTCAAATAAAAAAATAATTATAGAATAATAATATTTAGTCAAAATGAAAAGAATAATAGTGTTCTCAAGACAAAAATTAAAGAGCTTTTTTTTAATAAGTTTTTTATTAATAGCACCTATATTTTTTAATACAGGCAAAAGTTACGCTCAAGCATGGCTTTGGGCAAAAAGTTACGGTGGTGTTTCGGTAGACCAAGGCGAAAAGATCTGCAACGACGCTTCAGGCAATACCATAACAGGTGGAACTTTTTCAAGCCAATCTATTAATATTGGCACTTTAACGCTTAACAATGCGGGTACTACGGGTAAAGATATTTGCATTTCCAAATATGATCCAAATGGAAATCTTTTATGGGTACGCAGAATTGGAGGAACGGCAGATGAAAGATTGGGCGGAATTTGTACCGATCAAAATGGAAGAATTTATGTGACAGGATCTTTTTTTAGTACCAGTATATCCATACCCCCTTTAACAATTGGAAATACAGGAACTAATGAAGATATTTTTGTTGCTTGTTTTGATTCTTTTGGCTCAATTGTTTGGCTGACAAGATACGGATCGGCAGGCTATTTAGATGGTGCATATGATTGTATTTATTCAAACACTCAATCTGCTTTATACATTGTAGGTGCTTACTCCAGCCCTGTACTAACTTTTTCAACAACAAACGTAATAAATTCAAATAGCAGCGGAGGACTTGATATGTTCCTGGCTAAATTTAATTCAGCCGGCATTCCTTTGTGGGCTACAGGTTCTGGTCTTTCCGGAACAAGTGAAGCAGCGCTTGGTGTTGAATTAGATGCTTCCAACTCGCATGTATTTGTATCTGGTACTTTTTATAGCGCGCCAACAACAGCAATTGGTTCAACCACTTTAACTAGTTATGGCGGCAGAGATAGTTTTTTAGCAAAATGGTCAGACCTTGGTGTTTTTCAATGGGCACTAAATATTGGCTGTGTTACGGATGATACTTATGGAGACATGAGTACAGATGCATCCGGTAATTTATACATTGCAGGATATTATGACGGGCCATCTCTTTTTATAGGGCCATCAACATTAACCAATACCGGTATGTACGATGGTTTTTTAGCAAAATTTAACCCATCAGGTACACTTGCCTGGGCAAACCCTATTGGCAGCGGGCCACAGCAAGAAATTCCATTAGGCGTTACAGTTGATGGAAATAATAATGTATATGTTGGTGGTTATTTTTCAGGAACGGTTGTAACAATTGGCACAAGCACAGTTGCAAATACAAATCCCGGAGCAACGAATGATCTGTTTGTTGTAAAATATAATAACCTTGGAAACACGCAATGGGTATCCACAGCGGCTGGGATTTCAAGCGAGAGGGCAACTGATGTTTCTGCTGATGCTTTAGGTAATTTATATGTTGCAGGCTTTTATAATGTCTCTGGTCCAACTTCGTTTGGCACAACAACACTTAACAGTCTTGGTGGCCAGGATGGTTTTGTAGCAAAGATAGGCTGCTTAACCGCTACCATTTCAGGCATATCAAGTATCTGTGAAGGAACATCTGCAACATTAACAGCAGGTGGCGCAACTAATTATACATGGAGCACTGGTGCAACAACACCGTCAATTATAATCACGCCAACAGCAAATACCAGCTATTCTGTTTTAGGAGCTGTAGGTTCATGCACTGGTACAAGCACAAATTATAGTGTAACCTTTTTACCGGCGAGTGTAAATGCAGGACCAAATTTAAATTTATTGTGTAACGAAACACAAATAATAAATGCTACAAGCAATCCGCCAAATCCGGTAAGCCTGATATGGACACCAACAATAGGGTTAAATAATAATACACTTTTAACGCCTTCGGTAATAGCAACAACATCATCCATACAATACACTTTGTTTGCAAATTTAAGTAATGGTTGCGTGGCAAACGATTTTGTTACTATTTCACAATATGCTCCAACACCCGCTATATGCATGGTAACCGTTGATAGCATCGGTGTTAATAATTTAATTTTATGGGATAAATCATCCTATCCAGACGCCGATACATTTTATGTTTATAGAGACATTGCAAATAATAATTACCAGTTAATTGGCAAGGTATTATCTTCTTCAAGTTTTGGTGAGTTTCAGGATACTGTACGCAGTTTATATTTAGCTAATGGCGATCCGAAAGTATCTTCCTGGAGATATAAAATTTCATACATAGATAGTTGTGGAAATGTAAGCGCAAAAAGCCCATTTCACAAAACTTTATTTGTGCAAAACAACAATGGTAATTTTACATGGAATGATTACCAAATAGAAGGACAACCAATTCCGGTACCTGCATTAAATAATTATGTTTTTAGAAGAGATAATGTGGCAACGGGTAACTGGCAAAACATTCAAATGTTAAGTTCAATATCGACAGCATATACCGATCCTAATTATAATGCTTTTGCCGCCACGGCAGATTGGCGTGCTGAAACACAATGGGCCATACAGTGTAATTCGAATTATTTAAAAACCAATATGGCCGCAACAGTAAAAAGATCAAAATCCAATTTAAGCAACAACAGATTAATTGGTTTGAAAGAAAAAAGCCTGGAAAAATTTACCTCCATTTATCCCAATCCTTCAAAAGATGTTATAAATATTGATATAAGATTTTCCGAAGACTATGAACTAATCATCGAAAATTGCCTTGGCCAGGTCGTATATGTTTCTAAAGAGAATAATGGAAATAAAGCAATAACAGTAAATAAATTTACAAAGGGCCTTTATAGTTTAAAAATCAAAACCATAAATAATGTCCTAACAAGAAAAATAATAATTGAATAATAAAATTTAAAATAATGAAAATAAGTAATCAGATAAAAAAAACGTTGACCACTTTCGTGCTTTTAATAGTTTTTTTAGTTTTTTGTAATGCAAAAAGTTATGCTCAATCATGGTTATGGGCTAAAAGCCATGGCGGAAACACTGCAGATAAAGCTCGTAAAGTTTGTACTGATGCTACCGGAAATGTTTATGTGGCCGGAACTTACAGCAGCGCTACAATTAGTTTTGGAACAATAAACTTAACCAATTCAGGAATTGGAGATGTTTATGTTGTAAAATATGACCCGAACGGAAATCCAATATGGGCAAATAAAATTGGTGGCACCGGTAACGAAGAAGTAGGGGGGATCTGTACAGATGCTACCGGTAAAGTATATATTTTAGGAAGTTATACAAGTACTTTAATAAATGTGGCGCCGTTCATGTCCGTATCAAATTCAAATTCTTCAAGCAATGTGTTTCTTGAAATTATTGATGCAAACGGAGCACCTATAATAATTACTGCATATGGCAGCACAGGATGGGATCATGGATATTCTTGTATTTACTCAAATTCGCAATCAGCGCTTTATATTGTTGGGGATTATGATGGAAGCACAATGGATTTTTTTCCTATTACCTTAACAAAAACAGGTGGTGCAGGTGATATGTTCATTGCTAAGTTAAATATTAGCGGGCCAAATATTACACCCGCTTGGGCAATTTCAACAGGTGCAGCAAACGCTACTGAGCAACCAATGGCTGTTGTTTTAGATAATGCAAATTCAAATATATATGTTAGTGGGAATTTTTATGGAACTGGCTCAACATTAATAGGCGCTACTACCCTGAACGCAAATACAACAGGAAGAAATTCTTTTTTGTCAAAATGGACAGATGCCGGCATTTTTCAGTGGGCATTAAATTTCGGATCACCTGTTGCAAGCCCTTCGAGCCCTGATACAGAAAATACAGGATTAGCAATTGATGCAACAAATAACTGTTATGTAACAGGGTTTTTTAACTGCCCTGTTTTAAGTATTTCCACAACTACAGTTTCAAATTCAGGAAGTTTTAGTAGTGACGGATATGCTGCTAAATTTAATTCAAGCGGGGCTTTTCAATGGGTTAAAACTATAGGGGGCTCTTCAAGTGATAAAATAACCGGTGTTACATGCACAGGAAATGATATTTGCTTAAGCGGATCTTTTTCAGGAACAACAGCCGTTATAGGCACAGCTACTTTAACAAACAGCTTACCTGCATCTAATAGTACAGATTTATTTATTGCCAAATATAACTCCATTGGAAATTTTCAATGGGTAACAGTTGCGATCGGAACAGGAAATGAATCTGCAAATGACATTTGCTCTGACGCAATTGGCAACCTTTATGTTTCCGGTTTTTACAATACGGCAGGGCCAACATCATTTGCTACCACCACATTATCAAGTGTAGGTTCTGATGATGGATTTGTTTCAAAAATTGGTTGTTTAACACCTACCATTTCAGGCATATCAAGTATCTGTGAAGGAACATCCGCAACATTAACAGCAGGTGGCGCAACTAATTATACATGGAGCACGGGTGCAACAACACCGTCAATTATAATTACTCCGACTGCAAATGCAAGTTACTCTGTTTTAGGGGCTGTAGGTTCATGCACTGGTACAAGCACAAATTTTAATGTAACATTTTTACCCGCCAGTATAAATGCAGGGCCAAATTTAAATTTACTTTGCAATCAATCACAAATAATTAATGCAACAACTAACCCGCCAAACCCAATAAGTGTAATATGGACACCAAGCGTTGGTTTAAATAGCGGTAACGTTTTAACTCCTTCGGTAATAGCAACAGCACCTTCAACACAATATACTGTTGTAGCCAATCTAAATAACGGTTGCATGGTAAGCAATACCGTTTCTATTTTTCAGTATGCTCCGGCGCCAGACATTTGTATGGTAACCGTTGATAGCATCGGTGTTAATAATTTAATTTTATGGGATAAATCATCCTATCCAGACGCCGATACATTTTATGTTTATAGAGACATTGCAAATAATAATTACCAGTTAATTGGCAAGGTATTATCTTCTTCAAGTTTTGGTGAGTTTCAGGATACTGTACGCAGTTTATATTTAGCTAATGGCGATCCGAAAGTATCTTCCTGGAGATATAAAATTTCATACATAGATAGTTGTGGAAATGTAAGCGCAAAAAGCCCATTTCACAAAACTTTATTTGTGCAAAACAACAATGGTAATTTTACATGGAATGATTACCAAATAGAAGGACAACCAATTCCGGTACCTGCATTAAATAATTATGTTTTTAGAAGAGATAATGTGGCAACGGGTAACTGGCAAAACATTCAAATGTTAAGTTCAATATCGACAGCATATACTGATCCAAATTATAATTCATTTGCAGCATCTGCAGACTGGCGTGCAGAAACAATTTGGGGAGTGCAATGTAATTCTAGTTATTTTAAAACAAATGCTGCTGCAACAGTTAAGCGTTCAAAATCAAATTTAAGTAATAACAAAATGATCGGTATCAAAGAATTTAGTTTAGAAAAATATATTTTGGTTTATCCAAATCCTACAAATTATTTTATAAATCTTGAGGTAAAATTTAGCGGGAACTACGATCTTGTTGTTGAAAATGCTTTGGGACAAGTTGTCTTGCAATTTTCGGCTGTTTCCGGCAATCAAGAAATTAAAATAAGTCACCTTGATAAAGGGATTTATTTTTTAAGAATAAAAACGGCTAATGGTAGAGTAAACAAAAAAATTATTATTGAGTAAATTTTGCATTAAAAAAATAGAAAAATTATGAAAACCAGGATATTTATATTGATTATGGCTATTTGGCAATGTAAAGTTCATTGCCAAACTTATCACTCTCTAATTTCAAATAAAAGCATTTGGACCAATTCGGAATGCTTTAGTATTGGGGCCATTCAGGTGCATGAAATTAAAAAGGTTGCTATTAAAGGAGACACTATTATTCAGGGAAATAACTATAAAAAAACGTACAGTGACACATCATTTCAATTTAATTGGAGTAATTCACAATATATTTGTGCTTTAAGAGAATTAAACAAAAAAGTTTACTTTATAAAATCAGGAGATGTTAACGAGTATTTATTATATGATTTTAGCAAAAACGTTGGCGATACAATAGCTATTTATCCTTTTTCTCTGGGCTATTCAAACAATCTTAATATTAGTAAGCTTAAAATCGATTCAATAGATTTTGTAGTTATAAATGGCATTACGCGCAAAAGATTTAAGTTTAATGCAAATAGCAATTATCATATGAATGAATATTGGTACGAGGGGATTGGTAGTTCTTTTGGGGTCTTAACACCTTTTTTAGCTGTAACAGATAATTCTTATACATTGCTTTGTAATAGTAAAAATGATTCCATTGTTTATCATAACGGTAATCCGGCAAATTTTTTATGCTCTTGGCCTCCACCAAATTACAGTTGCGAATATCCTGTAGTAAGCTCAATCAAGAAAAACATAAAAGAAGATGCTGGAATTAAAATTTATCCGAATCCTGCAAATAATCTTATAAATCTTGAAGTGCAATTTGGAGAAAATTATGATTTAATTATTGAAAATGCTTTGGGACAGCTTATGTTTAAATTAATAGCTATTTCGGGTAATCAAGAAATTAAATTATGCAACATGGATAAAGGGGTTTATTATTTAAGAATTAAAAATGCAAATCACGAAGTAAATAAAAAAATTCTTATTGAATAATAATAGAGACAACAATAATCTCTACATATTATATAAATTAAAATTTAATATAACCTGTAATACATTTTTTTGTATTACAGGTTTTTTAATTTAGTTAATCAATTGCTATACCTGAGAGACTAGTATTTAACGAATTTTTTTATAACGTTAATTCCAGTGGTATTTAAAATTTTAATATAGTAGAAACCATTAGGTAGGTCATTAACATAAAGTTTGTTTTGATCAGTTATTTTAACAAGCTTCCCATTTGTGTCAAGTAATTCAAGCCCTAATATTTGAATTTTATCTGAGTAAGCTATTACAAAGTCTGCAGATGGGTTTGGATAAATATGTAAAGGTATGTTCCGAGTAGAGTTTTCTTCAGTGCCTACCGTTTTTTGATTAATTACACCTATTGCATCAAGATCAAAACCGCCACCACCAAATTCTGTTGGATAAGGGTCATTTATAGGTTGATTGTTTTGATCATATGTGGCATAAGGAGGATTAACGCAACCAACTACATCAATAATTTTTACATGTGTAATGTTATTCAGATCTAATCCAGCCTTGTCTCTCAATTCTTGTAAATCAAATGGTGTTCCGAAAAAATTTCTGTATTTGCCTGCCAGATTGTTTATTTTAGTCGGATCGCCTGTATTATCAAATGGTCCGATTTGGATTAAAGTTTGTGTATTAGAAGTGGGTTGAAATCTGAAATAATTAATACCATCACTACTAACTTCAACGAAAGCCAATTCTAAAAAATTATCACTAAATGAATTTTCAAATACTGCAAAGTCAAAACCGATACCATCAACTATCGGATTCTGAAAAGTTAATATAGCTATCCCACCGTCCCCTAAACTTACAACTGGATTTGATCCAGCTTTTTTGGTACCATTAGTATCAATACCTGAATTTGTATTACCACTTGATGTATTTGCTATATTTTGGTAGCCTCTTGTAATGACACACCCGGTTGCCCAGGATAAAAAAACAGAACTATCCTTGTGCATAGCGGTTGTTCCTAATGTACTAGGAGGGCCGGGAAATTGTGCTTTTAAGAGAGAAAAATTTATGAGTAAAAAAAATATAAATATTTTTCTTAGCATAAAATTATTTTTTTTTAAATCGTTTGATCTTGCCTGCAAGGCAAATTTTACTTTTTGATTTTTCATTTGTTCGTTTTTTATGGTTTATAATTGAATTTTATTTTTCGAAGGCGCTTTTGGTTTAATTTGACTATTTTAGGATTATTGTTTTATCGATAAACTAGTTAAGCTCAAATCAGAGTTCGTGCTTAATGCAAAATGCAATCAAGCCAACAACATTCTTGTAATTTTTAATAAGTAATTTTCACAATCTTTTTCGCGAAGATTAGCGTGTTATGTTTTGGCAGGTCTCCTGACTTATTCTTGAATTTTCGCACCTTCTCGTTTATTTACAGAAAATAAACAATGGTTAATTGCAAAAACGTTTAGAACTCACAGTTGCGCGACAGTTGTAGATTTTAACTACATTCCCTTTTAGTTACATACATATGCATATAAACCAAGACAATGCAAATATATAAATTTATGCGTTAAGGAACGAGTTTGATTGAGAGGAATTTCTTTTAGAAACAAATGTTTTACCTCACATTTCTTTCATTTTATTTATAATATATGATAATGGATCCAAAAATGCGTTTAAAGAGATTGATTTCTATAAGATGGCTTACAGATCATATTTCATAAAATTTGAGATGGGCAATTCTACTAATCAAAAAATGTTGATTATTAAATTGCTTTAGATTTTTTATTTATTAAAGCGTTAAGTCATACAGAATATGGCAAGTAAAAATATTTTTTATAATTATTTGGAAATACCAAATATTTTCAATAATATTGCTATATCAATTATTGATATATCAATTATGGCAAAAGACCTTGAAACAACATTATTATATGTAATAGATCAAACAAACAAAATAGCCAGACAACATTCTCAAAAGGAATTTGATCTGTTAGGCATTGATATTACTGTTGAGCAATGGGTTTTGCTTAAAGTATTAGAAAATAACGGTTTATTATCGCAGACTGAATTAGCGAAAAAAACGCATAGAGATCCGGCATCGATAACAAGAACACTTGATCTATTGCAAAAAAAAGGATTTATCAAAAGAGAGCAAATGGTTGATAATAGAAGACAGTACAATATTCAAATGACAAAAGAAGGTAATAATTTTGTAACGCAACACATGCCATTAATCACTAAAATGCGAAATGTATCTGTAAAAGGCTTTTCTAAAAGTGAAATAGAAAACCTGATCGCGATGCTTCTGAAAGTACAAAAGAATATGTCCTAATTTTTAAATTAAATAATGCAGCAGGTATTAAAAAATAATCATAAACTTTTAAAATTATTTTTTTTAACCATTTTATTTATGGGTTTTATGAAAGTAGATGCTCAAATGATTGAAACCGATAGCGTTTACAAAACCAGTCATTTCGGATTTTCACAAGCTGTGATTTCAAATAATATGGTTTACACATCGGGAATTGTTGGATGGAGAAAAAATTTTAAACTAACAGGCACCGGAAGCTTTAAAGATCAGGCCGATCAATGTTTTGACAATCTGGAAGCATTATTAAAACATTCAAACAGTACAATGCAAAAAGTTATTCATTTAAGAATATACGTCACCGATATTTCAGATCAAAATAAGGTAATTGTAAATAACCTTATTAAAAAGCACTTCTTTAGCAGTTATAAACCGGCTACAACATTTATGTGTGTAAAGGCCCTGGCAAGAAAAGAACTAAAAATTGAAATGGAATCGATCTCAGAAATCAATAATTAAAATAAATATATATATAAATGAAAACAAAAATTTTAACAATAATTCTAACATTAACAGTTTTAAATATGACAGCGCAAAATCAAAACGACGAAAAAGCAATAAAAGAAACAATTACAAAATTTGCACACTCTGCAGATCAACAAGATGAACAAGCATTGGAATTATTACTTGATAATAATTTCCGCCTTTCTTTAAACCAGATGTTTGGCGCTACTGCCGTTATTTTAATGGATAAAGAAGGTTACTTAAGCAAGATAAGAGCAAAAGAATTTGGAGGCGACAAGCGTGAGGTAAAAATAGAGGATCTTGTGATCATTAATAAAAATGCGAGTGTAAAAGCTACTTTTAAAGGCGAAAAAATGACCATTGTTACATTATTACAGCTTATTAAATCTGCTAATGGTGAGTGGAAAATTTTGAACGATTTACCACAAGTATTGTAATGAACTTAGGTTATAGCTGGGCTATATAAAGGTAGTTAGCCCAGTTATAAATTTAAATGCTACCAGATATAAATTTTAACTTAAACTATAGAAAAAATTCAATAAATTAGTACATAATTCACTTACATTATACTATATGCAACTCTGTGCTTTTAGTGTAGAGGAACTTAATAACTAAATGTTTGGAAAAAAGTACTACATATATAACAAAATCTATAATTTCAAGTATTGATATTAATGCCTCGCAGGAATTTGTTTGGAAGAACACAACAAATATAAAATCTAAATATTTTCCGATAACACTTTTTTCAAAAGTTTTTAATATTCCAAAATCTTTAAAGGCGGAGATAATATCTGAGGGTGAAGGGGGAATCAGGATCGTTTATTTTAATACTGGAAAAAAATTCACGCAAAAAATAACCGCCTGGAAGCCTTTAGAAGAGTATAGCTATGATTTATATCCGGAAAAAGGATTTACTATTTTACATGTTTTTGAATTATCCACTGGGTTAGTAAGGCTCGTTGGAGGATCATATCAATTAATAAAAGGGAAGAACTCTGTTACAGTTAAATTAACTACAAATTACTGTATTCAAAAGAAGCATGTGTTCTTTTTAAACTTTATTGCAAAAGCAGTTATTAAGCCTTTTCATAAAAATCTGTTAGATTCTATTAAGATAAACTCCGAAAATACTTTACACTCTTAGTAATTAAGAAAAATCGGCAAAGGTACTTACTGTAAATCAAAATGAATAATTACAATTGTACCTGAATTATTTGGATCAAAATCACTCTTATCAATTACTTCTATCTTGTAATTAAGTTTATAGTTTTGATTAAAAAGTGTAATCCTCTCTTTGATATTTTCCATACCAACTGATTTAGTGTGTTTATTTTTATTTAGCTCCAACGATTTATTTATACCAATTCCATTGTCTTCAATAATGCATCTGGCACCAAAAACTCCTTTTTCATACCTAATACTTAAAATCCTTTCACCTTCAATTTGTTGCAAGCCGTGCCATATGGCATTTTCAACAATGGGCTGTATTAGCATTGGTACTACATTTATATCTTCTATATCAAGAGAAGGATCGCTGGTAAAATTATAAGTGAAATTTGTAAATCTGTATTTTTCTGAAGCAACATACAAATTAATATATTCAATATTCTCTTTTAATGATATAAATGGCTTTCGGCTATGCTCAAGATTTAACCTTACGAGTTTAGAAAAACCATTTATGTATTTGGATGCTTCGGTGTTTTTATTATTTATAATAAGGGCTTTTATACTATTTAAGCAATTAAAAATAAAATGAGGATTCATTTGCGCGTGTAATGCCTTAAGTTCAAATTCTTTTAGCTGTAGCTGAAGATTATTTTGCCGGTTAATGCGCTTAAAAAAGAAGCGGATTACAAAAAAGAATATTGCAAGAATTGTAAAGGCTAAAATCAAAATGAACCAAGTCGTTTTCCAAAAAGGCGGTTGTATGTATATTGTTATTTTCTTTTCATCAAATTTGTCTGTATTATTTAATGATTTAATTACAACATAATGCCAGCCTGGTGTTAGATCGTATAAAAATATTGGTTGTGTTTGACCAATATTGTTCCACTCTCCTTGGTTATCGATCTGATAAACAAATTTGCGAGGATATTTTATACCGAAATCAAGAATATTAAATTTGATGGTTAGGGTATTTTCGTGATAATTTAGAATTGTTGTATCCGAAGGACTAAAAATGGTTTTATTATTACCACGATATATATAATCAATAAGTATTTTCTTTTTAGTGGGGTCGTTTGGTATATTAGAAAAAGTGATAAGTTTTTTATCCGTGCATACAAAGCATTCATTTGTTTCTGGGTTTAAATAAATTAAACTTGTAAATACACCATCAGGCATTCCTTCATTCTGATTAAAAGAAATTGATTTCCCTGTATTGATGTTATAATTTATGAGCATATCGGCATGCCCACACCATAAAATATTATTATTTATTTTTGAAAAACTATTGTAGTGTTTTATTGGCAAATTCGAATTTAAATCAATTGCCTTGGCTTTTTTAGATTTAATATCATACCTAACAAATCCATTCACTTCATGATATACCCAAAGACCGCCTTTCTTATCTGCAGCAACAAAGGAAAAATAATTTTCATAGCCACCTACTTTTCCAAAATCAGTAATTAATGTATCAAAACATTGTTTTTTATTGTTCCAGCGTTCAAGGCCGAGGCCATAAAACCAAATGTCGCCATAAGAATCATAAACCAGACCCAATGGCTTTTTTAGAAAAGGTTTTATCTCAGTATCAAAATTGTAATAGGTAAAAGATCTATTTTTTACATTATAACGTATATGCCACATCCTAAGTGCACTGTGCATCCATACATTGCCATCACTGCCAATTTCGCCCATAATAAATGGTACTACTCTCAAATCGGGCGGCAGCTTTACTTTACCCATATTAAAACTATTTATGTCAAGCCAAAGTATTCCTTCGTTAGTTGAGATCCAAAGTGTGTCTTTATAGTAACTATTAATGTCGTATGCCAAACCCCATCTTCCTTTTGAAGGCAACATAATTTTTTTAATTTGTTGCTTTGTTTTTAGATCCAATATGGTTAAAAAATTAGCATAGTTAATTATGTTAGTCGTAATAAAGATCTTATCATTTAGTACAAATATTTTATTGTTAACGATTGCATTTTTTGATGTGTCACTTAAATAATAAGAATGAATAGGACTATTCAGATCTTTTTGTTTTAGTAAACCGTTTGATGTGCCTATCCAAAGCCGATTTTCTGAATCCCTAAAGATACAAATGCAATCACTTGCTGGTAAATATTTGGTCTCATCAAACTTTATATTGTAGTCATCTGTAATATGAAAAACATAAAAGCCTCCGGAAAAAGAAGGAATTGCAAACTGTCTATTACCAATATCAAAAATATGATTATCGGTATACAAAATATCGTTTGCTATTTTTTTTGGTAGAGTAATATTGCTTAAAATATTTTGTGATTTGTTATAATAAACCAAGCTATCGGATTTTATTTTAAAAAAAACAAACTCGTTTGAGTTTATCTGTTTTCTTATTACCTGTCTAATTGAGAAAGCGTTCCCATCTTCCCAATCGTCTTTAGCCAAATTAAAAGGTTTAAAATTAATTTCATTTAAATATCTGTGTGTATAAACATCCATGATAGTTAACTTTTTGAATGCATATACTGCAAGTTTATTTCCGTCTATTAAGAATGCGCTTTTTTTCTCCCAGCCATACTGTTCTTCCTGAACATCTTTTGCATTAAGGAAATCACGACGATATATTAATTTTCCTCTGTTATTATATTCATGGATGCCTGTAGAGGTAATTACAAAGTAATTTCCATTTTTTAGGTATATTAATTCGTGTGCTTCATTTATTAAAGCAGAAATTCCTGTTGAGTCATTTACCCTTAGCGCAACACTTTTCATGTTAAAGGTGTTTATAACATGACAACCTTGTTGCGTAACAATTCCCAATAAACTATCTGTAAGATTTATTAGTTTATAGGTATCGTCATTTAATAACTTAAGCTGTTTATCGTTTCTTGTAAAACTTTCAAATAGTGCGCCATCAAACCTGCTAATTCCTCCATCTGTTCCAATCCATATATAACCACGTTTATCCTGAACAATAGAAGTTATTTTATTTGCAGGTAACCCTTCATTCATTTTGTATAACTCAAATTCTATTTTATTAAAATTGACCTGTGCTGATAAAAAATTTGGCGCTATTAATAAACAGCTGAAAAGGAAAAATATCAAGAAAGAAGTATTTTTTTTACAAAAAAAAATTTCCTTTAAAAATGCAACTATATTTCTCAAATTATTCAACAATACAAATATACAGGTAAGAGTTTATATTTCACTTTTAATCAGGTCAAAACTTACTCCAATTTCTAAGGCAAAATACCATATGCTTTTAGTATAATTGGGTAAGACATTGATCAATTGGGGCGTAAAAAAAATACTTTTTAAGCACTCGTTCTTATTTCTAAAAATTTTGCCAAATGTAACCGAGTAGTTGGTTGTAAAGTAATTATATCCCGTATGAAAACGTTCTATTTCACCAGTTGAATTTATCACATAAACGTTTGGAATAAAGGTTCTCATGTATCCAGCTCCGATAGCATAACTTAAGTAGTTCTTTTTCGCTTTTTTTCTAGAATATTTTAATTGTGATATTATAAAAAGCCCGGTTTGATAATCTCGATGATAAAAGAATCCAATACTCGGGCATAAGTAAATGTTTTTTTGAATTACTGTTTGATTTCCATTTTTTTTTATTTTCTTTTTGCTCCAACCTGTACACGAAAAATCAGCACCAACTTTTAAACCCGGATGCGTTATAGTTTCTCCAAAATAAGATACAAATATTGACTTTGGTTTTAAATTTTGAGCTTGAAGCAAGGAGGCGATTAACAAAAATGTTACTATTATGTATTTCATTATTGAACAAATTGTTTTATAGTATTATAAAATTCATTTGGTTGATCGGTAAATGGAGTGTGTCCGGCGTTGTCAATTATTTTAACCGTTTTTTGAGAGGAAGCTATTTGGGCATATACATAAGCTAACTCTTCTGGCGGACATATATCGTCAAATCTACCCCCTATCAATAATATGTTTTTATCTTGAATTATTGGTAATTTATTCATTAAGAAATCGTTTTCTTCCTCGTTAAGTATAATAGAAACTAGTTTTTTGGTGTAGTTAGAATTTAAATAAGCCAGTACGTTATAATTTGAAGTAAATACTATATTCATATAGTCTTTTACCTTAACGGGTTTTTCCGGATAGTCTACATATATTAGCTTATCAACATATGTGTTCCATTGTTTCATAAGTTGATAAGGGTCATCTCCATCCACTTTTTTTATTACTGGAGTAGCGCTCAACCATTGCAACACTTCAGTCCACTGGGAAATTCTTTTGCCGCGCGATATTTCTATATTGGCAGTATTGAATAGAAATTCTCTTCTAAAAATCCAGCGTAAAGTATCAGCATCAGAGTCTGTTGTTACTGGGGAGTCTATTGAGATGTATTTTGATGGAACTGCGGAGTTACCTTTTTTGATAATATACCTGTACATTAAATTGCCCCCAAAGCTATGCCCCATCATTATAATTTCTGCTCCATAAGCTTTTTCCAAAAACACTGCAACTTTCGATAAGTCCTCAATCCAAGTGGACAACACTAAATCTCCCTGCGAAAAATCACCTTGTTTGTTCCCAGTTCCTCTTTGGTCATAGTAAGCAACCGCAAAATCTACTTCAAGAGAGTTTTTCCAATTAGGATAATCAACTTGGGCAAAATCAAGAGAGGCATAACCAGGGCCGCCCTGAATATAAAGTAGTATTTTTTTGCTGGCAGTATTTCCTCTAACTAAAACAGGTATTAAATAGTCGTCATTTTTTACATGAAACATCTCATTTGTTTGTGAACTGAGTTTAAATTTTTCTTTTTTGCAAGAGATAGCTATGATAGCTAGGAAAACCATAGCTAAGGTTGATTTCAATTTTTTTTTCATTTCTTAATTTTGTTATTATGACAAGTGAAAAATCGCTTACCTCTATGTTTATTTGTTAAACTTAAATGAGCTCTATATTGATCTTTTTTAACTTACATATCTCCTAAAATATATTGTAAAGTAGATAACGAACTAAGTTTATTTTTTAGATTTCATAGCCTTAAGAATTGTTATTTCTTTGTTTTTTATGAAGTTTAAATAAGCTTGGGTATCACAACCATAGATAGCAATTTTTCCTTCTTTATTATAGTGTATGCCCCAACCATAACGCTTTGTGAGAGGTGAGGCTCTTAAACATGGCTGGCCCTTTGAGTAAAATTGGTCTCTTGATTTTTTATACTCCTGCCTAATAAGATCGTTTTTATCAGCGAAAATCAGGAATAGAATATCATCCGACGTATATTTATAAGGATTTTTTTTTATTAGGTCATATTGAATATTTGCAGCAGTTTTTGAATCAGCTTTTATTGGCGGAATTTCTCCTGTTAAAGCCGGACAGTCATCTGCTATTTCAATAAATGTGTCGAAATAATTTGTTGAATGAATTTTCATTTTAAAACGGTTAATATTAATTGGTTAGAATTTAAAGAGTTGTATTCTATGATTATAAGCAGATCAAAAATAAAAATACCAATATGTTAGAACAACTATTAATTGTTATCGGTTATTTTTTAACTGTTAAAGGCTATTATTTACTATTTATCGGAGAAATAATTAGAATTTTATCGCAAAGATTAACACATCATCCACCTGTTCTTCATTGCCCTGCCACTCTTTAAATTTTTGTAATAATATCTTTTTTTGTTCTGCAGCACTCATTTTATGGATTGCAATTAGTATGTCTTCTAATTGTTTGTATTTAAATTTTTTACCTTTAGGCCCGCCAAACTGATCGGCATAACCATCAGTAAAAGTATAAACTACATCTCCTTCTTGTAATTCGAAAGTATTTGTTATAAAAGGTTTTTCGTTTCCGTCACTGTATTTTCCAACAGGCATTTTATCTGCTTGTAATACAATTAGAGTATTATCTCTTAAAACATAAAATGAATTATTTGCAGCGGCATAATGCATAATGTTATTAGTAGAGTTAATATTTAATAAAATTGCATCCATACCATCTTTACGTTCTGTTTCAGACCCTTCAGGATTTAACGTAGATACAATACGCAGTCTTAATTCATCAAATATTTGTCCGGGATCAGATATTTCTTTTTCTTTAGTTATTTCATTTAAAAACCCGATACAAAGTAGACTCATAAAAGCCCCCGGAACCCCATGGCCGGTGCAATCTGAAATTACAATTAAAAATTGCTTTTCGCCATTAATTTTAAGCTCTGTAGCCCAATAAAAATCACCGCTTACAATATCTTTAGGGTTATATAATAAAAAATAGTCTTTTGGTTGAATATTGTTACCCGGAGCATCTACAATTAAATTTTTATCCAGCAATTTAAGACTTGCCATTAATGCCAGTTGTATTTTTTGAGCATAATTAATACTATCTGTGATCTCTTTATTTTTATGCTCAATTTCCGTTTTTTGGATTGTTATTGTTTGAGTGCGTTCAATAATAATTTTTTCGAGACGTTTGTTTTGTGCAACTAAACGTTTTGCATTTAGTTTTATAATTAAAAAAATTAAACACAATGTTATAATAAAATAAAATACATATGCTGGTAAGGTTCGATACCAGGGCGCTAATATTTTGAATCTAAAAATAAGTTCTTCAGATTCGTTTCCAAAAATATTTTTAGCTTTAAGGTGAAAGGCATAATTTCCCTCATTTAATTTTATGTTTTCATAATAAGCTTTGTTTTTTTCGCCCCATTTATTAAAATCATTTTCGTAGCCCTCTAAATAATATTGAAATATCAATTTTGACTCATCAGAAAAATCGTTTGAACCAAATTCAAAAGCAAACTTATTTGAGCCAAATTCAAAATCTAGCGAGTCATTGTTTTTTTTAAGATTAAAGAGTATTGTATCGTTATTGTGAATTATTAAAGAAATATAGGCCCTTAACTGCGATTTTACAGGAGTGATTTTTCTATCAAGAATAAAAACACCTTCATCATTCGATATGAAAACTTTTGTTGAATCAAAGTAAATATGTCTTGAAGCCACATCACCGGTTTTACTTAAAGTAAAATATACTTGTGCCGGATCATTTTTATTCTTTAATGAAAAAGCTATGTTTTCTTCTTTGCCTATATCGTTACCTTTTAAATGAGCAAGGGAAAGAAATACATCTGTATTTGAAAAGGCAGCATTTATAACGGAATATTTCCCTCTTAAAAATTTATTGATATGTTTTTCTGATACAAAATTTAGCCGTTTATTAATTGAATATAATCCACTATCTGTTCCTATATAAACGTTATTATTATAATCAAACAAAAAATTATCTGTTGTGGATTTATAAAGCTTTTTATTAGGTAGAACAGATGTTTTATTTGTTAACAGATCAACACAAAAAATCCCCTCGCTTCTTGTAGAGGCTAATAATTTTGTTTTATCTAAAAACGCTGTGTAAAGAACGGGCGAGTTTAATGGAGAGTTAATATCATATAAATACTTTTGGCTTACTGTTCCAATAATGGCGATGCCATTATCTGTACCGCAAAAAATAAGTTTTGGATGCGACAAGCTATATTTTATTGTATTAACCGTACTTTTATCATAGATCAATTTATAGGTCTTGCCGTCAAACCAATACAAACCGTTTTCTGTTGCGATGTATAAACAATTATTTATAACCTCAAGAGCCAGGCACCTTTCGGGAATATTAGTAACATATTTAAAAGAATGTGTAACGTCATCATATATCATCAACCCTTTAGATGTAGCAATGTATTTATGATTATTATATTTAATAAAACTACTTACAAGTCCTTCTATCTGATTGTATTTATCCCATTTTTTTAGCGGAGAATTGACCTCTATTTTTGAAAGTCCATTATTAAATGCCACCCATAAATTATTTTGCTGATCAATAAATAATTTTCTACACTCATTATTGATCAGGCCTGTTTTTGTAGAAAGCATATTTAGCAATTTGTAATTTTTGTCAAACACAAAAAGACCATTGTCAATAGTTCCAACAATTACATTATTATCTTTAGAAATCAAGCCATCATAAGGCTCATACCGTAATAAAGTATCTAAAGATGATGTGCAGTTATGCTTTGTAAGGATGGACCGTTTAATATCATTAGAATTGAAATCAAAATGAAAAATCCCCTTCGATCTTGTAAAGATCAAAAATTCGTTATTGTTTTTATAAGGTAAAAAAAACGCTATTTTACAATCTGCATTTGCAAATATTTCGGTTTTTTGAACCATTTCTAAATTGTCGCCATTTAAAAATAGTAAACCTTTATCAACTTCACGAACAAATAATGTATTATTAATAATGTGTGCTTTGTGAAATGAATTTTTGGGTTTCCAGGTTTTGATTTTTCCCTTGTTATATCTTATTAATCGTTCATTTGAACAGAAATATATATCGTCGTTTATCACTAAAGTATACCAAACTTTTGTAAAATCTTTTTCTTCTTGCTTTAATAAGTGAGTTAATGATTTGTAAATGGTTTTTCCTTTTGCATCTTTTTCTAAAAAGCCAAATTCATTTTCTCCTCCTACATATATAACCCCGTCTTTTCCTTTTGCAAAAGAAGTTGGGGTTTTGGATCCATCTGTTAAATGAATACGCAACCAACTTTTGCCGTTATATTCAAGTATAAATGAATTATTTGCAAAATACAGTAAACCAAAATCATCCTGAATAACATCGAAATTTTGAATTGCCCCTTTGTATGTAGTACTTGAATAGTTATTAATAAAATAATCACCTTCATCCTGAGCATATGAATTGCTAAAGAAAAACAATAAAGAATAAATAAATAAATATTTTATTTTTTTAAATATGATTTTATTTTTAGTAAATGATAAAAATATCAGACCGAAAAATTAGTAATTAATTATTTTATAGATTGTATTCTTAAGTGAAAATATCATAAAATAAAAAAAGTAAAATCTAAAATGTAGTGATATTTCAAACTACGGTTTTAAGAATTTCAGGTCAACTTTACCAAAGTCAAGTTTTAGGCAACCACTCTCATAATATTTACTGCCGTTAACTTATTTGCAGTGTAAAATATGCGATTTGATTTGGTTATTTGATTAAAATATAATAAATATTTAAGAAATGAAAACAAAGCATTACCTAATTGCATTTTTAATTTGCCTTTTTTGGCGTCAAATTGCGAACGGTCAGATGGTTGTTAAACAAAGTCATCCAAGGATTTTGCTTGATTCAACAATTATTCAAAAGTTACAAAATAGAAAACTGAATAACACAATTGAGTGGCAACAGCTTGTTACAAGGATAAATGCTGTTTCAGGATATAATTCGCAATATATTATGGCTCATGTTTACGGTGGCGAACAATATGCTTTTATGTATGCTTTATCTTTTTATGCAAGCGGTAACGTTGCTCATCGTGATTCTGCAGTAAGTTTATTTAAGGAATATTTTAATAATTATACAAATGATAGTACTATGTACTATGATTCAGGTTATGAATCAAGAAGTACATTGGTTGAAATTTCAATGTTGTACGATTGGTTATATCATTATATCTCACCAACGTTTAGAAATACTGTAAGGGCAAGATTGATTCATTGGGGAGATTGGATTTTAACAAAACCAAACATATATGGCATATGGTATGGACCTTATTATTACGAAGGTAATAATTATACAATGGGACATTTTGTTGGCATTACTAGTGTTGGTTTTGCTATTCATTCAGAAGACCATATTAATGGTGATAAATTTATTTCGAAAGTAGATTCCATAAGACCATTTTTAATGAGTTATACAAATACCAGACTGAAAAACGGAGATGCGAATGAAGGCTGGGGATATGGCGCAGGGTATGCTGTTAACTATTTTAAAGCTTTGGCAATATTTAAAACCGGAACAAACAATGTAGTAGATCATTTTATAAATACTACTTATGATGAAGATGCTGTAAAGTTTTTACCTTTTGCGAGTTTGCCAAATTTAACGCACATGTTACCAGAAGGTGACTGGGCAAGAGAATCAACAGGTGAGTTATGGGAGTTTCATAGATTAGCGGCCGACCTTGTTTCAAGTTACTCAAACAATTTACAGTCAAAACAAGTTGCTCTTTTTTGGGCTAATGAAACTGTGCCGTTTAATAAATTTGCAGTTACAGCATACAGATGGTTTCCATTTTTGTATTCAAACCAGGAAATTAGTGCTGTTGATTACAGGACATTACCATTTTATCAAAATAATTATATCTACACTGATACTTCAGGAACAGATCAATTTATAAGACGTACAGGATGGAACAGCAATAGCCAATGGGTAAGTTATAGAGCTGGAGGCAGGTATGGTGATCATGCCCATAATGGCTCTGGGCATTTTTCGGTATATAATAATGGCTGGTTGTTAATCGATAAAAATATTTACACTACTTCAGGTATTGAAGGAATGGATTCTATGCATAATTGCATCCATATTCAAAAGATGAACAATTTTGAAATGTATCCTTTTCAGGAACCAATTGAGCATTCAACAAATATTAGACGTGATTTGAACCAGGAGTATTCTTATTTGTGGTCCAACTCCACACCAATTTATCAGGCATGTACAAACGTATTTAATTGTGTAGATAAAAATCAAAGACAATTTCTTTATATTCCCGGCTTAGAAAAAGTTGCAATTTTTGATATTGTAAAAACTAACAATAACTATAAAAAATGGTTTGGCCTAAATTACAATGGCGTACCTCAGTTAAGTAACGATTCATCTTATAGTTATTATTCAAACTCTCAAAAAACAGCATATGTTCACACTTGCTATCCACTTACAAAATCTGCCAGCATATATGGCAGATCTGTGAGAATAAATAATTCGCTCAATCAGCCAAAAGATTATTTTATGCATTTAGTTTCGGTATTGCCTAATGCAAGCCAACCACAAAATGTATTGGCAGTTAATAAAGATAATGGAAGAGTTGTGCTATCTGACTTTTACGGATCTTATCATAAAGAGAGTTCACTTGATTATTGTATTTTATTTGCAGGAGATGATCCGGCATTTAACCATGATTCTTTAATTTATGAAGTTCCTACAACAACCCAGGCTTTACATTCTTATATTGCGGGTTTAACTGCTTCAACAAATTTTTATGTATCGTTTTCATACCCAACAGCGGGTGTAATAAGAGTTAAAGTTTCAATACAAAATCATGGTAATGCAATACTTTATACATCTTCTTCTGGTGGAGTTTTATCTTTTAATGTACCAGATAATGTTGGTTTAAAGGAGTTAAAAGAAGAAAATGCAAACTACCATGTTTATTATAATAATGAAAATCAAGAGATCTTCATTGAAAACATTGATGGCAATACTGTTATTTCAAAAATTAAAATTTATGATGCTTTAGGAAAACTTGTTTTATCTATTGAACCCAACAATGGTAAAAAATCTCAAAAAATACCAACGAATGAATTGAGTAAAGGGGTTTATGTCATTTCAGTTTGCGACCGCACAAATTCATTTTATAAAAAGAAACTTATTATTTATTAAAAAATGCTGAATTTAATATTAGCCAAATATATTCTTCTTCTTTCATATTTACTACCAATTAATAATGTAGATAGTCCTTTTAAAGAGGTTTTGAAGTTTTCCGTAGATAATAAACCATTGATTTTTTATAAGAACATGAGTAAAGATTCTACAGTAAATATGAAAATTATTTATAAAATAATTTTATTTAATAACTCATCCAAAGGTACTATAGAAAAAACTTTTTTTGTTAAAGAAGCGCCAAAATGCCTTAAAGCTGAAATTGGTGCAAATTATATTTTATCGCAAACCTTTGACAAAAAACCAACACTTAATTATCCTTTTATATGGGAAAATAAAAATATTGACCTGAAAGACTTAAAATTTGATTGCCTGGAGATTATAAATAAAAAAGTTGCTCCAATTGAGCCCTGCTAACAGAGTTTTTATAGTTTTTTCATGTTGATGAAATAAATGTGAGATATTCTTAAAGGAATTGTGAGGTCATTTATTTCAATTACTTAAAGTATTGATCAACATTTGCAATTATGTATAAAATTATATTTTTCACTTTTTTGATATTTGCATTTAAATGTCTTAAGTCACAATCCTGTCCTGATGGTATGATTTATATCCTGAGCAACCCTTTAAAAATGTTTGATCCTTCACAACCTTTTGTACTAGGCACAAATCCCTCTACTGTAACTTCCGTAAATACAATGACAGTGGCAATGGGTGGTCTTGGTTATGGGCCTAATATCAATAGCGCTTCTCCACCTATAGTATTTTATACTACGTTAGTCGGAATGTATCATTATTGGAATGGGTCGGTTTGGGTATCAACAGGCCATTTAACTACAATTGGTAATACTGGTAATTTAGCAGTTGGGCCTGGCTGTATTTATAATTTTAACGTAGGAACCGGAGGTGTATACTTATATAATGGATCTTCAAATGCCACACTTTTGTTTACTGTTCCTGGTTGGTTCTCATCAGCCGGTGTTGCAGATATCGCTGTAGATGAATGCTGTAATGTTTATGTAATGAAAACATTTGCACCACAGTCACTAAGCGTTTACAGTCCAACAGGTATGCTTTTATCAAGTTGTTCAATGTCTGGCATGCCTAGTAATACCGGAGGTGGCGGTTTGGCAATTGTTGGTAATTATATCGTAACTACAAGCTCTTCCGGAGCAGTTTATGTTGGCACTATTTCCGGGTCCAGCGCAACATTCACAAATGTAGCACCTAACTTTGGTGGTGGCGGTGGCGATCTGGCATCTTGTCCACTAAGTTGTAATGGACCTTGTAGTATTGTTCTTCCAATTGATTTTGTTTCGTTCAATTGTCAGAAATCAAACAATAAAAATGCTTTACATTTTGAAACAGCAGTAGAGGAAAATATGGCTTTTTTTGAAATAGAGCGTTCTGTAGATGCAATTAACTTTGATATAGTAGGTAAAATTGCAGCTAAAAACAGGGCAGGTAAATATATTTTTATTGATGAAACGGCACTTTCAAATGCATCTTATTATTATAGAATTGCGGCTGTTGAAACATTGGGGCAAAAAAAACGCACATCTATATGCTATGCACTCGAAAACCCGTTAGACGACAGAGAAATTAAGTTATATCCTAACCCGTGTAATGAAGAGTTTTATTTTGATGTAAATTTAAAAACTGTTTCCAGATTAGAAATAAATGTATTGGATATGTGTGGAAGAATAGTTAAATCATACATTAAATTTATTGAACCCGGCAAACAAAAAATTAGTTCTAATATAAATGATCTAAATTCTGGCGCTTATTTAGTACAGGTTTCAATAAATAATGAATCATTTAAGCCAAAAAGATTATTTAAAGCAGATTAATTTTTGCTTTAAGTATTTATTTTAAGAAAATTAATGAGATTGCCTTCTTTAGGCAGGTTCATTTTTTTGCGTATTCTATGTCTTGCAACCTCTACAGCCCTTATAGTTTGAAATGTAATTGAAGCAATTTCTTTTGTACTCATATTTAACTTTAGTAATGCACACATTCTTATTTCATTAGGTGTAAGCAACGGGAAATTGCTAGCTAATTTCTCGTAAAAATCATGATGCTTTTCAATAAATTTTTGCTCAAATTCTCTCCATGCAGTTTCATTATTCGAATACTTTAGATCTGAGACAATACCTTTTAAATTGGTGCTTAAGTTAGATGGTGTTATTGAGTTTAGCTGATTTATTTTTTCAATAGAGTTATGAATAATTTCATTTTTTTGGGCTAATAGAACGGCATAACCAACCAATTCATCATTTTTCTTTTCGAGAGTTCTTTCTATAACAGCTATTTCGTTTACTTTAGTAATAAGTAATTGTGATACAGTATCTAATTCTGCGTTTTTTTGCTCGAGAAGTTTTGCAGCCACATCAATTTCAATATTCTTACTATTAAGCGACTTAGTTGCTTCTTCCATTGCATTGTTTTTTTCGCTTAATCTTATTTCGGTCTTATTTAATTCTTCAATTTTTCTGTTTAATAGCAGATCCGTTTCTTTTTTCTGAATTAATAAAAATTCTTTGTTTTTAATTTCCTCGTTTAGTATAATAGATATTTCATTTACTTTGCTGTTCTTTTCATTTAACAACGAAGAAACAGCGGTTACTTCATCATGTTTATCAATTAATAGCTTATTGACAGTTTCTATTTCCTTTGTTTTCGTTGTTAATAGTGAATTGGCAAGTTCGATCTGTTTTGTCTTTTCATTCAAAATCAACTCTAAATTCCCCATCTCTATCGATTTTCTTTGTAAGAGCGTTTGAATTTTGCTTATTTGTTTAAGCAATTTTATTTTTGTTTCTATTTCTGAAACTAACGCCTTTTTCGTTTTTAGGACTATTATATACAAAAGGCACAAACCAAGTAAAGCTGATAAAATTATGATGAGAAGAAGTTTGTTTTTTGATTGGATGTTTGCATCCTTAATATCAAGTTCAAATTGATTTTTTTCTAATTTATATTTTAGTTCTAATTTGTTTATGTTTTTAAGTTGAGAAACCAAATTTGTATTATCAATTAACGCATTGTATTTTCTAAGGCATTCTAAAGATTTCTTATACTCGTTTTCGCTTTCATATATGTTTGATAATATTTTATATATATCAGAAACATACGCCGAATTATCTTTTTGTCTAGCAAATTCAAGGGCTTCGCGCAAATACTTTTCTGCCAACTTTTTTTGACCGTAGTCAAAAAATTTTCGACCCAAATTTTCACATATTTCAGATAGCAAACCTGCCACATTTTCTTTTTTAGCTAATACATAAGATTTTTTTAAAGCATCAATCACCAAAAGCGTATCATTTCTTTTGCTATAAATATTTGCTTTATTTAAATAAACACGTGTTTTTTGACGTACTTTGTCTTTTACTCCATTATATAATTGAATTTTTTGTGGAATATAACTATCACCTAATTCGCAAAATTTTAATCCTTTTTCATATTCATTTAATTCGCCATAGCAGCCACATAAATTCAAATATATACTTGTTAGTTTAGAGCTATCTTTAATTTCCTTATAATATTTTTCGGAAAACAGGTAATATTCGATCGCTTTTTTATAATCTCCTACACCCATGTAAGAATTAGCTAAGCGTAAATTTCCAGCAGCAATACCGTTTGCATAATCAATAGTTTCACTTAAATCTCTACCCTTAAATATGTAAATAGAAGCAGAATCGTTTTGATCCATTTCTGTATAACACCCGGCAATGTTGTATAAACAGGTTATGATTTTTTTGTTGTTTTTTTGCCCATAAAATAAGTGAAGGTGTTTTTTTAATATTTTTACGGCAGTTCCCGGATATTCTTTCATTATCGACAACGCATATTCATAATTTTCAATGCTTTTTTTTTGTTGAAGATCGGTTTGAGAAGATTCAATTATCTGGCAAAATAAGCACGACCTTAAGAATAAACAGAAGAAAATAAAGTAAATAGGAAAAGCCCTCATAGCTCACAAATCTAAAAAAACAAACAAACTATTTAGATTGAGAAAGTTAGTACGGTATTTCTAAAATGATTTAGCGGCATCGTTTACCTTGTAATGAAAGTTTTGTGAGGTTTGTGAGGTAATTCTGTGAGGGCTTGTATTAGTATTTACTTAGGTTTTGTAATTGCTTTGTAAATATAAAATCATAAACTACAGTTAAAAAATAAAAAAATCCTTATGCTACCAAAACAAAGATCAAGCAAAAAAAGAAGTATAGAAAACATAACTGGCGAGTTTTCAATTTCACAGAATCAGTTTTATCTAAAAGTTGACTCGCACAACACATCTCCTGTTGTTTGGGTAGAACTAAATGGAATTTTAAAAAAACTGGAACATTTAAAAGTGCAAAAGAAGCAGGAGCTTGATACGAACACTAAAAGCAAAAAGGCACTTTATATAACACTTTATTATGAGTAGAGTAGTTTGTATTTATTAATAAAAAAATAATTTTTTGAAAATGCTGAAGTATGAAATGGACTTTTTAGGCTTCAGTATTTGATTTTACAATTTGCTTACTTTAATATAGAGAGAAATTTCAATTACATCGGGTGTACCACTTTTATCTATGCTATATTCTTTCGGTATTACAGAAAAACTTCCTGAGAAGACGCCATCATTTTCATTCTTTGCAAATGAAAATGGTAAAATAATTTCTTTTGTGACCCCTTTCATAGTAAGTTTACCATAAGCTTCAAAAGAATTTCCTTTTTTTGAAATGGAAGTGGATTCAAATTTTATTGTTTGAAATTTGCATGCTTCAAGTGCATGTAAAACATGTTTGTTTTTAAGATTGTTGCCCGTATTTGCTGAAGGCACGTCAATTAGAGCTGTTATTTTTGATTGAGAAAGATTCTTGCTGTCAAAAACAATAATGGCTTTTAATCCGGTAAAAATGCCGTTAATTTTTTTACTTGAAAATTTTATTGAATAGCCATCTTCTTTAATTTTCCAATTAGGGGGATTGTTATTGGTAAATGCCAACAAAAAAATTAGTACAGGTACAAATAAAATAGAAATCTGTTTTTTCACTTTTAAATAAAATTAACAGGTATAAAAGTAAAATCTTTAAATAATAAATAATTCAAGATAGAGTAATCGGTTAATGTGATTATGTAAAAGGTTGTTTTTAGAACGTTTTGAATATTAATTATTTTAATGGAAAATAAAAACCGAAGCATTATAATGCCTCGGTTTTATTTCATTTCTACTGAACTATTAATTTTTTTGTATGTGTTGCTTTATCAACTTTTATATTTACAAAATATATTCCTTCCGGTATTTCTGAAACATCAATACTAATATTGTTTTGACCCACATGCCCCTGCGCATCAATAATTTTAACCACTTGTCCAACTGCATTTAATATAGCGATATTAATCTGAGCATTGTTTTTTAAGTCAATTGCTAAAGTTGTATTTTCTGAAGAAGGATTTGGGAAAATGACACTATTGTTTATGTTGTTTAATGAATTTTCCGCAAATCCTATGTTCGTTGTTCCCGTTGCTGTGGCGGTACCAGTAAAAGCATATGATAGTTTACCGGTTTGTATCCAAGTGGAGTTGTTTGTTAATTGCGAAAGTGGATTGCTGTTAGTGACAGTAATTGGCGTGTTAATATCAACAGTATAAGTTGATGTTGCCGCATTTATAAACACAGATGCGCTGCCGGTGGTAGGCGATAGATAATGTAATGTAGCGCGATTGGCAACATTGGTATTTAAAGTGCCCGTTCCTGCGCTAATTTTTGATACGTTAATCTCTGTAGGTGAAATCTGGTACATATTTGTACCCGAACCAATAGCCATGCAACGTGTTTTAATATTTGGTAAAGAGTTCCATTTTCTTCCTCCATTTGTAAAATTGGTGTCAGACTCTACCCACGAATAGGTGATGTAACTGCCATCCGGTGTGCGTCCTAAAACAACTCTGTCTACGTTAACTTTAACACCCCCTGTTCCAGTTGCATCCCATGGATTGTCATTAAAACCATCTCCCCCAGGTGTAGAACTCGGATCTTCAGTTGCTATTGAATCTACAACTTTTAGTTTCCAGGCCGCTGTGCCATTACCAATAAAATCATATAAGTATGGATGATTACCAGGAGTGTGTACCCACAAATAATTTTCTCCGGGATTAATAGACGTTGTAAATTGACTTACTGAAGTTAACTGATCGTCATCATCGCTGAACGTACTCGCACATTGTGCAACAATGTGTAAATCGTTATTTGCATCTACCGTTATATCATAATCAACAAACCACGGAGCAGATATGTTTGTATTTGTGCTTGGTGGTTGCAAATTTGCCAGGTGATCCGTAACAAACGACATAGCTGGCGAATTAAAATCAATAGATGGCAGTGCCGACCAACTTGCACCGCTATTGGTTGTTTTGTAAATTATAGGCTGATAGCTTTTATTTGAGAGCGTAGAACCAGCGATAGCACCAATCGATACTAAGTAACCAACCGTGCCGGCTTTATTCCATGCCATTTGAGGCGCAGATGATAAATGTTTAGTGCCGTCGTTTTTTAAAATTGTTGCCGGGATAATAGAATCTGTTGTCCATGTAAACGCACCGGCATTAAATGTTCCCTTAACAATAGAAAACCCTCTAATTGTTGAAAGTCCGGTTTGATCGTCCTGAATTAATGCCAACGATCTAACTACACCGTCGTCTGTTGAAGTGAAGCCATAACGTGACCAGCCATGTGGCCCCTGACTTGCGGGATATGTTGGCAGTGAGAAAGATAGAAACTGTTGTGCTCCTGGTGTAGGATCGAGAGTTGAATTAAAAAGTGTTGAGCTTGGCGCAGCTAATTTTTTACTGGCATACCAGTTTCCTGAAAAATTAGCTCCTGCAACGGTTGGCCCGCAACCAACTATATAGGCATTAGCTATATTTGTATTCCCTGGCGCGCTGTAAATAGCACCTTGTGGATATCGCCCCCAGTTTGTAGCATCAGACCAAATACACGTACTATCCCATGTGAGACCCCAATCCGAAGTTATCTCCGCCACAATTATTCCACTTTCTGCATTTGCAGGAATTGCCGGGCTGTATTGATAACTTGCACTTTTTCGATGAATAAACGAAATCGCATTTACATTGGGATTATACTGCAAAGGTCTTGATTGACTTACAAGCATGCCATAAACATTTGCAGATCCACACAATAAATTCCAGTGGATAGTTGAAGGCGGCATTGTTACTGTTGATTTTTCCGTTTCTATGTTTTCCGGATGATCAAGATATGCTGTACGTTTTAAAGTTGATGACACGGTTGTAGTATTTTCATTAGCAAATTTTGCAGCTATGTTTTCGGTCATATTTTTAAAGCCAGAAGGCTTTGGTTTAACTTGCACATTTTGTGAAGTAATACTGGTTGCTACTAATAAAGCAGAACAGATTGTTACTTGTTTTTTCATATTATTTGATTTTAAGTATTAAAATATTTTACGTATGATATTTGTATTTCTTTAGTTTAACAAATACCTTTTTTTCGTGCCAGAAAAAAGCTTGTAAACAGAAGGCACTTTTAAACTATAGTTTAATCCAAAACTAAAGCACACATCCATTATATTTAATTGCCGGTCATAGTTGCCAATCCTCATTTTGTATTCTCCAAAAAAACTTATTTTTTTAAAGTAGTATTCATATCCAACACCAACATTTGCACCAAACCAATTGGTTCTTGCTATTGTATTTTTTTTATACTTTTCGCTTAGATTTAAAAAATCACCCTGACCTGTAAAATAACCTGAAAATGAATTATGGCTTACACCAAATAATGGATAAAAATAAGCTCTCGTTTTTTTAAAGCGCGCCAGCAACTGTAAATTTCCTTCAATTGTGGATGATCTGATGTTAAACCATGTGGGTTCAATATCTATTCTATTATAATGTGTGTATTCAATCTTTGCTCTTAAAAATTTTGTTCCACCATATGTTAATGCGCCATTAAA
Source organism: Bacteroidota bacterium (assembly GCA_032229505.1). GTDB lineage: Bacteria > Bacteroidota > Bacteroidia > B-17B0 > Aurantibacillaceae > Aurantibacillus. The sequence goes on from JAVTWD010000086.1 coordinate 166,221, forward strand.
TCCAAGAGCATCATTATCATTTTTTACATTTCGGTTTAATATTAATACACTTCTGTTTAACCCACCTCCAATAGATAAATTGGTTTGCCTGGGATGATGTTTTACAGGCTTTATAATTCTAACCTGGCAAAATGCATTTTGAAAGGAAAAAAAGAAACTCACGCAAATTATTAACTTGCATGTTAAGTGTTTAGTAAATAAAAATTTATTTTCTGGTTTATACATATTGTAATTTTAAATAAAGATGCAGGAATGCAAAACCGGATTTTTGTAACTGGTCTTTTATTATTTCTTTTTTTAAGATAGAAATGCCCCGATAGCGGTAAATAATTGCGCGATAAAATATTTAAATCTACCTATTACAGTATTTATAAATTTTTCCTTATTTAATAATTAATGCAAGTATTTTAAGTAAGTGGTAAAAAATAAAACAAATTTTATACTTTTTAAAATCAGCACAAAAAAATCCAATCAAACATTTAATTTTTATAAAAATTAAACAATCGTCATTCACATAGTAATTAGCGCCGATAACAATATCTGGCTTTATGGTTTTTATTTAATGTCAGACATTAGACGATAATAAAAAACAAATAAGCATGAAAAATAATGTACTAAAAAAAATTAATAAAGTGAGCGCGTATGTATCTATTCTGGCTCTTACTTTAAGTTCAGGTTCACTTGCCTCACAAACTGCGTTATTGGGAATGACACAACTTGGTGGCAGTTCTGCTAATTGTGGTTCAGCATTTAATTATAATCTTAATTCAAATACATATAATGCTAACGCATTTAATGGTACTACAAATGGCGCTCAACCAAATGGCTCATTCATAAAAGCAAATAATGGAAATATTTACGGCATGGTTACTTATGACGGTGGTTCATTTAGTCCTGGAGGTAATGGTTATCTTTTGCAGTATGATGCAAACAACAATACTATTATTCCTTTATTTAATTTTACTGGAACAAGTGGCGCTTTTCCGGGGGCCAGACCTTACGGTGCTTTACTTGAGATTAGCCCGGGTGTGGTTTATGGATTAACGCAACGTGGAGGCACTAATAATGGAGGTGTAATTTTTTCATATACACTTAGCACTAATACCTATAGCGTACTTTATAATTTTACTTCTACAAATGGCTGGAGACCTCAGGGATCATTAATAAAAGCATCGAACGGACTTTTTTACGGTATGACTTCTTTTGGCGGAATTAATAATAATGGCGTTGTTTTTTCATTTGATGCATCTAATGGTATATACACTAAATTAGTTGATTTTACTGGTACTACAGGAAGCTTTATGGGAGGAGATCCAAAAGGATCACTAATAGAAGCAAATACTGGGTTGCTTTACGGTCTAACAAGCATTGGTGGCACAAATAGTTCAGGCGTATTATTTGAATATAACATTGTTACCAATGTTTATACTGTTAAATATAATTTTACACCTGCTTCAGGAGGAACTTTTCCCAGAGGGAGCCTGTTAAAGGCCAATAACGGTATGTTGTATGGATTAACATCAAATGGTGGAATGGGAAACGGTGTATTGTTTGAGTATGATATGACTGGCCCTGGTACTTATACATCTAAGTTTGATTTCACAGGTGGTAGTGGTTTAAATCCTGGTGGTAGTCCGCAGGGCTCTTTGATACAAGGGTCAGACGGAAATTTGTATGGCATGACTAATAATGGCGGAAGCACAGGTAGTGGCGTTATATTCGGTTACAACTTAAGTTCTCCTAACAGTACTGTATTGGTAAATTTTTCAGGCAATTCGGGTAACTATATTGGCTCATACGCCACTCATGGAAATTTGTTAGAGTATACTTTATGTTTAGCACCGGCAATAATTGCATCGCAAACAAATGTAGATTGCTTTGGCAACAATAATGGCAGTGCAACAATTACTGCAACTAATAATGCCCCATACACCTATACATGGAGCCCATCGGGTGGTAATTCATCAATAGCAAGCAATCTTTCGCCGGGAAATTATACTTGTGCTACTACCAATAGTTGTGGTTTAACACTTCAAAGCTTTACAATTACTGAGCCCCCTGCATTAGTAGTAAGTGCAGCGATCAGCAACCCAACCGTGTGTGCAGGTAATTCAAGCACCTTAACCGCAATAGCGAGTGGCGGTAACGGGCCAATTACGTACACATGGGTTGCGGGGCCAACTAATAGTATCTCAATTATAAATCCAAACACAACAACAAATTATACGGTTAATGTTACAGATGCTAATAATTGTATTAACTCGTCCACCATTACACAATGGGTTAATAGTTTACCAAACGTAAATGCTGTTTCTAATTTAAGTTTAATTTGTATCGGACAAACCGCAAGTTTAACAGCAAGCGGAGCGAATACTTACACATGGAACACAGCATCCAACAATTCAATTATAGCTGTGTCGCCAACCATCACAACAACATATACCATTAACGGAACTGACGCTAATGGTTGCATCAATGCTTCAGTGATTACTCAGTCAGTTTCTAACTGTACGGATATTTTTTCTTCTAAAGCAAATGAAAACAATTTAATAAACGTTTATCCAAATCCATTTAACTCCAAGGTACTTGTTTCCATAAAAGGTGGAATAAAAATAAAACTACAGGTGTTTAATACTCTAGGATCCTTAATCTATTCTTCAGAATTAAAAGAAAGTACTTCAGAAGTTGACTTAAATGACCAACCAAACGGAATTTATTTTATTCAAATAGGTTCTGTAACAAAAAAAATAATTAAAGAATAATAGTTGAAATCTCCGTTAACACAATAAGTAAAACTAATTAAAAAAAAACAAACATGAAAAACAACGTACTCGAAAGATGTAAAAAAATAGCAGCGTGCATATTTTTAATGGCATCTTTAAATTTAAGCAACGCACAAAACTCACTAATTGGTATGGCGGGGTCCGGAGGTAACGGCCCTAATAGCGGCGTGGCATTTAACTATAATCTTACATCAGGATCTTACAACGCTGGGTCATTTGATGGTAATACAAATGGGGCTAAGCCACATGGATCATTTATTAAGGCAACAAATGGAAATATATACGGATTGGTTACCTACGATTCCTACGGTTTTTTTGCTACCGGTAACGGGTATTTAATACAATATAATCCAAACAACAATACAATAATTCCCTTGTTTAATTTCACCGGTAACACAGGTAATTATCCTGGCGGTCAACCGCAAGGTTCGTTAACCGAGGTAAGTCCAAATGTGTTTTTTGGGCTAACATATTATGGTGGAACAAATGGACAAGGGGTTATTTTTTCGTATGATCTTAGTTCAAATACGTACAGTGTGCATTACAATTTTAATATTGGCGTTAATGGTTATAGGCCGTCTGGTTCACTATTGAAGGCATCAAATGGTCTTTTATATGGTTTTGCATCCATTGGTGGAAATAATAATAACGATGGTGTTTTATTTTCATTTAATGTAGCAACGAGCACTTATTCAAAAGTTGTTGAGTTTAGCGGCACTTCCGGAAATTTTATGGGAGCAAATCCGGTTGGTTCACTTATTGAACCAACCCCCGGTTTATTATATGGTTTAACTGATATAGGAGGAACAAGTAACGAAGGTACTTTGTTTGAGTATGATATCAATTCTAACGTTTATAACGTAAAACACCACTTTTTATCGGCTGCCAATGGCGGTATTAACCCCAAAGGCAGTTTAATATTGGCTGGCAACGGAAAGCTCTATGGTTTAACAAGCGGTGGAGGAGCCACCGGCGACGGTACACTTTTCGAATATAAAACTACAGGGCCGGGAACATATACATCAATGTTTGATTTTACCGGTACATCGGGTGCTAACCCCGGAAGTTTTCCACAAGGCTCGTTAATACAAGGTTCTAACGGCAATCTGTTTGGAATGACATTTAGCGGCGGTACAAACAACGATGGAGTTATTTTTGAATTTGATATAAGTGCTCCTACAAACACTGTATTAGTTAATTTTTCTGGCAGTAGTGGAAATTACGTTGGGTCGCATCCAATTTTTGGCAATTTACTTGAAATTAATTCCTGCCTTCCTAACATAAATCTTACAGTAGATAATATACTTTGTAACGGTGGAGTAGGCAGCGCTTCTGTAACAGCATCAAATAACGGACCATTTACTTATAGCTGGAGTCCCGTAATTGGAAACTCATCTACTGTAACTGGTCTAAACCAAAATACTTATACCTGTGCGGTAACTAATACATGTGGTACAACCACACAAACTTTTGCAATAATAAATCCACCGGCCTTAACTTTAACTGCTGTGGCAAGTAATCCTACAATTTGTATTGGTAACTCTAGCATGCTAACTGCAACAGCCAGTGGAGGCACAGGCTGGATAAATTATGCATGGGTATCCGGACCTTTTACAAACACTAACCTTGTAAGCCCTGTTTCATTAACAAATTACACTGTAGATATTATGGATGCAAACGGATGCACTAAGTCGGAAACCGTTACCGTAGCAACAAATAGTTTTTCTTTACCGGTTGTAAACGCGGTTACTAATTCAAGTGTAATTTGTAGTGGACAATCAGCGAGTTTAACTGCGAGCGGAGCACTTACTTACACATGGAATAATACTTCAACAAATACGGTAGAAATTGTTGCTCCTAACACTACTACAACTTATACTGTTGAAGGGTCAGATATTAATGGATGCATTGGTACTGCAACAGTAACTCAATCAGTTATTAGCTCACCAACTGTTAGCGCAGTATCTTCCTTAAGTTTAATTTGCCCGGCACAAACTGTAAGTTTAACAGCGAGCGGCGCAACTACCTATACATGGAGCACAGGCTCAAATAATACGGTAATTGCCGTTTCGCCAACTATTACAACAAGTTATACTATTAGTGGAACGGGCGGTAATGGATGTGTTAGTTCATCTGTGTTTACACAATCGGTTTCTACATGTACAGGTGTTTTTGCAGATAAAGGAATTGAAGATAATAACCTGAATGTTTACCCAAATCCTTTCAGCAATAAAATAATTATTTCAATTTTAAATGATGAAAGAAGTAATTTACAAATATTTAATGCATTAGGTTCGCTGATTTATTCAATGAACGTAAACGAAAATAAACTCGAGATCGATATGACCGAACAGCCAAAAGGAATTTATTTTATTCGCATGGGATCGATCACTAAAAAATTGATCAAAGAATAAAAATCAATTATTTGGATTTTAATATTGAAAAACTTAATTTAGAAATAGTAAAAATAAAAAGGCCGGCAATACTACCGGCCTTTCTAATAATGTAATTATGAAAAAGAATTGTTTTATTTTTTCTATCTTTTTTTGCGCCCAAATTTTTTATGCGCAAATAAATAACAGTAAAAAAATATTGATCGTTGCTACTAACGCAGATAATTTAGTTTCAAAGCCTAACGATCATACATGGGGCTGTTATGCTCCTGAGATCTCTGAATTTTATTCAACACTTTATAATTCAGGGTTTAGAATTAAAGATGTTGATATTGTAAGCCCAAATGGTGGTAACGTTCCATTAGCTTACAAAATGCATTATCCAAAAAAATTCAATATCCCTGATGATGAAAAAAAAGCGCTCGAAGATAAAGTAAAAAATTCGTTAGCGCCCTCACAAATCAATGCCAATGATTATAATGTTATTTATTATTCCGGAGGCTTTAGTTGTTTGGTCGATTATCCAAAGTCTAAAAACATTGGTGATATTGCGGCAAAGATCTACGAAAATGGTGGAATAGTAGCCGCTGTATGTGATGGCGTATCGGGCTTGATACCTGTTAAATTAAGCAGCGATACATTTTTAGTAAACAATAAAACTATTACTACCAATGGCTTCAAAAACAAGAAAGACACTGTTACCAAACAATTGATGTTTGAAGGCGCAATTATTAGCAAGTCAAAAATAATAACAGATAAAAAAATAATTACAGCTCATGGCGTAATGCCAATTACAGTTGCGAAGCAAATTTTGAGTCTACTGGGGTTTCAGGTACTTTAAGATTATTGGTCTACTTAGATTACAAAAATATTTTGCATATGATAAAACATTTTTGCTTAACAATAATTTTCTTTTTGATGTTTGATTTTTACTTTGCACAAAAAAACGATCAATCAAAACTTTGCTTTACTTTTGACGACCCCACTACAAACGATATTTTGGATTACAAGCAAAATGAGTTAAATAGTTTTATTCTAAAAAAATTAAGAGCAGAAAATATACAAGCCATTTTATTTGTTTGTGGAAAACGAATAAATAATGGTCAGGGTCAGAGTTTATTAAATGCCTGGGATAGCGATGGGCATTTAATTGCAAATCATACATTTTCTCATAAAAATTACAATAACCCGAAAAATACTTTTCATTTTTTTAAAAACGATTTTCTTAAAAATGATAGCTTAATAAACAAATATAGCCACTACTCAAAATTATTTCGTTTTCCGTATTTAAAAGAAGGTGATACGGCTGAGAAAAGAGATTCGTTAAGATTGTTCATGAAAAATTCCGGCTATTCAAATGGTTATGTAACAATTGATGCTTCTGACTGGTATTATGACAGCAGATTGATAAATGACTTAAAAGCAAATCCAAAGCTAAACCTTGAGCCTTATAAGAAAATATACTTGGAACATATTTTTAACAGAGCAATGTTTTATGATAGCCTTGCCAGTATATTAACCGGAAGAAAAATTCATCATTCATTGTTACTCCATCATAACTTAACTTCTGCTTTGTTTTTAGAAGATCTGATAAAAATGTTTAAAAGCAAGGGCTGGTTAATTTGTAGTGCAGCTGAAACATATAAAGATGAAATATATTCTAAGGTGCCTGATATTATTCCGGCAGGTGAAAGTTTAATCTGGGCGCTTGCTAAAGAAAGTGGTAAATTTGATGAAGTGCTTAGATATCCCGCAGAAGATAGTATATATGAAGAGCAAAAGTTTGATAAACTTAGTAAATAAAATTTTTCAGTTATATTCTTTCCATAGCTAAAATTTAAAACTTCAGTTTAAATAAAGAGGTGCAGGTTTCATATTTTATGTAATATCTCGTCCACAATTCCGTATTCTAATGCCTCCCCAGCAGACATCCAGTAATCACGATCAAAATCTTTTTTAATTTGTTCAACGCTTTTACCACAATTTGTTGCAAGTATTTCTGCAAGCAGATTTTTGGTTTTAATAATTTCTTCCATCTGTATCTCTATGTTAGAAGCATTCCCTCCGGCACCACCGCTTGGCTGATGTATCATTACTCTGGCATGCGGCAGTATAGCCCGTTTTCCTTTCGCTCCGGCCGATAACAAAATTGCGCCTTTTGAGGCCGCAAAGCCACAGCATACTGTTGAAACAGGGCTGCTAATACTTTTCATTGTATCATATATACCAAATCCAGAGGTAACATAACCACCCGGACTATTGATTATTAACTGTATTTCTTTGTTAGGTTGTGTCAATTCCAAATATAGTAGGCGGTCTATAACATGTTTTGCCGAAGTATCATCTACCTGCCCCCATAAAAATATTTTACGTTCGTTCAATATTTTTGAATCAATAAGATCCTTTAAACGTGTTGTACTCATTTCTTATTAAATTATTTAAAAATGTTAGTTACAATGTCTCTAAAATGTTTAAACCGGTTCTCCGAAAACAATTTTTCTTCTGCAAATACAATCTCCTGTTTAAGTTTTTTTCGGCCATATACCGTTACGATTTCGTAAACACAATTCTGCCAGTATAGTTTATCTCCCAATTGAGGATCAGTTAAAAACTTGGCTTGTATTATTAGCTGATCTTCCCCACTAACACGCTTAAAAAAATAGTCATCTATCAATTGTGTATCATTCATAAAGGTCCTCCTTTCTAATTGCGCGCTTACGAATAGTTTCTCTTACTTTCTCAAGACACTTAAATTTTTGTACTGTAGCAGATCTCTCAGACGAAAAACCAAAACTTTGCGCCAGGCTTTTCATATCCATGTGTTCGTAATAAAAAGCCGACAATAGTTCCAGGCAGCGCTTACCCGATAATTCAAGTATAGCTAAAAGTTTTTCAGAAACTATTTGTTGATCTTTAGTTGGCAATTGGTAATTATCACCTTGCAAAGCGATAGTATGTTGTTTATCCTTAAATTTTTTGTACCATAAATGTTTAGCAATCCCTTTCAAATAAGCCCTTTCACTTTGCTCAGGCAAAAAATCTTGTTCTAATTTCTTTTCATAGTAGATCACAAGCGTGTCTTGGAAAACATCTTTCGCATCACTCAACGATCCGCCCATTTTTCGCACAAATGCCGCTACCTCTGGAAAGGTTGTTTTATAAAAATCAATGATTTCCGCTTCGCGGGTTTTGACTTCTGTTTTTTCTTCTATTATCATAGCTATTTAATAATAAGTGTAGTAAATAGTAAATATATCACCCTTAAAATTAAAATAAATTACACTAATTTTCCCGGTAAAACCTTTAACAAATACTTTGTCTTTATTATTGAAACAAATGTCGATTAAATACGGGGTTAATCAAAACTCCTTGAACGCAAAACCCGCTATTGAAGCGGGTTGAAGACGGTTAAAGCTGTTCAAAACTTTTATTTGTGGCTCCGGCAGGAATCGAACCTGCATCTAAAGTTTAGGAAACTTCTATTCTATCCATTGAACTACGGTGCCGGTAGTTAAAATCAGATTGCAAAAATACTAAATCAATAGCATAAAAGCACTATGATTTGAAAATCCTTATATGAAGCATTGATTTTTTTAAACGCAAATAAAAACAACACTAAAAATTACACGCTGATTTTCAATTACTTATAATGTTATAGTGTAAAATTAACACTAAGAAGGCTTTTGGAATTGATTTTACATATATCTTTGTGTTATAATTACACTAAGAATGAAACATAGCTCAAAATATCAATACGAATTCGAAAGACCTGCTCTTGCAACCGATTGCGTTATTTTTGGTTTTGATGAAGGAGAATTAAAATTATTGTTGATCGAGCGCGAGAAAGAGCCTTTTAAAAATAAATGGGCTTTACCCGGCGGTTTTGTTTTTATGAATGAAACTACCGAAGAATGTGCAAAAAGAATTCTAATTGAAAAAGCCGGCGTTAAAAATGTTTTTATCGAACAGCTTTTTACATTTAGTGATCTTGATCGCGATCCACGCGAACGAATTATATCTGTAGCCTACTTTGCACTGGTAGATAAAAAACAATACGAAGTTATCGCCGGCCGTGATACGTTAAATGCAGAATGGTTTGAGATCTCCAAATTACCAAAGCTCGCTTTTGATCATAATAAAATTGTAAAAGCTGCTTTTCAACGTTTAAAAGGCAAAGTATCTTACCAACCAATAGGTTTTGAATTACTGAACGAGAAATTTACTTTAACGCAATTACAAGCTTTGTATGAAGCTATTTTAGAACAACCAATAGATAAAAGAAATTTCAGAAAAAAAATATTGGGAATGGGATTTTTAAAAGCTTTGGAAGAAAAGGAAAAAAATGTCGCGCATAAAGCAGCGCGCTTTTATAGCTTCGACAAAAAAGCTTATAAAGAATTAACACAAAAAGGAATTCACTTTGAACTTTAAAATCATAACTATGAAAACAATTAACTTATTTGAAACAAATCAAACAGTAGAATTAAAAAAATTTGCCGGTGGCGAATGTCATGTTAAATTCTTAACACCATTTTTGGAAGAGGATAAAGTAAGAATTAATACCCGCCTTAATTCATCTGATGATGTTATGAATTTATGTTTGGCGGTTAACGCCCTTCGCAACATGTATGTAAATTATATTGAAGTGTTTATTCCTTACATTCCTTATGCAAGGCAAGATAGAGTGATGGTTCCCGGTGAGCCATTATCTATAAAAGTATTTGCAAATATTTTGAATAGTTTAAATGTAAATAAGGTAATTGTGTTTGACGCGCACAGTGAAGTTTCAACAGCGTTAATAAATAATTGCCAGAATACTGCGAATTATGAAATGGTAAATGATTTTATTAAAAAAGTAAAGCTTTCTGATTTTGTTTTGGTATCACCTGATCTTGGCGCATATAAAAAAGTAGATAAGCTGGCACAAAAAATAAATTACAAAGGCAATATTGCCACCGGCATAAAAGTGCGCGATCTTGCAACCGGACAAATTATTAAAAGTGATGTAAATACAGATAACTTAAATGGAAAGGCATGTATTGTTGTAGATGATATTTGCGATGGTGGCAGAACATTCATTGAATTGGCCACCGCATTAAAAGCAAAAAATGCTGGTGATCTTTATTTTATTGCTTCACATGGTATTTTTAGTCATAATGCATTGGATAGGTTAAAGGAAGCGGGTTACAAAAATGTAGGAAGCTCAAATTCCATTTCAAATATTGCTGAAAATGAGTTTTATAAACAGTACAATTTATTCTGATCATGAGTCGCTATTTAAGTTATGACACAACATTTAACCGTTTAAAAGAAGAATGGTTAAAATATGGAAAGATCATTGTGGCTTATGATGTAGATAGTACCGTATTACCTTTTCATGAACATGAAGCACAAGACGATTATACTGTAATACATGAGCTGATCCACGAATTAAATAAACTCAATTGCACCCTCATAGTATTCACTGCTGCTGAAGAAGATCGTTGGGACGGAATAAAAGAAAAATTAAAAAAGATAGATTTGCCTTATCACTATTTTAATAGATCTCCTCCGGGTATTCCCGGCTTGGTTGAGAAAGGAAAAGTTTACGCGAATATTTATCTTGACGATAGAGCAAGTTTATATGCTTCGGTTGAATTATTGCAAAAATTAATAGCCGACATTAAAAACAACACAATAGTAAAATGATCCTAAAACCTCCACATAATTTAAACGCAATTCAAAATAAATTCTCAGTTTTTCTGGCAGGATCAATTGAAATGGGCATTGCAGAGAATTGGCAACAGAAAATTGAAAAAGCACTTGAAACAACAGAGGATATTTGTATCTTGAACCCACGCCGAGATGATTGGGATGCGTCATGGAAACAATCAATAGAAAATGCACAATTTAACGAACAGGTAAATTGGGAATTAGATGGATTGGAAAAAGCAAATATGATCGTATTTTATTTTTCACCTGAAACCAAATCACCTGTAAGTATGTTAGAGCTTGGATTGTTTGCGAGAACAGGAAAGTTGATAGTTTGTTGTCCTGAAGGTTTTTGGAGAAAAGGAAATATAGATGTTGTGTGTAAAAAATATAATATTAAACAGGTAAATACTTTAGAAGAAATAATTACAAAAATTAAAAACAAAAAAATATGAAAATTAATCCCTTAATGTTGATCGACTTTTACAAAGCAGATCATCGTAGACAGTACCCTGAAGGAACAGAAATCGTTTATTCTAATTTTACACCACGTAAATCGCGTTTGGCCGAAAATGATAAACTGGTATTTTTTGGATTACAGTATTTTGTAAAAGAATATTTGGTAAAACAATGGAACGAAGGTTTTTTTAATGTGCCAAAAGAAAAGGTAATGGCCGACTATAGAAGACGCATGGATAATGCCTTGGGTAAAGACAGCATTCCTGTTGAGCATATTGCCGAGTTGCACGATCTGGGTTATTTGCCTTTAATTGTAAAAGGCCTACCTGAGGGAACAATTGTGTCACCAAAAATTCCGGTGGTTACTGTTTACAATACCAAACCAAAATTTTTCTGGCTAACCAACTACCTGGAATCGTTAATGTCTGCCATTTTGTGGAAGCCTGCAACAAGCGCTACAACTGCTTTTCAATACCGTAAGCGTTTTAATGAATATGCAAGAAGTACAGTAAGCGATAACAATATTGATTTTGTGTACTGGCAAGGACATGATTTTAGTTTCAGAGGTATGAGTGGAATTGAAGACGCCTGTATAAGTGCAGCAGGACATTTACTTTCTTTTTACGGAACAGATACTGTACCTGCAATTGATTTTCACGAATTATATTACAATGCCAATTCAGATAAAGAATTAATTGGCGGTAGCGTTCCTGCAACAGAGCACTCTGTAATGTGTATGGGCACAAAAGACAATGAAATAGAAACGTTTGACAGGTTGATCACAAAATTATATCCAAATGGCATCGTTTCTATTGTTTCTGATACCTGGGATTTCTGGAAAGTGATCACCGAATTTTTACCGGAATTAAAATCAAAAATTTTAGCACGTAATGGTAAAGTGGTCATCCGTCCTGATAGCGGCGATCCTGTAAAAATAATTATTGGTGATAAAGATGCTACACCCGGAAGCCCTGAATTTAAAGGCGCTATAGAATGTATGTGGGAAACCTTTGGCGGAACGATAACCGATAAAGGATTTAAATTATTGGATTCGCATATTGGCCTTATCTATGGTGATAGCATCACGCTTCAACGCCAGAAAGATATCCTGGAAGGATTAAAAGCAAAAGGTTTTGCGTCTTTTAATGTTGTGTTAGGCATTGGTTCTTATACTTACGAATATGTTACGCGTGATACTTATGGTTTTGCTATGAAAGCAACCTACGGTGAAGTAAATGGAGAACCAAGAAATATTTTTAAAGATCCAAAAACAGATGATGGCACAAAACGTTCAGCCAAAGGATTGATGCAGGTAACAGAGGTGAATGGTGAGTTAAAAATGAAAGACCAATGCACCTGGGAAGAAGAAAAACAAGGCTTATTAAAAACCGTTTTTGAAAATGGGAAAGTAGTTAACGAGCAATCGCTTTCTGAAATAAGAAACAGGATAAATGTTGCTTTAGAAAAACATGCTTCGGTTTTAAATGTGTAAATGAAAATTAATTTCGAACATATCTTTTTAGGAATTGCTATCGGCGATGCTTATGGTGCGGGATTGGAATTCCAGGATAGAAACTGGATTCGGGCCAACGTAGACTTTTCTAAATTTATTAATAAACGAACAGATATTAATGTTCCTGAAAAAGAAATTTTCACCATTGATTATAAAGAATGGGATTATACCGATGATACCGAAATGAGTATTGCCGTTGCAAAAGCCTTAATGAGTAAAGAAGAATTTACTGAAGAATTATTGGTAAATTATTTTACAGACGAATATTTGCTTGGTTACAAAATAAAAGGATACAAACGTAACGGACATGGTGCCATTCGCTGGTTATATAATGGTGAAAAAACATTGGAAGAAATAAAACAACTTCAAGTTATTAAACCCTATCCGGGCAATGCGCCACCTATGCGTGCCATACCCATTGGTTTTGTAAAGGAAGATAAAATTAATTTGTGTGCATCCCTCAATGCAACTTGTACACATCCACATCCAAAAGCAATCGATGCCAGTATATTAATTGCTAGAGCAACAAGGACATTATTAATTGAGGATATTGATAAGAATGATCTTATCTCACATTGTTTAAATTATATTTCAGACGAAGAAACGATCGATAAACTAAAAATTGTCGATCTGTTGCCTGAACCAAATTTTCTCAAAGAAAAAGATTTTGAGTTTTTATGTGGTCCTCAGCCATTAAAGAAAGCAGAATTTATTGAAGGTTTGTATGGCTTGCCATCCAACGCTATGTACACGGCAATATCTGCTTTGTATTTAATAAAACATTCTAATTCAGCTTTTGATGGATTAAAGAACAGTATTAATATTGGTGGAGATGTAGATTCATTGGCAGCTATTGTGGTTGGAATTTTGGCCGGTAAATATGGAATTGATTCTTTACCGCAATATATGATCAATAATGTTGAAGGTGTAAATTATTTAAAAGAGATCTCTATGGCATTTAAAACTTATGCGGAAAATCAATAAAATAATTTTACTTCTTTTAATATTTTTTTGTTCCGCTCTTCGATCAGAAAACAGGTCATTGTTTTTAGGCGATTCTCTCAAAACAAAAAAAGACTCTCTAAAAAAAATTGCGCTCGAAGAAGTTTCTATTAATACAGTTCGAGCAGAAAGAAAACTGCCTGTAACCGAAACAACATTGGAGCAAAAAGAAATTGAAAAGAACTATACAGGGCAGGAAATGCCTGTCATCCTTGCCCGTACACCTTCTTTTAATTGGTATTCTGACGGTGGAAATTATACAGGCTATTCGTACTTACGTTTAAGAGGTATCGATCAAACACGCGTTAACTTTACTTTGAATGGTGTCCCCTTAAATGAACCGGAAGATCAGGGTGCATATTTCTCCAATTATCCTGATTTTTTAAACAGTGTGCGTTCTATTCAAGTACAGCGTGGTGTAGGTATCAGTACAAATGGCACGGCCTCTTTTGCAGGTTCGGTAAATATGGAATCTCCTTCTTTATTTGATTCTGCTTACGCAGAAATAAATGGAAGTTATGGTTCTTATAATACCTATAAGGCAAGTGCAGAAACAAATACAGGAATACTGAATAAAAAAATGGCTTTTTACGCGCGTGGTTCTTTTACCGGTTCTGATGGTTTTCGAATAAATTCTGGTACGCAAGGCCAATCGTTTTTTTTAAGTGGAGCTTATCTTGCAAAAAAGGGAATTTTAAAATTTACTGGTTTTGCAGGTGTATCAAAAAATCAAATGGCTTATTTGGCAATTGCTGATACAACCTTAAAAACAAATTACCGTGAGAATTTTTTAAGTAAAGATGAAAAAGATAAATTTACCCAAAGCCTTGCCATGCTACAATACATTGTTCCTATAGGCAAAAACTCTTTTTTAAGTACATCGGCTTATTATACTTTTTTAGAAGGTGGTTATAATATTTTATTTTCACCTGATCTTTATAATTTTTCTGTGAGATCAAATTTTTATGGTGGCATTATCAATTATCAATTTCAAAAGAATAAGTTAAAGATCAATGCAGGTATTCATGCGAACGATTACTCACGTTCTCATTATTGTTTTATTCAGCCCAACAGTGATTCGCTTTTATATAAGAATACAGGACATAAGAACGAATTTTCTTCTTTTTTAAAAATTGCATATGAGTTAAAGAAATTTACTTTGTTTGCCGATATGCAATACCGTATCGCGCAATTTAATTACATCGCAGATAAAAATTCACCTCTAAACATTCAAACAGTTAGCTGGCAATTCATCAATCCTAAAGGTGGCATTTCTTATTTACTAAACAATCAACATATTTTATATGTTTCTGTTGGACAAACCGGTCGCGAGCCTACCCGTAACGATCTATTTGCAGGCTACGATAATTTAGATTCGTTAAATTATCTGGAAGTTGGAAATTTAAATCGCGTAAAACCCGAAACCGTTATGAATGTGGAAGTAGGCGTTAAATTATCATTTAAAAAATTAAAACTTGATCTCAATTTTTATAATATGCAATTTAAGAATGAGATTGCTGCAATTGGCCAGTTAAGTTATATAGGTTTGCCATTAAGGAAAAATGTTGAGTCGAGTTATAGAAGAGGGTTGGAGTTAAATCTTATCGCGGAACCTTTAAAAGGACTGATCTTTTCAACGCAGGCAAATTTAAGTGACAACCTTATAAATTCCTATACTACGGATTACGACTCTATAACTTACAAAAACATTCAACCCTTGTTAACACCAAAAATAATCTTCAATCAGTCTGTCGACTACACATTTACTAATTGGGTGCAAGCCGGTATTAATTGCATGTATTTAAGTGAAGCTTTTTTAGATAATTCTAACAGTAAAAATTATACTGTTCCTTCTTCGTTGATATTTAATGGTTCTATAACTTTTATTGTTCTTAAAAAACACAGTTTAAATTTCATGGTCAACAATATAGCCAATACAAAATATTACACATCAGGCTATGTTCAGGGTACACAACCATATTATTTTGCTATGGCAACCCGTAATTATTTTGTAACTTTTAAGTTTAAAATTCATTGACGCTTATTGAAATAATTGCCGTAGTTTTTAGTTTGCTCTGCACCTGGCTGGCGGTTAAAAAACACATCCTCAACTGGCCGGCAGGCATAATAGGTGTTACATTTTATCTCATACTTTTTTACCAAGTAAAATTATATGCAGATATGTTACTACAGATTGTTTTTATTTGCCAGGGCATTTATGGTTGGTATAACTGGTATTATAAAAGTGCAATAGAAGATAAAGTTTCAGTTAGCTATATGAATAATCTGCAAAGAATTAGTTATGGTTTAATAATTATTTTAGTATCGTTGATATGGTCATTTCTTTTAGTAAAATATACAAATGCTTCCACACCTTATGTTGATGCTTTTGTATCAACAACAAGTTTGGTTGCTAACTGGCTTATGGCTAAAAAGAAAACCGAGAACTGGATCTTATGGATCGTTGCGGATATAATTTACATTGCATTATTTTGGTATAAAGAATTATATCTTTCAAGTGCGGTGTACTTAGTGTTTTTAATAATGGCAACAATTGGTTTGTTAGAATGGAACAAAAAAAGCAATACAAAAGAGGCTTTGTCTTAGGCAAATTTCTTCCACCGCATAAAGGTCATTTGCACATGATCCATTCGGCTATGAATTTATGTGAAGAATTGACCGTGCTTGTTTGTACCATAAAAAAAGAACCAATTGCGGGAGAATTACGTTTTAAATGGATGCAAGAGTTGTTGCCAAAAGCAAATGTTATTCATGTTACCGATGAAGTGCCTTCTTATCCTCACGAAGATCCAAATTTCTGGAATATCTGGACCGCTCTTTTAAAAAGGGAAATTCATCCAGAAACAGAAATATTTTTCTCTTCAGAAGATTATGGTGATGAAGTAGCTGAACGTTTAGGAATTAAACATGTAATGATTGACAAAGCGCGGAGTGTCGTGCCTGTCTCAGGAACTGAAATACGCGAACAACCTTTTAAAAACTGGGAATTTATTCCTGAAAATGTAAAACCCTATTTTGCAAAACGCATTGTGCTTACAGGACCTGAATCTACAGGAAAAACAACCATGGCACAAAAATTGGCTGATCACTTTAAAACGGTTTGGGTTGAAGAATATGGTCGCGATTATTTCGTACAAAAGGATGGCAAATTAATAATAGATGACATTGAGAAGATCGCAAAAGGTCAAATTGATTTGGAAGAGAAAGCTGCAGTAAAAGCTAAGAAATTTTTATTTTGCGACACTGATCTCATTGTTACACAAATATGGAGCGAGATCTATTTTAAATCCTGCCCGCAAACTGTTATTGATAAAAGTTTTGAAAGTACACATCATCTTTATTTATTAATGGATATTGATATTCCCTGGCACGATGACGGCACAAGAGAATTTCCTCACTTAAGACAATGGCATTTTGATCGGATAAAAAAAGAACTGAATGCCCGGAAACTCCCTTATATAGTGATATCTGGCGAAAGCGAAAAAAGATTTGTAAATGCAGTTGATGCAATAAATTCTTTTTTTAAACTTCCATGAATTCTTAAAATTTACTTTACTAATTAAAAAAGCATTTTCACTCAGTCAAAAATAATATTTTAAAAATATTTTTATTTTTTTATTTTGCCCTGTAAGTATTGATTTTACTGGTGTTTCATAATAATAGTTTCTAAAATAAAATGATACATTCACCATTTTTATAAAAAATAATTTTTTTGATTCGAAAAATTTAATTTACATTTGTATCATAAAACAATAAAAACAAAAATGAAACATTTATTTATATATAGTCAGGATTCACGCCAGCCGGAGGTTACAGGGTTGATCATGTCCGTGGGTTTATGTAGATAATTTAATAATATTAAATATTTTATAAACCCTGGACATAAAAATCCGGGGTTTTTTTATTTTAAATAAAACAAAAATGAAGCATAGTATCAGTATGCTAACCGTTAGTTTTTTTCAAACAAATTATGTTTGACAGGGAATCGTATGCACTATTTTTTAATAGGCCCGGTCTCTGCATAAGTGACCGGGCTTTTTGTTTTAAAAATATTTTGTCGGGTCGTCTAATTGGCAGGATCTCAGAATTTGAATCTGAGGACATTGGTTCGAGCCCAGTTCCGACAACTGCCCTCTTAGCCCAATCCGGCAGAGGCAACGGTTTTAGAAACCGAAGAGTGTGGGTTCGAATCCCATAGAGGGTACAGAAAAGCGTAAAGGTGAAAACCGTTATGTAGAATAAATATATCCGTGGCGTAAAGGCAACCGCAACAGGTTTAAGGCCTGTACAATTGTGAGTTTGTCCCGATAGCTATCGGGCCCAGGGGTATACAAAAGGAGAAATAACTGGGCGAGGCTCAGGCTTGCTTGCTAAGCAAAGCGTACAGCAATGTATGGGTGTCGGTAACTCATTTCTCCGCAAAGGAAGGTAGCGTGCAATGGAGCACAACAAGACTTGAACCATTTGCTTTACATTTTAAAATAAAAAAGTAAAGCAAATGCAACATGTGGCAATTAAACAAAATTAATTCAACACATGACATCTTGAGCGGACAGTAAATGTCAGGGTTCTCCCGATAGCTATCGGGACTATACCTTCCGCAAATTTTTTGGGATGTAGCTCAACGGTGAGAGCAGTTGCGCTTTCACACTAGCTCGCTCAAAAGTCAATTTGACTTTTGTCGTGCAAAAGGTTGTCAGTTCGAATCTGGCCACCCCGACAAAAGAAAAATGGAAATGTAGCAAAGATGGTCAATGCGGCAGTTTGAAGAACTGTTGATATAGGTTCGAGTCCTATCGTTTCCACAAAAAATAAAACGATCTGTAGCTCTCCCGATAGTTATCGGGACGGGAGAGTGTCTGAATACGAAACAGGAGGTTTAAGGTTCGAGTCCTTACAGATCGTCAAATAAAATAACGGGAAGTATTTCAATTGGTTAGATGGAGTGCTTTGGGAGCATTTGGTTGTAGGTTCGAGTCCTGCCTTCCCGACATAAAATGGTGAGATTAGTGTAAAGGCTAACATAACAGTTTGTGGAGTTGTAGATACGAGTTCTCCCGATAGCTATCGGGACTGTTTCTGTCCTCATAATGTCTTATAGCTCAATTGGTGGAGCAGCGATCTGATACGTCGAAGGCTGTAGGTTCATCCCGATAGCTATCGGGACCTGCTAAGGCAACTATGCAAACAATTCAAAGGTGTAGCGAAATTTTTATTCACCACCGGCGTTTTGTTTTGCAAGCAGACTGAGGTGAGTTCTCCCGATAGCTATCGGGATCATCCGCTCCACAAATAATATGAAACGAAGAATAAAAAATAAAAACAGCTCCTTAATTTAAAGGTAGAATAAATGGCTTACATCCATTAAGTGATCGTTCGATTCGGTCAGGGGCTACAAAAAATCTCTCGTAGCTCTCCCGATAGCTATCGGGATGCCGGGAGAACATTCTCTTATAGTTTAACGGAAAAACGTTTCCCTTCTAAGCCTGCCCGAAAAAACGAGTTATCGTTCAGGCGGGGATAAGATATTGGTTCTCCCGATAGCTATCGAGACCAGTTAAGAGATCACTTAAGTATTCACTTTTTATAACATTTAGTAATGAAGCAATCTGGCTTTATTTATTAATTTTGTTTCAGGCATGTGCATTTTCCGATCTTATTTAAAAATATTTTCAATTCTATTTCTATTTCAGACAACTGTTTTTTTGAATGCACAAAGCGCATCTGATAATATTTCCGAATATCAACTAAATGAAAAATTACTCGAGCATCTCATCAAAGAAAAAATTGATGAAGTAAGAATTGCACACAATCTTAAAACCTTATACAACGATTCTATTTTATATGTTGCTGCTAAATTTCATGCAAATTATTTATATACTAAAGGCGAATTAAGTCATACCGAACCGGAAGATAAAATTATGGAAACGCCGCAAAAGCGTGCCGATCATTTTGGAGCCATAAATTATTTAGTAGGAGAGAATGTTGCGTTTACTTTAGTAAATAAACCTGTAAAAGATAAAAAAGGAAAGATCCATACCAATAAAACGTATGATGAGACCGCGGCCGATCTTGTGGATATGTGGGCACATTCGCCGGGACATTATAAAAACATTATTACCGCAGATTATAATGCTACAGGACTCGCTATTTGGGTAGATCAAAAAACAGGAAGAATTTACGCAGTACAAAAATTTGCAAATATATTATTCAAGTATGATTTTAAAGAGAACAAGGAATTTTTTTCTTATTCTAATTTTAAAGCACCTGAGGTAATAAACAGTTTTGATAAAGTTGATAAACATCCGCACGCCGGTAAACATTCGCATAAGCTTAAACCGGTTAAAGACTCGGCTGTTTGTAAACGGTGTTATGATAATGAACCCAGGTTAGCATTTGGCAGAACATCGTTCATATATAAAGGAGATGCTATTTATTTAACCTCTTATGACCCTGAGCCGATCTTTAATATGCTTAAAAAACGTAAAGATGGTTTTGCTGCCGAAATTGTTATTTATAAGCCTTTTGATTGTGGCAATCCGCAATATTATACTTTACCATCACGCAGAAACAAACAGTGTATCTTTAATGGAAGGGTTTTAAAACCAATTTTCCGGAAAAAAGCTTTAAAGGGATTTAAACCTGGAGGTAAAAAAAGAAAAGACATTAAAAAGAATTTTGAAAAAGGAAAGATCAGGAAGTATTCTGTTAAGCTCGGTAAGATTCCAAAGGATATCACCGATTTTTACGAAGTAAATTTGGTAATCATTCAAAAAAAACGTGTATGCCGGGTCATGCACTTTTCTTCGTTTTGTGGTGATACGTTGGAGCAGTTTTATAAATTGCCGTTTAAGCATGATAGCATTTCAAATAATTCAGAAGTGCATATGGATTACAAGAACATTTCGTTCTCCATCCCGTTTCAAAAAAATAAGACTGAGTATAAATTAGCAGATATTAAACCTATTACCGATTCGTTGGTAAGTAAAGATTTTAGTGCAGATACAATTGTTATAAATGCATTTGCTTCGATCGAAGGATCTGAAGCTATTAATAAACAATTACAAGAGCAACGGGCTAATAATATTGCCAACGCTATTTCGGGAAATCAAAAAGAAAAATTAACCAAACTTATTTATTCGCAGGAGAACTGGTTGCTTTTTGAAAAACAAATTCAGGAACAAAAAGAGCTTGCTGAGTTTAAAAACTTAACGCATGAACAAGTAAAAAAGATCCTGGAAGATACGTTAAAGCAGAAAAAATTTGAAGTTTTCCTTTCAAAACAACGCGTGGCTAAAATTCGTTTGCACGCAAGAGAGATCATTACTGATAAAAATGTAGAGAAATATCTTTTAGAGAAAGCAACAACGCAAAAGAAAAAAGTTTATGCGGCAATAACGGCAAATATAAAAAGAGATAGTATTTATAAAAAGCTGGACTCTTTGAAATTCTTTATGGAGATCGCCTACAACAAAATTAAATCAGGCGTTATAAAACCATCTTTTTTTAAAAACTTTGAAATTGGCCGAGAGGAGATCTATAACAAGTATAATGTAAGTCTCGTAAAATATAAAATTCAATTAATAGGTGTACAACAGGAAAATGTTGAGTGGGCAACAGAAACCTACGAAGATCTTGTGTCATTATATAATAAAGGTGAAAAATCGTTTTTTATTAATTACAATATGCTCAACCTTGTTCAATTATATGGTAAATACATGAACGTAACAATTGACGAAGCATCGCAGGACAATTTCATCAACGAGTTAATGCGATATGCGGCTACCGATGAGGAAAAAGAATTAACATCAAAACTCGGTTTAAATTTCTGGTTTAAAATTTGTCGCTTACCTGCTACGCAACAACCCGATTCAAAACGCCAACTATTTGAACGGGCTTTAAATAATATTTATGCTTATTTTAAAAATAAAAAATTATCTACCGAAGAGTTAAATAAATTGGGAGCTTATTATTTATATCACTCACAATCAGGCTGGGTAGTTGAATTATTATGGCCTGAATTTGAACAAAAGAAAAATAACCCCGACGGATTAAAAATTCTGGCAAAGACCATATATCAAAATTATGAAGAAACTGGTAATTCGGATTATTACGAATTTTTAAAACAAGTATATACAATTATTGGAAAAGATAATTGGTGCCCGATGTTTGTTGGTCCTTGCAACATCAGTTTCCAGGCATTTGATTATGAAAACTTCAGGAATTTTTATTGTGAAAAATGCAACGATTATTTGAATTACGCAAAGGCACCCCAAAACTTTGAAAAGAAGTAAAAGTTATAGGCATAAATACTAATATGAATAGGCCAAGAAAAAAATTACTTTATACGATCATAATTATAGCCATTATAGGAATGATCTTAGGGCTCGTATGGAATAAATTAATGACCGTAAATGAACCTGTTCTTGATAAGGCACAATACAAATTCGAATTAGACACTATCAAAAATTTAAGGTCTTCTTTGTCAGACGAAACGGACTTAAAAGAATTAAAAAAACTTTTTGTAAAAAACATGAGCCAAAAGATCTTTCCTTATTGGTATGGTACAAAATGGGATTTTAATGGCACCACTCAAAAACCACAAGAAGGGGCAATAGCCTGCGGTTATTTTGTAACAACTACCTTACAACACATGGGTGTTAAAATTAATCGCGTAAAAATGGCGCAATGCGCATCCGAAGAAATGATAAGATCATTAGCAACAAAAAAGAACATTCATCACTTATCAGGACTGTCATTAGGGGAATTTGAAAAAAAATTGATTCAATTAGGAACCGGTATTTACATAATTGGTTTAGATAATCACACGGGTTATGTTTTAATTTCTGAGAACGGCAACTTTTTTATTCATGCCAGTGGCTGGTTCCCTTTTAAAGTTGTGCGAGATGAGCTAAGTGAATCAAAAGTTATTGGCAGATCAAAATACCGGGTTGTTGGAAAAATAAGCGACGATGAAGCGTTTTTAAAAAGTTGGGTCAGCAATTAAGTTCAAGTACTTTAAACCGTTAATTTATTTTAAAAATGTATTCCCGCAATTAGATTCTTTATATTTGTAATATGTTATCACGCGTAAATACAATCTCAAAAAAAGGAAGACCATCTGTGGGCTCTTCTAATTGTGTTCGTAATACTATTTTTTCAATAACAGCTTACCCTACTATTTAATTTAGTTTAAGATGATCCTTCCTCTTTTTTGTTAGTCGCTTTAGCGACCCAATTTTCTATTTTCTAAACTTAAAACTAAATTAAAATGAAAAATACATTTTTACGATATTATATCGTATTGGCATTAGCTACATTCAATTATCAATTTTTAAAAGCAAATTCAGATTCAGTTAATATTCGCGTTCACTTTTTACACGGTTCAAAACCAAAAAAACAATTCAGGTACCAGGAGGATAAATGGTTTGGTGGTATTCTTGGCGGGCACGCAGGTATTGAATACGAATCAAATAAAATTTTAAACTTTCAACCCAAGTCCGGCTTTCACATTTTTGCAAAGCCAACGATCATTAATAGCAAGTTTAGTGTTCACGATACTATTTCTTTTTATGAGATCCTTGGTGGACAATATGATTCGGTTAAGAAAACGATCATAACAATAAAGATCTCCTCACAACAAAAAAATAAATTAGATAGTATTGTTATTGCTTACCAAAAGCGTAGCCCTTATGATTATGCCTTTTTTGGTATGCGCTGTGGCGCCGCCGCATACGATGTACTTGCGCAAATTAATGTGTTGCATAAATATTCTTTTAAAAAAACCTGGCGTAAAACATTTTATCCAAGAAAATTAAGAAGAAGATTGGAATATTATGCAAAAGAAAAAGGGTATAAGATCAGAAAAGTTGAAGGAAGCAAAAGACGTAAATGGGAACGCGACTGATCAAAAACCAAAAAGCCTTCCAAAAATTTTGGAAGACTTTTGTTTTTCAGAAAAAGAAAGGGATATTATTCTTTTATTATTTTTTGAGAATATTTTTCGTTGCCGTTTGCATCAGATATTTTTAAAATATAAATACCATTTGCATAATTACTAAGATCAAAAACTAGCTCGTGATTTAATTTTTTATCGAGTAGTTTTTTACCTGTCATATCAAATACTTCTGCTTTACCTTCCAAATTTTGCTCGTTGTTAATGGTAAAAATTCCTTTTGTGGGATTTGGACCTATCTTAACAGAAGAAAATAAAATTGCATTTTCATTAAAACCTAATGAGTTATCGAGCGAAGGCCCAATAACTTTATTTATTACCCAGTTGTTAGGATCACAAACAACACCGGTTGGTGTGCCAAGCATATTAATAGTGTACGTTTCAATGGCATTGCTGTGCATAACGCGCACCAAAGTGTCAGGCATTGCGGTACGTGTTATTTTATATTCCATTGGTGTAATGTATAATGGAATTGAAGACGGGAAACTAGTTGTTTGTGTACTTTGTATGATCATTTGCCCGGGTGAGCCATAATATTTTACGTTAAAAGTTGGATAACCTTCGCCATAATACCATTGATTAAAAAATTGTGTAGCATTGATTCCTGTAAATGTTTGATAATAATTTTTAAAATCAATTACAGAAGCAGTGCTGTTCTTATATGTGTTTTGAAAACCTCGCAAACAATTAAACCAGGTACTGTCGTTATTGGTTAAGAATTGAAGTGTTCTGATAATTGCGCCGCCTTTATCGTAAGTTAAACGCGAATCAAAAATTACATTAGAGTCCATAGTATCTTGTCCGGTAACAAAAACTTTTCCGCCCGGTTGACTCATAACGCTGTTGTGTGCAGAATTTAAATTAGAAGCAAAATTGCTGTTATCTAAATATTGCGCAACCAAATGTTCTGTATAAGATGCAAAACCTTCGTTGATCCAAATATCGCCCCAGCTTTTGCAGGTAACATTATCGCCCCACCACTGGTGACCTAATTCGTGGGCATCTACATAATAATCAAAAAAACCAAGACTGGTCATAGTTTGATGTTCCATACCACCACTAAACGGTGCCATGCTATGTCCGTATTTTTCTTTGTAAAAAGGGTACATACCAAACATCTTGCTTTCAAACTCTAACACCTGCGGCATTTTATTTAAAATTGTTTTTTGAGAAGTAAAGAGTGTATTGTTTAAAGCATTGTCATAAATATAATTTTGAATCAAGATAGAATCATTTGGTAAATACAATGGATGAGCGTATAAATTGTATTCTTTATATTTTGCAACGGCCACCGAGATCAAATAATAATCAATTGGAATTCTAGATTTCCATTCGTAGCGTTTTTTATTACCAACTACTACAACATTTTTTAATAAACCGTTAGATCCTACTTTGTTTAAAGAATCAGTAGTAACAAACACCCAACTCGAGTCTATTTTATCTGTAAGGATCTGCTTACACGGCCACCAATGATATGCAACTATGGCCTCGCTTAAACTCCAGGTTACCTGATTGCCCCAACTTGTTGAGTTACCAGTACTAAAACCACTGCCAATAGCAGAGCCACCAACCGGCGGAGTTCCTTTATAATAAATTATTACGGTAAACGATTGTGCATTAGTTAAAGGCGAAGCAGGTTTTACTTTAACAGTGCTGTCGTTTCTTGTAAATGGCATTAATACACCATTAAAACGTATAGAATCAATAGTATGATTTTCGTGAAGCGAGCAGGCAAAAGTATCCATTGCGGCTGCTGTAACCGTTGCAACTGTTTTAACACCGCCGCTTACAAATTTTGTATTTCTTTCTAAATTCAACATCAGGTGCACAAATTTTACATCATACTTTAATTCATGAGAAATTTGCGGAGCTAAAGCAGACGTTCTTGCCTGATGTGCCATGTGAGCGCCCATAGATGCCTGTTTTGATTTTGAACAAAGATGTTGTTGCGCATTTACAAAACCCACACCAAAAAGTGCGATCGATAATAATAGTTTTTTCATTGGTTTGATTAGTTATTGCAATATACAGCTGTTTCTTTTTAGAAAAAAAGCCGTTCATCACTATTTTAAGCCTAATAAATGGCAATAATTTTATGAATTGTGGATTTTGCATGTAACTTTGCGGAGATGTTAAAAAACGATCTTTTATTAAGAGCAGCTAAAGGCCTTGAGGTGGAGCGCAGCCCCGTATGGTTAATGCGCCAAGCCGGCCGTGTATTGCCTGAATACAGGGCAACACGCTCCAAAGCAAAAAATTTTATTGAGTTTGTAAAAAGCCCCGAACTGGCCTGTGAAGTTACCATTCAGCCGGTGGATATATTAGGGGTAGATGCCGCTATTATTTTTAGTGATATTCTGGTTATACCCGAGGCAATGGGTTTACCCTATCAAATGATAGAAGCAAAAGGCCCGTGGTTTGAGAATACGGTAAAGAACAAGAGCGATGTTGAGAAATTAAAAGTTGCAGAGGCTAGCGATCTTGAGTATGTAATGAAAGCTCTTTCATTAACTAAAAAAGAACTAAATGAGCGTGTACCATTGATAGGCTTTGCAGGCGCTCCATGGACATTGTTTGCGTACATGATAGAAGGCAGTGGCAGCAAAACATTCAGCAAAGCAAAACAGTTTTTATATACTCAACCCGAAGCGGCACATTTGCTTTTAGAAAAAATAACGCAAAGCACTATTAATTATTTAAAAGGCCAGGTAAATGCAGGCGCAGATATTTTGCAAATATTTGATTCGTGGGCAGGCGTTTTAAGCGAGAAAATGTATTACGAATTTTCTTTAAAATATATTTCTAAAATATGTGATGCTTTATCGCCATTAGTGCCTGTAACTGTGTTTGCAAAAGATGCGCATTATGCAGTTCAAAAAATTGCAGAAACAAGTTGTAATTCTATTGGATTGGATTGGACCATTGATCCGGCAACGGCGCGCAAAGCAGCGGGCAATAAAACCCTGCAGGGAAATGCAGACCCTTGTTTGTTATATGCAGATGATAAAAAAATTATTGAAGAAACACACGCCATGCTAAAAGCCTTTGGAAAGCAGCGTTACATCTGTAATCTGGGCCATGGTTTGTACCCCGATATTGATAAAGAAAAAGTGAAGCTGTTTGTTGAAACGGTGAAGAACTACAGATGGTAGTTTGCCGTTTTGAGTTAGCAGTTACATTCTTGAGTCTTATATCATGTGTCATTAATCTGCCCTAAACATTTCCCAATAAACACATTGTTTCCATTGTAGGGGTAACACTTCCTCCAACTTTTTCAATTGTAACTGCAAAAGCGTGGGCGTTTTTTATAGCTTTCATTTTTTGAAATGTGCTATCACCTGTAAGATCTATCATTCCCGCATCAACAGGTTTGCCATCTACAATTGCCCATAATTGATATTGTTTATCGGTTGGTGATGCCGGTAAAGCAATAGCATTAAAATAAACATCGTTGGTCGTTGAATTCCAGTGAACCAATGCAGACTTTGATGCCAGAGAATTCATTCCTTTTAAAGGAATGGATTTAATTTTCGGATCAGACAAAATATCCAATTTAGAAGTAAGAATAATTAATGAAGCTTGTTGCGTTAACAACTCTTCTTCCGCAGTTATTTTAGAAGCAGTTGTTTGCGCGAGTTTATCTGTTGTTTTATTTAACTTGTCTTGTAAAGAAAAAATATAGAATAAACTTGTAATAATGAAAATAACGCTTGCTGCTATTCCCAATTTATAAAGTTTTAGTGTTTTGCTCTGATCTTTTAGTTGAATTACAGTTGCTTCATTTGGTGCTTCATGTTCTACAGCAGAAAATAATTTCTCTTCTATGTTAATTTTTACTTCCGCATTAATTGTTGGGATAGATCGGGAAGAATAATTTATCAAAGCCTCTTCAATAGATTCAATTTCTTTGATCAATAAAGGATCTTTTTTGCACAGGTCATTTACAAGGTCAGTCTCCCAGGCTGAGGCGGTGCCCAATACGTAGCTTTCTAAAAGGCCGGATGATATGACTTCGTTCACGTTCACTGCAAAAATTCAGTTTTTGTTAAACCTCTTAAGGTTAAAATAGCTTGTCTTACTTTTGTTTTAACAGTGCCAAGAGGAATATTTAATTTTTTTGAAATTTCTTCCTGAGTGTAACCTTCAAAATAGGCAAGATCTATAATTAATTTGTGTTCTTCTTTTAAGCTGTTTAAAATCGTTTTAAGACCAATAGATTCGTGAGTTGTATCATCAACAATTAAATTGTTTTTTTGATATACGGTATCATTGGTGCTTTGGATTTTTGTTTTAATTTTCTCGTGCTTTGAGCGGGTACTGTCAATGGCCATATTTCTTGCAATATTCAGCATCCAGGTATATAAACGTCCTTTTGCTTCTTCATAACTTGCAAAGTTGTTCCATATTTTTACAAATGTATTTTGAAGTACGTCCTCTGCTTCTTCCTGACTGTTTACAATAGAATTTATTACACCAAATAAGGCTTTAGAATAGTTATCATATAAATACGTGAACGCTTTTTGATTGCGCTCTCGTATAAGAACTATAAGATCGTCTTGTGTATATATTATTTTTTTTGCCACTCTTTATAATAGACGATCAGTAGAATAAAAACTTACATTCAAATCAAAAAAATAATAATAAAATGCCTGCATAGAGGTTAAACACTTTTAAATGAAAAATGTTGCATTTTATATATACGTAAACCGTAAAGTTTTAGATCTAAACGCTACTAAAAACATGTAATAAAATGATTATCAACAAACTAACAAGTGTGTTTTTAAAATTTAAATAAAAACTATAAACCTGCCATTTTTATCTCCCGTATATTTATGTATGAAAACGGCAATTGTGATAGGTGCTACAGGCTTGGTTGGCGCTAATCTTGTAAATAAATTAAACGATTCAAAAATTTACGACAGGGTTATTTTATTGGTAAGAAGAAAAACTGAGCTCAATCATTTAAAGTTAGAAGAAAAGATCATTGATTTTGACACGATAGATCCGGAGCTCGTAAAGGCAGACGATATTTTTTGCGCTATTGGTACTACATTAAAAAAAGCCGGCTCAAAAGAAAACCAATATAAGATCGATTGTGAATATCCTGCAAAAATTGCACAGATGGGAAAACAAAATGGTGCTAAACAATTTCTTTTAGTATCATCTGTAGGGGCCAACAAAGATTCATCTAATTTTTATTTAAGAACCAAAGGTGAGTTGGAAGAAAAAATTGCAGCGTTGAATTATGATACATTTATTATTATGCGTCCATCTTTTATTATTGGCGATAGAAAGGAATTCAGGCTTGGAGAAATTATTGGCATATTTTTCGCCTCACTTTTCAGGCCAATTATGTTAGGCGGATTAAAGAAATACCGTGGCGTTTATGCCATTGTGATCGCAAAAAAAATGATAAAGATGGCTAACGATAATTTAAAAGGAAAAATTATTGTTGAGTCGGATAAAATTACTATGAAGAAAAAGTAATTTATTTTTTATCCAACTTCTTCCTAATAAGATAATCAATACTTAATTTACCGGGGCCAAAACACATAAGTGTTATAAGCATTAGCATAAAGTATAAGGGAATTTCATAGCCATTATCACCTGCAGCAAAGCCATTTTCCCAATGCACGGTTTTAATAGCAACTATCATGGTAATAATTAAAGGGAAACAAATAATACGTGTGCCTAAACCCAATGCCAATAAAAACACACCGGCCATTTCGGTTGATGCGGCTAAGTAAGCATTTAATTTTGGCGCAAAAATGCCCATGCCTTCAAACCATTCGGCAATTGAATTAATGTCGACCCACTTCATGGTAGCAGGTTCCCAAAAGCCGTAAGCTAAAATTAGGCGTAAAAAAAGTAATGGAATGTCCTGCGCTTTAATTAAACCATTGCGCACACGGTTGTATAAATTGATCATAAAATTAAGTATTTAAAAATCCAAGAATAAATTCGCGTTGCTTTAGATCATTAATAAAATTTAAAGCATGCTCTTTTAGCATTTCAAAATTATTTATTTGAAAAAGTGTGTCGGCCTCGGTTAAAATTTCGTGTAGCGTAACACCGTTTTGTAATTGTTCTAAAATATACGCGTATAAAATAGAAATATCCATGCATTGCACACGACCACTTTCTTTTTCGCGATACATCAATAAAAAATAGTCGCCCGCTTTTCCTTCCATTTCGGTAGCGGCAAGTATATGAACTGGGTAAGTAAATTTTACAAGTTTATGCTCAGGATTTAAGGCTAAAACATTATTTAGCCAATCGCCTTCTGTTTTAAATGCCGGGTAAGCAATATCATCCATGGTATGCACTTCCATCTCTAACCACTCAAAATATAAAAGATCGTTTAAAAAAGGATGGCCTAATTTTGTTTGAATATCTTTTTCAACACAATATTCATAAAATTCTAAAGGCATTCGCCAAACTTGTGGTGTTTTGCATTTATGCTCAGCATAAAAATCGTGAAGCAGTTTATCCCAAATCTCATCCGGCAAGAAGCGATACGTTATAGGATAAGCAGTTTCAATTGTATCAATACCAATATTAAAAACAAGTCGGCGATAGTGATGCAGGTTTTCATCAATTACACCAAGCAACTCAGGCTTTACACCTGTTTTGCAATATTCGGCTAATTTAGATTGTTGCGCGTGCGTATCTTCTTTAAGCAATGGCATGTTCTTTCTTCCAGGTTTTTGAAACAATGGTTTCCATTCTTGTAATTTCACCTTGCAATTCTTCGAATTCAGGAATATTAAAATCGCGTTCTAAAAGAACAGGTACGGGCTTTAATAATGCAGTTGTATATTCAAAAAGATCAAACACCGGATCAATTATTGCTTCACCATGTGTATCAATAATTACCGTATCTGAAATTTGCTCGTGGCCGGCCATATGTATGTAGGCTACTTTATCGAGCGGTAATTTGGTAATAAATTCTTTTGCGTTGTATTTATGATTGAAGGAGTTTACGTAAACATTATTTACGTCAAGCAACATATTGCAGCCCGATCCATTAACTATTTCTGAGATAAAAGTTGCTTCGTCCATTTCGGCGGCAACCGATGTGTAATAAGAAACGTTCTCGATTGCCAATGGCATTTCCAAAACATCCTGTACTTGTTTGATGCGTGAGATAATATGTTTCACGGCATCTTTTCTAAAAGGTATTGGTAAAAGATCATACAAATGCGCGTTGTCGCATTTTGCATAACTTAAATGTTCAGAGTAGATCTGTACATTATATTGTTTAATGAATTTTTTTATTTTGTGAAGAAAGTCAAGATCCAGATCATCGGGACTACCAATTGATAAAGATAAACCATGACAGGTAATAGGATATTTTTCTGCAGCTTTATCCAATTGTTTTTTCCAGTAGCCGCCCATACCAATCCAGTTTTCGGGCGCCAATTCAATAAATGCAGGTTTTAAGCTATCGGTAGCTAGAAGTTCTTCCGAAAAATCTTTTCTAAAACCAAGACCAATATGTTTATTATCTTTTAATTGCATAATTGTAAAAAATCAACCCCTCTTTTTTGGAGAGGGGCTGAGTTTTATGCTTTATTATTTTGGAGTATCAGTTTTTTTCTTTTCTCCGCATTTTCCTTCTCCACATTTTCCGTCTTTAGCTTTTTTCTCGCCGCATTTGCCGTCTTTAGCTTTGTGCTCGCCACATTTGCCATCTTTAGCTTTTGCATCTTTGTGCTCACCACATTTTGCATCTTTAGTTTTTGTATCAGTTTTAGTTGCGTCTTTTTTCTCACCGCAATTTAATTCGATAGTTTTAACTAATGAAGTACGAACTTCTCCGGCAGTTCCTAAACCGTTATAATTTAATAAGCTGTTTGTGTTAGCTTTAACAGCTGTAACAGTTAATAAAGCACCTGCAATCATTGAGCAAGTAACTAATGCTGATTTTTTTTCCATTTTGTTTTTAGTTTAAAGGTTTATATGAATTTACGTAATTATAGTCGAAAGCGGTTTTAAAAACTTACAGATTTTTCGGCTGTTTTTTTAAATTTTCTGTAATTACTTGATTTAGAGCCTCTTTTTTATTATCAGAAAGCTTTAGCTCATTTTTATCGTACGAAGCCTTGAAAAGACTGTTAATTTTTTTGTTTTGGGCTACAAAAAAGCGGCAATATTTACAGATCATTAAGTGAAAGTTAAGCAAAGCTTTTTCTGAAAAGGAAAGATTGGCGTATTCACTTTTAACACTGAGGTATGTCGCATCCTTACAACCAAAAGTATACCACTTATGCTTATGTTCTTTTATCTCTTCCATTACAATTTTAACCAGTTCTTTTCCAGGCAAGCCCTAACCTGCAGTTTGGCCCTGTGTATGATCACCCAAAAGTTAGACGAAGTAATATCAAATTCCTTACAAACCAGTTTTGCTTCTGCATCATCGAGTAGGCTCATAGTAAAAACACCTTTCCATTTTTCGGGTAACTGGCCTAAACATTTCTCCAATGTTTTATAAAATTCTTTTGTATCAAAATTAGTATCAGTGGCAGCCCAGTCTTTTGGCTTGGTTTCGCTGTTCCAATGTCCATTGGCTTCTTTATCAAAAAAATAATCATAAGAAGGAGCTTCAACAGTGGTAAGCTGCAAAGGCGATTCGTTTTTTGTGGAAGCCTTTTTATAATGATCTATTATTTTATTTTTTAAAATGCTTACCAGCCAGGTTTTTTCTGAGGCTAAACCATTAAAGGTATCTGCCGCTTTAAGCGCAGCTAAAAAACAATCCTGCACCAGGTCCTGCGCCAGCTCGTCGTTATTTACACGGTAATAAGCGTATTTATATAAATAGTCAGAGTACAATTCAACCCATTTGGCAGGGTTTAAAGCGTTTTGAGTATTTGTACCTTTTTCCAATTATTTGTTAAAAGTAATAAGAAAAATGGATATAATCCTTTGTAATAAAGTGTTTTAACCAATAAAAATAGTATCTTTGCGGCGCTTAAAAACAAAATATGTCTGAAATTAGAAACATTGCCATCATTGCCCACGTTGACCACGGTAAAACAACCTTAGTAGATAAAATTTTACACCAGTGTAACCTTTTCCGCGAAAACCAGGCAACAGGCGAACTTATTCTTGATAATAACGATCTGGAGCGTGAACGCGGGATTACCATTCTTGCCAAGAACGTTTCAGTAACTTATAAAGGAACTAAAATTAATATTATTGATACCCCGGGCCACGCCGATTTTGGCGGTGAAGTAGAGCGTGTAATGAACATGGCTGACGGTGTTATTCTTTTAGTGGATGCTTTTGAAGGACCAATGCCTCAAACACGCTTCGTATTGCAAAAAGCAATTGCGGCGGGCAAAAAAGCCATTTTAGTTATTAATAAAGTTGATAAACCAAATTGCCGCCCTGAAGAAGTGCACGATAATGTTTTTGACTTGTTCTTTAACTTAGATGCTAACGAAGATCAGTTAGATTTCCCTACGGTTTACGGCTCTAGTAAACAAGGCTGGATGGGCCCTGATTATAAAACGCCAACTACAGACGTAACCTATTTATTAGATACTATTATCGAAAAAATTCCTACTGCGCCTAAGCGCGAAGGAACTTTACAGATACAAATTACGTCATTGGATTATTCTTCATTTATTGGTCGTATTGCGGTAGGCCGTATCTTCCGCGGTATCATTAAAGAAAATATGCCTGTTAGTGTTGTAAAACGCGATGGCCGTATTCAAAAATCACGCATTAAAGAATTATTTATTTTTGATGGTTTGGGTAAAGCAAAAGTTGCTGAAGCAGAGACCGGCGATATTTGCGCGTTTACAGGTATTGAAGGATTTGAGATCGGTGATACGGTTTCTGATTTTGAAAATCCTGAAGCTCTTCCAAACATCAGCATTGATGAGCCAACCATGAGCATGTTGTTTACCATTAACAACTCTCCTTTCTTTGGTAAAGATGGTAAATTTGTTACTTCACGTCACTTACGCGATCGTTTATATAAAGAATTAGAAAAAAATCTTGCAATGCGTGTTGAAGAAACATCATCTCCTGATTCTTATTTAGTATTTGGCCGTGGTATTCTTCACTTATCAGTGTTGATTGAAACTATGCGTCGTGAAGGGTACGAGCTTCAATTAGGTCAACCACAGGTTATCATTAAAGAAATTGATGGTGTTAAGCATGAGCCGGTTGAGGTTTTAACGGTGGATGTACCGCAGGAATCATCAAGTAAAGTAATTGACCTTGTAACACAACGTAAAGGTAATTTATTGATCATGGAACCAAAAGGAGACCTGACCCACATTGAGTTTGAAATTCCTTCACGTGGTATTATTGGCTTACGTAATAATGTGTTAACAGCTACAGCAGGTGAAGCTATTATGGCGCACCGTTTTAAGGCATTTGAACCATGGAAAGGGCCAATCCCTAGCCGTATTTCAGGTGTGTTAATCAGCAAAGATAAAGGTAACGCTGTTGCTTACTCAATTGATAAATTACAAGACAGAGGTAAATTCTTTGTTGAAGCAGGTGAAGAAATTTATCCGGGTATGATCATTGGTGAGCACATCCGTCCTGATGATCTGGTTGTAAACATTTGTACTGAAAAACAATTAACCAACATGCGCGCTTCGGGTACTGATGAAAAAATGCGTATTGCACCAAAAATTAAATTTAGCTTGGAAGAGTCGATGGAATATATACAAGGTGATGAGTATGTAGAGATCACACCTTCAAACATTCGTTTACGTAAGATCTATTTAGATGAGAATGAACGTAAGCGTAACTCTAAAAAATTAGAAGCTCAATAATATAGCTTTTCAACATAATAAAGCCCCGTAGTTATTAATTACAGGGCTTTTTTTTGAAATAAACACAAGGCTGTTCAAATCAATTTTAAGCCACTATTTAAAACCATTTTTAGATTTATAGCTTTACCATAAGTTATTTATTTATTTCTATGGCCAAAAGAACCAGCAAGGCAAGTATCAGCGAGAAAAAGATCTTTGTTTTAGATACCTCTGTCATTATTTACGATCACACAGCAATTAAAAATTTTGCAGAACACGATGTGGTAATTCCAATAACTGTTTTAGAGGAGTTGGATAATTTTAAGAAGGGTAACGATACCAAGAATTTTTCGGCCAGGGAATTTACCCGTTATATAGATAAACTGAGTGGAAACAATAC
The DNA here is from genome assembly GCA_032229505.1 of Bacteroidota bacterium. Taxonomy (GTDB): domain Bacteria; phylum Bacteroidota; class Bacteroidia; order B-17B0; family Aurantibacillaceae; genus Aurantibacillus. The sequence continues at coordinate 201,216 of JAVTWD010000086.1, forward strand.
TTTACAGGAATGGACCGCCATAAACGGCCCTAACCGTGGTAAGTTTAAGATAGAGATGAACTTCTCTTCCAAAATAAATGCCGAGCGTATTTTTGCAGATAGAAAAGCCGATCACCGCATTTTAAATTGCGCTTTATACACGGCAGAACAACATCCGGGTAGGAAAGTGGTTTTGGTTACTAAGGACATAAACCTTCGTATTAAAGCAAAGAGCTTAAGCTTAAATGCAGAAGATTATGAAACTGGTAAAATTAAAACCGTTGATGAATTATACACCGGTAATACCGAAAACATAAAAGCAACTGCCGAGCAAATTGCTACTATTTATAATCAAGGCAGTGCAAAAGCAAAAGGCATTTTAAAAGGTATTAAAAGCTTACCTAACCATTATTATGTAATTAAAAATGGTTCGCAAAGTGTATTGGCGCGTTACAATGCAGAAGAAGATACGTTGAACCGTGTTATAAAAACTTCGGCCTTTGGCGTGATACCAAAAAATGCAGAGCAATCTTTTGCTTTAGATGCGATCATGAATCCTGATATTAAACTGGTGAGTATACAAGGTGTTGCCGGAACGGGTAAAACTTTATTATCACTTGCTGGCGCTTTAGAACTTAGAAGAAATTATCATCAAATTTATTTAGCGCGTCCTATTGTACCGTTAAGTAATAAAGATATTGGTTATTTACCAGGCGATGTGAACAGTAAATTAAATCCTTACATGGAACCGCTTTGGGATAACTTAAAATACATTCGCAGTTGTTTTAGCGAAAAGGATAAAGAGCATAAACAAATTGCAGAGATGATAGAGTCCCAAAAATTAGTGGTTTGTCCTTTAGCATATATTCGCGGCCGTAGTTTAAGCAATGTATTTTTTATTGTGGATGAGGCGCAGAACTTAACACCGCACGAAGTAAAAACAATTATTACAAGAGCAGGTGAGAACACTAAAATTATTTTTACCGGCGATATTCATCAAATTGATACCCCTTATTTGGACGCACAAAGTAATGGTTTAAGTTATTTAATAGAAAAAGTAAAAGGCCAAAAATTGTATGCTCACATTACTTTAGAAAAAGGTGAAAGAAGTGAGTTGGCTAATTTGGCTAACGATTTACTGTAGAAAAATGTAGTTGTCATTCCGGCCTTGAGCCGGAATCTCAGTACTAAAAAATGGATTGAAGTGCTGAGACCCTGAATCAAGTTCAGGGTGACGGTAATCCAAGTTATTAATTATTAGGCAAACCTAACACAGCCTGTATCATGCCCAAATCATCAAAGCTGCGCGGCATGGTATATTTTTTAATTTTTAATTTCTCTAATGCTTTTCCTGTTGCATCGCCCATGGCAATAGCTTTTTGATTTGGCTGCCAGGTATTTTTTTCAAAATAAGATTCAACATTGCTTGGGCTTGTAAAAATCACGATCTCATGATCCGGAGAAATTTCTTCGCTATGTTTTAAAGTAGCATATACTTCTAAATTAACAACGTTATCGCGTTTTACCATTTGCCATTGTATGCTTTGCATACTGCCACGCGCAATAGGAAATAAAACGCGACCGTTACCAACCTTGCTGCTAAATTGTTTGCCAACTAATTTTATATCGGTACTTTGACCTATAAAATCGGCACGCTTACCAAAGGCACGCAACTCAGCACTTGTGGAGCTACCAATACAGCCAAATTTTACACCCGGCCATAATTCAGGTTTTTGTTCAAAGAAAAAACGCACAGCATGTTTACTGCTAAAAAAGATCCAATCTGTTTTTGGTAAAAATTTAATGGTGATCTTTTTAAATTCAATTAAGCTTTTGCCATTAATTTCAAAACCTAATTTTTCTAAAGCGGTTTTTAAATAATCACCTTCTTTAAACGTTTTACTTATAAATATTTTTTTCGGTTTAATATGTATAAGGTGTTCATACATCCTGTCTACAAAACCATCCGTATCAAGCGTGTCAAAATAAACCTGTTTTGGTTGTTGGTTCCATTCGGTGGCAACGCTTACCCAAACTTTAAAACGTAAACGGTCTTCATCGTCCATCTCCGTATCGCAATAAGCTCCTAATGGTAAATGACAGCCGCCCTCAAACATATTTAATAACTGGCGCTCAATATTTATTTTAATTAAAACATCAAGGTCACTAATTGTATCAATAATTTCTAAAAGAGAATTGTCATCCTCGCGGGTTTGCCATGCCAATACACCTTGTGCGGGTGCAGGTACAAATTCTTCAGGGTTTAATTTTTCTACTGTAAATTCATCCAACTCTAATTCTAAACGCTCAACACCTGCTGTTGCAATTAAAATGGCGTCGTAATTTCCTTCACGTAATTTATTTATACGGGTTGGCACGTTGCCACGCAGGTCTTTAACCTGAACATCGGGTCTGAATGCTAATAATTGTGATTTTCTTCTTGCGGATGAGGTGCCGACAATAGCATTCTTTTTTAAACCAAATTTTAATTTATCATCTGTGGCTTTATCATTAATAATTAAAATATCAGAAGGGTCTTCGCGTTTTGAAACGCCAGCTATCAATAATCCATCGGGGCTTACTGTTGGAAGATCTTTATGTGAATGTACAGCAAGATCTATTTCTTTTTTTAATAAGGCCTCTTCAAGCTCTTTAGTAAAAAAACCTTTTCCATCCAACTTATCAAAACTTGTTTCCCATTGTTGCGAACGATCACCTTCGGTAGAAATAATTTTTAATTCTACTTCATGACCTTTCTCTTCCAATAATTTTTGTGTGTAGTTGGCTTGCCACAAAGCTAATTCACTACCACGTGTACCTATAATAATCTTCTTTTTCACGGCCCAAAGATAAAGATTTTAAGGTGTATTTATGGCAAAAAAACAAATTAAAATAGGTATATTTACTTAACGGATGTTTAGCTTTGCTAAAATACAGATCTTAATAATCATGCTTTTTTCCTGTGTTCTGAACGCGCAGGTTCAGTTTACAAGCATACCTGCTGATCTGCAAATGATCCCAAGAAATAAAAACAATGTTGGAGTAGTTGAGCTTAAAGGCAAATGTTTAACTGGCAATTACACTATTCTGCACACCAAATTAAGGGTTCACTCAACCGGCAATATTGTTGCCGATAGCAGTAGCAGCATTTATCCGGATAGCAGCTTTTCGATTACTCATCATCTCCCTGTTCAATTGAATGAATACGATCTTGAGATTAGTCTTAAAAATACAAACTCAGAAGTTTTTGAAAAAAAAATAACGCGTCTTACAACCGGTGACCACTTCCTTATTACCGGACAATCCAATGCGCTGGCGGCGGCCGGGTTTGATTCAATTTCGATGGCTCAAAATACAATGTATTCAAAACCCTGGCTAAGAGGTATAGGTTCAAATGAAGATCCGTTTTCTACCACATTTCCCTGCACGCCGGTTGATTTGAATTATTACCAGTCGGTTGCCAACTGGCTATATAATGGTTTTGTTGGCACCTGGGGCTTAAAATTACAACACGACCTTTCTCAGCAAACCGGAATTCCTAATTGTATGATAAATGGCGCCAGGGGTGGTAGCAGTATTAGTGAGTTGCTGCCATCTAAAAGTCCTACCAAACCTGATTCGCTTGATCCATGCAACGTGTATGATAAGGTCTATAAAAAAATAGCGAACTATAATTTAAATAAATCAATAAAGGCGATCTTTTGGTACCAGGGCGAAACCGATGCTATTCTTTCTATAGATGAGACAAATGAATATACAAATCGTTTTCGCAAATTATATAATTCCTGGAAAGCGGATTACCCTAACATTGAAAAAATATTTTTATTGCAATTGAATACCGGTTGTAACGAAATTCATCTGGGTCAGATGCGTGAAATACAAAGAAAATTATCACATGAATATAATGATGTGGTTATAATGTCAACATTTAGTACAGATACGGCAGACAGGTATTATGACCGCTGTCATTATACTGTGCAAGGTTATAATAAAATTGCCGATAATCTTTTGCCGCTGGTTAAAAAACATATTTATGATAACGCGATTGATGAAAATCTTATATCAGCCCCTGAAATTACAAACGCTTACATTTCAGAACCTAATCAATTATGTATAGAATTTAATATAGATATCAGCTTCCAGGCATCGAAGTATTATTTATACCCAAATGAAGGAGTGGCTTATTTGAAAGATTATTTTTATTCTGAAAATTATAAACAAATAAAAGTAAATAGTATAAGCGCAGTTAGTAATAAGCTTTATTTAAATTTAGACCCTGATTCTGCTTTACCAAAAAAAATAACTTATTTGCCGCACTCTTTTACACGTATTCCTACATTATATGTTGGCCCCTGGATATTAAATAAGTATAATAGTAATATTGCAGCACTTTCTTTTTATGATTTTCCTGTTATCCGGCAGAAGTATAATTTTTTTGATATTTATCCAAATCCTTCCTCCGACCATGTAATTATTGATATTGCAGAAAATGGGACTCACACAAATGTTTCCATTTTTGATATGATGGGTAAGCTTTTATTTCAGCAGGATATTCAAAACAAAACAAAAATTCAGCTTAATCCCCTTTTGCCTAAAGGCATATACATTATTAAAGTAGAAAATGAATTTGGCCAAGCCAATAAAAAACTAATTTTAAAGTAAATAGCACCTATTGTATATTGTAACATTACAATTAAGGAAGAAAATTTACAAACAGGTATTTATTATATTAATTTAATTTCAGATAAAATAAAGATCAGAAAAAAATAATAATTGATTGATCAATGATTCTCAAAAAAAAATGCAGTTTATATAACTGCATTTTTTTTATTCTTGCTTATAATTGAAGGGCTTATACCAAAATGTTTTTTAAATGCTTTACTAAAACTAAAGCCATCATTAAATGTGCATAAAAGTGCAACATCTAACACCGTGGCGTCTGTATTCTTCAGTATTTCCATGGCATAATTCATTCTTTTATGAATGATGTATTTATTAGGACTTATACCAAATACACTTTTAAATAATCTAAAAAAATGGTATTCAGAAAAACCTATTTCTGTTGCAATTTGGCCAATATAGTTTGTCTTTAAAAAGTTATTATCCATAATATCTTTTGCGCACATTAACTTATGAAGAATTAACTTTCTGGTTTCAGGCTTTACTACTTTTATACTTTGTAACTGTTTTAAAACAGGTATATGATCTTTAATTATTCTTTCGGCGATCTGAAAATAAAACTCGCGTGACAAAGTAGTATTTTCCTGGTGAGATGTTATAATTTCGTTCTCATATTTTTCAAGAAAATTGCCTAAATGTGTTCTTCCTGAAGGATAAACATTTTCAAAAAAACTGGATGAATTTAAAAATGTATCTATTTTTATATTACTGTTTAATAATCCGGGATCTATACTGCCCGCTGTAACTTCGCCGATAATAGTGGGCGAAACATCAATACAAATGCCTTTTACAAGGGTTTTACTCTCTACCAATACAGAGCCTTCGCTATGAGTATTGGCCAATAAATAGTGTTTATCTTCTACTACATATCTTCTTCCATTAACTATATAAGCCTCTTTTCCTTCGGAAACGTATTTTATAGAAAAACTTCGGAAAGGATCAGTATTGTAAAATTCATTTAATAAAGAAACATTAGTAAGGCAGGAATTTCTTGGTAGAATAGGATTATTTTCGTGCGTAATGAGCATTATTTAAAGATAAATGAATTGTTTACTTGCAATTTGTTTTTTACTTAAATGGCTTTTAGCCGTGTTCTTCGGCGTTAATATATGTTGATAGTTTGAGCGGCTAATGTGTAAAACAGGCTGTAACATAACGTGAAGCAAATAGCAGGAATTGATATATGGTTTGTATTTATACGCTTTACTTTTGTTAATACACTCTAAAATATGATCTGCGAGAAATTAAATAACTATAACAAATTATAAGCAAACACACAAGGGCACATAGTGCAGCTATTGGCCCTTGTGCATGCTACTATTCTAAAAAAATTAAATATATATAAGATGAAAACAACTAAGATCATAAATACAATAGCAATTATTTGCTTTATTCAGCTAAGCTTTAAAGTTCACGCACAGGGTTTATGTGGACAACAAACTGTTCGAGAAAATTATATGAAGAAGCACCCTGAACTTCTTAAAAATTCAATTCAAACAAACAACCAGGTAGCAATTACAGATAAATTAAATAATAATCAAAATTTAACTGCGGCCCCCCTTTATACCATACCGGTGGTGTTTCATATTTTACACATTGGAGGAACTGAAAACATTTCAGATGCACAAATCCAAAGCCAAATGATGATCTTAAACCGCGATTATCAAAAACTAAATGCAGATACGACTGCGGTTGTTCCAACATTTACAAATAATATAGCTAACGTTGGTGTAGCGTTTAAATTAGCTACAAAAGATCCAAATGGAAATTGCACCAATGGTATTATAAGACATTATGATGTTAATACAAATTGGGACAGTGATAACTTTAGTTTATTTGCTTATACCTGGCCGCGCGATAGATACTTAAATATTTATATCGTAAAAAAAATAATTGGTATGGATGGGGCATATGCTTTTTTACCCGGAGATCCAATACCACCCAGTGCAGATGTTATTGTATGTATGCATAATTATGTTGGCAATACGGGTACAACCGGCGGTGTGGATTACAGGGTATTGACCCATGAGGTAGGACATTTTTTTAGCCTGGAGCATGTGTGGGGAGTTACTAATAGTCCGGGAGTAGCTTGCGGTGACGATAATGTTTCGGATACACCAATTACTAAAGGATTTACATCCTGTGCTATAAATAATGCAGCGGTTTGTACACCAAATGTTCAGGAAAATGTTCAGAATTATATGGATTATGCCCCTTGCAAGCTCATGTTCACAAATGGGCAAAAGGCCAAAATGCTAAGCTGTTTAACAAGCACAATTAATAACAGGCAAAATTTGTACTCCGCGTCAAACCTTGCTTTTACAGGCGTTACAACAAGCACAACAAATTGTATACCTTTAGTTGAAACAAGCGCAGCATCAAAAACAATATGTGTAGGTAAGAGTACTGTTGTAAATTCATATACGTCTAACGCAAATCCTACAAGCTATCAATGGTCGGCAACAAACGGTGCTATTCTTTCATCACCGGCTGCTGCTAATACGTCTGTAACGTTGATTAACCCAGGGCCTTCAACATTAGTTTGTGTGGCTTCAAATGCAAATGGCAGTAATTCAAGCAGCATAGTTGTAAACGCAAATTCAAGTACAGCATTAAGTTTAAATACGTATACCGAAAGCTTTGAGCAAACAAGCATACCTGCTAACTGGCAAGTGCAAAATATTACCCCGTCGCCGGCACAATGGACATTAACTAATTTAAGTTCATCGCACGGCAACCAAAGTATGTATGTAAATGCAGAGAATGCAACAACAGGTTCGTTATTTATTTTAGAAACCCCTTCATACGATTTTTTAAATAGTCCCGGCGCCTCGTTTACTTTTAAATATGCATATGCAAGGCAAACCGCAACACATAACGATATTTTTAAGGTACAGGCAAGTAAAGATTGTGGCGGCACATGGACAGATATTTACGTACCAACAATGAGCAGTTTTGCTGCCGCTTCGGCAGGAATTAATTCAAATCCCTTTGTGCCAACAAGCTCTCAATGGGTTTTATATGATGTTACACAACACCCAAATTTTTTAAATTTTTTATCTGAAAACAATGTTAAGATCCGTTTTTATTTTAAAGAAGATTCGGTTAATGCTTATGGAAACAGATTATATGTAGATGAGATCAACTATAATTCAATGGTAGGTTTAAAAAAGTATAGCAATATTTCTGACGTTAAGATCTATCCTAATCCTGCCAACAATTTCGTTGCAATCGAGTTAAACGAAGCCAAAGAAAAAACAATTGAAGTGTTTGATATAACAGGCAGAATTATAATTAGCGAGCAAACAGCCGACACAAAAAAGCAAATAAATATAAGCCAATTGGATGAAGGCGTTTATTATGTGAGAGTAAGTTGTAATAGCTTGCAGCATATTTCAAAACTGATCAAGGAATAAAAAGATATGTGTTTATAAAGTGAAGCCTTCCCGGATTTTTTGGGAGGGCTTTATTGTTTATACAAGCAAATGGGCGAAGATCTATTTTTTTGTGTTTCAAAAAATAGTCTATCTTTATAAGATAATTTTAAAAAATGAAAAGAATAGTTATACTTCTCCTTATTATTTGTTGCAAAACTTTTGCTCAAATACCTGCAAATGTGCCTGCTAACGGATTAATAGGTTATTGGCCTTTTAGCGGAAACGCAAATGATGCCAGTGGAAATAATAATAACGGAACGGTAAACGGCGCTGCGCCCACAACCGATAGGTTTGGAAACACTTCCTCTGCCTATAACTTTAACGGAACATCCAATTACATTGTGGTTCCCAACGCGCCCTCTTTGTCGGGCTTTAACGATATAAGTATATCTGCTTGGGTAAATATGAATCAATTTTCCGGTATACAAGGTGTTGTTGCCAAATGGTTCTTTACACTTAGTTGTGGCTCCAATACAGATAATTATAATGCCAGTTTTTCATCTAATTCAATAAACTTTGCCACTAACAATAATAATTTATCCGGTTTCTTTTGTCCCCAAACATTTACATCTGTAGATTTAAATGTTTGGAAGCATTTTGTATTTGTAAGTAATTCTACCACTGGTATATCTATTTACATTAATGGAGTTTTATCTGGTACAGCAGCAACAACAGGAGGTATTTGCAGCTCAACCAACCCACTTTACTTTGGTGCAGTAAACCCAAGCACACGTTTTTTAAATGGTAAACTTGATGATATTGGTATTTGGAACAGGGCCTTAACTTCATGCGAAATAGCGCATCTTTACAATGGCACTGCTTTAAACGTAAGCACATCCAACAATTCTATATGCGCAGGAAACTCTGCTACATTAACAGCAGGCAATGGTTTTACAAATTATTTATGGAATACATCTGCAACCACTTCAGCAATTGTTGTTAGTCCAACCACCACCACCACCTACACATTAAGCGCAACAAATGTTACAAATGGTTGCTCTTATACCACAAGCATTGTACAAAACGTTGGAGCATTAACACTAACCGTAGCAAGTTCGAACAGTCTCATTTGCGCCGGCGATCCTGCAACGTTAACTGTGAATGGAAATGCTACTACATTTTTTTGGAACACCTCATCTACCAATACATTTATTGTGGTTAGCCCAACTACTACTACTTCTTATACAGTATTTGCCACCAACGCGGTAACAGGTTGTACAACCACTGCGTCAATCACCCAAAATGTTTCTACGTGTACTTCTATTCATTCTAATGCACTTAATTATGGCGTTAAAATTTACCCTAATCCAACAACCGATAATTTTTATATAGAAATGCCTGATGAGATCGGGTTTATTGAAGTTACCGATATGATGTCGAAAAATGTATATAGTTCTGAAATGTTTGATGGTAGAAAAGAGATAAACCTTAGCCAATGTAAGCCCGGAGTTTATTTTATAAAAATAAAGACCGGGCAGGGCATTCATATTAAAAAAATAATTAAAGAATAAGTTAAATAAAAAACTGATGCAAAATGCAGACAGCTTTTTTAAAACCTTTATATTTTTAACCAGTCAAAAAACTCATCTTTCCTGCTTTTAGCCAAAGGTATTTTTTGGCCGTTCATTAATATGATCAGTTCTTCATCTTTTACATACCTTGCTACTTTGTGAAGATTTATGATAAATGAATTATGTACGCGCATAAAATTTTTATCTGATGTGCATAATTGCACATCAAACTCTTTTAAAGTTTTTGAAGTTAAAATTGACCTGCCAGAGTTTAAATATAATTGTGTATAATTTGACATTGACTCGAAGTGAAAAATATCTGGTAGGTCAATAGATTCTACGCCATATTTGGAATTAATGATAATTTTTTTGCGCTGATATTGGTTTATCGTCCCTATAAGTTTGTCATAGTCAAATTGGTTTTGGTTAATCTTGTTTATGGCCAATTGTTCTTTTATTTTATTTACGGCAAATTGTAATTCTCTGTAATCGATAGGTTTTAAAAGATAATCAATAGCATTTATTTTTAAAGCTTTTAAGGCATGTTCCTGGTGGGCGGTTGTAAATACAAGGTTAAAATTCTTCCAGCTTAATTTTTCCAGCAATTCAAAGCCGGTCATTTCCGACATATTAATATCTAAAAAAACAATTTCGGGTTTATAATTTTCTATTAAAGTAATTCCCTCACTTGCTTTGGTACATTCGGCCACTACATTTATGTTCTCAACATATTTATCTATCAATATTTTTAAGGTATTAATACCTTTTGGCTCATCATCTATTATTATTGCCCGTAAACGCATTTTAGTTATTTAAGATCGGTAAAATTATTTTTACTATGGTTCCGGTGTTATCAGGCTTATCTTCAATTATCAGGCTACTTTTAAAAGAGTGGATCTTATTAAGCAGTTCGAGACGTTGCAAAATAAAAGATGTTGCCATCGATTTTTTTTCAAAAACATCCGGACCTGCTTTTTTTCTGCCGGTGCCATTATCTTCTATTACACAATAAATGTATTTTTCTTCATATTTTGAAAAACTTATATTTATTTTTTTTTCGCCTTGTTTATTTAGTAAGCCATGCCATATCGCATTTTCTACAAACGGCTGCAACATCATAATTGGTATGTAGCTGGTTGCAAGAGGTAAGGTTTCTTGGGAAGTAATAGTATAAATGATATTTTCTTCAAACCGCAAATTTTCTATATCAAGGTAAAGTTCTAAGAGCTCTATCTCAAGTTCAAGAGATATAGTTTCATTCATATTGCTATCCAGGATCTTTCGCAGGAGGCGCGAAAATTTAATAAGATAATCGCTCGCATTATCAATTTCTTTATTAAGTATTAAATTATGCAAGGCATTTAACGAGTTAAATAAAAAATGAGGGTTCATGGACGCCCTGTTTACGCGCAATTCTGTTTCCAATAGTTTATTTTGCAATTCGAGCCTTTTTTTTTCTTTTTTTACTGCTATTTTAATTCGGTACTTGATGAAAACATAAAGTAAAATGGCCATTATGATAATGGCAAAACAGGCCACTATCCATAAAATTATAGTTTTATTTTTATTTGGATTGGGAGCATTATACAGACTTTGCACCTCTTCATCAGTAAGTAACCGATTGTAAAATTCAATATCATCAACTGTCGCATTCAAAAAACGACAATTTTTTTTATTGCCTGTATTACCAATTAAAACAGAATCAGAGGCTAAAAAATGCGTTTTAAATTTTTTCTCATGCTGGTCTTCCAGGATCCCGTTTACATATAGTTTAAAGGTATCATCGTTGTAACAAATAACTAAATGATACCAATTATCGTGTTTAAATGGCTTCATGTAAAACAAGGCTACTTCTTTGGTTGAATCTAATATTGATACAGCAAGAAGCCGTTTTGCTTCGAGCATATAATAAATAGCGTACGATTCATAAAAATCATCAAGCGTAGTAGATTTTGTTAGTAAGATCGGATTGTAAAGCGGGCCACTACCTGATTGAATCTTGTTTTCTATTTTCACCCACAAAGAAATACTTCCTTTTTCCGGTTTTAATTCTTTATAAGTTCCCAGATTGATGTAGCTGGATTCGTTTCCGCTTAAAAAAACAGCACTGTTTTCGTTGTTAAATCTATCCAATGTATAATTAACACCTATTAATTTAGCTTTAGTGCCATTAATTTCATCAACATTTTTACCGGCGTTAAACGAGAATTTAGCTGAGGGGCCTTTATTGGTTTGCGCCTTAGTAAAAAGGCAGAAAATAAAAAGCAAAAACAGGAGATATTTAACCTTGGTTTTCAGTTGTGTTTTAATATAGTAATGCAATTATAGTAATTAAAATGTTTGTAAATGTAAAGCCTCACAATTAACCGCTCAATAAACAGCACCACTTAAAAAAATTAGTGTAACTAATTTTACAAAACATATTTATTCAAAAAAACAAAATTCCATTTTTTCTACGTATAAACACGTAATTATTTTTTATTTTTTTTAAGCTCAAAAAAGTTGATTTTCTCAAACTACTCAACAAACCTTACCACTTATATATAATTATGTACTAACTATCATTACTTTTTTTTGCCAGTTACTTAATAAAGTATTTTCGACCCCAATATACTACCCTATTATGAAAACAAAATTAATTTTTGCGATGTTATTCGCAATAACACTTATTGCGCATGCGCAAAACTTTAATACTTCCGGAACCTCAAATGCCGTTTACAGAGACGGTAAAACAGGTTTTGGTATGACCACAGCTCCGGCAACAGGCAATCCTATTGAAGTGGAAACCACTGCTGCTGAAACAGGAATAATTATTACGCAAAAAGCTGCTGGCGGTGCAGCTTTGTATTTAAATAATATTTTTAACGGCGGGCGTAAATGGGCCTTATATTCACTTAACAATAATACTACACCCGCAGGAGGTCATTTCTTAATACAGGATGCAACTTCGGCTACAAACCGTTTTATGATAAGCGGCACAAACGGCAATATTGGTGTGGGAACTATTAATCCGTTGAATAAAATTCATATTTCAACAACTACGCCAGACGATGGTTTAGCAATAACACAAACCAGTGTTGGATCGGCAGGTTTAATATTAAATAATACAACCAGTGGCGGTAAACAATGGTCGGTTAACTCATTAGGTAATGGTAGTAATCATGGTGCAGGTAACTTTTCAATTTATGATAATACAAGTAATAACAATAGGTTTTTTATTAGTGGTAGTAATGGAAATATTGGTATTGGCACAACATCGCCTGCACAAAAGTTAGATGTGAATGGAAACATAAATACAAATGGAACCGTAACTATAGGTAGCAATTTTGTTTTAGGAAATACCGGTGGATTTAAAAATAATGCCTGGGCAGGCACCGGAACGCGCGTAATTGTAACAGACGCTTCGGGAAATTTAAGCGCCTTAACACAAGGCACTGCATCACAGGTGTTGTATGGTAATGGTACGTGGGGTAGTTTGCCTTCAGCTATTTTTACTGAAACTGCATCAAATGTAAGTTTACCTTCCGGAAAAAATTTAGGGATTGGTACTGCTTCACCAGGCGCACCATTAGATGTAATAGGAGATGCAAATGTAAGAGGAAATGTAAGATCAACAAATCTTGCGGGTACCGGAGAAAGAATTGTTGTTGCTGATGCAAACGGTAATTTAAAACAAATTGGTGGTGGAAGTAACGGCAATCCATGTGCGCCAATTGCCATGCCTTGGTATTTAGGAGGTAATTTTTTACTTGGTACGTCCATTCCATACACTTCAGTTGGAACTTGTAATAATTACCCATTTGTTATGAAAGCAAATAACAATGAATCTATTTTTATTCAAACAAATAGCTTTGTAGGCGTTGGATTAAACAATGCTAATCCAACAGCAGCTTTAGATATTTCAGATGGAAGTGTATCAAATTCTTATCACTTAAGAATTTTTGGAAATGCTAATGGAGATATAATGTCTAACACACATTTAAAATTAGCAGTTGGTACAGGCAAAATTTTTGAAATTACTGAAGGTGGCGGACCAAATCGAATGCTTATTACAGCAACCGGTAATGCTGCTTTTGGCGATAATAGCACTGCGGCATTAAATAATGCAAAATTAAATGTTAATAGTGCTTCATCAAGTGCGCTTGCTTTTGCAATAGCAGATAATAGTGGTTCACCAAGCAAAGATCTTTTTACTGTTCAAGGCAATGGCTATACGGAGATTAAAGTTTATTCGCCAACTGCAATGCCAAAGCCATATAGCTCAACAAATGAAAGGGTTCTTACAGTGAGAGATATGGCTAATAATAAAGATCTTTTTGCTTTAACGGCGCAAGGAAAAGTGTATGCACGTGAAGTTGAAATTAATTTAACAGCAACATTTCCTGATTACGTTTTTGCAAATGACTATAAGTTAAAAACAATTAATGAAGTAGCGCAGTATATTGAGCAGAATAAACACTTACCTGGCTTTGAAAAAGGTGAATTTTATGAGAAGAATGGAGTGAATGTTACAGACCTAATGCTAAAGCAACAAGAAAAAATGGAAGAGATGATGCTTTACATTATTGAACTGGAAAAACGATTAAAAGCAATTGAAAAATAATCTTGATATAATAAAATGAAAAAATTAAAATTTCTTATAGCCCTAGTGTTTTTGACCTTTATTAACGCAAAAGGACAAACCAATTCTATTGTTTTCACTTACGATATTGGTGGAAATATGATTCAGAGACAGTTACAGGTTATTCCTCCACTGCCACCAGGTGGTAATAGGCTTTCAATTCCAAAAGATTCTACAGAAATTCTTCCAGCTTTAAATTTTAAAATATTTCCAAACCCTACAAATCAATATATAAATATTGAAGGAGAGCTGCCTAAAGAATTTGAAGAGGCTAAAATAACTCTATTAAATAGTGAAGGAAAGATTTTAAAAACAGAAACTTATAATGGTCAAACAAAAACAATGGATGTTTCTGACCTTAAAAACGGTTTGTATATGTTGGAAGTTAATTATTCAAAAAATAAACGAAGCACTTATAAGATAATCGTAAGTAAATAATTTAAAAAAAAATTTATGTTTAATCGATTTTATAATTTACTGTTTGTTTTTGTAATAGTTGCCTATTCAATTCAAGGGCAGATTACAATGACGTCCCAATCTAATTTAGCAATAGATACATATACTAGGAATCCCGTGAGTATTAGTTTACAGAATGGATTTAAATATGGCTTTGTCACTCCTTCTTTAGCAACTAATTTATTGAATTTAAGTATTGGCACGAACCCAACCTTTGTTAGCTCGGCATATGTCGGTTCGGCATTAAACCCAGGTCCAATAAATTGCAATTCACTTAATAGTATTGACATAACAAAACCAATAGGAGAAACACATGGGGATTTTGCAGTTAATTCAAATGGAGCAGCAACATATAATATTCCAATAACAGTGTCACCTGGAACTAATGGTGTTGAGCCAAGCATTAGTATTTCATATAATAGCCAGGCTGGTACTGGATTAATGGGTCTAGGATGGAGTTTATCAGGGTTGTCTTCTATTTCAAGAACAAACTGGACAATTTTACATGACAATTTAAATAAATCAATCGAACTTCAATATAGTGATGCTTTTGCTTTAGATGGTAGTCGATTATTTTGCAATAATAGTCAATATGGGGTTAATGGGTCGACATATTATACTGAGCAAGAAAGCTTCACTAATATAATATCAAACGGCTCTCAGGGAAATGGACCTCAATGGTTTGAAGTTAAGGATAAAAGCGGGAGAACTATTGAATACGGAAGGACATCTGACTCGAGACACACAGGTGTAAATGATAATACGGTTTTAACATGGATGGTAAACAAAATTACAGATGAGTTTGGAAACTACATGACGTTTACATACTTTCAGTTTAATGGTGAGCTTATAATTAAGAAAATTGAATATACTGGTAATGTTTCTGCCAATCTTGCACCATATAATTCGATTGAGTTTGACTATATAGATCTTGCAGAAAAAAACAGTTATTATATTGGAACAAAAGAATTTAGAAACACTAAACTAATAAAAAAAATAACATGTTTTTCTGGAACTTCACTATTTAAAAAATATGTTTGTGATTATCAATGGTCAAATATGACCAAATTAATTAGCGTAACTGAAGTTAATTCTGATAATACTGAATTGCATCCAACAAAATTTTGTTGGGATGATGCTGATGAATTTTATGGAACATCAAGTACAGATGTTCAAACTGCACCTTTATTCAGTAACCCAAGCGATTATAATCACTTAAAGGCTACTTTTCCTGCAGATATTGATGGTGATGGTTTTTCTGATGTGTTTTGTTATTCAATGTCAAATCTTGGTGTTGAAACATTTAAAGTAATGAAAAATGACTTCAGAAATTCTTATGCAACAACTCAAAACAATTTAATTACATTTTCTCAACAATATAGCCAATCATTTAATCATGGATCATTAAACTGTTTTCAACCAACAGTATTTACTCATTATCCAAGCCATCTATTAAGTGCAAATACCGCTGACATCAATCATGATAACAAGCAAGAAATTTACACTATTGTAGATGAAGGGGCAGATTATTGTCCGGGTAATCCCTTAAAATATAATGTAATTAAAATTTTTCATAATGGAACCGCTATTACTCAAACAACACTAAGTAGTACAACATTAAATACAAGTTATGATCCGGATTATGTGCCTTATAGATTTTCTCATGAGATTAACGACTATGGAGCGACGTCTGATTTGGATGAATTAACAGTAGATCCTGAAAATATTAGATTAAAAATAAATTTGGGATCGTCATCAAGTTTAGTAAATTACCCAATTAGTACTGCAAATACTATCGTTAGATCAATCGATTTTGATGGTGATGGCGTCGGTGAAATATTAATTTTAGACCATCATTTAACAAATAAAGTTAATCTAACTGTTTTAAAACTAAATGGCTCGGGACCTTTCGTATTAAATACCATATATACAGACATAATAAATACTCCTGCAAACCCGGTTGGTATAACGGGACGTAATATGTTGCAAAATATTGGTTTAGGAGATTTTAACGCAGATGGTAAAACGGATATTGTTTATTTAAGCGAAGTTCTTGATAAATTGTTTATTCGTTATTCAAACGGGCAAAATTGGTTTTCTGCAAGTCAAATTCCATGCTTTACGGCGTTGACAAATGCCACAAATTATATTTATGATATTAAAGTACAGGATATTAATAATGATAATAAGTCCGACATCATTATTACGGATAATCAAGGTGGAACATCAAGCCCAACAGATAATTATTTTAGTTATTATTCATTAGGAGATGTTTTTTTAAAGGGACCAAGCTATAAAGGAAATTTTATTACAGAATCAAAAAAAGTTTCTACGGTTTGGAATGAAGATGAAAACAAATATATTGCTAAATTTCGTGACATTGCTGTTGGAATAAAAATTCAAGCAGATTATAATGGTGATGGTGTTTATGATGTCGCATCATTTAATGATCCGAATTTCGACAAAATAATAAATAATTCAGTCTTTAGTCCTAAGCCACAAATAATAAGAAGTTTTAAGACGGTTTTAGGAAATAACATAACTATAAATTATGGAAATATTTTACGGGAGTTTGCTGGCCAATTAGTGGGCATTTATCTACCCGGAAGCTTACCATCTAACCCAGAACTAATAAATTTAAAGCCAAACTTGTGGGTAGTGCAAAGTGTAAATATAACCAGTGGTGGTATTAGCAATGTTATTTCAAATAAAATGTATCAATATAAAAATGCTATTACCCATAAAAACGGTAGAGGTTTTTTAGGATTTGAGGAAATAAGCACAAAGGATTTTAAAACCACGGCATTATCAATTTGCAAAAATGATTATAACAATCCACCTTATTTTATACCTTTTAATTATGAGAATATAATTGGCATTGGCAACACAATTAATACTGTCAATGGAATAGCTTATTTTGCAATTAATACAAATTCAATTCTTTCTAAAGAAACAAATGTTTACTCTGTTGTTAATCAAAATCCAAAAAGTTTTTTTATAAAATTAGATCAAAAAATAACAAAAGATTATTTAAATTCTAAAAAAACAGAGATTGTTTACACTTATAATCTGGCACAAGCTGGAAACATTCAAACTCAAACAACAACATATGGTTGGGGAAGCATTATTTTGAGGACTGAAAACTCAATCTTCAATTATATTCTTAATAATGGTAGATTTAAATTACAGACACTTACCAGCTCTTTTACACAAGCTGGAGATGCTGCATATAGTAGAACTACAGATTATTATTATGATAGTCAAGGGCATTTAACCAGTACAATTAACGATCCAACATTTGGCAACCAATCGGTAACCACAAGTTTTAGCCAATTTAATTTTTTTGGAACTCCTACGAAAGCATGTATTAGCGCTGGAGATATTACTACAAGATGTAATGAAACTGTATATGACATAACAGGTAGATTTGTAATTAAAAAAACAAATGCAATTGGCGATTTTACAGAAATAGAATACGAACCCTTATACGGTAACGTAACAAAAAAGAAAAATACGACAGGATTAACAACGCAGTTTTTTTATGATGGCCTCGGTAGGTTAATTAAAACAATAGAGCCAAATACTGCCATTGATAAAACAACGTACCAATGGGATAATTTGCCTTCAAATTATATTTATAATACACTTCAACCGGCAAACTTGTCAATTTATTCTGTTAAAATCGAAAACGAAGGTAAGCCCGTGCAAAAATTTTATTATGATGGAGCGGCTCGCATTTATAGAGAGGAAGCAGAGGGATTGTCAGGGACTGTTTATATAGACTATCTATACAGGCACAATGGTAACAATACGTGGAACGGACTTGGAAGTGCTATACCTAATGGAGTGTTATTAGAGAAAACAGATCCATATTATAATGGACAGATCAAAATTTTAACTAAACGAAATAGTTACTACGATTATTATGGTAGAATCAAAAAAGAAATGGTGTATTTATGGAATAATGGAAATTATACATATCAAAATATTTATTCGCAATACACCTATAATAATTTTAGTACAGAAAGCTCTTATAATAAATCAACTATTACCGCACAAGATCATCTTGGTAGAAGCGTTATTAAGGAAAACAACTCTGCTGGTCAGAACGATATAACAATAAATGATAATTTAACGCAAATTGAAAAGGCAACCTATTTATTTTATAGTAATGGAAATAAAAAACAAGTTAGCTTAACGAACAATGTCAATACATCGCAAAACATTGTTACCACATTTGCATATAATAATTTGGCTCAACGCACTCAAATAAATGATCCAAGTTCAGGAATCACAAATTCGCAGTATAACTCTATAGGTGAATTGGTTCAACTCCAAGATGCATCAGGAACATTTAATTATTCATACGATTTAATTGGAAGAGAAACTACGAAAATTGGTAATTCAAGTGGTACTACATCATATCTATATGTTACATCAGGGCCAGGTAAAGGGAATATTGATAAAATAACCGGTCCTAATAGTTCTACGGAATTTAAGTATGATATATTTAGCAGGGTAATTGAATTTAAGGAAATAGTAGGAAGCAAATCATTTAAAACTACTTATGCATATGATAAGTATGGAAATAATATAGAATATACATTTCCAAATAATTTTATTGTTAAACGCGTATTTGATAATAAAGGGAACTTGACTTCTATAACTAACTCAAATAATCAGAATATTTGGCAGATAGGAAGCGTCAGCGCTACTGGTTTAATAAATCAATATAGCTATGGTAATGGAATAACAACAACAAATAATTATACAGATTTAAATTTACTATACGAAATAAATCATGGTTCTATACATAAGCAAGCTTATACAATAAATGCGTTTACTGGAAACATAGACAACAGACGATTTACAAATTTTGTCAGTGGTAATGATCTATATGAACAATTCACATTTGACAACTTGGATAGGCTTAAAAAAACTCAGCAATATACAGTTGTTGGATTGAATTTGGTGCCATCTAATAATATAAATAATATAAATTATAATCCTATAGGCAGTATTGGTCATAAAGACGACGCCGGTGATTACGCTTATTCTAATCCTTCAAAACCTTATACACTTACCAATATAAATAATGCAACTTCAAATGTAAGCTTTAACACTTTAAATATTAGTTATAATGATTTTAAAAAAGTTAGTCAAATCAACGAGATGACTAGCAATAAGCAAATGAACTTTATTTACGGGAATGATAATGAACGTATTAAAGTGGATTATGCTGTTAATTCCATTAATCAATTTACTCGCTATTATTCAGAGAATTATGATAGACAAGAAACATCAACTGGTTATAAGGAATGGAATTATATTTTTGCGCCAAGCGGGTTATGTGCTATTAATTATAATAATAACGGAAATAACCAATTATTATACACATTAACTGATAATTTAGGCAGTCCGGTATTATTAACAAACGCCACGCAGGTTATTGTAGAAGAATATTCTTTTGATGCCTGGGGAAGGCGAAGAAATCCATTGGATTGGAGTTATACAAGTGTTCCTATACCACAATATTTAAATAGAGGATTTACTTTTCATGAACATATTGATGAATTCGGTCTGGTAAATATGAATGGTCGGGTTTATGACCCTGTTGTTGCCAGATTTATACAACCCGATAATTATATTCAAACCCCTGACAACTTACAAAATTTCAATAGGTACGCCTATTGTTTAAATAATCCATTAAAATATACTGATCCTAGTGGTAATGCGTTTGTTATTGACGATGTAATTGCTGCCGTAATTGGAGGAGTTGTCAATTTAGTATCAAATGGCTATCAAGGAACTTTAAGTGGTCATGGATTTTGGAATGGTGTAGGTAGAGGGTTTGCTGCTTTTGGAGCTGGGGCGGTTGCAGGTTATGGCGCTGTTAACCCGCAGTATGGCGGATGGATTTGGGGCGGAGCAGTATTAGGAGCAACTAACACATGGTTGGGAGGTGGTAAAACAACTGAAGATTACATTGATGGCGCAATGATGGGCGTATTTAGTTTAGCTGTTGGTGCAGGACTTGGAGAAATGCTTGGTCCTGTTTTAAGTGTTGGGAGTGGAGCTATTACACAAGGAATTTCAAATGCTGTTTTAAGAGCGACAGTAAGTGGCGCATTAGAAGGTGGTACCATTGGATTTGTTTCAGGGTTTGCACTTACATACATGCAAACAGGTGATTTAGGAGTATCTTTAAAGTCAGGCGCATTAAGTATGGCATTTAGTTCAGCAGCAGGTGCTGCTGGTGGTGCTTATATGTCATCTCAGACACCAAAAACTCCCGTAGAGAGTCCGGCACCAGCACCATATCGATCTTTAACTTCCGATGACACACCTCCAGGATGGGACGATTTTAATTACCCTGATTTGGAGAATTTGCAAATGCAAAATACGATTTATGAGGTAAAAACAAGTGATATTGATGTGGTGCATCCGAAAACTGATCTTTTTCATGATTTAAATTTACAAAATTTGCCAGAAAAGATTTATTTTAAACAAATTAAACAATTAGATGGAAACACAAGATATATCTGGCAAAGTACCAATACAAAAGCCGGAAACTATAATGGTAATTGGGAAATAATATTAGAGCCAAATATGCAATCAACAAATCACACTTTTTTCAAGAAGACGAAATGATAAAAGACATAATAATAAAAATACCAGTTGAAATTTTAAATGAAGCAATAGTATTTAAAAAAGAAATTGATGGCATTGATGAAATTTATTTCCATATAAATAGCTTTGAAAAAATTTTAATTTGGTTTGAAACACAGAACATGCAAATAAGTTTATTAAAAGTATGGCAATATTATTTAGGGGAGTTTTCTTTGGTAGGAGTATGGAATGGAAAACCTGAAAATAAAAGCAATCTGAGTATCAATCAATATTTTCTAAATATCAATAAAAATGATAACGAAAATATATATTTAACTTTTGAAGTATGATTAAAAGCTAATACTATATCATTATGTTGAAAGAACCTAGAATGTATTTAAGTGATGCTTTGGGAAGAATTTTTGAACGTGAAATAAATGCAGATAATAGGGTAAATGTAAATAATCTTGCAAATGATTCTTATCTTTTAAAAGTAAAAGATCAAACGCATGAAAAATCTTTTAAGATCATTATTGCACACTAAAATATTTTATTAAACCAAAAAAGCCCCTAGCAAAATGCAGAGGGGCTTTTCTTTTATACATACACAACAATATTATTCGTTTGGTTTTAGCAATAACTCTTTTGCAGTTTTAATGGCAACGGCATTGTATTTTTTTTCTACGTAAGCCAATACTTTTTCAAGTACTTCTTTACTTTGGTTATCCAACCCACCAACTTCTTTGGCAAATACTTCATTCAAAGCCAAATCTTTAATGGCTTTTACCTGGCGAGGCACTTCGCCAAATGCCAGTTCAATTCTTCTTTCTTTATGTAACCAGCGGAATTGCTCTGTTTTATTTTTAATGATCTGCTCGCACTTTTCAACTTCGTTTTTACGTAATTGTAAATTGGCTTCAGCCTGTGCTTTTAAAGAATCAATATCTATATAACGCACCAACTTATCTTTTGCAACTTCTTCAACCACATTGGCGGGCACCGCCAGATCAATAATTACTTTTTTAGAAGTTTCGTTATTATTCAGTTTGTCAAAAATAGCTTTTGTTATTAACGGTTCGCTGCTTGCCGTACATACTATCAACACATCAAAGCCTTCTTTAAAATCGGGCAGCGCTTTTAATTCAAAAGCTTTGCCCTTTACAATGGCCGCTAATTTTTTTCCATTCTCTAACGAGCGGTTAAAAACTGTAAAGTTGGCAAACTTATGCTTTTGCATATAAGTAGCCAATACCGTATTTGTTTCGCCACTGCCAACAAAAACAATGCGGGCATCATTTTTAATACCAAGATCGCGCAACTGCCTGTAAGCTAATGATGCTACCGAAACCGGATTCTTGGCAATATCTGTATTGGTATAAACGTCTTTTGCTGTTTCAATAGTTTGTTTGGTTAACAGGCGAATAAAATCTCCCGTTAAGCCTAACATATTACAAAAATCGTACGCTTTACGTACTTGTGTTATAATCTCTCTTTCGCCAACTACTAAAGAATCTAACGAGGAGGCAACTTTTAAAATATGTTCAACCGCTTCATCACCAACATACACTTCCGCATTTTCCGATAAAGTGTTGGCCTCTACATTATTTAAACGACTGTTAAGAAACAAGATCAACTCTTTAATAAAAACGGGTGTTAATTCTTGTTGGTTGCTAATAAAAAGTTCAACACGGTTACAGGTGCTTAAAAATAAAAATTCATCAAAACCAAAGTTTAATTTTACTGCCCCTAAAACGGTGGTTTGCTCATCCTGATTCAAATGTAACTTCCCAATCAGGTCGAATGGCAGGTTTTTGTGAGTAAAAGCTATTATTTTAAAAGACTCCAATTTATACCGCAAAGATGGTATATAATTGCCTTTTATTTGTCATAAAAGTGTCATTTTTGAAGGGAAATACTAAAATTACAAACGAAAAAAGGGAAAAGTATTTGCTTTTCCCTTTTAAATTTTTTTATTAATTCAATTAATCGTCTGTTGGATCAGGCGCTATTGTTGGCTTTGCCTTTTTAGGCTTTATTTTGGCCGGCCATAAAACATTGATCAATTCGTTATGTACCGATATCATACTTTTGCTTATGCCGTTAATGATATTTACATTTTCATTTGAAGCATTTTTCCAGGTTCTTTTAACCTCTTCATAAGTTCCGTCGCTTAATAAAGTATAAAATTTTATGAGTTTACCTTTCATTACTTCAGCCTTACCATTATGGCAAACGGCTTTAGCACCCTGGCGTATAGAAATGATCACATCTTCATAAACGCCATCTTTTACTTCATCTGCACCCCTGTCTTCAAACTTGGCAGCCCATTTATTATAGCAATTAAGCTCAACTGTTTTTTCCTGAGCAATAGAAGTTAATGTTAGAAAAAGCGATGCCGCAAGTAGTAGTTTTTTCATTTTTCGGGATAATTTAAACCAAACCTACAAAAAAAATTAAAAACTCAAAAATTAAATATTAGATAAATTGGTTAACTTGCATGTATGTTGGTGAAAACATTTGGGTATGCGGTGCAAGGCATAAGCGCTACCAAAGTTACTGTTGAGGTTAGTATTGGAACAGGGATTAATTTTTATTTGGTTGGATTGCCCGATAGCGCTGTAAAAGAGAGCCATCACAGGATAGATACAGCGTTAAAGCAAAATGGCCATAAGATTCCCGGTAAACAAATAACCGTAAACATGGCACCGGCAGATATCCGTAAAGAAGGCTCTGCTTACGATTTAACAATTGCCGTAGGAATTTTAGCCGCCAGCGAACAAATTCAGGCAGAAGCAATAAGCGATTATGTAATTATGGGCGAATTAGCGCTGGACGGGGAGATAAGGCCCATTAAAGGTGCTTTGCCAATAGCCATTCAGGCTAAAAAAGAGGGATTTAAAGGCATTATTTTACCTGAGATAAATGCTTCAGAAGCCGCCGTAGTTGATGGTTTGGAAGTTTTGTATGCTAACAACATAAAACAGGTAATTAATTTTTTTAATATCGGCGAAGAGCTTCAAAGAGCAAAAATAGACCTCAATACCGCATTCTTAAACCAACTCGAGAATATTGAATTTGATTTTTCTGATGTAAAAGGACAGGAAAATATTAAACGCGCTTTAGAAATTGCAGCTGCGGGTGGTCACAATGCTATATTAATTGGTCCTCCGGGCGCCGGTAAAACTATGTTAAGCAAACGCTTGCCAAGTATTTTACCACCCCTAACTATTCACGAAGCTTTAGAAACCACAAAAATTCATAGCGTTGCCGGTAAAACAGGTAAAGGCGGTAAAGGTCTTGTAACACAACGTCCGTTTCGCAGCCCTCATCACACCATTAGCGATGTGGCTTTGGTAGGTGGAGGAAATAACCCGCAACCGGGCGAAATTAGTTTAGCGCATAACGGTGTTTTATTTTTAGATGAATTACCTGAATTTAAAAGAACGGTGTTGGAAGTAATGCGCCAGCCGCTCGAAGACAGAGTGGTAAATATCAGTCGCGCTAAATTCAGTGTAGATTATCCGGCAAGCTTTATGCTTATAGCCAGCATGAATCCTTGCCCATGTGGGTATTACAACCATCCTGAAAAAGAGTGCGTATGTGCGCCGGGCATTGTACAAAAATATTTAAATAAAATAAGCGGCCCTTTGTTAGATCGTATTGATCTTCATATTGAGGTGACACCGGTACCGTTTAGTGAATTAAGCAAAACATCAACTACCGAATCGAGTAAAAACATAAGAGAGCGTGTAATAGCCGCAAGATTGGTGCAAAGCGAACGTTTTGATGCAGATGAGAATGTGCATTGCAACGCGCAAATGCGAACTAAAGATCTTAAGACCTATTGCGAATTAAACGAGACAGGAAATACACTTTTAAAAAATGCTATGGAACGTTTAGGCCTAAGCGCACGTGCTTATGATCGTATCTTAAAAGTAGCACGCACTATTGCCGATTTGGATAATTCAAAAAATATAGAAACCAATCATATTGCAGAAGCTATTCAATACAGAAGTTTAGACCGTGATGGCTGGGCAGGGTAAATTATTTTGAAGAGAAACTTAAAACATATTTGCATTATTTTATTTCTTGCGCCTTTATTTTTTAATGGACAGGTTGATCCAAAATTATTTTTACAAAAATTTTATAAGGCCGATATCAAAGGCAAAGTTCAACTCGTTGCTTCGGTTCCTTTTTCTGATATAAAAGATATTTATCCCGAAATAAAAGATTCGTTAGATAAAGCAAAAAGTTTGATCTACATGAAATCGCAAAGCCGCGAAGCCAAATTTTTATTGGATAAGATAGAGGCAGATATTGAAATGTACAGTCAAAACTATACCAAAGCTATTTTTATTTTAGAGAACAGTTTGCGCAAGCACGCCACAAACGTGCAAGATTCGTTAAGATGTTACTCGATGCTAAAAAATGCTTTTATTAAAATAAGGGATATTAATAAAGCATTCGAGATACACCATTTAATGGAATTAAAGTGGGATAGAAAAAGTGATACATTGAGTATTGATTACGGCATGCCAAAAAGTTCGTTGTATAATATGCTTGGCTTAACAGATGATGCAATAAAAGAACGCCGTATAGAAGCAAAAAAATACATTGCTAAAAATGATACGGATGCGTACGCTAATTTTTATAATGACATTGGTGTTTTTTATAACGCTAAAAAAAGATCGGACAGCGCCAGGTTTTATTTTTTAAGGGCTAAAAATTTATTGGTTCATAAAAAATATACAAAAGACAGAGAAACCTTCTATAAATTTTTTATTGCTTTGGTGGATGGTAATTTGGCCTTGAGTTATTTTAATCAGGGCGATGCCAAAGCAGCAATTCCTCTTTTAAAAATAGATGTGTATTATAGTTTAAAAGTTGAGAATTTTGAAAGCGCCTTTAACAGCTATAATCTTTTAACCAAATGTTATGTGCAACTTGGGCAAAAAGATCTCGCAAAAAAATATTTAGATTCTGCTCAATACCTTATAAATGAAAGAGTAAAAGGTATTGCGCCAAAATTAAGATTTTTGCTTACCTGTGCAAGCTATTATAATTCAACAAAAGATTTTTATAAGTCCAGTGAGTGCTATAAACAATACGTTGCCATCAATGATAGTTTTCAGATTTTAGAAAAAGAAAGGAATTTAAAGAACCAAAGCCTTGCTATTAATATTGAGAAAAATGAAGTGGAGTTAAATGAAAAGGACCGTTTGCTTGAGCAAAGTAAATTTGAAGATGCCAAGCAACGTTCTTTCAGGGCTTATATGCTGGCGGGTATAATTATTCTATCGTCCATTATTATTTTTATGTTCTTAAATAACCGCAATTTTAAAAAGCGTGAAGAACAGCTATCTGTAAAAAATAAACAAATCAGTTCTCAGAATCTTTTAATTGAACAATCGCTTAAAGAAAAAGAAGCCTTGATAAAAGAGATCCATCACCGCGTAAAAAACAATTTGCAAATAATTTCGAGCATGCTTAGCTTGCAAATAGGCAAAGTAGAGGATGCAAATACCGAAACCATTTTAAAAGATGCACAACAACGTATAAATGCTATTTCGCTAACGCATCAAATGTTGTATCAAAAAGATAATATCTCAACCATTAGTTTGGGCGATTATGTTGAGAATTTAGTGAGCCAGGTAGAGGCAACTATTTTTTCTAATAATATTGAGCTAAGTACTTCCATTGCATCGCGTAACCGCAAAATAAATATTGATACCGCTGTGCCATTAGGCTTAATGATCAATGAAATATTGACCAATGCTTACAAACATGCTTTTTCTGAAAAAATAAAAGGGCAGGTATCTGTTTTATTGATAGATGTGGATGGTGGGTGTATTTTAAAGATCAGCGATAATGGTAAAGGCTTGCCGGATAATTTTGAGAACGTTAATCAAAAATCAATGGGCATTGAACTCATATATATTTTAGCAGAACAATT
Organism: Bacteroidota bacterium; assembly: GCA_032229505.1. GTDB lineage: Bacteria > Bacteroidota > Bacteroidia > B-17B0 > Aurantibacillaceae > Aurantibacillus. The sequence continues at coordinate 228,462 of JAVTWD010000086.1, forward strand.
AGATGCCCGTTTAAAAATTGAAAAAACAAACGGCACAACATTTATTATTGAAATGAATTTTTAAAATAGCTTACAAACTTGAAAGAAGCAAATCAAATACTCCTCGACCTTAAACGCCGTATTTTTAAGCCCATTTATTTTTTGTCAGGCGAAGAAGCTTATTACATTGACCTGATCAGCGATTACATTGAAAATAATGTGTTGGATGAGGCAGATAGGGAGTTCAATCAAAATGTGGTGTATGGTAAAGATGCCGATCTGGTAAGCATTCTTGGTCTTGCAAAGCAATTTCCAATGATGAGCGAGCACCAGGTGGTAATTGTTAAGGAAGCACAAAATATAAAAGAACTAAATAAAAGCGCAGGAGGAGATGATAGCCCTGCAGCATCTAAAAATAACCCCAACAGCGCCACGCAACAATTTGTAAGTTATATAGCCAATCCACAACCTACCACTATTTTGGTGTTTTGTTTTAAATACAAAACAATCGATAAAAGAAGTGCCATGGCAAAAGCACTTCAAAAAAATGCAGTGTATTTTGAATCATCAAAATTATACGATAACCAGGTGCCAGATTGGATCAATAATTATGTAAAAGACATTGGTTATACCATTGCTCCAAAAGCAAGTTTTTTATTGGCCGAATTTTTAGGGAACGATCTTAGTAAAATCTCTAACGAAATAAGTAAGTTGGTAATTTCACTGCCAAAAGGAAAAGAAATTACTGCCGAACTGGTGCAGGATAATATTGGCATTAGTAAAGATTTTAATGTGTTTGAATTGCAGGACGCCCTTGCAAAAAAAGATATATTAAAGGCAAACCAGATTGTAAATTACTTTGCATTTAATGAAAAAGAACATCCTGCTGTAATGGTATTAAGTTCTTTATACGGCTATTTTAGTAAAATTTTAAAGTACCATTTTTTGCCCGACAAAAGTAAATTTGCTGCAGCCGGCGCTTTGGGTGTTAATCCTTATTTTGTAGATGGTTATGCCAAAGCAGCTTTAAATTATAATACGGCCAAGCTCAAGCATATTTTTGCCTATTTAAAAGAGTGCGATCTAAAAGCCAAAGGGGTTGATAATCCAAGCATTGAGAATGGCGAGTTGCTTAAAGAATTAGTGTTTAAAATTCTGCATTAATTTTTTACCACTAAGGCACAGAGAACACTAAGTTTCACTAAGGCGTTATCTGTTAAAAAACCTTAGTACTTTTCTTTGTGATCTTAGTGTCTTAGCGGTTAGTTTTAAGCTGATTTTACCAAAAAGGTTACCTTTTTTTATTTCCGGTATAAATAATAAAATCACTTAACGTATGAACAATCTAAAAAATTGTTCTAACGAAGGCAAGGCTTTTGTTAGAACGGGAACTGTATTGCCTAAACATTTTGGAATAAAATTTTTCTCGTTCTTAATGGTCTCCACTGTTTTATTTAGTTGCAGTAATGGCAAGTATGAAGATAGTAAAGAAAAAGATTATGCGGCTCCTTCTTCAGAGTCGGTAGTTATTGCCGATTCGGTTGCTGCTTATGCAAAGGGCATTGCTACTGATACTATAAACGGTGTAACGCATAATTTTATCCGTAAGGCCGATCTTAAATTTAAAGTAGATAATGTTTTAAACTCCAGTAAAAGAATTGAAGATATTGTTACCGGTTACGGTGGGTATATTTCTTCAAGCGAATTGGTTTCTAATAGAAACTATACGCAATCAACTCAAATAAATAAAGACTCTATTTTAGAACAAACATTTTATACAACAACAAATCACATTTCGCTTCGCATTCCAAATCAAAAATTAGATACGGTATTAAGACAAATAAGCGATTTGGCTTTATTTATTGATTACAGAACCTTGCGTTCTGACGATGTAAAAATGAAATTGTTCTCAAACAAATTGGCTGAGAACCGTTATAAGAATTACAATAATAAACTTCAGCAAAAAGCAGAAAAGGTTACAACAAAACAATCACAAGTATTAAGCACACAAGAAAATATTTTGGCAAAACAAACTTCTGCCGATGAAAAAAGAATTGAATCTTACGAACTGGCCGACCAGGTAAACTACAGTACCATTACCCTTGAGGCTTACCAGGCACAAACAGTTATGAAGCAACTATTGGCAGTACAGGAACATGTTGAGCCTTACCAGCCTTCATTTTTTAGTAAGCTGGGCGATTCTTTTTTAAGCGGATTTAAGGTTTTAAAAGAATTTGTTTTAGGCCTTATAAGTATCTGGGGATTACTTTTAATATTAACGTGTATTGGTTTTGTCGTAAAATGGTTAATAGTTTATATTAACAAAAAAATAAAAACTGCTTAGTTTGAATTAAAAAAAAGCCCTCTGGATAAGGGCTTTTTTTATTTAAAAATTGCATTAAATATCTACGTACTTAAATTTCAAGCCGCTTATTTCTTCAAGAATGATGCCGGCATCTTTTAACTCCTCATCTTCTGATAACCAATGGATATTTGTTTCATTAACTGTTTTAGCTGTTTCTAAAAATAAATTCAGCAATGCCTTTGAAGAGCCGGAGTTAAAATATTCTAAAAATATTTCAATGGTTAACGATTTTCCCGTACTCTGAAAATCAATTAGTGTAGACATGATAGGCTCAAAAAATTGCTTAGGGTTTTCGGGTGTGCAAATGCCGGTTATCTTCAAACTACCTGCCTTAACATCAAACTCTACTTTTGGTGTGCCAATGGTCGATTCTATAATTAAATTTTTCATCTAGCTACCGGTTGCTTTTTCGTTAACAACAACATCAAGATCAAAAGAATAATAACCATCTTTAACATCTTGCATTTTAAATTTCACATTTTGATTAGAGCGGTAAACAATTTCTAATAGGCCCAGGCCGGCATTTCCTTTATTAGAGAGTACAGAATTTTTAAATGCTTCTACATAATAGCTCCTGAAATCGCCTTTATTAATTTTAATATATTCGTTAAGTTTGCTTTCAATGATAGTTTTTGAGCTTTCGGTAATAATATTTCCCGATAAAATATTTAAAGTTTTATCATTTGTACCTACTACAAAATAAGGTAATATACCGGTATCCTCTTGCTTATGTTTTGTAATGTTCTGCAACATTTCTGTACAAATTATCTTAGTTTTTGTAATAACATTAGCGGGAAATTTTTCAAGAACTAATTTTTTTTCAATTAATTTAATTGCAGAAACGAGTATATCCTGATTAAATTGACCATAAATAACCAAAAGATAATCTTTAATCTTATCACGATGGCTTATGTCATTTAGCAGCGCCTTTATTTTCGGATCTTCAATCATTCTATAAATTTAGTATTTTCCGGTTAATTTTAAAGGTAAATTATATTACCTCAAAAACAAAATCTGTTTTCGAGCTGTATTCAATATCTTTTCCAAGGTCAAGATTGTCCTCATCATCTTCTGCATAGCGCCAGATAATTTTTACCGTTTTGCCCATATCTTTAAAAGAAGCAATTTTACGGGCAATATCAATAAACGCACGTGAAGTGCTGGTGTTTATGTATTCTATTTCGAAGGTTAACACGATAGTTTCCGGTAAGTTTTGCTTTAGATTGTCTAGCCAGTCGGTTATGGGAGAATAAAATTTAGACACATTCTCCGGAATTGAAACGCCTTTTATTAAACATTGTCCGCTAGTTTTAAAATTAACTTCCGGCGATTCGTCTGTATGAAATATTATCAGATCTTTCATTTATCTATATATTATTAATTAACGTTTATTTTAAATCCTAAAACAGTGATGTCATCGGTTTGAGCGTAGCCACCAATGTGTTTATCCAGTTCTTTTTTAAGTAGTATTTCCTGCATTTCCGGAGATAAACCTTGCAGGCTGTTTAATATTTCTATTGTTCTTTTTTTCGAAAGCCGTTTATATTTTTCACCGCCTAACTGATCCTGGTAACCATCAGTTGCCATAAAAAATTGTTCATTACCTGTTATATCCATTTGGTAATTTTCAAATAAAAAACTCTCTTGCCTGTAATCGCCTATTGATTTCAATTGTCCCCTGACGTAAAATTCTTCTCCATTGATAAAGTAAATCAAGCCAAGGCCGGATCCGGCAAAGCTTAGTTTTTTATCTTTTTTATTGATCATACAAATTGCAATTTCCATTCCGTCTCTCACAAGAGTATCTTTTTTTGAGTTTAGCGAGTTAAATAATTTCTCGTCAAGTGTTGTTAATATTTCGGAAGGAGAAGTTATTTTTTCTTCAACAATTATTTGGTCAAGTATTTTACTTCCAATAAGCGTTAAAAAAGCGCCTGGCACGCCATGTCCCGTACAATCTGCAACAGCAATGTAAACATTTTGATCATCTTCTTTAGCCCAGTAAAAATCTCCACTTACAATATCTCTTGGTCTGAAAAGTAAACAAACGTCGCGTAAAACAGGAAAAGATGTTTTTAAGCTTGGTAAAATGGTATTCTGAATGTTTTTCGCATACATTAAGCTTCCAATGTTATCGCGGTTCTTATCCAGTAAGCTGTTTTTTAAATTTAGTTGCTGTATAGCTACCGATAGAAGTGAAGTAAAGTTTTCAAGGTTTTTTACTTCCGATTCGGTAAGGGAAAATTTACAATCAAATCCAATATTTAACGTACCGGTTAAATTTTTATCATAAATAACCGGCAAAACAATATACGAGCGGGTGTTTGTTTTAATAATAGTATCGTCAGAAACAGACCTTTCCAAAGATTTTTCCAAATCTTTTTCTATATAAGGTTTACCTTGTTTAACGATCTCATAACTTTTAAATTCTTTAACGTTATAACTTATTTTCTCAATTTCTGTTCCGCTAAAAAGATAACCGTGTAAGTTTTGTTTCTTTTCATCTAATGTGAGTAATGAAATACGAATACAATTTTTAATATTGGATTTAACAAACCCTAATGTTTCCCTCGCAATTTCTTCAATATCTGCAGCGTTAATTAACTTTTCTTTTAAGGTGTTTTGAAACTCCAGTTCGAGTGAATAATGCTTTAGCTCGTTCTTAACTTTTATTTTTTCAGTTATATCTGTTATCACTTCTATCTGTTGAACCGACTTTCCATCTACGGCAGAAATGATCGTATTGTTAAGTTCTATCCAGAATTTTTTGTTCGAGCGGTAGCTTTTTACTTCAAATTCGCGGGTATAATTTGTTGCATTATCAGTTTCAATTTGAGTGATCAAGCCTTCTTCTTCTTTGTCAACAAATAAGTCACGCGGACGTTTGCCAACAAGTTCTTTCAGGTCAATTTCAAACATTTCCAGGTAACTCTGATTAGCCCAAATGGTTTTCCCGTCTTTATCAGCAATAAGAATGCCATTAGTTGTTTTTTCGGCAACGAGTGATAATTGCCTGATCTCGCTTTCAGCTTCCTTTTTATCAGTAATGTCTCGGCACACGCCTGAATTTCTTATCAAAATACCTTTTTCATCTCTTATGGCAAATGACTTTTCATTTATCCAGCGTATTTTATCCTGTATCTTTATACGATATTCTATTTCGTAAGATTCCTGTTTTAATAATAAACTTTCGGCAGTATTATAAACTAATTTATCTTCTTCAACTACAAAATCTCTTTTTACGTGAATGCCTTCATAAAATTCATGCTCAGGAATACCAAGTATTTCGTTGCAATTAGGGCTGATGTAAAGGTATTTTCTTTTTACGATATCATATAGCCAAAAAACATCTTGTATGGTTTCGTTAATTTGCCTGAAATTTGTTTCACTCTCAATCAACGCCAGTTCAGTCTTTTTCTTTTCAGTAATATCTGTACAAATACCCGAACTTTTAATGTACCTGCCATTTTCATCTTTTATGCCGAAGGATTTTTCGTAGATCCACTTTATCTCACCATTTCCGCCATTTATTCTATATTCCAATTCATAAAAGCCGTCTATCTCAACCTTTTCATGTGCTTTTAAAATTGCCGGTTTATCTTCATCCAAAATATAGTTTTTCCAATAATTATCTGTTTTGTAAAATTCCTCTGCGTCAATTCCAAGTATTTCTGCTGATGAATGGCTGATATAAAGAATTCTTTTTTCGATAAGATCATACAACCAAAAAACATCATCTATGGTTTCATTTAAAAGCCTGAAATTTCCTTCACTGGTTTTAATTGCGTTTTCATTGTCAATACGCTCAATAGCATTTGTAATATTTGTAATTAATGAATTTAAGATCAGCATTTGATCGTCAGACCATTTTTTTTCAATTTTACAATCGTCAAAGCTTATAGCCCCGTAGAGTTCATTTTTTATAAAGAGGGGAAATATTAAAGTTGAAAGAATATTTTGTTTTCCATACACATTAACAACATCTTTATCTGGAGATTTATTGATTATACTAAAAAAAGATTTGTTATTAAGAAGATATTCAAATAATAACGGTATTTCTTTTGTGGTTAAAACATCTATCCTATTATTGCCGCTTTGCGAACTGTATTTTTCGCTAAACCATTTGCTGTTAATGTTTAAAGCCTGTTGTTTTGGGTTAAAGCTGTAAAAACAAACCCTATCTACCCGTGTTGCTTCACCTATGATCTTTAACGATTCGTTTAAAGTTGCTTCGATGTTTTTACTTATCATTAACTTTTCAGTTGTTCGGGCAATAGCACCCAAGATCTCACTTCTGAAAAGTAATTGTTTCTCTGCTTTTCTTCTTCCCTGTGCTTCAAAAGAGATGGAGATAATATCAGCAATAGAGCGGGCAAAATTTACATCTTCTTCTTCCCAGGTTCTAAAACCTTCTGTCATTTCAAAGCAAATTACTCCGGCTAATGCTGCGTTTGAAAAAATAGGTATATCTATCAACGATTTTATGTCGTTATCTTCAGATTTACAAAAATCTTTTGTGTAATCATTTTCGCAAATATTATTTGCAATAATTGAAATTCCCTGTGTAAATGCTTTAAAATAATCGGGAAACAATAATTCAGAGAACGAATCGCCTTCTTTATATTCTTTTTTGGTTTTGCTGTATGCTTTTATACAGGTGATGCTTTTGTTTTTGTAATTCCAAACGCTTGCCCGATTTACTTCTAAGGCTATAGCTGCTTTAGTAACAATATTGTCTAAAATTTCATTTAATGTATCGGTGACTGTATTGGGTTTAAGCGTAAGTTCTTTGATAATAGAATTAAATTTTTCTATTTTCTTTAATTTTAAAAGCTTTATGGCTTCTGCCTGCTTTACATCTGAAATGTCTCTTACAATAGCCGAAAAGCTAATAATATTGTTTTCTGAATCCCTCTCAATAATAACATTTTGCGATACCCATATTGAGTTTCCGTTTTTTAAAAGTACCGGAAATTCTTGTGTAATATATTTATTGCTTGTTTTAGCATTTTTTATATAGAATAAGGAAATTTGCCTTACAAAATCGTGGCGTATAAGACTTGTAAAATGTTTGCCAATTAATTCTTCCTCGGTGTAACCTAAAGCCTTACAACCAAAGTCGTTTACAAATGTAAAATTGCCCAGCTTATCGGTTTTATAAATAATATCATTGGCGGTTTGAATTAGCTTTTGATACTCATTTTGCAGATTTATTTTTTCGGTAACATCTTGTCCAACGCCAACATATAAGTTTTCACCATATTTGGTGTCTTGCCATTGAATATACTTGTAATCTCCATTACTGCATTTCAGTTTTCTTATGTATGTTTTATTAGGGTCATACTTTTGCGAATAATCTACTAATTCAAAATCTTTGTCTTCTGTAAGGTACCAAAAATTCATTCCCATTACTTGCTGGTTTGTGTAGCCTAAAATTTTTATGATATTTTTACTGCAAAATAAAACCTCGCCCGAACTATTGGTTGCAACAACAAGTGAGCTGCCATTGTGTACAATACTGTTTGAAAAAACAAGCTTTTTATTAGAATTACGAATAGCAATATGTCGTGTATAGCTTAATACAGCTAAAGTTAGTATAGAGTTTAAATAAATAATGCTAAGGTTAAACTCAAAATGTTTTATTATAAATAAAACTGTAAATGTGCTAAGTAATGTTACATTAAAAATCAAAAAGTAATTGAGGTTTCTGAATACACCATATGAAAAGAAAATGAGTATCATAAACTCACTGTAAGTAAGCAATTCAAATGGTTTAAAGATTACTTTATAGGTAACAAAACCTGTAATGATTAAAAAAATCCAATTAAAAATTAAATTTACATGTAATTGAAAGAATTTGTTTTTAGCGCTTAAAAAGTAGGCAGTGATAAAAATTATGCCAACAATTATGTTAGATGTTAATTCGCTTTCAAGGCGGATCTTAAAAAGTTCAATAAAAATTTCAGTAATTGGAAAAAGGCATCCAAGTATCAAAAAATACAACCTGGTTTCTTCCAGGTTTTTGTCTACCTCCTGGTAATCTTTAATAAAATTATTATTTTTTGAATACATCTAACTCTTCAACAACTTTTGAAAATATGAAGTTATAACAAAATTTTAATTAGTATAAATTGTTAAAAAGATCATTTTTTTCCGAAGATGAATTTATTTATCTCATTAAATACCGAGCGAGCTTCCTCGTCGCTTATTTGCATGCCAAAACGAATGGCTCTGCCTTGCGATATAAATTCTAAACGTTCGCCGCCTTTTATCCAAAAGCTTTGATTAATGTTATCGGCCCAGCTGGTATTGCTTACATCAATAATTTTAAAATCATCAACAAGGTTTAAACTGTATTCTTTTACTTTTCCTTTTTTATTTAATTCGCGTTGGTAATGGATCGTATCATTCTGGATCCATATTTTTTCTTTCCCGTTGCGTTTCCACATAAAAGCACGCGCTATCTTAAATTCAAAATAAGCCCAAAATGCAAGGTAAACCATCATAAACACGCGTGTATCTTTATCGTACATTTTAAAATAATTTACTAAAACAATTACGCCGCAAACCGTCCACGCAAAAAGCCATAAGAACATCAAGTTCAGTTTCTTTTTATCTGCCGTGGGTAAAATAACAATGCTTAATAAATTCTCTTTCTGTAAAATGCTTATGCGCTTACCAATAACTTTCATTTAAAAAATGTGCTTGTTTTGATTGGTTGCAAATTTAAGTATCTTTAAAACCATAAACCAATTATGAGCGAATTAAAACGAAGTTTAAATCTGTTCGATACTATTATGATCGTTTCTGGGAGCATGATAGGCTCGGGCATTTTTATTGTAAGTGCAGATATGATGCGGGTTTTGGGCTCACCCTTCTGGGTTTTAATGTGCTGGCTCATAAGCGGGGTTATTACCTTATTTGCCGCTTTAAGTTATGGCGAGCTGGCCGGTATGATGCCAAAAGCGGGCGGACAATTCATTTACATACAGCGCGCTTATGGTAAATTGACTGCTTTTGTGTATGGATGGGCGGTTTTTACAGTTATTCAAACCGGTGTAATTGCTGCGGTGGCGGTAGCTTTTGCAAGATTTGTGGGCGTTTTTATTCCTTTTTTTGATGAGCAACATGTTTTGTTGCAAACAGGTAAATTTTCGATTTCAACTACTCAAGTGTTAGGCGTGTGTTCTGTTTTATTTTTAACGTATATAAATACATTAGGCATTAATAATGGCAAAATAATTCAACGCGTTTTTACAAGTGCAAAATTATTAGCGCTTTTAGGTTTAATTGGTATTGGTTTTTTTATTGGCTACAAAGCGGGTTACTGGCATAATAATATGCAATTGCCTTTTTCAGGCACGGGCAATGTAAATGCTGCAAGTGGTGCAAATAGTAGTATGGTTACTTTGTTAAGTGCTTTGGGTGTGGCATTAATTGGTTCATTATTTAGCAGCGATGCCTGGAACAACGTTACCTTTATTGCAGGCGAAGTAAAAGAACCGCAAAAAAACATTCCTTTGGGTTTATTAATTGGCGTTTTAATTGTTACTGTTTTATATATATTGGCCAACGTGGCTTACTTTATGTTGTTGCCGGCATTAGGCTCACCTGAGGGACAAAACGTTTTTGAAAAAGGCATTGCCTATGCACAAAACGATAGAGTGGGCACGGCCGCCATGTGGGCTGTGTTTGGTGATGTGGCTTCGTATTTAATGGCCGCCTTAATTATTATTTCCACTTTTGGTTGCAACAATGGTTTAATACTTTCCGGCTCACGCTTATTTCAATCCATGGCAAAAGAAGGTTTGTTCTTTAAGTCGGCAGCATATATCAATAAAAATTCTGTGCCTTCAAAAGCCTTATGGTTTCAGGCAATCTGGGCATCGGTATTATGTTTAAGCGGCTCATATGGTTCTCTACTGGATTATTGCACCTTTGCCTCTTTGGTATTTTACATCGTCACCATTTCCGCATTATTTTATTTAAGAAAAAAAGAGCCTGAGACGCCACGTCCTTACAAAGCCATTGGTTATCCTATACTTCCGGCCTTGTATATTTTACTGGCCTCCGCCATTTGTATTGATCTGTTAATTTTTAAAACCCTAAACACCGGCCTGGGTGTTTTAATTATGTTTTTGGGTATTCCTGTTTTTTACATGTTTAAAATGAATAAAAGCAGTGAATAATTTTCTGAATAATTTTTTTGGCTTCAATAAACAACAACGTAATGGGTTGCTTGTACTTTGCGTTATTAGTTTTAGTTTATTATTAATTCGTATCATTTATCCGTATTTTATAACTCCGGGAAACATTGTAGTTAAAAATTTACCTTTGGTAGAAAGAAAATTAGATAGTGCTTATGAGAATTCACAAAAGCAATTTTCTAATAATTATTCAGAAGATAAAAAAGAATATAACCTGTTTGTGTTTGATCCAAACACGGTTTCGCTTGATCAGCTATTACAATTGGGATTTAAAGAAAAAACCGCAAAAACATTTTTAAAATTCCGTGATAAAGGCTTTGTTTTTAAAGAGAAAAAAGATCTTCAAAAAGTATATGGTATTTCAGATAATTTTTTCGCTCAACTTGAGCCTTATATATTAATTGAGAATAAAAAAGTTTCAGAAAATAAAGATCAGCCTAAAGAAGAAACAGCAATTTCTGCTGCAGCAAAAAACACTGAAAAAGAAAAAATAGAATTAAATTCTGCCGATAGTTTAACATTAATAGAATTAAACGGCATTGGCCCTGCCTTTGCAAAACGTATTTTAAAATACCGTTCTATTCTTGGAGGCTATACAAATATTCAGCAGTTAAAAGAAGTGTATGGTTTTAATGATGAGCTTTACGAAAAAGTAAAAAATGTATTTAAAATTGACGCTTCTCTTGTTAAAAAAATAGACCTTAATAAAGACGAATTTAAGACCATAAACAAACACCCTTATCTGAGTTACGAATTAACAAAAACCATCTTTGACTGGCGCAGAAAGTCTGCTATAACAGCCCAAAGCTTAAAAGACATTATAAACGACGAATCTGTTTATAATAAACTGCTGCCCTATTTACAATTCTAGCAAAATTTCGTAAATTTAGCTACATTTACAACACACGATTTTTTACTGTTATGAGCGATAAACAAAGAACCATAAAGAGCCCCGTTTCTATATCGGGGGTAGGATTGCATACAGGCGCGCCTGTTACCTTAACTTTTAATCCAGCAGAGGAGAACCATTGGTATAAATTTCAGCGTATTGATTTGGAAGGAAAACCAATTATTGATGCAGATGCAGATTTGGCAGTAGATACATCGCGTGGTACAACACTTGAAAAGAACGGCGCCAAAGTGCATACAACAGAGCATGTTTTAGCGGCGCTAATGGGTTTGGGTATTGATAATTGTTTGATACAGGTTACCGGCCCCGAAATGCCAATTATGGATGGCAGCTCCCTAAAATTTATTGAGATATTAGAAACCGCAGGCATTGTTGAACAAAACGCAGAGCGTGAATATTTTGAACTGACTGAGAATTTAACTTTTGAAGATCCGATCAAAAAAGTAGAAATGTTAGCTGTACCACAAGATGAATTTCGTGTAACTGTGATGGTGGATTATGGCAGCGAAGTTTTAGGAACACAACATGCCTCGATGTATAATTTACGCGAGTTTAAATCGGAAATTGCACCTTGCAGAACATTTGTATTTTTACGGGAATTGGAAATGTTATTGCAACATAATTTAATTAAAGGTGGCGATCTGGATAATGCAATTGTTTTAGTAGATAGCGAATTACCAAAAGATAAATTAGATCATTTACGTAAAGTATTTAATAAGCCCGATGTTGAGGTAAAAGGCCGTGGTGTTTTAAACAATACAAAGCTTCATTTTTATAACGAGCCGGCGCGCCATAAATTATTAGATATTGTTGGCGATCTGGCTTTAGTTGGCAGACCAATGAAAGTGCACATTTTAGCAGCCCGCCCCGGACATGCGGGCAATGTTGAGTTTGCAAAAAAATTAAAAGCATTAGCAAAAAAACAAAAGCAGGAAAAAGATTATCCAAAAATTGATCTTAACAAGCCACCACTTTTAAACATCATGGACATTATGAAAATTTTACCTCACCGCCAGCCAATGCTGTTGGTAGATAAAATTATGGAGCTTTCTGAAGAGCATGTTATTGGTGTAAAAAATGTAACCTTAAACGAAGAATTCTTTAAAGGCCATTTTCCTGATAACCCTGTAATGCCCGGCGTTATGTTGATAGAAGCGATGGCGCAATGTGGTGGTGTATTGGTTTTAAAAACAGTACCCGATCCTGAAAATTATTTAACCTACTTCATGAAAATTGATGGCGTTAAATTTAAAAAGATGGTAATTCCAGGCGATACAGTTGTGTTTAGTTTAGTATTGGTAACACCTATCCGCCGTGGTATTTGCCACATGCGCGGTGTTGCTTACGTAAATAACAAACCGGTGATGGAAGCTGAAATGATGGCGCAGATCGTTAAAGTAAAAGGGCATGAAGTAAAAACGGCAGAACCACAATTGACTTAATTTATGATCTCACCTCTAGCAAACGTAAGTCCAAAAGCTAAGATCGGTAAAAATGTTACTATCGAAGCATTTGCAACAATATACGAAGATGTTGAAATTGGTGACGATTGTCACATTTATCCAAACGCACAAATTTTTCCCGATACAATTATTGGCAGTGGTTGTAAGATCTTTCCCGGCGCTATTATTGGTATCGTTAATCAGGATCTTAAATACAAAGGCGAGAAGTCGAATACCGTTATTGGAAAAAACACAGTGATCCGCGAATTTGCTACCATACATAAGGGCACCGCAGATCGTATGACCACAAAGGTGGGAGACAACTGTTTAATTATGTGCTACACACATTTAGGGCATGATTGCGCTATTGGTAATAATGTTATCATTGCAAACAATGGAAGTTTAGCAGGACATATTACCGTTGAAGATTTTGTTATTATTGAAGGTGTTGTTGCCGCACAACAATTTGTAAATATTGGTGCGCATTCATTTATTGCAGGCGCATCGTTGGTAAGAAAAAGCGTACCGCCATATTGCCGCGTGGCAAGAGAGCCGCTTCAGTTTATTGGTGTTAACACAATTGGTTTAACACGAAGGGGATTTGATAAAGAATTGATAAAACAAATAGAAGATATTTACCGTATTATTTTTGTGCGTGGCCACAACGTTTCTAATGCATTAGAAATAGTTGAGAATGAAATGCCTGAAACAGCAGTGCGAAAGCAAATTTTAGATTTTATTCGCAATCAAAAAGATGGTATTGTAAAAGGCATATAAAATTTATGTTATCCATTCAACTAAATAATCTTGGCAAAAAATTCAATAGAGAATGGATCTTTAGAGGTCTTACTTATACCATTAATCCCGGCGATAAAGTAGTTGTGCTTGGCGGTAACGGTTCCGGTAAATCTACATTATTACAAGTTATTAGTGGTTTTATTACCGAGAACGAGGGCGAAATAATTTATAAGGTAGATGATAAAATAATTCCGGTAGATAAAATAAAAAATTACATTTCATTTGCATCTCCCTACATTCATTTAGTTGAAGATTTTACTTTGACTGAAATGATCGATCACACAAAAATTTTCAAACCATTCATCAAAGATCTTTCCACCGAACAAATTATTAAATTATTGGATCTTGAAACTGCAAAAGATAAATTTATTAAACAATTTAGCAGTGGTATGAAGCAACGTTTAAAATTAGGCGTAGCTATTTTGTGCGATACACCTTTATTGCTGCTGGACGAACCTGTTTCTAATTTAGATGCCAAGGCCATTGCCTGGTATAAAAATATCATTAAAGAATATTCTCAAAACCGCACGCTTATTGTCGCATCTAACGCCATACAAGACGAGTTCTTTATCTGTGATAAGCAAATAAACGTTACAGATTTTAAAGGTGTAAAATAGTCCATTTTACATTTTCCATTATTGAACATTCATCCCGCTTTTTTGCTGTTCATGTAAGTATTTTGGCTACCTGTAACTTTTGTAATAGTGTTTTCGTCCTAACCTTTATCTTTAATACAATTATGGAATTAAAAATATCAAACCTCAGTAAAGTGTATCCCGGTGGATTACGCGCTTTATCAAATGTAAATTTAGAAATATCAAATGGTATGTTTGGTTTACTTGGCCCTAACGGTGCCGGTAAGTCAAGCTTAATGCGTACCATTTCTACATTGCAGGAACCAAGCGAGGGAACCATTTTTTTAGATGATCTGGATGTGATCAATAAGAAAGAAGATATGCGTAAAGTATTGGGGTATTTGCCACAGGATTTTGGTTTTTATCCTAAAGTAAGCGCAGATGATATGTTGCATCATTTTGCCATATTAAAAGGCATTTCAAATAAAGCAGAACGTAAGGAAGTGTGTGATGCATTACTGCATCAAACCAATTTATACGAAGTGCGCAACAGGTATATTGGCGATTACAGTGGTGGTATGCGCCAACGTTTTGGCATTGCCCAGGCTTTACTAGGTAATCCAAAAGTTGTTATTGTTGATGAACCAACAGCAGGTTTAGATCCGCAGGAAAGAAATCGTTTTCATAATTTATTAAGTGAAGTGGGGGAAAATATAATTGTAATCCTATCTACACACATTGTAGAAGATGTAAGTAATCTTTGCAGTAACATGGCTGTAATGAATTTAGGCCAGGTTATGTTTAAAGGTAAAACAACCGAGGCATTAGATTTATTAAAAGGCAAAATATATAAGGTAATTATCAATAAAGAAGAAATTACAGAGTACCGCGAAAAATACAATGTGATCTCAACACGCGTTGCCGAAGGAAAGATTGTAGTGCATGTAATGAACGATTCTTTGCCTGATCAAAAATTCACCGCCATTGAAGGCGATTTGGAAGATGTGTATTTTTCATATATCAAAACAAAATAAATTAATATGTTTAAAGAAATATTTTCTTACGAATTAAAACAATGGCTAAAAAGGCCGGGTGTTTATATTTATTTTGCTGTTTTTCTTGGCCTTGGTCTTTTAATGGGAGCCATAGTGTCTGGCATGTTTAGTAATGTTACTGCAGATACAAATTCATACATTAACTCTTCTACAACTATTGCAGGCATTTTAACCAGCTTTACTGCCGATTATTTATTTGGTTTAGTTACGCTTTTAATTTGTGTGGCACTTATGGCAGGCTGTGTTCAAAAAGATTTTCAATACAATTGTTTTCCTTTTTATTTTACAAAACCCATTACAAAATTCAGTTATTTATTTGGCAGGTTTAGCGCATCTTTTTTATTAACCAGCTTTGTTTTAACCGGAATTATTTTTGGGATCTTAATTGCATATATGTTTGCAAGTAACGATAACGGCCAACTAGGCGAATTTAAATTCATCAACTTCTTTCAGCCCTTTATTTATTTTTTATTGCCTAACATATTTTTTATTGGCTGTCTGTTTTTTAGCTTAGTAACGTTTACGCGTAACATGGTAAGTGGGTACGTTGGCAGTCTTGTATTTGTTGTAGTTACGGGTATCTCAAGAAGTATTATTTCGGATATTGATAATAAAACACTTGCGGCCTTGTTAGATCCTTTTGGTGCACAAGCCTTATCGTCTATTACAGAATACTGGACGCCCGCAGAAAGTAATGTTCGTTTAATTCCTTTTAACAGTTATATTTTATATAACCGTTTGCTGTGGATAGCTTTTAGCTTTTTACTTTTATTCATTACCTATTATAGGTTTGATTTTAACCAGTTCTTAAATCCGGTAAGCATCTTTAAACGCAAGTCAAAAGAAACTAAATCGCAACCTTCAAAAGCCATTCAATCTATTGGCCACTTACCAAAAGTAACGCAGGTATTTGACCGTAGCCTTTCCATTCAACAATTAATATTTTTAACCAAATTCGAATTTTTAAAAATAATTAAGTCTGTTTTCTTTCCAATTATTATTGGCGTCTCTATTTTATTGGTTGTTTTTATTTCGCAGTTCTCGGGTCTTATTTATGGCACTGAAACTTATCGTGTAACGTACATGCAAATTGAATTAGCCAGCGGGACATTTAATTTTTTTCAAATAGTAATGATCATTTTTTATTCAGGTATTCTTATCTGGAGAGAAAAAGATGCAAAGGTAGATGAGTTAGTAGGTTCTACACCTGTAAAAAACAGCGTATTATTTATTTCAAAATTCTTTTCGTTGTTATTTGTTTCGGTTGTTGTAAATCTGGTTTGCATTTTTACATGTATTTGTATTCAGAGTTTTAGTGGCTATACAAAGTTTGACTTAGGCTTGTATTTTACCGACCTTGTTTTTTTAAGACTTTTTGGTGCGTCTTTATTAGTGGCGTTAGGCTTATCGCTGCAGACATTTTTAAAGAACCGTTACGTTGCGTTTTTTGTTATGGCCTTTATAATATTTGGCTTCCCAATGATATTAAAGGCCTTGGATTATGATAACGATCTGTATAGATTTAATATCGCAGGTAACACCATGACCTATTCTGACATGAACGGACATGGCAATACTTTACCTAACTTTTTTGTTTTAAAAGCTTATTGGATAGGCTTAATGTTGGTGGTGAGTACCTTTGCTGTTGCCATTTATCAAAGAGGAAAAGAACAGGTGTTTAAAACAAGATGGAAGCAGGCCTTAAAGAATTTCAAACTATCTTATAAAGTAACAGTAGTTTTTGGATCACTTTGTTTTTTTGGTTTTGGTTCAATTATTTATTACAACACAAGGGTATTAAATAAATATAAAAGTGAAAAGCAACAAGAAAAAGAGCAGGCCGAATTTGAAATAGCTTATAAAAAGTATGAAAAAGAACTACAGCCACGCATTGTTGAGTCAAACCTGAATGTTGATATTTTTCCGGATGAATTGGGAACAAAGATCAAAGGCTTTTATTATTTAAAGAACAAGCACAATAAACCTGTATCAAAATTATTTATAAACTTTAATATCGAAACAACAATAAAGGAGTTTAAATTTAATGTTGATTCTAAAAAATTTATTGATGATAATAACAATGGTTTTTATGGATATGAATTAAGTAAGCCTTTGCTTTCGGGCGATTCTATTAAATTTAATTTTGATCTGGAATATTTTCCTAAAAATTTTATTATGAGAACCGATGATGAAATGATCGTTAAAAATGGTTCATTCTTTAACAGCCGTCTTTTGCCTTCCATCGGTTACAATCCACAATTTGAGCTTTCAGAAAACTCCACAAGAAAAAAGTATAAGTTGCAGCCAAAATTACGCATGGCAAAGATCACAGATACCTCTGCTTATGCAAATACTTACATAACCCACGATGCAGACCTGATGCGTTTTGAATGCGTGTTATCAACTAAAGAAGGGCAAACGGCTGTTGCGCCCGGCTATTTAATAAAGGATTGGAAAGAGAATGAGCGCCATTATTTTAATTACAAAATGGATAGACCGATCTTAAATTTTTATTCTTTTTTATCTGCTGATTATGTCATTAAAAAAGATAAATGGATAGATCCGTTAAACAAAACAAATACAGTTAATATTGAAATATATTATACCAAAGGCCACGAATATAATATTGAAAGAATGATAAAAGGTGTAAAACGATCTCTGGATTATTACACAAAGAATTTTAGTCCTTACCAACATAAACAGGTGCGTATTTTAGAATTTCCGCGTTACCAAACGTTTGCGCAGTCATTTCCAAATACCATTCCTTTTTCTGAAGGCATTGGTTTTATCGCAAAAGTAGATGATACTGATCCAAATAAAGTAGATTATCCTTTTTATGTTACAGCTCACGAAGTAGCGCATCAATGGTGGGCACACCAGGTAATTGGGGCTGAGGTACAGGGTTGTACCGTAATGAGCGAGACTATGAGCCAATATAGTGCGTTAATGGTGATGGAAAAACAGTATGGCAAGGCATCTATGAGTAAATTTTTGCGTTACGAAATGAATAGTTATTTAAAAGGCAGAGCAGGCGAGGGTAAAAAAGAAGTGCCGTTATTATTATGTGAAAATCAGCAATACATTCACTATCGTAAAGGAAGTGTGATCATGTATGCGTTGAAAGATTATCTTGGTGAAGACACTTTAAATGCCGCATTAAAACGATACATAAAAAAAGTTGCTTTTCAGGAAGCGCCGTATACAACTTCTTACGAATTTTATGAGTTTATTAAAGCAGCAACACCTGATAGTTTAAAAGAAACAGTAAAAGATATGTTTGAGCGCATTGTTGTTTATGATAATAGTGTAAAAAGCTGGAGCTATACAAAAACAAGCAATGGAAAATATAAAGTAACCGTTATTGTTGGTTGCGTAAAATCTATTAGCGATAGTTTAGGAAAAGCAAAAGAAGTAACACCAAATAACTGGTTTGATATTGCATTATTTTCTAAAGGCAAATCAAATGCAAGACAATTGGGAGAGGTAATTTATTTAAAGAAGCATAAGATCACTAAAAAAGATCAGGCAATAGAAATTATTGTTGATAAAGAGCCTTACATGTTTGGAATAGATCCTTACAATAAAATAATTGATAAGGAGACTGTAAATAATATTAAGGATGTTAATGGTAAAGATGCCGGAACGGCCGGTGATCCTTTAGATGGAGTAGTTGTTAAATCAGAGGATTAAAAAAATCCCGGATCTAAAAAGGTCCGGGATTTTTTTATTAAATGAAATAAAAAATTATTTCGAGATAATTAATTTCTCAGTATATGATCTATCGCCTGTGCTTACTTTCACAAAATAAGTACCGGTTGGTAAAGTGGCAAGATCTAGTTTTACTTTTTCTTCGGCTAATGCATTATTTTGAGAAGCTACAACAGCGCCTAAAATATTTACAACTTCAATTTTTGAGTAATTGCTTGACGGAACATCAACAGTTACAAAACCTTCGTTTGATGGATTTGGATATAATTTAATTTTAGCATTAATGTCATGAGATATTTTGCTTAAACCAACACCAAGTGACATTGTAGCTACACCATTAATTCTTAAAGTATCAATACGAAATGTGCCTGTAGCAGCCTCAGCATCCCATGCATACATGCGGATATTGATTGGTGTGAATTGGTTAGTGTAATTTGGGCCTGCAAAAGCAACATCACAAATATTGTAAGAAGCAAAGGCAGGGTTTCCTGTTATTGCATCGTCATTCCAAAAGAAAGTATTTCCGTTTTGAACTGAGATAGGCTGCACACTTGCGCTTGCTGCTGCGCTTTGCGCAGTATAAGTAGCAGCAAGGTTATTAGCATAACTGCTTCTGTCGGTTCTAACTGCAAAATGACGAACACCTGTTCCCGAACGTGTGGCACCAAATGTCATGTTATTTAATGTATACATGTAATTTGCCTGTGGTGTAAGTACTATCTCGTAATATTTGTTAAGATCAATAGCACCGGTAAAAGTTGTATTGTTACCAGATGTAGCACCTGTGCCCCAGCCAACAAAAGAAAATACGCCGCTGGTAGTTGATCCTGTGCCGGTTCCTACAGCTGTAAATGAGCCTGAATTGATACCTGTTGCAGTTGGCGCAGGGGTTGGATCAACGGTAATAGGGGTTGCAGAGCCTTGTGGTACTGATGCAAACGAATAATACAAAGAAAAACTCTGAGCATTGATCGTATTAACACCTACCGCTATTAAGGCAATTGAAAGTAATTTTTTAATCATGGTAAATAGTTTTTAAATTTATACAAATTTACAAAATTGTATCTTAATAAGGTTAAACCTATGTTAAATAAACATATTGCTATATTAATTTGTTTTTTTAAATTAACAACTATCGCTTTTTCCCAGCCCGAAAGTAATGGACTTGTGAATTGGATGAGTTTTAATGAAGCACAGGAAAAAAACAAAACACTTCAAAAACCTTTTTTAATTGACCTTTATACCGATTGGTGTGGTTGGTGTAAACACATGATGAAAACAACATACTCTAATCCCGGCCTTGCAAGTTATATAAACAGTAATTTTTATGCTGTAAAATTCAATGCTGAGACAAAAGATACAATAGAATATAATGGTAAGATCTACAAACCACTATCTAAAGAGCCCAAAACCCCTCACGAATTAGCTGTTAAATTTTTAGGGAACAGTTTAAGTTATCCATCCACCATGTTTGTGACAAATAATTTTGAATATAATTTATTGACTCAGGGTTTTTTGGAAGACAAAAAAATTGAACCTATCTTAATTTTTATGGTTGAAAATGCCTGGCGAACAACTCCTTTTGATGAGTTTAACAAACATTTTTCAAATACCTTTATTGATACCAATTTTGCTAAAACAAAAATTAACACATACAACGTTAGCGAATTGGAAAAGCTTCAAAAGAAAAAACCTAAAAAAGTTTTAATAAACGTGGGTGCCGGATTTTGTAATACCTGCCGCGTAATGAGCAAAACTACTTTTGTAGATACCAGTATTGCAAATTATTTAAATAAGAATTTTTATTTTGTTAATTTTGATGTTGAGTCCAACGATACGATTGTGTTCAAGAATAATAAATATTATAAGCAATTGGTAAATAACTATCCTTTAAATAATCTGGCATTAAAACTTACCAATAATAAATTTAGTTTGCCTGCACTTTGTATACTTGATGAGGAACTTAATTCTATTGATGTTTTAAATTTTTACCAATCACCCGAACAAATAAAGCCTATTTTGTACTACATTGCAAGCAATACCTATAAAACAAAAACCTGGGTGGAGTTTATAAAAGAATATACTTCACATCCGGTTAACCTGAATAAAAAATGAAACCAAATACGATCCATCACCTTAATACCGGCCTTATAATTATTTCCTGCATTGTTGCATTTTTTATTCCATTCGAATTGTTTTTATTTTCTTATGGCATCCTTGGTCCTTTGCATTATCTTACTGAGATTGGCTGGCTTCACAAAAAAAATTATTTTACTAAAGGAAAATATGATTTTGTTTTTTTAGGAGTGGCTTGTGTTATTTTAGTGTATTGGAATTATCATCCGCCAAAAAATTATGGTTTAACCGCAGATATTATTTTATTTAGTCTACTATCCTGCATTGCTTTTGTTTTTATTAAAGACTGGTTGTATCGTTTTGTGATCATTGCACTGGCATTGGTTTTTATAGGGTTTTTAAATAACTCGCCCATGTTTTTTACATGGGTAGCGGTTTTTTTACCAACCATTATTCATGTATTTATTTTTACATGGGCTTTTATGTTATATGGTGTTTTAAAAGAAAGATCGTGGGCAGGCTTAATATCTATTATTGCTTTAATAGCTTGTTCAATCATAATTATAATGGTTCAGCCTCAAAATTTATTTTATAATGTGAGTGATTATTCTCAAAAAAGCTACACGCAATTTGGCGAGTTAAATTACCGCCTTATTAACTTCTTTAATATGGATCAGCTCACCAATATCAAGCAGATTTTTACTACCAATGCCGGTTTTGTAATTATGCGTTTTATTGCTTTTGCTTACACGTATCATTATCTTAACTGGTTCTCAAAAACATCTGTTATTAAATGGCACATGGTTCCGAAAAATGTTTTAGCAGCAACAATTGCTGCCTGGCTAATTTCTATTTCTTTATACATTTACGATTACAATTTAGGATTACAGGTGCTTTTCTTTTTAAGTTTTTTACATGTGTTCTTAGAATTTCCTTTAAACGTTGTTTCTTTTACAGGTATTGGAAAAGAACTTGCCACATTCAGAAAAAAATAGCCCAACGTTTTACTTTCTTATTTTGTAATAGTCTTTACTAGCTAGAACTAATACTTCACTCATTTTTAGTTGTTAATATTAGTCTAAACGGGTTTTGATCGTTATTTTTGCTTACTTAATGAGATTTTATGTATTAATAGTATTAAGCTTTTTTGTAAAAAGTTTAACCGCACAAAGCATTGCAGGTACAATTAATACATATGCGGCTGTAACAGGTATTGCGGGCTCAAACATTACAGTTGTTTCATCAGCCGGATTTGCTGTTGGTGATCAGATCCTTGTTATTCAAATGCAAGGTACATCTGTGGTTACAACAAACAACAACACCTTTGGAAATATTACTGCAATGGGCGGTGCTGGTCTTTACGAATTTAAAGATATTACAGCAGTTGCAGGAAATGTTATTACAGTAAATTCTGCTCTTGCAAATACATATAACACTACTACTTCAGGCTCAACGCAAATAGTACGCGTGCCAAAATATTGTCAGCCTATTGTAACAAATACGCTTAACTGTACCGCGTGGAATGGTACTATCGGAGGTGTATTGGCGCTTGAAGCCGGCACACTTACTTTAAATTCAGATATAGATGTTTCAGCAAGAGGTTTTAGAGGCGGCAATTTTGCAACCAGTGGCTTTTGCTGCAACAATGGTGGTTTTGCAGGAGCATTTAATGTTAACGGGGGGCAAAAAGGCGAAAGTGTTTCGCGCTGGATAGTTGGCCAGGATGGCATGAAAGGCAAGCAGGCCAATGGTGGTGGTGGATCTAACTGTGGCAACTCAGGCGGTGGCGGTGGCGGTAATGCAGGTGATGGTGGCATTGGCGGACATGAATATAACGGTTGCGGGGTTACCAACGAAAGAGGTATTGGTGGAATTACTTTGGCGCAAGGATTAACCACTGTGTTTATGGGCGGCGGCGGCGGCGGAGGTTTCAGGGATAATGGTCAGGTAGCAACTGCCGGTGGTTTTGGGGGCGGTATTGTTTTTATAAAAGCAAATCAAATAATTTGCAATAACAGAATTGTTTCATCGCGTGGTGGAAGTGTTACTACTATTGCTAACGATGAAGGATCAGGTGGTGGTGGCGCAGGTGGCTCTGTTTTTATTGCCTGCAATAATTATGTTGGAAATTTAACGGTAAATACCAGCGGTGGAAGCGGTGGAAGAAACAACAATACAATTTTTCCCGGAAACTGCCATGGCCCTGGCGGCGGCGGCGGCGGCGGTCTTTTTGCATTTAGCGGTGCAGTTATGCCGGGCACAATTACTTATATTACATTAGGCGGCCCGGCAGGAACAGTAATGAATGCGGCTAGCACCTGTTTTAATACAACCTTTGGTGCAGCTGTTGGTTTACCTGGTGGCACGCTGGCAAATTTACCAAGCCCGGCTTTACCCTATACACCACCTCCAATAACTATTACCGGTAACAACACGCTTTGCACCGGACAACAAACTACTTTAACTGCGAACACAACAGCAACCGGCACAACTACCTATACATGGAACACAGGCCCAACAACTCCAACTATTGCTTTGGGGCCTGCTGTTACAACGGTTTACACTGTTACGGGCACAAATAATACCTGTACTTCCACTGCAACGCAAACTATATACGTTGGTGCGGGTACGCCAATTAATGTTACGGGTAACAATACTATTTGCAGCACGCAATCAGCAACTTTAACTGCATCAGGCGGCACTACCTATAACTGGAGTACAGGTTCAACAAATACTGTTGAAATTGTTTCTCCAACTGTTACAACAACTTATTCTGTTATGAGTGTAAATGGCACCTGTACATCAACGGCATTATTTACCGTTACGGTTACACCAACACCAACTTTATCCACAGCCGGTACCTACTCATTTTGTAATGCGCAAAGCTCTGCATCTATTGTGGCATCAGGGGCAACAACCTATGTATGGTCGCCGGCAACAGGTTTAAGCAGTACAACCTCTGCAACAGTTACTGCCAATCCAAATGCCAATACAACCTATGTGCTTACCGGTAATAATGGTGTCTGTACTTCATCCATAAATGTTTCCGTTCAAAATTTTCCGGTTCCTGTTATCAGCGCAACGTCATCAATAAATTATATTTGTAGTGGAAGCACTGCCGTTTTAACTGCTAATGGGGGCAATGCTTACAATTGGCAACCAAGTGCAGGAATATTAAATAATACTTTGCAATCTGTAATCGTTTCCCCACCTGTTAATACAACTTATACAGTAATTGGTATGTCTGCTAATGGTTGCACAGCTTCTGCAACCACAAGCCTTGAAGTTATTCAAACACCGGGTACTTTTTTAACCAGCCCACAAACAACGATCTGTAAAGGTAACAGCACAACTCTATCTGCAAATGGGGCAAACTCGTATGTTTGGTCACCCGCCGGTACACTAAGTTCAAGTACCGGTGCAACAGTATTGGCAACGCCATCCGCATCTCAACTATACACTGTTGTTGGAACGAATGGTACTTCACCAAATACCTGTTCTAACTCACATACCATTTTAGTGAATGTTATTTCTACAGCTACAATCTCTGTTACGGCAAAAGATTCAATTTGTGTTGGTGAAAAAGTACAGTTGTTTGCTTTTGGCGCCAGTACTTATACATGGACCACTCCTGATTTTTTAAATCTCAGTTTTATTCCTGATCCAATTGTTTCGCCGAGTACATCTATTGTTTATACGGTTACAGGTTCTGCGGCGGGTGGCCTTTGTCCCGGTTCTGAAACAGTTGGTATCATTGTTAACCCATTACCGGTTGTAAATGCAGGAAGAGACACAAGTATCAACTTTGATGAGTTTACTTATTTAAATGGAACAGGTGATGGCTGGTTGTATACATGGAGCAGTTCGGATCCTTCTTCTATTAATTGTATCAATTGCCCTTCAACTTATATTAAACCAACAGTTAATACCTGTTATGCTTTTGAAGTAACAAATTCACATGGATGTAAAAATAAAGATGAGGTGTGTGTTGAGGTAAGAAAAGAATTTGGCTTGTATATCCCAAATTCATTTACACCAAATGGTGATGGTGTAAATGATGTATTTGAGCCCGTTGGATATGGTATTGTAGAATTTGAATTAGCGATTTTTAATCGCTGGGGGCAATTATTATTTTCTAAAAAAGGATCTTTTGTAGAAGGAAATTTTGTGCAATGGGATGGTAAATTTAAAGGTAAAACCTGTGAGCAGGGAACCTATACATATAAATTTACATTTACAACTGCATCTAAAAAAACCGAGGTCAAAACCGGCCCGGTTAATATTTTAAGCCCTACGCAGGATAATTAATAACACTCGTCTTTTAATTTTTTAACCTTAGCCCTGTTTGAATTGTGGCTATAATTCCCTAAATTTAGACTTACAAAAAAGTTGAGGTTTTTAGTAATAATATTTGTTTTTTTATTTGCGTGTAGTAATAATGCCACTACCTATAGTAAACCTATTGCTAAAAAGAACGATTCTGTTATTGAAAAAAAGATAGAAGAGCCAAAAACGCTTTGCTCTAATGTGGTTGGTTTTTTAAATCCAAAAACAAAGTTAAATGAGAATTATGTTTTGGATAAATCTTTATACCATCTAAAATTAGATACCGTTGCACAGGTAAAATTCTGGAGAAATATTATGAAGCTTCATGAAGACAGTGCAATTGTTAACTTTGCAGGATCAAGAACTGTTATTGAGAAAATAAGCGTAAAGCAATGGAACTTAAGACCGGATTCACTGAAAAAGCAATACCGCGATAGTGTGAGATTAGCTTATAATCTCGATTCTACCAATCGTGTTTTAATTACAACCGGTAAAAAATTCTTTTACGACTTTGATAAAACTTCTCAAAATTTTCATAACGGTATTAATTGTTTTGTTGAGAATGGTGTAGATCCTTGGTTTGCGCAAGCTATCCTGTTGATTGAAAGTCCAAACAAATTGCAAAAATCAAATGCAGGAGCTTACGGCCCCTTTCAGTTAATGAAAGACGTTGCAAGATTATTTGGCTTAAAAGTAAACAAGCAAATGGATGAGCGCGCCGATTTTGAAAGAAGTGCTTATGCGTCAAGCAGCTTAATAAAAAAGGTGTGCATTCCTAAAGCGCATAAGATGTTGGATTCTTTAAACATTACCGGTTATAATGAGCAAGATCTTTGGTTTAGGTTATTGGTAATGCATGTATATCATGCAGGCTCATATAATGTACAAAGCGCTTTATTTACTTTCAGGCCAACGCAAGGCAACATGGATCTGATCTACAACCTTTGGCAGGCACAAACAGCAAGGTTTAAAAACGCTTCGCAAAACTATTCACAGCTTGTTTTGGCTGCTATGCTCGAAATGAATGAAAGAGCAATGCTAGCCAAGAACTAATAGCTTTTAGCCTAAAATAAATTCCGTAATTATTTAAAGAAAATGATGTAATTTTATCTAAATTATTTTATGATAAATTTACCGCAACGCCCTCGTCGAAATCGTAAAAATTCTGTTATTAGAAATATGGTGCAGGAAAATTCTGTTACCGTAAACGATCTTATATTTCCTTTATTTTTAATTGATGGCAAAAATAAAAAAACAGAAGTTTCTTCTATGCCGGGTATTTATAGGCTAAGCCAGGATCTGATTTTAAAAGAAATTGAAAGTTGTATGAAATTAGGAATTATGTCTTTCGATATTTTTCCAAGCTTGAACGATAAATTAAAAGATAAAAAAGCAACTGAATCATTAAATAAAAAAGGTTTATATCCATCAACCATTCGCGAAATAAAAAAACGTTTTCCCGAAGCAGTGATTATGACAGACGTTGCCATGGATCCTTATAGCAGCGATGGCCATGATGGCTTTGTTAAAAACGGTAAAATAGTAAATGACGAAACATTAGAGATACTTGCAAAGATGGCTTTAGTGCAGGCAGAAGCAGGCGCAGATATAATTGGCCCAAGTGATATGATGGATGGAAGAGTGGGATATATTCGCGAAGCTTTGGATGATGCAGGCTTTACAGATGTTTCCATAATGAGTTACACAGCAAAATATGCCAGTGCTTTTTATGGTCCATTTAGAGATGCTTTGGATAGCGCCCCGAAATTTGGAGATAAAAAAACATACCAAATGGATCCTGCCAACAGAAAGGAAGCATTATTGGAAGCAGATCTGGATGCAAGCGAAGGAGCAGATTTTTTAATGGTAAAACCCGCGCTTAGCTATTTAGATGTAATAAAATCATTAAGTGATAATTTTACTTTACCAATTGCAGCCTATAACGTAAGCGGTGAATACGCCATGATAAAAGCCGCTGCTGCAAAAAAATGGATAGATGGTGATAAAGTTCGTGATGAAGTTTTATTAAGCATGAAGCGCGCAGGCGCATCTGTAATATTAACGTACTTCGCAAAAGAATTTGCATTGTCAAAAAAATAAAAAATTATATGAGATCACTCAGTAAAATATTATATACAGGTAACGTTCTTTTTAGCTATTATGGTTTTATTGATAGTAAAGTTTTAACGCAGGTGTTAAACATTACCAAAAGTAAACTAGAAGGAAATAAGGAAAACGAAGTTGTTATTCAACGTGTATACAATGCCATTAACGAATGTGTTGATAATATCATTAAACACAATTTTTTTCCGGATGATGCTTTGCTACATTATAAGTCACTTTTATTGATCTCGATGGGTGAAAAATGTTATTTGATAGATACGATAAATGTTGTTAACGCTGTACAAAAACAAGCTATCATTGAAAAACTGAATTTTTTAAACAGTAAAACCAAAGCAGAACTGTTAACGTTAAAATCGCAGATTATGATGGAAGGCCGCGTGGCAGATGTTACACCTGAAGGCCTGGGTATGATAGACCTTATATTAAAAACAAACGATTTTAATTTTCATTTTAAAGAATACGGCGAGAATTTTTTATTCAGCATAAATTTTAAGATCAACACAACTTCTTAAGATCAAAGAACATTTTTTCAAATGTCAGACCCGGTACAAAATGATACAGATAATGTTTTTTTAACCGGCTTTATGGGAAGCGGCAAAACCACATTTGGCGCAAAGCTGGCCAGATCTTTAAAATGGCCTTTCATTGATCTTGATCAATACATCGAAAAAAAAGAAAAAATTTCTGTTTCTGCCATATTTGAAAATTTTGGAGAAACTGCGTTCCGTAGAATAGAACAAAACTGTCTTGAAGAGATTATTTTAAAAGAAAAAAAAACAGTTATTGCTTTAGGTGGTGGTACAATTTGTTTTGATGATAATCTTGAAAAAGTAAAACGATCAGGTTGCCTTATTTTTATAGATACACCCGCAACAACATTAGCGCAACGTTTAGAAAAGTCAAAAACAAAACGACCTTTATTAAAAGATAAAAAAGGCGAACAATTAATTAAATTTATAAATGATAAATTAGCCGAACGTTCAAAGTTTTATGATCAGGCAGATATAAAGATATCCGGCATAAATTTAACTCCTCACCGTTTGGAACACGCATTAAGTGAATACCTTAAATAAAATAATAGTTTTAATTTCTTTCCTTGTTTTTTTTAAACCTGCTAACGCGCAAGAAGCAGTTTATCAAAATAAGAATGTGGGTTTTAATATTGGCGCTAACTTTGCTTTTGGCACACACTTTCAACGCTTTGGTTTGAATTTTAATTTATTTTATGTGAATAAATTCATCCAAACCAATTCTGAAGTAAGAATGTATTTTAGTTTTAAAAATCTTGGCCCAAAATTTATTTACGAAGAAATGGTTTTGGCTCAAGGCTTAACATTTGGTTACGGCAGCAAACAAAATTTTTATAATCCTTTCCTCAATTCTGTTTCAAACCAAACAGGTTATAAAAATTCAATTGCTTATTCTTACAATTATTATTTAAATAAAATTAAAACCAGGCAGGTTACCGGTATTGCAGCTTTTCAATTCAATAGCGTAAGTGTTATTATTGAGAATGACATTCTTGCTAAGCCAATTTTGGATAGATTTAGAACAGGAGCGTTCTTAATTCAATATCAACATAAGGATATTTTGCAGGCGGGCATTAATTGCACATTATGGACAGGCAAAATGGGAAGATCTGTTAACATTGACCACTCTAAAATTTATACCAGGTGCTATATTGATACAACCGGTGGAGTTTATCCAAAGATCTCGCACGGCTTATTAAGCGCACAACTAAAATATAATATAGGTTTAATGCAAAATGTACAAGTAAATATTGGTGTAGATGCAGAGCGTGTGAGAAACGCAGTGCAGAATAGATTCATTCATAACATGCGGTTTGTTCCAAAAAAATTAAATAAAACGCATAATTGTCACATTCCGATGATTGATGATAAAGGCGAACAATATTTATTTAAAGATGGGCAAAAAGTAAAACAGCCCGAATTATACTGGAATGTTTTTTCGAACGCGAATTTGTTTTATTAAAACATCAAAGTTCGTCTTTGCGAGGAGGTAACGACGAAGCAATCTCAAACTCCTGTGTGTTAGATTGCCTCGCTATCGCTCGCAATGACGATGAAGCGTCAGGCTGAGTGGAGTCGAAGCCTTTTTTGTTACTTCAATTTCTCATTATTCACATGCCTTTCAGAATCCCTGTTTGTTTTCTTG
Source organism: Bacteroidota bacterium (assembly GCA_032229505.1). GTDB lineage: Bacteria > Bacteroidota > Bacteroidia > B-17B0 > Aurantibacillaceae > Aurantibacillus. The sequence goes on from JAVTWD010000086.1 coordinate 258,202, forward strand.
TCTAGATTTTTCTTTAAAGCTTCATCTAAATCAATTCCTGTTTGATTGGCAATACAAATTAAAACAAATAGAACATCAGCAATCTCATCATCCAATTTTTTTTGTTTATCACTTTCTTTTTCACTTTGTTCGCCGTAGCGGCGCGCCATTATACGCGCTACTTCGCCAACTTCTTCGGTTAAAATGGCCATGTTGGTGAGTTCATTATAATAACGAACACCGTATTTTTTTATCCAGTCATCAACCAGTTTTTGCGCTTCTGAAATTTCCATACACTATTAATTTGCTACATTATGTATTAAACGTTGTTGTATTGGTGCTTTTATCTTGTTTTTGTCAAACGCCGCTTTAATATCATTATATAATTCACTTGTTAATTGTGCGTTATCCTCAGGGTTACAATATGGCTTAACTGTAATATTTACAGCACCATCTGTTACTTTGCCAATAAAAATACCAGCTTCAGGCGAAACCAGAACTTTTTGATTTTGATCTAAAGCACTTTTTATTACCTGTTTAACAGTGTCTAAATTATTTTCAGCACTAATGGCAAAATTCAATTCTAACCTCAAACTTCCGTAACGCGAAATATTTACGATTGTCCCGTTTGATAGTGGACCGTTTGGTAATATTACCGTTTTATGATCGGCTGTTAAAAGAATGGTGTTAAATATCTGTATCTCTTTTACTTCGCCTATCTGTCCGCCTGCTTCAACCGTATCGCCAACTTTAAAAGGTTTAAATATTAAAATTAAAACACCACCTGCAAAGTTTGAAAGTGAACCCTGTAATGCCAAACCAACCGCTAAACCAGCCGCACCCAAAATAGTTACAAAGCTGGCAGTACCAATGCCTATCATACCTGCAACGGTTACAATTAAAATGATCTTTAAACCAATACTCAATAAACTTTTTAGGAATGTTCTAAGGCTTATATCCAAATTACGTTTTGCCATTGTTTTTTCGGCAATTTTGGCAACCCGGCGAATAACCCACATCCCAATTAAAAGAACAATAATGGAAGAAATGACCTTGGGAGTATATTCTGCAATAAGGTTAAGCACAGTATCTAAAAAAGTAGTAAGCCTGCTTTGTTCAACCGCAATGGTTTTTTGTACCCCTTCGGCGGTAGGAATTATTTTGTTTATTTCATCAGTTGCTTCTAAAAAATATAACATATTATAAAATTTTATACCTTCACAAAGCTAAATAAAAAATGAAACCCTTACCGTTAATTTCTATTTGTTTATTACTTACGTTTTCAACTTTTGCGCAAGGCATATTTAAAGCCGATACTGCAAATTTGCGTAAAGCACGCAAGCACGCGAGTTGGGATACCACACGATACCTGAGGTATGACTCACGTTTGATTGTTGGATACTTTCAATCGTACAGAAGTTTTGAAAATGAATTTCAACAGTTCAAGGAAAAAGATTCGTTAGGATTATCAAAAACAAATTATGGAGCGGAGTCAAGATTAATTAGTGGCATAGAACTTAACTATGATAAATTTGGCTTAGCTGTTGGTTTAAGAACATCGCCGGCAAGCAAGAGCGAGGGCAAAGGCGATACCAAAACCTTTACAACTAATTTTAATGTTGGTGGTAACATTTGGTTTCTTGAAAACTCTTTTAGATACTTTAAAGGTTTTTATGATAAGAATACGGCAACTTACGATACATCTTTTAAAAGAACAGGCGTTTATTTTCAGCAACCAAGCTTAGAGAATACTTTATTCAGAAGTAAATTTTTATACTTTACCAATCATAAAAGATTTGCGTTTCGCTCAGGCTATGCTTGTGGTTACCGCCAGATAAAATCAGCAGCAACCTGGGTATTAGGTGCTAATGTAAGTTATAATAATTTACGATGCGATAGTTCTTTTTTTCCAATGCCCTCAAGACCATTTTACGGTGATTATGGAAATATGAATGGCCTTAAAGTAATTGGCGTATCTGCAAATGCAGGTGCGGCAGCAACCATCGTTTTGTTTAAAACACTTTTTGTAAGCGCTTTATTTATTATTGGCCCCGAACAACAATGGCGTACCTACAAATACCAAAATACCGGTTCACAAATTTCATATCTTTCCTGGTCAGGCGATTTTAGAATTTCTTTTGGCGCTAATTTCAAACATTTTTATATTATAGGTTCAAGCATAACCGATTTTTCAGCTTACAACAGTAAATTTGTTGGTTTGTTGAATAGATCTATCACCGGCAATTTTACTTTTGGTATAAGGTTCAATTCAAAAACGCCTCAATTTTATAAAAAATTCCAGCAAACACGTTTTTACCTTGCTATCTAAAACTTTACACCATTAAATTGGTTTACTAATTATGAGCTACAAAAATTTAAATGAATGTATTCTTGATCTTGAAAAGAATGGAATGCTTGTCCGCGTAAAGGAGGAGGTTGACCCTGATCTGGAGATGGCAGCCATTCATCTAAAATTATTTGAAAAAAATGGCCCGGCAATTTTATTTGAAAACGTAAAAGGTTCAAAGTATAAAGCGGTAAGTAATTTGTTTGGCACTTTAGAGCGCAGCAAATTTATGTTTAGAGATACTTTTGGAAAAGTACAAATGATGGTAGAGCTGCGCAACAATCCAATTGCGGCATTAAAAAGTCCATTCAAATTTGCATCAACAGGTTTTGCAGCAATTAAAGCTTTGCCAAAAAAAAGTTCTTTTTCTTCTGCGGGATTTAAAGAAATAAAAATTTCAGATCTGCCATTAATAAAACACTGGCCATTGGATGGCGGTGCCTTTGTAACATTGCCGCAAGTATATTCAGAAGATATTGATAAACCGGGAGTGATGAATTCGAATGTAGGTATGTACCGCATTCAATTGAACGGAAATAATTACGAATTAAACAAAGAGATAGGTTTACATTATCAATTGCATCGCGGTATTGGTATTCATCAAAGCAAGACCAATAAAAAAAACATTCCTTTAAAAGTAAGCGTGTTTGTTGGCGGACCGCCGGCCCATTCTTTAGCGGCTGTAATGCCCTTGCCCGAAGGCTTAAGTGAGTTAACATTTGCTGGAGCCTTGGGTGGTAGAAGATTTCGTTACGCGCATGTAGATGGTTTTTGTGTTTCGTTAGATGCTGATTTTGTAATTACAGGAGAAGTTTTTCCGAATGAAAATAAACCCGAAGGGCCGTTTGGAGATCATTTGGGCTATTATAGTTTAGCACACGATTTTCCATTAATGAAAGTGCATAAAGTTTACGCGAAAGAAAATGCCATTTGGCCTTTTACTGTTGTTGGCAGGCCACCGCAAGAGGATACGGCTTTTGGCGCGTTGATACATGAAATTAGCGGAAGCGCTATACCGAACGAGATACCGGGTGTAAAAGAAGTGCATGCGGTGGATGCTGCGGGCGTTCATCCATTATTATTGGCAATTGGCAGTGAGCGTTACACGCCGTATTTAAAAAATAAACGTCCAAAGGAATTATTAACGCAAGCGAATAGAATTTTAGGAACAGGGCAATTAAGTTTGGCCAAATATTTATTTATTAGTGGCGATGACAAAAAGGAGATTAATTGCCATGATGTGCGCGATTTTTTTAAACATGTTTTTGAAAGAATTGATCTTACAAGAGATCTGCACTTTCAAACTAAAACAACGATAGATACGCTGGATTACAGCGGTGATGGCATAAACGAAGGTAGTAAATTAATTGTTGCCGCGTATGGTGATAAAAAAAGGGATCTGAGCAATGAGTTACCAAAAATAATTTCTTCTGCTGATTTTATTTCTAATGCTATACTATTGATGGAAGGAGTTATTGGTTTGGAGTTAAATAAATTCTCCAATTACGAAAACGCAAAAAAAGAAATTCAGCAATTAGCTTCATTTATTTCTCAAAATAGAAACGAATTTGAAGGCATAGCGCAGATAGTTATTTATGATGATTTTAAATTCAGCGCAAATCCAAAAAATTTAAACGATTACGTTTGGGTAACTTATACAAGAAGCAATCCAAGTCATGATATTTATGGAGTGGATGAATTTATTGAGAATAAGCATTGGGGCTGTAAAGGACCAATCATCATTGATGCGCGTAAGAAAACACATCACGCACCCGAATTAAAAATTTTACCAGAAACAGAAAAAGCGATAGAACGTTTTTTTAAAAAGGGTGGAAGTTTAGAGAAGTGGGCTTAAGCGAACCCCGTCTTGTTTCTTGCGTCATGTATCTTTAATCACTTTTAAGGATTTCCAAAAACCTTTTTAAGTAAATCGGTAACACGCGCCATTGGGTCTTTACGAATTTTAATTTCTTCGTCAGCAATCAATAACATTAAACCGTTAATGGCTTTGTTGGTTACATACTCATCTAAATTCGGGTTTTGTTTTTTAACGCCCGGCAGCTTGTTGTAGGCGGTTGCCAAGGGTTGCCAATAGCTGGTTACTTTTACTTTTGCAACCGCTTCTTTTACCACAGGCATAAATTTTTCTTTTAAAGGATTGTAAGTTGTTTTGCGTAAATAATTTGTGGCAGCAGTATCAACACCTTTTAAAATTGCAAAACCATCAGATAAACTCATGTTGGTAATAGCATCAATAAAAACCGGTGCGGCTTTTAATGCAGCCTCTTCAGCGGCTCTGTTTAAACTGGTTTCAAATTCGGTAATTTTTTTTGTCATACCCATTTTGGTAAGCTTTACTTTCATGTCTTTAGCTTCTTCAGGCCATGGAATAAATATTTTTGGGTTTTTATAAAAACCATCCATCTTACTGGCAACCCCCGAAGAGTTATTGGTGCCAACTGTTAAAGCTTCACGTAAACCTTTAATAACTTCTTCGTTAGTTAAAGCCGGTGCAGTTGTACCCGAAATAGCAGCATTTGCTTTATCCTTAGCTACTTTTTCTAGACTATCGGCTTTACGTTTTAATTTATCTTTAAGTGTTTGTGCATGGCTTGTTAATGAAAACAGAACAGCGAGTAATAAAATTACTTTTTTCATATAGCGTTGTATTAGGATTATTGATAAATTTATAACAAATATAAACTATTGATTTCATTGATGGTTTTAAATTTTGTGAAATAAAATTCTCTCTTGTTAAAAATATGAAAGCAGAAATTCTAACCATTGGCGATGAGATCTTAATTGGCCAGATAACAAATACAAACAGCGTTTGGATAGCGCAGGAATTAAATTTACTGGGTATTAAAATTGTGCACATGGCCAGTGTGGCAGATGATGAAGCTGCTATCATAAAAGCGTTGGATGATGCAAAAAGCCGCGCTGATTTTGTTTTTATTACCGGTGGTTTAGGCGCAACAAAGGATGATATCACAAAAAAAACCTTCTCAAAATATTTTAATGCAGAGTTAATTTTAGATGAAGAAATAGTAAAACACGTGGCTTCTTTTTTTATTAAACGAGGGAAAGAATTAACCGAGATAAACCGTAACCAGGGATTAGTGCCAAAGGGATGTTTTGTGGTTCATAACCCAAATGGCACGGCGCCTGGCATGTGGATGGAAAAAGATAACACCGTGTTTATTAGTTTGCCCGGCGTGCCTTATGAAATGAAAGCGATGATATTGGAAACAGTTTTACCAAAAATAAAACGCGAAAATAATTTGCCACACATTTATCATAAAACCGTTCTTACAAATGGAATAGGAGAGAGCGCACTGGCTGAGTTGATAGAACCATGGGAAGATGAGTTGGTTAAGAAGAATATAAAACTGGCCTATTTGCCGCAGTTGGGTGTTGTTCGCTTAAGACTTTCTACTCTTGGGCCTGATAAAGATCTGCTTAAAAAGAATGTGGATGAAGAAATAGAAAAACTAAAAGCAATAATTGACACTTATATTTTTGGTTATGAAAACTATGGCGAGGAAACGCCTTCTTTAGCGGATGTTGTAAGCAAGACCTTGCGTGAAAGGAAGCAAACACTGGCATTAGCCGAAAGTTGTACGGGCGGCTATGTCTCATCGCTTATTACCGGAGTAGCTGGTGCCTCGGATGTTTTTAAAGGAGCTATTGTGCCCTACACTAATAAGGCAAAGCACGAACTTTTACAAGTAGATGAAGCTATATTTAACACTGTTGGAGCGGTTAGCGAAGAATGTGTTAAACAACTGGCCGAAAATGTGCGCAAAAAATTTGATACAGATTTTTCATTGGCCATCTCAGGTATCGCAGGTCCTACGGGAGGTACAGCGGAAAAACCGGTTGGCACTGTTTGGATAGCCGTTGCCTCAAAAGAAAAAACCCTTGCTTTAAAGTTTATTTTTGGCGATAACAGGCAGCGAAACATAATTATGTCGGCCAATTACGCCTTAAACGTATTGAGAAAATTCATTCTAAAAAGCATTTAGATTTTCGCTGATTTGTTAAAATTTGCCCTCTAAATTGAATTAGGGGCCTACTAAACACCTTTTAGGCATTGCTATGCCGGTTTTTTTACTATATTCGTAAATCAAATTTATAAAAATTTAACAATGAAATTGTTTCTTACCCCCTTTGCCCTGCTGGTTTTTATATTAGGCACCAGCTTTTCTTTTGGTCAAAATTATAAGACAGAAGTTAAAATGATAGATGCATCCGATCAAAAGATCAATGCCGGATTATCGCTTACGCAAATAGCAAAAAGCGATATGGATGGCCTCATTACAAAAATAAACAACCAAAGCGTTTTTACCATCGTTAGTAACGAATACTTTACCGAAAAAAGTTATGGCAGAATTCACATTAAATCGGCTAACAATGCCACTATCAAGGATTTTGAAACATTCTTAAAACAGCTTGAAGTCTACTCGGTGGTTTATAAGAACCAAACTATTTCTTCGCAGGAAATAGCAAATAATTACACTGAACCTAACAGAACTGAGGTCAAAAAAATCGACCGTATTAAATAACAGTTTAAGTTAAAATTATTCAAACCAAGAAAATTTCTATTATGAAAAAAATATATCTACTACTGATTTTAATTATATGTTCAAGAGGTTTAAATGCCCAGAACTATTACATGGATGCATATAATAATCAAACTGTAACTGCTTGCAGAGGAAACGTATTTCCTACTTTCCTTTGTTCTGCGTTTGGTTACCCTGCTTATTGTAATAATGAAAATTATAAAATTACATTCTATTCAGGAAATCCTGCTATTCCAATGAAGATTAGCTTCCTGCCATTATCATTACTTGGAATTGGAACATCTTCAACAGATGCTTTTTATACTGAAGCCGGTTATGATTTTTTAACCTTAATAAATGGGCCGTCTATTGGAAGTCCTACATTAGCAACACTTTCAGGCTATATTGCAAATCCATTTAATTACCAAACAACAAGCCCTTATTTAACGGTGGTTTTTAAATCAGATGGTTCTAATAATGACTGGGGTTGGAATGCCATTATAGGTTGTCAGCCGCAAAACTGTAATGGTAATTTACCGGCAAGTGATGTTTGTTCTTCTGCAGTACCAATTTGTGATTTGAATGGTTATTGTGGCGCTACCAATGGTTGGTACACACCCGATAATACGAATTTGGCAGTTGTAGGTGGCGGTCCTTTTTGTGGCGCCAGTGGTTCCATTGAAAATAATTCCTGGATAAAATTTATTCCTAACGCAGCTACCGCAAATATTAATATTAATGTGCAAAATTGCGCTTCGGCCACGCAAGGCTTGCAGGCCGGGCTTTACAGTACACCTAACTGTTCTGCATTTACATTACTTACCTGTCAATCACAAGCCGTTTACGCACCTGTGATGACGTTAAGTTATAATTCGTTTGTGCCCGGCAATACCTATTACATTATGATAGATGGGTTTGCGGGTAATGCCTGCGATTATACGGTTAGCGCGTCCTCCGGGGTCGCTGTCTCCACGGTCAATGTCTCCAGCAGTGCTATTTGTAACGGACAAAGCACCAATTTAACTGCGGTTGCAGCAGGTGGTTCACCAACCTATACCTGGAGCACAGGATCTAACGCTTCCGGTATTACCGTATCTCCTAATTTAACTACAGCATATACTGCAACTATATCTTCAGGTTTTTGTACCGAGATCATTACAAATACAATAACAGTAAATCCAATTCCAACAGCAAATGCGGGTACAGCGCCGGCATCTATTACTTGTGCTAATCCAACCCAATCTCTTGGTGGCTCTGGTGGTGGTACATATTTATGGAGCGGAACCGGAATTGTAAGTGGCGGTAATACCGCAAACCCTGTGGTAAATGGTCCCGGTCCTTTTTCTTTAACGGTAACTTCAGGTGCAGGTTGTACCTCCACCAATGTAACAACCGTTAGTGTACCTGTAAATACAGTATTGCCAACACCTTCAATTTCAAGTTCAACAGTTTTAAACTGTGCCGTTTTATCTATGAATTTAACCGGAGCGCCGGGAAGTGGTGTTACATATACCTGGACAGGCCCCGGAATAGTTTCGGGCGGATCAACAGCCTCACCTTTAATTAATGCAGGTGGTACCTATAGCTTAGGTGTTACTTCAACTGCAAATGGTTGCAAAAGTGGAACTACTATTGCTATTGCTGCACCAAATACATCTATCGCAATTTCACCTGCAACAACAGGATCTGTAACATGTAACAACATGTCTATTAACCTTTCTACTACTAATCAGGCCGGTCAAAATTATACCTGGACCGCACCGAGCGGTGCTGCTATTACTGCCGGTGCCAATTCAGCTGCTGCAACAGGATCTAATTCAGGAACCTATTCAGTAACTGTTTACAACACAACAAACGGTTGTTCACAGGTTGGTACCATAGCAGCAAATGTAAATACCGTACAAGGTGTTCCAAATGCTTCATCAACAGGCACTGTTACTTGTGCAAGTAATGCGGTTAACTTAAGCTCTTCAACATCAGGTGTTACATATACATGGGTTGCTCCGGCAGGTTCGTCAATAAGCAGTGGTGCTAATAGCGCCAGCGCCAGTGGAAGCGGTCCCGGAACATACACTTTAAATGTTACAAATGCAGTAAACGGTTGTACAAATACAAATGTTGTTGCAGTAACAACGCAAACTGTAAAACCGATTGCAGCAATAAATTCAACACCGGTAATTACCTGCAATACGCCTACCGTAACAATAAACGGCGGACCTGGTTCAGGCGTAACTTATACATGGACTGGTGGAACAATTTCAGGATCTGCAAATAATGCAAACGTAAACGTAACTTCTGCAGCAGTTTATTCATTAGCAATAACAAGTACAAGCAATGGCTGTACATCAACAACTGCAGCAACCGTTAATATTACAGCTAATATGGCTACTCCTGCATTATCTGTTGTTGGAAGTCAAACCGCAGCTTCTGGTTGCGGTTCAAGCAGTGTGGTAATACTTTCAGGAAATGCAACACCAGCAGGTAGTACTTATTCATGGACTTCTTCTGGAGGTTTTGCAAGCGCAACAAATAATTCTACAGTAGCAGTTAACGGAGCAACAACCTATACTTTAACTTCAATTCATCCAACAACAGGTTGCTCGTCTTCAATAGTTTATACGGTTTCTCCATCTGTAAATCAGCCAACGGTATCAGCATCATCTTCAAATGGTACTTTAACCTGTATCAACACAACGCAATCAACAACAATAACATCAAATCCATCAACAGGTGTTACATATGCCTGGAGCGGACCTGGCATTGTGGGTTCAAGTACAGGTGCATCAGTAACCGGAAGTTTAGCGGGTGTATATAATTTAACGGTAACAAATACCAGCAATAATTGTAATACAACAGTATCTTATAATTTAGCAGCTGATAACACTCCTATAACACCAAACGCAAGCTCATCAAATACTATTAATTGTGTTAGCACAACGGCAACATTAAGTACAGCACCAACACCAACCGCAGCTGCTTTTAATTATAGCTGGAGTGCTGGCCCGACTACATCTTCTATTACAGTTAACCCAACTGTAAATACAAGTTATACAGTTACTGTAACTAATCCTGCAAACGGTTGTACAGGTACTGCTGTTTTCAATGTAATTGCAAATACAGTTCCGCCAAGTGCAGTAACTGTTAATCCAAACAACGTATTGTTAGCTTGCCCTGCGCAAACTGCATTCATTAGCGGTTCGGCAACCGGTGCTACAAGTTATTCATGGGTAGCGCCTCCGGGTGGATCGATATTAAGCGGCGCTAATACTGCAACTGCACAGGTAACAAGTTCAAGTGTAGGTACCTTCTCGTTAATAGCTACAGGTGCTAACGGTTGCAGCTCTGCCGCAGCAATGGCAACTGTATCACCAAATACAAATGCACCAACGTTCTCATTAAGCAATTCTAATCCAAGCATTACTTGTTTAACCAGTTCGCCAAATGTAACTGTGGGTTTAACTTCAACAGTTGCTATACAGGGTTATACCTGGAGTCCTGTAAGTGGTATTGCCGGATCTAATACATTATCATCAGTAACATTTACAGCTGCCGGTATTTATACTGTAACGGTTGAAGCAACAAACGGTTGTTTATCAACTTCAACGGTTTCTGTTGCAAATGCAACAGTTGCGCCAAGTGTTGTAGCGGGTACGGGTACTGCACAAACTATTTCTTGTACAAATACAATTGTAACCATTGCGCCAACATTTACACCTGCATCTAACTTAACGTATACATGGTCTGGCCCGGGTATTGTTGGAAGCCCTAACAATGCAAACGTACAGGTAAATCAAAATGGTTCATATAGTTTAACGGTTACAAACACATTAACGGGATGTAGCAGTACTTCTATTACTGTTCCGGTAGTAGGTACCAATGTGCCGCCAACACTTAATATTACAACAAGCTCTAGTATTGGTATCAGTTGTCAACCGAATACAGGTACAGTATCATTAACTGCCAACTCATCCGGCGCTGTAACTTATAGCTGGAATACAGGTGCAACTACCCCAAACATCAGCACATCAAATGCAGGTACTTATACGGTAACCGTAACTGATGGTAACTCTGGTTGCTCGGCTACTCAAACTGTAGCAGTTGCAAATAATACAGTTATACCAACATTAAACGCAAGTGCCTCTGGTAATTTACCTTGCGGAGGAGCAGGTACAACAACATTAAATGCAACATCAACCAGTACCAATGTAAGTTATGTATGGAATGGTCCTGCAATTACTAACGGTTCTAACACTGCCAGTCCTGAAGTTGCGGGTGCAGGTATTTATACTGTTTTAGTTACAGATAATGTTACAGGTTGTTCTGCTACACAAACCGTACCTGTAAGCAGCACTTCGGTATTAGCTGCCTTTACTCAAAATACTGTAACAGGTGTTGCGCCATTAAATGTAAACTTTACCAATCAAAGTACAGGAGCTATTTCTTACTCATGGAATTTTGGTAATGGTACATCAACACAAACAAATCCAAGTAATACGTTCCCTGCAGGTACCTATACAGTTACTTTAGTATCTATGAACGGTGCTTGTACTTCAACCGCAGATATTGTGATCGTTGTTAAAAACTCGATCGGTATCATTCCTGAAATATTTACTCCAAATGGTGATGGTAAAAACGATGTGTTTGATATTCCCGGATTAGATTCGTATCCGAATAACAGCTTACAGATCTTTAACCGTTGGGGTAATCCGGTATACACTGCTAAGCCATACAAAAACGATTGGGATGGTTCGCCAAACACTGCTGGTAAAACTGGCTCAAGCAAATTACCTACAAGTACTTATTTCTACATCTTAGATCTTGGTACGGGTGAAGCATCAGATATCATCAGAGGATTTATTCAATTACAATACTAATTTTAGTTCAGAAGATAATAAAAGCAAACATGATCAAAAATTTAAAAATAGCAGGTTTAATTGTAACGGGTTTTTTAAGCCTTACAGTTTCTGCGCAGCAAGAGGTTCAAAACTCTTTTTACATGTTCAACTCTTCTATCTTAAACCCTGCGTATGCCGGTAGCCGCGATGCTTTAAGCGTTGTGCTGGATGCACGCAGCCAGTGGACAGGATGGAAAGGTGCTCCTAAAACAAATAGTTTTATTATGCACACACCATTAATGAACGAATCAATTGGTGTTGGTTTAAATGTTGTAAACGATATTATTGGGCCAACAAATAAAACGGCAGCATTTGCCGATTTTGCTTATCGTATTAAATTAAATGAAGGTAACGATCGTTTGTGTTTTGGTATCCGTGCAGGAGCCGATCTTATTCGTAATAATTTACAAGGGCTTGCGGTAAATGATCAAACAGATCCATTGGTAACAAACAATCCAAACTTTAATACCAATACGTTTAATACAGGTGCTGGTGTTTATTATTATGGTAAACGTTTTTTTGTAGGCTTAACAGCTCCAAAGATCATCCCAAATAAATTAAGTAAGGATGCAAACTTCTCTGCTTCAAAACAAGTATTACACTATTATTTTATTTCGGGTTATGTGTTTAAATTAAACAGTTTGTGGGATCTTAAGCCCGGCTGCGCGATCAAGTATACGCCAAATGCACCATTATCAATTGATGCTAACTTATCTGCCTTATTTAACGAGAAGATCTGGTTTGGTGTAATGTACCGCCACGGCTCTGCTGCAGGCGCAAACATTTGCTACAATTTTACAAAACAATTGCGCGTTGGTTATGCTTATGATTATTCAATTAATAATATGGGTAAATACAGTCCAAGCACACACGAAATAATTATTGGTTTTGATTTTTTATCAAATCAAAAAGCACTTAAATCGCCACGTTATTTCTAATTATAAAAGCACAAATAATAGAACTTAATAAAATGAAAAATATAATTGTATCTCTTTTAATTTTTGTAACACTTGCAACAAAAGCACAATCGGTAAAAGAAAAAATTGCCGATAAACGTTTTGCAAATCTTGAATTCGTTTCTGCCTCTGAAATGTATGAAGAGCTTTCACGCAGCAAACACCCAAAAATTAAATATTATGTACGTGCGGGCGAAAGTAATTTAAATATGGGCGATTACCGCAAAGCACAGGTATATTACGATAAAGCGTATTCTAATACAGGTATGACCGATCAGGATCTTTATAATTATTACCAGGTTTTAAAATACAATTCAAACTATTCAAAAGCTTCTGAAGTATTTTCTAAGATCAACGATAATCAATATAAACTTATTCGCGATAACATCAATAGAAAAAAACTGGTAGTTGAAGAAATGAAAAAAGATTCAAGCAACTATTCTTTAAAAAAGTTATCTATTAATTCAGACGATAATGATTTTTGTCCTTATGTTGTAAATAACGAAATGTATTTTCTTTCTTCAAGAAGAAATACCTCTGTTGCAGGACGTAAATACGGTTGGGATGATTCTTATTATTTAGATATTTACAAAGGTTATATTGAAGGTAATGATGTAAAAAATGAGCACGCAGTAAAAGAAGGTTTAAAAACAAAAGTACACGAAGGCCCTATCTGTTTTACAAAAGATGGTAGCATGCAATACATTACCCGTAACAATTTTATAAAAAATAAATATCAAAAAAGTAAAGACGGAAGGGTGAACCTTAAAATTTTCAGCAGAAAAAAAGAAGGTGAAGAATGGGGAGAGTGGATCGATTTTCCTTATAACAGCGATGATTATTCTTGCGGACATCCAGCAATAAGCGGCGATGGAAAAACGATTTATTTTGTTTCGGATATGCCGGGCACTTTAGGTTTAACGGATGTTTGGGTGAGCAGATTTGAAAACAATAGCTGGACAAAACCTGAAAACCTTGGCCAGGCGGTAAATTCAGAAGGAAGAGAAATGTTTCCCCAGTTATTTGAAGATGAGATCTTATTTTATTCAAGCGATGGTAAAGTTGGCTTAGGCGGTTTAGATGTATATTATACAGTGCCTGCCGAGGATTCTTATTTTGAAGCGCAAAATTTAGGTTATCCTGTAAACTCACAATTTGATGATTTTGGTTTTTATGCTAAAACTACTACTACGGGTTACTTAACATCTAACAGGGGAACAACAAAGGATGATATTTATAGTTTTGTTGCAAAGCGTCCGATCATTAGCAGCGCTATTAATTTAATTGTAAAAGATAATTTATCTAAAGAGATCATTGCAGATGCTGTTGTTGTTTTGATTGATGAAACAGGTAAGCCTGTTTACGAAGCAAAATCGGATGATAAAGGGGAGATAAAATTAAATGTTATTCCCGGTAAGGATTATAAAATAAAAGCAAATAAACAAGGTTATAAAGAAAGCGTTGGTGTAATTAAAGAAGAAGAATTAGCATTATTGGCCAACGAGAAAAAAGAAGTTTTGGTTGAGAAAAAAATTATTGGCTTGTTAGGCTTGATTGCCGATGCGGATGATCTTTCGCCAATTGAAGGTGTAAAAGTTACAATTACTGATGGCTTTAATAAAAACGATTTTTTAAGTTTTACAACTGATAAAGAAGGAGATTTCCGCCATATTTATAAAGACAAAAAAGTAGGCGACGATCTTTCTTACATTGTTAAGTTAGAGAAAGAAGGTTACTTAACCAAGATCGTTCCGGTTGATATTACCATTAAAAAAGAAGGATACGTTTTATTGCACGATTATTTAAATACAAAAATGTATAAAATAAAATTAGGTGCCGATATTGGAAAAGTTGTAGATCTTCAACCAATTTATTTTGACTTAGGAAAAGCAACTGTACGTGCGGATGCAAAAATTGAATTGGATAAGATCGTTCAATTATTAACTCAAAACCCAAGCATTACAATTGAATTAAGCTCACACTCAGATTGTAGAGGTGGTGCAGCAGGTAACTTAGCTTTATCAGATAAACGTGCTAAGGCATCTGCAGGTTATGTAATTTCAAAAGGTATTAGCGGTGCACGTATCTATGGAAAAGGATATGGTGAATCAAAATTAATTAACGATTGTAAGTGCGAGGGTACAGTAATTGTGCCTTGTACAGAAGAGCAACACGCTCAAAACCGTAGAACGGAATTTAAGATCGTAAAAATAAAACCTTAGGGTTTACCCTAATAAAAGGCGAGGCTAAAAACCTCGCCTTTTTTGTTTCTTGTTAAAAATCAAATAGTTACATATTCAAAAAAGAGGCCTTTCGCCCAACCTTTTGTACCTTTATCTTGTAATGGTTAATGGAGAACTTATAAGTAATTACATGGAGATTCAGCAAAAACTGATTAGTGACTGCATTAATCGTGACCGTAGGGCTGAGTATGAATTGTATAAACTGACGTTTAGTTATTTAATGAGTATATGTATCCGTTACACAAAAAATGAAGACAGGGCAAAGGAGGTTTTAAATATTGGTTTTTTAAGGATAGTTACCAACCTGGATAAATACAAACTGGAAGTTCCTTTTAAAGCGTGGATTAGAAGAGTGATGATCAACACATTGATAAACGAATTTAAAAAAGAGAAGATACATTACGATAATGTGCAGTATGTTGAAGATTATTATGAGACAGATAAGTATGCATCCATTAACGAAGCCATTGCAAAAATTGATGCCGAACAAATCTATTCGTTTATTGCACAATTACCACCGGCAAGCCAGCAAGTATTTAACCTTTATTTTGTAGACGGATATAAGCATAAAGAAATTGCAGAAATGTTAGAGATAAGCGAAGGCACATCGAAATGGCACTTAAATTCGGCAAGAGAAAAATTAAAAGATCTTCTAAAAAAAAATGATATACACGAAATAAACATGATATTCCATGAATAGTGAAAAAGATTTTAAAGATGCGTTAAAAGGCAAACTGAATGAGAAGCAATTTCAGTTTGATGAGGTGGCCTGGGAACAAGCCAGCCGGATGCTGGATGCTACGCGCGAAGAAAACAAGAAACGTCCGTTTCCGTATTTTCTTGTAGCCGGCATTTTATTATTTGTATCGTTAATTGGATTTTATATTTTAAAACCTGCAGAAACTACCAAAGAAATTGCTTCAACAAATACAGTTACAGAAAACGCTACTGTTAAAAATAATGAAACTGTAGCTAGTGAAACAAAACAAATTACTTCAGAAAAAGAAACTACTAATTCACTTCCCGCAGAAAGATCTATAAATAACGAACCTAAAAAAGAACTTGAAAAAACTAACAATGCAATTGCAGAAAATAAAACACCGATAAAAGAAAAGCTTGCCGAAACGAAAAGATCTCGACCTAAAAACAAAACCGATAAAACAAAAGCAGTTATAAAAAATGCAATAGTTATTGACCCTAAAAACGAAGAAGATAATAATACAGTAAATACAAAAACACAGCAACCAAAAAAAGTTGAAAGTGTTGAAAACGAAACTACAGAAACAAAAACAAAAGAAGTCGCTAAAGAAACTGCAGTTACACCGGTTGAAGAAATTAAAGCTGATCAACTTGTTACTATTACATCTATGCTTCCGGTTAATACAGGTTCTGTAAAAGAACCTCTTGTGTTTTTCGATCTTCCTAAAACTGTTTCTGAAACCAAAGAGAAAATTAAAGAACCTGTTCATTTTATTTCTTTTGAAGCAGGTGTCACATATTTATTTGGCTGGAACAACCCGGATAAAAAAGATGCAAATGGTATTAATCCTGTTGTAGGATTAAATTATGCTAACGTAAGCAAACCAATTACTTTTTCTTTTGGCATTCATTACACAATGGTGCGTAACCTTTCTTATAGCAGCCATACTGTAACAACTACACGTTATAATTTTGGTGAAGAAAGCGATGTAATGGTGTTTACGCCAACAACGATGCATTATTTAACTGCGCCAATACGTATTGGTTATTCGCTGAATTCAAAAAACACTTTTGGTTTGGGATATAATGTTGGCTATTTATTTAACTTAAACAGTAATGTTGAATTGTATGCGCAAACCGCAGGTAAAAAAGGCAATGCAACTGTTCTAAAAACATCAGGTTATACACAGGGTTTTAAAACTTTCGACCAACAGGTTTCTGTTTTTTACAAAAGAAATTTAAGTAAAGACCTTTGGTTGAATGCTGAATTTATGTATGGTTTAACGGATGTAAAAGACAATAAATTTTTTAACTCACCTGTTTTTGAAAGAAACACAGGTTTAAAAATAACATTGGTATATAACTTATTTAAGAAATAAAAAATGAAGCGTATTAATAACTGTATAATTGTATTGCTGCTTCTTGCTTGCATTTCATGCAGAAAAAAAGAATATCCGGAATCTACAAAAGAAGGAAGTCCTGTTTTTAATTGTAATATGTCTGTAAATGGAACCCCAATGAACATTGAAGCGGGTATTAATGATTATTATATGTATTCTTCTTTTCAACAGGATTCAAGCGGGGTGTATGGCTTTATAGCCGGATTAAAACAGGCAAATTGCACAAGTTGCCCAAATAGTTTAGAAGTACAGATAAACGATTTTAAAATATCATCTACAAATGCTTTAACACAAATTGATTCGCTTGTGCCAAAAAATTATGATTACATGGCAAGTAATGCCGCATCGTATTACTCCGTTCAGTTTCAGTCGGGCTATAATAAAACTGCGCTTTCTTATCTTTGGAATTTTGGTGATGGTACAACATCTACATCAACCAATCCAACACATATTTATACAAAAACAGGAAGATATAATGTGAGTTTAAAAATTATTGGCTCTAACTCCTGCGAAAGCAGTATAAATGCTATACAAAATATTGGTACTATCAATAACAAATTCAGAACCCTTATAAAAGCCGACTCTACAGGTTTTGGTACCACTATTAATTTCTCTGCTATCAATGCGCAAGGCAGCGGTTCATACTCTTATTTATGGAATTTTGGTGATGGAACAGCGGTTTCAACTGCCACCAATCCAGTACACACCTATCAATACACCGGGGCTTATCCTGTAACGTTAAGAGTTATTGATCAAATTAACGGTGATACTGCCTACGCTAAATACAATACTGTTACGCAAGCGGATATATCGTCATGCGCTACAAATTACACGGTTTCAACCGTAAATCCTTCAACAAATACGCTTGGCTTATCAAACGTTATTGTTAAATGGGTAGATGCCAATGGGGTAGTTTATACTTCAAAAAACTCATTGCAGCCTGGTAATAGTTATTTTACAATTGTTTCAGTACAGGATTATCAAAATAATACGAATAATGAGCGTACAAAAAAACTACATGTTAAATTTAAATGTACTGTATATAACGGCACTAGCTCAATACAGTTGGATAATGCAGATGCATTTATTAGTATAGCGTATAAATAATTTTTTACATACCCAACCCTTTCAAATTTGGGCTTGTAAAAGTAGAATATAGGTAAAAGAGGAAGCTGAAAATCTGTAAAAAGAGTAAGCACTAATAAAAAAACAAAACAATGAAAAAAATTACTTCTTTTTTTAAAGCAATGGCTGTTGCCTGCCTTTTTTTAAGTGCCGGAAACTTCTATGGCCAGATCTGTAATGCCAACTTTAGTTACACTATAGGTAGTAATGGTAGCGTTGTATTCTCAAACCTATCATCTCCTGCCGCGCAAAGTACCTACACTTGGGACTATGGTGATGCTTCTCCGGTTACAATAGCCAGTCAAACTACTTCAATTACGCATACCTACCCAAATGGTACATGGTATGTGCTTTTATCGCAGCATAACTTTTCAGCAGCATGCAACGATACAATGATGGCGCCTATAACAATTACCAACTCGGCATGTAATGTTAATTTAATACCAAATTATACTTTTACAAATACAAGTAATGGTAGTTACAATTTTGCAAGCACATCTGTAAACACATCTTCAACTACATCTTATACATGGTATTTTGGTGATGCAACAACCGGTACAGGCAGCTCAGTTTCGCACACTTACGCAGCAACCGGTAATTACAATTTAAAACTGGTTTTACAAGATGGCGCCTGCAGCGATAGTATTATGACAGTGTTTAACGTAGTGGCTAACCCGTGTACAGTTACACCATCTTTTACCTATTCATATAATATTCCGGGTCAGCAATATGTTTTCACAAGCACCTCTACAGGTACAATAGCTGCAAGTAGCTATACTTACGATTTTGGTGATGGTAACTTTGGTTATAATAAAGTTTCTACCCATGCTTATGCTGCAAGTGGAAATTATACTGTTGTGCTTGCTGTAACAAATAGTACGGCATCACCGTGTGTTATGTACGCTATGCAAACCGTAAGTGCTGTTGCTTCACCTACTGTACCATGTAATTTAGTTGCAGGATATACGCATACTGTTGGTTCGGGTGGTAATGTAAACTTTAACAATACTTCAACCGGCACAAACACTAATACTATTTATTTCTGGAATTTTGGTGATGGTTATACTGGTACCGGACCAAATCCTGTGCACACATACACCAATGCAGGCGCATACAATGTTACTTTAATGGTAGATAATCAAACAAGCCCTGTTTGCATGGATACTATAATTCAAACAATAAATGTTACGGGAATTGCTTGTGTTGCTAATTCATCATTCAGCATGGCATCTGCATCTTCTACAACACAAGTATGGAACGCAATGCCTGCCTCTCCATGGAACATTGTTGCAGCAACCTGGAATTGGGGTGATAATACTTCCAGCAACGTGCTTTACACATCACACACTTATTCAGCAGCCGGTGTATATTCTATTTGTTTATCTGTTACTGTTTCTTGTGGCGCTACATCTACCACTTGCGATACAAACTACATTTACAGATCAACTCAAAGTGCGCAAATGATCCAGGTAAATGTTATTGCACCTCCTGCAATTGTTGCAGGCCTTGCAAATCAAAGCAACGAATCGGTTGATTGGTCAGTTTATCCAAATCCAAATAACGGACAATTTGAAATTAAAATGGATGGTAAAACCAATGCAAAAATTAAAGTATACAGCTTAATTGGCCAAATGGTTTACGAAACAGAAATAACAAATGATAACGTAAGCAAAAAAATAAACCTTGATGGGGTTTCTAATGGAGTTTACTTTATAAAGTTAAATTCAAACAATAAAGAATACACTAAAAAAATAATAGTAAACAACTAATCGTAATACCTATAAGTTCCACGAAAGGAGTCGCCATTTTGCATTTTGGCGGCTCTTTTTTATTTTAAATTAATAAGCTCGTTGGTCTTTAAAATAAGATCCATGAAAAGGATCTTTGGATTGGCGTTACGTTCAATGTAATAATAGTTGTTATTAAATTCTTCAACCAAACGTTCGTAATTTTTTTGATTAATGAACGGTGCAAATTTTTCAAGAAATTGTTTTTCCTGTCCGCTTAATCTCACTAAATTTTTATCACCAAAATTATACATCAGGCTATCGCGAAAAACCTCTAAGCCATATTGTAAAAACTGTTTTTGTTTTTCCCGGCCGGTTGCGGCATTTTCATCTATCCAGGTAATGGCTTTACCTGCATCAAACTTTAAAGCTAAACGCATAAAATTTTGAAAATTGGCAAGAAAAGAAACACTTTCCTCGTTATGCGTTAATAAACTTAGCGCTTCGGCGTAATTACCGTTAGCCAGTATGGCCGTTTGTTTTGCAACTTCGGCATTTACTTTAAAATTATACACCAGGGCATCTGCAATTTCCTGCTCGCTGCAATTATAAAATGGTATTTGCTGTACACGTGAAATAATAGTGGCCAACAACTGTTCAACATGATCGCTTACCAATACAAAAATTGTTTTTTCAGGCGGCTCCTCCAGTATCTTTAATAATTTATTGGCGGCTTCAGCATTCATTTTTTCTGGCTGCCAAATGATCATCATTTTATAAGAACCTTCGTAACTGGTATAACTTAATTTTTTTAGAATATCATTGGCTTCCTCAACGGGTATAATAGGTTGTTTATTTTCAGCGCTTAGTTCGTTGAACCAATCATTTATATTAATGTAAGGGTTTGCTAAAAAAGCTTCTCTAAACTCTTTTATAAGGTCATTACTACTTTTTACATCTTTGCTTTTTGCAATAGGAAAAACCAAATGCAGATCGGGATGAATTAATTTTGAAACTTTGTTACACGATGAGCAAGTGCCGCAAGCACCTTCGGGTGTTTTGTTTTTGCAATATAAATGTTGAGCAAAGGCTATAGCCGCCGGTAAATTACCGCTTCCTTCTTTTCCTGCAAATAATAAGGCATGCGGCACCCGTTCTTCATTTACCATTTTAAGTAAACGAAGTTTAGGTTCTTGCTGGCCAACTATTTGATTATAAAGCATCGATTGAATTTACTTGATTTATGGAAAATGTAAGATGTAAAATGGAAAGGGTTATTAAACCTTCGCTAACATCTTCCATCTTCCGTTTTACATTTTCCATTATTTATTATTGTATTCATTCATGCAACGTTGAAGCCCGATAAAAGAAAAAGCTTTAACCGCATCAGCTGCAATTTTAATTCTATCGTTCAATGTTTTTAATTCTTCTTCATTCCATTTCCCCAAAACATAATTTACTTGTGCGCCTTTATTAAACTCGTTACTAATGCCAAAACGCATGCGCGGGTAAGTTGAAGAGTTTAAAACTTCCTGTATGTTTTTAAGTCCGTTATGACCACCATCACTGCCTTTTGGGCCAATACGTATTTTCCCGAAAGGTAAAGCCAACTCATCTACAAGTACCATCATGTTATCGGTTTCAATTTTTTCGGATTGCAACCAATAATTAACCGCCTTACCACTTAAATTCATGTAAGTTGTGGGTTTAATTAAAATAAGTGTTTTGCCTTTGTATTTTAGCTCTGCAACATCAGCATACCTGCCGGAGGTAAATTTTATGCCTGCTTCGTTGGCCAAAGCATCAACAATTTTAAAGCCGATGTTATGGCGCGTTTCCGCGTATTCATCACCAATATTGCCCAAGCCAACTATTAAAAATTTACTCATTAAACCGTTTATTCAAACAGTCAAATATATTATTTTTTTCCGTTAAGGCCGTGTTTGATATTATAGCGAATGCAATCCCAGTATTCTTTGGTATAATTAACAAAGATCTCTTCACCTGCTTTAATATCGCGGCGCGAAACAATATAGCACTTGTCTCCAAAGATTTCGTAATCTGAATTGTTTTTTAATCCTTTAACACGACTTAAACCTGCGGCATCGTTTGCATAACGCGCTTTGTGCTGAGGTGTAGACCAGGCATCAATACAACGCTTTTTATTTATAAAGAACAAATAACCGTCTTTGTTTTGAATAACTCGTTTTTCGTATTCTTTCCAATCAATGATCTCACCTTTGTACTCAATGATCTTTTCGCCTTTTTTAATAGGTTTATTTGTAAATAAGCCTTTTCCGGCGTTGGGTAATGTAGATTTTTTAACTGTTAGGGCCATAGCGGGGACAAAAATATACTTTAATAATACATACAACGCTATTTTTAAAAAATTGTTTGTAAGTAATAAATTTTATAAAAACCCACCGCCAATCTCAAGAAAGGCCTTATTTGTTTTTGCCTCCGCGGTAGTAGTAAGTTCAATAGAATTGTTAGAGACAATAAGCAGTTTTGAGCAATATTTTAAAAGCAGATCAAGGTCGTGCGAGCTTACAAGAACGCATTTATCCTCTTGAGTACTTAATTTTTTTAACAATAAAAAAAGATCGTGTTTAGAAGCATAATCTAAAAAAGCGCTAGGCTCATCCAGCAACATAATAGGTGTTTGTTGTGCCAGTGCTTTAGCAATAATTGTTTTTTGAAATAAACCATCGCTTAACTCATTTAATAATTTATGTTGATGCGCGCTGATCCCACAGGTATTTATTGCTTCAGAAATTATATCAAGATTTGCTTTTGCTAAATGATTGAAAGAATTGGTATAAGGCATTTGACCTGCCGCAACGGCATCGTATGCCGTTAAATTAAAACCGCCAATTTTTTCGGTTAATACAATAGCTATTTTTTTTGCAAGGTCTTTTAATAGAAGTTCAGAAATTTTTCTATCCTCTATCAATAATTCTCCGCTTAAAACAGGAAGCAAACCACATAAGCTTTTAATAAGGGTAGATTTTCCAACGCCGTTCAAGCCAACAATACCAATAAAATCTCCGGCATAAACATCCAGATTTATATTTTTAAGCACAGGTATTTCTGTATTATTTTTTTGATAACCCAATACGGCATCTTTTAAAACTATGCAGCGCTTTTTTTCCATTACCAACTTTTGTTTTTAAACATCAAATAAATAACCAGTGGCGCACCAATAAAAGTAGTGATCATATTTATTGGCAAAGAAACATTGGCAATAAATGAATTTGCAAAAGCATCAGAAAATAAAAGTATAATGCTTCCTAATAGCAGACAAGAGATTACATGTAAGTGTTGCTTTGAGTTTTTAAATACCATACGCGATAAAATAGGAACAGCAGTACCGATAAAAGCTATGGGACCACAAAAAGCAGTTGTTAAGCCTGTTAGTACAGATGAGATCAGTATTAAATAAAACCGGCTTGATTTAAAATTGATACCCAAATTTTGAGAATAATTTTCACCAAGTAATAAAGCATTTAATGGTTTTACAAAAAATACAACAGCAACCAAAAATATTAATGCCAAAGGCAAATAGATCAAAAGGTCAAAATTGGTTGTATTGGCCAAAGATCCCATGCCCCAGGTAATAAAACTTTTTAAACTATTGGCATCCGAAAAATATTCTAAAGCGGTTTGAATGGCACCGCAAATTTGCGACAACATTAAACCAATTAATAATAAAACAACATTGCTGTTTACTTTTTTTGAGATTCCTAAGATCAATAAAGTTATTAAAAAGCTGCCGCTAACTGCTGAAAGCACAATAAATGTTTTGCCAATAAAAAAATCAGACATTAAATGCAAAGCATTGCCGGCTAAGATACTTATGGCAACCATTAGCGAGGCGCCTGAGCTTATGCCTAATACATAAGGGCCGGCCAAAGGGTTTCTGAAAATAATTTGCAAAATTAAACCTGCAGCAGCAAGCGTACAGCCGGCAATAATTGCTGTTATGGTTTTTGGAATACGAATTTGCCAAAAAATAAAATTATCAGAACTAAGTGCATTGAGATCTATGTTTTCGCTACCTCCATACAACAAGCTTAAAATGCAGGAAATAACAAGCAGGCAAATTAAAACAAGGAATTTTATATTTGTATTCTTTTCCAACTATTAATTTAATTGTTCGTAATAATACATTTCATTTTTTATCTGTGATTTTAATTCAGGATGAAAAATTAAAATAAGATCACTTAATATTCTGTCAGGAAAGATCATCCCTGTTTCCCAGTAGGTACTATACCCATGGCTGTTTGTGTATTTTGTATTATTAAATACTTTATTGTTTTTAAAAGCGGCAAATTCTTCATAACGGGTATCAAATTTTAAAAGATCTTTTTTTGTTTTTAGGGTAGAAACATTTATCCAGAATTGCGCGTCTTTTGCTTTGGTGTAAACCTGTTCAAAGCTTAACGGAATGCTGCCAAACTGCGCATCTTCTTTCCATAAATAATTTGTATGTGCATCGTTCAATATTTGCGCCATGTAGCTTTTTCCACCCGGCATATACCAAACATCACTGTACTTCATATCATTAAAAACGCTTGGCTTAGTTTGCGCTTTTTTTGCAATAAATGTGAGATCTTTATAATTTTTTTCTACCAATCTAAAAATAGAATCCGCCATCCTCTCTTTATCTACAAATACTGCAAAAAATTTTATCCACTCTGCGCGCGCTAAAGGCGTTTCTTCTTTGTGATCTAAACTTATTGCCACCGGTATTTTAGTTTGTGCCAATTTTGGATTGATATCTTTTTTGGGATCACCCATCCCAAAAGTGAAAATAATATCAGGATTTAAAGCAATGGTTTGTTCAAGATCGGGTTCGATGCCTTTTGAAAGTTCTTTTATTTGTTTTGAATTACATCTTTCAATAATAGTTTTATTATTCATGTAATCGGCATTATCAATAGCAATAATATTGTCTAAAAGCCCAAACTCATAAAACATAGTAACATAAATGCTGCTTAAAGCTGCAATTTTTTTGCAAGGACTTTTTATGAGTGTAATATTTTTTGCAACATTCTTTATTGCCGAAGGATCTTTACAGATCAGGTAAGTGGCTGTTGTATCAAAATTTTCTTTATTACCAAAAAGATAAATAAGTGTCAGATCTTTATTGCGTGAAATAGAAAAACGTTTTGCATATTTAATACTGGTATCTTTTTTAAGATCAGAAAAAAGATCTGTTGATCTTTCAGTCGGCCCTGCGCAGGAGATAACAATTAGAAAAACTGATGCTACAAAATATTTTAAAAATCTAAGCTTCATTAAAACGTATCTCAAAAATGCTACCGCTAGGCGAATTATTTTTTACAGTCAATTGAGCACTATGTTTATTTACAATATAATTTACAATATAGAGGCCAAGGCCGGTACCTTTGGCGTTTCTTGTTTCTTCATTGCCCGCCCTGAAAAATTTATTGAAGATCTTTTCTTTATCAGCATCAGAAATGCCGCAACCATTATCTTTAATACTTAATAACGTTGCATTTTTTTCACTTAAAAGATCAATAAATATTTCTTTTTTCTGAGAAGAATATTTTAAAGCATTATCTACAAGGTTGGTGATAATGGATGGAAAAGCACTTTCATCTATCTCCCCAAAAATATTCTCATCTATCTTTAATTTTATTTCACCGGTAGTAATTTCTTTTTTGTAATAGCGGTTTAATACCGAAGTAATTAATTCACTTAAATTGTGTTTATCCATTTTAAAGATAAATTCTCCGGCGTCCAACCTGCTGGCTAAAAGTACATTGTCAATTAAAGCATTTAAACGTTCTGTTTCGATCAAGGCATTTGTAATTAGGGTTTGCTGTGTTTCTTCGTTCAGCTTTTGTTTTTGCAATGTTTGTAATTGTAATTTTGTTGCTGCAATAGGTGTTTTTAATTCATGCGTAATACTTAAGAAAAAATTCTTCTGCTGGTTGTTCAAAGCTGTTTCTTTATCCTGGGCTTGTTTTATTTTATAAATACCAAATAAAAGTAATAATAAAAAAACGGTGCCTTCGCCCACTACCATTATTACCTGTACTTTCTTTTTATGATGTAGAAATTCTATTTCCTGCACCAATCTAGGCTCATTCATGGCTGTTAGCTCGGCTATCTTTTGCTTAAGATCTATTATCTCTGATGTTTGACGAACCAATAATACCTCCCACCACAAAAATTGCAATAAGATGTACCCAAAAAGGGCACCTAAAATAATTATGGTTCTTGATCTTGCTTTCATTCCTGCGGTTTTACTTCCGGAAATTGTATAAGCTCTTCTATTTGTGTTAATACTTGTGCCGATCGTTTTACCGAATCAACATCTTCAACCGTTAAATATAATTTTTTGTTTTGTTCTTTTAAAGTACAAAGATCAGGATATTTTTGCGCAAATAATAAAGCAGCCTGAAACATTGGACTTGAAAAATAAGCACTCTCCTGTTTATTTAAAAAATAAGCTAATAATTTTTTATTTTTTAAAGTTAGTTTTTCAAAACCTAATTTCATGGCTTTCCAGCGCATGCGCACTACGTTTATTAATTCAATTGCCTCTGCAGGAACAGGGCCAAACCTGTCTTTTAGTCCATCTTCAAATGCTTTAAGATCCTCTTCTTTGGTAATATTATCCAACTCGCGATATAATAATAAACGCTCGGTTAAACTGGTAACATAAGTATCAGGTATCAACAAAGGAAGATCTGTTTCTACAACGGTTTCTTTTACAAACTGGCGCGAGAAAACAGATTTATCAGTTTCTTCCTCGCCAACAACTTCCTGATACCATTTTTCTTCTTTTAGTTCTTCAATGGCCTCATTTAAAATTTTCATATAGGTATCAAAACCCATATCGTTTATAAAGCCGCTTTGTTCGCCGCCCAATAAATTTCCGGCACCTCTAATATCCAGATCTCGCATAGCAATTTGAAAACCGCTGCCCAAATCACTAAAATCAACAATTGCTTTTAAGCGTTTACGAGCCTCGCTGGTAAGCATAATTTGCGATGGCGCCAGTAAATAACAAAATGCTTTTTTATTACTTCGTCCAACACGACCACGCATTTGGTGCAGATCGCTCAATCCAAAATTTTGCGCGTCGTTAATAATAATGGTATTAGCATTACTAATATCCAAACCACTTTCAATAATTGTGGTTGCAACCAAAACATCATAATCGCCTTCCATAAAACCAAGCATAACGTCTTCCAGCTTGTCGCCATCCATTTGCCCATGACCAATAGCAATTCGTGCATCAGGAACCAAGCGTTGAATGATACCGGCAATATCTGTAATGTTTTGTACTTTATTGTGTACAAAAAATACCTGGCCGCCACGGTTCAATTCATAAGCAACAGCATCGCGAATTAATTCTTCATCAAAGGTATGTAGTTCGGTTTGTACTGGATAGCGGTTAGCTGGTGGAGTAGAAATAACAGAAAGATCACGGGCTCCCATTAAGCTAAATTGCAAGGTGCGTGGAATAGGGGTGGCGGTTAACGTAAGTGTATCAACATTACTTTTAAATGTTTTTAATTTATCTTTTACACCAACACCAAATTTTTGTTCTTCGTCAATGATCAATAAACCAAGATCTTTAAATTTTACATCCTTACCAACTAATTTATGCGTGCCGATAAGAATATCAATTTTTCCTTCAGATAATTTTTTTAATGTTTCTTTTACTTCTTTTGACGAGCGAAAACGGTTTATGTAATCAACTGTGCATGGCAGATCTTTTAAACGCTCTTTAAATGTTTTATAATGTTGGTACGCTAAAATAGTTGTAGGCACCAAAACAGCAACCTGTTTACTATCACAAACGGCTTTAAAAGCAGCACGAATAGCTATTTCTGTTTTTCCAAAACCTACATCACCGCAAACCAATCTATCCATTGGGTGTGGTTTTTCAAGATCACGCTTTACATCTTTTGTTACTTTAATTTGATCGGGCGTGTCTTCGTAAATAAAAGAAGCTTCCAATTCGTGTTGTAAATAATTATCTTTTGGATAAGCATGCCCGGGTTTTGCTTTTCTTTCGGCATACAATTTTATGAGATCGTAAGCCAACTCTTTTACATTGCGTTTTGTTTTTAGTTTTAAAGTGGCCCAGTTGGTGCTGCCCAATTTATCAATGCGGGGCACGTGGCCTTCTTTACCGCTAAATTTGCTAATGCGGTGTAAGCTGTGAATACTAACATATAGTGCATCATTATCACGAAATAATAATTTTACACTTTCCTGTTCTTTGCCGTTAATGTTTAATTTTTGTAATCCGGCAAAGCGTCCCACACCATGATCAATGTGCGTTACATAATCACCTGGGTTTAAAGTAAGCAGTTCTTTTATGGTAAATGCTTCGGCGCTTTTATGTTTTAGTTCTTTTAATTTAAAACGGTGGTAACGTTCAAAGATCTGGTGATCGGTATAAATAGCCAGTTTAAGATCGTCATCAATAAAACCTTCATGAATATCTAATTGTAAATGATCGATCAGCGTATCATAAGTGCGGTGTTCTTTCGCAAGAAGATCATTAAAGATGCTTATCAAACGATCGGCTTGTTTTATATTATCGGTTAGAAAAAAATTCTCGTAACCTTTTGTTTTATTTTCTTTTAAGTTGGCAATTAACAGATCAAAATTTTTATTGAATGAAGGTTGCGGTCTTTGATTGAATTGAATAGTAGAGGATGAAAGAATTGCACGCAGGCCAAATTCAAAACAAGTAAAATCTTTAAACAGATTTTTTAATTCATCCGATACAGCATACAATTTTTGGGGCGGCACCTGTTTTATTTCGCCGCTATATTGATCGAAAGCTTTTGTTGCGGTTTCAAATTTCTTATCAAAAACATCTAATGTGTAGGAGGCATCTTCAATAAACAAAAAAGAATTACTGTCGTTAAAATAGTTTAACAGCACCACTTTTTCTTCGGTAAAAATGGTAGAATTTATATTTGGGATAATGGTTACGAAATCAAATTTCGCATTGGAAAGCTGATCACTCGGATCAAAAGTTTTTATAGCTTCTACTTCGTTACCAAATAATTCTATACGGTATGGAAACTCATTGGCAAAAGAAAAAATATCAATAATACCACCACGAATACTAAATTGGCCGGGCTCGTAAACAAAATCAACATTTTCAAAATCGTACGATAATAAAAATTCAGAGATAAAATCGATAGAAAGTTTCTCACCTTTTTTTATTTGTAAAGTATTTTGATGAAGTTTTTGTTTGAGGGTTACTTTTTCTGCCAGGGCCTGCGGATAGGTAATGGCAATACCGGTAAAATTATCTTTAGATAAAAGATTTAATACTTCGGCGCGTTCCTGAATATTGGCATTGGTTGTTTTTTCTACCTGGTATGGCTGACGATAAGATTCCGGAAAGAACAAGATCTTTTCATTAGGCAATAAAGTTTCGAGATCGTTTAAAATGTAAGCGGCTTTTTCCTTATCGGAGGCAACAATAATGCAGTTTCTTTTTTGTGAATTATATAGCGATTGGATGAAAAAAGACAAAGCAGATCCGTTTAAACCCTGTATCCAATGGTTTTGGTTAAGATTTAATGCCTGTATTTTTGAAGTAAAGATCCCCTCCAGCCGTTTATTCAGCATCATTTAGCTGGCAAAATTACTTATAAATTGTGATTTTTGAGTTCTTTTGTGCCAAAAATTTAACGGTTTGTGCAATAGGCTTATAAGAAGAGTTTACTATATTTGTTATAGCTAAAATTAATTCATTAAAAAGAAATTACATGAAAAAAAGTTTACTTATAACAGCATTGATAGTTACGGGTATGAGCGCATTTGCTCAAACACCACGTTTATGTTTGTTTGAAGAATTTACTGGTGAGACTTGTCCGCCTTGCGCCAGTACTAACCCCGGCTTAAATGCTACCTTAACGGCTAACGCAACAAAAGTGGTTGCTATTAAATGGCAGGTGCCAATTCCAAGCGCACCATCAAACACCTGGTCGTTGTATCAAACAAATGCTGCAGAAGCCAATGCGCGTTTAGGTTACTACTCAGTAAACTCTGCACCACAAGGCAGAATGGATGGACAAAGCCTTACGGTTTTTGGAGGGACATCAGATCATGCCGCCTACTGCACACCATCATTAATTAATACTGCGCAAGCTATTACTTCGCCTTTTGCTATTACATTAACACGGGCATGGGATGCTACTTGTAGCTCGGTAAACTTAACTGTAACGATACAAGCCAGCGCTAATTTTTCAACTACAAGTTCATTAAATTTAAAAACAGTAATGGTTGAAAGACTTGTACAATTTAGTGTACAACCAGGTACTAATGGTGAAAAGAATTTTGAGAACCCGGTTATTAAATCTTTCCCAACTATAAACGGTATGAGCATTGGTAATAACTGGACAACTGGACAAACGCAAACTTTTACACTTAACTGCCCGATTCCGGCTTATACAAGAAACAAAAGTGAAATAGCAATGGTTTGTTTTATACAAAACGAAGCCAACAAAAATGTTTTACAAGCCGCAATGGCAGATAAAGTAGCTATACCTACAGATGCTTTAACACAATTAGATGCTAAAGTAAATGTTACCTGCTCATCTACAATTACACCACAGATCGTTATCAAAAATAATGGTACCAATCCTATTACTGCATTTACTGTAACACCTTTTAATGATGGTATTGCAGGAACACCTACACAATGGACAGGTAATTTAGCCGTTAATGCAACTAACACTTTAGTTTTAGATGCAACTGCTACACCAAGCGCTTCGGGTGTTCACACATTCTCATATACATTGGTAATGGCTAATCCATACAACCTTTTTGTTGTATCCAATAAAGTAAATTATTTGGTTGCTACTAATTCGCAAATAGGAACGATAGCCGAAGATTTTGCATTGGCTACTTTTCCTCCACCAAACTGGACCAGAGTAAACTCTAACAATGGCCCTACTTTTAGCAGGGTAGTAAATACAGGTGCTTATGCCAACTCGAATGATTATGGCTGTATAAAATTTGACTTTTTTACAAATACTGTAATTGGTGATGAAGATGAATTGTACTTGCCGCCAACAAACTTAGATGGAACAGGTGTACCTGTATTAAAATTTGATATGGCAAAAGCGCAACGCAATAGTGAGAATGATAAACTTGAAGTTCTTGTATCAAGCAATTGTGGTGCAACATGGACAAGTGTTTACAGCAAAGCAGGGTCTATATTAGCTACAACAGGTGCAACTACTTCGGCGTTTACAGCACAAATGTCATCTGATTGGATCAGTGAAACAATTGCTTTAACCGGATTTGCAATGCCAAACGTGTTGGTTAAATTTAAAGTTACAAATGATAACGGTAATAACCTTTATTTAGATAACATTAATCTTTCACAACCTGTGCCATCGGGCATTGCTTCTATTAACCGCGAAGACGCTAATCTTTCTATTTTCCCTAATCCTGCAGCTAACGAGGCTACTTTAAAGATCACTTCTGCAAATGCAGTAAGTTCAATTGTAAAAGTTATGAATGCAATTGGTCAGGTAGTTTATACAAAACAAGTTTCATTAAGTTCTGGAGCTACCAACATTAAAATAGATACTAAAGATCTTGCTAATGGAATTTATTTTTTAGTTGTTGAATCAGATAAAAATTCAAGCACAAAAAAATTAGTTATCTCTAAATAGTTTTTTTAATTATAATTTAAAAAGGCCGTCTGTTATAACAGACGGCCTTTTTATTTTAACATAATAACTATTGATTTTTCAATAATAGATAATTAACTTAGATGTCTTCGTTCTAAAAATTTAAACCCTAAATAAATATCAATGAAAAAAACTTACTTAATTTTAGCATTACTGGTAACTGCTTTATTTACGAATGCACAAGTACGCATGTCGTTATTTGAAGAATTTACAGGAGAGAATTGTGCTCCCTGTGCTTCAACCAATCCCGCATTAAATGTAACGCTGGCAAATAACAGCACAAAAGTTATTGCAATTAAATGGCAGGTGCCAATTCCTTCAGCGCCATCATTAACATGGTCTTTATACCGTACCAACCAGGCAGAGATAGACTGGCGTTATAAATCAACAGGATATAATTATCCAAGCCAAAACACACCAACAAACACTATTACCAATGGTATTAACTCTGCGCCTGCAGGCCGTTTGGATGGCAGGCACCAATGGGATTTTGGCGCACCACAGGATCATCCTTTTTACATTAGCAATGCTGTAATTAGCAGTGCGCAATCTCAAACAACAAATTTTTCTATTAACATGAGCACTGCCTGGGATCCATTGTTTAATAACTGCGCAGTTACTGTTACAGTACAATCATCTACTGCATTTACTTCAAATGGTAATCTTATGTACCGTTTATGTTTGGTAGAGCGTATGATCAATTTTGATTCACCATCAGGTACTAATGGTGAAAAAGATTTTGCAGATCCTGTTAGAAAATCATATCCTACAACTGCAGGTAGCGGTACTACAATTGCAGGCATGGGTACTTTATTGCCGGGTACTTGGACGGCAGGACAAACGCAAACCTTTGTGGTAAACTGCGCTATACCTTCATACATTTATGATAAAGGCCAAATGGCTTTTGTAGGATTTGTGCAAGAAGATGGAACTAAAAAAGTTTATCAGGCCGCAAGAACATTGCAACCTCAAATTCCAAACGACGCTAAAGCATTATCTATTTCAATTCCTTCGGTAGGTTGTACTTCTACTTTAGTGCCAAATATAAGCATCAAAAACAATGGCGTAAATGCTATTACCGCAATGACCATTACACCGGTGTTAGATGGTGTTCCGGGAGCTGATATTTTTTGGACAGGAAGTTTAGCGCCAACTGCAACAACAAATGTTATTATGAATATGATCAACACTTCTGCAGGCGCCCATACCTATTCTTACAATATTTCTGGTGTAAGTGGTGGTGATGTTGTATCAAGTAACAACAACAAAAAATTATTTTTTATTACGCCAACTACTTCTTTTGCCGGGCCGGTAAATGAAGGCTTTGTAAGCACAACATTTCCTCCCACAAACTGGGCCTTATTTAATTTAGATAATGGTGTAAATACATTTACCAGAAGTACTTTGGCGGGTGGTTATGGTTTAAGTGGAGAGTCTATGTTATTTCAGGTTAATTCAATTACAAATGGCGACATTGATGAGATCTATTTACCACCATCGGATCTTACCGGATTTACAAATCCTGAATTAAGATTTGATCTTTCGTATTGCCAGGTTGCTTCAACTTCAAAAGATTCATTAAAAGCAAAGATCTCAACAGATTGTGGTAACACATGGACTACTGTTTATTCGAACGGTGGAACTACAATGGCTACAGCACCGGTTAATGGTTCTACATTCTTTGTTCCAACTGCTGCGCAGTGGTCAACTGTTGCCGTGCCTTTAGTGGCTTATGCAAACGCACCGCAAGTATTGGTAAAATTTTGGGGTAAGAGTAATGTAGGTAATCGTTTATTTTTAGATAATATTAATTTGCAACAAACAAGTCCTTTATCAGTAAAAAATACAGAAGCAGTTAATTTAGCATTTGAGGTTTATCCAAATCCTGCAACTGATGAAGCTACGGTGTTTGTGAAAGCCGCTAGTACTGCCAATGTTAAGGTTATGGTTACAAATTCAATAGGTCAGCTGGTTTATAACAAAGAGTATGTATTAAATGCGGGATCTAATAATGTAAATTTTGATTGTAAAAATTTAGCTGCAGGAATTTATATGGTAACTGTACAAGCTGAAAACAAAAATCATACTAAAAAACTGGTAATTTCTAAATAAGGAACCTGATCTTTTTAAAAGGGCTGCTTTTGTAAAAAAAACAGCCCTTTTCTATTTTAGATTATTTAGATTTAGATCTTGAAAAATACGCGAAAAGCCCGATTTAACTGGCGAATCGCAGCAAAAAACGAAACTTTTGCTTTTAACACAATTCTGCTTGATATATTTATACCGGATGTTTATATTTGTTAGACTATTAATAACTAAATCAATTTAAAATCATGAAAAAAAATCTATTAACACTTGGATTAATGATTGCAGGAGTTGTTGCAGTTGCACAATCTCCACGCATGTCATTATACGAAGAGTTTACAGGGGAGACTTGTCCTCCTTGTGCAGCTACGAATCCCGGCCTGAACTTATTATTATTGTCGCCAACAAACGTTACTAAAATAATTCCTCTTAAATGGCAGGTGCCAATTCCTTCGGCTCCAACTCCAACATGGTCTTTATATAAAACAAACCAAGCTGAAATTGACTGGCGTTACAAAACTGTAGCAGCTGGTGGCTACGGTTATGGCATTAACTCTGCTCCTTCAAGCAGAATTGATGGTCAAAATGCAACTGTTTTTGGTGCTGCGTCAGATCATCCTGGTAACTTAAATAATACAGTTATCAATACGGCATCTTCATACACATCTGCCTTTACAATTGGCATGTTGCGTCAGTGGGATCCTACTTATTCATCAGTTACTTTAACAGTTAACATTACTGCATCAGCTGCATTTACTTCAGTTGGTTCTTTAATTTTCCGTTTAGTGATGACTGAAAGAAACATTCAATTTGCTACACAACCGGGTACTAACGGTGAAACGTATTTCCAGGATGTGGCTATTAAATCTTTCCCTTCTATCCAGGCTGGCACACCAATGGCTTCTACATGGTCAGTTGGGCAAAACCAAACATTCACTATTAACTGTGTTTTACCTTCTTATGTAAGAGATAAGTCTGAAGTTGCATTTGTAGGTTTTATACAAGATGATGGTAATAAAAAAGTAGCACAGGCTGCAATGGCTCAACCTGCTGGTTTAGCTAACGATGCTAAAGCTATTACTGCAAATATTAATCCTGTAGTTTGTTCTACAACATTAATTCCAACTGTAACTGTTAAAAACATTGGTTCAAATGCAATCACTGCATTTACAGTTGCTCCAACTTTAGATGCAACTATTGGTGCTGACGTAGTTTGGACTGGTAACTTAGCAGCAGGTGCTTCTACAACTATTCCAATGAACTTATTAACTACAACAGCCGGTTCTCATACTTTCTCTTACAACATTAGTGCTGTAAGCGGTGGCGAAAATAACCTGGCTAACAATAAAGCAAAAGTATCTTTTGTTTGCTCTCCAACTTATTTTGCAGGTCCGGTAACTGAGCCTTTCACTGCTGTAACTTTCCCTCCAACAAACTGGGCATTGTACAATCAAGATGCAGGTGCTTACACTTGGAGCAGAAATGGTGCTGTTGGTGCTTATGGTTCTAACACAGGTGCTTCTAAATATGATTTTTACCAAAATGGTGTAGTTGGTGATTCTGATGATCTTTATTTACCACCATCAGATCTTTCTGCAATGTCTGCTCCTGTTTTAGGTTTTGATGTAGCTTATACTTATTATACTGCTTCACCAAACAACGAGAATGATAAATTAGAAGTAAAAGCTTCTACTGATTGTGGTAACAGCTGGACTACAGTATTTAGCCAGGCAGGTACAGCTTTAGCAACAGCTCCGTTAACGACTGCTGCTTTCGTGCCAACTGCTACGCAATGGAAATCAGTATTGGTGAACATGTCAGCTTATGCTAACAACCCTAATGTATTGGTTAAATTTGTTGCTACTTCAGATTATGGAAATAACATGTATGTAGATAACATTAACTTAGCACAATCAAACCCTACAGCTATTAAAACAAATGCTGTAAGCGAAATGAGCTTTGAGGTATATCCTAACCCAACTAAAGGTGATGCTAATTTAAACATTACTTCGGTTGCTGAAGGAAAAGCAAACGTTGTAGTGGTAAACACTTTAGGTCAAATTGTTTTCAGCAAACAAGTTGAATTAAATGTAGGTGTTAACTCAGTACAATTAGATGGTACTCAATTTGCTAATGGTTTATATAATGTAATGGTTGAATCTAAAAACGGTTCAATGGTTAAAAAATTAACAGTTACTAAATAATTTATTACTAATTACCTTGCCGGGTAGAACCGGCAAGGTTTTTTAAAAATTTAAAAATGAAAAAATCTTTATTTATTTTAATTTCTCTTTTTTGTTTAAAAGGTATTTCTCAAAACAGCATTAAGGTTACTAATATGGCAAGTAGCGCAACTGTTGCGCCAAATGCCATTATTGAAGCTACAACAAGTGCCGGTAATATTACGAGCATTGATTTTGATCTTACCAATACTAGTGCAAGTACAAAATCATACCATGTAGTTCGCAGAGATATAGTATTAAATATGGTTGCTGCCACCTCAACAACTGCCGATGCACATTTTTGTTTTGGCAGCCAGTGTTATGGCAATGATGTGGATACATCGTTAATGGCTTTAACTTTAACTGCAGGCCAAAGTGCATCATCAGTTCCGGGTACTTATAATATCCTTACAACTGATCTTGTAGAAGCAAGTGCTGTAGGTTATAGCTTAGTAAAATACTGCTTTTATAACGTAGCCAATCATAACGATTCGTTAGAGTTTACTATTAAATATAACGGCGTTTTAGGTGTTAACGAATTAAGCGCAAACACGCTTTCTTCTTTTGAGTTATATCCAAACCCTGCTACTGATGCAATGGTTATAAAAGTTAATTCGCTAAAAGCAACAACTGCTAAAGTGGTTATT
This sequence comes from Bacteroidota bacterium, assembly GCA_032229505.1. Classification (GTDB taxonomy): domain Bacteria; phylum Bacteroidota; class Bacteroidia; order B-17B0; family Aurantibacillaceae; genus Aurantibacillus. The sequence goes on from JAVTWD010000086.1 coordinate 294,803, forward strand.
TATAATGCACTGGGCGCTGTTGTTTCTGAAAAGAATGTGAATATGGCAGAAGGTAAGAACAAGATCGATCTTAATGTAGATGGATTAGGCTCTGGTGTTTATTTTGCGCAAATAAAAACTGCCAACAGTTCCGTTACAAAAAAATTAATTATTAAATAATATTTTTCCAGAATGCTTTACAAAACCCCGGAATTTCTCGGGGTTTTGTTATTTATAAGCAATGCTAAAAAATCCAATTTTTTTTAGTTTCTTTACACTTTAATTTTAATACACTAAAATGGAATTATACTTAGACTCAGCCAACTTAAAAGAAATTGAAGAAGGTTTTAAATTAGGCTTCCTTAACGGTTTAACAACCACCCCAACTTTTATGCAAAAAGAAGGGATCACCGATATTGACGGCACAATTGTAAAGCTTAGCAAAATTGTTCCTGTGCTTCAAATAGAGGCCTTAGGCAATACCGCTGAAGAGGTTTTAGCAGAAGCTGAGCGCCAGATAAAACTGGGTTTAGACCCTAAAAAAACAGTATTTAAGATCCCGGTATCGTTAGAAGGTGTTCGCGCTTGTAAAATGTTACGCGATAAAGGTTATTTGGTAAATGTGCATTTGGTTTACACACTGCAACAAGCTTACATGGCTATGCAGGCCGGCGCTACTTATGTTTGCCCTTTAGTTGGCCGTTTGCAGGATCAGGGCCATGATGCCTTGGCTTTGGTACAACAATGTGTGGATGCGGTTGATATTTACGGTTACGATACAAAGATCATGTTCTCATCTGTTAGAACAGTTGAGCATGTGCGTAATGCCATTAATATAGGTGTTCACACTATTACAGTGCCCTTAAAAATATTAAAACAGCTAACCGAAAATAACTTTACAACAGTTGGTACCGATCAATTTATTATGGATACCCGTTTAATGATGGTAAAAGTAAAAGAGGCTATCAATGGCGTAAATCCTATTGTTTCTGAAGACACGAATATTACCGATGCGATCATAAAATTAACTGAATTTAATTTTGGCGCTATTACTGTAGTTAAAAAAGACGGAAGTATTAAAGGTGTATTTACCGATGGTTCTTTAAGAAAATTATTAGGCGAAAAAGGCCGCGATATTTTATCAAAAAAATTAAGTGATTTGGAATATCGTGAACCAATTACCATTGAGGGCAATGTGTTATTGAACGAAGCCAATAATTTATTTAAGAAAACAAATGTAGATACCATTGTAGTTACAGATGGCGGCAAACCTGTTGGTATGCTGGATATTCAGGACTTAAAATCATAAACTCAAAAAACTTAAGCCCTTTAACCGGGGCTTTTTTTATGAAAGAAATTGAAAATGCATATTTAAATATTGGTGGAAAATTTATTACACCAATTGCTGAGCTCAAAAAAAAATTGCCAAACATTAAAGCATTTATTTTTGATTGGGATGGAGTTTTTAATAACGGACAAAAAAACAACACCGGTGGCAGTAATTTTAGCGAAGTAGATAGTATGGGAACCAACCTGCTGCGTTATTCGTATTTTATGAAGAACGGCCAGCCACCTTTAACAGCCATTATTAGCGGCGAAAAGAATGAAACGGCTTTTTATTTTTGCCAGCGTGAGTGTTTTCATTATTCTTTTTTTAAAGTTGCAGCAAAAACAAATGCGCTTAATTTTATTTGCGAAAAAGAAAATATCAAACCAAACGAAGTTGCTTATTTTTTTGATGATGTATTAGATCTTTCAATGGCTGAGGTATGTGGTGTAAGAATTTTAGTGAATCAAAAAGCCAATCCTTTATTTGTAAATTATTGTATAAAGAACAATTTGGTTGATTATTTAACCGCTTCGCAAGGCGGACAATTTGCAGTACGTGAAGCAACTGAGTTGATCATCGCATTAAATGAGAATTACGAAAATGTGATCACTAACAGAAAAAATTCTACAGAAGATTACAAAACCTATATCGAAAAAAGAAAAACAGTAAAAACAAAATTCTTTACTGTTGTAGATAATAAGATCGAAGCAGCAGAGCTGTGATTTTTTCTCTTACCAAACCAAGCAATCACTAAAATAAAACTTAGTGTTTCTTTGTGTTTTTAGTGTCTCCGTGGTTAAGATAATTCAAACTGCATTTTACTTAGTTTGTGATACAAACCATTTTCGTTTTGAATAAGTTGATGATGAGGACCAACTTCCTGCACAATACCATTTTGCAATACAACAATTTTATCGGCATTTCTTATAGTTGCCAGCCTGTGCGCAATAACAATACTGGTGCGGCCTACCATTAATTTATCCAAAGCTTCCTGCACTAAATGTTCACTTTCGCTATCTAAACTGCTGGTGGCTTCATCTAAAATTAAAATGCTTGGGTCTTTTAAAACCGCGCGGGCAATGGCAATACGCTGTCTTTGCCCGCCGCTTAATTGTATACCTCTTTCGCCAACAAGCGTTGCAAATTTATCGGGAAAAGATTCTATAAAAGTGTATGCATTCGCTTTGCGCGCAGCATCTTCAATTTCAGCATCGGTTGCATTTGGTTTACCGTAGGCAATATTATCTTTAATAGTTCCTGCAAATAAAATAACATCTTGCGGCACAAGAGCAATCTTTTTTCTTAATTCGGTAAGTGACATAGAGCGTGAATCAATACCGTCAATTAAAATGCCGCCGCCTGTTGGATCATAAAAACGTAAGATCAAAGAAGCAATGGTTGTTTTACCTGACCCGCTGGAGCCCACAAGCGCAACCGTTTGGCCGGCCTCTGCTTTAAATGAGATATCCTGTAGTACTTTAAAATCAGGGCGCGAAGGGTAATTGAACAGAACGTTTTTAAACTCTATTTCACCTTTTGTTTGTTTTGCCGAAACGTTGTCTTTTAAAAATTCAATATTTTCTATTTCTCCGTCAATTAATTCAAACACCCTGTCGGTTGCGCCCAGTGCCTTTTGTAAAGAAGAGATCTGTTCGGGTAATCCACCCAAAGAGCCAGCAACAAATAAGGATAACATCATGAAGGTACCAAAATCTTCTTCATCAATAGTATGATCAACTTTGAGTGCAAAAAGCAATTGCCATAAAATAAAAAAGATAGACCCAAAAACAAAAACCATTACAAACGAAAAGAAAAGACCTCTGAAAATGCCATATTTTAAACCAAAATTCATTATGCTATCAGCTACCTTACCATATTTGTTTATTTCGTATTCTTCATTGGTAAAAGTTTTTACATTGGTAATACCGGTTAAAGCTTCGCCAACCACAACGTTTGCCTCTGCAATTTTTTCCTGGTACGATTTTGAGAATTTTCTTATTCTTTTAGAAAATAAAATAGCTGCTACAGTTAAAGGGGGAATGATCATTAAAAACCATTTTGTAATAGCCCATTCGGTAGTACAAACCAAAAGGATAAGACCGCCAATACCTACAATGCTTTGGCGTATAAGTTCAGCAATATTTATCGTAAAAGCATCAGAAATAACGTTTATATCTGTAGCCATTCTGCTGCTTAATTCTGCCACCTGGTTCTTTGAAAAAAAGCCCATTGGCATTTGAATTAAGCGATTAAAAGTATCTTTTCTAACCGCCTTTAAAACACTTTCGGTTACCTGTGCAAACAAATAAACCCTGCCAAACGAGAAAATAGCCTGAACAATAAGAATGACAAGCAATATAAGGCCAATTGTCATTAACTCTTCTTTAATTACACTTACCGGTTTTGTATTCTCAGCAAGGTAGCCTAGCATTTGACCTGATTTCATCGGAAATAAAAGGCCAACCCCGGCGCTTCCTATCAAAAAGAACATGCCTAAAATAAACTTCCATTTATGCTTGCCTAAATAGCCAAAAAGACGCATAGAGCGCTTAAGATTGGCCATGGTAAGTTTTGCCTTTGGTAGATCGTCAGTATCACTATTTGAGGGGCCACCGCCCCTGCGCTGTTGCTTTGCCATAAAAACTGTAAAATTAATGCTTAAAACGGCTTATCTTGTCATTAAATTGTAATTAAACAGGCCAAAAAGCGGGCTTTTTTTAAATAAAAATTTGTCAGAACAAAAATTACCTCTATATTTGCAATCCATTTTTAAAAGTAAATAACAATAAATATTTAATATCATGAAAAGGACCTTTCAACCATCGCAACGTAAAAGAAAAAACAAACATGGATTCAGAGAGCGCATGGCATCAGCAAACGGTCGCCGTGTATTAGCTGCAAGACGTTCACGTGGACGTAAAAAATTGACTGTTAGCAGCGAAAAAACTCATAAATAAGATCTTTTACTACATACTTAAAGCCATCCGGTTAGCCGAGATGGCTTTTTTTGTTTAAAGCCTCACCTCCAGCCCTTCTCCGGGCGAGAAGGGAGTTTAACAGTTTAAAGTCCTTCTCCTTGGGAGAAGGATTTAGGATGAGACTGAAAATACCATATGGAATTGTTAATAAAGTTTTGAATATCAAACAAAAAACCTATATTTGCAGTCCTTTTTAAAAAGAGGTATGGGTAAGAGTGAGTACGTAATACAGTTTGGAGGATTACCCCTGGGTTTACACGAATACGAGTTCAAAGTAAACGACACGTTCTTTAGTAAATTTGAAAATAGTGAAGTGCAGCACGGCGATATAGATGTTACAGCAACACTTACAAAGCAAAACCATTTATTGCAAATGGATTTTAAATTTGAAGGTACTGTAAAGCTGGATTGTGACAGGTGTTTAAAAGGATTTGATTTTCCGATAGAAGGAGAAGAAAGTTTAGTGATCAAATTCGGAGACCCGGAAGTAAGCAATGACGAAATTTTGGTTATTGAAGAAGGGGATGAACAATTTGATATTGCACACTATTTATACGAATATATAATTTTGGCTATTCCTGCGCGCCGTGTGCCCTGTGAGCTCGATGAAGAAGAGTTCATTTGCGATAACGAAACAAAGGATAAGCTGGAAGGTTTAGCTTCCGATTCAAACGAAGAAGAAGAAAACAAGAATAACCCAATGTGGGAACAATTAAATAAATTAAAAAAGATCAACAAAAATTAAAATAAGAAATCATGCCAAATCCAAAACGAAAACTATCCCGTTCACGCAGAGACTCACGTCGTGCAACATACAAAGCAACTGCAATGACAATCTCAAAAGATTCAACTACAGGCGAGGCGCATTTAATGCACCGTGCACACTGGTTTGAAGGTAAACTTTACTACAAAGGTAAAGTGGTAATGGAAAAAGCATAATTATAGCATTCTATATTTTTTTTAAAAAGCAGGTAAATAGTTACCTGCTTTTTATATTTTTACTACATTGTAATTCTGTAACTCTTGTATGAAACTAAAGGCACTCTTTTTTCGGATACTAAATTTTGGAGTTCAGGATGATCAATCATTTCATGATAAAAGACGTATTAAAAGCGTTAACCTCTTAAACATTGTAGTTATCTTTTTTTTATTGATAGGCTTAACCAACTGGTTTTTTATTAAAGCCGATTTTCCTATAAAAGTAGAATTGCTGTTCATGTTAATGGCATTAACATCCATCTATTTAAGCTTTAAAAAACAGGTAAATATTGCCTTTGCTTTATTTACAGTGTACGTTAACTTCTCGTTATTTTTTATTGGCGAATACTATCCGGCCGAAACCGGCACTTACCTGTTTTATTTTCCGGTGCTTGTAAGTGTTGTGTTATTAAATAATCCTTCACGTATTGATAAATCTTCGGTGTTTCATTTTTTGGTTTGTGCCACATCTTTCACATTAAATTTAGTAATTGATATTCCCGAATGGAAAATAAAAACACTTGATCCGGAACAGATTCGGTTGCTTTGGTATTACGATGTTATTCTTTCTGTGCTACTTACAGGCCTACTTACTTTTTTGTTGAATAAAACCATCTTTAACCAAAACAAAGAGATCCTTCAGCAAATTGATGATATTAAAAGAACCAAACAAGAAGTGAATGTTTCTTTAAAAGAAAAAGAAGTGTTACTGGCCGAATTACACCACCGTGTAAAAAATAATTTAGCCATAATTTCGGGCCTTTTAAATTTACAGGAAGATGCTGTAAATAATACCGAAGCAAAGCAGATAATAAGCGAAACCAAAGATCGTATAATGAGCATGGCCCTGGTACATAAAATGCTTTTTAAAAATCCTGAATTTAAGACCATCAATTTTGGCAACTATTCTTCTGAACTAATAACAGAGCTTTTTAATTCGTATAATCTTTTAGAAGAGGTACAAATAAGAGAAGAGTATGAAGCCATAAACCTCTCCATTAACACTTGTATTCCTTTAGGGCTTATTTTAAATGAAATTGTTACAAACAGCATTAAATATGGCCTTAACAATGAAAATAGTGTGAACAAACAGTTTTGGATAAGTATTAAAAATGCCAATAACAGGGTTTCGCTTACTGTAAAGGACTCGGGGGCGGGCTTTACTAAAGATTTTAATACTGATTTGGAAACCAGTTCTTTAGGTATTGTTTTAATTAGATCATTAACCGAACAGATAGACGGGAAAGTACACTTTTCTAATAGCAATGGCGCTAAAATTGAGATTAATTTTCCTAACAATTAAATTCATAAATAAATCACCTTATTTCAGTTAATTTTAAGCATATAAATTGTATTATTGTAGTTTGTTAAAATTCGATTTGACGATATAATTATATGAAAATTGGCTTTGATATTTTAGGTGGTGACTTTGCTCCAAACAACTGTTTGGATGGAGCTATGTTAGCGATAAAAGAACTTCCCGCACAAGCAAGAATTGTTTTAATAGGCGATAGTAATGTTGCCAAAGAATACTTTAAGAAACATAATGTAGATGCTGACAGCTTTGATTATGTGCATTCAACCGAAGTAATTGAAATGGGTGAGCACCCTACAAAAGCTTTTTCTCAAAAGCCAAACAGCACCATTAATTTAGGCTTTAAATTATTAAAAGAAGGTCAGTTAGATGCATTCATAAGCGCTGGTAACACGGGTGCCATGCTTGTGGGCTCAATGTTTACGGTAAAAGCGGTTCCGGGCGTTATCCGTCCATGCATCACCTCTGTAATGCCAAAAGAAAAAGGAGGCTTTGGTTTGATACTGGATGTTGGTACCAATGCAGATTGCAAACCGGATGTGTTATATCAATTCGGCATCCTGGGCTCAATACTTGCCAAAGAGATCTACAAAATAAACAATCCAAGAGTAGGCTTGTTAAACATTGGCGAAGAACCTGAAAAAGGAAATTTAGTTTCGCAGGCTACGCACTCGTTAATGAAAGATTCTAAAGATTTTAATTTTATTGGAAATATAGAAGGCGGCGATATTTTTAAAGACTCAGCAGATGTTGTAGTGTGCGAAGGCTTTGTTGGAAATGTAGTGCTAAAAATGGCCGAAGCATTTTATACAGTAACTAAAAAATTAAAAATATCTCACGAGTATTTTGATAAATTTAATTACGAATTATATGGTGGGACTCCTATTTTAGGGATCAACTCCAACGTAATTATTTGTCACGGCATTTCAAGTCCTTTGGCTTTTAAAAATTCTTTGATCTTAGCAAAGGATCTTGTAGATGTTAAGTTAACTGAAAAAATACAACAAACATTTCAATAAATGACCAGAGCCGCCATAACAGCAGTAGCAGGATTTTTACCAAACAACATTGTAACCAATGCCGACCTGGAAAAAATAATTGATACAACTGATGAATGGATAACAACGCGCACGGGCATTAAGCAACGCCATTTAGAGAACGATCCTAATAAAGCTACTTCCGATATGGGAGCAGAGGCGGTAAAATTATTGTGTAAAAAACGCGGTATAGATCCTTCTGAGATAGATCTTTTACTTTGCGGGACTGTTACCCCAGATATGGTTTTTCCGGCCACAGCAAATATTATTGCTGCAAAAGTGGGTGCAAAAAACGCCTGGAGTTTTGATCTTGGCGCTGCCTGCTCAGGATTTATTTATGCCCTTACAACAGCTTCTCAATTTATTGAAACGGGGCGCTATAAAAAAGTAGTAGTAGTTGGTGCCGATATGATGAGCCGTATTATTGATTACACAGATAGAACAACTTGTGTAATATTTGGAGATGGTGCCGGCGCTGTTTTATTAGAGCCTACAACAGAAGATGTTGGTATAAAAGATTTTATTTTACATGCAGATGGTAACGGCTGCACACATTTACATATGAAAGCAGGCGGATCTTTACGCCCTGCAAGTCACGAGACCGTTGATAATAAAATGCATTTTGTTTACCAGGAAGGCCAGGCAGTATTTAAACACGCTGTTTACAACATGGCTGAGGTGAGTGCAAAAATAATGGAGAAGAACAATCTTACCGATAAAGATATTACATGGTTAGCCGCTCACCAGGCCAATAAACGTATTATTGACGCTACTTCACAACGTATGGGTATTGGTCCTGAAAAGGTAATGATGAACATTGAACGTTATGGTAACACAACGGCCGGCACTATACCGCTTTTATTGTGGGATTATGAAAAGCAGCTTAAAAAAGGAGATACAATTGTATTAGCTGCTTTTGGTGGTGGCTTTACCTGGGGTGCTGTATACCTTAAATGGGCTTATGACGGCAGTAAAACAGGAAAATAAATTACTTTAACGGTAATTTTTTTACCATCTGGTCATTCTTAAACAAAACTTTTTCTAAAATAACTCCGGTTGAATCGTAATACAACCAAATACTGTCGCGTCCGTCATTTTTATACATACCGCTATAACGTAATTTACCATTTTCAAAATAAGTAAGATTAGGGCCGTGGCGAAGACCTTTATCAAAATGCAATTCGCTCCATGCTAAACCGTTTGGGAAAAACGACATCCATTGGCCGTGCTTTTTACCAAAACGATAAGTGCCTTTAAATTTTGTAATGCCGGTATTATATTTATCTACATACTCACCAGTATAATTACTATCCGGCGGCATTATCAGTAACGGGTTCTTTGCTTTTAAAGAATCAACTACTTTTTTTTGTTGCACTTTTGAAATAGAATCGGCAACGTGTTTATTAATTTCAGGGTTTTCTACTTCGGTAGTGTTATTGCAGGAAGCAAAAATAAAAACAGATAAAACTATAAGAACTATATTTTTCATTTTACTAATATTAATTTTTTCTTTCAATTGCATAAATAAGCAATCGTTCTAAACTATCGCGCGCATCATTTTTTGGCAGGTTTGCTAATACGCTTAAGGCTTTGTTTTTATACTCGTGCATTACTTTGTTTGCGTAAGCAATGCCTCCTTTTTGTATCACAAAATCAATAACAATTTTTACCTGTTCGCTTTCTTCGTTATGATTTTTAATAATGTTTATTATTTTTCTTTTCTCTAACCAGGTGCAATTATTTAACGCATAAATTAAAGGCAAGGTCATTTTCTTTTCTTTCACATCAATACCTGTTGGCTTACCTATCTGATCATCATTTCCGTAATCAAAAAGATCATCTTTAATTTGAAAAGCAATGCCTGTTAAAGTGCCAAACTCTTTTGCCAGCTCAATGGTTTTTTTATCATCGCTTACTGAGGCGGTTCCCGCGGCACAACAAGCAGCAATTAAGGTGGCGGTTTTTTTGGTAATGATCTCAAAATAAATTTCTTCAGAAATATCCAGCCTTCTTGCTTTTTCTATTTGCAACAATTCACCTTCACTCATCTCACGCACAGCATTACTTACAATTTTCAATAAATGAAAATCATCATTATCTAACGAAAGCAATAAACCTTTTGATAATAAAAAATCACCGATCAAAACCGCTACTTTATTTTTAAATAAAGCATTCACACTAAAAAAACCGCGGCGCTCGTTACTGTCATCCACCACATCGTCATGCACTAATGTAGCTGTATGTAACAACTCTATCAAAGCAGCCGCACGATAAGTACTTTCATTTATAGTGCCGGTATTTTGCGCGCTTAAAAAAACAAACAACGGACGTATCTGTTTTCCTTTTCGTTTTACAATGTAATTGGTGATCTTGTCTAAGAGAGGTACAGTACTTTTCATAGCGTCTTTGAACTTTTCTTCAAAGGCCAGCATATGTTCTGCTACCGGTTGTTTTATTTCGTTTATTGCTTTAGACACAATGGTCTTAAATTTAAACTTTTTATTTTAATTGTTCTGCTGCCAGCTTGTTTTTATTTGCCAACTGGCCGCAGGCAGCATCAATATCTTTACCACGGCTGTGGCGCACGTTGCAAATAACGCCGTTTTTTTCCAAATGATCGGTAAAAGCCTTTAAACGCTCCCTGGTAGTTTGCTTAAATTCACCATCATCAATTGGATTGTATTCAATAATATTTACTTTACTTTTTACCTTTTTACAAAAATTCACTAATTCCTGTGCATCGATAATAGAATCATTGTAGTCTTTAAATGCAATGTATTCAAAGGTTGGACGGGTACCCGTTTTATCAATAAAATAATTTAAAGATGTAGCTAAATTCTCTAACGAATTGGTTTCGTTAATAGGCATAATGTGGTTGCGTTTTTCATCATTAGCCGCATGTAAAGATAAAGCAAGATTAAATTTTACATTATCATCAGCCAGTTTGGTGATCATCTTTGCAACACCTGCGGTTGAAACCGTAATACGCTTTGCAGCCATGCCAAGACCTTGAGGGCTTGTAATTTTATCAACTGATTTTAATACTTCTGCATAATTTAATAACGGTTCACCCATGCCCATGTAAACAATATTGGTGAGGGGTGAATTATATTTTTCCATTGCCGTATTTTTTACCAAAACAACCTGGTCGTAAATTTCATCTGCATTTAAATTACGCATTCGTTTTAATTTACCCGTTGCGCAAAACTTGCAGGTAAGGCTACAACCCACTTGCGATGAGATACAGGCCGTAAAACGGGTTTGGTGAGGTATCAATACACTTTCAACAACATAATTATCGTGCAGGCGCATAGCGCATTTAATGGTCTTATCAGAACTAACTTGCAATTCACTTATTTGAACATTATTAATGGCAAAATTGCTATTCAAATAGTCACGCAAATTTTTTGATAGGTTCGACATATCGTCGAAATTGGTAACACTTTTGGCCCATAGCCAGTCATACACTTGTTTTGCCCTAAAAGCAGGCTCATTGATCTCTTTAAAAAGATCAGCTAACTGTTCAACCGATAAAGCCCGTATGTCTTTTTTTGCCATTAATTAAGGATACCATACAAACTTATAAATAACTAACTTTAGGCCATGCGATTTTTAAGTGCAAATAAGATCTTTAATGGCAGGCAATACCTGCCGCAAGGCTCGGTATTAGTTATTGACAGCCAAAATAAGTTAAAAGACATAGTTGCTGTATCTTCTGAAATACAAGATAAGATCGAATCTTTTGATGGTATTATAACACCGGGTTTTGTAAACGCACATTGTCATTTAGAATTGAGCCATTTAAAGGGTAAAATTCAAAAACACACCGGTATTCCGGGTTTTGGCAAGCAAATAATTATGCAGCGCATGAGCGGTTTTACAAAAGAACTTATTCATGAAAAAGCAATGGAAGCCGATGCGCAAATGTGGGAGAAAGGCATTGTGGCTGTTGGTGATATTAGTAATGCAGATGATGGCTTTAAGGCAAAACAAAACTCAAAAATCAAGTATCATACTTTTATTGAGATACTTGGATTAAATCCGGCAAATGAGCACATGATGTTCGATCTTAGCTTTCCGTTTTATAAGCTGCTACAATCAATGGGTTTGGCTGGAAGTTTGGCGCCACACGCACCTTACAGTACATCGCTTCAATTAATAGAACGTATTGCAAAATTTGATAAAGAAAATAATTTACCCTTATCAATCCATAACCAGGAAACAGAAGAAGAAACAAAATTCTTTTTAGGAAAAGAAAATGATTTTAAAAGTTTGTATGATTTTTTAAAGGCCGATATTTCATGGTTTAAAGCACCGGGTGTCTCAAGTTTACAAGCATATATCAATGCATTCAACAACCAAAAAACAATGTTGGTGCATAATACATTTTCAACCAAAGAAGATATTGAACTTGCGGCAAATAAAAATTGTTTTTTCTGTTTTTGTCCGAATGCCAATTTATATATTGAAAATAAATTGCCTGATTATACTTTATTTAAAGATTATAAAGATTTGCTTTGCATTGGCACAGATAGTCTGGCAAGTAATGATAGCCTCGACATTATTGCCGAAGCAAACGTGATCCTAAAAAATTCAAACGCATTTTCGTTAGAAACTATATTGCAAATGATGACATATAACAGTGCTTCTGCATTAAATTTACAGAACGAATTTGGAAGCTTTATTCCTGGAAAAGATCATGGATTAAATCTTGTAAATTTTGAGAATGATCAATTAAAACTAACAAGAAAAATAACTTAGATTTGGCAGGATTACAATTGTAAATCGTCAATCATAAATTTATAAATAAAAGTATGTTATATCTAAAATCTTTCACCTTTAACCCTTTTCAGCAAAATACCTATTTGTTATATGATGATAAAGGAACCGCTTTTATTATTGATCCGGGAAATTTTAATACTTCTGAAAATGTACAGCTTAAAACTTTTATCGAAGAAAAAAAATTAAACCTCACGCGTTTGCTTTTAACGCATGCACACATTGATCATATTTTAGGTAATAAATTTATTTTTGACACTTATGGTTTATTACCCGAGGCACATAAAGAAGAAGTTTATTTTATTGAAAAAATGCCACAAACTGCCAATATGTATGGCGTTCCGTTTGATGCTTCACCCTTCCCTGAAAAATTTATTGAACCGGGAGATAAAATAATTTTAGGACAATACGAATTCCAAACCATTTTCACACCCGGGCATTCTCCGGGCAGTATTTCTTTTTACAATAAAGAAAACAAATTACTCATCAGTGGCGATGTGCTTTTTTACAATAGTATTGGCCGCACCGATCTTCCAAAAGGCGATCATGAAACATTATTACGTTCTATCCGCGAAAAATTATTTGTTTTGCCCGATGATGTAAAAGTATATAGTGGTCACGGGCCAGCCACCACTATTGGGTTTGAGAAACAAACAAATCCGTTTTTAAATTAATTACTAATGCCAGATATAAAGAATATGTGCCATTTACAAAGTTTCACACTCTAAAATAGGCCTCTAAACTAATATTCTGTTTATCTTTGCCTTATCAGAAAGCTTACACTCATATTTGCACTTTTTTATGGTTTTGGTCTTTTAGCCCAGGAGCCAATTTTAATTCCCTCTGAAAAACCTCCTTACAATCGTAAAGAAGAGATCCTTCATGATGGCAAGCGGTATCGTAAGTACAATAATTATTTAACCATTGGCCCTTCTTTTTTTAACTCATCGCTAAGGGCAGATATGCAACAAGGCCTTGGCCTCGATTTTCATTTTCATATCCGCCGGCAATATTTTCAGGCTGGCTTTGGAATAAGCGGTGATAAGCTTCTAGAAAATAATCATGCGCAATTTAAAGTGGGTTACGGTTATAGAAAAGAAACAGCGAAATATAATTTTGCTGCATTTGCCGGTCCAACTTTTTTTACCGGTGTGCACGGTGTGCTTGATACAGGAAATGTATATGTGCCGGCATTTTACCAAGGCGCCGGTGGTTATGTGTGTGTGCAAATAGCTACTAAATTGGTTTATGATATTGGTATTGGCGCCGAATTATTCAGCGAATTTAATTATAAGCAAAGCCTTGTAGGCGTACGTTTCTTTTTGTTCTTCTCAGGTGCTTATCGTGGTGTAAAACGCAATTATAATCCAAACGTTAGATCTGAAAATAAAAAATGATCGATTTTATTATTGTTGGAAGAGGCCTTGCTGCAAGCGTTATTGCACATACGCTTCATGAAAACAATATTTCGTTTAAGATGATTGGTAATCAGCATCTGAGCAGCTGTTCCAAAGCAGCCGCGGGTATATGGAACCCAATTGTCTTTAAACGCATGACCAAAAGCTGGCTGGCCAATGAAATAATTCCTTACCTTAATACATTTTACGGGCAGGTTGAACAAAGGGTAGGCGAAAAGCTGATCACGCAACGCGCCATTATAAAACCTTTTATAGAAGAACAGGAAAAAAAACTCTGGCAAAAAAAAGCCGAAACAGAATTAAGTGATTTTTTAGATGAAACGATCTACGAAGCAAATTCTGCCGGGCTTAAAAATTGCAAGCTAACAGGCCAATACGGACTTGTAAAACAAAGTGGAAATTTAAACGTACCCGGATTTTTAAAAGCAACTGATGCTTTTTTTAAGGATAATTTAATTGATGAGGTTTTTGATCACACACAATTGAAGTTGAATAACGGAACAATTTCTTATAAAGATACTACCGCAAAAAATATTATTTTTTGTGAAGGTTACCTGGTAAAAAATAACCCCTTCTTTAATTGGATACCGCTTAAGCCTGCTAAAGGAGAAACACTCGAAATTTCGGCATCCGATCTAAAACTTAAAGATCATATTTTCAATAAAAATGGTTTTATCATGCAGCTTACAAATGGTGATTTTAAAGTAGGCGCTACATACGAATGGAACGAATTGACTGAAGAAACCACACAAAAGGGGCTTGCCGAATTAGAACAAAAATTGGGGCAAATGATAAATTGCAGTTATACCATTAAGCTTCATCAGGCCGGCGTAAGGCCATCATCAATAGATAGGCGGCCAATTATAGGCGCACATCCCGAATATAAGAACCTGTTTATTTTTAACGGATTAGGCACAAAAGGCGTGATGTTAGCACCGTATTTCGCAAAAAAGTTCGTAAATTTCTACTTGCAAAAAGAAGATCTGCCTATGGAAGTTAATGCAGAACGCTTCTATTCATTGTATGCAAACAAAAAAACATAAATTAAGATTGATAGGCAGACGTGAGTTTGTTGATTTTCCATTATTAGGTGTTTTTAATATCGAAGCAAAAATAGATACAGGCGCTTATACGTCTTCTATTCATTGCGAAGAAATTTTTATCAAGACTGAAAACGAAAAGCCCGTGTTGTATTTTATTGTTGTGAACGATGATCATAAAATGCAACGCTTCGAAGATTTCGCGCAAAAGAAAATAAAAAACTCTTTTGGTGAAATGGAAGAACGCTACATTATAAAAACTGTTGTAAAGATCGGTAAGAAAAAGATCTGGTCTACCGTTTCACTTTCCGATCGCGGTAATATGCGTTACCCCGTTTTAATTGGTCGCCGTTTGGTAAAAGGAAAATTTATTATCGATGCCAATCAAATTCACACAGGTGGTAAAAAAATAAAACCGGGATTTATTAAACTAACTCAAACAAAAATATAGATATGAGAATTGCGATACTATCACGTAATAAGAATTTATATTCTACAAAACGCTTAGTTGAAGCGGCAGAAAAACGTGGGCACGAAGTACTTTTATTAGATCACATGAAATGTGTTTTGGTAATTGAGCAGGGTAGACCGCACATTTATTTTAACGGTAAAGAAGTAAAAGATGTAAATGCTGTAATTCCCCGCATTGGTGCTTCGGCAACATTTTATGGCTCGGCAGTTGTTCGTCAGTTTGAGATGATGAAAATTTTTACAGCTGTAGAATCACAGGCATTGGTACGTTCGCGTGATAAATTAAGAAGTCTTCAAATTTTAGCGCGTGCAGGTTTAGGAATTCCTAAAACAGGTTTTGCTTCTTCGCCAAAAGAAAAAGATATTGATAATGTTATTGAGAGTGTTGGTGGCGCACCTTGCGTGGTAAAGCTTTTAGAAGGCACACAAGGTATTGGCGTTATTTTGGCCGAGAATCAAAAAGCGGCAAAAAGCGTATTAGAAGCTTTTATGAAATTAAAAGCAAATATGTTGGTGCAGGAATTTATTAAAGAAGCTAAAGGGGCAGATCTGCGTGTGTTTGTGGTAGACGGCCAGGTTGTAGGCGCTATGAAGCGTACGGCAAAGCCAGGTGAATTTAGAAGTAATTTACACCGTGGTGGTACTGCAAAAGTTATTACACTTACACCCGAAGAAAGAGCAACTGCCATAAAAGCGGCAAAAAAATTAGGATTAGGTATTGCCGGTGTTGATCTGTTGCAATCAAAACGTGGTCCATTGGTTATGGAGGTAAATTCATCTCCCGGTCTTGAAGGTATTGAAGGTGCAACCGGTGTAGATATTGCAGGGAAAATAATTGAATATGTAGAACGTAACGAATTTAATAAGCCCGGCGAATAATTTATGGCACAAAAAACTATCACCATAAATGGTCAAAAAATTGAACCGGGACAAAATAAAACGGTGATCTTAAATTCGTATGAACTGCATACAAAAACAAAGATCGAAATTCCTGTTCACGTTATTCATTCAAAAAAAGAAGGCCCTTCTGTTTTATTATGTGCCGGCATGCACGGCGAAGAAACAAACGGTATTGAAATAATCCGTAAAGTAATTTCGCGCGATGAGGTAGAGAATTTAAAATGCGGAACTTTAGTAGCAATTCCTGTAATTAATGTGGTTTCATTTTTGTATGGCAGTCGCGATTTGCCAGATGGGCGCGATCTGAACAGGTGTTTCCCGGGCACTAAAAGCGGATCTTTAGGAAGCAGAATTGCTTACGATCTGATGAAACACATTGTGCCTGTTATTGATTTTGGATTTGACTTTCATACAGGCGGTGCTAAAATAAATAACTATCCTCAGTTACGTTGTGTGTTTGATTTTCCTGATAATGTGGCCTTGGCAGAGCGTTTTGCAACATCGTTAATTATTGATAGTTCTTACCGTGATGGTACTTTTAGAAAAGAAGCGGCAAAAAAAGGCAAACCTATTTTGGTTTATGAAGGAGGAGAAAGTATGCGTTTTGATTATTTGGCAATTAACGAAGGGGTAAATGGTTGTTTGCGTTTAATGCAATCGTATAATATGATCGATTTTGATCTGCCACGCAATCCATCTGTTAAAATTAAAGACGATACCTGGGTGCGCGCCAACAGCAGTGGGCTTTTTCACATGAATGCCAATAACGGTTCTCATGTACGAAAGGGAGATCTTTTGGGTGTTATTTGCAATCCTTTTGGTGAAGCGGAAGATAAAATTTACAGTCCTGTTAACGGTTATATTGTGGGAATTAACAATCAACCTGTAGTTAACCAGGGAGATGCTTTAATTCATTTGGGCATTGATGAAGAATGATTTAATGATTAACTTTACCGCATGAACAGCAAAACAGACCTTGGAGATATTTTAATTGCCTTATTTGTTGGGGTAGTTTTTATTACAGGCGTAATTGTTGTTTTTAGATTTATGAGGAGGAAAGATTAACATGACATTTAACCAGTTTATATTATTTTTAAATTTAGGCGGCGGCGAAGTAGTAATTATATTATTTGTGATCCTGCTTTTATTTGGTGGCAAAGGCATACCGAGCATTGCAAAAACTTTAGGCAAGGGTATTCGCGAGTTTAAAGATGCTACCAACGGTATTCAAAAAGACATTCAGAACAGTACCGGTGGTATTACTGAGCAAGTGAACGAACACATTCAGGAGGTAAAGAAAGAACTCGAGAAAGAATAAAATTTTAAAAAGATGAAATTTATTTTTTATTTGTTCATCTTTTATCTTTCAGGAACACTTAGTTCTCAAACCCCGCAAAAAATAAAATTCCAAAAAAATTCTTCCTTAATTTATTTTTTCCCGAAAGGAAAAACAGATTCTGTTATTAGCACTTCTAAAGATCTTTTTTATTTGGTTGTCCCCGACTCTTTAAAGCGCTCTATTGCCATTTATATTGAAAATGGAAAGATGATACGATCCGCTAACGACAGCATTGTTCAGGTAAGTTATATGCCGGGTTTAAAGTACGAATCGCTTTATGTGATAAAAGAAAGTAAAGATCCGATAGATAATAAATTAAAAAAAGAATTTGAGTTCATCAGTTTAATAAACGGTTCTTCTTCCTACACAAAAAACAAACTGTTAATTCAAATTGTAAATAAAAAGGAAGAAAAAGTTGTAATTGAAAATGTGTATATTTATAAGAACCAATAAAAACCAAACATCATGACAGACGGAGTAGAAGTTTATTATCCATTGCGCGTAGGTTTTGCATGGACCTATGTAAGTAAAGATGGATCAAGCTATGTTAATTCAGTTACAGCTGTAAGTCCTTCTAACCCAAACGAGTTTACAATGGTAAATTCGTTAATGAACAAAAAGGTGCTTTTTAGAAAAGAAGGTAATAACTATGTAACAGATTCTTTTGAAGAAGGTACAATTAATACGCTTTTAAAAGACGATGCAAAAATGGGCGATACCTGGGAAATAAAATTTAAGGCTAATGGCCTTGATAGTATTTTAGTAATGACGGTAAAAGAAGTGGGATCTAACCGAGATGTAAAAGGCAAACAGTTTGAAAATGTAATGATGATAGAAGGCGAAAGTAAAATATCAATGAATGGTAATATAATGCCATTGAATTATTTTACACAATATTATTACGCAAAAGGTATTGGCTTAATTCAAACAACCACCTCTATGGGCGATGAACAAAGTTTGGTGAATTGTGAGTTTTAAATAGAATAAACTTAAGAAGTTTCAAGAAGCAAATGCCATTATTTTTTTAGCAATAACAGAAGAATAATTAATCGCTTTAGTATCAACAAATCTATTAAACAGGTAACTAGAAATAAGGGTTACTGAAAAACAAGCAGAAAATAATAATAAGGTATTAAACTGACCGTTGTATTTATTTAACAGATAGCTTCCTAAGCTAAATAAAATAGGTAAATGCAATAGATATAATGAGAATGATAGTTTTCCTAAAAACACTAATGGTTTTAAAGAAAATATTTTTTGTGTGGTTTGTGAAGTGATAAAGAAAATAAATAATAGTATACAGCCAATTACATGAAAATGAACATAAATAAGATTCGAAAAACTATTGGTATAAAAATACCATGTGTATTGCTTCGCTTCATTTGAAATGTTAGGAATGCCTGAAAAGTAAAGCCCTGCAAGTAACAAACAAATTTTTAAATACCAGTGTTTAATTAATTTATTAATTAAGGGTTCATAAAATGCAATACAACTGCCGGCAAAAAATAATAGCATGTAATTTTTGTCCATTAAAAACAGTACAAAAATCAGTATTAAATAAAACAACCACTTTTTGTTTAATGTATGGGTAACCAGTAAAAAAGAAAACAATAATAGTGCTCCAAGAAACTCTACGCTCATCGTCCATAAAATAGGTAAATAAGTATTATCCCCATTAATAGGAACTTTATAAAAGCCCATTTTAAGCACTTCTAAAAAAGATAAATTATTTAAGAATAAGTTTTTACCAAATGCGTAAGTTTCGTTACTTCTAGGGTAGATGGTGTTTTTAAAAACGGATAGCGCAAACAGCACATAAACTATCATACAAGTAACTAATATGGGAATTACCAACCTGAAATAACGTTTTATGAACGCAGTTTGTAAAACCTTTATAGCGCCAGTTTTAAAGTAATTTAAGCTAAGAACATAACCACTAAGTACAAAAAACATACAAACGGCAAAATTCCCATTCATTAAAATATTTAATGGTGTATTTGCTAATAATATTGGTAGAGAAGTAGAATTATTTTTAAAATGTAATAGATCCAAAGATCCTAAGTAAACGATAGGGGTGAATAAAAGTATAAAATGGTGAATAATAACAATTATAGCTAATATCCCTCTTAAACCTTCAAGATAATTATATTTACTTAAATTATTTATAAAGTAAGATTAGTATTTAAATCAAATCTTCCTGATCAACTCCTTCATCAACAAGGTCATTTTTGGTTCTTGTAATTTGGCAATGTGTTGTACTTCTTCATGGCTTACATTTTGTACCACACCTTCAACACCTAAATCTGTTACAATGCTAATGCCAAAAACATCCATGCCTGAGTGTTTAGCAACAATAACTTCCGGCACTGTACTCATACCCACCACATCAGCACCGGTGCGCCATAAATAACGGTACTCCGCCGGTGTTTCAAAACATGGGCCGCTAAGGCCTGCATAAACACCTTCGCTTACTTTAATATTATTTTCTTTTGCAATTTCTTTTGCTAAAGTAACGTAAGATTTTTTGTAAGCTTCGCTCATATCCGGAAAACGCGGGCCCAGCTGATCAATATTTTTTCCGATCAACGGATTGGTTGGAAATAAATTAATGTGATCGTTAATGATCATAATTTCGCCCACTTCAAATTTAGGGTTCATGCCACCGCTGGCATTGCTAACACATAATGTTTTTACACCCAAAGCTTTCATAATGCGAACAGGAAACGTTACCTGTTTCATATCATAACCTTCGTAAAAATGAAAACGCCCTTGCATGGCAATTACTTTTTTACCGCCCAGCTCTCCAAAAATTAATTTGCCGCTGTGGCCTTCAACCGTGCTAACAGGAAAGTTTGGAATTTCGTTATAAGGAATTGCAAATTCAACAATGATCTCGTTCACTAATCCACCAAGGCCTGTGCCTAATATAATACCAACCTGTGGCAAAAAGTTATTCGTTTTTTCACGTATACTTTTGGTGGTAAATTCTATTTGCTCTAACATACTTTAAAATTACTTGATTAAATTCTTCTTCTTTATCTTTAAACGTTATTTCAACAGGCAGCACGTAAATATTCATGCGTTGCGCTATTTGCCAAATGTGTTTATTCTTTAAGCGCATAAGATCTTTTTCTGTTGTTACTAAAATTTTATTACCCCCCTCAAAGCTATTATAATAACGCTCAATATCCTCCAGATCTTTTATCGAAAAATCGTGGTGGTCAGAAAACGGTAAATGTTTTACATCTGCCGCATACTCTTTTAAATAATTTACCATAGGTTGCGCATTGGCAATACCCGCAAAAGAAATAACCCTGAAACGAAACAGATCGTTTAACGTATCAATTTTATCATTAGCATTTGTGATAGAGTACAGATCGCCATATTGCAAATAACTAAAAAACACCTGCTGGTGCGCTTTAGGATTTACATCCTTTAAAATGTTTCTGATATCAACGGGGCTTGTTCTATCGGGTGTTTTTGTAATAACAATTACATCTGCCCGAACAATACCGCTTTTAAATTCACGTAAAGTTCCGGCGGGCAACATAGTATCATTAAAATATAAATTATTGTAATCGCTTACTACAATGTTTAAACCACAACGAATGGCACGGTGTTGAAACACATCATCCAGTAAAATTACTTTTGGCGCATCTTCAGTAGCGTTTAATTTTTTTACACCGTTAACACGGTTACCATCAACAGCAACTGTTACATTGTATTTGTATTTATAGATCAGCGGCTCATCGCCAATATCTTCGGCAGTGCTGTTTTCATCTGCTATTAAAAAGCCCGATGTTTTACGCTTATAACCTCTGCTTAAAGTGGCGAGTTTTGGTTCTTCCTGTTTTAATAATTTAATAAGGTATTCTACTAAAGGGGTTTTGCCGGCGCCGCCAACAGAAAGGTTACCAACGCCAATGGTGTGCGTATCAAAACGGGTTACTTTTAAGAAGCCGCCGTCGTACAAACGATTTCTTAATAACGTTATAACACCGTAAGTAAATGCGATAGGGGACAGCAGTATTTTTAACCCTGGATTCAAACAGGTTAAATATGCTTATTTTTTTTGAAAAAGTGAAATATTAGAGAGATTTACTTCTCTTCGGCATCGCCGCTTACTTTTTGCATGCCCAGCTGTGGCTGATCGGGATCGAATTTATATTCGTAAAAATTAGAGCCCCTGTGATAGCTAATGTTTAAGATGGATGTTTTATCCCACTCGGTAAACTTTTGCTTACCCATATTGGTAATTGTTTTTATGCAGGAGTTAATATTTTTAGCTTTCCATTTGGCAACATTTGTTTTTGGATGCCATTTTACAAAGTATAAACGTTGTTCTTTACCCGAATTACAAACGCCTCCATCTGATTTTGATTTTGTAAAGGCCTGTAAAAAGATAAGCATATAAGTTGTATCGCCAATTACTTTTTCATAAACTACTTTTTTGATCTCAGGATCTTTTAAAATAGAATCGTTTACGCAATACGTAAGATTTGTATCTTTATTAGCAAGGTTAATGCATAATTGAATAGGTGGTTGCTTTGTTTTAAGCTTTGGGTTTGGATAGGTTGTTTTAACCCAGAAAGACATTTTTTTCTTTCTTTGTTCTAAACGCAATGCATTTCTTAACGAATCATTTCTTTGTTTTCTTTCTTTGTAAAAAACTTTTTTACCTGTTATCGCGTCAATTTCTGTTTCAGGCGGAAGGGTTAACTCCAATAATTCTTCAGGAGTTTTTTCTTCTTCAATTTCAGCGCCGGTAGAATCTACTTTTGCAACTTTAGTTTTAGTTTTTGTTGTTTTGGTCTTTGTTTGGCCATTTACTGTAAACGACACAAAAAGTAAAGCAATGATTATTAGTCTATACATAAAGCGAAAATAATAAAATTTTTAGAGTTGGATGGGGTATTTTGGATAAGTTTTAACCATGCATTTCTTTAAAACTGGCCACTTTCAACTAATTTTATGGCACGTTCTATCATAATATCTTCAACATTGGCGTCATATTCGGTTTTCATGTTATGGCCAAATAAACGGGCTACAGTTTGCCACATGGCGGCCTGGAAACTTCCCCTGAGTTGTTTTACCACATCGTAAGTGGTTTTGCCCGATTCGCGGTCTATTAATTTCATTAGTACCTTGCCTTGCGATATAGTAAGTTCTTTTAATTCCTCTTCAAATTCTTTTCTCAGATCTTTTTCGCAAACTTTTAAAAAGGCCTTTTTCATATTTTCATCCGGCATTTTTGCAAGAGCCTTATCATATTCTTTTAGCTTGGCAGCGGCCAATATAGCGTAAGGATAAACTTTTTTTACATTGTGTTTTGTCCTGGTCCAAAGCTCATACTGGCGCGGACTTTTAAATACAAATTCAGTGCAAACATAAATGGTATTAAGATCAACTACAGGAACGGTATCGCCGTTAACAACTTCGGCACGAAGACGGTATCCTAATTTAGGAGGTACAGTAAAATCCTGTGTATTTATTTGGGCTTCTAAAGAAAGGGAGGTAAGACTAATAATAGCAAGAGCAATGAACTTTGGATATTTGAAGGAATATGTAAAAAAACATTTGCTCATCTAATCCTTTATTATCTTTTACGGTAAAAGTAACCTGCAAGTTGCATACTAATTTAACCGGTTTGTTTTCCATTTGGTTTTTTTAACAGCCTCGGTTGTTAAAGCCCCTTGTTTTTCTTTGTTGTTATCGAAAATAATTGCGCCTGCAATTGCCGCTATTTCTGAGTACTCTTCTTTTTTAACATTTAAAACTTCAGGCATGTAGTATTTTCCTATAAATCCTGTGTCAAAGTTGCCACTTACAAAAGCATCGTGCTTTAAAACAAATTTACAAAAATCTAACGTTGTTTCAACACCAATTATTTTATAATCATCTATGGCCCTTAACATTTTTTCTATGGCTTCGGTGCGGTCTTTACCATGCACGATCAGTTTTGAGATCATTGGATCGTAAAAAATAGGAATATCCATGCCTTCTTCAAAACCATCATCCACCCTTACTCCGGGACCACTTGGGGTTTTATAAACCACTAATTTGCCAATATCCGGTAAAAAATTATTTGTAGGATCTTCGGCACAAACACGTACTTCAATAGAGTGGCCATTTATTTTAAGATCAGCTTGTGTAAAGCTTAATTTCTCATTACGGGCCACTTTTATCTGTTCTTTAACAAGATCAAGCCCGGTAATTAATTCAGAAACCGGGTGTTCTACCTGTAAACGGGTATTCATCTCTAAAAAATAGAAATTATGATCAGCATCCAATAAAAATTCAACGGTCCCCGCGCCACTATAATTGCAGGCCTTAGCTACATCAACAGCGCATTTGCCCATTTTCTCACGCAATTCGGGGCTAAGTACACTGCTTGGCGCTTCTTCTACCAGTTTTTGGTGGCGACGCTGAATGCTACATTCTCTTTCAAAAAGATAAACACAATTACCATGGTTATCGGCTAATAATTGTATCTCGATATGGCGAGGCTGGCTGGCGTATTTTTCAATAAAAACAGCACCGTTTCCAAAGGCAGATATAGCTTCGCTTATAGCCAGTTTCATTTGTTCTTCAATTTCACTTTCTTTCTCAACAAGGCGCATACCTTTGCCGCCACCACCGGCGCTGGCCTTTATCAATAAAGGAAAACCAACTTCTTTAGCCACTTTAATGGCTTCTTTAATATCGCTAATGGCCCCGTCAGAACCGGGGATCATAGGAACTTTGTATTTTTTTGCGGTGGCTTTTGCGCTAAGTTTATCGCCCATCATATCCATGCTTTCGGCGCTTGGGCCAATAAAGGTAATACCAGCTTTTTTTACTTTTCTTGCAAAATCAGCATTCTCACTTAAAAAACCATAACCGGGATGAATGCCATCAACATTTAATTCTTTACAAATGGCAATTATTTTATCGCCCTGTAAATACGATTGCGCACTTGGCGGCGGTCCCACACAAACGGCCTCATCGGCATATTTTACAAATAAAGCATTTCTGTCGGCTTCAGAATAAATAGCAACAGTTTTAATGCCCATTTCGCGCGCACTACGCATAATACGTAAAGCAATTTCACCACGGTTAGCTACTAATATTTTTTTCATTAAAGTAAATTATCAAATTGTTAGCGCTTAAAGATAATCAATATTCATATTGCAAAATAGCCTGTAAATGTTTTAGTTTGTTATTATCTTAGTTCGATGTTTTTCTTTTTTTCAAAAATATTGGGTTTTCTTATCTCACCTTTGGTTTGGGTGTTTGCTTTGTTTCTATATTCTTTTAAAACTAAGGTGGAAGGTCGCCCCAAAAAATTAAGGATAACAGCTTTGGTGATATTATACGTTTGCAGTAATTCTTTTATTGTTGATGAATGTTTCAGGCAATGGGAGCCTAAAACACCTGATTATTATTTAATGAATACAAAGTATGAAGGCGCCATTATTTTAGGTGGTATTGGAAGTGTTGATCAGCGTTTGCAAAAAATAAATTTTGGATGGTCGGCCGATAGACTTTTCCAGATTTTTCCGCTTTATTATAACGGTCGTGTAAATAAATTTATTTTTACCGGGGGTAGCGGAAGTGTTGAATTTCCAAATAATAAAGAAGGAATATATGTAAAAAAATATTTAAAGGCAGTTAACATTCCCGATAGTGCCATGATCATTGAATCGGAAAGCAAGAATACTTATGAGAACGCTGTTTTTACAAAAAAAATATTAGACAGCTTAAAAATAAAAGGCAATTTTTTACTCGTTACATCTGCTTATCACATGCCTCGTTCAATGGCGGTGTTTAAAAAAGCTGGCTTTACCAACTTAACACCTTACTTAACTAATAGAGTAAGTGGTGTTAGGCGTTATACTCCCGATCACTTATTCATACCAAATCCCGATGCCTTGTTTTCTTTGCAAATGCTTATACACGAATGGCTGGGTTATATAGTTTATAAAATAAAAGGCTATGCTTAAGTTTAACGAAGAGCTGTTGCAGTTTTTGTGGCAGCATAAACTTTTAAAGCCTTTACCTTTAATTACCGTTAGCGGAAAAGAGATTTTTATTTTAAAGAATGGCGAATTAAATAAAGATTCGGGCCCTGATTTTTTTAATGCACAAATAAAAATTGAGAATGTTACCCTTGTTGGAAATATTGAAGTGCATATTAAGACCAGTGATTGGTTAAAGCATAAACACCAGCAAGATAAAAATTACGACACTATAATTTTACATGTTGTTTATGAGCACGACACTGATCTTGCACAAAACCAAAATAATAACGTTGAGGTTTTAGAATTAAAGAATTTAATTGCAGAAAATACGATCGTATCTTATAACAAGCTTAAAACTTCAAAAGAAAAAATTCCCTGCGCTAACCAATTGGCAACACTAAACGATCTGAAATTTATTAGTTGGTTACAACGTATGACCATTGAGCGGTTAGAAGGAAAAGTAAAGTTAATTGAGGAGCATTTTAAAAGTGTGAATGGAGATTATACACAAACCTTTTATGTTATGCTGCTGCGTAATTTTGGTTTTAAAGTAAATAATTTACCTTTTGAATTGTTGAGCAAGAATTTAACAATTACTACTTTATTAAAACATTCAGATAATTTACTACAGTTGGAAGCTTTATTGCTTGGAACTTCCGGCTTGTTGAACGATCAGTTTGAAGATAAGTACATCCGACAATTACAAAATGAGTTTGATTATTTAAAAAACAAATACCAAATAATTCCCTTAAATAAAGAAGTGTTTAAATTCTCAAAATTGCGCCCTGCCAATTTTCCAACTATTCGTTTAGCACAATTTGCAAGGTTGATCAATTCAAAACCCGGTTTATTTATTGCGCCTTACGATTTTTCAAACTACGAAGAAATAGTTTTAGCATTTAAAATAAACCTGGATGGCTACTGGAAGAACCATTATAATATAGATGGAAATGTAACATCAAAAGATCTTACTTTAGGCTTAACTTCTATTGAGAATTTGATCATAAACACTTTTGCGCCATTTTATTTTTTCTATTCAAAGCGTAACGGTAAAGAACAAATGAACGATTTGGCCATTGAACTGTTAAATAAATGCGATTTTGAACAAAATATAAAAACAAAATTATTCCTGAATAAAAAAGCGGTTTTAAAAACAGCTGCCGATAGCCAGGGCACTATTCATTTATTTGATAATTATTGCACAAAAAAAGCCTGTTTAAAATGCGGTGTGGCAGCTTCGCTTTTAAAATAATTTATTCTAATGCGCAAATTGTGCTTGCTGTTAGACCATTTGACGACCAATTGCCATTATTGGTTATGTAATTTACATAAGTAGCATTTACATTTTTGGCCTCGTTTGCACATACTGCGGTCGCTTGTTTTTCAGTCATTTTTTGGCTCATTTTCTCATTTTTGGAAATATAGCTCGATTGAACATATTTGTAAATAACGGTTGTAGTACAACGGCAATTATATTTTTTCTTTTTTTTGCAGCCAACAATTGCAATGATCAAAAGAGCTGAAAGTATGATATTTTTCATTAAAATAATTTTAAAGGGTTAAACCGCAAGACGTATCGATCGATTCGCCATCCTGCAAAGTATAATAACCGCTGCCGGTTATACCATTCTGAAAATTTGATTGAATAGCTGTTGCTTCGTGCCTGCAGGCGGCACGGGCTTGTTTTTCAGTCATTTTTTGGCTGTAGGTTTCGTTTTTTGCAGGAATTATAATTGTTGTTAATCCGCCAGCTGAGTTTTTAAACGTGTAATTGGTGTTGCAGGTACAGGTATATTTTTTTTTGCAGGAACCAAGGCTGATAGCCAAAGTGCCTGCCAAAAAAAACAAAATAAATTTTTTCATGATAATAAGGTTGAGTAAAGCTATTAATTTTTTTTATATTTGCTATATGATCAGTAAAATAGTACAGTGGTTTGAGCAAAAGGCTTTTGGTGTTTGTGAGTGGTGGGGAAAATCGCTTGGCATTAAAACCACAACTGTACGCATGTATTTTATTTATCTTTCTTTTTTTACGTTTGGCAGCCCCATAATTATTTATTTTATTATGGCTTTTATTTTAGAACATAAAAATTATTTTAAGCCTTTTAGATCGCGCAAACGTAAAAGCGTTTGGGATATTGATTAATCTTTAAAAACCTTTACATGAAAAAACTCTTTACTCTTTCGGCAATTGCCTTTACAGGTTTTTCTTTTTCGCAATCTATAAACGTAAAAGATGGTAACGAAAAATTCAGTACCGGCAGTCAATATGCCATTACAACTACCATTTATGAAAATACAGCCGATGAGGTAGTGAGCGAATGGAAAAAAGTATTGAAGGATTTTAAGAATGAAAAAGTAAAAGATAGTGATAACGAAGTTTTTGGCGATAATATTTTAATAAAAGAATGGGGTAATAACCCGGTTGATTTTTACACGAAATTTGAAGAAGATAAAAAAGCAAAAACCGTAAAAATGAGTACAGCTGTTGATCTTGGCGGTACCTATTTAGCTTCTTCTGATAAAGAGAAAACCAAACTTGTTGAAAAAATGATGAAGGATTTTGCTATTAAAATGACCAAAGAACCTATAACAACAGCTATTAAAGCAGCAGAAAAACAACAGGTAAAATTAGAGGATGATCAAAAGGATCTTGAAAAAGATAACAAGAACCGTAAAGAAGACATTGAAGATTACAAGAAAAAAATAACAAAGGCCGAAAAAGAAATAGTTGAAAAAGAAGCAGCCATTGAAAAGAAAAAAACAGAAGTTAGCATTCAGAAAAAAGTAGTGGATGCCAGCGCTGGTGCAGTAAACGAACAAGCAAAATCATCAAAAAATATTTTGGAGAAATTAGAAGATCAGCAAAAAGATCTTGAAAAAGATAAAAAGAATTTAAAAGAAGATATTGAGAATTATAACAAAAAAATTAAAAAGGCCGAAGAGGATATTAAAAAGAACGAAGACGATCAGTTAAAGAAAAAAGCCGAGATAGAAACTCAAAAAAAAGAAGTGGAAGTTGTTAAAAAGAAATTAGACGCGGTTAATTGATGATTATATTTTCGGTCTCCTTCTTAGGATCTTCTGAAAGATCAGGTAAAAAAGAAAGAACAAGAGTTGCAATGCCCGGCAATAAAATACCAATAAAGAACCAGGCTTTGGCATTTCTTCCTAAATGTTTGGCATAAAAATAAGTAATGGTTGGTAAGCTTAACAACATCATTAAGCCAAAAGCAATAAATCCTGCTACTCCCAAAAAATTTTATTTATTTAATTCTTCCCAAAACTCCGCGCCTCTTCTTGTATGAGGTATAACAATGGTTCCGCCCACAATATTGGCAACAGCAAATATTTCATAGATCTCTTCGGTGCTGCAACCGTGTTCTTTACATTTTTCTAAATGATATTTTATGCAATCATCGCAACGTAAAACCATACTTGCTACAAGGCCCAACATTTCTTTTGTTTTTACATTTAATGCACCCTCCGAATAGGTTTGGGTATCTAAATTAAAAAGGCGTTTTATAACCAGGTTATCTTTTCCTAAAATAACGTCGTTCATTTTTGAACGGTACTCGTTAAACTCTTTTACTTGTTTGCTCATAATTATTTCATTAAACCAAAATCTTTTATAATATAATAGGTCAGAAAAAAATCAATGTCGGTAGAAAATATCCGGTCTTTACCGCCTTGTTTTTCTCCATTACCGACATCTACCGGTAAAGCATGACTTACATCTTTTATCCTGTAAAATTTAACTTTACTATCACCATAAATATAGAGGTCTACTTTATCATTATTTCCAAATCTAGGTACGCCGTCTGTTGGCTGATCTTTAATGCCATGAACATTTGTCCATTGTTTTATCACCTCTTCGGCATAACCATAATCGGTCACAAAATCTTCGGTACCATGGGCCAGAATAATGCGTGGATATTTGCCGGTATAAAATGTATTTTGATTACGGACAAGATCGCCCCATTCTTTTGCCGTCCTTACTTCTGTTTTGCCTAATAAATTAATTGTTTTTAAGCCAATAAATGTGCGGTAAGGTATAGCACCACAAATAGCGGCTGTATTAATAAGCCATGGATAGTTGGCGCAAACAACCTCGCTCATACAGGCGCCTGCAGAAGCACCATAAAGAAAGATGCGGGTTGAATCTACCTTTAAAGTATCAATGGCGTAACGCATCATTTGATAGATCGATAAACACTCTCCGTTTTTATTAATATCACTTTCTAAGAAAAAATTAAAACAGGCCGATGCGTTATTAATGATCTTTTGTTGTGGATAAAAAACCACAAAATCATTTTTTAATGCAGCTTTTTTCCAATCAGATAATTCTTCGATCTTTTCTGCATTTTGAACACAGCCATGCAATACAAGAACCAGCGGTTTATTTTTGGCTAAAGAATCATTAAACGTAAATAGTTTTAAATTACCGGGGTTAGAACCAAAATTAGTTACTTCTTTAGTATTGGTGCCAAATAAAATTAGTTTGCTAATGATACATAATAAGAACAAACTATATTTTATGCTATTTTTCAAAATTAATTGAGATTATGTTTTTTCATTACCCACTTTGATACAAAAACACTTATTTCGTATAAAAGATACATTGGTATGGCCACCACCATTTGAGAAGTAACATCGGGGCTGGGTGTAATAACAGCAGCAGCAATTAAAATAATGATAACGGCATGCTTACGGTATTTACGCATAAACTCGGGCGTTAAAAGCGTCATGCGGGTTAAAAAATAAACCAGTATTGGCATTTCAAAAATTATTCCTGCAACTAAGGTCATGGTGCTTATTAATGAAATATAATCGTCAAACGTATTTTGTGTTTGAACAATGCCGCTGGATGATACCTGGTAATTGATTAAAAAGTTATAGCTCATTGGGAACAATAAAAAGTATCCAAAAAATATGCCTATTAAAAACAACATCGAGGCTATGACTACAAATATTTTTACAGGGCCAATTTCTTTATTTTTTAATGCCGGACGAATAAATTTCCACAACTCCCATAGTACAAAAGGAAAACCAAGAATGATCCCACATAAAAATGAGATCCACATATGATTAAAAAATTGTTCGGATGCACTTAAGGTTTGAAGATGTGCCGGCTTAATGGTCATACACATTACGTCGCCTGCACCAATTTTATAACCAAGGCTGCACAATACTTTATAAGAAATAAAATCCTGTTGCAAAGGGCCAAATATAATGGTATCAAAAACAAAATCGTTTAAACAAAAAGCGGTAATGGCAAAGATCATTATAACGGCAGCACTGCGTACCAAATGCCAGCGTAGTTCTTCCAGGTGTTGGAGGAACGACATTTCTTTACCGTTTGCTGAAGATTTATCTGAACCGAAAAAAGCCATTTATGGCTGCAAATTTACACTAAAACCCAGTGATTTCAAATCTTCCCAAAACAAAGGATAGGATTTGGAAACCACCCCCGGATCCTGTATGCCAAGTGGCCCAAAAACCAACGCCAGTGGGGCGAAACTCATGGCCATACGGTGATCATTATATGTATATACGGTGACTGGTTTGTCTTGAGTCCTGAGTCTTTTGTCATTTATCCGAATAGAGTTTTCTGTAATACTTACATCAGCTCCAAACTTCTCCAACTCTGTTTTTAAAGCCAGGATCCTATCAGTTTCTTTTATTTTTAATGTTTTTAACCCGGTTAACTCTGCTTTTAATCCCAAACCAAAACAAGATACGGCAACCGTTTGTGCCACATCAGGACAGTTAGTAAAATTGTACGCAAAACTTTTTGTAATAGCTGAGCTTTTTGTGAGAATGAGTTGATCATCTTTAAATTCAGACGAGACACCAAGCTCTTTATAAATTTCGGGTAAAACAGAATCTCCTTGCGACGAAGATTTAGTTAAGCCATTTAATGTAACTGTTCCATTTTTACTTAATGCTATTAAACTGTACCAATACGAAGCGGCCGACCAATCAGATTCAACGAGAAAAGTCTTGTTTCTTGTTTCTTGTTTCTCGTTTGGTGTTGGCCGAACTTTAATTGTATTTAAAACAGTAGAAACCTTTGATCCAAATTCACTTAAAAGATCTAATGTCATTAAAATATAAGGCCATGAAACAATTTCGTTTTTTAATGTTAGCTCCAATCCACTTTCAAATTTTGGAGAGATGAGTAATAAACCGGAAATAAACTGGCTGCTGATGCTGCCATCTATTTCAATTTTGCCGCCTTTTAATTTTTTACCTCTTATTTTTAAAGGCGGAAAATTTTCTTTCTCTAAATAAGAAATATCTGCGCCTAAACACTTCAATGCAGTTACCAATTCACCAATGGGCCGTTGTTTCATGCGCTCAGATCCTGTTAAAACCCATTCACCATCTGTAACTGAAAGATAAGCAGTTAAAAAACGCATATCTGTACCGGCATGACCAATATCAATTGTAGTTGGTTTTTTGTTTTTTATTTGTTCTAAAGCTCTTTGTAAGTGTTGTGTGTCTTCTGAAGTAGAAATATTTTCAAATGTAATATTTAGAGCCAATATTTCTTTTAAGATCAACAAACGATTACTAATGCTTTTTGATCCTGAAAGACGGATGTTGGTGTTTTTGATATTTTCAGGCGCCGAAAGTAGTAGCATCAGGCAATGGTGTTATAAAAGTCAAAAGCTCTTTTGATCTGAGTTTCTGTAACCTCTACATCAAATTTGCAGGAGCCTATTTTTGCGACCAAAGCAAATTTAAACTTATTTTTTGAGGTCTTTTTATCGTTCTTAAGTAGTTCAAGAATAGAGATCTGATCAAGCAAATGGATCTGTTGAACTCCGAAATTGGTTTTAAGAGCAAGAATTATTTCATCCAGTTCTTTTTTTGCAATCAGCTTTTTTTGAAAAGCAAGATGCGTTTCTATTATCATGCCAATAACAATAGCTTCACCATGCAATAATTCATTTTCGGAACCTAACAATAAAGACTCAATAGCATGCCCAATACTATGCCCAAAGTTTAATATTTTACGAATGCCTTTATCTAAAGGATCTTTTATAACTATTTTGTTTTTTAGTGCAATGCTTTTTGTAACTAAATTATCTGCTTTGTGATCGGGTCTTAAATTCTTTAATTCTTGCCAGAATTTTTTATCAGATATCAAAGCAATTTTAAAGATCTCGGCCAAACCATTATTATAGTGCCTTGCAGGTAATGTCTTTAAAAAATCAGGATTAATAAACACAGCTTTTGGTTGCGCAAATGTTCCAATACAATTTTTTAAGCCTGCAAAATCAATTCCAGTTTTTCCGCCAACACTGGCATCGGCCATGGCTAATAACGATGTAGGAATATTTATAAAATCAATTCCTCTTTTATAGGTTGAAGCACAAAAGCCACCAAGGTCGCTTACAACACCGCCACCCAAATTAATGATCACCGAGTTTTTATCGGCTTTATTTTCAACTAATGTTTGCCAGATGTGTGCACTAAAATCTAAAGATTTGCTTTCTTCGCCACTTTCAAGTTCAATAATTTCTGCTTCTTTTAAAGCAGGGCAAGCCATAATTAAAGTTGGTAAACAATATTGAATGGTATTTTCGTCACAAATAATAATATGTGTAGAATATTTAGCCGTTTTTAAAAAAGCAGAGAGTTTTTTTAACGCGTCTTTTCCAATAGTAATGTTATATCCTAATGATTTGATAACAGGCATGGTTAAAATTAAGAATAATATTCGGACTCTTAACCACAAAGAACACTAAGAAGGCACAATGCACACGAAGAAAGTTTTTCTTGGCGCACTTAGTGAAAAACTTTGTGTTCTTTGTGGTTAAGATTGTAACCAATTTTTAATTATCGTGTCTCCATGTTCCGAAAGAATAGATTCAGGATGAAATTGTACGCCGGCAACATTAAATGTTTTATGCCTGGCTGCCATTATTTTCCCTTGCTCATCTTTTGCAGTAATAATAAGGTCTGTATTTATTTTAGTTTCGTCAATTACCCACGAGTGGTATCTGCCAACATTAAAACGGGTAGGGCAATCTTTAAAAAGCAGATCTTTTTCTAAGATAGTAATTGAAGTAGCCAGACCATGAAAAACAGTTTCCAGGTTTTTTAAAGGCGAACTAAAATGCTCACCAATTGCCTGCAATCCTAAACAAACGCCTAAAATGTTTTTTGTGGTATGGTATTCTTTTATAAGCTTGGGCATTATACCGGCATCTTTTGGTAAGCCGGGGCCGGGAGATAGCATGATCTTTGTATACTTATTTACTTCTTTAATACTTATTTTATCATTTTTAATCACATCAAACTCAATATCGCTTACTTTTTCAACCAAATGGGCCAGGTTGTAAGTAAAGCTGTCGTAATTATCCAGTATTAAAAGTTTCATTAATGCTATAAAGTTAGTTATTTTTAAGAAGCTGATCATTCCCCGGGGTCAAATCCAAAAGAATGACTTTTTCGTAAATTAGTATATGAAAAAAAAATACGTTTACCAGATACTGCTTTTAATTATTTTAATTTTTGCCGCTTTTAAAATGCAAACACCAAAAGCTATTACCTATTTACCACTGGGCGATTCTTATACTATATGTACCGGTGCAACTGAAAAAGAAGCCTGGCCAACTTTACTTACCAATCACTTATTTGAGAAACAAATAGATTGTAAATTATTGGATAACCCGGCAAGAAATGGATTTAGCACACAAAACCTTATTGATAATGAATTGCCTTTGGTAAAAAAACTAAAGCCCGACTTTGTTACGGTTTTGATTGGCGTTAACGATTGGGTGAGGGGCGTTTCGAAAGAGACTTTTACAAAAAACCTTGTATTTATACTGGATGAGGTACAAAAAACAATACCGGATAAGAAAAAAATTATTTTAATTACCATTCCTGATTTTGGAGTTACGCCTCAGGGTAAAAATTATGGTAATGGCAGGGATATTGCAAAAGGCATTGCCGAGTTTAATACTGTAATAATTGCAGAAGCCAAAAAAAGAAATTTGCCTTTGGTAGATATTTATGATCTTTCAAAAGCCATGAAGGAGGATGCAACTTTAGTGGCGGCTGATGGATTACATCCTTCCGGCAAAGAATATGCTTTATGGGAAAAGCTCATTTTTAAAGAAGCGCTGACATTGCTAAAATAAAAAAGCGGCCCTTTCGGATCCGCTTCTTCTTTTGTGTTTAGTTGTATCTTTATTTTCCAAGATCTTCAAAATTCACTTCTGAACTTGTTGACTCGTTATTATGTTCTTTTCTTGGTTCAATTTCAGGTGCGTTCTCTTTAATATGCGCAACTGCTTCATTCAATCCTTCTACAAATTTTTCAAAGTCTTCTTTATACAAAAAGATCTTGTGTTTTTCATAGCTGAATTTACCATCAGTACCAAAACGTTTTTTACTTTCAGTAATTGTTAGGTAGTAATCATTTCCACGAGTGCTCTTCACATCAAAAAAGTAAGTACGTTTTCCCGCCCTTACAGATTTTGAGAACAGATCTCCACTTTCATTTTTTTCTAGTTCTTCTGACATAGTAATAAGTTTGACTGGGAACAAATATTAGAAAAACTTTTTAAGGTTTGTCAATGTGTTAATAATTCGCCTGTATTGTTAATAGCCCAGCATCTATAAAAATCCACTTTTCATCGTTACGCTTCAAAATTAATCCCGATAGCTATCGGGATATTTATTATTAGTAAACTTTGTTTTAATTTTTCGCGTACCTCAAACAGTGAATCTTCTTATAGATGCTGAAACAAAAAAGCCTTCCCCGGATGTGAGGAAGGCTTTTTCTTTAAATTATATATGAATTACGATTTTTCTTCTTTTTTAATTTCTTTAATAGCTTTTGCGCTATCAAACATTTTTTGAGCTGTAGCTTTATCAAAAGGTTCTGCATCGGTGCTTTTAAGATCTTCGATGCAATAATCGGTATTTCCAATTTTTTGGTTAACTACGAAATGAAATTCAGGTTTAACGATCTCGCTTTCCCAAAAGATAGCATTTGGTTCTTCAACTACATAATTTTTGAATTTTAAAACCTCGTCTTCTTTAATATCTTTTTTCTTAAGATCAAGATCGGCAGCCTGCTCATTAATTGTAATGGCAAAGCCGGTTCCTACTTTAATATCTAACGAGCCTGATGATTGTTCAATGATCTCTAATTTTGCAGCAACGGTATCCGGTACAAAAATGGCAAATGGCTTTCCAAATCTGCTAAGGTCTAAAACATTCATGCCTTGTGGGGCAACTATGGCTTCTTGTTCTGCTTTTTTGCCGCCGCAAGAAGTTATGGCTGCTGCTACAATCGCAATGGATAATAAGTTGATTAGTTTTTTCATCTCTTTTCTATTTTTAATAATAGTGTAAATATAAATTAAATTTTGAGATGATTAATTTTTGCAGGACACAAAAATAAGGGCAAAAAAAAACCCCGCTTCTGCGGGGCTCTTTCTTATTTTTTCTTAGCTGCTTTTTTTGCAGATTTTTTCTTAGCTGCTTTTTTAGGAGCTTTTTTAGCTGCCTTTTTTGCACCTTTTTTAGCTGCTTTTTTAGGAGCGCTTTTTTTTGCTGTAGCTTTTTTAGCTGTTGCTTTTTTTGCCATGGTTTTTTTGTTTTTGAGATTTGTTGATACGAAGTAAATAAATTTTTTATTGTTATCTAATTATTAAAGGGTTATTTTTTCAACATTGATTTGTTGAAATTGTTAATAGCGAGATTTAAATGCCGAATTATTAATTACAATATGGATATTTAAGCGTTTTGAAAATTTCATGATGCTCTGCGTATATTGATTTTACTAATGTTTCAGAGCATTGATGATATTCATGATCAAAAAGTGCTGTTTTGTTTTTGAAAAAGCGTTCAAAAAACCGAAAAGCGATTTTTTTATTCTTTGATCAAAATTTCTTCTTCAATTTCCCAATCTGCTAAAACTTTTATTGCTTTTTGATGAATAAAAATAGGTTCGGGTTGAATTTTCAAATTAAGATCACCGGTATCCCATTTTTTATTTTCGTTTGTATCAAACACAATTTTTATTTTATAAGTACCCGGTGTAACATTAGTAAAATCAATACTTACAGCGTTAGTACCTGATAAACTAAATGTAACAAATTGTTCTCTGATAACTTGTTCCTGATCATTTACTACTTGTACTAAATAGCCTTGTTTTTTATTAAAAAGTAGTTTTAAGCTCAATTTTCCAAGTTCATTTTCACTTTGGGTTTGAAAATTGATCAATGAACTATCATTTTTATTGCCATTCACATCAAAAAAAGCATTTGTGTCTGTTTTTAATGAATAAGTCACGCCTTGTTTAAGTTTATTGCCAATTTCAAGTGTATTAATATTTATCCATTTGTATTTTATTGCCTGATCTGAGATCAAACTATCTTTTTTGCTTGTTAATTTTAATTTACTCAGATCTGTTTTTGAAGTATCCATCCAGCTTAAAAAATTAAGACGAAGCGCTGTATTAATAGGTAAATTGCCTGTTGCAGCGTTAGTACTAAAATTAAATTTACGTTTAACCAAACTTAATTTGGGTAATTGAACCTTGAGTGTGTCTGTTCTTTTAAAGGATACATTTTTAACCAATAAAGCCAGCGTGTCTTTTAAATTCTTGTAATAAAACGATAAAGTATCTTTTTCCTTACCAACATTTGTTTCAAAAATGTTCTTAGCATCTTCTTTATTAAGTGTTTCTAAACTTAAAATGCTTTTTTTATTTAAAATAACCTGGCTAAAACCATAATAAGGCGAATTTATTTTTTTAATGAATACTTTTGGTGCTTCTTCTTTAAATAACTTAAGCTTAATGCTTGTGTCTGAACTTAATTCAAGTGACGAATCATTAAATGCTATGCGTTCAATATCGCCATCGTACATATAATTCTTATTCTTATCGGCCAATGCATACACCTTATATATAGCATGCGGTAAATTGCCAAATGTAAATTCACCACTTTCGCCCGTTCTTGTAATATAGTTGGGTGTTTTTTTATAAGGCAAACTATCTACATCTTCAGTCTTATTATATAGTCCTATAATAATATCTTTTTCCGGTTTATTATTAAATGCGTTGAGTACAGTACCCTTTACTTTGAGTGAATCGATAGTATTTCCGGTTGAGAACACATATTCAAAGTTTTGAAGCGCGTTTGCTTCTGTCATATCAATAATGGCTTTACCAAAATAAAAACGGTAAGTGGTGTTAGGTAAAAGTGTTTGTTTATTAAAATTGATGATCAGTTTTTTTCCATCGGTACTTATATCAGGATCAAAACCAAGTTTGGGCGATATAATTAGTTGATTGGACAGATCGGCTAGTTTAATATGCTCATCAAATTTTAAAATTACCTGGGCTGAATTAAAATTTACTGTTTTATTGGCGGGAATGGCTTCTACTAATTTTGGAGGTATGGTATCGCGAACGCCACCACTTAAAGTTCCTATCTGGGCACATCTTTCTAATAAAAGAATAAAAAGAAGCGCTAAAAGTATTTTTGCAGACTGCTTTGCCATTAATTAACGCTGTAAAAGTAAAACATTATTCGATTAAAGCATATCTTTACTTACTGCTGTGCTAAGCTATTATCTTAAAATATTAAAAAAACTGTCGTTTTATAAAGTATATAACTTTATAAAGCTGGCTTTTGGTTTTTATTATTCGCGTTTAATAAATAAACCGGTGCAAAACGCTTTGCCTTTTTTTATAAGTATTGAACCAACTACCAGCTGTAATTTACGTTGTCCGCAATGCCCGAGTGGCTTGCGTGAATTTACCCGCCCAACCGGTATGTTGCAGAATCAATTATTTGAAAAGATCATTCTTCAAACTAAAAAACATTTACATAGCCTTACGTTTTATTTTCAAGGTGAACCCTATCTGAATCCTGACTTTTTAAAAATGGTGAGTTTTGCCAATCAAAACAATGTTTTTACAATAACAAGCACAAATGCACATTATTTAACTGAAGAAAATGCAAAAAAGACCATTGAAAGCAAATTAGATAAATTAATTATTTCGGTGGATGGTATTACGCAGGAAGTTTATGAAAAATACCGTATTGGCGGACATTTTGATAAAGTAATTGAAGGCACTAAAGAGATCTTAAAACAAAAAAAACTATTAAAAAGCTCTTCGCCGCATGTTGTTTGGCAATTTGTTGTTTTTAAGACCAACGAACATCAAATTGAAGCCGTAAAAAAATTAGGAAAAGAACTCGGTGTTGACGAAGTAAAAATAAAAACAGCGCAGATCTACGATTTTGAAAATGGCCACGATCTTATACCTGAACAGGAAGAATACGCGCGTTACAAACAAAATCCATCCGGCAAATATGAACTCAAAAATAAATTATTGAACCAGTGCTGGCGTATGTGGCAAGGTTGCGTAATTACCTGGGACGGTAAAATTGTGCCCTGTTGTTTTGATAAAGACGCCAAATACAAACTGGGCAATTTAGAAAAAGATACTTTTGAGAGCATTTGGTTCTCTGAATCCTATAATAATTTCCGTCGTTCGATCTTAAAA
Organism: Bacteroidota bacterium; assembly: GCA_032229505.1. GTDB lineage: Bacteria > Bacteroidota > Bacteroidia > B-17B0 > Aurantibacillaceae > Aurantibacillus. The sequence continues at coordinate 333,913 of JAVTWD010000086.1, forward strand.
AGCAGAGATCAAATTGATATTTGTACAAATTGTACGGAGGGGACTAAGATTTGGTCGTAAGCCACGAATTGCGAATCAATACGAATTTACGAATCGAAATTTAACAGCAATATATTACACGGAAGGTTGCAGATTAGAATATTATTTCTGCTTAAGTTTTATCCGACTTATTAGTTCTTTTTTAGTTCTAACTATTTTTTTTGAACGTTTTGAACTAATAAAACCATAGTCATTCCACAATATTTCTGCACCATCTTCTAAATCTTCATATATTGGAAGTAAATCACCAATACCTAAAAATTCAGATTTCATTTGAATTTTATCTTGATTGATAAAATTATAATTACTTGTTTTTCCAATCTTTATAGCCTTATCGTATGCCTCTGAAGGTGTTTTCGCATTTATTAAATGATAATTTCCCCAAGTCGTAACGCGTCTAAGTTCTTGTAATTTATTGGAATCTGCAGGCTCAAATTTTTCTACAATCTCCACGAGAAACCAATCACCTTTATTTATAATTTTTGCCATTTATATGTTTTATGCTATTCATACAATCTGCACGTTATTCATCCGCCCCAAAGATCTTCGTAATCACATCCTTATTCTTTTCAGCAATTATTTTTCGTTTCAAACTTAATTTTGGAGTGATCTCCCCGGATTCAACTGTCCAGTTACCGTGAATTAATTGCGTACGTTTTAATTGTTCGTAAGGCGCCAATGTTGTATTTATGGCTTTAATATGAGCGGCAATTATTTTTTTGGCTTCATCGTGTTCATGGAGTTGATCATTGCCCGGCCATTCAATATTATTTTTATTAAAATGTTCTTTAAAGTTTGAGACCGAAGGAATAATTAAAGCCGAAGCATATTTTTGTCCTTCGCCAATTACCATTGTATGCTCAATAAACTTACTTTCTTTTAATTTATTTTCAATAGCTACCGGTGAAATGTATTTTCCCGAACTGCTTTTAAAGATCTCTTTTTTACGATCGGTAATTTTTAAGAAATTATTGCCCACAAATTTGCCTATGTCACCGGTATGGAACCAACCTTCGCTATCAATTACTTCGGCAGTTGCTTCGGGGTTTTTATAATAACCCATCATTAAGCTTTGACCTTTCATTAATATTTCGCCATCTTCTTCGGCAATTTTTACTTCTGTATTTCTTATTACATGGCCAACAGTACCAAACATCATATTACCTTTACCCAAACGGTTAACGGCAACTACCACACAGGTTTCGGTTAGGCCATAGCCTTGCAATAATTTTAAATTAGCGCAGGCAAAAATGCGTTCTACTTTTGGGTTGAGTGCGGCGCCGCCGCTAACAATCACAAATACATTACCACCAACAGCTGCACGCCATTTTGAGAATACCATTACGTCGGCTATCTTTCTTTGAAATTCATACCATGCACCGTTAGCGCCATCCAGTTCATATTTTTCTGCTAGACGCACGCTCCAGTCAAAAATTGATTTTTTAAATCCGCTTAATTTTTCGCCGGCCGACATGATCCTTTCCAACACACGTTCCAATACGCGGGGCACGGCTACAAAAATTTCGGGTTTTATATCACGGCAATTATCACCAATGGTTTCAAAATTCTCGGCATAATAAATACTTACGTTTTGGTATAAATACATAGTATTTAAAAAACGCTCGTACACATGGTTCAACGGCAAAAAACTTAAAGCGCGCCAGTTTGGGGTAAAAGGTGCAATATCTTCACAATTCAACACATTGCGAACCAAATTTCTATGTGAGATCATCACACCTTTTGGCTGCCCGGTTGTACCCGATGTATATAATAAGGTCAAAAGATCGTTTTCAGTTACTTTACTTTTTATGCTTTCAATTTTATCAAGATCTAAATTTTGTTTACCAAGCTCTAAAAACTCATCAAACGATTTTACGCCTTCAATTGGGTGAAAGCTGAATACATATTTTAAGTGCGGTAATTCTGCTTCTAAGCTTGCCAGTTTTTGATACGTAGATTTTTCGGAGATAAAAATAATTTTTGCTTCGCAGTGATTTAAAATGTATTTAAGATCACCGCTGCTGATGGTTGGAAAAATTGGAGCTGTTGGCATGGCAACTTGTTGCGCGCCATAATCCACAAAATTCCATTCGGGCATATTGCTGGCCATAATGGCAACATTGTCACTGCCTTTTAAACCCAAATGTAAAAGCGCCGAACCTACATAATTAGCTTTATTTACAAAATCGGTAACACTGTGCTTTACCCATTTTTTATTTTCTTTTGCAGTTAAAATATCATCCTTGGTTGAGGTAGCTTTTAGCTTATCAAGAATATCAAAAACCCTTTTTATTTCCATAATACAAGATAAATTTCCTAAAAATTAAGCGAATAACAAAATATGAGATTCGTTTCTTTATTTTAATTAACTTTACCTCACAAAATTTAGCTATGATCGTTATTACAGGTTCAGCAGGATTTATTGGCTCTTGTGTGGTTGCAAAATTCAATGCAGAAGGAATTAATAATCTTGTATTGGTAGATGATTTTTCGGTAAACTCAAAACAAGCCAATTATACTTTAAAAACATTTTACCAAAAAATAGAGCGTAAGCATTTTATGGAATGGTTTGATAAGAATTATAATATTGTTACCGATGTTATTCATATTGGCGCCAGAACAGACACTACAGAAAAAGACGTTCATATTTTAAATGAATTAAATTTACAGTACACAAAAGATATCTGGAAGATCTGTGCTAAAAACAAGATCAATTTAATTTACGCTTCTTCTGCCGCTACTTATGGCTTGGGCGAATTTGGTTATGATGATGATGAAACAAAGATCAATCAACTGAAACCATTAAATCTTTATGGTGAAAGCAAGAACGATTTTGATAAATGGGCCTTGCAACAAAGTACTTGTCCGCCAAACTGGTATGGTTTAAAGTTCTTTAATGTATACGGACCAAACGAATACCATAAAGGAAGAATGGCTTCGGTTATTTTTCATTCGTTTCACCAGGTAAATAATGTGGGTAAGGTAAAATTATTCCGTTCGCATAATCCAAATTATACTGACGGCGGTCAGCTGCGCGATTTTGTGTATGTAAAAGATGTGGTGAGTGTGATCTGGTTCTTATATTCTAACAGTGTAAAAAGTGGTATTTACAATTTAGGCAGCGGTAAGGCACGTACTTTTTTAGATCTTGCTAACGCTACTTTTAAGGCACTGGGTAAAGAACCGAATATTGAATTTATTGACACGCCTGCCGATATCAGGGATAAATACCAATATTTTACTGAGGCAAATATGAATAAGCTAATTGCACAAGGTTATTCTAAAAAATTTACAAGCCTTGAAGAAGGTGTGGAAGATTATGTGAAAAATTACCTTATCAAAGGGAACTATTTTTAACCACATAGACACATAGAAAATTTTCTAAGCTAAATTTAAAGAGGTACACAAAGTTTCTTCGCCATTGGCGAAGAAATCTATGTTATACTTAATGTAATTAGAACATATCTTTAAAATCTATGTGCCTATGTGGTTAAATTTTGTACAGTTTAAAGCTTAAAACAACTGTCTTTTGTAAAGATATTTTCCCTAAATTTAAGTTATGAGAAAATGTTTACAGATCATCTGTTTTGTTGCTTTATTTATCAGCACAAATCTATCATCACAAAATTACAGCTGCCAGCATGGCAAACAAATGTTGGCCTCTACACCTATCTATTATAGTGCTGAAAATTTAAGAAGCGATACTTTTGATATATTAAAGTATACCATCAATTTAGAGATCGGGAATTTTACCACAAAAAATATTTTTGGCAATACGCAAATTCGTTTTGCTCCAAAAATGAATAACAGAACATTTATCCGTTTCGATCTTTTAAAACTGACCATCGATTCCATAAAAGAAAACTCTACCTTATTAACCTTTAATTATAATGATACAGTTGTAAAAGTAAATTTTACAGCGCCAAAAAACACAACCGATACTTCTGTATTTACGGTTTATTACCATGGTTTACCACAAGGTGACCCAAGCGGCTGGGGCGGATTTTATTTTGATAATAATTTAGGAAATCAATATGCCTATAATTTAGGTGTTGGTTTTGGTGCAAAACCGCATAACTATGGCCGCGTTTGGTTTCCCTGCTTTGATAATTTTGTAGAGCGCAGCAAATATGAATTTAATATTACCTGCGATTCAACACGAAGAGCTTATTGCAACGGACAATTAATATCGGATGTAGTTACTTTAGCAAAACGTACACGTAAATGGGTGTTGAATGAGCAGATCCCAACTTATTTAGCAAGCGTTGCAGTGGCAAGATACAGACAGGTAAATTGGAGTATTAATGCATTGGATGGAGTAAAACCAATTACTTTGGTTGCTGCAGGTTCAGATACAACTGCTATGAAAAATGGTTTTGTGCATTTAACTAATTGCATTAACGGATTTGAGAATTATTTTGGTCCGTATAAGTGGAACCGTTTTGGTTATTGTTTGGTGCCTTTTAATAGTGGCGCCATGGAGCATGCTACAAACATTGCTTATCCAAAAGCGGTTGCAGGTAATCTTGCTTATGAAGCGGAGTTAATGGCGCACGAATTATCGCATCACTGGTGGGGCGATCTGATTACCTGCGAAACACAGGAAGACATGTGGATAAACGAAGGTATGGCTACATTTAGTTCTTACATGTTCTTAGAATGGCAATACGGCAAGACGAATTATTTAAATGCTGTTAAAAATGAGCATGATGATCTTTTACATTACTTGCATAAACGCGATGGCGGTTTTAGAGCGGTAAGTGGTATTCCACATAGCACAACTTATGGCGATCACGTGTATAAAAAAGGCGCTGATATTGCTCATACTTTAAGAGGCTACATGGGTGATGTTGCTTTTTTTAACGGTGCAAAATATGTAATGCAGCAAAATGCTTTTAAAAGTATTAATAGCATTGAATTTAGAAATTTATTACAAACCAGCAGTGGACAAAACTTAACCGATTATTTTACCAATTGGGTATTTAATGGTGGTTGGTCGCATTTTTCAATTGATTCGGTAAAGTATAACGCAATTACTCCAACAAATGTAAATGCAGTTGTTACTGTAAAGCAAAGAACATTTGGCACAACTGTTTTACATAATAGTGTACCCTTAGAAGTAACCTTTTTTAAAAATGACTGGACATCTGTTGTAAAAACAGTTACTGTAAATGGTGCTTCCGGTAACTATAATGTTACAGGCTTACCGTTTACACCTGTTTATCACGCTTTAAATTACGACAGTAAAATTGGCGATGCTACTTCGCACGAATATAAAACCATAAAAACGGTTACCAATTTTAATTATACTTTGGCCAAAGTGTTTTTAACGGTTAAAAATAAAGGAGCAGATTCAAGCTTACTGCGCATTATACATAATTATGTAAAGCCTGATCCGTTTAAGAATAACCCAAACAATCATAAATTATCAAATCAGCATTACTGGAAAGTAGAAGGCATTTTATCTCCCGGCTTTCATTCAAAAGCAAGATTTAATTATGATGGTAATAAAGTCACTTCGGGCACTTATGCTTATATGGATACAAGCTTAACGGTTGTAAATGGAGATAGCATACGAATGTTTTACCGTGCTAATGCAGCAGATGATTGGAAAGTAGTAAAATATATGACCAAGTTCACCGCTTCTTTGCGCACAGGTTATATCGAAATTGATACATTAAAATTAGGGGAATATACTTTTGGCAATTCAACCGATACCAGCTCCGTTGGAATTAACGAATATTCAAAAAACACTGTAAATGTAAAAGTGTACCCAAATCCTGCAAAACATAAATTTACTGTTGAATTTAAAGAAGAATTAAAACAAACATACGTTTTATATATTTATGATATTGAAGGGAAAGTGAGAATGACCAAAGAGATCAATTCTAAAATATCAGTGTTGGATATTGCTCAACTGGCTAAAGGCACTTATTTTGTGAAGGTAGAGCGCGATAACAGAACGGTTCATAGTCAGAAATTGTTGATAGATTAGGCAGATTAATTTTAAACGTTATAGAACATCCTGCTAAAATAAGCATAGGTACTTTTTTTGAAAATAAATTTCAGAATTCTTTTCACAGAAGATTTATTTATTTTTTCTTCTTATTTAATTGTATCCTTTTAACGCTTACTTTTAATCACCTTGTTGGTGATTTTGGAAATTATTATTATGGTAGCAAGTTTTTTTTGCAACGTATTGATCCTTTAAAATTTTACAACGACATTCATTTTTTTAATACAGAGATCAGGCAATACGAAAGTGGTATTTTTTTAGAGAATTATGCGCCTGTACCGCCTTTCTCACTCTTATTTTACATTCCTTTTACATTTTTAAAATTATCCATTGCCAAATTAGTATTTAGCAGTTTAAGCCTTTTTGTTTTTTGTTTTTCTTTAGACCGACTTATCAAAGAAACAAAATTCTTTAGCCTGTGGTTTTATTTTTTGCCAATTATATTCTTTCAACCATTGTTCTCTAACTTTCATCATGGTCAGGCCTATCTTTTGATTAGTGCTTTATTTTTTGAATTTTACATTGCAATGCAAAACGGGCAAAAAACCAGGCTTGGCTTTATTGTTGCATTACTCTTTGCTTTAAAGATCTTTCCGGCGTTTGTTGCTATTATTTTTATTTTTAAAAGAGACTGGAAGTCTCTACAATGGACGATTTTCTTTACAGCTATTTTATTGTTGATCTGTTATTTTTCAATCGGTTCAAATACGGTAAACAATTACTATCTACATATCTTTCCACGTCTGGCATTAAACGATATCACGGCCCCATTTTATTTTTATAATCAAAGTCTTTATACGTTTTTGTTGAATGCTTTTGTATCAGAACCTTATTTAAATCCTTCACCTGTTATAGATGCACCTGTAGTTGCAGTGATCATTCAATTACTTTTTTATGCGTTTATTTTTTGCTTTTTCGTAAAAATAATTTTACAGAAAAATTTAAATGCCTCTTTTTTTATCAGCATTTTAGTTCTTTTTCTCATTAATAAATATTCTACTGTGTACAGTTTAATAATCCTGTTTCCATTCATCTTTTTAATAAAAGAGATGCCCGTAAAAAAAGCAATGCTCATAAATAGTATATTGCTTATTGCCTGCAATATTCCTCTTTATAAACTTTCCAACTTTCCATTGATCTTGCAATATCCGCGTGTGTGGCTTTTAATTATATTATTTTTTGTTTTGATCAGCACAATAAAGCCGGGCTTTGATCTTAAATATTTTATTATTTCTATATTGATCTTTGCCTTACCTTCTTTGGCTTTTTATAGATACAAAAATGATAGCGAACTTGAAATACGACCAAAAGCAGGTATTTTATATAATTTTAATGTGAGTAATGATAAAATAAAACTATACACTTGTTTAGGAAACAGAGATTCTGTAGAACTTGTTGATTTTGTTTCTAAAGCGATCGATTCGACTACATTTACAATAAAAGATCATAAAGCAATATATATCAATAATGAAAAATTGCTTTTTATGACCGATGAAAATAGTGGCATTGGCATGTATCATTTAAAACTAAAAACACCGAGGATAATAAAATAATTGAAGACTAAGATCATATACATCAATATTACACTTAGTGTACTTCTTTTTTCATGTAATACTGAAAAAAAGAAAAACGTTTCTTTAGATCTGCAATTCACTAAAATGTATGAGATTGACAATTGGGAAAATGGGCGAACAGGTTTATTATGGACACTCTCTTTTTTAGGAGCCGAATTAAAAAAAGATAGTTTAGAACATGCTATAACAAAAACAGATTCAACAAAATTCAATCTCAACTTTTCTAAGCTCGGTTTTTCTGAAACCGGTCTTCTAGCTTTAAATAAAATATGTGATTCCTTAAAAAATACCGAAGAATATAAAGTTAAACAAGCAATCGATCTGGGAGCTTTTGTCTCACTGGCCCTAGGCTCAAGTGAGCATTATTATATTATTACAGGTGTAGAAAGAGATTTTTTAAAAATACTGGATAAACATAAAAACGAAGAGCCGATTATTTTTCCTGTTACAAGATCTTTGGTTTCAAAACATACACGTATTTTAAAATTATATACAAAAGGCGCTGTAACTGATTGGTTATTTGTTGCCGAAGAAGGTGAAGGCGATTTTTTAAAAAATACATTTACCGCTAAAGCCTATGAAGTGTTTGATATTATGCAAAATGGTCAGTTACGTTTTGCGATATACGAGCAAAACGGAAAAATAATAAATGCCAGCCCGAAAAACTTAAGTGATGCCGGTAAACCTGCTAAATGTCTTTGGTGCCACGAGATCGTTATTCAACCATTGTATACAAATAACGATTCTATTAAAGGGTCTGTTACGCAGGCAGAGTTTCAGGAACTTGTGAAAGAAATGATGTTTAAATTAGATCTTTACCGTAAAAATTTAAATAGCGAAATTGATTATTCTAAAACACAGGATCACTCTTTAGCAGAAAGATTATATATTGGTTATATGGAACCTTCGTTAATGAAACTTTCTAAAGAGTGGAACATTCCGGTAACTAAACTAAAAGATATTTTAAAGAAAAACAGAACGCATTTGTATCCTGAATATCCTTTTTTTGGAGATATTTATTATCGTGATTCTGTAAATTCTTTCGCTCCATTTACATCCTGCATTAAACCATTTAATATTCGTGAACAGGATGCCAACTCACCGGATTTTATAAATAAAAAATAATGACGATCCCTGAACTAATATGCTTTGATGTAGGAGCCAGGAACGGTTTAAAAGAGCTGGATGCTTTAGCAAAACACATTAAATTATATGCTTTTGAGCCGGGCGATAAAAGCAACGTTTCTCAAAATAACGATACACATTTAGAATGTCATGTAATTGATAAAGGACTGTTTAGCGAGAAAGGCCTTTTTGATTTTAATATTGCCGCTAACCCAAGCATGAGCTCAATGTTATTGCCTGATGAAAAGTTATTAAATGAATACTTTGGCGATATCACAGAATTTAAACATTGGCGCAAACAACTAAATATTGTTGATACAAAAAAAATAGAAACAACAACAATTGATGCTATTATTAAAGAGCACAACATTAAAACAATTGATTATTTAAAGATCGATACACAAGGCACCGAGCTGGCCATTTTAAAAGGGGCGGAGGACAGCTTAAAAACAAAAAGTATCAATGTAATTAAAACTGAATTTTCTTTTATACCACTTTATAAGAATCAGCCCACATTTACTGAAATAGACCTTTTTTTAAAAAATTTTGGATATAAATTAATTACCTGCGAATTTAATTATGATGTGAATTCACCTTTCACCAAAGGTGAAAAGCCCAAATGGGGCATTGGTGGCGATGCTTTTTATTGTGTAGATACACAGGACTTAAAGGACGAGCAAAAAACATATAGTACCGCTATTATACTTGGCGCACTGGGTTGTTCGAGTAATGCTAAAAACGTATTTGATAAAATAACTATTTCTGAAAAAGAACAAACAGAATTTTTCAAAAGCATAAAAAAGCAGGATAAAAGAAAGATGTTAAAATATTTTACTCCCCCTGTTCTAATAAAGTTGTATAAAAGACTGTTTCGCTATTAGAAACTATTGGCTTTTGTCTATATTTGCAATAAAGCAGATTGCCCATGTCGCTTAAAGTTTTATTATTTAATCCACGCAGTGCTAATTCAAAGCCAAGGATACCTAACAGCATTTTACAGATTGCTGCGAGTATAAATAATACACATGAATTTATTTTAGTAGATGGTAATCTTGAAACGGATCCTCAAAAAAAGATCCTGGATTATTTTAAAGCGCAAAAAATAGATGTATTTGGTTGTACTGTTATGCCCGGCCCGCAATTAAAACAGGCCATTCCTATTTCAAAGGCATTAAAACAACAGTATCCCAATTTAAAAACAATATGGGGCGGCTACTTTCCATCTAATCAACCAAGATCTGTTTTAAACTCTGGTTATATTGATTATATAGTAAATGGCCCGGGCGATAATACTTTTCCGCAGCTTTTAAATGCAATTGAAAATAATTTGCCGGTAGATAGCATTAAGAATTTAATTTATAAAAAAGACGGACAAATAATAAAATCTGCTAAAGAGGAATTGCTCGATCTTGATAAATTGCCTGAGTTACCGTACGAGAAATTAAATGATTTTTATCCGCTTCAAAAATATTTAGGTAAAACTTATTTGGGCAAAAAAACCATTGCTTACCATAGTAGTTTTGGCTGTCCTTTTACCTGCTCGTTTTGTGCCGTAGTGCCTATTTATAATGCCCGCTGGAAAGGCAGATCGGCACAGGGCATTTATAATGACGTAAAGTTTTTAAAAGAAAAATACAATGGCGATGCAATTGAGTTTCACGACAATAATTTTTTTGTTTCTGAAAAACGAACTGTTGAATTTGCAAAGCTGATCAAGAACGAAAACATGATCTGGTGGGGCGAAGCACGCATTGATACAATGGATAAGTACAAAGATGAATCTTTGGCATTGATAAGAGAGGCAGGTTGTAAAATGATATTTTTTGGAGCAGAAACCGGTAACGATGCTGTTTTAAAAAAGATGGACAAAGGCGGCACGCAAACCGGCGAACAGATCTTAAAATTTGCAGAGCGTTTAAAAAAATTCGATATCATTCCTGAGTATTCTTTTGTTTTGGGAATACCGGGAGAAAATGAAGAAGAGGTAGATAAACAGATCAACGAGGATATTGAATTCATTAAAAAAGTAAAAGCTGTAAATCCTAAAACTGAAATAATTATTTATACATACAGCCCTGTACCAACCGAAGGCTCAGATATGTATGACAAGGTTTTAGCAAGTGGTTTTAAATTTCCCGAAACATTAGAGGATTGGATAAGCCCGGCCTGGGAAAATTTTGATCTTCGTAAAAATCCTTTAACGCCCTGGTTACAACCATACATGATCGATAAGATCAAAAATTTTGAAACGGTATTGAACGGTTATTTTCCAACCGAATCGGATATACGGTTTAAACATTGGCAAAAAAAGATCATTCGCGGTTGGAGCGGATTACGCTATCGTAGTGGCTTTTATAAATTTCCGTACGAAATAAAAGCGCTTCAAAAAATCTGGAAATACCGTCAGCCTGAAATAGAAGGGTTTTAATGCTGGATTATTTACATAAAAAATATTATGATGTATTGGTTCAGCCAATTCTTAAACAACGGCTAAAAAAAGTACGTATTTATACGTATGCAGATCTTCAATTAAAAATATATCCCGGTGTTTTTCATCCAAAATATTTTTTTAGCACCCAACTGTTTGCAGCATTTGCAAAACAACTCGATCTAAAAAATAAAAAGGTTTGCGAAGTTGGCGCAGGCTCCGGATTGCTTAGTTTTATTGCTTTTTCAGAGGGCGCAGAGGTATATAGTTTTGATATTAATGAAACCGCGGTTAAAGGAATTAAAGAAAACCTTGAAAGTAATTTTAAAGAACGAATTAATTTTAACGTTTATCTTTCCGATCTTTTTAATAATGTCCCCGTAAATAAATTCGATATTTTTTTTATAAATCCACCTTACTTTTTTACCGATCCCTCTGATGAAGGCTCTTATGCCTGGTACTGCGGGAAGAATGGTGAATATTTTGAAAAATTATTTAAACAGTTAAACGGGTATTCGCATCCCTCATCGCAAATATATATGATATTAGCTGATAATTGTGATTTGGAAAGGATCTCAACCATAGCTAAAAAGTATAATTATTTATTAAGCCTTTGTTACGAAAAGAAAATAAAATGGGAAAAAAACTTTATCTTTAATATTGTAAAACAGGCATGATAGAGATAGAAAATAGCGAAGTTGTTACTTTATCAAAAACACAATTTGCGGTATACAAGTGTATTGCCTATTTTGATGTTTTTAACTATCCCTTAAAACCCAATCAGGTACTTGAATATTTAAAAATAAAGGTTAGTCAAAGCCAGGTAAATTTAGTTTTAAATGAATTAATAGAACTGAAACTAATTTCAGAATCCAATGGATTTTATTATCTCGAAAAAAGCAATGTAGATTTTATCGCAAAACGTATTGATTCTGAAAAAAGATTCTTAGCTAAACAAAAAACTATTAAGCGTTACGCCAATTTCATTTCAAAATTCCCTTTTGTAGAATCGGTTTGTATTTCAGGATCCTGCTCAAAATGTTTATTAGAAGAAGATGGAGATATTGACTATTTTATAATTACATCGCCACATAAATTATGGCTTTGCCGCAGTATTTTAATAGCCTTTAAAAAAGTGTTCTTATTTAATTCGCGAAAATATTTTTGCATTAATTATTTAATTGCTTCCAATAATTTACAGATCCCTGATGAAAACGTGTTTGTAGCAACAGAAATTAAAACCCTGATCCCGGTCAATAACAAACAACAATTCGAGGCATTCTTAAATGCTAATAAATGGACCAATGATATTTTACCTAACAAAGCAGATTATAATGCTTCTTTCATAAAAACCAAGCCTACCAAAAAATATTTTTTCAGATTAGTTGAGTTTTTATTTAATGGAAAATTAGGCAACCTGCTAGATAAAAAGTGTTTTGAATTAACGCTTTCTTCCTGGCAAAAAAAATTTCCCGGTTTTAGTAAAGAGGAATTCGACCTTAACTTGCGCAGTCGCAAAAATGTATCTAAACATCACCCGCGTGGCTATCAGCAAAAAGTTTTAGCGCAATTAGATAAACGTCTTGAAAATATAAAAACCGTAACGCTGTAAATGAAGATCCTGTTTACACATTCGTATTTTTTGCATTTCGACAACAAACAATTAAAAACGCAAACACCTTTTCCTCCGTTGGCAACACTTTATGCTGCTTCTGTATTAAGAGAAAATGGTTGTGAAGTAAAATTAGCTGATCTTCAATTTTCATCTTCTGCTGAGGAAATAAAACAACATCTGGAGATTTTTAAACCTGATGTATTTGTTATTTACGACGATTCGTTTAACTATCTTACTAAAATGTGTCTTACCAATATGCGTGAAGCCGCATTTAAGATGCAAAAAATAGCTAAAGAATTTAATATACCCGTTATTGTTTCTTCTTCTGATGCTACCGATCATTTGGAAAAGTATTTCGAGAACAAAGCCGATTATATTATTATTGGTGAGGCCGAGCAAACACTTTTAGAATTGGTGAACGCATTAAAAAAAGAAAAACAGCCAGATACATCCTTAATAAATGGACTGGCTTTTCTATCGGAAAATAAAATTGTAAAAACCCCTGCGCGTTTGGTTTTAAAAGAGCTCGATGAATTGCCTTTACCTGCATGGGATCTGATAGATATTACACCGTATAAAAATACCTGGCTACAGGGCCACGGATTTTTTTCAATAAATTTTGTGACTACACGTGGCTGTCCTTATAAGTGCAATTGGTGCGCCAAACCAATTTATGGCAATAGGTATAATTCGCATTCGCCACAAAACATTGCAAAGCAAATTAAAGAACTGCAAAACAAATTTGGTTTTACGCATATTTGGTTTGCCGATGATATTTTTGGCTTAAAACCCAATTGGTTAAAAGAATTTAACGCGGCAATTAAAGAACTACAGATAACCATTAAATATAAGATCCAAAGCCGGGCTGATCTTTTATTGGAAGATGAGAATATACGATACCTTGCAGAATCTGGCTGTGATGAAGTGTGGATGGGTGCCGAAAGCGGATCGCAAAAAGTGCTGGATGCAATGGATAAGGGTACCACTATTGAACAAATAAAAGAAGCAACACAGCTTTTAAAGAAGTATAATATAAAGCCATGTTTCTTTTTGCAATTTGGTTATATCGGCGAGTTAATTGAAGACATAGAAAAAACAATTTTAATGGTAGATGAATTAAAGCCATACGATATTGGCATTTCTGTTTCTTATCCTTTACCGGGAACAAAATTTTATGAGCGTGTAAAAAAAGATCTGATCGAAAAACAAAACTGGAAAGATTCTGACGATCTGCATTTGATGTTTAACAGTTCTTATAAAGCAGATTTTTACAGGCACTTGCAACGCTTTGTTCATTATAAATTCCGTTTTGCACAATCAAAAGAATTGCTGAAAAATAAAAAGTTCAATAAACGTACAGCATTAGGACCTTATTATTACTATAAGCAGATACGTTTAAAGAAAAAACTACAGAACATTGAACCCAATGCAGGCAGCCTCTTTTGATAATTACGCAACGCAATACGATGTACACTTTACGTTTTCGCCGGTTGGTTTGCTGCAACGTGAGGCTGTTTATAGTTATTTAACACCAATACTAAACAAAAACCAATACGTTCTTGAAATAAATTGTGGTACCGGCCATGATGCATTAGAGATCGCAAAACAGGTTAAAGATATTGTTGCTACAGATGTTTCTGAAAAAATGATACAACAGTGTGAAGCAAAAAAAAGTGGGATCAATAATGTTTCTTTTAAAGCAAGAGCAATTCAGGATCTGGATGATGAAATAAAAAAATCGGATCTTATTTTTTCAAATTTTGGAGGCTTAAATTGCCTTTCACCAAAGGAATTACAGGAATTTGCTAAAATGTGCAATGTGCTATTGAATAAAAACACTGATCTTATTTTTGTGATCATGGGACGCAAATGTATCTGGGAACGATCTTATTTTAAAATAAAAGGCGATCGGACAAAAGCGAACAGAAGAAAAAATGCAGAAGGAATAGATACATTTATAAATGGATCTGAATTTAAGACCTGGTACTATTCTCCAAATGAAATTGAAAATTTTTTTGATTCCGGATTTAAAACGCAACGCATTTCAGGAATTGGACTTTTTGTTCCACCATCTTATTTAAATCCCTTTTTTGCTAATAAGAAAATATTATTGAAATTATTTAGCGGGCTTGATAAAGTATTTTGTAAATTTAAATGGACAGCAAATTATGCTGATCATTATTTAATTCATTTAAAGAAAATAAATTGATCCTTTTAACGCATGGATATTTTTTAAAGGACGATCCTAAAGAGCTGGAGATCATGAAGCCCTATGTTCCCTTGGGTATTCTTTATATTTCTGCGTATCTGGATAGTAAGAATATTGAACATGAAGTTTATGATTCAACGTTTTCTTCATTTGATGATTTTAAAACTTACCTGCTAAAAAATAAACCGGCATTAATTGGCATTTATACCAATTTAATGACAAAAATTTCGGTTTTAAGAATAACAGAATTTGTTCACAACCATTCTGAACTTAAAGAGTGTAAAGTAATTTTGGGAGGACCTGAAATAAGATATAACGCCGAAAATTATTTATTGAACGGCGCCGATATGTTGGTAGTAGGCGAAGGTGAACAAACCTTTTTTGAAATAGCAGAATATTATAAAGGCAATAAAACACTTCCTTCTCAAATTAACGGGATTGCGTACTTAAAAGGCAATACTGTTTTTTTTACTGAAGAAAGAACATTGGTAAAAGACATTAATTCTTTACCAATGCCGGCACGCAAAAAAATAGATCTTGCATTGTATGGAAATGCCTGGAAAAAAAACCATGGTTACAGCATGTACTCTTTAAGCACTATGCGTGGTTGTCCGTATACCTGCAAATGGTGTAGCAGGGCAGTTTACGGAGGCACTTATCGCAGGCGAAGTGCAAAATTTGTGGTAGATGAGTTGGAATTTTTAAAACAAAATTATAACCCTGATCGTGTTTGGTTTGTGGATGATGTATTTACAATCAGCCATAAATGGATGAATGAGTTTAAAGAAGAGATCTTAAAACGAAAAGTATTTATACCCTACGAAATAATTACCCGTGCCGATAGATTGAATGAAGAGATAATTAAGGTTTTAAAAGAAACAGGCTGTTTTAGAGTGTGGATAGGGGCCGAGAGCGGCTCTCAAAAAATAATTGATGCCATGGACAGAAGGGTAAATGTAAAAGAAGTGCGGGAGATGATCATTAAAACAAAGGCTTATGGCATTGAGGCGGGTACTTTTATAATGTTGGGTTACCCCGGCGAAAATAAAGAGGATATAAAAGAGACCATTAACCATTTAAAGATCTCAGACCCCAGTTATTACACCGTTACTTTAGCTTATCCCATTAAAGGCACACCGCTTTATACCGAAGTAAACGACACAATTGTAACCGGCGATGCCTGGAATAAAATAAGTGATAGGGAGAATGATTTTACCCGAACGCATTCAAAAAAATTCTACCAATATGCTGTACGCTGGGTATACAACGAGGTAAATTACAGCAAAGCCAATAGCTTTACCAATAAAGTAAAGTTTAAAACCAAGTCTATTTTGGCGCAATCCCTTATGTTGCTTAGTTAAGCGATTATCACTACATTTGAGCACTATAATTTTATTGAAATGAATAAGGTCTTTTATACAATTTCATTTATTTTGTTTTCGGTTCTTGCTTTTTCTCAAACAACAGATAAAAGCAAAACAAAGCCCGACGATGAATTTAATATTAAAAAGTATAAAGGCGAGCCCGGTGATCGTTTGATCATTGAGATAAACCGTACCGGCTGGCTGGGCGCACCAACAGATATTAAAACTCATTGGAGAAGCTTAGGGTTAAATTTTGCTTTTATGTTTGATAAACCTATTGGCAATTCGTGTTTTAGTTTTGGCTATGGTATTGGTATTTTTAGCCATAATGTGCATAGTAATGCTGATTTTATTTATAAGCTGGATAGCACTAATAATAAAAAAGTAACAACATTATTGCAGCCAAAAACAACGCCGTATAAGACCAATAGCTATAATGAAAAGATCCTTGAAATTCCTTTGGAAATAAGATTCAGAAGCAAAACTGATCGCAAGTTTAAAATGGAATTTGGCGTTAAGGGCGGTTATGTAATTAATGATTTTAGAAAAATGGTGGATGATGACGGAAAGTTAAGAGTGTATAACACTAAAAACATAAATCACATTCGTTACGGTGTAAATTTCCGCATTGGGCTTGAACAAATTTGTTTAACAGCTTGTTATTATGTTAGTGAAGTATTTCAAAAAGACAGAGGCGTTAACGGTATGAACCTTTATTCTTTTGGAATAGCCATAATTCCTTATTAAAATAAAAATGAAACGGGTAGATATAACAGCAGAATTATCCAGGCTTAAAAGCAAGACCCGCAGCAAGGAAGATGACCTGATAACGGAAGCTAATCGTATTTTGAATAAAGATCTTTTTTCGGAAAATAAGATCCTTAATAATTTAAAGCATTACAATACTTCTTTTGAATTGGTTGATGAAGAAGATGTAGACAGCAGCATGATCTTTAAAATTTCTGAGATCAAAAAAATTGCTTTACAATACCGTTTAAAATTTATAGATAGCCAGTATTTTAAAGACGAGATACCATACGAAGCGATCTTAAAAATAAAACACATTAATTTAAAACACCATAAAGAGCTTAAAGGCTTTAAATTATTAGCCCCACTTGAAGCTTTCAAAGCAAACGGAATTGAGCAACCTGCTATTTTATTGGCGCCAACCAATTTGGGTAATTATTATGTTATTCATAAATGGGGCAATGATTTTAAATGGCATAGAAAGTTAACATCATGGCCGCTGAAAAATTTTGATCATTTATTTGGAGCAGTTTTGATCTATAACCTTATCGTAACTTTATGTATTCCCACATCTTTAATAACTTTAGATGCAACGGCTACCTATTGGTGTGGCTATAGAGCAGCGGCGTTCATGCATTTACTCATCTTTCATTGTGGTGTAACAGCCTATATTACTTTTGCCTTTGGCAAAAACCTAAGTTCCATTACCTGGAATCATTATAGAGATTTTGGGTAGCCGCATTTATTTTTAACCACATAGACACATAGAAAAATTAAATTAAAAAGGAACACAAAGATTTTTTGTCTTAGGCAAAAAATTCTATGTTAACTTTTGGGCAGCAGTAAATAAAAAGAAACTATGTATCTATGTGTTTATTTTTTTTTACTTAAACCACACCATCACCCATAATTTTTACGGTGATATTATCCATTTCAGGTGCTAATTTTAACTGGCATGATAAGCGGGATGTTGGTGTAATATTTGGAAGCGTATCCAGCATCGCGTACTCATCATCCGTAATTTCATTTAAATTTTCAAAGCCTTTTAATACTTCTACATGGCAGGTTGCACATAAGGCCATGCCACCGCAGGTTGCAAGGATATCGTAATCATTTCCTTTTAATATCTCCATTAAGCTTAAGCCCATATCGGTGGGTGCTTCAATGGTTGTAATAGTGTTGTCGGGATTTTGAATATTTATTTTAATATCGATCATAGTTTAAATTTTTGTAATTCTTATTTTTTCTCTTCGCACAATTCAACTAAAACGCCATTGGTAGTTTTAGGATGCAAAAAACAAATACGTTTGTTATCAGCACCATCTTTTGGTTTTACATTTATCAATTCAAAACCTTCTTGTTTTAAACGCGCCATTTCTTCCTCTAAATTATCCACCTCGTAAGCAATATGATGAATGCCTTCACCTTTCTTCTCAATAAATTTTGCAATGGCGCTGTTTTCATTAGTTGCTTCCAATAATTCTATTTTGGTTTCGCCCAGCATAAAAAAAGAAGTGCTTACACCTTCAGAAGCAACTGCTTCTACTTTATAATGTTCTTTGCCAAATAATTTTTTAAATATTTCGTTGCTGTTGTTTAAATCTTTAACAGCAATACCTATGTGTTCTATTTTTTTAAGCATATAATTTAATCACGGTTAAAAAATCTTCTTTCGTTTATTTCTTTAAATCCTTCATTGTTTCCGCTAAGCAAAGTTAATTCATTAATTGAATTAAGCGAGGTCGCTTTTAGACTTTGATAAAATTTAGGGTTGTCTTTAAAAGCACCGTACACATCTTTTTCTTTTAACTTATACGAATAACTAAAATAACTACCGGTACAATAACGAATGATAAGAGGGTCTTTGGGAAGTTCTGATATCTCGGCATAATAGCCCTTAGCAATATAAAAACTGCGGATAAATCTTTTTTTGGTAAACAAACAAACGATCAGTTCCAGGCCCGTATTATTTTTTACGGTAAGGGTAAGCTTTGAAGTAGTATCGTATTTATTTCTTCCAAAATAAGTACTATAGGGCGTATCACCCATTTTTAAAGCGCTTACTTCAGGCTCTGCTATTTTTGGTTTTACTTGTATTGGCTTTACAGGTGCTGCTGCCAAATGAAAGATCAACAAAAAAAGTGCAACGGCTACAGGTGTAGCAAAAAGAATGTATTTAAATTCGTTATAGTGTTTTTTTCCTTCTGTTGCCTGCTTGTAATTTTCTTTTGTTTTGGCGTATTTTTTTATGTGTTCTTCGTAATATTTTCTCCGCTTTAATTCCTTTTCATCAAAGCTCCATGTTTTAGTACCACTGTTTTTTGAATTACTAGAAGAGGTTTGTGTGATTGACCAGTTGTAATTTAATTTATAATCGTAAGATGATTTAAGTTTTGGGTCAGATAAAGTTTCGTAGGCTTTTAAAATGATGGTAAATTGTTCTTTGCCGGCAGGATTTTTATCAGGATGATAAATTTTTGCCAATCGGCGAAATGCAGATCTTATTTCAGCGAAACTGGCCCCTGAATGCACACCTAAGATCTCATAATAATTAGCCAAAATTTAAAATTTAATAATGCTATTATAGTTTTATGCAAACGTTTTTAGGTTCGGTAAAAAAGTCTAAGGCTTCAAAGCCACCTTCTCTTCCTACACCGCTGGCCTTAACGCCGCCAAAAGGCGTGCGCAGATCACGCAGCAACCAGCAATTTATCCATACAATACCGGCGTGTAAATTATTGGCTATTTTATGTGCACGGGTTAAGTTCTGTGTCCATAAAATGCTTGCCAAACCATACATGGTTGAGTTAGCCATCATCAAGGCTTCTTCTTCGGTGTCAAAAGGTGTAATGGTAACAACAGGTCCAAAAATTTCTTCCTGGTTGGTTCTGCAATCATAACTCAAACCTTCAATTATTGTTGGTTCAATGTAATAACCTTCGCCAAGATCACCGCTTAAATTAATTTTTTTACCGCCACACAATATCTTGCCACCTTCTTTTTGAGCCAACTCAATATAACTTAATATTTTTTCCTGGTGTGGTTTGGAAACAATGGCGCCTACTTTTGTTTTTTCATCTAAAGGATTACCAACTGTAAGTTCTTTTGTTTTGGCAACAAAGTCGGTTTTGAATTTGTCGTAAATTTTACGTTCAACAAAAATGCGTGAGCCGCATAAACAAATTTGACCTTGATTAGCGAACGAAGAATTTAAAGTAGTCACTAACATTTTATCATATTCGCAATCGGCAAAAATGATGTTAGGATTTTTACCGCCTAATTCTAAAGACAATTTTTTAAACATCGGTGCGGCAATGCTTGCAATGCTTTTACCGGTTGCAGTGCCGCCTGTAAACGAAATTAACGGAATATCTTTATGGCTTACAATAGCATTTCCTACTTTTGCGCCAAGACCATGCACGATGTTTAATACACCTGCAGGTAAACCCGCTTCAATACATATTTCAGAAAGCAAAAATGCTGTCATAGGTGTTATCTCCGATGGCTTTGCAACAACAGTGCAACCAGCGGCTAATGCAGGTGCAATTTTCCATGTAAAAAGATATAAGGGCAAATTCCATGGTGAGATACAACCCGCCACACCAACAGGTTGGCGCAACGTATAATTAATGGCAGTTTCTTCCATGCTATGCGCATTTGAAGCGTAATGCAAAATACCTGTTCCGTAAAAATGAAAGTTAGCTGCTGCACGTGGAATATCAACTGTTTTAGCCAGCTTTAATGGCTTGCCGTTATCAATACTTTCTGCAAGTGCTAATTTGTCTAAATTCTTTTCAATCAAAGAAGCAATTTTTAATAAATAAGCAGAGCGTTTATCTTTTGAAGTAATGCTCCATTCTTTAAAAGCTGCTTTTGCAGCGGCATAAGCTAATTCAACATCTTTCTCATCACTATCGGGTATATGCGAATATACTTTGCCTGTTGAAGGATTAAAATTATCTAAATATGTTTTTGAAACAGGCTCAACCAGAGCGCCGTTTATATAATTCTTTATCTGTTGCATACCTTTAAAAATGACACTAAAGATACGAAAACTAACAAAAAATGGGTAATTAAATTTTCGAAATATAAGTATTCCTTATCCTTATATCAGGGTCTTTAAAAGGCCCGTGGCCTAGGGAGTAAAACTCAATTTTAGGCTCTTGGCCCAGCATTAATACACGTATGCTTTCCTGGATGCCGTAGTTAATGATCTTAAGTTCGTGCAAGATCTGTTTTGTAATCTCGCAATGCACCACATTCAATTCTAAAAAAGATAAGTTTTCTTTTAGCTCAAAACATATCTTTAGTTTTTTGCTGATGATATAATCTTCATAAGGTTGTAAGATAAAAGAGTGAACCGCTTCCGTTAAAAAAGGAATTCTGAAAATTGTTTCCTGGATATCTGCTAATAATCCAAACCGTTGTAAAAAATCTTTCTGTTCCATAGTTTTATTTTTAAAATTTTAAACGTAAAGCCAGTGCTGTAATTTTTCCATAAAAAGGTGCACGTAAAAAAGCAGGCGCAAGCGATAATTTTTCTTCTTTAACTTGTTTTTGTTTTTTTAATAAACGTATGCTGCTAAAAATTACCGTAGCTGCGCCAACAGATACATCAATAGCTTTCAGGTCTTCTTCTTTTTCGTTAAAGATCACGCCATTTGCTATTTGCGCAAAGCCTGTTACAACGCCAAAACCTGCATTGCTTTTTTTCTTTTTATTATTAAGATTAACAATGTTGCCGGCATTCATAGCCATGTTTACGGTAGAAAAAGCAATTGTGCTACCGGCCCTTTCAAGCTCTGGATATTTTGAAGGTCCGCTGCTGATGGAGATATTACTTAAGCCCAGCATATCCTGGCTATAAAATTTTGTGCTTAAGGCTAAGGTGCAAATAAAAAGTATTTTTTTCATTGTATTCATCATTTATAAATTGTGAAAAAAGTTAATTTTTAACGAGAGGCGATGTCTTTCAATGTTTTTTATTTCTTCATTTAACACCGGAAGTGAATAACCGTAACATAAATTGGCATGACCGAAAAGTGAAGCCCCGCCTTCAATTAAGAGCCTGTTATCGAAAATATTTTTATTGAATTCGTAATAACACGCATTACTTATCCTGCCGATAAAAAGCACATAGTTTAATTCGTAACCAATTTTTGGAGCTATAACTGCATTTTTATTATTCACAGCAAATTCTGTATTTAAGAAAATAAGCTGATTCGCTAAGATCCAGTCATTGCCTGTTTTAGGAACATCGGAACTAAATATTCCAACTTCCAGTGACGGGCGGCTATAATAATTTATACCCACACCATATCCTTTTTCTCCTTGCCATGGATACAGATCATAAAATGTAAGAGGCTTTTTATTATAGTAAGTTTGTGCTGGAAGCGATGTAACGTTTATAAAAATCAGAAAAAGTATTAGTCTCATATTGTTTGTTTTGCTTATTCAAAATTAGACCTATTAAAAGCCATTGCCTTACGGCTTTGCGTGCTCTAAAACCGGTAAAATGTGAAAACTGCCTGCCCGGAAAGCTTGAAGAGCCTGGGGTTAATGAAATTTGCAATTATTGCAAATCAAGTCTCTGAAATTTGCTTTTTTTACTAAAAAGCCTATCTTTATCTCTGAAAATCAGTAAAAATATGCCAACAAAAAAGGAGAAAAAAACCGGTAAAGTTAATTTACCGATACAAAACCAATTTATAAGTAAGTTTAAAGAAGTAATTCCGCCAAGTGTTGGCCTGGCCGAAGAAATTGCCGATGTATTAGATGTAAGTATTGATAGTGCTTATAGAAGGATAAGAGGCGAAACTGAATTAACGATAGAAGAGGTTTACAAGATCTCTAAAAAATACGAGATAAGTCTGGATGAGGTTTTTAGCAATCAAAATGATACCGTTACTTTTTCATATACCAAATTAACCGACAGTGAGAAAAATTTTGAAGCGTATTTAAACCGCTTATTAACGCATCTTACAACATTAAATAAATTTGAGAACAAAAAAATATATTATGTAGCCGAAGAGATCCCTGTTTTTTATTCTTTCTTCTCAAAAAAATTAACCGACTTTAAATTATTTTATTGGCAACGCAGTGTGCTTAATGTACCTGAGTATCAACAAAAGAAATTTGACTGGGGTATTGTGCCACAAAATCTTGTTGATATTGCGCATAATTTATATAAGGAATATCTCACCATTCCAAGTTCTGAAATATGGACAACTGAAACTGTGTTAACCGGTTTAAGGCAAATTCAATTTTATTATGATAGTGGCATTATATCGGCGCAACACGCTACAGAGCTATTGCAGGAATATCGCCAAATGATAGATATGATCTTAAAGAATGCAGAGGGAAGCAGAAAAAACATTAGCGATAAAACAGACACTTTTGCTTTATATAACAGTGAAGTTGTATTAGGCACAAATTGCATTTATGTAAACATGGGCGAAACCAGGTATTCATATATTTCTTTTAACACAATGAATTCATTAACCACTAATAATCCACAATTTTGTGAAGAGACAGATCATTGGGTAAGAAACCTTGAAAAGAAAAGCACATTAATAAGTGGTGTTTCTGAAAAACAACGTTACCAGTTCTTTACAAAAATGTATAAGAATATTGATGATTGTTTAGAGCGTATTAAAGCCTAATTGAAAAGAACGGTTTCAATAATTGGCGGCGGCGCTTGCGCATTAATAGTAGCATGCGAATTAGATCCAAAAAAATTTTCCGTTTCTGTTTTTGAAAAAAATGCTGCCTTAGGCCGTAAATTTTTAGTTGCCGGAGATGGTGGATTAAACCTTACACATTCTGAAAACGAAGAAGAGTTTATTTTACGTTATACTCCAAATACTTTTTTAAAGAAGGCCTTTTCACATTTTTCAAATAAAAAATTTATTGAATGGATAAATGCACTGGGCATTGAAACTTTTGTGGGTAGCAGTGGACGTTTATTTCCACAAAAAGGCATTAAGCCAATTGATGTTTTAAAAAGCTTCGAAGAAAGAATGAAAAAGAATAATGTGGCGCTAAATTTTAAACATGATTGGAAGGGCTTTGCAGCCAATAATGAATTACTATTTAAAACAGCAGCTGGAAATAAGATCATAAAAAGTGATATAACTATTTTTTGTTTGGGTGGCGCCAGCTGGCCCGTTACCGGTAGTAAAGGCGATTGGCGCAGTTTATTTGAAATTAAAACTATAAAAACAAATTCTTTCCAGGCAAGTAATTGTAATTTTGAAGTTGATTGGCCAAAAAATATAATTAAAGAAATAGAAGGAAAACCTTTAAAAAATATTACAATAAATTGCGGAGAAAAAACACACGCCGGTGAAGTTGTGTTAACTACTTTTGGTATAGAAGGAAGTGGTATTTATCCGCTAAGCCCAAATATAAGAGAGCAATTAAAACAGTTTGATGTAGCAAAGATCTACATTGATCTTAAACCGCTTTTAAGCAAAGAAGAATGTTTAAATAAGTTGGCACAATCTGATCCTAAGTTATCCTATACAGAAAACTGTGTAAAAAAATTGAATTTAAATAAAACCCAGATCGTTTTACTAAAATCTAAAATGAGTAAAACCGACTTTTTAGATCCCGCTAAATTTGTTAATAATTTAAAATCTTTTGAGATACAAATTTCTGCTTTAGGGCCAATTGAAGATGGAATTTCTACTGTTGGCGGAATATCATTAAATGAAATAAACGAAAACTTTGAATTAAAAAAACTGCACAATAATTATGTGATAGGCGAAATGCTCGACTACGACGCGCCTACAGGCGGTTACTTACTTCAATCGTGTTTTAGTATGGGAAAATTTTTAGCAGATCATTTAAATGATCTTGCTTAAGAGAGAATTTAAAGATCCCATTTTAAACTTCATTTTTAACTTAAAATCCTCTAAATTTTTAACTTTTTGATGGTTTAAAACTTTTGTATTATTTATGTTCTAATAGTCTATATTTGCTCAGTTTATAATTAAAAAAAAGATGGTGGCTACAAGCGAATATATTTTATGTGAAATACAAAATGGCGTATTAGTTGTTACAATTAATCGTCCTGATAAATTAAATGCTTTAAATAAGCAAACAATTGAAGAGCTGCACGAAACTTTGGTTGAAGCAGAAAATCAATCAGAGATCCGCGCAATTATATTAACCGGTTCAGGCCAAAAAGCTTTTGTTGCCGGTGCTGATATTGCTGAGTTCGCAAATTTTTCTGTTGAACAAGGCAAACAATTAAGCTCAATTGGTCACTTTAAGATCTTTAATTTTATTGAGAATTATAGTAAACCAATTATTGCAGCCATTAATGGTTTTGCTTTAGGTGGCGGATTGGAATTAGCAATGGCTTGTCATATTCGTGTAGTGAGTGATAATGCAAAAATGGGTTTGCCGGAAGTAAGCCTTGGTGTAATTCCCGGATACGGTGGTACGCAGCGTTTAGCACAATTAGTAGGTAAAGGAAAAGCCTTTGAAATGATCGTTACGGCTGATATGATCAATGCGCAGGATGCTTATAAATGGGGTCTTGCCAATTATGTTACTACGCAGGATGAATTATTAAATAAATGTTTTGAAATAACTGCTAAGCTAACTACAAAAAGCCCTACAGCTATAAAAACTGCTATTAAAGTAATTAATGCAGGGTATAACAACAAATTAAATGGCTTTGAAGTAGAGATCGAAGAATTTGGAAAATCCTTTGGTACAAAGGATTTTAAAGAAGGTGTAAGCGCTTTTCTTGAAAAAAGAAAAGCAAATTTTAAAGGCGAATGAGTAATTTAAAGTTTAAAAAAGGGCTATTTTTGATAGCCCTTTTTTTATGATGATTTTTATCATATTACTGTAAAATCTATAAAACAAAACAAAAAGTAACGTAAATTTGTAACACACTTGAAAAACAATAAAACATATTTTGCTTTTTTGATCATCCTTGTTTTTGTATTTTTTAGTACAGATATAACGGCTCAGTGTGCCATGTGTAAACAAGCTGCAGAAAGCTCATTAAAGTCAAATCCAAACTCAATGGCGCGCAGTTTAAACAGCGGCATCCTGTATTTAATGGCTGTTCCTTATTTATTATTAGGTTTTATTTTCAGAAAACAGATCGTTCAACTTTGGAAAAGGGTATTTTCTAAAGCCTCTCAAAGCTCCGCTAAATAAGGAAAAATTAGCAAACTTTTTATTCACTCAATAAAAAAGCCTTTTCGCTCAACCTGTTTTTTTTCACTCATTCCCCTTTTTTTCCCTTTGTTAAATTAGCTTTTTAATAAGTTGATTTCGCCTTCAACTCAAATTCAAATTTTACCAGTTTTTAATCAGTTAGTTTTGAAATCAGAAACTATAACTATGAAAACTTTAAAATTAAATCTCCTTATCCTTCTTGCGTTTGTTGTAGGATATCAGCAAGCAAAGGCCTGCCACGGTATGCCATTATTAAATTATAATGTGGCTGTTGGCGCAACCGGTGTAACTGTAACAGCTAACTCAGATCCTTCAACCTGTGGCTGTGGGCCATATTGGCTTCAAACAGAAATTTCGTGTTCGCCTGTTTTTGTTGGAACACAACCTGCATGTTTAACCAGTACATTAACTAACTGGAATAATCCTGCAACATCTTATTTAAACTATCCATATTATAATTCATTATTAAATGTTCCTAATTATAATATAGGTACAGGTTGGTTTGATAATTGTGTTGTAGAACCATATCATCCAAATGTAATTCCGTTTTCAAATTTATGCCCTGGTAAAACATATTATATCCGTTCACGCGAAATGGTAATGGGTGGAAATAATACCGGTCCATGGACTCCTGTTCAATCATTTACAGTACCTGGCACACCAATTGTTAACCCGCCAAATACTTTAAACATGACATTGAACGCTTCGCCAAATCAAATCACTTGCTGCGGCTCTGTTCAATTAACTGCAGTTATTACAGGTACAAACTGGGGTCAGTGTATTGGCAACGCTCCTTCTTGCGAAAAAAATGTAACGGTAACTCCAACTTTTAGCTGGACTTCTTCTAACAACGTATCAACAACAGTTGGTAACGGTAATACATTTACAACTTCAATAAATCTATTAACGGTCACCAGTATTACATCAACTACAACGTTTAGTGTATGGTTAACGTATTTATGTTCTTCTCCATCAGGCACAATTATGTATACACCACCAAGTGTTCCAATTGTGTTCACTAATCTTCCTTTATCATCTGCAAATATTACCAATACTTTTGTAACTGCGGGTGCAGGCGCTGTGTGGACACAAGCTGTATCTGCCTGTTTAACGGGCGCATCTTGCATGTGCCAATTCTTAAGCGCACAACCGGCAGTTGTAACAGTAAATGTTTTAAGTGTACCACCACCATTAACCGTTACTATGACACCTAATACTTGTTTAAGCTCTCCAAACTTTACGTTTACAGATACAAGCCCTAACTCAGGTAACTTTAACCTTAACTGGAATTTTGGTGATGGTGGTACAGGTACCGGAACCACTGTGGTACATACTTACACTGCGGCAGGTATTTATACCGTTACAGTTAATAAAGCAGGCTGTGGTCCATGTATGGCATTTGGTTCTTATACGGTACAGGTTTATCCTACACCAAACGCAACACTTTCGGTTAACTCACCGGTTTGTATTGGTGGTACAGCATCGTTTACAAATAATTTTAATAATGCTACTTATAGCTGGACGGGTCCGAACAATTATACATCAACAGCTCAAAACCCTGTTATTACAAATGTAACAACTGCCATGGCCGGTATTTATACCTGTGTAATAACAGATGCAAACGGTTGTGTTGGAACTTCAACGGTAAGTTTAGCAACCTACCAGGCAACAATGACAGCGGCTGCTAATACACCTGTTTGTCCGGGAAGTACATTAAATCTTACAGCAAGCGGTACAGGTAATTATAACTGGACAGGCCCAAATAATTTTACGTCTACGCAACATAACCCTTCCTTCATTGCCGCAAATAATTCAGGTGGAACGTATAATGTGACAGCTACTTTAACCGGCAATTGTTATGCAAGTGCAAGTGTAGTCGTTGCAGTTAGTACAGTTAGTGTTTCTGCAAATAATAATGGCCCTGTATGCTCAGGCAGTAATGTTCAATTACACGCTTTTGGTAATGGCAGCTTTGTATGGCATGGCCCTAATGGTTATACATCCAATTCGCAAAATCCTGTTATTAATAATGCAACCGCTAATGCAAGTGGTGTATATACAGTTACTATTACTTCAGCACAAGGTTGTACGGCCATAGCAACTACAACTGTAGTTGTAAATTCACAAAAAGTATTACATCCTTCTTGTTCTCCGACAGAGTTATGTGAAGGAGGTACAATTAATTTTGAAGCATTGGATGGAAGCGGTGTAAGCTATCTTTGGAAAGGGCCAAATGGCTTTACGTCAAACAAAGCAAATATGGGTATTATGGATGCAACACCATTAAATAGCGGTACCTATACTTTAACATTG
The DNA here is from genome assembly GCA_032229505.1 of Bacteroidota bacterium. Lineage (GTDB taxonomy): Bacteria > Bacteroidota > Bacteroidia > B-17B0 > Aurantibacillaceae > Aurantibacillus. The sequence goes on from JAVTWD010000086.1 coordinate 362,544, forward strand.
GTAGATCCTCAAGGATGTACAGCAGTAGGCGAAGTAAATGTATTGGTAAATGCAAAACCAAGTATTGATATAGATATGAGTAAAGCAATTTCAGCTTGCGCTCCGGTTTGTAACGTTGAATTTAAAGCCATCTCCAACTCAGCATCTATTGCTCTTGATTGGAAACTTGGTAATGGCGAAATAAACCAAACAAATAATCCAAAAAATATTTGCTATAATTCTGCTGGAATATATACCATAACTTTAAACGGAACTGATGCAAAGGGTTGCCATGCAGAAATTGAAAAAACATTCGAAGCATTTGCTGTACCTGTTGCTAATTTTGATATCGGTAATAACGGATCAACCTGGGTAAATGGTACAACACAGTTTACAGATCTTTCTTCGAAAGCAAAAATTGTAAGCTGGGAGTGGACATTTGGAAGTCCTGATGTAATATCAACTTTACAAAATCCAAGCTTTACTTATCAGGATAGCGGAAGATATGATGTAACATTGTTAGTTACCAGCGACAGAGGATGTAAATCCTCAATCTCTAAAAAAGTTATTGTTGGCGATGAAATGGGCTTATTCCTGCCAAACGCATTTACACCAAATGGTGATGGCAGCAACGATGTTTTTTTAGCTATTGCAAATAACATTACCAAATTTGAAATGTTGATCTTTAACAGGGGCGGTAATTTGGTTTTCCAGTCAAACGATATTAAAAAAGGCTGGGATGGAATGTATAAAGGACAAATGTCTGAGAACAATGTGTATGTTTATAAAGTAAATTATATTGGTAAAGATAATAAATCGCATGCCTTAACAGGAAGCGTTACTTTAATAAGATAAAAAATTTGTGTATCTTAATTGCCCGAAACTAATCTGTTTCGGGCTTTTTTATTTAATGAGATCTTTACTTTACATATTTCTTTTTTTTGCTTTGGGAGTAAATTCCCAGTGCAATTATTGGTCAACTTATTTAGGAAAAATAGGTTCTGACGATATACGTGGACTTACAATTGATAATAACAAGAACAGTTACGTTATTATGCAAACAGATAGCCCTTCGTTAACCGTTACTCCGGGTTTAATAAGTGATGTTATTAATGGTATAAACGATGCTTACATAGCCAAGTTTGATTCTTGCGGTAATTTTGTTTGGGCAACTTATTTAGGCACTTCTGCTTTTGAAAGTGGCGAAAAAATAATTGTTTGTCCGGATGGTAATATTGCATTTACAGGTTATACTCAGGGATCAGGTTTGCCAACGACACCCGGCTGTTTACAAGCTGCTAACGCCGGGCAATGGGATTGTTTTTTAGGAAAGATCTCACCAACCGGATCACTTTTGTGGTTAACCTATTTTGGAAGTAACGGTTCGGAGTTTGCCTATGATATTAATTGTGATTTTAACGGAAATATTTTTATTGGCGGCACAACAACATCTGCTAATCTTTATACCAACGCTTCTTCATTTCAACAAACATTTGGCGGAAGCACTGATGCCTTTGTTGCCAAATTTTCTAAAACAGGCAGCTTAAAATGGTGTACCTATTATGGTGGTGCTGCAAGTGAAGATATACATGTATTAACAACAGATGGTTTTGGAAATATTTTTGGTGGCGGCGGAACGTTTAGCTTTAATTTAAACACTTCTGCAGGATGTATACAAGCATCAAAAGATGCAGGAATGGACTGTTATATTATTAAATTTGATTCGTTAGGTAATAGAATCTTCTCATCCTATATTGGTGGAGCAGGGCAAGATGATACCTGGGGCTTAGCGGCAGATGGTTTGGGAAACTTATATATGAGCGGACAAACAAGCAGCACAAATTTTACAACAACAACAGGCGCTTATCAATCTACAATTACCGGCATGACGGATATGTATTTTTTAAAGATCTCGCCAACAGGTAATTTAATGTATTCAACATTAATAGGTGGTTCTGATATGGATGCTGTGAACAGAATGAAGATCCATAATTATGAATTATATATTTTAGGAACAACCGCTTCGGCAAATTTTCCTATGCTGGGAACGCCTAATTACAGTGTATTGCCGGGCATGCAAAATTTAGTGATAATAAGATTGAATTCTGCCGGACAACCAAATTATTCAACTTATTTTGGAAGCCCCGGCGGATATGACAATGGAAATGATCTGGCAGTAACAACAAACCATCTATTCTTTTGTGGTAAGAGTTTGTCGGCAAACTATCCTGTAACCGCTTCTGCTTTTCAAAATGTGTATGGAAGTAACGATGATGGCATCTTAACAAAATTACCAAACAACAATGCCAGTTTAATTACAAAATTAAATGAGAAAGAATTATTTGACAACACGGTCACACTGTATCCTAATCCTGCAAAAGAAAAATTGAAAATAACGGGCACTTATAATTCAGAAAATAAAGCAGAGCTAGTTAATTATTTAGGACAGGTAATTAAAACTATTAATATTGAGAACTCGGAAATAGATATAAAAGAAATACCGGAAGGAATTTATTTTTTAAGAGTAAATAATTCTGTGTATAAATTCATTAAAGCAAATTAATTTTTTTGCTCAATTACTTTTGGCGCTTTAAAATAGTCACTGTCTTTTTTAGGAGCATTCTTTAAAGCCTCTTTTTGAGTAACAGTAATTTCAGGAGTATCTTCACGAAGAATATTTTTTTCGTCGGTCATATAGATCAATGGTGTAGTATTTTCAGTATCCAGCTCGCTTAACTTATCTACAAATGCCAACATACGGTTCATATCATTTAAGATCTCCGCTTTGGCTGCGTCGTTAAATTCTAATCTTGCTAAATGTGCAACTTCATCAACCGTTTTAATATCTATTTTATTTGCCATTAAATTCCTTTAATTTTTCTTGTGTAAAGATATAAACTTTCTCTTTAAGTTCATCAATGTTTTGATCTGTTAAACCTTTTGTATAAATGGGCTCACCCACAATTATTCTTGGAATACCGGGCTTTCCGTGGCTTTTAAAGAAACCACCATTTTGTAAAAAATGCCAGTTATTTAAGTTAACAACCGGTACAATTGGCACCTGTTTTTCAACAGCAAGTTTAAAAGCGCCATTCTTAAAAGGCTTTAACATTCCGCTTTCACTTATCGTTCCTTCAGGATAAATGACCACACTTAATCCTTCATCAATTTTTTTTCCTGCATCAGAAAAAGCTTTGTGCGCGTTGGTAATACTTTTACGGTTTACAGGAATATCAAGGTACACAAAAAAATATTTAAATAATGGAATTTTAAGCAACTCATACTTGCCCATAAAAACTGCAGTATGATCAATGTAAAACGGTGAAAAAACAATATCTAAATAAGAAGTATGGTTAGAAACAACTATGCAGGGTTGCGGTAAATTGTATTTTTTTGAAGTGTACTTAACAGATGGATAAAGAAAGGAACCAATAGAGATCATTCGTGCCCACAAACGTTTTAGTTTAAAAACCAGATCGAACCTTCCTCTTCGCAAGGCAAAATAAAATACAGGAAATAAAATTAAGAAAGGAATTGCAAAACACAGCACAAACCACAATTTCCAGATGGGTGAAAATATGTATCCAAAGACCTTCATATTACAACAAACACAAAATTAGCATTTAAACTTTTATGAGAAGACTAATAAATGCTAATTAATACTGCACAACTACAAAGCCGGTTATTGTTTGTTTATCGCCATCTAAAAATTCTATAACATAATAATAAGTTGCAGGTGGCACTTTGTTACTGCCAAATGTGCCGGTAACATTAGGGTATGCATCCCAGTTATTATCGTATTCTGATTTTTCGTATACTTTATTTCCCCAACGGTTAAATACAGTTAGTTTTACCGATTTGCCATTCATACCCTTAACGAAGAACACATCATTAATACCATCTCCGTTTGGAGAAAAGGCATCAGGAATAAACAGATCAATTGGTGTAAAATCAATAACAGTTGCAGTATCATTATTTGTTGGATCACCATCATGATCAGGATCCCAAATAAAACCATTATTTGAGCTATCGGATACTACAACATTATTAATGAATTCGGCAAAACCAATTACAGAATTTTTAAACGGACCAAAATAACCTTTTGGATCTACTCTTACAGTAAACACAATAGTATCACGTTTATTTGCCAATAATGTACTTGTAAACGGTGATGTTAAACTTATTTGCGTACCACCGTCAAATAAAGGATTTATGGTAAGACTACTGTTTTGAGAAGTAATAACAGGAGCGTTTAAAACGGTAAAACTGGTTGGCGAAGGAAATGCAGTGGATAAATTTTCATCCATGCTTACATTCGTTAAATTAATGGTAGAAGCATTAACAGCTGTAACAGTAAATGTAACGTTGTAATAAGTATTATAAACTAAAACCGGTTTGCTCGCAGCTTTTGTCATACCAAACATTTTATTCGAACAATCAATTACAACAACAGGCACAGTTGCAGTATTTGTACAACCTCCGCTTTCGCCAACAACAGTGTAAACTGTAATGGCACTTGATGCAGTGGTTGCAATTGTACTGCCGGTATTACCAACCGGCATCCATGTATAATTTGTAGCACCGTTTGCGCTTAAAGAGAATGTACCACCGTCACATAAAAGTGTTGCAGAGCTTGTGGCAGTTATTGTTGGTCCGGTTGCAATGCCAATGTTTATAGTTTCAGTATCTGTACAACCAAAGCTATTTACACCTGTAATAGTATAAGTAGTGTTAACTGTTGGAGAAATAACTACCACTGAACCTGTTTGCGCATTTGGTAGTGTTAAATAATTAAGAGCGCCATTCAATGTTAAAGTTGCAGAAGTGCCTGAACATACAACGTTTGTTGAAGAATTTACAGAAACAGTTGGTGTTGGATTAACGGTAACTGTTGTATTGGCGGTATTTTTACAACCTGACGCATTAACACCTATTAATGTATAGGTTGTAGTAACTGAAGGTGTTACAACTAAAGTAGTGGTATTGGCATTGCTTGGCGACCAAGTATAGCCGGTAGCTCCTGAACCTAATAATAATGCAGTACCTCCATTACAAATAACCGGAGGGATTGCATTAATATTTATGGTTGGATTTGCTAAAACATTCAAGGTAAATGTTTTTGTAGAACTACAGATGCCGGACATACCGGTAACCGTATAAATAGTAGTTACTGATGGAGATACTATAACAGATGTTCCTGTTAAAGTGCCAGGCATCCAGGAATAACTATTAGCACCACTGGCAGTTAATGTGGCTGAATTACCATTACAAATAGCAGTTGGTGTTGAAACAATAGTTAAAGTTGGTGTTGGTGAAACCAATACACTAACGGTTTTCGAAGTTACGCATCCAAGTGTATTACTACTTGCAACTGAATAAGTAGTGGTTACCGTAGGTGTAACAACCAAAGTATTGCTGTTAGAACTTACAGGGCTCCAGGTATATGTTGCGCCGCCACTTGCAGTTAGCAGAACAGGAGAGCCACTTGCGCTACAAATATTTGTTGGGCTGGCAACCACTGTAATGGTTGGGTTTGGATTAACAACAACACTCGAAACGGCAGTACTTGAGCAACCAAATGAGTTTGTTCCTGTAACTGTATAATTTGTATTTATTGTTGGTGAAACAATTGCTGTTGAACCGGTGATCGACCCAGGTAACCATGTATAACTACTGGCACCAATTACCGAAAGCGTTGCAGAGGTGCCAGAACAAATTGTAGAGCTTGTGGGAGACAATACCAGTGCAGGTGTTGGAGAAACGGTAATAGGAATTGTATTGGTTGAAACACAAGGTGCATTAACAGTTGTTAATGTGTAAATGGTATTTACAGAAGGTGTAACAACTATGGATGAAGTGTTTGCTCCACCCGGATTCCATGTATAGCCTGTTGCCCCGGTAGCAGTTAAAGTGGCAGATTGACCGGCACACAATGTGCTTGATAAAGGTGACACTACAATCGTTGGATTATTTACAACTAATTGAACCGTTGAAGTTGCGGTACACCCCAAAACGTTAGTGCCTATTACCGTATAAATTGTTGTTACCAATGGCGCAACGGTTACCGAAGCGCCTGATAAATTTACCGGCTGCCAGGTATAGGTTAATGCTCCGCCCGCGGTTAATGTGGCAGTAATTCCTTGACAAATAATAGTTGGAGAAGCAGATGATGTAACTGTTGGTGCTGGTAAAACAATAACATTCACAATTGTTGCAGCGGTGCAACTTCCATTAGCGCCTATTAAAGTATAATTACTGGTTGATGTTGGAGAGACAGTAACACTTGGTCCTGTTAATGGACCAGGAAACCAACTGTAAGAGGATGCACCACTTGCAGTAAGTGTAGCAACTGAACCAAAACAAACAGGACTGTTAGAGCCCGCATTTAATGTTGGCGTTGGAGTTACAGATACAGTTATAGTAGTGCTTCCTGTACAAACACCTGTTGCACCTGTTATAGAGTAGGTAGTAGTTACCATTGGATTTGCAATAACAATTGCTCCTGTGCCAGGAACAGTTGAACCAACTGGCGTCCATGTATAATTGGTAGCACCAATAGCAGTCATCGTTATTGGAGCAGAAGGAGAACAAAGATTAGTATTGGATGCAACAGCATTAATTGTTAAAGTAGAAATACTGCTTTGTACATTTATTGTTCGTGTAGCAGAACAGCCAGTAGAAGGATTTGTAACAGTTATAGTGTATACACCTCCCGCATTAACTACAGCTGCAGATGAAGTAAGCGGTCCAATAATTCCTGGACCACTCCAGCTAAAAGTATGAGGTGCTAAGTTTGGTGTAACAGAAAGTGTTGCCGTTGGTGCAGTACAACTTAAACTGTTGGTTGCAGAAACAGTTGGTGTAATTGGTGCCGGACCACTTAATACTGTGAAAGAAGAAACAGAAGCGGCCATAGGGCAACTTGTTAATGTACAAGAATAAACACCGGGCATATTTACTTGTACACTTTGATTATTTGCTGATGTTAGAATGCCTGGGCCAGCCCACGTATAGCTGCCGGGAACTACTGTTGATGTAGCGTTAGCGTTTAAGGTAATGGTTTGACTTATACAACTAATAGATGGATTAGGGCTTGCTGTAATAGTAGAAGAAAAAAGTGGAATAGTTCTAGGGCAGCTTGCAAATTCTCCGGCAATAGAAAATGATTGAGCTGTTTGGGTAAAGTTCACTGAAGAACTATTCATTATACCAACGTAATATAAAGTACCCGAATTAGTGTTGTTTGGATCTGCTGCAGTAACGGTATTACCAATAATAGCCATGCCGAATGCAGAGTTAAACAATGTAACAGGAATACCTGACACAGAGTATGAACATATTTGAGTTCCCGAATGATTGTAAACTAATAAAGCTTGTGGATTAGTTGTTTTTAAAATATAGAAATTATCCATATCGTCACCAACAATATCTGCTGCCATAACGCCATTAGAAGATGTAGGCACGCTTGTTATTAAACTGGCAGTACCGATACCGTTATATGCAAAAACCTGTCCTGTTTGATCTAAGCTGTAGATAAAATTTTTACTACCACCGTATCTTTTTTGTCCAACTCCTGGTAAGTCTGCATGATTGGTATTTATATATGTAGCGCCATCATAATAATTATAAAAGCCTGAGCCATCAATCCTCCAAAAAGTTGGGTTTGGTGCAGAAAAACCTAGTGGCGGTGCGATAGCAAATGCAGCGCCTGGTAGCGAAGATAAAGTTGATGTATTTGGAATTCCGGTGGAAGACTTGTAAACAACCGGTGTTGTTACGCTATATGTGTTAGCATAAAACTTACTGCAATCAGGAGATTCAATTATAGCACAAATAGGGTCGGTCAAATATAATTGATTGAACTCTGTACCGCTTAATTTCCTGTTATAAAAACGGGCATTATCCATCGATCCATAAAAAGGTAAATTAAATCCTAACGTTGTTCCACCGAGGTAAACGTTTGCTGCGGCATTATAAGTTAAAGTACTTGGATTTGCAATGGTTGCTTCCAGAGCGCCGTTCACATATAATTTTAAAGAATCAGAACCTGCATAAAACCCTATATGATACCAGGTATTTGCCGATACATTGGTTGTGCCATTTGTATAAGTTTGTCCGGCGGGCATGCATAAATTATTTGCTTTTGCAACCTGAAACTTTGAATTACCAAAACCTAAATTTGCTAAAGCAATTTGATAACCTTCGTGATAATTTAAACAGCCATTGTGAGCAAATACGAGAATCTGAGAAAAGTTAACCGCGTTAAATCTTACCCAACCTGAAAACGAAATTAAATTCGGTTTTAATAAAGAACTATTTGGTAGCTGTATATAACTTGCAGCTGTGCCATTAAATGCCATAGCCGAATTAGGATTATTAAATCGGTCAAGCGTTGGCGTAACCGCGCTAAGTGTACCATTTAAACCATTTATAGGCTCGGTAGCATTTCCATTTAAAGCATAACAGGCAGTTAAGCTGGTTGATAAACTTTGCGAATAAAATGTAGCTGTAACTAAACTAAAAAGAAATAAAAATAGTTTTTTCATAAAATTATTATTTCAGTTTAGTGATAATAAATTCGGTTCTTCTGTTCTTTGCGTGCTCATCTTCAGAACAGGTTGGTTTTATTTTTCCTTCGCAGATGCAACCGTTCAATAATTTAGATTCACCATAACCTTTACCAACTATGCGGTCTTTTTTAATTCCTTTTTTAACAATGTAAGCGGCACTTGCTTTAGCGCGCGCGCCTGAAAGTTTTACGTTTGCCGGCGCTGAGCCACGACAATCGGTATGAGCTCCTAATTCAATATACATATTAGGATACTCATTCATTGCCTTAACAACTTTATCTAACTCAATGGCTGCATCTTTACGAATGTTTGATTTTCCCTGGTCAAAATAAATAGGTTTCATGTCTATCATTTTTGCAAGATCTGTACCCACTTCTACTTTGCCGATAGTTAAATTCAATGACTCATTTATTTTTATTTCGCCCGGCGCTTTTATGTCATAAATAAATACAACGTCTTTTGCCAAATAACCCTGTTTTTCAAGTTTAATGGAATAGCTTATTTTATCGCCTACTTTTTTTCCTTTTAAAGGCTTGCGATAATCACCTGTTGCAGCAGTTGTATAAGTGTCAAATGCGGCTTTACTTGGCAATTCAAGAATGGTCATTTTTACACCTTCTAAAGCCATGTTTGTTTTTGCATCTGTAATAAAAGCCAATAAAGATAATTTAGGGTCTTTCTCTATTCTTAATTCTTTTGTAAAAGTATCTTCTGCTGATGTTTTTGTAGAAACACTGTCTTCTAATTTAAAATAATCTGTCTTATCAACTACTATTTTATAATTCAGATCTTCTTCAATAACCGTTGTTAGTTCTCCTTTTTCGTTTGTTACAACAGTGTCACCATTCATAGTAAATTTAGTATTTGGAATGATCTCACCATTATCTTTATCTTTTGTGATCATTAATATTTCTTTTCCTCTTTTTACTTCACGTAAAATCTCGAAATTATAAATATCATCATCCATTCCACCATTTTTACGATTAGAGCTGATGTAACCCGTTTTATTATCTTCCGCTAACCAAACACTAAAATCATCTTTGTTGCTATTTACAGGCTCACCCATATTATAAACCCTTCCGGCTTTTTCATCTTTAAAACGCGTTTCGTAAACATCTAATCCACCTAATCCGTCTAAACCATTTGAAGAAAAGTATAATAACCCATTAGAGGCAATAAACGGAAACACTTCTGTGCCTGCTGTATTTACTTTAGGGCCAAGATTAACCGGAGTTCCCCATGTGCCATTTTCTTTTTTGCTATAGTAAATATCCATTCCGCCAAAACCTCCTGTCATATCTGATGCAAAAAATAAATAATTTCCATCTGCCGATAAAGCAGGATGTGCGCAGTTGTAATCGTTATTATTAAAAGGTAAAATAGTTACGTGATCAAAACCATTCTCATTTAAACCTGCTTCTAATATTTGCAGCTTATAAGTATTCTCGCTACTAATATTTGCTTTACTTGCGTTATTTCTTGTAAAATAAACTGTATTATAATCTTTGGTAAAACAAATTGGTCCATCGTTATATTTTGAACCAAGATCGCCCATAAAAATAATTGGTTTTGCATACACACCCATTCCAATATTTTCGGTAGTATATAATTTTAAATAACTATCACTTGTCCAGCCATGTTTTTTATTGATCCATTTAGTTTTGTTTCTTGACGAAGCAAATACAACGCCTTCCTGGAATTTTATAGCAGAAAAATCATTTTGATCTGAGTTAAATGGAGCTATCTCCACTTTATATGCATCTGCATTTTTAGTGTATGATTTCATTTTATCTAACGAAGAAGCTAGGTTTTTTCCTCTGCTATCTGCGCCATATTGGTCAAAATAGGTTTTGGCACTTTCTTTTTGACCGGTTTGATTTAATGCCTGACCATAATATAATTTATGAATAGGTTCTTCGTTACCCGACTTAATTAATTTACCATAACAAAGCAATTGCCCCTGCGAATTATTTGTAAGGCGATAACAATCTCCCAAATTAGAAAGTATGATCTTATTGCTGCTGTCTTTTTTCAACACCTTTTCGTAATAAGGAATTGCCTGCGAATAAGCTTTTGTGCTGTAATAATTATTTGCTTTTTTTAATGCAGCTGTTTGCGCTATTGAAGCAACAGAAAAGCAAACAGTAAATAACATTAAATATTTAAAACTATGTTTCATAAAAATCTGAATTGTAAAAATTAAAAATAACGTGGTGTAACAACTTTTTTGCCTTTGTAAGAAAACAAATAATTTATTCCTATCTCGTGTGAGCCTTGAGAATATTTTTGAATTGAGTTAATGCCGTAATCATAAGAGTAACTCACCAAAAATTGTGGGTTGATCTGTACACCAACAATAGCAGCTACTGCAGCATTGCTTCTATAGGATAAACCTGCCCAAATCATTTCTTTAATAAAGAAGTTAGCACTAATGTCGTATTGAATAGGTGCATTTTGAACCGCTTTTACCATTGCTTGTCCTTTTAATTTAAGCGCATCCGATAAAGTGAACATGTTACCAATTGTGTAATAAAATGTAAACTGGTTGGGACTAATTTTTGTTGACTGAATACCGGCCACACCTTTAGTAAAAACCATTCTGTCGTCAACCATTCTCGGAATAGAAATACCTGTATAAAAAGTTTTTGTATTAAAATAAATACCTGCGCCAAAATTTGGTGCCATTAGATTTGGAGAGTTTTGAGCAAGCTGCGGATCAACAGTTCCGTCATCGTTTGTTTTTAATGATGCAAATTTGCTTTGTTGCATATGTACACCGCCCATTAAACCAAAAGATAAATGACCTTTATCTCCGGTTTTAATTCTGTAGGCATAACTTAAGTAAACTAAATTTCTGTTTAAAACGCCGATCTTCTCATTTAAAACACTTAAACCTAAGCCCATTTTATTTTGCAATAAAGGTCCGTGTAAAGAGAAAGAAGTCGTTACAGGTCTGCCGGGAAAATTAACCCATTGCTGGCGGTGTAATACTGTTGCGCTCATTGCTTCTTTGCTGCCCGCATAGGCAGGATTAATGAACATTTCGTTAAACATATATTGCGTAAAAAGTGCATCGTATTGCGCTTTACCTGTAGCAACAATTGCAAATAGAAATGCAATCAGGGCTATTTTTTTTGTTCTTTTCATAAGTGTCATCTATAATATTTTATCAATTAGTATTGTATTACAATAAATCCATTAGTTGTTTTTATATCTCCGCCATTAAATTCGAGTATATAGTAGTAAGTTCCCGGAGGTAATTTTTCTGTGCCCATCGTGCCATTTACATTTGGGGTTCCGTTCCAGGTATTATCATAATTAGATTTTGAATACACTTTATTTCCCCAACGGTTGTAAACTGTAAATACATTGTCTACTCCAACAGGTAATCCTTTTATAATAAACAGATCATTTTTGCCATCACCATTAGGTGAGAAACCATCCGGTATAAAGAAATCTGTGTTTGGAATAATAAGCACTGTTGGAACATTATCTGCAGGTTCGTTCCAAATGCCATTATCATTCGAGTCAGGATCGTTACCAGTATTTGAAGTGTCAGAAACAGTAATACTTGTACTACTTAATGCGTTACCATAAGCACTGTTCTTGAAAATAGTAACCGTATCAGGATTTACATTAATGGTAAAGATGATGGTATTAACACTTCCCGGTGCCATAATATTTTGACCTGTCAATAAATTAATATCACTATTACCATTGTATAAACTATTTGCATTTAAGCTTCCGGTTGCAATAGGGCCTGACTTCATGGTATAGGTAGCGGGATATTTAATGGTGTTGTTAAACAAGCTGTCTTTAGCGGTTATATTTTTTAATGTATCGTTACCTAAATTATGAACAGTAATAGTGTAAGTAATATCGTAAGTCTTATCTGCTAGTTTAGGACCAACCTCTCCGGTTTTAGTTATACCAAAGAAAATATTTGGAGTAAACTGAATTGGCGTTGGAATGTTATTATTAGTAGGATCAAGATCTGTATCTGGGTCCGGATCTAAACCAACCTGCGACGAATCTGTTACATAAACACTTGGGCTAGGACTTGCCAAACCAATTACCGAGTTATTGAACGGGCCAAAGAATCCATTGGTAAATATTTTTACACCAAACACAATAGTATCTGTTTGTCCGATATTTAATGTACTTGTTAAGCCTGTTGTTAATGAGGTTTGTAAGTTTCCATCAAATAAAGGATCGATAGTTAAACTGCTTCCGGTTGAAGTTATTACAGGTGCAGAGGTTAACGTGAATGTTGATGGTAAAGGGAATGTGTTGTTAAGATTTTCAGTTAAAGTAACATCCGTTAATGGAAGTAAACCATAATTTTTAACCACTACTTTATAAGTGATATAATAACTGCCATCTAAATTTAAAGTTGGTGTGCTAACTGCTTTTGCAATTCCTAAAGAATTTACCGATAAACAATTTATTGGAATTAAAATTAATGTAGTGTCTTTAAAACAACCTTCTGCATCAAAAATTCTAATTGTATAAGCAACAGTTCCTGTTGGATTTGCTAATGTATTTGTAACAATGCCATTTGTTGGAATAGTTGCCGCTGTTAAATAGGTAGCGCTGCCGGTGTAAGTGCTTCCCGCAACATAATCATATTTATCCGTAACTGTAAAGTTTGATAAGCTGATCGTTCCATCATTATTTGAAACACTGCCGGTACAGGTTGCAGGAGTGATAGATGCAGTTGTAACAACATTTGTATGAATGCCAACAGCAACCATCGCGGTAGATGAACAAGTACTGTTAAGATCTGTTACTGTAACAATATAAGTGCCGGATTGTGTTGAGCTGAATGTTTGTGCTGAACTTGTAAAACTTGCAGGCCCTGTCCATGCATAAGACACATTCGTTGAGCTTGTAGTTGCATTTATGGTTACACTTGTATTTGCACAGGTAATACTTCCACTTGCTGCCACAGTAACCGATGGAATAGTAGAATCTGTTGGTACACTTAAGGTAACAGATGTTACACAGCCGGTGCCGTTATCAATAACATTAAAGGTATATGTTCCCTGTACATTCACTGTTGGATTTTGAACAGCAGTTGTGAAAGCGCCCGGACCATTCCATAAATAACTTACATTAGTTGAAGTTGAGCTACCTGTTAATGTAACCGTTTGTGCCGTGCAGGTAATAGAACCGCTTGTTGTAGCAGTTAAGTTGGCAGGAAGAGGTGTAACAAACACATTAGTAGTAAACGATGATGAACAAACACCATTTGCACCTGTTACTGTATAAGTTGTATTTACAGTTGGTGTTTCAACAGTTGCAGAAGTTGTGTTGCCACTTGGTAACCATGTGTAATTGGTTGCGCCCATTGCAGTAAGCGTTGTTGAGTAACCACTGCAAATAGTAGAATTTAATGGCGAAACTGTTAATGAAGGCACAGAATTTACAACCACTGTAATTGTTGAAGTTCCGGTACAACCAAATGCGTTACTGCTTGAAACTGTATAAGTTGTTGTTATAGTTGGTGTGTCAGTGATTGTAGCTGTTGTTAATCCTGTTGGGTTCCATGTGTAAGTTCCGGAACCGTTAGCGGTTAAAGTAACAGCCGCGCCAACACAAATAGAAGTAGCGGATGCAGTTGCAGTAAGTGTTGGAATTGGAGATACATTTACATTAACCGTGTTTTGTGCCGAACAATTATTAAAGTCTGTTCCTGTAACAGTATAGGTCGTGCTTATTGTTGGAGAAACAATTGCAGTAGAACCTGTAGCTGTTGTGCTCCAAGAATAAGTAGTAGCTCCCGTTGCTGTTAAAGTAGAACTGTTACCTTGGCAAATAGTTGTTGGAGTTGCAGTAACATTTATTGTAGGATTTGGACTTGGAACCAATCCGATAGTTTGCGTTGCCTGACATAAACCGTTTGAACCGATCAATGTAAATATAGTTGTGGCAGTTAATGGGGTAATTAACACTGTTGCAGTTGAGCCACCCGGTAGCCAGGTGTATGTATTAGCGCCAATTGCTGTTAAGGTTGCATTATTGCCTACACAAATTGGCACTAATGGAACGGCAATAATTAAAGTAGGATTTGGCGTTACAATTAAGTTAACAGTATTAGTTGCGGTACAACCAAAAGCGTTAGCTCCTGTAACGGTATAAAGTGTAGTTGCTGCCGGAGTAACAGTAACTGTTCCGCCAGGCAATGCTCCCGGGTTCCATGTATAAGATGCAGCACCGGTTGATGATAAAGTAGCGGAGCTTCCTGCGCAAATATTTGTTGGAGAAGCAGCGGCGGTGATGGTTGGATTAGGATTAACAGTAATAGTAAGTGTTTTAATATTTGTACATGAACCATTGGCACCTGTAACCGAATACGTAGTAGTTACAGTTGGATTAACCGTTACGGTTCCACTCGTTAAAGCACCCGGATTCCATGTGTAAGAAGAAGCGCCTGTTGCAGATAAAGTAACCGAAGCGCCCGCGCAAATAGTGGAACTGCTTGCAGAAGCAACAACGGTAGGCGTTGTGGTGACATTAATATTTATCGTAGCCGTATTAGAACACAAGAAACTATTCGTCACACTCCAGGTATAAACTGTATTTACTGTAGGAGAAACAACCGCAGTTGCTCCCGGTACAGCACCGGGATTCCAAACAGAAACAAACGGTCCGCCGTTTGCCGCAGTACCGGTTAATGTGGTGGAGTTGCCGCTGCAAATTGCAGTTGGACTAGCCACTACCGTTAAAGAAGGAATAGGGTTAACCGTTAAAGTAATGGTAATAGAATTTGTACAACCTGCCGTACTTGTGCCAATAACCGTATAAGTTGTAGTAACTGTTGGATTCACCACCACAGTCGATCCGCTTAAAGCACCAGGCAACCAGTTATAAGTATTGGCACCATTAGCAGTTAAAGTAGAAGATGCGCCACTACAAATAGCAGTTGGCGAAGCAGTAACCGTTAAAGTTGGTAAAGGATTTACAACAACTGTTACAGTTTTAGTATTTGAACAAGATCCGTTGGAGCCCGTAACTGTATAGTTAGTTGTGGTTGCAGGAGAAACGTTCACAATACTTCCTGTTAAAGCACCGGGATTCCATGTATAAGAAGTAGCACCATTAGCAATTAAGCTACTAGATCCACCTGCACAAATAGCAGTTGGTGAAGCAATGGCATTTACTGTAGGAATTGGTGTAACAATTAAATTAACCGTGTTAGTTGCGGTACAGCCAAAAGCGTTAGTACTCGTAACAGTATAAAGGGTAGTTGCAGATGGACTAACAGTAACCGTTCCACCCGGTAATGCTCCCGGATTCCAGGTATAAGATGTTGCACCTGTTGATGATAAAGTGGCAGAGCTTCCCGCACAGATATTTGTTGGAGAAGCAGCGGCAGTAACGGTTGGATTAGGGTTAACAGTAATGGTTAGCGTTTTAATATTTGTACAAGTACCGTTGGCACCTGTAACCGAATAAGTAGTGGTAACTGTTGGGTTCACTGTCACCGTACCACCAATTAAAGCACCGGGATTCCATGTATAAGATGTGGCACCTGTTGCCGATAAAGTAAGCGAATTACCAGCGCAAATAGTTGAACTACTTGCAGAAGCAACAACGGTAGGAGTGGTAGTAACATTAATATTTATCGTAGCCGTATTAGAACATAAGAAACTATTCACTACACTCCAAGTATAGACTGTATTTACAGAAGGGGAAACCACAGCAGTAGCTCCCGGAATTGCACCCGGATTCCAGATAGAAACAAACGGTCCGCCGTTTGCCGCAGTACCGGTTAAAGTGGTAGAGTTACCACTACAAATAGCAGTTGGACTAGCCGCCACCGTTAAAGAAGGAATAGGGTTAACCGTTAAAGTAATTGTGATAGAATTTGTACAACCTGCCGTACTTGTGCCAACAACCGTATACGTTGTTGTTACTGTTGGGTTCACCGCCACAGCCGATCCGCTTAAAACACCGGGCAACCAGTTGTAAGTATTAGCACCGCTTGCATTTAAAGTAGAAGAAGCACCGCTGCAAATAGCAGTTGGCGAAGCAGTAACCGTTAAAGTTGGTAAAGGATTTACAACCACTGTTACAGTTTTAGTATTTGAACAAGTTCCGTTAGAACCTGTAACTGTATAGTTGGTTGTAGTTGCAGGAGAAACATTCACAATGCTTCCTGTTAAAGCACCGGGATTCCATGTATAAGATGTTGCGCCATTAGCAATTAAACTGCTTGAGCCTCCCGCACAAATAGCGGTTGGTGAAGCAATGGCATTTACAGTTGGTATTGGCGTAACAAGTAAATTAACCGTATTAGTTGCGGTACAACCAAAAGCGTTAGCACCTGTAACTGTATAAAGAGTGGTAGCTGCCGGATTAACCGTAACTGTCCCACCAGGCAAAGCACCCGGGTTCCATGTATAAGATGTTGCACCTGTAGATGATAAAGTAGCAGAGCTTCCTGCACAAATATTTGTAGGGGAAACTACTGCGGTAACAGTTGGATTAGGATTGACTGTAATTAATATTGTTGCGCTGCTTGTACAGGCGCCACTTGAACCAATAACCGTATATGTTGTATTGCCTGAAGGTGTAACAACTACATTGCTTCCTGTTAACGCGCCGGGATTCCAGGTATAGTTAGTAGCTCCGGTTGCAGTAAGTGTTGTTGATTTTGTGGCACATATGGTTGCAGGTGAGGCTGCAGGACTAATTGTTGGTATAGGCGTTACAATTAAATTAACTGTATTACTTGCGGTACAACCAAAGCCGTTAGCACCTGTAACAGTATAAAGAGTTGTAGCAGCTGGGCTAACTGTTACTGTTCCTCCGGGTAATGCCCCCGGATTCCACGTATAAGAAGTAGCGCCCGAAGAAGATAAGGTTGCGGAACCTCCAACACAAATATTGGTTGGTGATGCGGTTGCTGTAAGCGTTGGATTTGGATTAACCAATAAATTAACTGTTTTAGTAGATGTACAACTTCCGTTACTTCCGGTAACAGTGTATTGTGTAGTAATGGTTGGATTAACGGTTACGGGATTGCCGCTAATGTTTCCCGGATTCCATGTATAAGTTAAAGCCCCTGTTGCTGTTAATGTTGCCGATGCTCCACTACAAATAACTGTTGGAGATGCCGTCGCGTTTACAGTAGGAATTGGGTTTACCAGTAAAGAAATTGTTTTTGTATCGCTGCAATTAGCAGTTGTTCCTGTAACAGTGTAAACCGTTGTTGATGCAGGAGAAACCGTAACTGTGCCACCTGATAAGGCCCCAGGATTCCATGTATAGCTGGCAGCGCCAGTCGTTGATAAGGTAGCACTTCCACCAACACAAATAGAAGTTGGTGTTGAAATAGGATTAAGTGTTGGTGTAATATTTACCGAAACCTGTCTTGTTGCCGTTGTACTACAACCTGCAGCATTAAGTCCCGTAACAGTGTAAACCGTTGTTACCGCAGGCGATACTGTAACTGTACCACCGGGCAAAGCACCGGGATTCCAGGTGTAGCTTAAAGCCCCTGTAGCCGTTAATGTGCTTGAATTGCCACTGCATATCAATGTAGGCGATGCGCTGGTAACCAGCGTTGGATTTGCGTTGACAACCAAGGCAATTGTCTTTGAACTTGTACAGCTTCCATTAGCACCAATAACCGTATAGGTTGTAGTTGTTGCAGGAGTAACTGTAACCGTACCTCCGCTTAAAGCACCCGGGTTCCAGGTGTAGCTTGCAGCGCCTGTTGCACTTAACGTTGCAGAGCTTCCTGCACAAACAGCAGTTGATGAAGAGCTTGTGATCAAAGTAGGAGTTGGCGTAACGGAATAAGAAATAGTATTTGTTGATACGCAACCAATAGCATTTACACCTGTTACAAAATAGTTAGTTGTAACTGTTGGTGTTATTACAAGAGAAGAAGATACCACAGCACCGGGATTCCATGTATAGCTTAAAGCACCGGTAGCACTTAGTGTTGCAGAACCCCCACTTCCACTACAAATGGTTGTAGGAGAGCTTACAACGGTCATTGTTGGTCCATTGCTAACATTTATTTGTATGGTTTCGGTATCTGTACAAGACAATAAGGTTCCAGTAACCGTATAAATTGTCGTTGCAGCAGGTGACACGTTTACTGATGAGCCGGTTAAATTTCCGGGCTGCCAGGTAAAGGTTAATGCACCTCCGGCAAGAAGTGTAACTGAATTTCCAGCACAAATAGTATTGGTGCTGCTAAGGGCTGAAACTGTGGGAGATCCTATAACACTTATGGTTATTGTATTTGAACCTGTACAGCTTCCATTACCTCCAATAACCGTATAGGTAGATGTTACTGTAGGGTTAACTACAGTCACCGAACCGTTGGCTCCTGTGCTCCACGTATAGTTCGTGGCGCCCAAGGCTGTTAGTGTTGCCGGAAACCCTGCGCAGACCACATTGGTACTTGTATTTACTGTAATTACAGGTGCCGGACTGACCGTGACCTGCACTGTTTTTGAAGAGACGCAACTTATGGAATTAGTAGCCGTGACCGTATATATTTGCGTACTTCCGGGGGATACAATTACCGTACCACCCGGCAGCGAGCCGGGCATCCAGGTATAGGTGACTCCCCCTGTTGCCGTTAATGTTGAACTTGTAGTTGGACAAATTGTTGCAGGCGCTGCCGCGACGACTATGTTGGGTGCTGAAATAAATATGGTTGTCATTTGTGGCCAACCGCCACCGGGAAGATTGCAGGAACTTTTTGGAGGACAAACACCATTGCCTCCACAGGAGTCGATCCTGAAAACAGAATAGGTTGTAGTTGCTGTTACGCTTGGCAGTGCAAGGGTTGGTGAAATAGTGATACCCTGTAAAGCACCTGTATTATCGTAATATTTATAGTAAACGGTTGACGTTACACAGCTAGGCGCTAAGGCTGGACTGGCACAGGGCAAAGGACAGTTGGGATTTAAGATGGTTAACGTTTTTGCGCCTGGGCACGTGGGAGAAAGTGTTGTTGTAAAAGGCGAATGCGTTAATGATGCAGTACACACCACGGGTGGCACACCGGGGACGACAAAGGCGTTTACGGCTGTCCATGGCCCGGTACTGGTTGTTCCATAAACGGCTTCCCTGGCCCGAAAATACATAGTTGTGCCGGGGCAAAAATAGGAATAGGGTATGAGAATATTATTGTAAGGTTCCTGGACACATTGGTCAACCCAGCCGCTAGCTGCATTATAACCGGGAATATTTAATAAAGAGTTAAAGAAAGGATAGCTAACATAAGTAACGCCCGGGCCGGTCCAATTGGTTAAAGCATTTATCAAACAAGTTGGTTGCACGCCACCAAAACCTGTAGGAGAACATGAAACTTCAATTTGCATCCAGTAGGGTCCACCGCCACAAGTAGCACCATTTGATGCACCACTAACGGTAATACCTGTTGGGCCTGTGGTAAAATTATAATTAACAAGTGGAAAGGCGTGTGTTGCAAAAGTAGTTTTGCAAAATAATGCTAATACAAAAAGCAGAATATAGTGAAGCCTCATATTATATGGAATTAATTAGCTAACTTATTAAATATTTTTGAACATTTTTTTTATAATTAGTCTGCTAATAGAAACGAACTATTATTTATTTGAATATCAACATGTTAAAAAAGAACATAATAACTACTAATTGTTAATTATTTTTTGAGTGAAAGCTAATTGATACTATTTTAGCATGTTTTAGCAAAAATATTTTAAGAAAAATAGAACTTTTAAAATTGCAGAATCGTTACTTTTGAGAGAACATATATGTCAAAAAACACAATAGCACTATTACCCGATCATGTAGCAAACCAAATTGCTGCGGGTGAAGTAGTGCAAAGACCGGCAAGCGTTGTAAAAGAGCTTTTAGAGAATGCGATAGATGCCGGTGCAACACAAATAAAACTGATAATAAAGGATGCAGGAAAATCATTGATCCAGGTGATCGATAATGGCAAAGGCATGAACCCTTTTGATGCAAGGATGTGTTTTGAGAGGCACGCTACTTCTAAAATAAATACGGCAGATGATCTTTTTGCATTAACTACAAAAGGCTTTAGGGGCGAGGCTTTAGCAAGTATTGCTGCCATTGCCCAGGTTGAGTTAAAAACAAAACAGGCAACAGATATTGTTGGTCAGCATATTGAAATTGAAGGTGGAAAATTTATTGCTCAAACAGAATGTCAGGCTCCAACCGGAACAACATTTATTGTAAAAAATTTATTTTTTAATATTCCTGCCCGAAGAAATTTTTTAAAGAACGATCAGGTAGAGCAAAAACATATTATTGACGAAATTGAGAGAGTAGCAATTCCTCATACGGATATCCATTTTATTTTTCAAAGTAATGGTAACGAAATTTTAAATCTTCCTGCCGGAAATTTAATGCAACGCATTAAATCTTTAATAGGCAGCTATATTCAAAAAGAATTGGTGGCAATAAGCGAGGATACTACGTTTGTAAAGATCCGCGGTTATGTTAGTTTACCCGAAAATGCCATTAAAACAAGAAAAGAACAGTATTTTTTTGTGAATAACCGTTTTGTAAAAAACCCTTTTTTAAACCATGCTATTTACGAAGCGTATAAAGAATTAATTACCTATCAATCTCATCCACGTTATTTTTTGTTTTTGGAGATGGATCCAAAAAATATTGATATCAATATTCATCCAACAAAAACAGAAGTAAAATTTACAGATGATAAAGCAGTGTACATGCTTTTGGTAAGTGCTATCAAACGTGCATTGGGCAAGGCAAATGTTGGTCCATCATTAGATTTTGATTCTGAAATGAGTGTGAGTCTAGACGCGCAGTCGGAAAATAGAATTATAACACAACCTAAAGTAAGCTATAATCAAAATTACAACCCATTTACAAATTCAACGGGCTCTGCTTCGGTAGAGAATCAACTTCAAAAAGCAAATAAACAACATTGGGAAACCATGTTTGAAGGCTTTAAAAATACACATGAAAACACGATCACTACTTCTGATGTTTCGCAACAAAATGCTTTGGAAGAATTGAAAAGTGAAGCCATCAATTTTATTTTCTTTCAACTAAACCAAAAATACATTGTTACTACATTCAATAAAAATGTTTTAATAGTTGATCAGCAAAGAGCGCATGAACGCATTGTTTACGAACATTATTTAAAAACAAAACAGGAAACAAAAATTGCTTCTCAGCAGTTGCTTTTTCCTGAACAAATAGAGTTAAGTGCCAACGATTTTACATTGATGAAAGAGCTTAATGATGAGTTTAAAACACTGGGTTTTGACTTTGAAATTTTTGGAAAGAACAGTATAGTTGTTAATGGTACACCGGTTGATCTGAAGGATTTTAAAATTGCCGAAACATTGGAAGGCATACTGGAAACATTTAAATTAAATACGATCGATACAAAAATAGAAAAGCACGATAACCTTTGCAGGGCCATTGCTTACAACACTTGTATAAAATATGGCAAGCCGCTCGAAGACCAGGAAATGAGTCTGATATTACAACATTTAATGAGTTGCGAAAATCCTTTGTATACAGCATCCGGAAAATCTATTATGATGGAAGTAGATCACACTGATATAGAAAAATTCTTTAAAAAATAAATGAACTTCAATAATCAATACAGGCCTAATACTTTTGGAGGTTTACCGGTAGTAACCAAAAACATTCTTATTATTAATGTAATAATGTTTCTTTTAACCGTTGCTTTACAAAGTACTCAAAACATTGATCTTGCCAAATACCTGGGTTTGCATTATCCTACTGCACCCGATTTTAAGCCGCATCAATTCGTTACTTATATTTTTATGCACGGTAGCTTTTCGCACATATTGTTTAATATGCTGGCAGTATATATTTTTGGCCAGGTATTAGAGCAGATATGGGGTCCTAAACGATATCTCATCTTTTATATTTTAACCGGTTTTGGAGCCGCATTAGCGCAATACATTGTTACTTATTTTTCTATTGGCCCCCTAATAGATTCAATACAGGCCGTTCAAAATAATTTAACACCCGATACTTTTGGAGAATTATTTGCCAGTCCGCAGTTTCAAAGAAACGTATCTGATGATTTTGTATTTGAATTTAACAGCTTTATTAAACAGTATAATGCAGCCTTGCACGAAAACCCCGGGAGGGCAATGGGTTTGGCCTCACAGTTTTTATTGGATTTTAAAAATCAATACCTTAATGCACACGTTGTAGTTGGTGCATCGGGTTCATTATTTGGTTTATTAGGAGCTTTTGGTATGCTCTTTCCTAACCGTATGCTGTATCTTTATTTTCTTTTTCCCGTAAAAGCTAAATGGTTAGTGATCGCTTATGGAGCAATTGAGTTGTTTTCGGGCCTAAGAAGTAATCCCGGAGATAATGTAGCTCATTTTGCACACCTGGGTGGTTTATTTGTTGGTATTATTATTGTTTTAATATGGCGTAAAGACAAACAGCATTTTTATTGATATGAACTTTTTTCAAAAAATAAAATATAACTTTCAGCAACAAGGGGTTCTTTCGCAGATCATTATTATAAATGTTGCTATTTTTTTAACCATCAACCTGGTTGGTAACCTTTCTCATTTATACTTAACGCCATACTTAGCAATGCCGATAGGAGGTATGGCCTTTTTATATAAATTCTGGACCATTTTTACCTACATGTTCACTCACGAAAACCTGGGCCATGTTTTTTGGAATATGCTCTTGTTTTATTTTACATCACAAATATTTTTTACCATTCTTGGTCAAAAAAAAATCCTGTACGTTTATGTCATGAGCGGTATTAGCGGTGGGGCACTTATTTTAATTTTAGGTCTTTTGTTCCCGGCCTCATTTGGCCATTCTATGCTGCTTGGCGCGTCTGCAGCTGTGCTGGGTGTTGGCGCTGTTATGGCAATCTATTCACCAAATTACAGGGTGTATTTATTTGGTATTTTAGAAATGCCCTATAAGTATTTTTACCTTTTAACTTTTGGCTTAAGCACTATCATTGATCTTTCGGTTAATACAGGTGGTAAGATCTCGCACATTGGCGGCGCTTTATTTGGTGTATTATACGGTTATTACCTAAAAAAAGGCATAGATCTTTTTAACCTCGATCTTTTTTCGGCGCGCAAGAAAAAGTTAAAAGTGGTGAGTAACAATACAAGGTCGGGTTATTCTTCGACCAAATACGATAATTCTGAGCAGGTTATGAATGAGATCCTGGATAAAATATCAAAAAGCGGCTATGACAGCCTGACAAAAAAGGAAAAAGACGAGCTATTTAAATTGTCGCAAAAAAAATGAGGTTTTACTAATATTTTATTATATTAGTCCTCCCAAAATGAAACTAAAGTTTTCCGGCATACTAATTACCTTGTGTTTAAGCACAGGTCTTTTTGCGCAAACTACCAGCAAGAAAAAAGACATTGATGATGCGCATGAGCATTTTAAACACAAGAATTATCTCATGGCCATTCCTATTTACAAGGCCGAATTAAAAAAAGATAAGGACAACAAAAAAATTAAATACAATTTGGGTATCTGTTATCTTAACACAAAGATCAACCGCGAAGAATCCATTAAATATTTTGAAGATTACTCTAATGAATCAGGAGCAGATGAAGAGGTTTGGATAAATTTAGGACGAGCCTATTTATTAAATAACAGAATTGATGATGCTGTTGCTGCTTTCGAAAAATTTAAAACCTTAAAGCCAAAAGAGGCTGATAAAGTTAAGCGTCTTCTTGAAAATTGCGCCAATGCGGCTAAATTTATTAGTGGTCCAACCAATGTTACTTTTCAAAATTTAGGAAAAGAGATCAATAGCGATGAGCCGGATTATTATCCTTTTGTTAGTGCCGATGAAACGATTTTAGCTTTTACTTCAAGAAGAAAAGAAAACGTTGGAGGAAAAAAAGTAGAAATGGATGGTTACCACAGTAGCGATGTTTATTATAGCAAAATAGAAAACTCTAACTGGACAAAAGCAGTAAATGCAGGTAAAAATATTAACGGCGGGTTGGATGAGCAGGTAGTTGGTATGCGTCCGGATGGTTTGGAGTTGTATTTATATTTGGATCATATTGATAAATTCGGGGATCTTTATGTTTCGGCGAGAAAAGATCAAACTACCGATTTTCCAAAACCAAAATTATGCGATCCAATTATCAACACAAAAGTTGAAACCAGTGGTTGCCTGAATGAAGGTGGTAATATTATGGTATTTGCAAGACGAGATAACATTAATGCCAACAGTGATCTTTACGTTTGTAAAAAATTACCAAATGGTAAGTGGGGGCCTGCGCAAAAATTACCGCCAAGTATTAATACACCTTATAACGAAGATTTTCCTTATTTATCTAACGATTGTGCGATACTTTATTTTGCAAGCGAAGGGCACAATAGTATGGGAGGTTATGATCTGTTTAAAACAGAATGGAACGTAGAAGAGAATACTTTTTCTGAGCCACAAAATTTAGGTTATCCTATTAACTCTACAGATGACGACAGAAATATTTGTGTTACACCTGATGATCGTGTAGCATATATCAGTGCTTTCAGACCGGGAGGTTTTGGCGACCTGGATCTTTACCGTATTAAATTTAATGAGAATGATCAGATCAGTAAGATCTTTACTGGGCAGGTTTATTTAGGAGATACAACGTACAAGCCTAAAAACTATGTTATATCAATGATTGTTACCAATGCGCAAAACAAGGTAGAATATAACTTTACACCACATTCTAAAACGGGAAGATTTGTAATGAGCCTGCCTGCCGGTTTTTATAAATTAACGATCGTATCTGCAGGCTATATCGAATACAAAGAAGAAATAACCATTTCTGATTTTGGAAAAATTGATATTGAAAAGAACCGTAATTTTATGCTTAAACCAAAACCGGGTTATGTGCCTCCGGTTGAAAAAGTGGATAACAACAAAAAGCCACAACAAAAGCCAAAACCTAAAACGGCTTTAAAATAAATTATTTTTTGTTTCTGTTTTCTAAAATTTCAATTACATCCATTAAACAAGCATTTTTGGCGTTAAGTAAAATTAAATAATGAAAAAGCAAATCTGCCGCTTCGTTTAAAAAAAGATCTCTATTATTATCTTTGGCTTCAATAATTAATTCAACACTTTCTTCACCAACTTTTTGTGCTATCTTATTTATTCCTTTCGTAAATAATTCTGAAACATAAGAGTTTTTATAAGCGGCTTTTTTTCTATTCTCTATAATTTTTTCAAGCACATTTAAAAAATTATCCGAATTATTTTTTTCCTTAAAGCAGGTGTCTTCTCCGGTATGGCAAACAGGGCCCAGCGGAGTTGCTTTTATTAAAAGTGTATCGACATCACAATCCAATAAGATAGAATTTACACTTAAATAATTTCCACTTTCTTCGCCTTTGGTCCATAATCTTTTTTTTGATCTTGAAAAGAATGTAACACGTTTCTCCTGTTTTGTTTTTTCAAAAGCTTCTTCGTTCATATAACCAAGCATTAAAACTTTTGATGTAGTATTGTCCTGAATAATTGCAGGAATTATTTTTTCGGGAGATTTATTAAAATCAGGTCTCATATTCTTACTTCAATTTTATTTTCTTGTAAATATTTTTTTAAACTGTTTATTTCTATTTCTTTAAAGTGAAAAACACTCGCCGCTAAAGCCGAATCTGCCTTTCCAAATATAAACGCATCTTTAAAATGTTGCATGGTACCGGCACCACCGCTTGCTATAACAGGAATGTTTACTGTTTCCGAAATTTGTTTCGTTATTGAGTTAGCGAAGCCTTGTTTTGTTCCATCATTGTTCATAGAAGTCAATAATATTTCTCCTGCACCTAAACTGACACATTGTTTTGCCCAATCTAAAGCTATAAGATCTGTTTTAATTCTACCTCCGTTTAAATAAACAAACCAATCGTTTTTTTCAAATTTTATATCCATTGCTAAAACAATACATTGGCTGCCAAACTGTTTTGCTAATTTATTTATGAGTAACGGATCTTTTATGGCGGCAGAGTTTATTGATATTTTATCTGCTCCTGCATTTAAAAGTAGTTCTACATCTTCAATGGAGTTAATGCCACCACCAACTGTAAAAGGAATAGTAATTTGTTTCGCAATTTTTGTAGCCAGCTCAGCTAAAGTTTTTCTTTTTTCGTTAGTGGCTGTAATATCTAAAAATACCAACTCGTCAGCCCCTTGTTGTGAATAGTAAAACGCCAGTTCAACAGGATCGCCGGCGTCCTGCAGATTTTCAAAATTAATGCCTTTTACAGTACGACCGTTTTTTATATCCAGGCAGGGAATAATTCTTTTAGCCAGCATTTTTAATGTATTTTTTAAGATCAGTTAATTTAATGCGCTCTTCATAAATGGCTTTGCCTATAATGACACCGGAGCAACCAACTTTTTTTAACTCTTCAATATCTTTTAAATTTGAAACACCCCCGCTGGCAATTAAATTTATTTTAGGGAATTCGATCAGTATTTTTTTATATAGATCGATCGAAGGTCCTTTTAATAAACCATCTTTTGAAATATCAGTGCAAAAGACAGTTGTTAAACCATTTATAATATTTAATTTAATAAAATCAAGGATAAAAACATTGGTTAAATCAAGCCAGCCATTTATTGCCAGTTTTTCATTTTTCACATCTGCACCCAAAAGAATTTTTTCAGGCCCATATTTTTTTATCCAGCTAAAAAAAAGTTCGGAATTTTTAATTGCTACACTACCAATTGATACCATACTTGCTCCAAGATTAAACGCATCATCTATATCTTCACTTGTCTTTATACCACCACCAAAATCAATTTTTAGTTTAGTTTTTGATGCGATACTTTTTAATACTTTATAATTAACTAGCTTTCCTTGTTTTGCGCCATCCAGATCTACCAAATGCAAACGCTTTAAGCCAATATTCTCAAATGCTTTGGCAATTTCTAAAGGATCTTCGTTATAGATCTTTTTTTTTGAATAATCACCTTGTGTTAAGCGAACACACTTTCCATCTATTATATCAATTGCAGGAATTATTTCCATAATTATAATTGTATAAAATTTTCTAATATTGTTTGTCCGACAACGCCCGATCTTTCCGGATGAAATTGTACTCCATAAAAATTATTTTTTTTGATTGCAGCACTATAGCCAATTCCATAATTTGTTTTTGCAATTGTATTTTCACTTAATTCTGCATAATAACTATGAACAAAGTATTGATAGTCATTTTCTTTAACCTTTTTTAGAAGCGAAGTCTTCAATTCTGTTATCCTGTTCCATCCAATTTGTGGTACCTTCTTATCATTTTTCTTAAATAATTTTACATCTTGTTCAAATATGCCCAAACACTTTGTATTTCCTTCTTCTGAATAATTGCAAAGCAGTTGCATGCCCAGGCATATTCCCAAAAAGGGTTGTTTTGATGAACAGATAACAGTATCAAGTCCTGTTTCTTTTAAATTTCTCATGGCGCTTGATGCTTCGCCAACACCGGGCAAAATAATTTTATCGGCCGAAAGTATCTCTGCTTTATTATCGGTAACTGTTGCATTTACTCCTATGCGCTCAAGCGCAAATAAAACGGAACGTACATTTCCTGAATTATATTTTATAATAACTGTTTTCATTTATATTATTCCTTTTGTTGTAGGTAATGTCATATTATTCATATCTCTTTTTATGGCCATTTTAATTGTTTTTGCAAAAGCTTTAAAAACTGCTTCAATTTTATGATGTTCATTTCCACCTTCTGCTTTAATATTTAAATTACATTTTGCTGCATCGCTAAACGATTTAAAAAAGTGGTAAAACATTTCAGTTGGCATTTCGCCTATTTTTTCACGCATAAATTCTGCATCCCAAACTATCCAATTGCGTCCCCCGAAATCTAAAGCTACTTGTGCCAAACAATCATCCATAGGTAAACAAAAGCCATAACGTTCAATACCTCTTTTATCTCCAAGTGCAAGTAAAAATGTTTCACCAAGAGTTATACCAACATCTTCGATTGTATGATGTTCGTCAATATGCAGGTCTCCTTTAGCATTAATATTTAAATCAATATTACCATGTTTTGAGATCTGTTCTAACATATGATCAAAAAAAGCAATGCCTGTAGATATTTGAGATTTTCCGCTTCCATCTAAATTTATTTTAATAGAGATATCTGTTTCTTTTGTTTTTCTTAGTTGAGAAATTTTTCTATCTGGCAATTTTAAAAAGTTGTAGATCTCTTTCCAATTGCTACATTGCAAACTTATCTGATCTTCAAACCCGTCTATTTTATCATAGTTTTTTATGAAGATGGCTTTTGCTCCTAAGTTATTAGCAAGTTTAACATCTGTTATTCTATCTCCTATAACAAAAGAATTTGCCAAATCATATTGCCCGTTTAAGTATTTAGTTAGCATTCCGGTGTTTGGTTTTCTATTTGGAGAATTATCTTTTTCAAATGACTTGTCAATGCATATTTCCGAAAAAATAACCTCTTCTGCTTTTAACGTTTCAATTATAAAATTTTGAATCGGCCAAAATGTATTTTCCGGAAAAGAGGAAGTTCCCAAGCCGTCCTGGTTCGTTACCATTACTAAGTCATAATCCAGCTCTTTAGTAATTTTTCCTAGAAATGTGAATACACCCGGTAAAAATTTCAGTTTTTCAAGGCTATCTATCTGTTGATCTTTTGGTTCTTTAATAATAGTACCATCTCTGTCTATAAATAAGATCTTTTTCATTTCTTATATTTTTTTAATGCATTTAATAAAATAGTATTTTCTTTTTTTGCGCCAATTGTTATTCTTAGGCATTCTTCGCATAAAGAAACGCTACTTCTATTTCGTACAACAATTTTCTTTTTTAATAAGAAACTATGTATTTTTAAGGCGTTTGTTGTTTTTACAAGAATAAAATTAGCTTCGCTGGGATATATTTTTAAAACAAAATCAAATTTTTCGAGTTCTGACTTCAACTTTTCTCTTTCAGAAATTATTGTTTTCACATACCCTTTTATTTTTTTTGTATTTGATAAAGCCTTAATTGCCCTTTCCTGTGAAAGAGCATTGATATTATAAGGCGGCTTTATTTTATTAAAGATGGAGATCACCTCTTTTGAAGCAAAAGAAAGACCGATACGAATTCCTGCCAGACCCCATGCTTTTGAAAGCGTTTGAAGAATAACAAGATTAGGATAATTTTTTAATTCAGAGATCAGACTTCTGTAGGATGCAAAATCAATATAAGCTTCATCAACAACAACAATGCCATTAAATTTTTCAAGTACTACTTTTATATCCTTCCATTTTACACCGTTACCTGTTGGATTATTTGGACAACATAAAAATATAAGTTTTGTATTTTTATTAATTGCTTTTACAATGTTCTTAGTATCTAATTGAAAAATTTCTTTTATTAACGGAACATTTACTGCTTTTACATTATTGATATTTGCACAAACCTCATACATACCGTAAGTTGGCGGACAAATGATCACTTCATCTTTTCGCGGCTCACAAAATGCGCGAAACAAAAGATCTATCGCTTCATCACTGCCATTACCAATAAATAGTTCGTTATTAGCAACTCCTTTTAGCTTACTTAATTTATTTTTGAGCTTTAATTGTAAAGGGTCGGGGTATCTGTTCAAACCTTTTGACCACTCACTTTCAAAACTGTTTTCGTTAGCATCTAAAAATAGTCTTGCTCTTCCTTTATATTCAACTCTTGCCGAAGAATAAGGCAACAGCTGTTTTATATTTTTTCTAGTAAGTTTATTTATGTTAAATTCCATGGTATTTATTTTTTTAATCTTAATGTAACTGCATTTTTATGCGCCTGTAAACCCTCAGCATTAGCCATTATTTCAATACAGGGCCCAATTTTAGTTATTCCGTTTTTGGTTATTCTTTGATAGGTTATTTTTTTTGTAAAGCTATCTACCGAAACACCACTGTATGATCTGGCATAACCGTTGGTTGGTAGTGTATGATTGGTTCCTGAAGCATAATCACCGGCGCTTTCGCATGAATAATTTCCTATAAAAACAGATCCCGCATTGATTATTTTTTTACTCAAGATATCAGCATCTTTACAAACAAGTATTAAATGTTCGGGAGCATATTCGTTCGAGAGATCGATCGCTTTATTCATATTTTTAACTAAAATTGCTTTACTATTTTTTAAGGCTTTTTCCGCGATATTTTTTCTTGGTAGTTTTTCCAGTTGAGCTTTTAGCTCAAGCAAAACCTTTAAAATTGTTTTTTTATTATCAGACACAAGCATTACCTGTGAATCTTCACCGTGCTCGGCCTGTGATAAAAGGTCAGCGGCAACAAATGCAGGCACACAAGTTTTATCAGCTAAAACAGCCAGTTCTGATGGTCCGGCAGGAAGATCTATTGCTGTGCCGTTTTTATTTACCAGTTGTTTTGCGCAAGTTACGTACTGATTACCGGGACCGAATATCTTATAAACTCGCGGTACACTTTTTGTTCCATGAGCCATTGCAGCTATTGCCTGCGCACCACCAATTTTAAATATTTTTACAATACCAACTAATTTTGCGGTATAAAGTATTGCGGGGTCTAAGTTTCCTTGCTTATCAGGAGGCGAACATAAAATTATTTCTTTACAACCGGCAAGTTTTGCAGGAATGCCTAACATTAGAATAGTTGAGAATAATGGGGCTGATCCTCCGGGAATATATAAGCCCACTTTCTCTATCGCAATAGCCTTTGTCCAGCATTTTATACCGGGCATTGTTTCAACAACCTTAAATTTTTGCTTTTGAGCGGAATGAAATTTTTCAATATTGCGTTTCGCTAAATGAATGGCTTTTTTTAGTTCCGGTTTGCATTTTTTTTCTGCGACTTTTATTTCATTTGTTGAAACTAAAAGATTTGTAAGGTTAATATTGTGAAATAGGAAACCGTAGTTTTTTAGAGCGGTATCTCCATTTTTTTTCACATCCGAAATAATTGCTCCCACTTTTTCTTCTAATGTGAATGTATCTAATGCCGGCCGTTTTAATATCTCTGACCAGTCTTTTCTATTTGGATAATTTATAATTTTCATACTATCATTTTTTCTATTGGTACAACTAAGATCCCTTGTGCTCCGTTCGTTTTTAATTTTTCAATGATCTCCCAAAATTGGTTTTCTTCAACTACCGAATGAACAGAACTCCAGTTTTTTTCTGCCAAGGGTAAAATGGTTGGACTTTTCATTCCGGGTAAAATTTCACAAATGGCTTTTAGTTTATTATTAGGCGCATTCAATAAAATGTATTTATTGTTCTTTGCTTTTTTAACAGCATTTATCCTGAACAATAATTTATTTAAAATATGAACCTGTTCTTTTTTTAATTTTCTATTTGCAATTAATACCGCTTCTGATTTTAAGATGACTTCAGTTTCTTTTAAGCCATTGGTAAATAAAGTGCTTCCTGAACTTACCAGGTCACAAATTGCGTCAGCTAAACCAATACCAGGTGCAATTTCAACGGAGCCGCTAATTTCCTGGATCTCTGCATGAATTTTGTTTTTCTTTAAATAGGAAGATAAGATATTAGGGTAGGAGGTAGCAAAACGCTTTCCATTAAACTCAGTTAAAGCACTATATTTATTTTCTTTTGGAAGAGCAATAGATAAACGGCACTTTCCGAAACCAAGTTTATCTACCAACTTTATTTTCTTATTTTTCTCTAAAACAATGTTTTCACCTACTATTCCTATATCAGCGACTGCATCTTCAACATATTGAGGAATATCGTCGTCTCTTAAAAAGAAAACTTCCAGGGGAAAATTAAATGCCTCTGCTTTTAGTTTGTTGAGACCATTATCAAATTCTATTCCACATTCTTTTAGCAATTTAAGAGAGCTTTCACTTAAACGACCTGATTTTTGTATTGCTATTTTTAATTTTGCTTGCATTGATTTTAAATTTTTTGACATAAAAAAAGGCTTACCGAATTGGTAAGCCTTACATATAATGTTGGATATATCCTTTCCTAAAACACAATACAATCATAGCCTACCTGGTGTAAGTTATGATGATGATGTATTTGTGTATTGTTTTTCACTGGAGCAAATTAATGCATTATTTTTTAATTCACCAAATTTTTTAATTTATTGTTCCGGCGGCTATTGTATTATTTGTATTCTCATTTACCAGGATAAAAGCGCCGGTTCCTCTGTTATCAATATAACTGTCGTAATTTACATGTTCCGCAGTTTTAATCAAAACTTTACATATGTCGTTTAATTTCATTGAACTATCGCTTTGTAATTCCATAAAAGAATGAATATCAATTTTACTGATCACTTCTTTTACAACCGCTTTTGTGCGAAAGCTGTTTTGTTGAAACAGTATCTTTTGGCCGGGAATAAATGCCGAATTATCCATCCAGCAAACGGTTGCTGTAATTTCTTTTTCGTTTTTTGGCAATTGTTCAATCGGAACAATAGAATTTCCACGGCTAATATCTACGGCATCTTTTAAATGAAGAATAACCGGTTGATTTGTTTCGGCAAGTTCAACTTCTTTTTGATTTATTTCTATTTTTTCAATTTCAGTTTCTATTCCGGAAGGCAAAATGGCAACACGTTGCCCTTTTTTATAAAAACCACTTATTACTTTTCCTGCAAAGCCTCTGTAATCATGAAACTCGTTTGTTTGTGGTCGAATAACGTATTGAACCTGAAAACGGGATAATGAATTTTTATTTTTAGAGATCTCAATATTTTCCAAAAATTCTAAAAGTGAAGGACCTTTATACCAGTTCATATTTTCGGATCGCTTCACTACATTATCACCGGCCAATGCGCTGGCCGGAATAAATGAAACATTTTTCAGACCGAGTTGTTTTGCAAAAAGTAGATAATCATTTTCAATTTCTTTAAAACGATCTTCTGAATAATTTACCAGATCCATTTTGTTTATACAAACTAAAACATTTGGCATTCCAATGATAGTTGAGAGAACCGAGTGGCGTTTTGTTTGATCGGTAATGCCGTTACGCGCATCCACTAATATAATTGCCAGATCGGCATTAGATGCACCGGTAAACATGTTACGTGTGTATTGAATATGACCTGGTGTATCAGCAATAATAAATTTGCGTTTGTCCGTTGTGAAATATTTATAAGCAACGTCAATTGTAATACCTTGTTCACGTTCAGCACGCAATCCATCAGTTAACAATGCCAGATCAATTTCTGAATTTGCACCCGTAGTTTTACTTTGCCGCGTTAATGTTTCAATAATATCTGTTGAGATAGAATCGCTATCATATAATAAACGTCCGATAAGCGTACTTTTTCCATCGTCAACATTTCCTGCTGTAAAAAATCTTAATAATTCCATTATTTTAGTTATGATTTATAAATTAAATTTTTTTGTTCTCGACTGCGCTCGAACTGACAAACTGCTTCTGCCAACTGCGAACTAAAAGTAACCACCCTTTTTCCTGTCTTCCATAGCTGCTTCACTTACTCTGTCGTCCATACGCGTTGCGCCACGTTCACTGATCTTTGCTTCTTTTATTTCGTTAATAATATCTTCTATTTTATAAGCTTCGCTTTCAACTGCGGCAGTACAGGTCATATCCCCAACCGTTCTGTAGCGCACTTTTTTGGTGACAATTGTATCTGTGTCTTCTGTAGAAATAAATTCATTTGTACACATTAATTGCCCATGTTCGGTCACAACACATTCTCTCTCGTGTGTAAAATAAATAGAAGGTAATTCTATTTGTTCACGTTGAATGTAATTCCAAACATCTAATTCTGTCCAGTTACTTATAGGAAACACGCGCACATTTTCTCCTTTGTTTATTTTACCATTATAAATATTCCATAATTCGGGCCTTTGCATTTTGGGATCCCATTGCCCGAACTCATCCCGCACCGAAAATATTCTTTCTTTAGCCCTTGCTTTTTCTTCGTCTCTTCGTGCACCACCAACGCAGGAATCAAACTCAAATTCTTCAATTACATCTAAAAGGGTATAAGTTTGTAAACCATTACGGCTTGGAAATTTCCCTTTAGCATCCTGTAGCTTTTTTATTTTGATTGTGTCTTCTACTTTACGTACAATTAATTTTTCACCAAGTTTTTCTGCCAATTCATCTCTAAATTTTAAAGCTTCAGGAAAGTTATGTCCTGTATCAATATGCACTAAAGGAAATGGGAATTTACCGGGACGAAATGCTTTTAATGCTAAATGCACAAGGCAGATGCTATCTTTACCACCACTAAATAATAAGGCAGGACGATCGAACTGCCCGGCTACTTCTCGCAGAATATAAATTGCTTCTGCTTCTAATTCATCTAAATAATCTAATGTTTTACTCATTGTTTAATCTTAAATCGTTTGTCTTTTATCATTCATCCTTAATGGCTATGCAAGCCACATTCTTTTTTATCGTTTTGCTCCCACCACCAACGCCCTGCTCTGAAATCTTCTCCTGACTTAATGGCTCGTGTACAAGGTGCACAACCAATACTTACAAACCCTCTGTCGTGTAAAATATTGTATGGAATATTATGTATAGAAATATATTTTTTCACTTCGTCTAATGACCAGTTAATAATTGGATGAAATTTTATGATCTGATTTGTTTCATCCCATTCTAATACAGGCATATCTTTTCTGTTGCCTGACTGTTCTGAACGGATGCCTGTTATCCAAATCTTATTTCCTTTTAGGGCTCGCTTAAGTGGTTCTACTTTTCTTATATAGCAGCATTCTTTGCGGTTGTTAAGTGATAGATAAAAACTATTTGGCCCTTTTTCAGAAACCAGTTTTTCAATTTTTTCTGTTTGGGGATAATACGTTTTAATTGGTTTTTTATAACGTTGCAAGGTACTTTCAAAAACAGAATACGTTTCTGAAAATAAACGACCTGTATCTAAAGTAAAAACTTCTATAGGTAAATTATTAGAAAAAATAAAATGAGTGATAACCTGGTCTTCATAACCAAGACTTGTTGAGAAAGTTGCTTGATTAGGAAAATAGTTGGCTAATGTTGCCAAAGCCTTTTCAGGTGATTGGCCATTGATCAATTTTTCTATATCTTTTATATGTGTCTCGACTTTGCTCGACATGGCAATTTATTTAGTGATTAATTTAATGCTTGTAAAATATCATTTAGAATATCTTCCTTATTTTCTAATCCTATTGATATTCTGATCAGTCCCGGCTTGATACCAACGGTTTGCCGTTCTTCTTCAGATAATTTACAATGTGTAGACGAAGCCGGGTGGGTTGCAATAGATCTTACATCACCCAGGTTGGGAGATATTTTTATCATTTGTAACTTATCCAAAAATTGTTTAGCGGCTTCATAACCACCTTTAACTGTAATAGTAATAATACCACCGCCTGCTTTCATTTGTTTTTTTGCAATTACATAATTAGGATGGGATTCCAAAAAAGGATAAGATACATTTTCCAGTTTTGATTTTTTTTCCAAAGCTTTTGCAATATGTAAGGCGTTTTCGCAATGGCGATCCATTCTTAGCGCTAGCGTCTCTAAACTTTTACTTAAATTCCAGGCATTAAAAGGACTTAATGAAGGGCCGGTCAATCTTCCGAATAAATAAATGTCATTTATTAATTCTTTTTTACCAACTGTAACACCGCCCAAAGTACGACCCTGTCCATCCATATATTTAGTGGCAGAATGTAAAACAAGATCAGCTCCGTAGCTAATTGGTTGTTGTAAATATGGTGTTGCAAAACAATTGTCCACAATAAAAAGTAGCTTGTATTTTTTAGCGATCTTATTCACCATTTCAAGATCAATTAATTCAATAGCCGGATTGGTTGGTGTTTCTAAATAAATAAAACGTGTTTCCGGTTTGATTAATCTTTCAATCTCCAAAACATTATTTGTATGGAAATAAGAATGTGCAATATTTAATTTTGGAAAGTACTTTGTAAAAATAGCATGCGTTGCACCAAATACAGATGAGCAGGAAATGATATGATCGCCTGATTTTAATAAAGCCATAAAAGTTGTATAAATAGCCGCCATTCCTGATGCAAAAGCAACACCGGCTTCGGCTTGTTCGAGAAGAACAACCTTATTTACAAATTCGTTAACATTTGGATTAGTATAACGTGAATAAATAAAATCTTCAGACTCATCATTAAAAGCTGCACGCATTTCATCTGCTGTATCAAAAATAAAACTGGATGTTAAATAGATAGGTGCTGAGTGCTCATTGTTTTGGCTACGTTCCATTTGAGCTCTTATGGCTTTTGTTTCAAAGTGTTTATTTTCCATTTTGTTTTTTAGTTTACAGATCCTTCGACTAGGCTCAGGATGACTGATTCGTTATTTTTAATTGATAGTCACTTTATAAGTTATTTTTGCAGTTGGTTCTAATGTTTTTGAAACAGAGCAATATTTATCGGCAGATAATTGCACTGCACGTTCTGCTTTATCTTTATCTACATTTCCTTTTATTTTAAAGTGCAATGTTATATCACGAAACAATGAATAATCTGCAATTTTTTCACGTTCTCCCTCTACTTCTATTTCAAAAGATTCAATTACCTGCTTTTGTTTTTTTAAGATCAAGATCACATCAATAGCACTACAACCTCCTAGCGCAGAAAGTAACAATTGCATTGGTCGCATACCTTTTCCATGGCCACCAATATCTTTCGCGCCATCCATTAATAAAGAATTGCCTTCTTCATTGATCGCTTCAAGATTGAAATCATCATCTATTCTTTTTATATTTATTTTCATAGTTAAGTATTTATTCTAAATATAATATTTAAAAGGCATTAACACCATTTACCGTTGTATATTTCATAGTATATTTCACACCCGGGTTGATGTATTTATACGCGCTGTGTGCCATTAATGCTGCTTCGTGAAAGCCGCATAAAATTAATTTCAATTTATTTTTATATGTATTGATGTCGCCTATCGCATATACCCCTTCAACATTTGTAGAATAATCATCTGTATTTACTTCAATAGCATTTTTATCAATATTCAGACCCCAATTTTCTATCGGACCCAATTTTGGACTTAAACCAAATAAAGGAATTAAATGATCGGTGCTGATAATTTCCTGTACATTGGTTTTATTATTTGTAATGGCAACACTATTTAATTTACCATTTCCACTTACATAATTTAAATTAGTATTCAAATGCAATTTTATTTTTCCTGCTTCCGCTAATTGAATAACTTTGTTTACACTATCAGGTGCACCGCGGAAGGATTCGCTCCTATGTACCAAGGTTAATTCAGAGCACACCTCACTTAAAAAAATTGTCCAATCTAATGCGCTATCACCGCCACCGGCGATTACCATTTTTTTGTTACGGTATTTTTCAGGATCAAGTATCATGTAATTGATTCCTTTTCCATTTTCAAATTTTTCCAATCCTTCCACTTCTGGTTTGCGAGGCTCAAAACATCCAAGGCCCCCGGCAATTACAATTACTTTTGCATTGATCTGTGTTCCCAAGTTTGTTGTCAATAAAAAATCTTTCTCTCCACGTTTTTCTAAACTTTCAATGCGCTCACCTAAGGTGTAACCTGGATTAAAAGGCTCGGCCTGTTTTACTAAATTGTCTACTAATTCTTGTGCCAGCACACTTGGAAATCCCGGAATATCATAAATAGGTTTTTTTGGATAGATTTCTGAAAGCTGTCCACCAACCTGAGGTAAATAATCAATTAAATGACAGCGCATTTTTAAAAGACCAGCTTCAAAAATGGCGAATAATGCTACAGGCCCTGCACCTACAATGGCTATATCTGTTGTTATCATATTTTAGAAAAAAATTCTTTTTAAACTAATTATTACTACTACTAAGCCCACAAGCAACATAATTGTTTTTGTGGGAATTTTATTTGCAAGCACTGCACCTATTGGTGCGGCAATGCATCCGCCAATTATTAAACCGGTAATGATGGTCCAGTGTGTTAAGCCAATTATGGTAATGAAAGTTAATGAGCTTGCAAGGGCGACAAAAAACTCTGCAAGATTCACTGAGCCAATTGTGTAACGCGCGTTTCTTCCACCTGCAATTAATGTTGAAGAAACTATTGGCCCCCAGCCACCGCCACCAATAGAATCGAGTAAGCCACCAAATAATGCTAAAGGAAAAATTCGCTTGACTTTTTTGCGAATGCTATCTTTTTTTAAAGCTTTATAGACTATTATCCCTCCAAGTATCAAAGTATAAATTGATACCAAAGGCTTAATGATAAAATTGTAATTTTCGAGAGACGTAAGAACGTAAGCGCCCAGTATTGCACCAATAACACCTGGTATCAAAAGATTTTTAAATAATTTTTTATTTACATTACCAAACTTTAAATGCATTAAGCCCGAAACCCCACTCGTAAAAACTTCTGAAGCATGAACGCTTGCGCTTGATGCTGCAGGAGCAATGCCAAAGGATAAGAGAAAAGTTGTTGCAGTGATGCCATAAGCCATTCCCAGAGCACCATCAATTAACTGAGCAAAAAATCCGGCAATTATATAATAAAGGATTGAAGAGTTTATTTCTTGTGCAACCAAATAAAAATAACCACCAATAATATCAGGAGAGATATAATAGCACAATAAATATCCAAAAATAATCAATGCTGGTACTGAGAAAGCGTAGATCAGTAATCGCTTACGACTTATTTTGTTTTTTAATTTTTTAGGGTTATTGGATAAAACCGATGTAATTGAATTTAATTGTCTTACCTTATCAGAAAAATTACCACTTAAGTGTTTGCGCACATTTGTAAGGTTGTCAATAGATTCATTTATTTCGTTCGGAAATGAATCTTCTAACGTTTCGCGAATGCGTTTTGCTATTGTTGGTGATTTGCCATTGGTTGAGACAGCAATTTTTACATTCCCTTTTTGCACGATCGAGCCCAAATAAAAATCGCATTGCTCAGGTGTATCGGCAACATTTGCCAAAATATTTCTTTTTACAGCTTCCCGTTTAATTGCAAAACTTGTTTCTTTATTATTCACAGCCACTACAACAAGATCTGTATTTTCAAGATCTTCATTTTTAAATGCCCTTTGTTTGATAATTAAGTTGGAGTGCGTTGTTTGAAATTGTTTTATTTCTTCACTTACTTCTATGGCTACTAAAATAATTTGAGTTGCCGGGCTATTACTTAAAATAGCTGACACTTTTTCCAAACCAACTTTTCCTCCGCCAACGATAAGTACGCGAAAGTTTTCCAGTTTAAGGAATACAGGGAATAAATTATTTTTAGTTTCAGTGTTCACTATTTTTCGATTGTTACTTGTTTGGTTTTAAATTTAAAGTCATACGTAAGGCTTAAATAATATAAAGCGCCAATGGTTGGTCCGGCAGCATATTGTACGTAACGCTTATTTAAAATATTTGTACCTCCTAATTTTAATGAAGTATTGGCTTTAACGATCTTATAAGAAAGTTGTGCGTCAAATGTATTGAATGATAGGACATTACCTGTAGCCAAGGGACTTTCCCATTTATAATTTTCCTGCCATTTCCAAACTAAATTAAAGCCAAAATTTTTAAATAGATCACGATTACCAAATTGAATATTGGCAGACCATTTTGGGGTATTAAAGCCGGTTATAAAAATATCATTGGCCTGTTGTGTTTTAAGATCATTATAATTTAAGTTTCCGGAAATAGAGCAGGTCTTGTAAAAGTTATAGGCTAAGCGAATAGCAGAACCATAACTGTAATATGTATTTTTGGCATTTGTAAATACACGATAGCGAGTTTGCCTAACTTTTGTATAAGCATCAAAAGCGGCACTATCGCTACCAACTAAGCCAGTTGTTGGAACAGAAACTTCAACCTGTCCCAAGAAACCTTCTTCAATATTAAAATAAAAATCCCAGTCAATTACAACCGAATTATTAAATACTACTGCTTTATATCCTGCGTCAAAAGCCTGGATATGTTCCGGTTTTAGCTGCGGTAAATTAGCAACAATCAATGCAGATTTATTTTTAATGATCGCGTTTGATTTTGTAATTCCATTGGCAACATCTGTATTTACTAAACTTGTAAAATCGTTAATTGATGTTTGTGTATAAGAATTTTCCAGAAATCCTAAGCTTTCATTTACTTTTGGCAAACCACCAACACGCCTTACACCGCCATTATTTACAAATGATAAGGCTTCAAATAAAGCAGGAAAGCGGTAGCCGTTTTGATAAGAAATTCTAAAATTGTGTTGCTTTTTTAAAGTGTAGACAATCGCTGCTCGCGGATTTATTTTTCCTTCAAAATCAAAGTTCTTATCATAGCGTAATGATCCCACCAGTTTTAATTTATCGTTAAATAATTTTTTGGTTACTTGTACAAATCCGCCTACTTTACCGAAATACACATTATTTCCGCCAGGTTGATTTCTTTCTGCGACAGGTTTTGTGAAATCGACAAAATTATTACCATCAGGTATTACTTCATTTAGACTTCCATCTGCGCCAATTAAAATATCAGCAAACTTTTTTGTGCATTTACTCAGGTCATACAAAACGTCGCTGTGATATAATTTGCTTTGTTGTATCAATGCTGAACCGCCGGTTAAAGGTGCGTCTTTTATAAGCGAAGCATGATCCCAGTTATTGATAGTAGTGATTGTGTTTTTTGCATCTTTAAACTCTTCGCTATCGATCGTATATCTTCCTTCGTCTGCCTTAGCCCTTGCCAGCTGATTAGCAGTGACAAGATCAATTCCGGAATTAACTGCGTTTTGCAGAGCAGATTTATAGGTGTTTCCCCAATCTTTATTGTTTTTAAATGTCAGATCAAGATTATCCGCTAAAGGTTTTAAGTTATAAGAGTCTCCTGTATTTTCGATAGAGGTATAAGCCCTGAAAACTAATTGCCGGTTCTTTATTTCAAGCGCATGATTTTGAAGTGTAGCGTTTTTTAACTGGATCTTATTTCCACGTTGAAAGATCCCATCCATTTGTCCAT
The DNA here is from genome assembly GCA_032229505.1 of Bacteroidota bacterium. Classification (GTDB taxonomy): domain Bacteria; phylum Bacteroidota; class Bacteroidia; order B-17B0; family Aurantibacillaceae; genus Aurantibacillus. The sequence continues at coordinate 404,047 of JAVTWD010000086.1, forward strand.
AACGGTATCTATAACTCACTTCTGTATTTTTGGTTAACTTATAATGTATTGCTCCATCCAATTTTATGTTCTTTACATTGGGGTCAACAAGATCTTTTTCTTTAAAACCTGTACGACGAACATTAAAAGTTTGATTCTTACCTTGATAAACAATACTGACCGGTACATTATTGTTACTTTCATTACCATAAATATTGTAAGCGTCGTAGGCAGGATTCGTTTCTCCATTTCCAAATTGTGAAAAGTTAGGATTAGATGAAGTTAAATTATACGGATTTTGGTCTGTTACGTCACTTGAAACCCAATCTACTCCCTGAAAATAACTCGCATTTAATTTATATCCCCAACGATTTGTTTTTCCGGCAGTATTTGCAAAACGAAAAGCAGACTCTGACATAAAACTCAGGGCATGATCAATATTATCAATATGGTTTACTCCCGTACGTTGATAAACACTAACACCTTTATAATTGTATGGATCTTTTGTAAAAGAGTTAGATAGGCCATTGATGGAATTTAAGCCATAAAGGGCAGATGACGATCCGGGAATTATCTCAACACTTTTAATATCTAATTCGTTTGGTCCGATTGTGTTTCCTAACGACATGCCCAATGTTGGTGATTGAATATCTATACCATCTACCAATTGCGTAAAACGAAAATTGTTGGGTGAATTAAAACCACGCGTATTAGGAACTTTAAAGGTTAAGCTACCTGTTGTCATTTGCACACCTTTTACATTTTCCAAAGCATCAAAAAATGTTGGTGCAGGCGTTTCACGGATAGAGATGATATCCAATTTATCAATGGCCACCGGAGATTTTAAAATACTTTCTTCTGTGCGGGATGCGGAAACAACAACTTCATTTACCATTAACACCTGTTGATTTAATTGAAAGTCTGTTTTTTGATCTGCATTTTCAATTAAAAATTCCTGTTGTTGAAAGCCAACAAACGAAACAACAATTGTACAAGGAAACTTAAGTGCAGTTTTTAAAATAAACTTACCTTCAGCATCTGATAGCGTTCCTGTAGTTGTACCTTTGATCTGTATGCTGGCGCCGGGTAAAGCTTCACCCGTTGTTTGGTCATGAATAATTCCCGACAACTGAATCAGATTATTTTGCGCATTTGAAGTTATAAATGCGTAGAATAATAAAAAAGTAATTACATGTTTTGTTTTCATAAATTCCATAAATACGTTTTAATTGAATAAATATCTAGAGTTAACGCGTGCAAATGAAAAGGCTCTATGCTGTTTTACAACTTCACCAATTACGATTACCGCCGGAGCTTTTATATTTTCTTTTTCTCTAACGTTTAAAATTGTATCAATTGTTCCTAATGCGATCTTTTGATTAGGTAATGAACCATTTTGAATTAATGCAATTGCTGTTTTACCTTTATTTTCTTTCTTAAAAACTTCCGTAATTTCTTCAAGCTTTGAAAGGCCCATTAAAATAACAATGGTTGCATTTGTTTTGGCAGCGTTTAAAACATCTTTAGATAATTTATTCTCTTTGGTAGTGCCTGTAATTACCCAAAAACTTTCACTCACACCTCTGTGTGTAACAGGGATGCCGCCTAACGCAGGAACGCTAATAGAACTTGAGATACCTGGCACAACTTCTGTTTCAATATTAAAGGCATAAGCATAATCAATTTCTTCCTGGCCACGGCCAAAAACAAACGAATCGCCACCTTTTAAGCGTACTACGTGGCCATGTGTAAAGGCAAGATCGATTATCAGAGAGTTAATTTGTTCTTGTGAATAAGCGTGTTGGTTATTGCGTTTGCCAACATAGATCTTTAATGCTTCTTTGGGAGCATGATCTAAAAGTTCTTTATTTACTAAAGCATCGTACAGAACAACATCTGCATTTTTTAAGGCTTTTAAACCTTTAAGTGTTATTAATTCAACATCGCCGGGACCGGCGCCTACTAAGGTTAATTTTGGATTTATAATTTGTGACATAATTTTTTTATTTAACTGTTTATAATTTGAAATTCGGTTTCGTTTTTTTAACTGAGCAGCCGAAATTTCAAACCCAGTTAAATTAATTGTGCATTTGCCAACAACAACAGCAACAACAACACGCTTTATGTAAACACATTATAATTTTCATTTTTAATTCAATTTAATTGGTTCAGTTTCTTTTATTGACTTTTTTCTTTCGGTTTTAACTTCATTTACAAATTCAATGGCTTGCGCAAAATAATTTTGGGCAAAAAACTCGGTTGGCTCGTGTTGATTGATCTGTAATACTAATTCTTTAAAAGTCGAACTGTAACTAAACGGTTTCTCTGTTTCAAACTGTTTATCAAAATCTGCTATAACACCATGTTGCGTGTTTACGTGAACAGATCTATCAAGCAGCAATGCTTTAGCAGCGTTTATAAAAGCAGCATAAGAATAATAAATACTATCTCCAAATTTTTTATTTTCAAACGCTTCTGCAGCGAAAGCTAGTTTTTCTTCTGCTTCAAAAAATAAAGTAGCAACCAAATCAATTACCACACCGGCACATTCACCAACACCAATAGCTGTGGCAAATTTTTCTTCCTGTCCCCAATCGATAAGATCTTCACTCTTTAAAGTAGAATTATCGGCAATAGGTTTTAAAAGCTGATAAAAATAATCTTTACCTTTTCGGTCATAATACGAATTAAAGTATTCGCCTTCTACTGCATTTTTTTCAAAATCAGTAAACAACGAACGTAGAACATCCGGACCACGTTTGCTTGCAACTTTAATTATTTTGTCGGAAATTCTTCCTTGGCCATTTCCAACAGTGCCCCCGCCCAACAATACCTGAAGGGCAGGAACAACAGTTGTACCAACTTTAAAAGAACTGCCGTGAAAGCCAATTTGTGCAAGACCGTGTTGTCCGCATGAGTTCATACACCCACTAATTTTAATTTTTATATCGTGATTGTATAATAGATCAGGAAATTCGTTGTGAATAACTTCTTCTAAAGCAACAGAAATATGTGTGCTGTTAGAGATCGCTAAATTACAAGTGTCTGTACCCGGGCAGGCTGTAATATCACCAACAGAATCAAAACCCGGTGTTGTTAAATTTATTTTTTCAAGTTCTGTAAAAAGAAAAGGCAATTCTTCACGTGAAACGTGACGTAATAGAAATCCCTGGTTAATGGTGATGCGAATATCTTCAGTATCTGCATATTTTTTTATTACTGAAACAAATTCTCTGGCCTTATCACTTAAGATATTTCCTAATTGAATTTTTACGTAAACACCAAATAGGTTTTCCTGCTTTTGTTTAAATGTATTTGTCTTAAACCATTTAGTATAAATTTCTTCATTTAACCGTGGCCTTTCTTTTAAAATAAAAGAACGTAATATTGGCGCGTTTGATTTCTCTTCTGTATTAATTTTAAATTCTTTTACCAATAAAGCTTTTTCTTCTTCTTTTATTAATTCTAAAAATTTATCAAGACCAATTTTATTGATCAGGTATTTTAAGCGGGCTTTATGACGACTTGCTCTTTCACCATTTCTATCAAACACGCGTAAAGTAGCTTCAACAAAAGGGATCAGTTTATCCTCATGCAAAAATTCAAATGCAGTTTGTGCTAAAAAGGGCTGTGCTCCCAAGCCTCCGCCAATCAATACTTTAAAACCTCTTTGTTCATTCTCTATCTTTGGAATAAATCCAAGATCGTGTATGTATGTAAAAGCAGTATCTTTTTCATTATTAGAGAAAGCCATTTTTATTTTCCTGCCCATTTCCTGGCAAAATGGTTTTCGTAAAAAGTAAGTGAACAACGCATGAGCATAAGGAGAAACATCAAACAATTCGTTTGGGTCAATTCCTGCTTCTGCTGACGCAGTAATATTTCTGACTGTATTACCACAGGCTTCACGTAAAGTAATGTCATCCTGTTCTAATTTTGCCCAAAGTTCAGGAGTTCTATCAAGACTTACATGGTGGATCTGTATATCCTGTCTTGTAGTTAAATGCAAATTCCCGTTTGAGTATTCATCACTTATCTCGGCAATGCGTAATAATTGTTTTACACTTAATTTTCCAAACGGCAATTTAATACGGATCATTTGTACACCTTGCTGGCGTTGTCCATACACGCCACGCGCCAGACGAAGACTTCTGAATTTTTCTTCATTGATCTTTCCTTCTTTAAAAGCACGGATCTTTTTATCCAGATCGATAATATCTTTTTCGATCAGCGCCTTTGTAGATGAGTTTATATTTTCTAATTCTGTTCTAAAACTTTGCATAATTATTTTGTAGCATTATATAAATGATACCAATCTTCGTTACTTAATTTTATGGATGAAGCTGTAGCGGCATTTTTGATTCTTTTTTTATCAGGACTTCCAATAATTGGTAATGCTCCTAATTTATTAAGCCAGGCTACTGCAGATTGCTCAATATTTATCCCATTGGTTTTGGCTACTTCGCGTAATGCTTTTCTAACTTTTACCGCCTTTTGGTCGTATCCGTTCAATATTCTGCCGCCTGCCAATGGCGCATAGGCCATGGGTTTGCTGTATTGCTCTTTAATAAAATCCAGGCGACCGTCATTTATTGCATCGGTTTTTAATAAATTTAATTCAAGATGGTTGGTAACAATTGGCTGTGGTAAATGCGAAGCCAATAAGCGGTGCTGAAACACGTTAAAATTTGAAACACCAATATATTTTATTTTTCCGTTCAACAATAATTTTGTTAAGGCAGAAGCAGTTTCTTCAGCATTATATAAAGGATCGTAATGCTCCAGTAAAAAAATGTCAATGTAATCTGTTTTTAACCTTTTTAAAGAATCGTTCACACTTTTGGTAATGTGTTCCGGGCTAAGATCATAGTATTCTCCTTTTTTATTTTTTCCGGAAAATTTCCTGATGCCCGCTTTTGTAGAAATGATAATATCTTCGCGTTTGAACGAACGAGCAGAAATTACCTTTCCAAATAATTCTTCAATTTTTCCTTCAGCGTAATGATCACTATGATCAAAAGTATTTACGCCCAATTCTAAATTGTAGTTAACAATATCTTCTATTTTTTTCTGAGTTGACAAACCCACAGTATTGTATCTCCAAAAACTATAAATAGCTGCAGAAACTTCCGGGCCGGATTCGCTTATGTAAATTTTTTCCATCGTATCAATTTCCAATTAGTTGTTTTTCTTTAATAGAAATATTTTTTTTATTGTTTAATAGAACTGTATCATTAACTAAAGAGATAAATAGTTTGTTCTTTAGAATATAATCACGGTTAATTAAAAGTGTTTGTAAGTTTACTTTTCCAACAATGTAATTATAATCGCTGCCGTTATACTTTTCTGATATTTCGTTAAATTCAATTTTATCCAGATCGATAATTGAATTATAGCGGAAATACACATTTATTAAAACATCATTTGTAAAATCAGAGGCATGTTTTTGAACATGTTTTTTGTATTCATATTTATAACCATGCGAAAGCGCCGAAATATCTGATAACACAGCCGCTCCTGTTGGATAACTGCCGGCACCTTTACCTTGTAAAAACTGTTCGCCAGAAAACTTGCCTTCAACAATTACGCCGTTAAATTCATTATCTACATTAAATAACTGGTTAGTTTCTTTTACAAAACGCGGTGCTACTAATACACTAACTTTATCATTTTCTAAGCGTTGAATAACAGGAGTCAGTTTTATTTTGTACCCTTTTTCTGATGCATACTTAATATCATTGTCGTGTAACGTTGTAATTCCAAGATTTAGAATTTGCTCGGGCTTAATGATCAATCCAAAAGCATGTAAAGCAATTATTACCGCTTTATATTTTGGGTCAAAACCTTCAACATCACTTGTTGGATCTGTTTCGGCAAAGCCTTTTTCCTGTGCTTGTTTTAATGCTGTAGCGTAAGATAACTTCTCATTAATGGTTTTTGTAAGAATGTAATTTGTTGTTCCATTAAATATGCCGGATACTTTTTCCAGTTCTTCGTTGTCAAAATATTCTTCTAAAGTTCTGATAATTGGAATGCTTCCGCCTGCAGACGCTTCATATAATAAAGACACATTATTCTCTTGTTGTAATTTGTATAGTTCTTCCAGATGATTAGCTAATAGTTTTTTGTTGGCGGTTACTACATGCTTACCTTTTTTTAACGCTTCGCTAACAATATTAAACGCTTCCTCAGCATCATCTATCAATTCAACAATTACATCTATCTCAGGATTATTTAGTATTTCCCATTTATCAAATGTGATCAGGTTTTTTGATACACTACGTTCTTTGGTTTTATCTTTTACTGCAATTTTTACAATATCGGCTTTAAAACCGGTGCTGTTATTTAATACGTAATATAAACCCTGGCCAACGCAGCCGAATCCAAATAGTCCTATTTTCAATTTCTTTGCCATTTTTTCTAATATTTTTAGTTATTGGTTTTTTGTAAATTCAATTTGTCTTTTTTTAATTTTTCATTAGCATAATAAACAGAGATGATCTTTGATAATTTTTCAGTCTCTATTAAGAAACCATCATGACCAAAAGAAGAATCGATCTCAGCGTAATTTGCTCCAGTAATATTCTTTGCTAAAAATTTTTGTTCTGCCAAAGGAAAAAGTATATCTGTTGTTAAGCCAATTACCAGAGTGTTTGCTTTAATTTGTTTTAAAGCCAGCTCTTTTGTTTCAGCCCTGTTTCTTGCAACATTGTGGCTATCCATTGCATCTAACAACCTTACATATGAGTAAGCGTTGAAACGATTCACCAATTTTTCTCCATGGTAGCGCTGGTAAGAAGCCGATGCATAATTATTAGTTTTATTATAATTTTCATCTTTTTGAGTTACATCATATGTATTATATCCTCTATAACTTAGCAAAGCAATACTTCTTGCAGCAGATAGCCCTTTTTTTGCCGCATCAATTGTATTTGAATAATACGTTCTGTCTGCTTTAATGGCCAAACGTTGCGATTCATTAAAAGCAATGCCCCAAGGTGAATGCTGCGCATTGGTTGCTATCAAAATTAAATTCTCAACTAAATTTTTGTTTTGCAAAGCCCATTCTTGTGCTATTTGCCCACCTTGCGAACCACCAATTAGTGTATGAATTTTATCAATTCGTAAATGATCTTTTAATAACTCTAAAGAAGCGGCAATATCTTTTATTGTTATTTGTGGAAAATAGTTAAACCATTCTTCTTTTGTTTCCTGATTAATACTCAATGGCCCTGTTGAACCATAGCAAGAACCAATATTATTTGCGCAAACAATAAAATAATCATTTGGGTTGTAAAGACTTTTTTCTCCGAATAAACCATTCCACCAGTCAAACACATTGCTGTTTGCAGTAAGCGCGTGGCAAACCCAGATAACATTGTTACGATCTTTATTTAGCGTTCCAAAAGTATGGTACGCAATTTCAAGAGAAGGAAGTGATTGACCACTTTCTAATTGAAAACGTTTTTGATATGTAAATTTTTGTAAGCTCATGTTTTTTCAGTTTTGTTTTTAGTTATTAAAAATTGTTCCCGAAAAGATCAATTGCTTTTTTTCAAGAGAGGTTAAAAAATTCACATCACTCGTTAAACGATTTACGTGAGAAGGGATAATGTTGAACGGATAAGCTCCGCCACGTTGTGCAATACCAAATTCAGCTTGCAAGGCTAAAAAATCTTTATGTGCATCGTCACCTAATAAATTATTAGCAATAAGTATGCTTGTATTTTTTGGTTTATTATTGTTGTTATTCATGATTTCTTTTTTTAATGATTTAATAAAATTGTAATTGAACAGATGCGAAAATTCTGATAACAGAATGCATCAAATTTGCCCCGGAGTGCCAGGGTTAATTTTCCAATAAAAATTTTGTGGAAAAATTAGCTTAGCACATGCAGCAACAGCAGCACATACAACAAGCCATCATTAAAAATGAAGAAATAGAGTTAAGACCGGATCCTTTTGACTGAGTGTTGTTTTGTTTTTTTGAGTTTGTGTGTTTCATTTTTTTCTTTTTTTAATTTATTTTTCTCCGTTTTTCATCGGAGTAGGAGTTGGCACCTGTTTTCCAATCCTTGCGGACTTTTAGTTGGTTGCCAGTGGGTCAGTGAGCCTATTCTCTCGCCACTTCTTAATAAATTAAAACACACATTAGGTGGTTTTAATCTTTGACAAATTTAAGGCATTAATTTTAATACTTCCAAATAAATTTTAAAATAATTTACTTTTTGTAGAATTGATAAGGGCTTTGGAGGCATAAAATTTACACTAAAACCTGTTATTTTGGATCGTTTTTCGATGAATTTGATATTTTGAATTTTCTTTCCAGCTTAAAATATGTAAATTGAAGAATGAAAAAATATTACATATTTGTCTTTTTTACCACTTTTTTAAGTGGGTTTTCACAGATAGATTCAAGTAAAACTGAAACCGGAACCGCCAGTTTTTATGCTAAAAAATTTGAAGGAAGAAAATGTAGTAGCGGAGAGCGATTTCGTCATGATAGTTTAACAGCGGCACATAAAACCTTGAAATTTGGAACAAAAGTAAGAGTAACAAATCTAAAGAATGATAGTGTGGTAATAGTAAAGGTTAATGATCGTTTACCAAAAAAATCGAAACGAAAAATAGATCTGACTTTAAGGGCAGCAAAACAATTGAATTTTGTAAAGAGTGGTTTGACTAAAGTAAAGATTGAAGTTTTAACGGATTCAATCCCCCTTGCCCCCTTTTCTAAAGGGGAATAGAACAATTAAAAATCATTACCTTAGATGTTATGAAAAATTACATTTATTTATTTGGCATTTTGTTACTTGCTTCTTGCGGCAATAAAGAGCAAGCAAGTAGCGATATTACTGTTAAAGCAGATAGCAGTGTTGTTGAAAATGCTTCTTCTTTTGTATTTAATAACAAAGACTTTAAAGAACTTACATTGCCCTTAAATATTGATACAACGTTTATTCAAAAAGTAGATACAAATAATAGAATTACGTATCAACAAATTCGTCAGCTTGGTGTAAATTTTATAAGTGGAGAATTAGGTGATGGTTTGGTTTATGATATTAATGAATTTGCACAAATTGATTCGTTAAAGCAAAGTGGTGGATATAGAGCCTATTTGGAAAAGATCGATATTGGCATGACGAAAACATGTATTGCTTATAAAGTGGGTATAGTTAATTTAAATGCGAATAATAAATTGTTTATCTGGGGCATTACAAACGCCAGCTATGAGGCTTGTCCGTATTTTAGCGGTACTTTATTAATTGGCACATTTGTAAATGAAAAAAATATTGCCACTTCTTTTGATCTTGCTGAGATCTCAGGGGCGGGTGATCCGCCTGCTACAATAACTACCGAAACCGTTTCAAAAATAACAAACGACGGTAGGATAGAAATTACATCAATTGTTATCAATGATGATCTGGATCTTAATGGTGAAGGAAAAGAAAAAAAAGTATTTAAGATCGAAGTAAATGCAACAGGAATTATTGTTAAAGATAAAAAGACAGAAATTTTAAGTAAGGAAGAAGAGCCGAAGCAAGATCAGTGATCAAAATATGGATTCAAGGGCTTTAAGAATTTCTTTTATTTCAGTGCCTTTATCGATCCAGTTTATTTTTATTCCTTCTTTTTCTATTTTTCTAAACCAGGTCATTTGCCGTTTTGAGAATTGATTAATAGCAGTGCTTAAATGTAAGATTAATTCTTCTCTGGATATTTTATTTTGTAAAAAGAAAGAAAGGAATTTATATTCCAGCCCTAAAAATTGCAAACGCTCGTGCGTCATCCCGTTTTTTAATAAATTTTCTGCTTCTTCTATCAAACCATTATCAAGTCTTGAAATTAAACGTTTATAGGTCAATTCTTTTCGTTTTTCATTACTCAGGTTTATGCCAATGTGATAAGGTTTGTAAGGCAAATCCACATTTTTTAGTTCTGTTTTATTATGCTTTAAATATTCGGCAATTTCAATGGCCCGCATCAAACGTTTTTTGGAAGCAAGATCAACATCTTTTAATTTTTCGTTTTTGTATCCGGCTAAGTGTTTTTGCAATTCCTCTTTTGAAAAAGTTTCTAATTCTTTTCTTAAAGTTTCATTTTCTTTTATTTGTGTAAAGCTAAAATCTTTATGTAATGCATCTAAATATAAACCTGTACCACCGCAAATAATTGGCAACTTATTTTGCGAGCTAATTTTATCAAAAGAAATTTTTAGCTCACGAACAAAATCGTGTAAATAAAATTGTTCGCCCGGTTCAATAATATCAATTAAATGATAATTTATTTTTTTACCGTTCACATTATATTCTTCAAGATCTTTTCCGGTGCCAATATTTAAGTGTTTATAAACCTGTCTCGAATCGGCAGAAATGATCTCGCCGTTTAAATGGTATGCCAATTCGCAGGCCAGCTGTGTTTTGCCACTGGCAGTAGGGCCAAGTATAACAAGACAATTATTTTTCATTTGGCTTGTATATCATTTTAATGTTACCTGCATTTTGTGTTTTGTAAAACAGCTTTTCGTCAAAATCTTCTTTAAAAGCAATACGTTCAAATGTTTTTTTATTTACCAGGAAAGAGAGTGGAGGGGTTTCGCTGTGTTTTTTAAAACCTGCTTTTGCAAACGAATCGCCATTTGAAAATTGTTTGTCAACATAGGTCATAATATCACCAGCCTTTTTCTCTTCATAAAAATGTTTCATGAGTTTTGATAGGCCACCGGTTATGGTAATACCGCTCTTGCAGCAAAAGCGAATTAATTCGAATGATTGTTTTCCTTCGGGCAAACGGTTCATTTTACGGCCTTTTGAAAAAGAGGCAGCGCCAATCAATTCATCGTTATAAAAAAGACCAAAATTGTATGCACTTGTTGTAGAGCCAAAAAAATGATATTCGTTAAAAAAAGCTTCAGCTTTTTGTTTTGTTATTTTTTCAACTTTGCAATTTCTTGCGAAAATGGTTTTGTTTAAATTTAATTTAGAGAAGATTATTGGAATTAGTTTATTATGTTGTGTAATGAGGTAATCAATGGGAATAGTAAAGTTATTTTTAAGAGTATTATCTCCAATATATAACTCTACAAAAGTATTTTTTGAAGAAATGATAAGATTGTCATTTTTGAAAGTGCATTTTAATGAGATCTCTTCAAGATCTTTGATCAGTAGCGATAAATATTTTTGGCCTTTTTGCAGAATATAATTTTCATAAATAAAAAATCCATCCATTGCAATCAATAGATGGATCCTTTAAATTAAAACAGTTTAAGCATTTACCGGTTTCACTGCTTTATCCACACAAGCAGAAATTTTTGTTGCCAGTGTTTTCATATCTTCTTCTGTCCATTTGTATTTTACACCAAACGAAATTAAGCGACCAATAACCGCTTGTGTTTTTGGTAAGCTCATTTTATTATAATCCTGCGAACGTTCAAATAATTCGGCCGGTAATTTAGAAACCGTACTTAAATTCTTTAAATGATCCCATTGGTTAATGAAATGGTACATATTCTTGAACCAATAATCAAAACCAACAACACCTGCTGCATTCATTTCGTCCACTGCGCGCTGTGCTGTTTCAGTATCAGGTAGTAATATATTTAAAAAGGTAGCAGAGTCACCACTTTCATCTCCAAGTTTTGCAAAAGTGATCTTTGCATTTTTAGATAAGATGTCCTGCATGAATTTTTTATTCTTGCGATTCTTTTCTTTTATACCCGGAACCTTGCGCGTTTGTGCTAAAGCAACAGCGGCGTGTAATTCGGAGATGCGGTAATTGAACCCCAAAAAAGGATGATTTTCCATACCACGTTTTTCGCCAACGTGATTATGACCGTGATCGCTGTATACATCGGCTTTTTTATAGGTTTCTTCATCATTGGTAACTAAAACCCCGCCTTCGCCGGCAGTAGCAATTTTAAAGAAATCAAAAGAGTAGCTTCCGGCTTTACCGAAAAGCCCGGTATATGTTCCTTTGTAAGAAGAAGCAAAGGCCTGGCCAGCATCTTCCACTAAAATAAGTTTGTGTTTATTAATAACAGCCATAATGCTATCCATTTCAGCATTACCGCCGCACATGTGTACAAGGCAAACACCTTTTGTTTTAGGAGTAATGGCCTTTTCAATGCCTTCTGCACTCAGGCACAGCGTTTCGTCAATTTCAGCAAATACAGGTATTGCGCCAATAAATAATACTGCCTCAACGCTGGCAATAAATGTAAAAGGAGGCACAATTACTTCATCACCGGCACCAATACCACTTGCAGCAAGTGCCGTGGCAATAGCGGTAGAACCACTGCTCATAGCGTGAGCAAATTTAGCGCCTGTTATTTTTTTAACCTCGGCCTCAAAATCTTTGGCTTTCCAATGGCCATTACGCTGTGCATCGTGTCCGTAACGGAACAATACACCTGTTTCCATTACATCGTTTACTTCTTTACGCTCTTCGGCGCCAAATAATTCTGTTCCAGGCATGTGATTAATTTTTATGTGGTAAAGTTACGGTTTATTGAGGTTTTATCAAAAACGGGCATTTTACGTTTTTAGTACAATTTCCTTATTAAATAAGGTTTTTAAAGACTAATTAGGGAAATAATAAAAGTTGTTTTCTGCGTCAACAATACCAAAATTGGCAGATACCAGCTTATGGTTTTCATAGTAACAATCTAAACCTGCTGCATCAAAACTAATGCGTTTTTCGCCCCACTCGTGTGTTTCGGTATCTGTTAAAGCAAAGCCATTTGCTTTCATAAGGTCTACCAATTCTTTTTCTTTAAGGGTAAATAATTTAACATCAAATAACAAAGTATCTCTGTTATCAATTTCAACGCTGGTAAACGTTTGATTTTTGTTATTATCGAAGAAAAGCGAGAAGCCCAGGTCCCAATAATGGTAAACTAAAGAAGAGGTGTTTAGAATATCATCTGTCAGGGTTTGCATTTCCTCGGGCTCACCAAATATAGCCTTAACATTCTCGCGGGTTTCGCCAAAAGAAATGGAGCAAAAACCTTTGAGCAGTTTGATTATAGGGGTTTCAACCATAGCATGGCTAATGTATAAAAAGTGTTGAAAACAACGAAAAAAGAAATATTAAATATTTGCGAAAATTATTTTGCAAATGAATAAAATGAAACTATATTTGCACTCCGATTTTGAAAATTTCAGTAAAAATCGGGCCCGCACACGAAATGTTTCTTTATCCCGATAGCTATCGGGAGGGAACGGTTCCTGCGAAAAGGTTGTAATGATTCCGTAGCTCAGCTGGTAGAGCATTACACTTTTAATGTAGGGGTCCTGGGTTCGAATCCCAGCGGGATCACAAAAGTAGTAGAACGACACTTTTGAAAAAGGAAAAGGAGGCTTTTATGCCTCCTTTTTTCGTTTGCAGCCCTTGCTAACAAAGGATTCCAGTAAATCCCAAAATATATTCAGTAAATTATTTTTTCGTCATCGGTCGGTTTCGGTTCATTTCGGTAACATTCAACAGAGAGCAATTCGGTTAACACAAACTTCCCGTATTCTTGTTAACCGAATTAATCGAAACTCCTTGGTAAACAAGGATTTATTTCATTTTTAATTCGAAAAAGCGCTAGCAAAAAAATTATTGTTAACCTTTTAAAAGTGAACAGAAATGAAAAAAATTCCAACTCTAAAGGTGCTGTTCTGGATCAGCACAAACAGAATGATCAACGGCGAAGCTTCAATCTATTGCAGATTAACCGTTGATGGTCGCAGGGCAGAAATCTCAGTACAGCGTACCGTAGCTCTCGAAAATTGGCAAAAAGGAAAGATCATAGGCAAGACTGCACTGTGCAGATCGTTAGATACGTATCTAGCAGCATTCAAAACAAACGTCTATGAACATTTCAGTAACCTGCTATCATCCGATAAAGAAATCACAACCGAGAATCTAAAAAATTCAGTCCTGGGAATTGTGAGCGAATCTGAACGCAAAAAAACTTTTTCCGAAATGGCGAAAATGATGAACAAGGAATTTGGGGAATTAGTTGCCAAAGGAAAACGCTCAAAAGATACTTTGAAAAAACATGAGATCTCCCAGGCTTTCTTTTTTCAATATCTAAAAGAGGAGAAAAAGTTAGATGATATAGTTCTCGAGAAATTAAATATTTCCTATTGCTACGATTTTGAACATTACCTTTCAATCAAACATGATCATTCTCACAATACTTACATGAAGCACATCAAAAATGTAAAGCAGGTATTGATCTTCTCCAAAAAGAAACAGCAGATAAAATCAAATCCCTTCGATGGTTTTTCATGCACCTATCACGAACCGGATGTTGTATTACTCGAAGAACACGAAATTGATACGATTTGGAATCATCCAATGCCAATACAACGCTTACACCAAGTTAGAGACCGTTATATATTTTGCTGTTACACCGCTTATGCTTTCACCGATTCAATGTCTCTCAAAATCGACAACATTATTCGTAGCGTTGATAATGAACTATGGATTTGCAAAGACAGGACAAAAACCGATACAGCAGAAAATGTAATGCTGCTTCCTATTCCCAAAATGATCATCGAAAAATACAACGATCATCCTTGCAGAAAAGAAGGTTACCTGATGCCACGAATGTCTTTGCAAAATTACAACGCCTATTTAAAGGAAATAGCTACCATTTGCGGCATCAATAAAGATCTAACCTCGCATACTGCCCGTTTTACATTTGCAACTACTGTAACGCTCGAAAATGATGTTCCTATCGAAAGCGTAAGTAAAATGATGGGACATAAATCTATTCGCACTACACAGCGCTATGCAAAAGTCACCAAAAGAAAACTCACCAATAATATGCAGGCGCTTCGTGCTAAGCTCGATATCGTCCACAAGAACGATTCAAATAATCATCGCGAAGCAATTTAAACGTAAATAACGGGGAGCTTTGCTCCCTGTTTTAAAATTCAATTCTTAGTTTTTATCTTTGCCCAAAATCATGATTCAATTTGATCACATATTTCTTTTCGCAAGTGATATTCAAAAGTCTGCTTCGTTCCTATCAAATATCTTAGGACTTGCGCCTGCACAATGGTGTGGCGCAGATAATGATATTTTAAGACTCGAGATTGAAGAAGCCGGTGGTTTACAATACCATTCTCATACTGCTCCTATCCCAACGCAACACATCGCTTTTAAAGTTGATCAGAAAAAATTTACGGAGGTTGTTGCCCGTCTTCACACTAACAAAATCACTTTTGGAAACGATCCGGAAGATCATTCAAATATGCTAACGAGCGACTTCCTTGGCGGCTATGGCCGTGTATTTTTCAAAGACCCTGATGGTCATTTATTCGAAGTTTTGGCTTAAACCGCTTTACATTCAATTTTCATTTTTTGAAATTTATCTAATTGATTTCTAAACACTTATTTCTTATTTAGCAAAATTGCTAAATTTAATTTTTCCTTATTTAGCAAAATGGCTAAATTTGACCCGAATTAAAAAATTAGTGAGATGAATCCAAAGAAAATTATGGCTGGCTTTTATCAAAAAGCGCAAGGAGATCCAAAAAAATTACCCTGGTATCAGGAAGAACCTATCGATAACATCATTGAATTTTTACCATCAACAAAAGGAACTGCTCTGGATGTTGGTTGCGGATCAGGCGAACATTCTGTTTGGCTAGCAAAAAGAGGATTTGAAGTAACGGGCATTGATATGTTCGATGAAGCATTATCAATGGGCAGAAATTTAGCAAAACAAAATAACGTCGATGTTAATTTCACAAAAACAGATTTGTTCACTTACAAACCACAAGAGCAATTCGATGTAGTTTATGATTCAGGTTGCTTGCACAGTTTAGTTGGTGGTGATCGTGAACTGTACAAACAAAAAGTACTTGAATGGCTTAAACCAAAAGGCACTTTTGTGTTAATGCATTGGGGAAAAAGAAATATGTTCGATTGGCGTCCCATTGGTCCTAAAAGAAAATCGAAAGAAAGTATTTTAGAATTATTCGAACCGCAATTTCAATTTGAAAAATATTATCATCAGGACTTCAAAGCCGAATTTCCTTTCGGTCCCGTTGTAAGAGGTATGTGTTTTAAATTTATTAAGAAATGAAAAGTAAAGCAGAAATAGAACTCGACGAGTTCGACAAGGTCTTTAAAGCACTGGCGCATCCAACGCGAAGACATATCCTTGTCGTTCTCCGTTCACACAAAGATAAAATGCCGGCAGGTGACATTGTAGGCGCTTTTAAATATAAGTGGCCAACTATGACAAGGCACATGCAGCAATTGGAAGAAGCAGGACTTATTTCAGTTACTAAAAACGGTACTCAAAATTTATATGAATTTAATAGAGAGAAAATGACCAATGTAATTGGTAGTTGGCTCAAATGGTTTAACAATTAAAACAAAAAACAAAATGAAAAAAGCACTTTTTACAACGCCGATGTACAAGGCAACCTCCGAAGAGAATCACGAAAAGCTGATTAAAATTCTTGAGAAACACATTCCAACATTAAGGGAATATGAATTGATCACCGATGCGCCTGCATACGTTCTGCAATCAGAAGATGGAACTATTATTGAAATGTACGAATGGAAAAATGAGAAAGCTATCGACTTAGCGCATGAACATCCGGCAATCAGAACTGTATGGGGCGAAATGGAAGGTATTTGCACTTTCCCGTCATTACAGGATTTGCCGGAAGCAAAAAAGAGATTCCCAAATTTCACAGTACTCAAAATGTACTAAATAAAATTTTAAATTTTGTCAAATAAAGGCTGGGTATCCCGGCCTTTATTTTTCATTTCTATTTGTCAAAATGAAATACGAGCTGCAACTTTTCGAACAGGTCATAAGCGGAGAACTCTCTCCGTTTATTGATGTTGCAGCCGATCCAAATAAATACAATAGGCAGATAAACGAAAAGTATAAACAATGTTATACTTACACTATTGCTTCATTCAAAAAAACAAAAGACAAATTCACGCTGTTGGATAAAACAGTAATGAGTTCATTACATCCTTTAGTTGATAAAGTCATAACACCTCAACAAAATTTGTTTCACGTTGCCGAAATAAAAGACATTGCTCCCGAAGCGTTCAAGGTGCTGCAACTCGACAAACAAAATATTGTAAGCATTTCCTATTCTCAACAACCTGCCAAAACCTTGATTTACGTTAAAGAGATTCGGCAGTGTTCAGAAATCCCCTTCAACGAAGCTAAATTCTACTATTACAACGATCTTCTCAAAACAGAAGTGCTTCGTATTAAAGAAGCAATAAAAGAAGCTGTATTCACCAATTCAGCGCCCGGTGGTATTGAAGCCTACATTCATAATCAGCACCACTCAATGATCAACCTCTGTTTTTCATTAATGAAAATGCTTGATATAGAAGACGTGGATATTTACAAACCGGCTATTGAATTTACAAACACCGATATTCTCAATTTAACATACATTAAATTGGAAGATCTTCTCCGTTTCCTGGAGAAAAATTATTTGAACTACATTGATAAGAATATTCAGGTACCCTATCGTTCTTCTCTCATTAAAATATACAACACAAAAGAAAAGTTGGAGTTCGTTAAAGAAATTCTTTTAAGCAGTAGGATTGAACCTGATCTTCTGAAAATAATCTACGTACCCTTTCTTAAATTAGGTACGATCACATTAGCCGAGCGCATTTCTTATCGTGAGTTGATCTATTGTAATATTTATCTTGATGCGTTCTATCAGTCAATAAAAGAAAATAACAACACTATAGTTGAATCACACGTTAAGAAAATTGTCTATCAGGTAAATTATAACTCTCTTGCTTTACAGAATTACAAAGTAGAAATTATAAAAGATAATCTCCGAAAGCTCTCTGAAGAAAATGAAAAAATTGATTTGCTTTATCTGAGCTTAAAGGTCATCAACCAACGTAGCAGCCGTTTAAATATTTCTTACGATCCCGGTCTTCCTTCCTTAAAAGAACAGGTAACTGCATGGGTGGAAGAAGAAATAAATTATTTAAACAAGTCCATTAAAATTAATTCTGCTGCACAGTCTATCGACTTATTTAATCAGGATAAGATGAAACTTCAATCAGGCTTAACAGTCGCGCAACTGGCTTTCTTTTTCAAACTACAAGCAGATGTAGGAATTATCTCTCACAAAATTCAACGCGATATCTTTCGGCATATAGCCGAGAATTACCAAACATCAAAGGTGAATGAAATTTCAATCGAGAGTATAAAGAATAAATATTATCAGGTTGACAATGGTACAATCGAAGCAATTAAAGACAAAGTGATTGAAATTCTAAATCAAATTAAAACACATTAGGACTTCTTCTTTTCTCTATTCGGTGCGGCCGATTTTTCTATTATAGACAATAATTCTAAAAGTTGTGTCTCCATTGGAAATAATGCCTTCAATTCTGCAAAAGAAAACTCCGGAAAATGAGCACCAAAAGCCCATGCACTAATTTGATAGGGATTAAAAATAAAAACAAGAGAACTGTCGGTGAAATGATAATTGTCAAAAGCATGGTATTCAGTGGTAAGCCAACTTTTTTCTATGGGATAGAAGTCAGTAACCTCCAATTCAGAATCGTAAGTTTCGATCTCTTTAATCATTTTTGCATACGCCAACGGTGTAATTACTTCAATGAATTTATTGTAGTCATTTATAATATGAGTCAAATTAAAAGGACGCAATGAATCCATATAGTAATTATGGCCAGTGATGCTATATTGATCATGAGCAGCCCCGGTATGATAAAAACGCGAAAGCGAAGTATAACTCGCGAATCTTTTGGTAACTAAAGAAAAACTCATGCTGTAATCATGAGTGCTATCCGAATTAAAAAAAGGGTCATCGTCGGTTGACAAATCTCTTAAATAACTGAAGTAATTCTGCCTTGCACTCATTAACTCACTCATCGCTTCTGCTTTGATTATAGCATTTAACTCTGTTAGAGATTTCAAATCACTTCCAAATTGCTCGTATTCTATGTTGAATAATTGACGTGGTCCGGTTTTCCCTATTCGACCTTTTTCACTAAATAGTTGAGTCTTGCAATTGAAAACCTCATAAATTTTAGAGCTTTTTATTTTAGTGTTTCGGTTGTGCTTACCAAGTAGTGCCTGAATATCTGTATTAGTAATTTGCTTTGTTTTCAAGGCATTTTCCAATTGGGCAACTCCCATTGGATTTGCCAAATCGCGCTTAGCTTCTTCATACACTTTCTCTATCTCAGGAACTCTCTTACTTATTGTTTGCAATATTTCGCCAATAAAAGGTGCATTGTCAAAAGTCTTTTTAGATTTGCCTCGATTACAACGAGTATGTATTGGAGCCCAATTGTAAAAGGAATTAACAGAAAAATTTAGCGGCAATTTAAAGTCAGCAATTATTCTTTTTAACTTTTCATTATCTACACTTTCAGGTACAATGTGGTCTATTTCACAGTCTCGATATGGAACAGGTTCTTTACACCAAATGCAGTTCGGACCCAAAATGCGATGCACTGCAAGTTTTTCGGGAGGCGTAAATACATGTTTTGCCATCAGATTTTTCTAATTACATCAATGTACCAAGAAAAAAAGAATATCACAAATTTCTCTGAAGAAAAACTGCTTTCTTTTATTTTAGGCTAAAAATATAGTTGAGTAACCTATAACCAAACCCATCCATTTTTAATAATGCAGCTGGTTGTATCGCTAATACATCGCTAATGGAATTAATTCCGTGCATTTTCATAAATCTCTGCAGATCGTCTTGGAGATCTTTTATTTCCGTTTCCTGGCTCATACACTTCTGTTTCAAGTTTGATGCCCGGCTACAAAAAAGTAGCGTGAGCAATTAGCAATCGGAACAGAGGCACCGGCAAGGGAGCCCACCACCCAATAAACTAACGCCCACGCATGCGTAGGCGATAAGTTTATTTCTCATAGGTGGTTAGATTACTTGCCGGTTTTCTGTTCCCTAAAAAATAACTTCTCGCTATTTAATATTTTACTAAATCAAAAATACGCAAAATCCTTTGCTTTTTAAATTATTAGCAGGTAAAACAATTATTTTTTTCGCTGGTTCCCTTTACTGTATTGGTTTGCAGCGGTGGTGACTCACCACCCGTCACCCCTTCAAACGCTTAGGTTTCATTCTATTTGTACCATTCAAAATAGTATCAAATGGCATTAGAACTCCTCACCAAAGACGACCTCAACCTCTTCAAAACAGAACTGTTCAACGAGATCAAAACATTACTGTTAGAGCACAAACCAAAAGGACAAAAAGAATATCTAAAAACCTGGGAGGTGATCAAAAATTTCGATATCTCCAAAGGCAAACTACAGGCAATGCGTGAAAGTGGTAAGATTCCGTTCACACGCATCGGTAAATGCATCTACTTCGAATATGCCGACATCAAAAAGATTATGGACGAAAATAAAGTTCAGCATAAAGCTATTGGTCAGGGGCGAAATCGTTTTTCTATTGGTAAATGATCATGCAGCAAAAAGTAAATTACATTCTGCATCTCAATCAGGCTTTTCAGCGCATGAATGCCGACAGGCGTTTATCTCCTTATCACATTAGCTTGTACTATTCTTTATTCCAGTATTGGAACATTTCAAAATTTCGCAATCCAATTTCCATTAGCCGCGATGATCAAATGCAGGCATCAAAGATTGGCTCTGTAAATACATATCTCAAAAGCCTCAAAGAACTGCACCATTGGGGCTACATCAAATACGAACCTTCACACAATCCCATGAAAGGAAGTTTGGTGTACCTGTTCAATTTCGATACAACTGATCCTACAACTAAACATATAACCATTAATACAACTAACCAACATGGCAATAATAATTCTTCTCATACAACTGATCAAACAACTCTTAAAAAACAAGTGAGACCTTCTATAAACACTTTAAACAATACAAAAAAAACAAATAAAAAAAACGAATATGGACACACACGAAAAAAAAGTAATCCGAAATCTGATCAGTCTGTTACAAGGCTCTTTAAATCAGAACCAGGGAACACAGGAAAAGAAAAAAGTTCCGCAAAAAAAGAAAAGTCGCGACAGTCAAGGCCGCTTTTGCTCGCAGTCCGCGAACATTTTATTGCCAATACATGGCCGGAGCCTGAAGCTCAAAAGTTCTTCGCTCACTATCAGAGTAACGGTTGGATGGTAGGCAAAGTACCGATGCAGGATTGGAAAGCCTCCGCAGAAAAATGGATGTTAAACAATAAACAATTTACAAATGGGAAAGAAAAACTTAGCGCAGGAAAACTCAATGCAAGCACAGGAAAAGACTATTCAGAACCACTCTAAATCATCCCTCTCCCTTAGAGAGGGACTGGAGGGTGAGGCTCGGATCAATTACGATCAAGCTCTTACCTGGCTCGAACAACAAGGAAAAATCGTCTATGGCAATTCCTTTGAATTAGTGTCGCAGGATCTTCCCGCCATTCGCAAACTGCTTTCCTATTTCCTGAATGATGAAGTTACTTCAGAACTGTATGGAATAAATCTCAAAAAAGGAATTTATCTAACTGGTCCTGTAGGATGTGGAAAGACGTCTTTAATGTCTTTGCTGAGACTATTACAACAACCTCAAAACCGTTATATAATTCGTTCCTGCCGCGACATCAGTTTTGAGTTTATCGAACACGGCTATCGAACTATTTCAAAATACAGCGTACTCAGCTTTAAAAATTTCGAGCCGGTGGTGTATTGCTTTGATGACCTCGGAACAGAGAACAATCTTAAGTTCTTTGGCAACGAATGCAACATCATGGCAGAAATTATTTTGTCGCGCTATGATCAGTTCATCAATCGCAAGCTCATAACACACATTACAACCAACCTTTCAGCAACAGAAGTAGAAAACTTTTACGGCAACAGGGTTCGTTCACGCATGCGTGAACTCTTTAACCTCATTGCCTTCAACCGCACCTCAACAGATAAAAGAAAATAAACGCTTCCTGTCCCCCTCTCGAGGGGGTGGCGCTTTGCGCCGGGGGAGGTAATAAACAAAACCAAAAAAACAAACAACATGAAATCAAACAACAACAAACCATCAGACGGCACAATGCCAACAGACAATTATTCTCAATTAGAAAAAGAAAACAAATTAGTACTCTCCTACTTAACAGTCCGATTAATCATTGGTATTTTAGGAATTGGCTTCCCACTAATATTAGTACTTGGCTCTTTTATTTTTGGAACGTGCCGGGCAATTCAGGATTCAATAAGCGACTACTACCATACCAACATGCGCGATGTGTTTGTAGGTTACGTTTGCACGCTCTCAATTTTCCTGTTCTCATACAAAGGCTATGATCTTACCGATAGAATAGTTTCAGCCTTTGCCGGTGTCTTTGGTTTAATAGTAGCATTATTCCCAACATCATTAAAATTAAATCCCGGTAATTCTCCTTTAGATTGCAACATTTGGTGCAGCGTCGAACAACATTCCTGGATCGGGCAATTGCATTTGATTGCAGCAGGCTTGTTTATTCTTTGCTTATGCTATTTCAGTTTATTTCTTTTTACAAAAGGAGAACTTCAACCAACTCCTCAAAAACTCATCAGGAATAAAATATACCTTACCTGCGGCTGCATTATGTTCTCATGCATCTTTCTGCTCATCTTCCTGTTTATCCTGCCACAAAACGTCTATAATGCTCTGCTATTTCTAAAACCGGTGTTTTGGTTGGAAACGATTGCTTTTTTGGCATTTGGTTTGTCTTGGATAATAAAGGGTGAATATTTATTTAAAGACAAAATTTAATTAAGAGGATAATATGGCTGGGTTTTTATCCAGCCATTTCTTATTCCAAACAATCCTGTATTTTCCTATTTGTTCAGGTGTTCCACCGATAATATCAATATCTGGTATTTTATCACTTGTATTAAAGCCTATTGTACATACTAATTCTTCTATTAAACCTGAATACCTGAGTTTTCTTACCCTTAAATCTGATTCATAAACAAAGACACGGATATATTTAACAGGCTTATAACGCACTCCATTTAAAATACTTGCTTCTTTTCTTGCTTTTTTTATAACGGAATTCACAATTATTTTATAATTATTCCTAACAACCTTTATAATCGAGGCTTGATGCTCTTTTTTTATAACTATGCTAGGATCTTCTACAACAGTATAAAATTTTTTAGTATGCGATTTTACATCCCGTATATAAAACGGTTTCGAGAATTTCTCCATACTCTGTTTCCAGGTTAATGGCATCACAGTTTTGAAACTCATATAAATCGATCCAAGTTTATAAATAATTTTTGGAAACTTAAGTTTTGGTACGAAAAAAAGAAGTTTGTCCTCTAAAACATCTGCATACAGAGTATTGTCACCGGTTTCTCTTGCGCTTTTTAATTTAGCCCCATTAAAAGCCGCCCAACCAGCATAAGCGTGTTTCGATTTAATACTGAGAAAGAATCTATCGTAGCCATTAGAGAACTTTTCAGCCATTATTGCAGTAAAGAAACAGTTGAACTGAACTTTATTAAAATCCCAAAAATCGCATTCAATGTAGATCATTAATTGTTTTTTACCAACAGGTCCATGAACGCTATCTAAACAATTAACAATTTTCCATGCTGGTCCGTCTACCGTAGCTTGCAATTCCTCCATTAAAAAAGAAGAGGGGGTTAAAGCCAAAGTATCTGCATTTGAGTTCAATTTTCCATAACAGAAAAGTTTTAATGCTAGTGCAAACGCGTTTACGCAATCAAGTAAGTTATCAAATTTTCTAATAATTTCCTTTGTAGCAATGCTCACTTTCTCTTTTTTATCTATATACATTATTTCGGTATCACCAAAAATAACTTTACCGTGGGCTATTCCATTTCTTATCGTTCCGTTATATAGCTCTGTCAAAAATGAAAAGCTACCATTTTTAAGTTCCTCTACCACGTTGTAGAGGTCAAGCTTTTCAGTACTTTTCCCCCGTTGTATCCTGGAAGCTTTTGCTACTATAAGTAGAAATTGGTAAAAAGATCCTTCTAATACTTTTAAGTAATTGTAATGTATTTCTTTGTCTATAAAATCAAATAATTCAATATCAGTTTCAGGAAACAGCTTATCGTGAATTTGCTTTTCATTAACTTCTGTAAGTGTTTTATTCGCACCACTAATTTCAGTTTTATGTTCGCTAAGTAGGTTTTCAAGCAAAGTTGGGTTTTGTACTAAAGTTTGTTCAAGAAATAATTGATAGACATGCAAGGCTTTTTTATTATAAAACTTCTCTGGCGCCCGGTCTACGTATTTAATTAAAGATAAATAGTTACCATTATCAGTTATATTTAGTTCACTAAACTCTCCGGCAATTCTTTTTCGCCAACTGTTATGGACAATCTTTGTTATAGGATGTTCGGTAATCATAAGTCTCAATAGTAAAAGAAAGACAAAAATTGACTATTTCTTTAAGAATAAAAACTGCTCAAAGAAAATTTTCGCATATGCTTTCCCGTAATAATTTATCAATGATCTACTAGCTAATAAAATTATCAAATAAATAAGAGCAAGTATTACACCTGTAAATTGAAGCGGTCTGCTTTCTATCGTAATAGAATAAAAAACTGTTCCTATCGAAAAAATAAATGCTAATAGACTACCTCCTATTAGGTTTCTAATAAACCCGTATTCAATATTGTGTTGTAGCAATAGGCTATTGTCTCTCAAATCATTTCTGGCTTGAGATAAACAGGTAGCAATTAACTTTCGGGCACGTAATTCTTCATCTCTTTCATTTTCATATTCTAAAAGAACAATACTATAATATTGCTGTATACGTCCTCGGATAGTACTCTTTATACTTTCTTCTAAAGTAAGATCATGGCCCATCAGTTGATTTACCGTTGGCATTTTCAATTCATCTTGAAAATATATCCTCTGAAATATTTCTTTCGCCAACAACCTATTTATTTGTACCATTAAAAATACTAAAGCACCCGATATCCCAATATTGATGAGCACTTGAAATAGCATACTTAAAGGTACAAGTTGACTAGCATTATTTATTAGAAAAAAATTTGCCAATACCAATAACGGGACACAGGTTAAAAGTGTTGGAAATAATCGCGCATTGAGATAATACTTTGTTATCATAATCTATTCAAATATAAAAGGTAAAATTTTCCCGTTAGATACTATTATCGATAAAGTGGGTATTGGAACTTTCTTATTAACCCTTTTAAAATGTTCAATATTTTCTTTATCCTGCCCACTAAGTCCATCCAATCCCATAGGATGAGAATGCCATTCACCTATGTATCCGACCAAACCTCCGGTAATTTTTTTTATTTCATCAATCCGCTCTGGCAGGTTTTCAATACCTCTGTAAAAACAGGCGCATTCAGCTATACTATCTGGTGGAGCATCTAATAAATCAAAAACATGAATTACTTTAGTCTTATAATTAGCAAGTCCGATAAGAACTCCCGCCGCCTCTTTTTTCTTAGCGTTTTGAGTTGTTTGCATCATTTTTTTCGCAACGCCTGGACTCATTCTAATACTCCACCTTTGATCATTCAAACAAGTGAATACATCAAAAGCCCCAACTGATATTAATTTACTATTGGAATTGTGTGGAAATTGTTTTTCAATACTATTTAGGTAAATATAACCACCAAACTTATTGTCCCTACTTATCAGTTTTGAAAATTTAGATGCGTGAAACGAAATATCATCATCAGAAATCAATGTAGTGGTTGAGCTACAACCTAATCCAACAGGCAAATTTTCACGGATCGTTTCTGCATCATAAGATCTCCAAGACGCAATTTCAGGATTTGACAATGCTAAATAATACGTAAAATTCACGAGGTCATCCAATCTAGGATTTCTTTCAGGACCTTCTTTGTATAAAATACCAAGGGCTCCTGTATTTACTATTTCACCTCGATATAGTTCATGGTCTTTAATACTTTTATTTAAAGTAAGCCAATTTAGAATATTTAATGATGCCGTGGTATCAACTATCAATTCTTGCCCGACGAATCCCTTATCTGTCAATGTTAAGATGCTATCAGAGAAAGCTTTCAAATTTTTTGATTGCTCAACTTCAAAATAATCTTTGCCCTCTTGTATTAACGCTTCAGCTTTATTTTTACCTAGGCGATTGCTGTGCAGGGCATGACGTACGAGATTGTGATGCAATAGCTTATCATTATCCACTACTGTTAAATTTGCATGTCCTGATCGTAATTTATGTAAATAGATTTTAGACCCTAAAGCGCCGCCACCCAAGAACATTATCTTTTCTAAGTTTGACTTGTTTGATATTCTTCCGGCAAGCTCAGAGGTAAATGGCTCAATATGATTTTGGACACTAACAGGAGCGTCTGTCGGCATTTTCTTGTTTTTAATTTGACCAGTAACTGTGAAATTTAAAAATTCAATATCTCCGTCATAACCAACAAGCTTTTTTGGGCGCTTTAACGAAAGAATAATTGGTATTGCGCCTCTTGTTTTTAGATCATTTTTGAGATAGAAATCAATTGCGCTAGTAATATCGATACCCATCTGCTTGCAAAATATTTCCAACTCACTAAGCGTTGTAGGAAAATCCGTATCGTAATCTGAGATTACTTGATCTACCTCTGGCCAACATAAGATTGATAGTATTGGATTTTCTGACAGTTTTAATTTATCTACGTCGCTTATTAATTTTAAGAGTCCTGGCAAGCCTGCAAGTGGCATTGTTTCATAACTTTTCAAAGATAGCCCATCTTCTTCTTTCAGTCCAATACACCCGAAAAGTATGGCAAAGTTCAGTCCCGGTGCAACAGATTTTTTTTCATTCACGATCTTAAATAATTTCGTGTAAGAATAAGCATGAATTCCCACGAAGCTGTCAAGTCGTATTGGATCGAATTCGTTTCCATCAGTGCTCAACAAACCACTGCCGGCTTTAAACAACCATTCTTCAATTGCTTGTACAAATCCTTCTACCGTATTTTCTGAAAACCATTCACTTGCGCCATTTCGATTTAAACATAAAGCCGGTGCTTCATTTTTTTTTGAAGCATATAAATGTGGCAATTTATTTTTAGGAAAATCTTTGCGATCACTGTACGCTGCTGGAGCAAAAAAAGGATAATACGTTTTTGAAACAACTATTAATAGCTGCTCTTTTTCACGTATGTCAATAGCATCAACAGGACCACCGCTAGGCAGTGGTACTGTTACTGTAACTGGTATCGCAATCCTACCATCTTTATCTCGCAGTTTAGCTCCATTGTAAATCCCGCTGCTTGAAAGTGTTCGAATCAATAATTCAATATGATCTGTAATTTCACCGCTGTACTCAGGCAAGGAATCACTATATAAATTATCCATGCTTAACTACTGTAGATGCCACCCCTAAACCACCAGCCGAACTTACCGAATTAGAATTCGTTTTTTTTGGCGCCCTAGCAGGGCCATTTGCTGTAATGATAAATTCGATAGGCTGCGGGGTTTCGTCTTTTACGTCATCCGTATCAGTGTTAATAAACTTACCCTTTCCTACCTTATTTACATACTCTTGCTTGGCTTTATAATGTGGAGGATTATCATCGTTATTTATGATCTCTTTACTTGAAGCGATTACTATTGCATTTTTGCGTCCATAGTCTAATACCTTTAATGAATTCTTATTTGGCTCCGGGTGTTCATTTTGTGGTGTCTCATTAAAAAATGACCAAGAACAATGATGTGGCGCTAAAAATAAATCCCAATCAAGCGCCTTTTGCGTTTGATGATTCTTTTTCTTCTCAGTTTTTTCCACAATAACTTCCCACGAACTATAATCCGAATCTCCACCGAACATCGCTAAACAATTAAATTCAGGATCAATAGGGCTATTTTTAAAGCGTGCTTGGAAAACAATACTAGGTGTATTTTTATTATCTGCATTTTCAATTTGAATTTTAAATGGAGCATGAATGAAAACTGAAAATTTGTTTTGTTCCTTGTTATTGATTTTAGTTACCACTGTACCTGGCGTTTGGCGCAAGTGATCAAGATCCTTATAGTCTTTATTTGGCCCGTCATATCCAATAATGTATATCCTGTTACCTGGATCATTTCTATTCGGATCCATGTCACGGTGCAATTTAAGTCTTCTCTCAGCTTCAGTTTGGAGAATATCTTCATCGTCGTTCGAAGATTCTTCTGCAATCATTGGCGAAAACCATAGTTCGTCTATAATTATTTCTTCATCCTTTCTATTTTTATCACCGTACTTTTTAGGATCACCCTTATAGAAGTTATTTTCAAATCCTCGGCAATGGTCTTCATCACCATGCGTAAGGACAAACACATCCACATAAGGGTTATTATTTCTTTTCTGTATCGACTTCAAAAGATCATCTTTCACGTCAAACATGGTTTTATCTTTATCGCCTTTTGATCCTTCACGGATGTTACAATCAACTAAAATAGTAGTATTGTCTTCCAACGTAATTAATGACATATCGCCGTTTCCTGTTGGGTAATATTTTATCTTTGTGTTCATAATAGAAATTTGCTTATTGAAATTTAAAATTGTTTGTAGATACTATTTTTACTTTGTGTTCGTGCCATTTCATTTCAGGCAATAACTGTTGAATTTTTTGTTCAACGATGCTATTGTTTTCTTCAATAGCGATTTCGATTATTTCTCCGTTATCTTCATTTATAATCCCAACACCATTAACTCCTTCCCAGAGAATAATCTGATTTTCCAAAGTCTTTTTTGCTTCCTGTATATTCATCTTTACCTATTTTACGTTATATCCCCAATGCTTTAACTGTTGTAAAACCACTGATTGATGATTGGCCAAAGTCCATTGATTATTTCCTGCAAACAGCAATCCGAGAAAAGAATTATCATAACTCGACCTTATTATTGATCCCGAATCACCAGGTGCACTAAAACTAAAGCCCGGCATAATACCCGTTATTTGAATTTGATCTACAAAAACTGCTTTGAAACCATTAAAATCAATTTTCGCTGTATAATGCAGAGATCTTACAACTCCATTAGTCTTACCGGTTTTTGCACCAACTTTATACACGTTCTCACCTACAATAGCATTTCGGCTACTTCCGGGATTAAGTCCATTATTTACAAACCCGGGTATCTCTGCGACAGCGAGATCTAAATTATTTGCAGATGCAGGATCTATGTACTTAAAGTTTTTTAAGCTGCCTATTACAGACGGTTGAGAACCCATGTAATATATATTATCACCAATGTTAGCATTATTTGAATTAGCCAACACATGATTATTACTAACTATCTGCATCGGTTGTCCTTGCTTTTGAGGTAGTAAAAAACCACCAAGCGTTCCCCATCCACTATGTATCGCTAAGTTTTGGTGAGCTATTTTATTTCCTGCGCTTAGATCAAGGAAAGATCTGTAGTTATTTTTTGCCTGAACACTTATATGTGTATTAGGTATAAGCATTTTTCTACTAAAGTCATTTCGTAAATGTTCACGATAGGCTTGCGAACTTGCCACTTGTGTATTAACTCCAATTTCTAAAATTGTATTGTTTAACAACCCAACAGAAACGATCTCATTTGAGAAATCAAGATTGCGATTGTAACCGTTGAAAGAATGTGCTTTTTGAAAATGGCTATGCGAGCTCTCATTCACAAATCCTATAGCCTCAGTGTTTGAGCCAAGAAGAATTTCTTCTATTATGCTTTTTGCGTTATATATACTTCTCATAATTACCTCCCGTTATTTTTTGATCCCGATGCAACACCTGCTATTAATAACCCCAACGCCAAAAGTCCCAATCCTAATCCGGTGTTTGACTGTTTACTTTCCACTCTGTTATGCTGGACTAGGTTAGAAAATGACTCACAGTTAAAGTTGATTAAACTGTATGGCTTGCCAACATTGTCTAATGCTCTTTTTACTGCTTGTTCTCTTTGATAACCGTTTCCTTTAAAACGTTCGATGCGTGTGATCTCAGGAGATTGTGAAAAGAATTGATCCGCTGTAATTATCCTAACGCCATGGCCAACTTTATTTTCAATAATTAAGTCTACTCCATTATAATTTTGGCCCAAGTAAATAACGTGATGTTGTACTAAGCGCAACCCGCTTTTTGGCGTAACAATCCTGTCAGCCGGTTTTAAATTGTGTTTTTTGATGTAAAAATTTCCCATGTTCTAAATATTACAGGTTTTACTAATAATTCCCTCGTGATCACGGATAAGAGCTTTCCCGGTAATTTTAAGAACAGGTTCGTGTCTAAAAACGCAACTGGAACAGATTTTGCATATTCGAAAGTATGCGTATATTGCGCTCGATTTTTTAAAACACAAAAGGACCGAGAGGCAGTTTGCCTCACAAGAAATTACTAAGCTTGCGGTTCCTTTTAAAACGAGGTCGGATGTTGGCGCATCCGGCCTCACTTTTTTACATTTATTATCCATCCTCGGCTAAAATCATGCCTTTACGTTTAACAGCTGTTTTAACACTATTTTGGCAGAAAAAATTGCTTTTCCCCTTGGAAATCACTAACTTTATTATGCCATTTAGTCTCATTTGATATTATTTGGTATTGCAAATATAACACTTTTCTCGATAGATTTAGCACCAAATCTGTTAAATTTAGCACTCATTGAGCAAAACGCTTGTTATATTTAGTAAATTGATTAATTTTGCTAAAACAAACAATCATGGAAACACTTGGACAAGTACTTAAATCAACCAGGGAAAGCGTTTCTTTGTCCCTGAGGGAGGTTGAAAATTCAACCGCTATATCGAATGCCTACCTAAGTCAGCTAGAAAACGATAAAATTAAAAAGCCCTCTGCAAGCGTGTTATATAAGCTGGCAGATCTTTACAAAATCAGGCTTGATGTCTTATTAATAGCTGCGGGTATTATTGAAAAAGATGCTATTTCGGTGGAGCCCGAAATGACGGAGTTGGAGAGACAGGTTGCGTTTTCAAAAGGTAAACTGGAAGAAGAAGAAGAAAAGCAGGTAGTTAGTTTTATTAAATTCTTACTCGCCCAAAGCAAGAATGGATCACCTGGAACAGCAGCTGCCGGCTAAAAAAGCCATTGAGCAAATCTCACTTGATATTTTAAAAGGTTCTAAGTCACTCGGAGTTTTCCCAACTCCGGTAGATCGTATTGTGAATTTCTCTGACCTTATCATCGCTAATGGCATTGATATTAAAAGTCTGCAAACGAAATTTAAAGACTACCCGTTTAATGAAGCGTTAATTTCAGGACTTTCTAAAGTTCGTGGATTTCTCGATCGTTCAGGTAAAACTATTTATTTAGATACTGTTGATCAAAGTATACAGAGACAGAATTTCGTAAAGCTTCATGAAGCCGGGCATGGTGCTTTACCTTGGCAAAAAAGCACTTTACAGTTTGTTGACGACGACGATAGCCTTGACCCTTCTGTCAAAGAAGAGTTTGAACGCGAAGCTAATTTTTTTGCTTCCCTTACCTTATTCCAACACGATCTGTTTAATCATGAACTTAACAAATTAAGTTTGAGTATTGATTCTCCTATGAAGTTAGCAAAAATGTTTGGAGCTTCTGTACATGCTGCTTTGCGTAGATACATAGAACATTCAAAGAATCGATGTGCGTTATTGGTTCTTGAAAATATTTCTCCGCCGGGCACTCAATGCAAATGTACGGTTAGGAATAAATTTCAGTCAGCAATATTTTCCGACACATTTGGGCAATTAATTATCCCTGAAACATTAGGATATAAATGGGCGTTCGTTCAGGACTATTACTTCCAAAAAAAGATGACTAAGACAAAAAACATTACATTAACTACAGAAAATGGGGAGGCTGATTTTATATATCAGTTCTTTAATAATACATATAATGCATTTGTCTTCATTTACCCAATTGGAGAAAAGAAAAGTGTCATTAAAAAAATTGTAGCGATAGAAAGCTTTGTTGAAGAAAAACCAAAGAAGAAAACAAAAATTGATAAAGAAGAGCTCAAAGCTAAAATTTCTCAATGAAAATTCCTGCCCCCATGAAACACATCATATTGAAAAGAAGGTTCGTTATTTGATTTGATCATTTCTTTAGCGGCTTTCCGCATTCCTGGCGCACTACTCGCATATTCTATGCTCTGATCTTCTGAGCCATTAGCCTCCAAATTATCAATTGGCAATAAAAGGCTTGATAGATCATAGCACTTTCTCACTACAACGTGTATTACATCACCTTCCTTTTGCACTTTCCCTTCTACCATCAGCATCCGGCAATGCACAATTTCTTTTCTGTATTGATGAAACAATTTTTGAAACACAACCAGGTTCGATGTACCTGTTTCATCTTCTATGGTAATAAAACAAATACCGCTTGCTGTTCCCGGTCGTTGCCTTACCAAAACCATTCCTGCTACACGTATCGTTTGCCCATCAGTGCATTTATTTAATTCATCAGTAGCAATTACCTTCAGTTGTTTCAATTTCTCCCTTGCAAAACTTACAGGGTGTGCTTTTAAAGATAAGGTTGTAGAACGGTAATCTTCTATCACGTGCTCAAAAAGCTCCATGCTCGGTAATGTTATATTTTTCTCTGCGCTGGTATCCTGTAATTGTCCAGCAAACAATCCTGTTGCATGATCGCTCAAAGCAGATATTTCCCAAAGTGCTTTTCTTCTGTCTAATCCAATCGAACGAAAACAATCCGCATCAGCAAGTTTTTCCAATGCTGCTAACGATACGCCGGCATCAACCAATTCAGGTATTGTGATCGTTGGCCTGCCCTGTATTGAATCTTGAATCTTGGCTCTTGAATCACGCAGCGCCATCAATATCTGCATATCCGCCTCCCTCACTCCCTGTACTTGCCTAAAGCCTAATCTTAAAGCTCGATAATCACCTTGTTTTTCTTCCAATGTATTATCCCAATTAGAATAATTAATATCAACGGCTCTTACAGTTACGCCATGCTTTCTTGCATCTGTTACAAGCTGTGCAGGTTGATAAAATCCCATCGGCATACTGTTTAAGATCGCAGCACCAAATACATCAGGATAATAGCATTTCAGCCAAGACGAAACATAAACCAACAAAGCAAAACTCACTGCATGGCTCTCCGGGAAACCATAGCTACCAAAACCTTTTAACTGATTAAAAACACGCTTCGCAAAGTCTTCTGTATAGCCCTTCGCAGTCATACCACCAATTAGTTTTCGTTCAAAATCCGCTACCATTCCCTTTGCTTTAAAGGTGGCCATACTTCTTCTTAACTGATCGGCTTCTGCAGGTGTAAAACCTGCTGCTACAATCGCAATTTCCATTGCTTGTTCCTGGAATAATGGAACACCTTTTGTCCTTCCTAATATTTGTCTTAGTTCGTCCGATGGATATTCTTCTTTTTCTTTGCCATCCCTTCTTCTTAAATAGGGATGCACCATGTCGCCTTGTATTGGTCCTGGTCTTACAATGGCTACTTCAATTACAAGATCATAAAATTCTCTTGGTTTTAATCGTGGCAACATGCTCATTTGCGCACGACTCTCAATTTGAAACACCCCAATCGTATCTGCTTTGCAGATCATGTCATATACTTTCGGATCATCTTGCGGAATGTTCGCAAGCGTTAGGTCTAAATTATAATGCAGTTTACAAAGATCAAATGCTTTTTTAATGCAGGTCAGCATGCCTAACGCCAACACATCTACTTTTAAAAATCCTAGTGATTCTATATCATCCTTATTCCACTCTACATTAGTTCTGTTTTCCATCCGCGCGTTCAGTATTGGGCACAGGTCACTTAACCTATTTTGTGTAATAATAAAACCACCTGTATGTTGTCCTAATTGCCTTGGGAAACCAATATACTGTTCGGTCAATTGCAATACTTTCAATAACTGTTTATCTTTTGCACTAAAGCTCGACGAATTCGTTACTTTCCCTTCAAACCATTCTTCTGTAAATTCCCATCCCGAACTTGCTAAACTATTTACAGCATCCATACTCATACCCATCGCTTTTGCTACATCCCTTACAGAGCCTTTATAGTGTTGTTGAGTAACTGTAGCAACAATAGCAGCTCTGTGCCGGCCATACTTCTCATAAATGTATTGCATCACTTCTTCACGTCGCTCGTGTTCAAAGTCCACATCAATATCCGGTGGCTCATCACGTGCATCGCTCATAAAACGACTAAACAACAAATTAAATTTTGAAGGATCTACAGAAGTAATTCCCAAACAGTAACACACGGTAGAATTAGCAGCTGATCCACGCCCTTGACACAAAATATCCTGGCTTCGTGCAAACCTTACAAAATCAAATACAGTCAAAAAATAAGCGGCATAATCTTTCCTACCAATAAATTCCAGTTCATAATTTATTTGTGCTGTTACTTTCTCAGGAATAACATTATTAAATTTTTCGTTTGCACCTTTCCATGTCAGGTAAACCAATTCTTCCTGCGGTGTTCTTCCTTCACTTGTAATTTCTTCGGGATAAACATATTTCAATTCACTCAAACAAAAGGTACAAGCCTTTGCTATTTTCTGAGTATTCTCTATTGCTTCAGGATAGTGTGCAAACAAGCGTTTCATTTCATCAGCAGTTTTTAAATAACGCTCAGCGTTTTGATACAATTTAAAGCCTGCATTATGTATAGTACACTTTTCTCGGATGCAGGTTAACACATCCTGTAATTCTCTTCGCTCTGGTGAATGATAATGTACATCATTCATAGCCACTAAAGGCACTTTATATTCTTTTGCAAGTTCTGCTAATTGAAATAATTTCTTACTGTCATTGGCTTGATAGGAGCGTATCATTCCCAAATACAAAGTATCCCCCAATTCCTGTTTATATTCTTCTAAAGCTTCTGCAAATTCTTTTTCAAATTCAAATTCTGTATTTAACGAAGCAGGAGGTATCAAAACAAATAAAATATCTTTTGCATACCGGTACACATCTGCTTTATACAAATGGCATTTACCTTTTTCTGCCCTCAAATTTCCTTCCGATAATAAACCGGATAAACGGGCATATCCTTCTTTATTGGTTGGATAGGCAAGTAATGAATAACCATCCAGTAACTCCAATCTGCATGCAGGTATAATGCGAATATTTTTTTGCTTGGTTGCTGTGTAGGATCTTACAATTCCAGCCAATGTATTAAAATCAGTAATGGCAATTTCAGTATAACCTAATTCCAAAGCACGCTCAACTAATTCCTCAGGATGAGAGCCACCTCTTAAAAAAGTGAAGTTGCTTGTTATTTGTAATTCTGTATATCTCATTTTTATGTCACCCTGAGCGGAGTCGAAGGGTCATGTGAAAAATCCATGCATAAACCATTTCACATTATCCTTCTCATATTCTCCCGAACGAAACAACCAATAACGTTGTCCCAATTCATCTTCCACACAATAATAATCTCTGTACAATCCTTGTTCTATCCACCATTCCTGTTCTATCCGTTCCGGTCCATCTGCTTTTTTCACATTGTGTATTTGTCCTTTGTATTTAAAAAGTAAGGGAGGATAATCGGGTATTGGTACAGATACATCAATCAATTCAGGTACAGGTAAAATATGCAAAGGCCTTGGCAAGTCAGTACGCCAATTTGTAGTTGGCTTTTCAGTTAAACTCGCTGCTTCTTTATAAGAGCGTTCCGGCCAGTAATGTTCAGCAGGTAAAAAACGATGTATCGTATTCGTTCCTGTTTTACCTGATAACCTGTCTAGTAATTCCGCAATAGCAGCTTCACTTTTGCCGCTCACTGCCCATAAGGCATCCTGTGTACTTTGCAATTCTTCAACAACACTGGCTTCCATTACAAATAACTCAATTCCTAGATCAGGTTCTATCGTTGCAATTTTGTTTTCAAACAGTTTAAATAAATGCAAAGTGTTACGTGATGGTTTACTGGTTCCTATTTCAATACGCTCTACCAAACCATCTAATCGGTAACACTTCAGTTCACATTTTCTTAAACCCTTCATTTCATTTTGTAAACGGGTGCAAAGCATTTCAAGTAAAGTGCGTATCGCAACTTCAATTCCTTCTGCTGTTCGTATGGGCTCTAAACTTGGCAAACGTTCCTGGTATGGGGCAATGGGTATAATAGGTTCTATTAATTCCATTTCACTGCCAAGCGCTTGCCCTATGCGTTGCAATAAAATTTGCCCGAATCTCCTTCTCAAAGCGCTATTCGGCATTTTAATAAAACTGCTAATGGTTTTTAATCCCAGTTTATTTAACTTCTCAATAATAGTATGATCTATGCGCAAAGCTTCAGGTACCAGGTTCGAAATTGCTTCCATCTCTTTTCCTGTTTCAACAATAGTTCCGTTACGTGCATATTTACAAACTGCCCATGCTGTGCCAATCGTGTCTGCTATACTTAATCTTACTGTATAACCAAACTCTTTAAAACGTTTATGTATGTCTTTTAAATACTGTTCTTCGCCACCCCATAAATGCGTACAGCCACTTATATCCATCAACAAAACATCGGGCATGTCAACAGCTACATAGGGTGTATATCGTATACACCATTCTGCTAAAGCGCTCAACAATTTCTTTTCTTCCCCTTCATTAAAATCAAATACGGTTAATTCAGGAACCAACGCTTTGCAGTCTGCCAATACCATATTTACATTTACACCTTGTTCCTGTGCTTTTCTGTTTACAGCTTTCACAACTCTTCTGCCACGCTCATTCATTGCTAATGCAAAAGGCAGTTCTTTCAACTCCGTTTGTTTGCGTACCATTCTATCAGTCAACAAATGCGGAAACCATATCGCTGCAATTCTCTTACTCATCTTAAGCCGTTTGTTGTTCGTTCAATTCTATAATTACAGCTTCCTCGCTAATGTATTGCAATCCTTTATTACTCCATTGCACATGCCAGTTATTCGGTTGCCCGTTTCTTACTTTCAATAACTCCACATGCCATCTCGAAAATCCAACGCCCGGCTTTTTGCTTTCGGCACTTGCAACAGGTGTTATTCTCCATCGGCTTACACACGCAACTGCATTTTCTGTCTTTGGTCTAAACCGGTGTATAAATCCTGTTACCTGGCTTTTTTCTACTGCCAATTGTAATCGTCTCGAGTCATTAAAACTTAATTCACTTATTTCTCCCACAACAGCTGTTAAGGCATCGCACTTCAACGCTTCTTCAATTGCCCACAAAGCATCTTTTGTTTTGGCAGCATCTACAAATAAAATGCGTTCCGGGTCTATTCCAAAAACTTTTAATGCATTCGGAAAAATACTACGTCTTGGCACGTGGCTTATCCATAAACAGTAACCACTGTTCTGTATCATCTTCCCTAGTATCACAGAAATAAACCCACTCGTACAAGTGGCTTGCTCAGTGCTTTTACTGATCAGTTCATGTACCGCACCTTTCATAAATACCTTGCCCGGAAAAGCGGTTTCTATGGCCCCTAATCCCAAATTAGAAGCATGATCGGCAGACGTTACATGGTTACCCTGTAACTTCTCAATCTGTTGTTGTAATTGCTCTATGATTGCCCTGTCCGCCACCCTTCGTTCCCGTTAATTTGGAATACTAAAGATAACTACGTTAAATAGTAATTTTATGCTACAAAACGTAGCAAGTCATTTTTTTAACACCTGATTTACAGTACCTATTTATTTTACTTCTTTCAAATCAAACTTTAGGGTTTGTCTTAAATTTGCTTTATGAATACCGAACTCAATCAGGAAATACTCGAATCTTACGGTTTCAAAAAAGTGGAAGCCAAATCAAAAGATCGTATTCAGGTATTTACTCGAAGCAAAATAGATATTGTTATCTCCGATGATGGGTCCGTTTATTATTCAAACATGGGCTTCGATTACATCCTTAAAACAGAAACTGACCTCAAAAAACTCTATAAAGAACTTCGTAGGGAAACTCTAACAAAAAATTAGTTCTAATATTTGGGCGTTGCCTGCGGCCGGGCTTTCCGCTGCAATCTTTTTGCAGGAGACAGGCAAAAAGGATTTCCGCTACAATCCCTAACGCACGTCAAAGCAAAATAAAAATTTACGTCCGATTCATTTCATACGGTGCTCAGTAAATTTTTATTGAACTTTTCCTTAAGACCAAGGCTGCAAAATATGTCGCAAACAAGCTTTACAACATACTTTGCTGTTTTTGCGCATCTCGCTCCGCTCATTCAAAAAGCGCAAGCCACGGCGTATGGTAGCTATTTTAGAGTAAGTAATTTATCCGTTTTAGTTTTAAATCCTTTCTCTTTTGCAAAGAAAACTATTGTGCTGAAATGTAATCCACCCTCATCTTTGCGATTCAGGTAACAATATTCAATTATTTGAACACATTTTTCCTTATCATATTTATCACCATCAAGTTCTGATAGCGCAATAAAGTATTTTGCGCCTATGTCATAACTAAATGAATTCGCTATTGCATAAGCACATTTGTACCAGGCTTCTTGTGTTGAGGTGATACTTAGATTTCCTTTTTTGAGGAACTTTATTATTTGGGATATCATTTTCCTATCATTAGGTTTATTCAATCCATAAGAAGTTTTTAAATTTTTATAATTAAATACTGATTCTGATAGAGGAGTTCTCTTTTTACCAATTGCAGTCTTTTCCACAAAAGAGTCTTTTTCTAATGCCTCAGTCTCAAAAATAAAATAATCGGAATTCTTATTTACATACAATTCAGAGTCATATGACACATAGCATAAACGACTACAGTCACTACCTGATTTATCAATTAAGACATCAAAATTATCTTTGTAATAAATTGATAAATTTCTAAATGCTTGCTTATGAAATATAACGTCAGTTTTTACTTTAATTAGTATTTTTAATCCATTACCTGATGGAGATAGAAAGCAGGCATGAGTGTAAATATCATTCTCAATACTTTTTCTAACCGTTTTTAAAAAGGCAGGATCTAAGTCATCAATATCGATTATAATTAAGTTATTATAATTTGTAATTAAATCTGCTTTTCGTTGAGTGTCAAATCTTCCGCAAAAAGTAATTGCTGGTAATTCTGCTTTTAAATTTTTGTATTTAGCTTTATCATTATTTAAAAGAGCTAAGCGACATAAATCGATTTGAACTTTATAGCTACCTTGCTTAAATAAATCTAATTGCTCATATACATCAAAATGACCATACGCGCTTAATGATTTGTTGTTATTATAAAAGGAAACAAGCACCGAGTAATTTTTTTGTTTAATTACTTAAAAATACTAAATTTGATTAAGAGTAGCGAAGGGTAGCATAAAATTAAGTCTATCAAATGGATGCTGGTTTAGGATGTTCAACCGATTTATTCGGCCTCAGTATGTATGAACGGGCAAATGCCACAATAACCATTTTTTAAGGATGTTTTTTCGAAAATGTCGCCAAACAGCTACTCTTATTTTTTTATGGAGATTCTTAATAGATATTTCAGTTCAGATTCGTTAATAAGATTAATAGTTAAGTATCGTATAAGCGTTGCTACCAAACGTCATGACATTCATTTTTTTAATAATTTGACTAACACACATCTTCATAAATGTCCCTTAAAAAAGACTGAGAGAAATATTGATAAGATAATTCTTGATATAGTTCCGCGAAGAAAGGATTGGATAACAATAGGAAAAGGAAGAGTTCAATATAAAAGTTCTACAGCTAGGAATGTAGCATCGTTAGAAAGAACTATTTATTTGGCAAAGAAACGTTATAGATCAAAAAAAGAGAAACCGGCACTTTGGTTCATAGAATTAACTAAATATTTATTCGAAATAAGAGAAACCCTTGCAAACATCCATAATTATTCCATTTCGAAACCAAATATTATTCCTGAGAAAAAGAAAAAGGGGAATAGTAAAAAAGAAAGAGAAGATAAAGCATATAGACCCTTAGCACATTTTAAATTACTAAAAGATAAAATTCTAATAGGGCAAGCTGCAAAATATCTAACAGATTTAATAGATCACGAATTATGCCATGATGCAGTATTCGCCTTTCGCTCCAAAAAGAAAGGAAGAGATGCTATAACTCATCACGATGCAATAGCTAAAATAAAAAATTATGTTGATGAAAATAGTGGAAAAGAACTATGGGTGGCTGAATGCGATATTAAAAAGTTCTATGATTGCGTAAATCATAATGTAGCAATTGATTCTCTGAACCAAATAATAAATAGAGTTGAAAAGGGGGGATACAAAGTTGACTCCGCAGCATTAAAAATTTTTGAATTGTACTTAGAATCATATTCATTTTTACACGACGTTTATCCTGAGAATGAAAAAGACTCTATGAAAAAAATTAATGGAGAATATGAATGGGAAAAAGAGAACTTAATAAAAGAGTTTTATACGGATGGCTTAACGGAAAGAATTGGTGTGCCGCAAGGTGGCGCAATATCTTGCTTGATTGCAAACGTAGTAATGGATAAAGTTGATAGAGCCGTATTGGAAATTGGAGTAAAAGAAATTGATAAAGATTTACTTTACGTTAGATATTGTGATGAT
The DNA here is from genome assembly GCA_032229505.1 of Bacteroidota bacterium. Lineage (GTDB taxonomy): Bacteria > Bacteroidota > Bacteroidia > B-17B0 > Aurantibacillaceae > Aurantibacillus. The sequence continues at coordinate 444,477 of JAVTWD010000086.1, forward strand.
ATGGTTATTATCCACACCTCAAAAGAGAAATGTGAAGCAGCTTTAAAACGATATCAGGATGCCTTAAAAGAATGCAAACTACTTTGTCATGATCCATTAACAATAGCTAAATATGATAGATATTATTTTGATGCTAAATCAAAATCTCCTTACAAATTAACATTGCCAAATGATGATAATCCCCATGCACCATGGTTGGCATTTGTAGGATACCAGGTGAAATATGATGGTTTAATTAGAATAAGAAAAAAGTCACTGCTTAAAGAATCGGATAAACAACAATTAATAATTAGAAAAGCTTTACGCGCAATTAATTACAAAGATGTTGCTAATATAAGTTTTAATGCAAGAAGGACTCCAGGGCAAATTCTCTTCAGGATTGAACAAAGACTGATATCAATGTCAGTGGGAAGAGTTAATTTACATAGTTATAAAAAAGTGATACATCCTCAACTTTCCTGGACGGTTGGATTTAAAAAATTGAGTAAAAACAATATAATTGAAAAACAATTAAAGGAACTTGACCGTCGTCGAACTAATAATTTGAAGAAGTTGTCGCAGAAACTTAAAAGGTTAAAAAAAGAAGGTGAAGGTGAGGGTGATGATATAAAGGAAGATTTTTTTGGAAGCCCTTTTAGTTACCATAATTTCATTCTTAAAAAGTAATGTATAATTAAAATTGTATCGGTAAATCGGTGTTCCTCAGCTTGTGCAAAGCAAAGGGATGCGCCAAACCAAATTAGCATTTGCTATGCTTTATTTTTTCAAGGCATATCGCAAAAGCTAATTTGCCCGTTTCGTTGCTCACTCCGTACCCTGCGTTGCGCTACTCAACGCGTTAAAAGTATTGTCACACCCTTTGCAATTTGCACGAGCTTTCGTCACGGCAGCCTTCGTTGTCCTTCAAGCCACTTCATTCACATCGTTACGTTTGCCCGGCCGTTACCGCTACGCTCACACTTACCTGGGCAAGCCTCGCTAAGTTCATTTCAGTCGCTTTCAGTCCACCGGCTGCCAACTTTTAGGCTCGCCTTGCGGTCGCTCGGGCTTCGGCTAAAGCGCTGCAAACCTCTTTGCGGTAAATAATTTATTAATTCGTTTGCATCTGCTTTAGCCTCGTGTTGTCAGCGTGTGGCATAAATCAAAAACCCTTCGGGATCTTTATTTATTTGCCACACTTGCAACATAGGTCGCCCCCGTGTTCGTGCCTCACACTCGCGGGCTTCCCACCCTCGCTCCACTCGCAGGAAGGCTCGCCGCACAACAGATTGCAAACCGTTCATTTCGTTCAGCGCACCTTTCAGGATGCACTTTCACTTCATTCACTATTTGCAACTGTTTTCCTTCCCACGCCGCAGGAACTTATACCTTACCAAAAAAATGATAAATTTGATATACAAAATATTACAATGTATAATTTAGCTAAACTATTAACTGAAGAACCACATAAGATTGAGAGGTTACTTATTTTGCTTTCTAAATTAATTATCGTCTTTTTTCTCACCGGATGGTTCTATGGTTTCAATCTGTCGCTTGGAACAATTGTCGAAAATCCTTTTCCAAAGGAGTTAACGGCTGCAAAAATTATTTATTTTTTTGCAAGTGTAATAATAGTTTGGTTTGTCGTATTGAATTTGATACTCGAGTTGTTATTTACTCAACTTCCAATTTGGCTCATTACTAGAAACAAAAATGGTAAAGGTGTGGTCGATTCGTTTTTAAGCTTTTTCGATATTGCCTATGCATACGGAACAGACTATGTTCGAGGGAAAAATATTGTTGGATTTACTCGAAGTCTAAAGAAAAATGATGACTTAGATGACCTAGAAGACGCCGACTCTCGCGTAAGACAATATTATCAATTGAGTTTAGTTGCATTTATCTCTTTACTGTTCTTCACAGATATTAGTATACCTGGTTGGACAATATATTTTTTCATATCGGCAATTGTTAGTTTTTTTCTTCTTAGTGTCTTAGCAAGCCTTGCGCATAAATATTTAAGTGTCAATTATGATTCGCTGAAAAGGCATTTTACAACATTATCGTATTACCAAAAGGTCTCTGATTCCATTCATGAAAACCCTTTGATTAGTACAAAATATTCTATTGTCGATAGAAACAATAAAATAGATATGACCAAGATTACAACTGATAATTTTCCCTCTCAAATTAACATCCATATTTTCCACTATAGAAATCAAGCGATAGCGAATTTTCTATTTCAAAAGGAGATTTCTGAATTAGAAGATAACCAAAGTGGCCTGGATTTTATATTTTGTAATATCGAACCGTCCATTTCTACATCAAAACAGATCTTAAAGAACAGGCAACTAGTACTTATTGTTGCAAAAACACAGTCACAAATGCTTACCGGATTTGAAGAAGCTTTTTGTAAACTAGGAGTTGACTACAGAAGAAAACCAATAACTAAAAAGTAATTTTTAAAATACACCAACTATGATTATTTATAAGGATGAACGTGATCCTGCGATGCTATATGAATCAATAGCTCGCTATGCTTTTGATTGTGGAAGAGCCGGTGACCCGGATCAAATAGCTGATGCCGGTTTTTTTGATGCTAATTTTGTACCGCCACTAACTGAAGCTGGGCTAAATGCAATGTGTGCTATTATTGACCAATTAAAAACAAAAACAAATAATAATAAGAAATTAACGGAATATAGCGATATCAAAGATTCACTAGCTCTTGATATGGATCAAGAAAATTCAATACAGCTTTTAGGTCTACTAGCTGATATTATCAATGATTAATTCCAAATAAAAAAAGAAAAGCAAGTTAAGGCGTTGCCCCGTTCAGCTTTCAAGTTCAAGCCCTCCGGGTTTTGCAAAAAAAATCTCCACCCTAAAGGGTAGTATTTTTTTAGTCAAAAAGCTTGCAAGCCTCCGTTGCAAGCCTTTAAAAACTGCTTTCTTTTTTCATTTTTTTGCCTGGCATTTCGCCGGGTTTTTTTGTGTTTTTTCTTTGTGTTCAATTTAGGGTTTTCAGGTAGTTCACAGCACAATAAAATGAAGAAAGGGAAACAAACCTTTAAAAAAACTTGTTATGCTAAAATCAAAGATCAAAACGCACAAATTAGGCGCAACCTACAACCAACCGCATTTCTTTATTCTAAACAAGGGCTACAACTCAGGCAAGCCATGCGCACAACACTGGGCAAATTGTTTTGTATTCCTGGCAGATGATGATCAGGATAAAGATTTTTATTTCTTTATTTTTCTTGGATTATGGGAGCTTAAATTTTTTCACAAACATTTGATTGGTTCGGTAGTGGATTACATTCACCTGGGCGATCTTGTCGATGTTGTGGAGGAAGCCGTTAATTCTGTAAATACAGGTGAGCGTAACTTTTTGGATGTTGCTCCGGCCCTTGCACAAATTGATGCACATTCGGTTAACCTTCAAAAGCAAATTGAGTATTTATTAAAATTACGCAAAGCATTATTTTCTAAATATTTAAAGGCCTAATCACAAATTTATTAATTTGGCAGTGTATAAATGGGTTTCCAAACTTACATACCTGCCGACATTCTACAACCTTTCGTGAAATCACTTGCAATAAGTGAGAACGATCAGGCAGCGTCATATAATGTTTTGCCAGACACAAGTATTGTTATGGGATTTCAGTACACAGGTAAGCTTTCTTACTCTTGCGAAAATAATGAAGTACCTTTAAGTACAATTGGCATTACCGGTTTAAGGGACACTTTTAGAACGTTTAACAATTCAAAAAACATTGGAACTGTTTTGGTCATATTTTCCGAAACAGGAGCAGCAGCTTTTTTCAATATCCCAATGCACGAGTTGTTTGATCAAAGCTTGTCGCTCGATGATCTCGTTTTGCGTTCACAAATGGATGTTGTCGCTGAACAATTGAACGAAGCGAAAACAGAAATCGAACGGATTAATGTTGTCGAACAGTTTTTAATATCGCGTATAAATTATAAAGCAAATGATGATTTAGTAAATCTGGCTGTTACTCTGATAAAACAGGCAGGTGGAAATATCAAAATTAATTTGCTGTCAGAAAAACTAAATATCAGCCAGGCACAATTCGAAAAAAGGTTTCGTAAAATTGTGGGTGCTTCACCAAAAAAATTCGCTTCAATTGTTCGTTTAAGATCTGTTTTAAACGCCACAAATATTTCTAGCTATACAACCCTTGGCCTTGATGCCGGCTATTACGATCAGGCTCATTTTATCAAGGATTTTAAATCTTTTACAGGCCTTACTCCGGAACAATATTTCAAGAAAAAGTAAAAACAACGATTTTTTACAATTACTGACTTTTAAATATTCAAATCTTTGGTGAAAGAATTTTTGAATATGAAAATAATAAAGTCGGTAATCATTTTAAGCATGATCACTATATCATGTAAAGCCCAGGAAAATCGTTTAACTAAAAATAAAAATCAAATGTTTACAATCGAACAGATCAAGACCACGCACGCCAAAGTAAAAAGCGGCGCAGATTTCCCGCAGTATGTGCAGGATATGAAAAAATTAGGAATTAGCTCTTACGAGCATTATTTAACAGACGGCCATGTTACCTATCTCGGTTTTGATGGCTCAACACTCTCTGCAGATGCCAAATGGCAAGAACGTGTCGTTGCAGATAAAGCATCTAAAGAACAGCTTTCAGAGTTTATCCGTCAGCATCAGGCCGGGCATTCCGATTATCCTACCATCTGCCTCCAGGTAGCCAGTGCCGGTATAGAAAAATGGATTGTTGACATGGTAAAGATGACTTGTACCTATTACGACAAGCAGGGTAATGAAATATTAGTGGAAGAAATTCCTTTACCTTAATAAAAAAGGGCGCCAATTGGCGCCCTTTACAAAGGTTTGAAAAACCTATTTAAATCGCTTTACAAGCCATTTCAACCCCAAGGAGACCCCGAAGCTAACCACAGCGCCAATAGCTGCAAGGATTACTGTTTTTATTACATCCGATGAACCAATGTTTACCGCTACGGTCAAGGCCGTTCCTGAAACAGTTCCCAGGATAGTTCCGGTATGCATGCTATGAGCTGACATGACTATACTTTAAGCAGTTTTGCCTGAATCGGCTTTGGTTAATTTAGAACTGCTGCGAATTTCGGTTTTTCCACACTCGCTTCCGTTTGCTCCTTCAACCTGTAGGTTCAACCATTGCTCAGATTTGCGATCTACTAAACGGCCGGCATCGGCTTTGGTAAGTTTTGCGCCTGATGCAATTGCATCAATAAGCTCTTTTTTACCTGCAGCCTGGATCTTGCCTTTAACTTCAACTTCCAAAGTAGTTGTTTTAGTAGCGTTGTCTTCAGATTTAATATCGATTGAAGTAGAGTTATGGTCCACTTCAATTTTCGGACAACCGCAACCGCTCGATTTAAAAGTTAAAGAATCAATATCCTCAAATGCCAAACGTCCTGCGTCTGCTTTTGTCAATTTCGATCCTTCAACAATTTCGCTTGTCAATTCACCGGCGCTGTTAAAGTTTTGCGTTTTTACTTCGATCGCAACAACAGTTGTTGTTTCTTTTTTTTCGTTTTCTTTCACTGTAATAATAATTTTAATGGTGATTAATCTTTTTTTTTGGTTCCACACTCTTCGTCTTTAACCGCTACTTGGCTCACCGCAGTCGCTACGCTTCCGGCTACAATTAAGTAGCCACCCGCTGTAACAATTGCCACAGGCAAAGCGATTGGTGCTGCCACCAATACGCCGCCTACGGCAGCTAGCGTTAACCCTATTAACCGCAGCTTTTTAAAGAACGGAGGCGTGTCGGCTTTGCAACGCTCTGCGAGCGTTTTCACAATGCCTTTTTTGTTTCCATTTTCTCCCATGATCAAACCTCCTTAAGCGATCTCTACAACGCTTAACGCGTTGTGTGCTCCGTTTTTAAGTGAGTATTGCACGTTATTAACTTCTTGGAAGAATTCAACCTGTAATAAGAACAGATCGGTTCCGGCACCACCGGGTACGTTAGCCGGAGTCAAAACAATATTGTTTTGAGTTCCGTCAATGATCAAATTCTGAACGTTGGTTGCTTGCAGGTCATATTGTCCTGTAGCAAAGTCAAGTCTTAACCACGATCCTTTAAACGTTACGTGAGTAGCTCCCGAAGGAAAATTAATGTGATTGATTGGCTCCAAACCGTTTATAGTGATCACACCGGTATTGATGTTCACATTATACGCCTGAAACAAAATGCTTCCCAGGATTGCGCGTTTGTTGAAATTAAAGTTCTTCAACAATGCTTTTGCCTGTGGCAAAGCGATTGCAACTCCAACATTTCTTAAACCACGGGCGCTTGTAGCGTCCAGGTTTTTAATGTCAGTCATCACTTTCGTAAGCCTTGAAACCACTCTGTTATCCGAGGCAGTTTGGAGCATCGCATAAATGGCGGTTCTCAGGGTTTTACCTGAGGCAGCTGAAGAACCAAATTCAGCTCCATTTTCCCGTGTCCGCACAAATGCAGGGTCACTAGCGATACGTTCGCCACTAACACCTCCTGCTTCACGGGCTAAATGGCCATCCTGCGTTTTATAATGAGAAATTCCTCCGAGTTTCCCTTTATATTTCATAAGACCTGTCTGTCTTGCCATATGATTTTAGATTTAAAATGAATAATTGATTGAATTGTAAGTGTTGCAACACATCTCACATCTTCCTATCGCGAATAGAATTTGTTCGACAATACAAAATTATTTCAACCATATCGGGCGCACAAAAAGTCACTTCCGCTTATTACCAATTGCGCCATATTATGCCGCAATAGCCAAATCTTACTATCAGAAAATAAAATAAATTAGGTTGCCCCATAGTTGAAGTATACCAACCCTATGGATAAAGCATGGATAATGTATTAAAATGGAAACTAAACGCGCGTGTATCTACGCAAAAGACATACAAAGAATAACCGGAAAAAGTGATCGTTTTGCCCGTACACTTTTATCCAGGATCAGAAAATCTCTCAATAAAACACCTGACCAATTTATAACAATTGACGAGTTTTGCACCTTCACAGGTATCTCAAAAGAGACGGTTAGAACTTACATAACAGATTGATTGTTAATAAAAAAATGTCCCTTTCTCGTGCAAAAAAAGCTCAATTGTTCCTTACCTTTATAACTGTTAAAGTTCTTTTTCATTTAAAATGGTATAATAAAATCGGTGAACATTTTGGTTAACTGATTATATTTTTTGATTTATAAGCCTATCAATCCTTAGTCCTGCGTGGGTTACAACAATCCCAGCAGGATCACAATGATCTCCCAGCGGGATCACAGCAAATGCAAAAAGCCACCTTTTTAGGTGGCTTTTTTGTTTTCCAGGCGCGCCAAAAGCTCGCTTTTGGAAGCGAATGGAAAACAAAAAATATTTTCTGGAAGAAAATGCTTTTGCATTTGCAGCTTTGAGTTTACCGGGATCAGCTTTAGTTAATCTCAAAGCAAAAACTTGCTTTCCTAAGGTGAAGCACGAAACAAAAAACACCGCGCTTGTGCAGTGAAATTTGCATTTGCATCCCGATAGCTATCGGGATTGACTTCTTTTGGGATCAACAGACTTAATCCCCATTTTAAAGTATATTAAAAACTGCCAATTTTGCGTTTAGGGATAGAGCGAAAAGCCCGCAATGTAACAAAGTGGAATGAGGACTTGAAGCGAAAGCCCGGGCCGCGAGTGAGGCTAATAATTTTTTTGGGAAACCGAACCTCGCGGCAACGCCCAAAAACAAGATATTTACTATTTAAAAAGGCAAAAAAACGTTTTTTTAATAATTATAGTCACATGAAAATTAATAAACGATTTTAGAAAAAGTGCCATCCTTCTTAGCGGGCGATGAAAACATATGGTAAATAAAACAGGTAAAACGATTAATTACACGATTCATGGGATAGTATGAGTGATGTAGGATGGATGTATATTAATAAAATAAGTGTTTAATTCAGGCATCACTTTTGCAATATTATTTAAAATAATACTATGAACGAGCAAATAAATACAAGCGTATCTAACCAGGATGAATATTCGGCAAGTCATGTAAATTAACGGATGATAAAACCATACGTTAATTTACAATTGTGCCTTTAACCTTAAACTTAATTAATAGTTAGTAAAAAAAATCCGTAGCCCAGTAAAAGAAGTGCGGCAATGCTGAGGTATGTACCTGCGTCTATAAGAATCTGTTTCATAACCTATATAATTTAAAAATGAATATTAGTTACAGTATAAAGGTATTATTAATAGCTGTAGCCTATTGGCGCTTTTAGCAAGCGGAGGCCTTTGCTTTACATGTGGCGGTTTATTCACTAAAACTGTAATTGCTAGTGCGCAATAATTTGCATATTTTTAATGCATGCATTTTGATCCTGAAAACAAAATAGTACAACTTTGCGCCCTGGGTATGGAGCAGGAAGGGCTTAATAAGCCTGAAGAGGCAGCAACATTGTTTGAGCAGGCTTGGAATGAATCTGAAAATGATCTTGAGAAATTTATATCAGCGCATTATTTTGCGCGCCATCAAAAAAGTATTGAAGATAAATTAAAGTGGGATGAAACAGCTTTACGCCACGCTTTAAAAGTGCAGGTTGTAGATATTACCGCAGGATTACCTTCCTTGTATTTGAATATTGCCAAAGGCCATGAGGATCTTAAGAATTTTGAAAAAGCAAAGCTGTATTATACCGAAGCAAATACATTTGCCGAACTGCTTCCGGATGATGGTTATGGTAAGCTTTTACGCTCAGGTATTAATAGCGGGCTCGAGCGCATCAAAGAAAAGCTGTAATTTAATTCTTAGCCTTTTTGTAAAAATTATATATCTTTAAAAGATACTTATTTGTGATATGCGTTATCTTTTAATTTTAGCATTTGCACTTTTTAGTTTTGTGAATCATTCTCAAAATGCAGATTCTTTATTGCAGGTTTACAAAACAAATCCAACAGATCTTAAAGTTCAAAATAAATTGCTAAGTGAGCTAAGTTGGGCTTACCTTTATATAAATACAGATTCTGCCATTTTATTTTCGAAAAAACATTTTGAGGTTGCAACCTCCTTAAAAGATAAATCTGCTATGATGGACGCTTATAACCACATGGCAATTGCTTATTCTATGCGTGGGGAATATGAAACATCTTTAAAATATAATTTTGAGATCTTAAAATTTGACACGCAGGCAAAAGATTCTTCAGAAATAGCAAAAACACTTAACCAAATAGGGATCAATTATCAATACATGGGTGATTATCCTAAAGCACTCGATTATTATTACCAGGCACTTCACATTCGTGAAAACAGAAAAGAACAACGTGATATTGGAGATACCTATACTTGCTTAGGCCTTGTGTATTACGACCAAAAAGATTATAAAAAGGGAAAGGAGTATCTTTTTAAAAGTTTGGATTGCTATAAAAAAATAAAAGATGAAGAGTCTATCGCAGGCTGTTATCAAAACCTTGCCAATATATATGCCGATGCCAAAGATCTGCAAACCGCAATAACGTATTATAACAAAAGCTATAGTCTTTATAAAAAATTCAATAACCTGCAGGGCATTTCTGCATCATTGCATAATCTTGGAACCATTAACCACGATCTTAAGCAACTGGATTCTTCTTTATTTTATTACCACAAAGCTATGCCTGTTTACGAACAATTAGGCGATCAGCTTGGCATTGCATCCAATAACGTAAGCATAGGTACAACTTTTTTAGATATGCATAAAGCCAACGATGCTATTAGTTATTGCGAGGCCGGACTTAAATTATCAAAAGAGATACAATCACCCGAAACTGGTAACATTGCCTGTTTTTGTTTATCTGAAGCATGGAAACAAAAAGGTGATTATAAAAAAGCCTACGAGTATTATACACTTTATGTAAGCGAAAGAGATTCGTTAGTGAACGAAACGCGCACAAAAGATATTACACGAAAAGAAATGCAATACAAGTTTGACAGGAAAACAGTTGCAGATAGTTTAAAATTTGAAAGTGAAAAAGGAATACGTGATATAAAATTACAGCAGGAAAAAAATCAACGTTTTGTATTATATGGGGGCTTAATACTTGTGATTGTATTTGCAGTTTTTATGTTTAACCGTTTTAAAGTAACAAAAAAACAAAAACAGGTTATTGAGTTACAAAAAGACCTTGTTGAGGAAAAGAATAAAGAGATCACCGATTCTATTAACTATGCAAAGCGCTTACAGGACGCTATTTTACCACCCGAAAAAATGTGGAAACAGCAATTGCCCGATAGTTTTATTTTTTACAAACCAAAAGATATTGTTGCCGGCGATTTTTATTGGATGGAAACGGTCAGTCAACAATCGACAGTCGTTAGTCAGCAGTCGCAGATTCTGTTAATTGCAGCGGCAGATTGCACGGGGCATGGTGTGCCGGGAGCCATGGTAAGTGTGGTTTGCAGTAACGCATTAAACCGTACGGTAAAAGAATTTGGCATAACAGACCCGGGTAAGATATTAGATAAAGTAAAAGAACTGGTTATTGAAACATTTGAAAAGAGCGAGAGTGAAGTAAAAGACGGAATGGATATTTCGCTTGCAGCAATTGAATGGAACGTGCAAAAAACAAATTGTACTGTTAGATGGAGTGGCGCAAACAATCCATTATGGTATATTCAGGAAAATAAACTGGTAGAGATAACTGCTAATAAACAACCAATAGGTGTGCATATTGATGCAACCAAATTTACTACACACACTGTAAAACTTAATAAAGGTGACCAGATCTATTTATTTACCGATGGGTTTGCCGATCAGTTTGGTGGGCCAAAAGGAAAAAAATTCAAATACAAACAACTGGAAGAATTAATTTTATCAGTGCATAATAGCAATGCGAACAAACAAAAACAAGAACTGGAAGAAGCTTTTAATAAATGGAAAGGTGGATTAGAGCAATTGGATGATGTTTGTATTATAGGAGTAAGAGTATAATAGAAACGAGTCAGTTTATCCTGAGCATTTCGACTTCGCTCAATATAAACTGTGTCGAAGGAATGTTTGTATAATAGGCGTTAGAATTTAATTAACAGGATGGCAGAAATTCATAAATATAATTTAACGAGTAATTTTGATCTTCCGAGGAACATTTCGGGAGGATTAAAATTCAAGATCTTTTTTGGAAATCCAATGGCAATAATTGGCATAGTTTTCTTTTTATTTGGAAGCATTTTTCCCATTGTATTTGGTTCGATGGCAGATTTTAAATCCGCTTTTACATTTAAAAAAACAGATCCTTCTGTAAATGGTATCGTAGTTTCAAAAGAAGAAACGGCAAGTAAAGAAAACAAAAGAAGAATTTATGATTATGGTTACGAATACCATTTAAACGGAAAAGTATATACAGGCCATTCATTTGCAAAAGACCAAGATATAGAACAAGGTGATTCGATAATCATTCAATATGTACCAAACGATCTTGCGCTTTCCAGAATACAAAATATGCGCTCAGCCCCTTTTAGTTTTTGGATCTTACCTTTAACAGGTATTTTTCCTCTTATTGGTCTGATCTTTTTGATCTTCTCTATTCGCAGCGCAAAGAAAAATATTTACCTGGTGCAAAATGGAATTCTCACAAAAGGTAAAGTATTAAGAAAAGAACCAACCAGCACCAAAGTAAATAATCAAACGGTTTACAAGGTGTTTTTTCAATTTAAAACGCAGGATGGTAATTTGCAGGAGGCATTTGTAAGAAGCCATAAAGCACATAATCTTGGTGATGAAGCGGAAGAACCGGTTGTTTACGATTCGCAGGATCCTTCCTCTGCAGTTTTGCTTGATGCTTTACCAAAAAAGATCCGCCCATTAATTACGGGAATAGAATAAATTCTGAAAAATGTAAAGGCCGGATCGCACGATCCGGCTTTTACACATATAACCTGTTTTTTTAACCGTATCCCACCATTGCTTTTGCTTTGGTGTCGGCTTTTGGCATTAATTATATAAGAACAACCATAACCATTATAAAGGTAAATTGGTTTTGTTATCATAAACCGATCTTTATGTAAACACAATGTTGTGAAATGTAATTTGCTGAAAATTGTTTGAACAGGTAATTAACAATTTTACTACCTAAAATGAAAAATTGATAAGCAATAGTAAAAAATAAAGTATCTTTAATTTTAATGATAAGAAACTACTTCATAATTTTTTGCATTTTATTTTCTAAGTTATTCGTTGCCCAGAATGTTGACTCTATCAAAACCGTTATTGCATCAAAACCAAACGACACTGTTTTGGTAGCATCTTATTTAGCAATTGGTGGTACCTACTTTGCATCGCATCCTGATTCTGCCTCTTACTATTGGAACATTGCAAAAGAAAAATCTGAACAAGCAATAACTAAAAATTCTGATAAAAAAGTATTGAGAAGGTTGTTGATGATGAAAGCAGAAGCAGTGAACAATGTTGGTCTTTATAAAAATAATGTTGGTAATGTAGAAGGAGCTATTAAGGATTATTTTACTGCACTTAAAATATATGAGGAGCTAGACGATAAAATTGGAGTACTAAGCCTTTTTAGTAACATTGGTATCATTTATTTTGGACAAAAAGATTACCTAAAGGCAGAAGAGAATTATTTAAAATCAATACGTATAGCAGAAACTATAAATGACAGTATTGGATTATCGTCTGCCTACAATTACCTTGGTTATGTGTACGCCGCTCAATTGAATCAGCAAAAAGCACTAAGCGCATTTTTAAAAGCGCTCAGTTATGCTGATCAAAGAGATATGATGCGCCTTGGTTATCTTTATAACGACATTGGCATTATGCATTACAGAAAAAAAGAATATGCTAAAGCGCTTGAGAGTTACCGTCAATCACTGGAACTAAGAGAAAGATCGAATGATAAGAATGGCATTGCTAATTCTAATAATAATATCGGTTCGGCATATGTTGCCTTAAAAGATTATAAAAATGCAGAGCCTTATGCCTTAAAGGCATTAGCCGGTGCAAAAGAACTTGGATACCCTTCGCTTATTCAAAATGCTTCGCTCGAATTATGTAATATATATAAAGCAACCAATAGACCTGCAAAAGCACTTGAGATGTATGAGCTACATATTTTAATGCGCGATAGTTTATTTAACCAGGAAACAAAACGCGCAAGCATTAAATCGGATCTGAAATATGAGTTTGAGAAAAAAGAGATCGAATTGAAAGCTGCTTCAAAAGCCGAAAAAGAAAAAGTAGAATTAAAGGCTGCTGAAGATAAAAAACGCCAGGATATTATTACTTATTCAGTATTATTTGGATTTATTGGCGTGCTTGTTTTTTCATTTTTTATTTACCGAAGCCTTCAGGAAAATAAAAAGAAGAACGTGATTATTGCAAGACAAAAAGAATTGGTTGAAGAAAAGCAAAAAGAAGTAATGGATTCTATCAAATATGCTAAACGTATTCAAACGGCCTCATTACCTAGTGAAAAGTATATTGAAAGAAGCCTGAACGAATTAAATAGAAAATGATTTCTTCTCTGCTTTCAACAATTTTTTCGTAGATTTTTTTCATAAGTTTAAATTATTTTTGGTTTTTGAGACCTTAATTTTAGTTTCTTTGTAATACAATGTCACTTTTCATTACATCTCTTAATTCGGGCAGCAACGGCAATTGTTATTACATAGGTAATAATAAAGAAGCTGTATTGATAGATGCAGGTATTTCATGTAAAGAAACGGAAAAACGCATGAAACGCTCGGGCCTTAACATTGAAACTGTAAAAGCTATTTTTATTTCGCACGAACATACAGATCATATTAAAGGCGTTGAGGTTTTATCTAAAAAATTTAAGTTACCTGTTTATATTACAAATGTCACTTTAAACAATAGCAATCTAAATATTGACGTTCAATTTATAAGAACTTTTCGTGCTTATGAAAATATAAAAGTTGGAGATCTTAATGTAAAGCCATTTCCAAAATTGCATGATGCTGCAGATCCTTTTAGTTTTGTAGTTTCAGGTAATGGTATAAATATTGGTGTGCTTACTGATATTGGCAATGCTTGCCAGCATGTGATCGAGAATTTTAAAGATTGCCATGCAGCTTTTTTAGAGTCTAATTATGATGAAGAGTTGTTGGAGTCCGGTGGTTATCCATTTTATTTGAAAAAACGAATTCGCGGCGGCCACGGGCATTTATCCAACGTGCAGTCGTTAGAAATATTTACTAAGCATAGATCTGAAAATCTAAGTCATTTAATACTATCGCATCTTTCACGAGAAAATAATAGTCCGCAATTGGTACAAAAATTATTTACAACACATGCAGGTAATACTAAAATTGTTGTTGCATCGCGTGACTATGAAACCGATGTTTACCATATTACCGGAGATATGAATGAGGTATTAAAACCAGCTAAGCAACAAAGTTTTGTGCAAACTTCTTTGTTTTAATTCAATAACCAGATAGTGATATTTAAAATTGTTGCAAAGCTTACCCAAAGCAAATACGGGATGTTTAAGTAACCCGCGCTTGGTTTTGTTTTTCGGAATAAAATGATCATGTATAAGATCAGTATCCACATAAGTGCGATGTCGACAATGGATACAAACAATAAATGAAAAGAGAAAAATAAAATGCTCCACCAAAAATTTAAAAACAACTGAATACCAAATACCCATAATGCCGTTTTCCGCAATTCTGTTTTTGGACTTTTCCAAACCAAAAATAAAGAGACTCCCATTAATAAGTATAAGGTAGTCCATACCGGACCAAATACTTTATCGGGTGGTTGAAAGGCCGGTTTTTCCAACGAGTCAAACCATCCACCATTTATTTCACCTGAAGTAATGTATCCAGAAATGCCACCTATAGCTAAAGGAATAAGAATACATAAAATACACGCCAGAATATTTTTCAGGCGTGTGTTTTTATGTTCTGCACTTGGAATATTTGTAATGCTAGCCATTTACGAAATTAAATAGGCTTTCTGCCCTGAATTAATCTTAATAAAACAGCAATAACTGCAATTACTAAAAGTATATGAATAATACCTGCGGCATGAAAGCCTAAAAATCCAATAGCCCAAATAATTACCAATATTACTGCGACTGTATAAAGTATGTTTCCCATATTTTCTTTTTTTATGTTTATAGTATACTTTCTGCAAATGCAATGCCATAAAAAAAACAAGTTTGTGTAGAATTATATATACATTAACGCCGTAATTTAGTTAATTCCATCATCTGTTTTGCATTTGTAAAGCCTGCCTCATAATAAGTATTATTAAAATATATATACTTACGCATATCCGTTTTTGGAAATAGCTTGTAAAAATGTGTAAGCTCTTCTACAGAATACGCAGATTTAAAGAGTTCAGGGGTGCCGTGAAAACGAAAATAAAATAAATTAGAAGTAGTTATAATATGACTTTTAAGATCAGGGTAGTCAACATTGCAAAAAGTGAGATTTGCTTTTTTAAATATTTTTTCAATGTCCTCATTCCACCAGGAGATATGCCTGAACTCGATCACATTTTCGGGATTGTGTGGTACATTTTGTAAAATCCGCGATAAGTTTTCCTCTGTATAGTGAAAAGAAGGAGGAAACTGAAATAAAAAGCAGGCTAATTTTTTATCTAAACCATTAAGTATAAGATCCTGGAATTCGTTGATGTTTGCCTTAGCATCTTTCATTTTTATAATATGTGTGATGTATTTACTCATTTTGACCGAAAAAGAAAAATCATCTTTTGTAACGTTCGCATATTTTTTTAGATCAGTAAGCTTTGGTGTTCGATAAAAAGTACCATTTAATTCAACTGTGTTAAAAACTGAACTGTAATATTCCAGCCAATTCTTAGGTTGAAGACCTTGAGGATAGAATTTATTTTTCCAATTTGAATAATAGTAACCCGAGCAACCAATATTGTTTTTAAGCATTTGTTTTTAATATATGAAGCTAAGCTTATGCCATTCTGTTGAATAAGAAACCACAATTTTAAAGAATGGAGGAAGGAGTTGCACATTATTCTAAGTATTTATACCGTATAACAAGATTTTTTAGGAGGTATAATTTTTGCCATTTTACTAAATGTAATTTTTAAAACTGATACTATGAAAACAAATGCAACAACGGCCAAAAAAGCGCTAAAGAAAACAAAAGAATATGGTATGGATGAATCCAAACTTATGGAATTATTTGAAGATGAATTAAAGGACATTTATTGGGCGGAAAAAGCATTAACAAAAGCGATCCCAAAAATGATTAAAAATGCTACCTCTTCTGATTTAAAAGAAGCGCTTGAAAACCACCTGGCTGAAACTGAAGAGCAGGTTAAAAAAGTAGAACAAGTATTCGAAACCATTGGCAAAAAAGCTGTGGCAAAAAAATGTGAGGCAATGGCCGGCTTAACAAAAGAAGCAGATGAGATCATGAAAGACTCAGATAAAGGGGCTATGCGAGATGCAGGAATTATTTCTGCGGCGCAAAAAGTAGAGCATTACGAAATAGCTTCGTACGGAACCTTAAGAACATTTGCTGAAACATTAGGTTTGGATAAAGCAGTAGGCATATTGGAAGAAATTCTTGAAGAAGAAAAAGGCGCTGATGAAAAATTGTCTGAGGTTGCTGAAGCTACTATTAATATAGAAGCAGCAGGCGAGACAGACGAAGAAGAATAAATTTTAAATAAAGGGCAATTTTTAAATTGCCCTTTATTATTAAATTACTTTTTTCTAAACATCTTTTTTATTTTTTTTCTTACATCACTATAGCGATCTCTTGGTGTTTCATCATTCAATATTTCCATTTCGCGGTAAGCCTCCTGCAATACTTCCGGTATATCTCCGGAGTATTCAATTTTAAAGAAAGAGAAACCGTTGTAGGGAATTGAATTTTCATTCAGATTCATTTTTACTTGTGTTGACGTACCATTTTCTTTAAACACACTTAAAAATGTGTTTTTCCGGTTATTCAACAATTGAGAATATTTTTTATTTATTAGCGCTTTGCCTATATAACGCTCGCATTTTTCCTGGATGGTAAATAACAAACCATCATTGCAACATTTTGTAACATAATGAAAAAATGCAGAATCTTTGATAGACATGTTTGCAACATATAATGAATCTTGTTTAGTGTATTCTTTTACTGTTTTTTTATTTATCTGCAAAAAATATTTTTTCTTGGCTTCGTAAAATAAAATATACTCTTTTTCTTTTTCTTCAAAAGTTTGCGGATATACCGAAATTGTGCTTTGAGGATGCTCTTCTAAAAAGTCAGATATTTTATTTAAAAACTTTTCCTGCGATCTTGTTATTTCAGCCTCTTGCATGGGCCACTTTACGTAAATGGTTTTTTCAATTACTTTTTCGGTTTGCTTAACTTTAATCCTGTATGGTGTGGTAACAGGTTTAACAAAAACATTGGTTAAAGCATCTTTAATAACATCTTCCCAATTAATTTTTGGTTTTTTTAAGTTACCTGTAATTGGAATAGAATAATCGATCACATTAGCCCTCTCTCTGACTATTGCCATAATTATGGGTAAAGGTATCCATTTAATATCTTTTTTATGAACACGCTTTCCAACGCGAGGATCAATTACCAGTAAACGGTTCTGGCTTTGTATCATTCCTTCTCTTACCCGCCAGTTACCCATTATTTCTATAGTTCCACGGTTTAAAGGAAATGAAGTATAATTTACAAGGTATGGATTAAATAATGTTGCCGGAATTTTTTGAAGATGATAATTCATATCAAAATCAGAACTGTCTTTTGGATTTACACTTACATGAACAGCAATATCACCATAGGGATTGAGGTTTGACCGTAGATCTACTTTTACTCTATCATCATTTTTGTTAATAGAATCCGCCAAAATATAAAATGGTCTTATACCTAACGAAACCTTTTCGCTGAGTTTATAATCGTTATATAATAGGTTACCTCTGTAAATTGCAAGCCGATTAACTTTATAATCACTTTTTAAAAAATTCTTTGATAGTTTTACAATATAATCGGCTAATGTAAATATCAAATTAAATTTTCTTGATCCTTTTGCAGACGACACTTTTGTTCCCTTACGGCCAAAAATAGTCTGAAGGTTGTCAAGACGATCGTAACGTTCATATTTCAAAAAAGGTTTGTCAAGTGAAACTGAATCAAAATCATATTTTTTATTTTTCGGACTTAGTTCGTAAATGTGTACCGAAAGATTTTTAAACGAAGCATAATCCTCATATTTATTTTTTCCGAAATGAAAATCGTTAATAGCTAAAGATCCATTTGCGGAAAGATCTTCGGCCCTTCTGAAATTTCCTGTAGCAACAACATCTGCATCAAAATTTGCACTAAAAACACCGTAGTTAATAAGGTCTTTTAAATACTGTTCAATAAATTTAAGATCGTATTTGGTAAAAACAGTTTGTAGCCTGTAGCCAAGATCCCTATAACTCATTTTTAAATTTCCTTTTACAGATCCTTTACCAATGCCTGCTTCAAAATTAAAGTCACTTTTAATACTGTCGGAGTTCGATCTAAACCCCCAGGGACTATTTATATTCACATGTTTTATTGGATAATTGACAGGCACGCGAAGATCTCGATAAATAAATATACCATCGTTGATCACAACATTTAGCATGTTGAATTTAAAAGGATCTTTTTTTGATTTTCGTGTTTTATCTTTTGGTGTAAAGCGTAAAATAATATCGTTAAAATTTAATTTTCTTGCTGTATCCTGTTGTATCACACCAAATGGCTGATCCAAAACCATATCATTAATTTCGATAGTTTTTGAAAGCAGTTTGTGCATGGAAAGGTTAGCGCTTATACCTTTTGATGAAAAGAAAAGTGTGTCGCTGTTTGCTTCGTATACTTTAGCATTTCTTAAGTGAACGTATCCTGTAAAAGGATTAACATAAGCCCAATCTAAAGTTATTGTGCGGCCCAATATCTGTTGATCATATTTTTCAATAAGGTACTTGGTCAAAGGCGAAATAAAAATAATAACCATTACTACAACTAAAAAAATTGTAATACCTGTTGAAATAATTATTTTTTTTATTCTTTTGCCTTTCATGCATTTCTTTTTTGCAAGGAATTAAAGCGACCTTAATTCTTCGGCAGCTAACAGGCATATTTTTTTTATTTGAGAAAAAAGGGTTGTAATAGTTTCTGTTCCGTTTTTTTGAGAGGCAAGAAATTCTATTTTTTCAAGATCTTTTTCAATTAACTTATCCAGGCCAACAAATGGAATTGTGGATTTCATTTTATGAGCATAAGCTTTAATACCTTCATAATCCAATTCTTCTATGGCAGATTCTAAAAGCTCTATCTCTAACGGATTTTCTGTAAGAAAAATATCTATCATTTCATCAATAAATGCTTTGTTGCCTTTTGAAATTGCGATCAAATAAGAAAGGTCAGTAACTTTATTTGGCAGATCTTCCATAATTATCAATTCTGATTTATTAAATTAAGGTGTTTGGTTATTAAATTAAACAGTTCGTTTTCATTAATAGGTTTAGAAATATAATCAGTCATACCATGACTAATACATTTTTCTTTTTCTCCCGGTAAGGCATGAGCTGTCATTGCAATAATTGGAAGATGTAGTTTTAATTGTGTGCGCAATACTTCTGTAGTTTCATAGCCGTTCATTCCGGGCATTTGAATATCCATTAATATAAGATCATAGTTGTTGTTTTTTATTTTTTCTAAGGCTGTTTTACCATTATTACATATGTCGTGGTCAAATCCCCAATCATTTAACATAAAGGCTGCCAGTTTTTGATTCATTATATTATCTTCTACAACCAGTATTTTTACATTATGTTTGGTAAAAGGTTCACCGGCTTTTTCCGGCTTTATTTTTGTATCAATGTGCAAACCGTTTGTTTTTGAGAATGGAATAATAAATGTGAAGGTAGAGCCTTTATCTTTTTCACTGTCAACCATAATAGTTCCATTCTGTAATTCAAGTAATCTTTTTACGATAGATAGGCCAAGGCCGGTGCCGCCGTATATGCGGTTAGTGTCTGATTTTTCCTGAGTAAAGCGGTTAAAGATCTCATGTATCTTTTCTTTTGCAATGCCTATACCTGTATCTTTTATTTTAAATTGTAAATAGTAATTTTCTTCATTTTGGTTAATGCTTTCAGCAAGTATACTTACAGCTCCGGTATCGGTAAACTTAAGTGCATTACCTACCAAATTTAATAATATTTGTGTAAGCCTTGTTGGATCGCCAAGAACAAATTGTGGAACATTTTCTGAAATATTTATTTGCAGCTCTATTTTTTTTTCTCTAGCCTGCATATAAAACATATTGTGAACCGAGCGTAGAAGATCCGGTAAATTAAAGCGTATACTTTCCAGCTTAACCATGCCTGCTTCTATTTTAGAAAAATCCAACACATCGTTTACGATCGTCAATAAGTTTTCTCCTGAACTTTGTACCGCAAAAACAAAATCTTTTTGCTCGGCGGTTAAATTTGTTTTCATTAAACGGTTATTAAAGCCTATAATGGCATTCATTGGTGTTCTTATCTCATGACTCATATTGGCCATAAATTGCTCTTTAACAATGGCTGCATCTTGAGCCTTCTTTTGTGCTATTACCAATTCCTGTTCAAGTTTCTGGCGTTTATTAATATCCGAGTACAAAAACCAAATAAATGTAAGCACCAATAAAAAAGCAAAAATATAGGCCGATGTATCCATTAATTTTACGGAGTGGCTGTACTCTTTATTTTTAGTCAAAATTTCTTTAAATTTTTTTTCTTCAATACTGTTTATCTTATCAAGCTTGGTAATGATGGTTGACATTAATTTTTTTCCGCTACCCGAACGAATAAGTGATACAGCATTTTTTGGATCTATGGTGTGCTGAAAAATAACTTCGTCGGTAAACTGAATTTGTTTGTTGAGTAAACCCACAAGTGTATTTATTGCATTTTTTTGCTCTGCATTTGGCGATAGCTTTTGCAGCCCTCGGAATTTTAGTACAATATCGTTAAGGTATTTTTCATTATTCTCTAATAGCGTATCGTTTGAAGTAAGTACATATCCTTTCATTTTACTTTCAAAATAAATGACCGATGATTTTATGGCCTCTATTTCGGTTGAAAGTTTGGTGCTCGTCAATAATTCTTCCTGCGATCTGATAACATTGTTTATGCTTTTATTAAGGCCGTATTGGACGCTTACCATAATAATAAGTATAAGCGTAAAGCCAATACCTATCTTTAATTTTATGCCTAAATTCCAGATATTTTTCATTTATTTATTTTGGTTGATTATTGTGAAGCCGCTTAAATAATGAGCAATAATTTACCCATTATGAGAACTTTCATTTTTATAATATCCATAAAATCAATATGTACAGCCGTTTTTTAATAAACATCTACAATACATATGTGAATTTAATGCCCACTTATTTTTATAACGCTCATACGGATAAAAGTAACCTGCAAAATGTAAATTGAGCTTAAATAAGATTCAATTTTTTGAGCAGCTCTTTTTTAAATTGTTCGCCAATAGGAATTGGATGTTTACCAATAAAGGCGTTTCCTTCTTCTACACGATCAATATGATCGGTGGCAATTAGATAAGATCGGTGCAGCCTGTAAAATTTTTTTGAAGGCAATTTTTCTTCAATACCTTTTAACGTTATATGAACTGTATTGCGCGCAGTAGATGTAAAAATGTTCACATAGTCGCCAAGCGCCTGAATATATAGAATATCGTTAATTTTTATTTTTACCAATTGCGAATTTGACCTTACAAAAATGTAATCTTTGTCATTTTCATCTACATCAATTTTCTGCCCTTTATTATCAAATAATTCTTTAGCTCGTGAAACGGCCGCCATAAAACGCGAAAGGTTAACCGGTTTTAAAATATAATCGGCAACATTCAACTCAAATGCCTCAATTGCATAATCTTTATTGGCAGTTATAAAAATGATGAGCGGATGTTTTTCAAGATTCCTTAATAGTTCAATACCTGTCATGCCCGGCATTTCAATGTCTAAAAAAACCAGGTCGGTGTCTTCGGTCTTCAAATAGTTAAAGGCTTCAACGGGATCAGAACATTCTTTTTTAAGGTTAAGAAAGTCTACCTGACTTATCAGCTGTTTCATAGCCGCACGGGCCATTTTATTATCATCAACAACTATACAATTCATGTTTGTTTTACTAATGCAAATATAAGTTAATTTAGGCCCCTTCCTTATATAAAATTGGATCTGATTTTCGTTTATAAATCAAATTTTAAGTACTTTTAATGCTCAGTATACGTTGAAATTCAATTTTAAGATAATTGCTTTTATTTTATTGGTTTTTTCACAAAAACTCGTTTCTCAAACCATGCCTTTTAAAGAAAATTTAAAATGGGGCATTAAAGAGAACGAAAAAGTGATCATTAAGCCTGTTTATGACACTGTATTTAATTTTGATGCCGGTGGTAAAATTTGCCTGGCTTGCTTTAAAGCAAAGGTGCTGTCGCCGAATCGCTTTATTAAAACATACACCGTAAATTATTCGTGTAATTATTTAAACAAACAAGGCAATCGGTTAAAAATAAAAACAGATGATTCTGATACATGCAGCGTATTTTCATTAGGTAAAACAGCAATAAAACAATATACCGATAATCCTGAGTATTTTATTGTAAGCTCAAAGAACAAAAAATATTTAGCGGCAAAAGATCTTAGCCAACCAATATTTAAAGGATACCATGAAATATATTTAAGCGAAGAACCAAAATTTATTATTACTGAGATAAAAAGCGAAGCAAATATTGTTTATACAGGATTAATAAACTTTAAAGAGGAAATAATTGTTCCATATTCATATTCAGGCATAAAAATAAATCATAAAGATTCGCTGATAGTAGGTTGCAGTGCCGGAGTTGGAAATAATGGCGATGATGATATTTATGATTATAGCGGCAAAAAGCTTGCAAGCTATAAGCGCCATACAGATATGGCAACAAAAAATTTTGTGATCTACAAGATATTTGAACCAAAAGAATATTATATTTTATTGAATCCTAAAACAAAAGAGGAGACAACATTTACAGCAGAAGAAATAGCCCCCTTTGAAAGAGATCAAATAATTATGAAGGTTAAAAACGAATGGTTTATTTTTGACCTGACCACAAAGAAAAAAAGTCCATATAAAAAATAATCCTTTACTATGAAAAAAATAAGAGTGGCCATAAATGGTTTTGGAAGAATAGGAAGAGTGTATTTGCGTAATTGCATAAATAACCCTGCTATTGAAATTGTAGTAATTAATGATTTGACAGATGCTGCTACATTAGCGCATTTGCTTAAGTACGATTCGGTACACCGTAAGTTTGAAGGCGAAGTAAAAGCTGAGGGAAACAATTTAGTAATAAACGGAAAAACAATTAAAGTTGTTTCATTCAAAGATCCTGTGCAGTTGCCATGGAAAGAAAACAATATTGATATTGTTGTGGAGTGTACCGGACATTTTTTGGATAAAATAAGTGCAACAAAGCACATTACAGCCGGGGCAAAAAAAGTAATACTTTCTGCACCTGCAAAAGATGATGATATACGTTCGGTGGTTTTAGGTGTAAACGATAATGTATTGCTTGATAGCGATGTGATAGTTTCAAACGCAAGCTGTACAACAAATTGCGCTGCACCTATGTTAAAAGTATTGGACCAGTTTGGTATTGAAGAAGCGTATATTACAACGGTGCATTCTTATACCAGCGATCAGCGCATTCACGATGCACCGCATAAAGATCTGCGCAGGGCAAGGGCAGCAGCCATGAGCATTATTCCAACATCAACCGGTGCCGCAAAGGCCATTACAAAAATATTTCCTCATTTGGATGGAA
The DNA here is from genome assembly GCA_032229505.1 of Bacteroidota bacterium. GTDB lineage: Bacteria > Bacteroidota > Bacteroidia > B-17B0 > Aurantibacillaceae > Aurantibacillus. The sequence goes on from JAVTWD010000086.1 coordinate 468,329, forward strand.
AAATAGGTGGTTGCGGTATGCGCGTACCGGTGCCGGATGGTTCGTTAACAGATATTACCTGTGTACTTACAAAAACACCAACGGTAAAAGAAATTAACGATGCTTTTAAAACAGCTGCACAAAAAGAACTGAAAGGGATACTGGAATATACGGAAGATCCTGTTGTAAGTGTAGATGTTATTGGTAACGCTCACAGCGTTTTGTACGATGCCGAATTTACAAGTATTGTGGGCAATCTTGTGAAGATCATTGGCTGGTACGATAACGAATGGGGTTACAGCAACCGCCTGGTTGATCTTACTATCAGAATGGGAAAATAATTAGTCTAATTTACAATCGTAACTTTTTGTGCCTTTATCAGTAACTACAACTGATAAATTAAACGACGAGGCAGGAACCGAAGTAAGCGTAGTTTCGTTATACGGCTCGCTATAGCTAATACAATTACTTTTAGCAGTACGGTTATTTACCTTTTCAATTTTTCTATCAATTGTTTGCACTTCGTTTACATTCGTAGCAAACGATGTATCTGCCAATGGAGTAGGGAAGCCCGGAAACAACACTATTTCTGCCTTACCGGTTGTGGTAGATGTGCCGGTTTTAGTAACTGTACATGTGCAGGTTCTGTCTTTTTTACAAGCAAAAACAATCAATGCAACAACGGCAAGTACAAAATAATTTTTCATGAATTTTTTATTAAGTACCAAAGATAAAAAAAATCTCCAATTAATTATTTAATGAACTATTGTTGATTTGGTTGAAACACTTGCCATGTTAAACCTGCCTATTGCTTTTGTTTTGGCGCCATCCGGCGTTACAATATTTGTTTTAACATTTTCAGGCGTGGTAGCAAACAAGCCGCCATTATTTATCTGGGCCAGTGCCTGTATAAAAAAGAAATAATTATCGCGAGAAATAGAGTGGATCTCAACCCTACATTTACTATTCTTTCTAAAATTTTCAAAACCTAAGAATGTTGCCGGAGGAGTAAAGTCAATTGTATCATTCGGCGCCGAAGTTACAAGACCACCAACGCCATCAATAGTTACATTTATATCTCTGCCTGCACCCATCAATGTATCATTTCGATAAGTTTTCACCCAATAATAATCGCCAACATTATCTACTTTATCTCTTGCTAACAATAAACAATTAAATATGGTGTCGGTAGTTGGCGGACCAAAACCACCTTCTTGTGGTAATGAAATAATGCTATCAATAACAGCGGTTCTTCTTTGAATGTTAAACGATGTGTAAACAAAGCCATCAATAGTTACATTTAATTCATAACTATGATTTACCCTCGCAATTGTATCGGTGCTTGCTAAGGTATAAACATAATTTCCGTTAGAAGTGTAATTAAAAACATACTGTGTGTTTGCAGTAAGATCTTTAAGTATTACATTGGCATTAGTTACCGGTGGCGCTTCCCTGTTACTGAAGTAACTATCGTTAGTGGTAACTTTTATTACCTGATCCTGGCGTAAATTATTTACGAAGGCATCTACTACATAGATCTTTGATCCTTCATCCAACTTTATCTGTATCACATCTGTACACGATGTGAGAACTGAGAAAGAAATAAGTACTAATATTAATTTGATTTTATTTTTCATATTCTTAAAAATTAAAATTATAAGTTATTGCAGGAATGATTGAACCAATTACCGAGAAACGTACTGCTTCTGTCTGGTTTGGCTCATTGGCCTTTGTTTGAAAATAAATGCTGAAGGCGTTACGACGATTGTATGCATTGTAAACGCTAAACACCAACGATTGTTTGTAACGACGCGTTTCATTCTTTTTAAAAGTGTAGGTTGCGCCAAGATCTAACCTGTGATATGGTGTAATACGATAGTTATTGCGGATATTATCTGTATTATAAGGAATATTATAGCCCTGTACCTGAACTTTTGAATTAGGGAAGCTTGCAGGCGTTCCACTTAAAAATACAAAGTTGGTGGATATGTTCCAGCGTTTTGAAATATCGTAATTTACACAGGTGTTTAAACAATGTGTTCTGTCGTAACGGCTATAAAACCATTTATCGTTACTAATGCCATCTACCAAACGCTCTGTCTTGCTTAGCGTATAACTTATCCAGCCTTTTATTTTACCCTTATTCTTTTTACCATAAAATTCTACGCCATAAGCGCGGCCTAAGCCTTGTAGTAATTGTCCTTCTACATTTTCATTAATAAACAGGTCAGCATTATCTACATAATCCAACTGGTTTTGCAAATATTTATAATATACTTCAACAGATGTTTCGTAAGTGTTTTCTTTAAAGTTCCTGAAATAACCAATACTTCCCTGATCGGCAATAAGTGGCTTTAAATTATTTGAAGAGATCGTATAAACATCTAACGGTGTGCTGGCTGCCGTATTACTTATTAACTGCAAATATTGCGCCATGCGGTTATAACTTGCTTTAATGGAACTATAACTGTTTATTACATAATTCATAGAGAAGCGCGGTTCAGGATTAACGTAATGTTTTATTACATCACCGTTGTTGAATTTATGCGTACTATCCAGCGGACTAGGTTCATTGGCAATCGTATCGCGGTAATAATAAGCAGTACCTTTTCCTAAATAATTGTACAAGCTTACTCTTAATCCATAATCAAACGTTAAACGTGGTAAAATTTTATGCTCATTACCAATGTAAGCCGAGTATTCAACACCATAACGTTTTTCTGCTTTAAATTTTACGCTTGCACCTTCAGAGAATTGGCCAATTGCATCGTAAGGCATAAAATCATATAATAAAGCCTGCGCGCCAAAACGAATAGTATTTTTACTATTCAAAAAATAAGTAAAATCAGGTTTAACACTATAATTAATAACATTACTCGTCCATTCAAATTTTTGATTGAGCTGTGGTAATTTAAATCCAAGAAAATATTTATAATTACTATATAAACCCGATACGTTCATGAACAGTTTATTATTAAAAATATGATTCCATCTTAAAGTACCGGTTGCGTTGCCCCAATTAAATCTAAAAGCGGTTGCGCCAAAAACATCTCTCCCAAAATAACCACTTGCAAAAACGGTATTTTTATCATTTATCCGGTAATTGATCTTTGCAGTAAGATCATAAAAATAAAATTCAGCAGTTTTAATTGGATTTGTGCTTTTTACGAATGGTTTTACCAAAGCATCAATATAACTTCTGCGACCGGCAATTATAAAACTCATTTTATCTTTAATGATGGGCCCTTCAATGCTTAACCTGCTAAATACAGTGCCCAAGCCACCATTTACTTCAAATTTTTTGCTGTTACCTTCTTTCATTCTTATATCTAAAATAGAAGATACCCTGCCACCATATTGAGACGGTATACCGCCTTTTATCAGTTTCACATCTTTTACAGCATCGGGATTAAATACTGAGAAAAATCCAAATAAGTGAGATGAGTTGTATACAGGCGCTTCATCCAATAAAATTAAATTCTGATCAACGTTACCACCACGTACATTAAAGCCACTGGCACCTTCACCTACAGTTGTAACACCGGGTAACATTTGTATGGCACGCACAATATCCACCTCACCAAACATGGCAGGTATTTTATTTATTTCTTTAATATCCAGTTTAGTGGTACCCATTTCGGTACTGGTAATGTTCTTGTCTTCCGCTTCGCCGGTAACAACCACTTCATCCAGTTGTTTGCCTTCTTCTTCTAATTCATAATTTTTTGTGATGTTCTTTTCAAGATTAATTGAAAAAGTAAAGGTTTTATAACCAATTAAGGAAACGCCAATTATGTGTTGGCCCTTTGGCAAGGTAAGTGAGAAAAAACCATACTCATTGGCAGCAGCACCAACTGAGGAACCCTGCTTATAAACAGTAGCGCCAATAAGCGACTCACCGTTCTTTCCATCTTTAATATAACCACTAAGGGTAAATTTTTCCTGGCTATATGTTTTAAAGGTAAAAAGGCCAAGGAATAGTAGTACGTATAATTTCATATGTTGTTTTTTATGGGTGTATGCATTAACATTTTTTAAAATTGGTGTATTCCGGGCACAAAACTACGGAAACTTTGCATGCACTTGCAAGTTTCCGCACAATAAAATTGCCTTTTATGTAAAAATAAAGATGCCATTTGCTTTTTGAGTCGGTAAATACACGTAGTTTGTAGGTAAGACGATTGAGACGACGTTTACCCCTATGCTTTCATCTTTTATTTTTATAAAAATAGATGAAGCGCAATAATACAGTATACAAGGCTTTTTTTAAGGATGTGCGGAATGTAAATATGGTAAAATAGTTGAAAGCTGATAGCTATAAAATTGTTAAGTTTGTGCTTATTAAATTTTAAATGAAACCATCTATTCCTAAAGGCACGCGCGATTTTGGCCCTGCAGAAATGCAGAAACGGCAATATATTTTAAACATCATCCGCAAAAATTTCGAGCTCTTTGGCTATCAGCCAATTGAGACGCCAAGTATGGAAAATATTACCACGCTTACCGGTAAGTATGGTGAAGAGGGTGATCAATTGATCTTTAAAATTTTAAATTCAAGGATACACGAAAGCAAAAATAAAGACTTGCTGAAAAAAGAATTTGATCTTTCACTGGAAACATCGCGTAATTCAGAAGAGTTAACTGAAAAAGCCTTGCGTTACGACCTAACAGTGCCTTTTGCACGTTACGTGGTAATGAATCAACATCAATTAACCTTTCCATTTAAGCGCTATCAAATACAGCCGGTGTGGAGAGCTGATCGTCCGCAAAAAGGCAGATACAGGGAATTTTACCAGTGTGATGCCGATGTTATTGGAAGTGATTCGTTGATAAATGAATTGGATCTTATTTCGTTAATGGATAGGTCGTTTAAAGAATTAAATGTTCCTGTTGTTTTAAAATTCAATAACCGTAAAATACTTACTGCTTTAGCCGCAGTAATAAACGAGCCTTCAAAGATCATTGATATTACCGTTGCTATTGATAAGTTGGATAAAGTAGGAAAGGATGGCGTGAATAAAGAATTGACCGAGAAAGGAATTTCTTCAAGAGCCATTGAAACTTTACAACCGCTTTTAGATTTTAAAGGAAATAATAAAGAGAAAGTTGAGGTTTTAAGAAAATTAGTTGGCACAAACGAAGAAGGTAAAAAAGGAATTGAAGAAATTGAATATCTTTTAAATAACTCAAATGTTTCATTTGCAACAATTGAATTGGATATTACTTTAGCACGCGGCTTAAATTATTATACCGGAACTATTTTTGAAGTAAAAGCAAATGCAGGCACCTTTACACCAAGTATTTTGGGTGGCGGCCGTTACGATGATCTTACCGGTATTTTTGGATTAAAAAATATGAGCGGCGTTGGTATTTCTTTTGGTATTGATCGTATTTACGATGTGATGGAAGAATTGAATGTATTTCCTGCGTCCGTTTCAAAAGTATCAAGCACAAAATTATTGTTCACACATTTTGACCTGGAAACACAAAAACATTGTTTGCAATTAGCTGCAGCTTTGCGTGATAAAAATATTTCCTGCGAGATCTATCCTGACGTAACAAAAAAATTAGGAAAACAATTTGAGTACGCCGATAAAAAGAACATTCCATTTGTTTGCACCGTTGGCGGTGATGAAATGACCAGCAAACTATATGCCTTTAAGAACATGGCGAGTGGCGAACAAAAAAAATTAAGCATCGAACAAATAATAAAAGAATTAAAATAATACTGTAATGACATTTACCATTGATCATACCAAACGCATAACCTTAAACGATCTTAAAAATTTTCTCAACGATAAAGAGGTAAAAGTTGTTTTAAGTGAAGCTACAAAAAAAAGCATTACTGATTGCCGCAATTACCTTGACGAAAAAATTAAAAAAAGCGAACAGCCTATTTATGGTATTAACACCGGCTTTGGTTCATTATGCAACATCATTATTCCCGATAAAGACCTTGCGCAACTGCAGGAAAATTTAGTAAAGAGCCACGCTTGCGGTATGGGTAACGAAGTGCCGCAGGAAATTGTAAAATTAATGCTGTTCTTAAAAGTACAGTCCTTAAGCTACGGTAAAAGTGGCGTACAACTGCAAACCGTTGAGCGTTTATGTGATCTTATTAACCACCAAATTTACCCGGTTATTTATCAATTGGGTTCTTTAGGTGCCAGTGGTGATTTGGCTCCTTTAGCGCATTTGTGCCTGCCATTATTAGGTTTAGGAAAAGTAAATTACAATGGCAAACAAATAAACTCTGCTGAGGTTTTAAAAGAAAAAAAGCTGGAAGCCATACAATTAAGATCAAAAGAAGGTTTGGCGCTTTTAAACGGCACACAATTTATGAGTGCTTATGGCTGTTATTGTTTAATAAAATCAGAACATTTAAATACGGTGGCAGATTTTATTACTTCTGTTTCATTAGATGCGTTTGATGGACGCATTGATCCTTTTAAAGATAACCTTCACACCATTCGTGCGCATGCCGGGCAATTACAAACGGCCCGTGCAGTTAGAAGTTATTTAGAAGGAAGTGAAATTGGAAAGTTGGAAAAGAAACAAGTGCAGGATCCATATTCATTCCGTTGCGCGCCGCAGGTGCATGGCGCAACCAAAGATACAGTAACTTATGTAAGATCAGTTTTAGAAACTGAAATTAATTCAGTTACCGATAATCCAACTATTTTTCCGGAAGATGATGAGATCTTAAGCGGTGGTAATTTTCATGGGCAGCCATTGGCCTTAGCCTTGGATTTTTTATGCATTGCCATGGCCGAATTAGGAAGTATTTCTGAGCGCAGAACTTATTTATTGATCTCAGGTCAACGTAACTTACCTGCATTTTTAACAGCAAACCCGGGTTTAAACTCAGGCTTTATGATCCCTCAGTATACTGCGGCAAGCATTGTAAGCCAAAGCAAACAATTATGTACGCCCGCAAGCGCAGATAGCATAGTTTCAAGTAACGGGCAGGAAGATCATGTAAGCATGGGCGCAAACGCAGCTACAAAGTGTTTGCAGGTAATTGATAATACCAAAAAAGTATTGGCTATTGAGTTATTAAATGCGGCACAGGCTTTAGAATTGAAACGTCCTCTTAAATCTTCTGTAAAAGTGGAGACCGTTATTGCTTCATACCGCAAAACCGTTCCATTTATGCAAAATGATGAGGTGGTGTATGATCTCATGAAAGCCTCTGAAAATTTTATTCAAAACAATTCATTTTAATGAAGCGCTATTCTTTAAGATTATTTTTAATTATTGCATTATTTTTTGGCACTTATATTAGTAATGCCTGTCAATGTCCTTTAACTACTTTGGGTTTAGACGAATGCAAAAAGTATGAGGTTATCTTTAAGGGAAAAGTAATATCTGTTGAGACCTGCAAGGATAATTTTGGTACTGCTGTTTTTGAAGTAGAAGAGTTATATAAAGGCAATGCCTCAAAAGAATTTAAGGTTTTGTTTGAATGCGGCGTTGAATGCGCCAGCGAATTTAACGAAGGCGAAGAGTGGATCATTTATAGCAATTACAAGCAGGTAGATAAAGCCTTGATGGATTGGTGCAGCCGCAGTCGTAAATTTTTTAAGAATGCAAAAGAAGATTTTTATGCTGTAACCTATGGCAATGATTATTACGATGAATTAAAATTCTTAAGAGAGAATTTAGGCCTGCACCGTTTATTGGTTCTTAAAAAAAGTACCACCGAAAATAGAAATGAACGACCAACTACCAATCAAACTATTTTAATGCTGCTTATTTCGATCGGGGCAATAGTTTTATTTTACTGGTTATTTAAAAAATATTTTAAATTTTAAAACATGAAAGTTCAATTGTTTAAACCGCATCCATGGCATGGTATTCCTATTGGAGAAAATTGCCCTCATGTTGTTACCGCTTATATTGAAATGGTGCCAAGCGATACGGTTAAATATGAGATAGATAAATTAACAGGTTATCGTAAAGTTGACCGTCCACAAAAATTCTCTAACTATGTACCCGCACTTTATGGCTTTGTACCGCAAACTTATTGCGGTGAACAAATAAAAGAATTTGCAGCTCTAAAATCGGGTTTAAATGTTTTAAGAGGCGATGGCGATCCTTTGGATATTTGTGTATTAACCGAGAGGAATATTACCAGCGGTGATATTATTTTAGAGGCCATACCCATTGGCGGTTTTAGAATGATAGATAAAGGGGAGGCTGACGATAAGATCATTGCTGTATTAAAGCAGGATGAAGTTTACGGCAAGTTAAAAGACGTTAGTGAGTGCCCGGCAACTTTAATTGACAGGTTAAAACATTATTTCTTAACCTATAAGAACATGCCCGGTCAGGAAAACAAGGCTGTTGAAATTACCCACACCTATGGCGCTGTAGATGCACATGAGGTGATCTTAAGAAGCATAGCAGATTATAACAGTAAATTCAGGTCGCATTTAGAGATAGGGGTTTGATCATTAGTGTCATGTCGAGGGATAATTTATTTATAGTTCCATGAATGTCAATAGCTGCCAAAGCTTTTTTTTCGGAAGGATTAAAAGCATTGCCTATATAAAAATAAATGCTATTTTTATAAAATATGTATTTACAAAAGATCTTATGGTTTATACTGCTAATTGGTTGTAATAGCCAGCACTTGTTATCGCAAAGCACTTCTTTTGGTGATGTGGCTGTAGAATGGGATGATGTAGAAAAGCCTGTAGTGCCTAAGCTTAACAACGAACAAACTACTGCCGATATTTTAATACTGGATGATAAAACGGAGTTTTATTTTTATGCCAGTAATAACGAAAAAATAACACGGCACCTGCTCGTTAAAATTAACACGCAAAAAGGCCTAGATAAGTTTCAGTTGCTTAAATTACCCGAGTCGTTTGATGAGGCTTACGATTGTAATTTGTATAAGCAGGGCCGCAAATCACGACTAAAGTTGCCCTTTATTGCAGAATATACTGTGCGTAAATTTGGTGCCCGTGTATTTTCCAGCACACATTGGGAGCCTGTAAGCTTTAAAGTAAAGTTTGAAAAGCTGCGCCGTGTAAAATATACAGGCGAATTTTTAAATGATGAGGTGGTTTCCTTTCAATTGCAAAACATTTCGGTTGGTGATATTATTGAGCTGGAATACGAAGCGGATTTTAATTCAATGTACGGCTCTAATTTATTTTATTTTCAATCCGCTTACCCAAAATTAAGCTGTGAGTACAATTTTATTTATAAAGTAAATAAAAATTTTGCCGACTATTCTTTCGTGTTTCCGATAAATATAAAAGACTCGATCGTTAAAAGATCATACACCGAGTATAAAGAATTTGTTGTTTTCACTGATAAGATAAAGTTGAAAGGCATAAGCAGGATCAATTACCCTGCAAATAATAAAGAAGCGAATAATGTTCCGCATGTGTTTGCCGATTTTAAATTTTACAGGGTTATAAATGGTTCATATCCTACAGGTTCGGGACGTTTGTATGAATATGATCTTTTCAGGCCAAAAAAATTTGAGTGGATCATTTATACCGATACTGTAAATAACTACACCAAGATCTACGATAAACAGTTTGCTTCCATACGCAAATTTGCAGCAACTTTACCTGCCATTACTTCTGATAGTAGCAATATTACTTTTTTTAAAGCGCTATGCGACACCTTCAATAATTTCAGGTATATCAGCTCTAACCAATTATTTTATAATGAGTCAGCCTTATACAATCTTTATAGCGGTGAACATCTTTTAAAAAGACGATTGGTAGAACACACCATGTGGAAATTATACAGGGATATTTTAAATGATAAAAAAATATTTTATTACCTGGCAAATGTTGAAGATAGAAGATACAGCGAGCATAGTATGAATTTTAGAACGCATTATGCTTACGAGAATAATTTAATAGCCATACCGGTTAAAAACTCGTTTATTTATTTTATGCCTCGTTATGATGGTATAAAGTATCATTTAAATGAATTGCCTTTTTATTATGAAGGGTCTTTAACAGCCTTATTTGCACGTAATTTTCAGGAGGATACAAAGAATAAAGATGCCATGGTGTTTAAGCTGATGAAAACACACGCGGGCACTTTTAACGAAAACACGCGTACTGAAAATGCCACAGTAAAAATTACTTTAGATAGTTTAAGTGCAAGGTTAACTATTAAAGAAAGCCTATCAGGTCAGTTTTCAACTATTTTAAGGCATTCTTATTTAAATGAATATATTGATTCTACTGTTTCGCCACATTATTTTAAAAAATGTACTGATAAGCCGAATGCTTCGGCACAAAAAATTAAATTATCCTCCAGTATTAACGAATTTCCTTTTCGATATACATTTAATTGCTCTGAAAAAGTAGCTTTAAACGATGCCAAGAGTTTGAGTTTAAAAAACTGGTTCTCTTTTATTCTTACAAAAAAAGTAATTAGCGAAATACCATCGCATGATTATTACCTTGACTTTGATTTTTCAGACGCTTATAATTTTTCATTGGAATTTAATAAACCTGTTGAAATATTAAATGTAAAAGACTTTGAAAAAGCAATTGACAATTCTTTATTTAAATTAGAAAGCAAGATTATAAAAAACTCAGAAACTAATTACCTAATAAAGCTAGAATTAGTAACAAAAAAAACTATTGTGCCACTAAAACAAATGGCTTTGCTACAAGAGCTCTTAGATGAGTTAGATAAGCTTGATAATTTTGCTTTAATATTAGAGAGTAAATGATTTTTCTGTGATGATTTACTCATCACTTTTCTGCTTCCAGCGTTTGTTGCCATTTCCAGGCACTGGCCATCATATCATCCAAACCAAATTTTGGTTGCCAGTTCAATTCTGTTGTGGCTAAGGTATTATCTGCATAAACTGCAATTACATCACCTTCACGTGGCGGCCCAATTGTATAATCTAATTTTTTACCACTTACTTTTTCAAAAGAATTGATCGCTTCTAAAACGCTTACACCGTTACCTGTACCTAAATTAAAAACAGGCACATTGCTTTTATTTTTTTTATCAATTAAATAATACAATGCTTTTACATGCGCATCGGCAATGTCGCTCACGTGAATATAATCGCGTATGCACGAACCATCGCGTGTATCAAATTTATTTCCAAAAACAGTCAAAGAATTTTTGCCAACTGCTGTTTGTGTGATAATTGGTACCAGGTTATTTGGGCGGTTCAATGGAAATTCACCAATTTGTCCGCTAAGGTGTGCACCTACTGGATTAAAATAACGTAACAAAACCGTATTGAACGAAGGCTCGGCTTTACATACAAAACGAATAATGTCTTCACCCATTTGTTTGGTATGTCCGTAAGGGCTTTCTGCCTTTTTTAATTCGGTTTGTTCTGTCACGGGTAATTTATCGGCATTGCCATAAACCGAGCAAGAAGAAGAAAAAATAAAATTCTTAATATTTTGTTTTAAAGCAAATTTTAAAAGATTATTAAGGGATGTTAAATTGTTATGATAATAAAGCAAGGGATTGCTCATACTTTCTGGTACCGATTTGTATGCTGCAAAATGAATGATGCCAACAATGTTTTTGATGGTTGATAATTGTTTATTTAATTCAGCTTCGTCGCAGAGATCAAAATTTAAAGCCTCAAAATTTTTGTTGGTGATCTTTTTAATTCTGTCGTAGGCAGCAGCAGTTGAGTTCGAAAAATTATCAATAGAAACAACATTAAAAGCGGTATTGGTAAGCAATTCAATGATCGTATGAGATCCAATGTAGCCCGCGCCTCCGGTAACGATAATAGTTTGCATATGCCTTATGAAATTTTTCTTTTTATAAACATAAAGGTAAATAAAATTTGTGTATAATGCTTTAATCAATTATATTTAAAATAATTATGTACTTAAGGGACTACTTTTTTAAGCTCATTTATAAATCAGGAATTGGCTCAATCCTTCTTTCTTATAACAGAAAAAAAGGCAGGGTGCCTATACTTGTGTTTCATAAGATCATCCCTGAGTATGATCAAATATGGCCCGGCATTCATCCGAGGCTATTTGAAGAGATACTTATTCTTCTTAAAAAGTATTATACCATTTTACCCTTAAACAACCTTTATTTAAAACAAGCACTTGAATTAAAAAATGCATGCTTTATTACTTTTGATGATGGGTATAAAGATTATTTGGATTATGCTTATCCCATCTTAAAAAAACATTCCGTTCCTTCCACATTATTTGTTTTGCCTTACCAGATAACTAATAAGGGACACATCTGGACATCGGCCATCATTTTTTTTGTAAAACACTATTCCGTTAACGAAATAGATGAGTTTTTTACAAAACGTAGCATTAAAATTAATTTTACAGATAAGAATGATTATTTTAAAATTAACCTCGACATAACAATTCATTTATGTAACCTTGGCCAGGTGCAACGAATGAGTGCTATTTACGATCTACGCGAAAAATTTGTGGCCGACAGGCGAATCATTGAGAACGAGCTGTTATCCTTTGATGAGTTGCGTTTGCTTGGCCCCGAATTGGTGTCTGTTGCCTCGCATAGCTTAACACACCCTAGTTTTAAAAAAGAAATGGATCCTGTTTTTATTGAAACTGAATTAAAAGACTCGAAAGAGATCATCGAAAAAGAAACGGGGCAAGAGGTAAATGCTTTTGCTTTTCCTTTTGCGAATTACAGCGAGGCCTCACTTAGTTTTGCAAAAAAAATGTATAAATTATGTTTCACGCGTATTAATGATTTTGTTGATCTGAAAAAACTGAAGGCAGACAAAGAGTATAGTTATGATCTGCCACGCTTTAATGTACATCATTACAGTGCAGAAGAAGTTTTCTTTTTAATAAATGGTTTTCATAAAAAGTTAGGCAAGTGATTTTTTGCAACTAACAAAGATCCAGTCATCAAGTTTTTTTTCATCTACCTCCTTCGCATCCTTTGAAAATAGTTTCACATCTGCAAAATGATGATCCTTTAATTGTTTTTTTAAGAATTGAGGAGACGTGTAAAAGGTCATTAAGCTGTAATTGTGCGCACTGTCGTTTATTATGGAATAATCGTTAAAACGTATTTCTTTCTTTTTTTGGAGTGCATGTTTCGGTAAAAAAGGTAAAAGTTTAATAAATGTTTTCAGGTTGGTAAAAAACGAATTGTTTTTATCGGTCCAGGGTTGTTGATCGAAAGTAAAATGATCTTTGTTGTGGGTTGAAAAAAAGAAAAGTCCATTTGGTTTTAGCACCCTGTTTATTTCGGAGAATATTTTTTTTCGATCTTCAAGTCCAACGTAATCGATGCCATTAAAAGAAAAGTTAATAACATCAAATTTTTTATCTTCAAATGGAATAAGATCACGCGCATCTGCTAATTGAATGTTTGCCTTTGGATATTTTTGCTTTACGATCTCTACAAAACCTTGTGAATAATCAACTCCAATATAACCAGCACATTTATCAATTAAATAAGCAGTGGTTCGGCCACCACCAATACCAATATCTAAAACATTGGCTTTTGAAAGGAACTCTTTGTGCAATTCAAAAAGATGTTTCTCAGCAGCAGTAATTTCGGTAAGATGTGTATACCAGTTTATAACGTTAGTAGAAGTATAGGTATTTAAATTGCTGTCGTTCATCTTAATTTTTTTAAGAAAGACAGTAGTTTATTTTTATAAATAACACCGCTGTATTCTTTTACTTTATTTTGTGTGAACTGTTCTTTAAATTTATTGATGTTTAAAAGGTCTTTGTCTTCTGTGCCATTGTACCAACCGCAAAAATCGTAATGCTCGGCCCCTATTGTTTTAAACTCCTTTATATCCAACCAATGTAAAGCCCTGTGTGCTCTGCCAAAATGAGATGCGCTATGGTCTTTTTCATACAAATGTTTTAAATGAAAAGAGGATAGATTGGTAGCACGCTGTTTGGTGAGCCTGTAAAAATTAATACAGATAAAATTGTTATTTTGTTTAATGTAAGATATGGATAGTATTTTGTTTTTACGAAACGCTTTTAGCCTGAAAACCTCTGCTTTTCGAATATTTTTTTCCTTTGCAAAACCATTAAAAAATAAAATAAATTCGTCTAGTTCTTTTTCTGATGGGTCATTTAAGACCTTATGTTCAAATTGCTGATTACTTAAAAAAGAAGTTATCTCAGTACGGGTGCGATGATAAATGTTTTCCCAAATAGTATCCAGTGGCAGGGCAAGATCTACCAATAAAGTATAAAATTCATGGAGTGAATTATTTATGTTTTCGGGAACTTGTATGCAATAATTGATATCGGCGTCCAATTTTACATCTTTGGATAAAAAATTATCGTTTACAGAAAACAATAAACGCCTATATCTTATTAAGTACAGCGAGATAAGATGCATGAATACAAATATAAAATAAAATACAGTTTTTAGCGTGTATTTTAGATTAGAAACCCCTAAATTGTTACATTTATAAGATCAAATGGAATTAACGCCCTTAGATATATTCGATCTGCTTTTGAGCCCGTTTTACATTGTTATTATTTTTATAATAGCATCGAATTATCAACGCATTAATTTTAATGTCAAAAAGAAAGATCATTACCGGTATTTTTTGCCGGCCCTGGCCTGTAAAATGTTTGGTGGTATTTGCGTGTGTTTAATATATACATATTATTACACGGAGGGTGGAGATGTAACAAATTACTATTACACATCCTGTACATTTTCAAACGTATTGCTATCCGGTCATTTCGAATCATTTTTTAACCTGTTTTCGTTATCGTTAGAGGGTATACATGATGTAAGTTCTTCTGATGTTTATGGCCCCATTTGTTTTAACAGCAACGATACCTACGCTTTTTTTACTGTTATGCTAACTGTGCCATTTTGTTTGCTGGGCATGAAGAGTTTTATCGCTACTACACTTTTATTGGCTAGTTTTAGTTTTATTGGTTTGTGGAAATTGTATGAAGTATTTGTTGCGCATTTTCCCGATCTTAAAAAACAGTTTGCTGTTGCTATATTTTTTGTGCCTTCGGTCTTTTTTTGGGGTTCTGGAATTTTAAAAGATACTTATTCGCTCAGTGCCGTTGGGTTTTACACCTATGCTTTTTACCATTTTTTAATATTAAAACAACGTAAAGCAAAATTTATTGTTATGTTGGTACTTGCCGCTATGCTTATAGTGTTGATGAAACCGTATATATTTTTCGCCCTTGCGCCGGGTTCGATCATATGGAATTATTTTTATAAGATCCAAAAAATAAGTAACCCTGTTTTAAGAACCTTAAGCCTTCCTGTTATTCTTGTTTTTGTGGGTGCCATTTTAGTTTTTGGTGCGCAGGTATTTGGACAGTATTTAGGTGAATACAATCTTGATACTGTATTATTAAAAGCAGTTAAAACACAAAGAGATCTTGTGCGCGATCAGTACGGTGGTAATAATTACGATATTGGTGAATTTGCACCAACAATTGCCGGAATCTCTTCAAAGATACCTGCAGCACTTAATATGGCCTTGTTCAGGCCATTTATTTGGGACGCAAGAAACCCGGTGATGCTTATATCGGGCCTCGAAAATTTATTCATGCTTGGTTTTTCACTTTATATTTTAATTCGTGTAAAAACTACCGTGCTCATAAAATCCTTGTTTAGTCACCCTTTACTGATCTTCTCTTTTTTGTTTGCCTTATTTTTTGCCTTTTCAGTTGGCCTTACAACAGCTAATTATGGGGCGCTTGTACGCCTTAAAATTCCGTGTATTCCATTTTATCTCTGTTCTTTATTTATCTTATTCTCGCTTAATAAAGAGAGCTTCAAGAATAGATAGTTTTATAGATCATTTTAGCAATATTATAATTTCGTTTATTTTCTGCCACGGCCCTTATTTTTGCCGGCAGAGTTTTTTCTTTTAGCAATTCACTTATTTTTTTTACAGCATGATTGTACTCAGAAAAAGTAAGATCTTTCAATACATAACCTATGTTCTCTGTGTCAATAATATCACTGTCAACCGAAATGTTTTTTGTGATCACCACAGGCAAGCCCATTGCCCAGTATTCGCCATTTTTAATAGGGGTACAATATTTTTTTGTACTAACGGGTTTTACAGGTGTAATTGCAAAATCACCAAGCCCAATGTATTTTGCAATTTGAGCATGTGGTACAAAAATAGTTCTGAATATGGTTTCAGGTAATCCATGTTTTAAGATCATTCCATTTATTTCTTTTACAGAATGTGAGGTTAAAATTAAGGCAACAAAATCTTCTCCCCACGTTTCGTAACAAGTTTTATAAAATTCAAATACTTCATCTTTTAAATATATGCCACCAAATTTTCCGGCATAAACGCAAACAATTTTATTTTGTAAGTTCAGTTCCTGTAAAAGTGTTTGATCTTTTTTATTATCTAAGGTAAATTTTGTTAGATCAACACATGCAGGCTTCACATAAAAATCTTTAATAGCAACCTTGTATTTTTGTAAGGCATATTCTTTCATGCCGGCTGTAGTACCAATAATTTTAGTGGCTCTTTTGGTTTGTTTTTTTTCAAAATAAAATAAGAGTTTGAAGGATAAACTATTCTTTGTCCATTCTCCATTCTCAACCATAGCTTCTGAATGTGGCTCGTAGCTGTCCAAGATTAATGGCTTGCCACTGAGTTTTGACAATATATAGCCGATCATACCCGCCGGTGTACAAAAAGCATGAATAACATCAATGTTGTTTTTTTTGATGATCTTTTTCAACGTAAGCAGATTTTTTAACCACGATAATGATGCTGCTATGCCAAACGCTGAATAGGAGTATTGAATATTTATTATGTTAGACCCTTCCAAAACAACTATATCTGAACCATTATCCTTTTCAAGTGTTACTAAATAGATCTTACTTTCTTCTGAAAGAACTTCTGCTATTTGTTTTAGATAGGGTAGAGTATAAGTTTGTATAAGAGCATCAGAAAAGCCCCAATAGGTAAGTACAAGAATATTTTTAGTGTTCTTCAAAATAAATGTTTAATAGTAGCAAAAAACCTGCGATGAAATAAAGATGCAGGCCACTCAAAAGAACTCAAAAATAAATATTTCAAAGTTTCTTTTTTGTATTTACCTGTTAAGGATAAATGCAGTGCAAGATAAGAATGGCAACTTGATCTGAATTTTGAAATATCTTTTTTATAATAGGCCAGTACTTCTTTATTTTCAATAATATATTTTATCATAGCCTCACCTCTTTCTATTAAAGGCTCTTTGCGGGTTAATACCACACTTCGTTCATCATGATCAATAATACTTGAGGTAATAGTATTAATGTAATGTAATGGGTATTTGGCACAAAGTCTGAGCCACAATTCCCAATCCTCCATGGCCGAAAGTTTACGGTCTTCATTAAACTGATTTTGCATGGCCACATCTCTTCTTATAAAAATGCCATTACAACTTAGAAAATTTCCAAAGATGAGATCTCTGTTTGGGTATGTATGATAAATTGGGCCTTCTTTGATTATTTTACCATTTCCGTTTTTTATGTCATAACGCAAATGCAGAAATTCAGGCATTTTTTTTTCAGTTATGCTTTTTTCGGCAACTTCCAGATGATTTTTATACAATGTGTCATCCGAATCAAAAAAAAGAACGTAATTGCCGGTCGATCTTTTTAAGCCATTATTTCTTGCAGCTGCTCTTTCGCTATTTTTTTGTTTAATATAGGTGATCTTAAATTGGTGTTTTTCTGTAATGATCTTATTTACTACTTTTTCAGTATTATCAGAGCTTCCATCATCTACAATTAATAATTCAAAATTTTTGTAAGATTGATCTAAAACGGTTTCAATTGTTTTTCTGATCAGGTGCGCCCTGTTATAAGTTGGAATTATTATTGAAAATAATAAACTCATATTAATTAGGCATTAAATGCACATCAAAAAAATCCGGATTACTGCAAAAAATATCTTTCGTAAGAATTTCAGAACGAAAATTTACTGTATACCCAAGCGATTGAATAAGATCGTATATATCTTCTGTTCTTTGGCCATTATTTTTTATTAAAGGCGGATGAATAGCTAGTATAATTATAGGCTTATATTTATCAATACTTTTTTTAGCACCATTCATTACATCCAGTTCTGAGCCTTCGGCGTCAATTTTAATAAGATCTAATTTTGCTAATTTTAAACCTTCAACAATATTGTCTAAGGTATCTACTTCTGTTTTTTGCGAAGTTCTGTTTTTATCGCTGCGGTTTACAAGACTATTGGCGTTGCTCCCCTCGTGGTCATCAACAAAAAAATCTACCAGGCCTGTAAAATTTGAGGCAGCTTTATTAATTGGGGAAATTATTTCGGTAAATTTATTAAGAACTATTATTTTTTTTAGTAATGCAAAAGTGCTGGGTGTAGGTTCGAAGGCATATACTTTTCCTTTTTTACCTACAAGTTTTGCAATGATAACCGACATGAGTCCCAGGTGTGCGCCAATATCTATCACCGTCATTCCCGGCTTGCAGGTTTTGGCTAAAAAAGCCACATTTTCTTTTTCATAATCACTTTCAAAATACCGTGCCCATTTTGCAGGAAAGCGAACACTGTAATTATTTATTGTTCGGGTAAAACCTTTATTTAAGGTCAAAACGTCGGCAATTGTATAAATAGTATTTTTAAAACCGCTCATTTAATTATTGTTTTGAATGGCATTATGTATCACATTATAAGTTGGTAATATATTGTTTATTGAAAAGCGATCAATCACAACATCATGCAGGCTTGTGCCCAATGTTTCCATCAATTTTCTTTCGCTATGTAATTTTATTACTGCATCGATCATTTCGTTTTCGGTATTTTCTTTTGAAACAAGTATTGCATTTTTTCCATTAATAAGATAGTCATCTACATCGCCAATACCTTCGCAGGCCATTACAACCTTTTTGTTTAAACCTGCTTCTTTTATAATTACAGAGCTGGAATCGGATAAGGAGGGATGAATTAAAATGTCGCTGGCTGATAGATAATCCATTACATTTAATTTAAAACCTTCCATAAATACACTTTGTGTAAGATCATTTTTTATGATGTACTCTTTTATGTTTTCAAAATCCGGACCCGTTCCTAAAACCATCATTTTTGCATTAATGCCTTTTTCGATCAATTTTTTGGTAACATTAATAGCCAATTCTGTCCTTTTTGGTGCAACAAGTCTGCAGGCTACTATCAATAAAATATCTGCCGCGTATTTTTGTTTTATTTCCGCTACTACATTTTTATCAGGCTCCTGATATAACTTAAAATTGTAAGCTAAAAAAATAACCCGGATCTTTTTTTCTGCCACACTTTCAACTTCCATCATAAATTGTTTGCAACGGCTTGAGACAACAATGATGTTCTTTGCGAAAAAATAAACTATCCGGGTAAGAATAACAAAATTTCGGCTATTAAATAAATACGCTTCATCTATTACATGCCTGCAGGCAAAAACTTTGGCTTTAATAAAATATTGGGCCAAAACAGCCGGTAAACCTGCTGTTTCAAGATGTGCATATAAAACATCGATCTTGTTTTTTTTACAGAATTTGATAAGATACCGTGTGTGTTTTAAAAAATAAACAAAACTGTTTTTTTTCGGAATAACATGTGTGTTAACATCAACACCAAGCTTACGGCAATTTTCGTGGTATACTCCTTCATCGGCCTGTGTTAATACAAAAACCTTATGGCCTTGCTTAATAAAAGCTTCCATTAAAGACTCCGTGTCTCTTGATCTTAAATTAAAAGGAGTATAAAAAAGAATATTCATCAGGTGAGAAAAGCAAATTTTTTACCGGTGTTATGATCGTGTAATTTTTTCAAACTTTCTTCTACAATATTCTTATATTCGAATTGTGCATTTTGTGTTGCCGGTTTTTTTAAAATTGATTTCGAGATTATTTCTTTAAATTTAATTATGCTGCCTTTATAACTGATCTTGTTTTTAAATGTTGGATATAATTTTTCGAGGTTATCTCTTTCTTTTGCTATTGTTTCATAAAATTTATGCGAATTACTATTCGGGTTTACAATGTTTACAAAACTCATGCCTGTATAAAAGGCGATCTTTGTTTTCATTGAAGAAACGCGGATAGCATATTCAATATCTACGATCTTATAATTTGTATTGAATAGGCCCATGTATGCCAAAGAACTTTTACGAATAAGAAAGCTTAATCCGCAAAACAAAAAAGGAGTTTTATTTTTCCTCCATATTTCGAATCCCTTTATAAAATCAATTTGCTTATAAACATAAGCTGAATGATTTATATTAAAACCAAAACCATCAGAGCCAATAATATCAACTTGTTTATTTGCAAGCATGAACTGTTTACATTCATGAATGCAAGAATAATCATAAACATCATCATCAGTAATGATCTTTATTAATTCACCCCTGGCAATTAGCATGGCTTTATTCATTCCATGTGCTTCACCATAATCTTTTTCAGAAATATACTGATCGATCTTTTTCTCTGAGAATAATTTTTGTAAATAATCAACTGTACCATCAGTAGAGCCACCGTCGATAATTACGATCTCTTCATCTTCTTTTTTGTTTTCGATCAATAACGGAAGGGTAATAGAAAGATAGGGCAGTTTATTAAAGCTTGTAAGTATGTAAGATAATTTTATAGATGACATTACAGATAACCTAATTTTTTAGCGTATTCAAGCATTTTTTCTTTCTTTCTTTTTTTAATTGCTTTGGCCGGAATACCGGCGTAAATTGTCCAGGGTTCGGTATCTTTTGTAACTAAAGAGCAGGCGCCGATCACAGATCCTTCGGCAATAGTTACACCCGGCATAATAACTACATTAGTGCCAATCCCACTAAACTTTTTTAAATGAACAGTAGAAAATTCAACTGTATCTCTATATTCTTCTGGTGCAGTAACGCTTGTAAAACCATCACCTAAAAATTTATCGCTTCCTGCAATTATTCTTGTGCCCGCTGCAATTGTAACAAAATCTTCAACGATCAACTTACTTTTAGCGCCGCCAATTACTGTTATGTAGGGCGAAAGATGCGTGTAATCACCAATTTCAGCCTGTGTGGTAATATAAACGCCTGAATCAATGGCCACATGGTTACCAACGGTTATCAGTTGTGGTCTTCTTATTTCTACCCGCTCGCTTATAAATACATCTTCGCCGCATTTTTTTAATTGCGAATAATCATATTCTTTTTTGCCTTCTTCACTTTTCATAATTAGTAAGGATAAACTGAATTATAATATTTGATCGTTTGCTCAATGCCATAATTAAAATCGGTGAACTTAAAATTTTGAAATACCTTTTTAAACCTTCTGTCGTCCATTACCTTTTTAGGTGCACCATCTGGCATGGTATGATCCCAATTGATGCTGAATTTATTATTAAAATTCTGGTTAATGATATTGCTTAACTCTCTAACGCTTAGTCCAAAGTTCTGACCAATATTAACCGGTTCATCCAAACCAATGGCAACTTTTTGTGTGATGATAAGTTCAAGTATCTTTGCAAAATCTTCTGCATAAAGCCATTCACGAATAGCAATGCCGGTACCCCACAATTCAATTTCTTTTTTACCTTCTTTTTCTGCTTTTACAAATTTTGAGATCAATGCGTTTAATGCATGGGCTTTGTTTGGATCAGTACTATCATTTGGTCCATACATGTTTGGTACAAATAAGTAAATGGATTTTATTTGATGCTGCATAAAAAAACTTTCGCCAATATGCCACAATAATCTCTTGGTTGCACCATAAGAAAGCACTGACCGGTGAAGGTGGCCTGACATCCAATTATCTTCACTAAACGTATCGGCACTTGCAGGATATGCACAATTAGCAATAGGATTTATTATAACAGCTTTTGGACATACTTCAGCCGCGGCCTGATAAATATTTAACAGCATACGCGAATTATCCAAAATAACATTTGCTGCCATTTGCGTTACATAATTCAGGCTGCCAACATGTGCGGCACAATTAATAATATAATCAGGTTTGGAGTTTTTAAATAAAGAAAGTGTTTGATCAAAATTTATTAGATCGGTACCTGTTGATCTTGAAGTTAAAATTAAGTTAAAAGCATTGTTTTGTTTTAATACATTCGCAACGTTTTGTCCTGCAAATCCTGTAGCGCCAAGTAGTAAAATATTCTTCATTTCAGGAAGGGTATTTGATACGAACAATTTAAACAATTTGTTTGTATCAGAGAAAGATATCTTAAGATTTTTTTAACTTTTTTAGCCTTAATAGACCATTAAACCCATTGTTTACAGGTTATTTCTTTCTAAGCCACACACATAGCTGCATGCCGCTATTTGTAAGCTTCATATATGATTTTAGAATAAGGTCGGCAATTTTTGGCATATAGGTCTGGCAAACATAATATTCGTAAAGCGCTATTTCGTAACCGTTTTGCTTCGCGTGCTCTTTAAAAGAGTTCAGGCTAAACTCATATAAATGGTAAGGATCATGCATGGGTGAAATATTTGCTACATAATCACTAAATTTTAGTTTATAGAATGTGTTTACAAGCTTGTTGATCAACCAGTCTGATGAAGGAATTTCGATGTGAATGATGCCGTTTGGCTTCAACCATTTTAATGCTTTTTGAATGGAAGCTGATGGATCATAAAGGTGTTCGAGTACAGCGCCAAACGAAATAAAATCAAAGTAGGCATCAGGATAATTCACATTTTCAATCATTCCTAATTGTAATTTTTTTGGATCGATGTTCATTTTAGAAATGGCACGCTCGTAAAATTGCTGTGACGGTTCAAAACCATATGCATCAAAACCAGCTTTTTCGAGTGCTATCATAGCTTTACCAAGTCCTGCACCAATATCTAATGATCGCATACCGGCTTTAAAGTCTATTAATTTTTTAAGACGTTCGATTTCTCCTTTAAAATAATTTTCGTCAATATTAAAATAATTTGGTTTCCAGTAATCTTCGGGTGGTACACCATAATGATCCTGCAGATCAAAAGGAACAGGTTGTGGATTGGAATAAATTAGCCCGCAATTTTTACATTTTACAATTGTTGTGGTTATGCCTGTTTTATTTTTTGGATCTTTGCCTTGCGATCGGTTGAGACGCTTTCCTAATATTTTAGAATTCTGTGCATCTGATCCGCACATGTTGCAGTTTTCAATGTGATTAAAAAAATATCGTAACTGTTTTTTGCTCATTAATAAATTACTTTTTAAACCGATCTTTTTATAGAATCAACAATATATTCCGCTTTTTTCATATCTATTGCATCGTGTATTGGAATATGCAATTGTGTGTCATCAAATTTTGTTTGATTCTTTAAAGATAGATCTACTCCTCCAAAAATAGAATATTTATCTATTCGTTGATGAACAACTGAAGAAGGAACATTTTTTTCTTTTAGTTTGTGGATCAAGTTAAGCCGATCTTGTGTATGGAAACCAAAAAGCCAGTAAGCGCTTTTGCGATCGTTTTCTTCTTTAAATAAGTGTAACGCACTTATACTTTTTAATTCACTTTTATAAAATTCTGCCACCTCAATGCGTTTTTGCAAACGTTCATTATAGCCAGCTAAATTAGCTAGTCCTAAAGCAGAGGCATAATTATTTAAATGATATTTGTAACCAATTTCAGTAAGATCATATTGTCTTTCACCAAGCTCAGAAAGGGTGGCATTTTTCCTGTCAATGCCAAACCATTTTTTTCGAACGGCTTTTTCGTAAAGCTTAGGATCATTAACAGTTATTGCTCCGCCATCGCCGGTGGTTAAATGTTTAATGGCCTGAAATGAAAAACAAGTAATATCCGAAACGTTTCCTATCATCTCATTTTTATAAACAGAACCTAAAGCGTGAGCCGCGTCTTCTATTATTTTAATGTTGGTGTTTTTTACTACATCCTTTAAACCATTCATATCGCAGGGATACCCGCCCCAATGCACACAAATAATAGCTTTTGTTTTTGAGGTGATTTTTGATCTTACAGATTCAATATTCAAATTTCCATCTTCATAATTTATATCAGCAAAAACCGGTTTTGCTTTACAATATAATACAGCCAGACCTGTAGCAATAAATGTTTGAGCCGGAATGATCACTTCATCACATTCTTTAATATCTAAAAGATCTAAAGCCAAATGCAATGCCGATGTACCACTGTTTAATGTAACAATGTTCTTAAAATTAAAATTTGCACACAGTTCTTTTTCAAATTGTTCGGTTATTTTTCCTTCACTTAAAAAAGTAGTATCTAAAAC
Source organism: Bacteroidota bacterium (assembly GCA_032229505.1). Lineage (GTDB taxonomy): Bacteria > Bacteroidota > Bacteroidia > B-17B0 > Aurantibacillaceae > Aurantibacillus. Next base: position 492,514 of record JAVTWD010000086.1, read on the forward strand.
ACCGTTAACAATTTTAGTTGCATCGGCAGAAACATAAGTATTAAAAAATTCAATGCTCATAATTTTGTTTCGTTATATATTTTATCAATGAAGGTTTTGGTTGAAAATATCTTTTCAGAGGTCTTTAAAAACTCAGCAGCATTTTCCAGGTATTGAAGGTAAGTTTTATAATCCATTTTTAATAAAAACGTATGAAGATCTTTTAAAGAGCTAAAATCACTATAAAGTACAAAACACTTTTTTGGAATATATTGCTCAATGTCAGGCGCGCCGTAGTAAATAGGAATTGTTTTACCTATAAAACAATCAAATATCTTTTCAGAGATCAGTCCTTTTATGCCATGAGAATTTTCAAGGCAAAAATTAAATTTATAAAGCTCAAGCGTTTCGTTCTTATTCATGCTTTGTATAGCGCCTTTATAAACCTTAGCTATATGTTTATTGAATAAATAATTGGCTATTTTTCTGGTAATACTTTTATTGATCTTATTTATAAATGAAGCGCCTTTAAAATGCTCAAACTTATTAAGCGGACTTGTTCTTGAAAAAAAATCCAAAGATCCGGAATGATTTTTATTGTACCATTTTATTATTTTATAGCGTTCAAATAAAAGTGATCTTTTTTCAGGCGCTGCTTCTGTAATAGTAATGGCAGCAGCAACAAGAGAGGCAAATTTCTTTTTAGTAAACTCAATTTCGGTTGGAAAACTGCTTGATGCTGTATGCGTGAGATCGATCGGAAAATTAATGTGAAAATATTTTAAAGGATCTCTTTTTACGACATCAGAATCATAGGTAAAGATCTTATCAAAATAAACATGTCTTTCAGTGCTCCAATCAACAAAATTATAAACCGGCGGTTCAGTAAGAATAAGTGCTAAAATTTTATTTTGCGTCGACCGTTTATAATTGATGAAATATTCAGTTTCATTTAAGCAAATAATAACATCACACTCTTCAGGCTTATTTGTTAGTTGTGTATTTAGGTCAATGCCTTTTTCTTTCAAATAATTCCTTAAGTCTTTATACATGTATGTATCAGACTTCATGCCATTCAGATCTTCCTTATTAAAAAAATCTTCTTTTAATAGGGCCAGGTCTTCTCTTACAAATAAACAATATTTCATTTTTGTGTTATTTGTGCGATTGTTTTTTCAAATTTTTCCGGATCAACAAACAAACTAAATGTGTTATTGCCGGGCGTTTTATCTTCATAATCACAATTTAAAAAATAATAATTACATTTTACAGAATCTGCCAGTTCATAAAAATAGTTATTATCCTGGTCATCTTTTTTTCTGAACTCCAGTACATTTTTACCGGGTTGCATAAATATAATGTTGGTTAAATTGGCACCGTGAATGGAAGCTACGTTATTGGCATTAAAGCATATTTCTACCTGTTCAGCAACACTATGATCTTCAAAAAAAATAACTTTAAAATTAAATTTAGCTAATATCGGAAGCAATTCTTCTTCATTAATAACCTTGCGGTATTTGGCCTTATTGCGGCTAATATAAATATTTGGAAAATTTAATTTACCTGTAAATTTTGGTTTAAAAAAGGTTATTAATGATTGTTGTAAACTTAAAATATTATCCGGTCTTATTTGCCCGGATGTAGTTATTTGTTCGGGAGAATAAAGATGCGGACAGTTCACATACGAAGAATCATCAAAGTAATAGATATCTTTAAACTGAAAAGCTTTTAAAGTTTCGTGAATATAGGCAAACTTAAGGTCTTTTGGTAGCAACAGTACACAGTCTTTTGCAAAATGCTTAATTGCTTCAACCCTCGGTAATACATCACACATCCAATGAAAAATACCATTAGACCAGTAATCAAAACACAATAAATATTTTTCAGATGATGAAAGCTTTATTTTTTTTCTTTTTACCATTGAAGAAAGCAAATAAAGCCAGTTGTATATTTTTTTATGTTTGGGATAGATCAAAAGATCTTCATCTATTTTGAATCCTTTAAAAACTATTCCTTCGGGTGTTACATTTACGTTTGAATAGTGTAAAAGCGAAACGGAATTCAAATCGAAGGTGAGGTTTTTTGTAAACAGGTTGGCAGCATCCTCTTCATAACTAACAGGCGCTTTTCTTGTAATACTTATTTTTGGATATATAACGGTTTTGTTTTTAAGCAACATGACTTGTAAATTTTGAAACGTGCTTTTTACTTACAGCAACATAATAGGTAAGGATCTGCATTTCAAGATCAGAGTTATAGCCTTTAATTTCAACCATTCCATCTTTTAAAAGACGATACATAACGTAATTTTGCTCCAGTAACTCATAAAAATCCATAAAGTAGGTGCGAGAAAAATGGTTGCCTGCTCCAAATTCAAATTGTATAAAATCAATTGCAGATCTTTTTAATAAAGGTTCTGCTCCTTTTAAAACAGCCAGTTCATGACCTTCAACATCAACCTTTAAAAAATCAATAGTATCAATTTTATTTTCTTCGCAAAAAGAAGCAATTGTTTTAAATTGATTTACTTCCTCTTTGTCGTGCGGCATATCATGAAAAATAAAACTACGGTTGTATACACCACCGATCTCACTAAATTCATCACTTGAATAAACAACCATTTTTTCATTTTTGTCGCTTAAACCGAGCTGATATGGATGAATTTGTTTTTGTGACTGTGCTAACTCAGCCAATTTTTTAAAAGGAACAGAAAAAGGCTCGAATGCAAAAATTTCTGAATGTGCCGGAAAACGTTCTGTTAATGTTTTTGAATAATTACCAATGTTTGCACCTACGTCAAATAATGTTATCTTTTTATTTTGTTTGCAATGGTTTGCTACTTTGTCAATAAAAACAAGCTCACCATTCTTATCAATTTCCGTGTTTCTGTAATTTAATCCCTGTATGCTGATATTTTTCATGATCAAAAAAAAGCGGTAATACTTTTTTTTGCCGAACATTTTATTTAAGAAAAAATATAAAAAGCTTTTCATGAATTATAAAGAGTGTATTATTTTTTTTATGCTTTGCGCGTAAGTTTGTATGGTATGATTGGCCGAATAATATTCTGCCAATTCATTTGAAAACTGTTGAAGTTCATCTGAATCTGTTCTGCTGAATTTCTCAACATTAAAAATAATTGATTCGATCTCTTCTTCGGGTGTATTGCCGGTAATGCCAAATCTATCATTTTTTATATCTGTGGCAGAACTTTTGTTAATTATAGGGATGAGTCCAAACTGTAAACATTGTATCACCGAACCCGGTCCACCTTCTGAAGAACTGGCATACACAAACGCATCACAAATGGCAACATGATCTTGAAACTTTTTACTATCGGGTGTTGCCCAACCATGATAAGTAATGTTTTTGGTAGTGCTTGTTCTTTTTTCGAACCATTCAAATAATTTTCCGTTCAATTCAATGTTGCCAAAAATATGCAACTCCTTATCAGGCATTTTTTCAAATGCTTCTACCACAAGATCGATGCCTTTGTGAAAAGGTCCGTGCCCACCATACCAAATGAATTTGTTTTTTGTGGCGATCTTTTTTTTGAAAGTTGTTGGTGGAATAAAAGTTGTAGAAATATTTATTGAGCGTATCTTATTTTTATTGGTACCAAAACTTTCCTTCTGATAACTGCCTCCAAAACAAGTAATAATATCTGCAGCATCGTCACAATAATTAGGTATGAGCTGTCTATCGGGGTATAACAGAATATTGTTTCGTCTGAAAAAAGAATCTGAATGTTTGTAAGCGTTATTATAAAATGTTAGCCAATGGCAACCCGTGGAATAATAGATCTTTGTTTGTCCCTTAACCGGTTTACTATATTCAATATTATTTCCTGCATCAATGATCAGTTCGTATTTGTTCCATTCAATTGCAGGTGTTTCCTTTAAATTAAAATAGTCTACTGTATAACCGTTATCAAGCAATGTATTCAATAATTCTATTGATTCATTAAAACCAGAATGAGATGTAAGTTCAGGGAAAGATGAGAGGGTATTACTTAAATATTTACTGAGTGCCTCGGCTGTATATATGATCAGGGCGTGTTTATTTTTTTGCGATGCAGGGCCTTTTAAATTATAAATGCCATTTCCGCCATGTTTATTTATAAAAGAGTTTAAAAGAGTTCTGCTCTTATATTTTAGCCTAAACCCAAAATTACTTTCTAACATAACATTTTATATTTCCAGTTAAAAACAGGTAACAGCGCATATTCATTACTGTTAAAACTAAAGCCCCCTTTTGCAAGGCTTTGATTTTCGAATGTATCTTTTACAATAAAAAATATCTCGTTAATAATTGAATCGTAATTTGCCAATGGTGAAGCAAGATCTAAGCCAACATGTAAAAGATATTCGCCTGAATTTAATAGATCTTTAGGTATAATAACCGTACTGGTATAAGTTCCTTTTTGCGATTTACTTTTTCCATCGCGATCAATAACCGCATCGGTGGTCCAAAATATCTTGTAACCAAATAGATTGTGCAGTTCAATATTTGGCGTAGCGGGTAAACCTTTTTTATTTTCCCAGGTAATTTCAATAGAGATGTCTTCAGATGTATTAAAGTCTGAAGAAAGCTCTCCCTTTTCATTTAAAAGCTTTACATCAATAATTTCGCAATCTTTTTCGTTCTGTCTTTTTGTTTTTGAAAAATGACTGCCTTTTTTAAGATCGATGTTCAAATAATTTTTTAATGCGCCATTTATATCGGAATCCGTCTCAACTGTTCCGTTCTTTAAATAGATCCCCCTTTCGCATAATGTTTTTAAAGCGTTTACACTATGGCTAACAAATAAAACTGTACGCCCGCTTTTACTAACGTCATTCATTTTGCCAATACATTTTTTTTGAAACTCTGCATCACCCACAGCTAATACTTCATCAATAATTAGTATCTCATTCTCTAAAAAAGCTGCTACGGCGAAGGCCAGTCGCAATTGCATTCCGCTACTGTAATGTTTTAAAGGCGTATCAATAAATTTATCAATTCCCGAAAAATCAACAATAGCATCAAAATTCTTTACAATTTCTGCCCGGCGCATTCCTAAAATTGAACCGTTCATAAAAACATTTTCCCTGCCACTTAATTCAGGATGAAAACCGGTACCAACTTCAAGCAAACTTGCAATACGACCACGCGAAATGATCTTACCTGAAGTAGGAGGTGTGATTTTTGAAAGTATTTTTAATAAAGTAGATTTGCCGGCGCCATTTTTACCAATAATGCCAACAGAATCGCCCGGCATGACATCAAATGTAACTTTATTTAATGCCCAAAATTCTTCTTTTTTTGAGCCGGGTTTTAAAAATGAGAATAAATTCTCTCTTAAGCTCAGATATGGCTTTGTATTACTTTGGATCTGAAATTTTTTACTGATCTCTTTTATTTCAAGAATTGGCTTCAATAGGGTAAATATAAAAAAAGAGTGCCATATTGACAACTTATTTTATCCTTAAAACGCTTATTTGATGAGGGCTAAAGAGCTTATTATCAGTCTTTTTGTTTTGCGACAAATTCTTTTAATTCACTTATGGTTTCGTTGTATGAAAACACATCCGAGATCAATAAAAAGTTTTCTTTTTCAACGCATTTGTAATAAAGCATTTTTGCAGCATCTAATTTTTCACGGTCGTGAATGAATTTATTAAGTATTAAAACAATGTGGTCTTTAGAAAAACAATAATCTTCATAAATTTTTTTTAAAGTTTCAAAGCGTTGTGAATCGTTTGAATAAACACTTAAATTATTTTCAAGATTTTTTATTTTTTCAATTGAAGAAGCGCTAGTGCAATTTGAGTTTGTTTTTATTTTTTGATCATTGGCTACTTTAAAAAAAGAATTCAGTTCAGAAACAGAAGATTCGAAGCGGAAAGATTTTTCAAGCTCTTTGTTTTTAGTCCTATCTGTAATATTAAAATAAGCAATTTTAATGATCTTTAATTTTTCAATTTCGTAGTCAATGTATTTTAAAATAAAATTTAACTGTTCTATACTCAAGCAATTATTTCTACAAACATTATCGGCAATAATAAACTTATCATCGGGTACTTGTGCTTTTAACATTAAAAGGTTAGTGTAATTAAGGTAATCTTCAGGCATAGGTGTTTTACACAAACCATCTTTTGGGATATTATTAAAATAAATGGGTTTAGAATCTTTTAATTCACAAAAGTGGCCTAACAGTGTGTTTTTATATTTAGCAGTTGTATCGATGATCGGTTTTGCGGGTACTAATGGGTTGGGCAATATTACCATATCATAATAACCTACATAACTCACCTTTACTTTATTTTGTTCTACATTTATTTTGTAATTGAACTCTTTATTTTTTGTAGACTTACCTTTTTCAACAAGCAAAAGTGTTGTTTCAGTCTTTATTTTATTTTCCAGTTCAATTTTGATTTTTAAAGAGTCTTCGTAAACAGAGGTAACTAAAACATTAGTTTGTGGCAGAGTATTTTGTACAGTATCAAAGGCAATTAAGGTAAATAACTCACCTTTTGCAGAAAAAACGCGAATGTTATTCTGCGAAACAACAAAATTTGTAAATAATATAGTAATGCATAAAAAGAAGTATTTCATAATTCGTTCGTTTTTTTAAAATAATCGAAAACCAGTTTAGCTTTCGCTTTTCCAATAATTTTCTCAAGCTCTTCAAAGCTTGCTTCTTTTATATTTTTTACACTTTTCAATTCTACTAATAGTGTTTCTGCCGTTTTATCACTAATGCCCTTTATTTCATTCAGTTCTGTTTTAAAGGTTTCTCTGCTACGCTTATTGCGGTGATGTGTAATTCCAAAACGATGCGCTTCGTCGCGTATCTGTTGTATCACTTTTAGTGTTTCGCTGCGTTTATCTAAATATAAGGGTAATGGGTCTCCCGGAAAATAAATTTCTTCCAAACGTTTGGCAATACCAATAATGGCAACTTTACCAATAAGGTTTAATTTTTTTAAGCTTTCATAAGCTGCACCTAATTGACCTTTTCCACCATCAATTACTATTAGTTGGGGCATTGGTAAATTTTCATCCAATACACGGCTGTAACGCCTCGTAATAATTTCTTCCATTGTTGCAAAATCATTTGCCCCAACAACTGTTTTTACATTAAAATGCCGGTATTCTTTTTTTGCAGGTTTACCATCAATAAAAACGGGCATGGCGCTTACCGCATATTCTCCTTGTATGTTGCTGTTATCAAAGCCTTCAATTCTGCGTGGCTGTTCTTTCATACGCAGATCTTTCATCATTTGATTCATGATCCTTTCGGTGTGTCTGTCAGGATCTGTTAAAGCAATTTGAGTTTCTCTTTCCTGCTTGTAAGCCGTTGCATTTCTTAAACACAGATCGATCAATTGTTTTTTATCACCAATTTTTGGAACAACATATTCACAATCGGGCAATTTAATTTCAGGAATAAAGGGAACTAAAATTTCTTTACTTGTACTGTTAAAACGGTTTCTGAATTCGATGATGGCAAATAATAAAAGCTCCTCATCGCTTTCATCCATTTTCTTTTTTAATTCGATGGTTTGCGCATGAATGATAGCGCCATTTATTATTTTAAAATAATGTACGTAAGCATTTTTTTCATCGCTAATAATATTTATCACATCTGTATTTGTGATAGAAGGATGAACAATGGTTGATTTACTTTGGTAATTGCTTAATATTTCAATTTTATTCTTTAAAACTTCAGCTGTTTCAAAATCATATTTTTCGGCAGCTTTTTGCATATTGGTTTTAAGATCACGCAAAGCAAAATTTATGTCACCTTTAATGATTTGGCGTATCTCTTTTATATTTTGATCGTATTCTTCTTCATCCTGTTTATTTACACAAGGGGCTTTGCACTTGCCAATATGAAATTCTAAACACGGACGAAATTTTCCTTTATCAATATTTTCTTTGCTAAGATCATAATTGCAGTTTCGTAAAGGGTAAGTTTGGCGAATAAGATCGAGAAGGGTGTGCATTAATTTTACCGAAGCATAAGGCCCAAAATACTCACTACCGTCTTTCACTTGCCTTCTTGTATAAAATAACCGAGGAAAGCGTTCTTTTTTTAAAATTATCCAGGGATATGTTTTGTCATCCCTTAAATTAATATTGTATTTTGGCTTAAGATTTTTTATTAAATTATTTTCAAGCAACAAAGCATCTAGCTCCGAATTTACTTTTATGGTACGAATGTCGTGGATCTTTTTTACCATCATTCGCAAACGGCTGCTATCATGCTCTTTTGCAAAATAGGAGGATACTCTTTTTTTTAAATTTTTGGCCTTGCCAACGTAAAGTAAAAGCTCATCCTCATCATAATATTGATACACGCCCGGAAGATCGGGAAGGGTTTTTATTTTGGATTGTATATGTTCGGGAAAGTCTTCTAGCACAGTATAAAGTTATAAAATTTAAAGCGGAAATAATTGTAGAATTGTTTGCTTTAAAAAGTGAAAATGCAAAATATATGAAACAAAAAAACCTGAACATAAAGTTCAGGTTTTTGAGTGCGGATGAAGGGACTCGAACCCCCACGCCTTGCGGCGCCAGATCCTAAGTCTGGTGCGGCTGCCAATTACGCCACATCCGCATAATTAGGAAAGTCAAAGATAGTGCTTTTTTTAAATTCAGGCAAAATTAATATCAGTTTTTTTGGATCAGTATCTTTTCAGTAAAATTGCCGGTTTCAGAGCTTACTGAAAGGAAATAAATGCCTGTATTTAGATCCGGAATATTAATAATTGCTGTATTTCCTACCTGGAAAAGTTCCTGCATGAATACACATTTACCTATAACATCCAGCACTTTAATACTATAAGTATTTACCGGTTTAGGGCTAACTAAATACAATGTACCATTTGAAGGGTTTGGATAAACAGATAATTGAATATTTTCAATTGTTTCTGTTATACCAAGGGTTTCGCTGTTGGCGGTTACTTTTTCTTTTACCACATTCAAAACATTTCTTTTAGTAATATCGGCATCATACTCAGCCAAGAAGCCAACAATGTATAAATTGTCTGAAGTGTATTTATTGATGTTATTTGTAGGCGTAGGAACCGTTAATGTATACGTTTGTTGATAAGATTGATTTTGTGTACCGCCACCAGTTGGAATTAAGCCGGGGTTTCCGAAAGATCCGTCAAATGAATGTATCAGGGTATTGTGATGTTGAAATTGATTACCATCTAAAACATAAGTGCCATATAAAGACGAATAAATTCCTTTCAAATAATACGATGACCAGGGCACATTGTAATAATTGTTTAACTGGTTGTAACCGTTTACTAAAGAATCATTCCACGGACCATGAACAAAATTTTCAATTAAATAGGCATTTAGCCTAAGGTCGCCTTTTACGTCACCAACAAAATCGGCTTTTACTGTAAAAATTAATTGCTTGGTTGTTGGGTTATAAGTTTTATTAACGATACTTATGCTGGCCGGTGAGATTTTACGAAGCTGCTTGTAAAGCAAACTATCGTGATAAGGATGCGTAGACGCAATAGTGCCGGGATTTGAATACAAGGCCCTGTCAAACATTGCTGTTGCTGTAGATTTTTTGTATGCTGAAATTAAGCCAATAGAATTAGCCTCTTTTAAAGAATCAAGATCATGAACATTTACAACTATTACCGAATCGTTTTGTTTTGCTAAAATTCTTTCCTGAGCACCTGAACATTCACCGTCAAAAGCACTTACAAACTGTTCTACCAAAACTGATTTTTTTGGTGCAGAGCCTTGAATGGTTATATAAGTGAAAGAGGTATCATTAAATTGGTTTTGATCCTGTGATCCGTTCACTGCGCTTATCCAGGTTTTTAATTTGTAATTACCTGCCGTGCTTACATTGTATGGTAATGCAAATGTTGCAGGAGCAGATTGTTTATAACCAATACCGCTGCTAAAGCTAATTGTTTCAGTTTGAATACTGGAGTTTCCTATTTGATAATTTATAGCAACAGCATTAATGGTTGCTGCGCTTAAATTGTTAATGGTTGTGCTTATTATTTGGCTTGAATTAGTAAGAACGTATTTGGGTGTTTCAATAGATACAAGCGCCGCATCTAAATTGTTTGGTAGTGTAACGATCTCAATGTCATCTATCCACAATTGGTATTTGTTACTTGAATTATCGCGAAATGCAAAGCGTAAGCTTTGGCCTGCAAAGTTTCCTAAATTGATAGAGCGTCTGGTCCAGGTAGCATTTTCACCGGTGTTGAAATATAATTGATTACCTACATTAAAATCAAAAGGGGTTAATGTACCGGTTTGACTTGTGCCATACACAAGGTAACTTTCTTTATTGTTTACATCCGGGCTTTTTGCCAACCAGGTTAGAACGGTGTTGGCTGTAATATTTGTAATTGAAGGAGTAATGATCCACCTGTCAGCATTTGCTGTAGTATCTAACCAACTTGTACTTACTAAAAAGGTATCATTTTCAAGAGTATTATAAACTACAGCCCAACCTTGAGTTTTAAGGGCAGGAACATTAAATGGTTTGTTAGGATTTGTTGCCGAGCCAATGTTATTTTTATAACCATCGTTTATCATCGTAAAAACGGAAGGAACAGTTGTGTATTGAACAGAACTGGAAGTAGTGGTATAATTTTGCAGACTTAAATTTCCAAAACTATTACTAAACAAGGTTTGTGAAAATAAATTTACGCCTGAAAATACTGATATGATAAATAGTATGAGCTTTTTCATTTTTCTTCTATTATGATCCGGTCTTTTCCATCAAAAAGTGGTGCCTGTATGCTTATCACTTTTAACGGTTGCTTACTTGTTGTTTTAACAGCGTGAACTGTATTTTTGGGTATGAATACAAGATCACCTTTTTTAATTTTAAATGTTTTTTCACCTAGTCGCATTTGCGCTTCACCATCAATTACATAAACATGCTCGCTATGGTATTGATGTTTGTGCGGCTTTACTTCGTTTTTAATAATGATGCAAAAGCTGCTTGCTAAACTATCGCCAAACAAAGATCGATTAAAAATATTCTCTGTTTTTGCCGGAAGTGTTAAAGTATCTAAATTAATAACGGTTTGCGAATTGACAGAACAAAAGCAAACCGTTAAAAATATGGTTATCCAATTACACATTAATTTTTAACCGGTGTAGGCAATGTTACCACGCTTGTTACAGGTGCCTGGCCCAACATTTGTGGTGTGATCATTGGCAATACACGCTTAACCTCTGTGTAGTTAGGATTTAGCTGTAAAGCGCGATCCCAGCACTCTTTAGCCTTAACATATTTTTGACTGTTAAAGTAAGCGCCTCCTAAATTATACCAACCTTCGGGATTGTATGGATCCAATAAAGTACATTTTCTGTATGCAATCGCTGCCGAATCCATTCGGCCACGGTTAAATGCAGTAGCGCCACGATTCTTAAGATCATTGTAATAAACAATATAATAATTTCTTAAGTAAGGGTTGTTTGGATATAAACGCTCAGCATTTTTCCAATAATAAAGCGCTTCAAAATCTTTTCTTAATTTAAAATAGGCTAAACCTAAATTTAAGTAACCGTTTACATAACGTGGGTGTAACTCAATAGCATGTTTTAAGAAACCAATGCCTTTATAAAGCGCCGCATCTCTTCTTGATGCATAGCCACCTTCTTTTACTTCCTGATCGGTAATATGAAGCGTACCATTATAATCATTATACTTTGTAGAATCCTGACCGGGAACATTAATACCGGTAATTTCTTTTGTATCTGCAAGATCTACCCAACGTGCGCCGGCATTACCTAACACCAATACAGAGTTTGGCATTGTATTAACGTCTTTTAAGAAAAGCGTAACGTCATTCTTCCAATCGTAATTACGCTCCCATGTTTTGCAGCCAAATAAAAAGCCAACCACTAAAACCATTACCACTAATACCGCACGTTTAACACTAAAGTTGATCGAAGCAAGTTTATCAAGACCTTTTAAGATAAAGTAAGCTGCTGCAATACAGAAACCGATATTAGAGTGGAAGATCAAACGTTCACCCATGGTTGCACCCACATCCATTAACACGTTACTGATCAATAATGCAAATAAAATATACACCATGATACAGAAGCCGATGATATGACGTTTAAGTGATAGGAAAATACCTGCAAATAATAATCCAATATGGAAAACGAACGAAACTATAAAATCCCAACTTGTAAAATGACGGTATTCGATAGTATTGTAAGAATAATCGGATGATAATGGATGAGGGAAACATTGTAAAATAAAATATTTTAATAATACAAAACCTTTAGTACAAAAACGCTCTTGCTCATTTGCCAATAAATACGGATTGTTCAGGATCTCGGTATCAGGCACACCCGGTTTTAATTTAACGGCAACCAAACGCATACCCAAGTAGAACAACATGATAAATGCAAACCAGCTCATTAAGCTAATGAATTTATTTTCTTTCATGGCTTTGCTGATACCAATAAAAATAAAGATCACATATAAGAACGGGAATGCCCAGAATGCTTTTGTAGGCACTGTTGGAGCAGGTACTTTAGTATCGAATTTATATTTTATAAAAAGCATAAATCCTGCACAGGCAATAAAGGCAACTGCAATAATAAGAATCGCTTTTACATCAAGATTAAAATTGAATTTACCTAAACCACTAAAACGCGGCGACTTCTCAATAAAATTAACAGCTGCATATGTTAGTCCTAACCATAATATAAAACTCAAGCCACGTGTAACCAATTTGCTACCGTCACCATCTGCATCAAATATTGAATTGATAACACCTTTGTGTACAAAAGCCATAATTATAGCTGTACATAAACCTGCTATGATCTTGTAAACTAATTTTGTATTTACGTGCTGTTTGTAAACGTCATTATCTGTAAATGTATACACTGCCAAAGGAACTAAGGCAAGAAGCATAATCGCATACTCTTTAGAAAGTAATGCTAATAAGAACATAAGTGATGCCCAAATAAGGTCCCAGATCTTCTTTGATTCAAGATACTTAAAGGAGTATAAAAAAGTAAGCGAAACAAATATAAGTGAGAAGATCTCGTCACGGCTTTTTACGTTAGCGATTGCCTCAGAGTGAATAGGGTGCATTGTAAATAACAAGGCTGCTAAAAAAGCAAGATCTTGATTATTACGGAAAAAATAACGTGAGAAAACCAAATATAAGAACACACAACCTAAAGCAAATGTCCAGATATTATTGAAGTGGCGCACATTTGCACCATACACCTGGCAATCTACTTCGTTAAATACACCATCCACATTCAAATCTTCATCCGAATCGTTTTTAAAATCCTTATCCAAATCCCAGCAGTTGTAACACTCATTTTGTTGTGCAACACCATCGTTGTTTAAATCAACAAAATCGTTGTATTCGTAATTGGTTTCCGGTCTGCCGCAAGGCGATGTATAGTTTACAAGATCTTTATCAAGCACACCGTTCTTATTGGAATCTTCAACTTTTAAATACAAACCAGTTCGGTAAGAACCAATGATCTCTTGTTCAATTGCAAAACTTACAACTGAAAGCGGACGGTAACGACCACCGGCTAATTGATCGGTTGCACACATACGACGATAAAAACTTTCGTAAGCATCTTTGGTTAAAATACCTGTAATTCCACGAACCCCTTTAATAACGTGATCGTTTTGATGAATGATAATACCATCATCCAGCGCATACTCACCATTAATTGAGGTAATATAAAATGTAAAACCAACAATGCCTATAATAACCATTGCCAGTTTGTGGGTTAAAAAAGAAAAATATTTAAAAGATTGAGTTAACTCAGGAAAAGTGGGTTGCTTTGTTGGTTGTGCCATAATTAAAAAATATCTGCAAAATACAAATATAAACGCAAATTGATTGCAAAAAAAATATAAAAAGGCCGCAGGATAAGGGTTTTTTTACTATTTTGCTATGGTTAATGCGAAAAGGCAAAATCTACTACATTCTCTTGATGTTCAGCGTTATTTTAATGCTGGGTGCCATTCTGTTAAACAATCGTTTTTCTTACTCTGTTAATCAATTGGCTCTTAATGCGCAAGAAAAAATCAATATAAAACAAGAGCGATCAAAAGAAGCACTTGATCTTTTGTTAAATGATAGCTTAAGCAAACACAGGGTTAAATTTGAAGATCTTTATAAACTAGAAAGTATTGGTATTTATTATTTTGAGAACGATAGCCTGATCTATTGGAATAATGCGCAAATACCACTTGTCTATAAAAAGGAACTCTTCGAAAAAGATTTTGGGATAGCCATTTTAAAGCAAGGCAATTACCTTTATTTTAAAGCAAAAAAAGAAAATAAATTAGCACTTGCTTTGTGTTTGGTTAAGCCAAATTACGACCTGCAAAATAATTATTTAAAGAATAATTTTAGTAACTGGACAGGCATTTCAAAAGAACTGGATCTTGCCACAAAGGGGCCACAGAAAAATGCTGTGAGTTTAAACGGGCAAATTTTATTTTATTTATCAGGGAATGAAACCGCGTATCATTCAATAAGCGTAAGCAATATCTGCTTCACGTTATTTTTAGCGGGCTTTATTTTGTTATTGATCTGTAGTTTGCTGGCCATAAAAGAAAAACCAAAAGGGCTGCGCTTGTTTATTTGGTTAAGCGCTATTCTTGCTTTTAGGGCATTAATGATCTGGCTAAAATGGCCCGCTTTCTTTTATAGAAGCGTTTTGTACGATGTGCAGCTGTTTGGTAATGCCGATTCGATGATCAATTCTTACCTCGGTGATATTTTATTTAACTCCATTATTTTATTATTTATTGCCGTACTTTTTAATTTTAAGATCCAGCAGAGCGAGAAGAAAATTTTAAATTATATATGGATCTTCTTTTTATGTTTTGCAATAGTATTTATTGCTATTCAATTTAATAATGGCGTAAAAAGTTTAGTAAGTAACTCCACACTTAATTTCGATTTTTTAAGCATTTTCAGTATTAAATTTCCGGCATTTATTGCGTTGTTTGCGTTAACCTGTTATTGCCTTGCCTTGTTTGTTTTTATTCACAGGCTCATCTTTTTTTTTACGGGAAAATATATTCAGAATCTGCTTTTTTTTAGTGGAGCTATTTTTATTATTTGCTTTTCTATTCAGTTAATATTTAATTATACAACTGTTTTTGAGAATTATTGGTTGTTGGTATTTGCATTGCCACTATTTTTTCTTACGCGAGCTGGGTTTTCGCGAAACTCTTTGGGATTGGGCCTTCAGATCCTTATTATGTCGGTGATCACATCTTTGTTCTTTAATTTTTATATTATTCAAAATCAAAGATCAGATCTTGGTTTGTTGTCGTTCAATTTAAGCGAGCGTAAAGATGCTATTTTGGAAAGTGAATTTTCGGGAGTGCCGGATAAAATAGCTAACGATGAAAAATTAAAGATTCTAATCGATTTTTTACCCAATAGCGAAAAAGAAGTTGAGCAATTATTAAAACAAAAATATTTTGGCGGTTATTTTAATCGCTATAATGTTGAAGTTTCTTTATTTGATAAGGATTGCAAGCCTTTGCTGGCGACTAAGGACCCAATACTTTTAAACGAAGGTTTTTTTGAAGACCAGGTAAAATATAAAGAAACAGATTCTGTTTCAAAGAATTTCTTTTTTATTGCCAATCATAAAAAAAACTCGCGTTACATCGGCAAAATTCCTTTAAGTACCAAAAATCTGTATGTGCGTTTGGAGCCAAAACAGTTTGAAGAATTAGGCAGTTTTCCTGATCTGCTATTGGATCAATCGCAACAAAAACCTGATAAACTAAAAAAATTCAGCCACGCTGTATACCGCTCAGGGCAAATATCCAGCCGTTATGGCGAGTTTAATTATCCTTATTTTGATAGTGATTCGACCGCTCTCACAAAAACCAATCCTGATTACGTTCATTATTTTTTTAATCCTGACGAAGAAACGCAGATCATCATCAGTCAAAAAAAGAAGAACGGCGATTATTATTTTACATACAACTCATACTTATTTTTATTTTTTTCATTTATAAGTTATTGCAGTTATTTTATTTATGGTTTGATCTTTACTTCGCGTTTCAAATCTTCATCCTTTACGCGTCGTATCCAGGCCATTATTATTATTTTGTTATTGCTCGCTATTTCCGCGGTGGGCGTAACTTCGGCCAGGTTAGTATCCAATCAGTTTGAAGGTGATAACGTAAAACAATTGCAGGAAAAAACCCAAACAATCATTAACGAATTGGCAACGCAATTTACACCTGCAGAAATGTTCGATCCTACACAAAAAGAACTGGTAAATTTAAAATTAAAAGAATACGCGCATTTATTTAGTACAGATATAAGTTTGTTTGGTAAAAAAGGAAGATTGTTTCACACCAGCGAGCCGCGATTATATGATCTTGGTTTGGCTGCATCCCTTGTAAATCCACAAGCTTACGCCGATTTGAAGGAGAACAGAACCTCTGCTACAAGTGTTAATGAAAAGGCAGGAGAATTAAATTATTTATCTCTTTACACACCTTTATTCAATAATAAAAAAGAGTTAATTGGCTTTGTGAATTTACCGTATTACGCAAAGCAAGCCGATCTTGTAAATGAACTTTCGGGTATCATCAGCGCGTTCATAAACGTATATGTGATTTTATTTGTAATAAGTATTCTTTCGGGTTTAATTTTAGCAGGGTATATTACACGTCCGTTGCAATTAATAAAACAACAAATTGCCAATATTACTTTAGGAAAACAGAACGAAAAAATTAAATGGCAAAGTAATGACGAGATCGGAAAATTAGTGAGTGAGTACAACCAAATGTTAGTGAAGCTGGAAGAAAGTGCAAATCTTTTAGCACAAAGTGAGCGCGAAAGTGCCTGGAGAGAAATGGCTAAACAGGTAGCCCATGAAATTAAAAATCCGCTCACGCCAATGAAATTAAATTTGCAGTACCTGCAGCATTTAATGAAAAATAATCCGGAGGATTTTAAAGAAAAATTTGAGAAAGCAAGTGCAGGTATTATTGAGC
The DNA here is from genome assembly GCA_032229505.1 of Bacteroidota bacterium. Classification (GTDB taxonomy): domain Bacteria; phylum Bacteroidota; class Bacteroidia; order B-17B0; family Aurantibacillaceae; genus Aurantibacillus. The sequence continues at coordinate 509,510 of JAVTWD010000086.1, forward strand.
AAATAGACTCACTTGCCACAATTGCCAATGAGTTTAGCAGTTTTGCAAAATTCCCTAAAACAAATTTACAAACCATTAATCTGGTTGAGATCATTAAAACTTCTGAATTAACTTTCGAGAATCATAAAAACATTTCCATCATCAATCGTATCTCAAAAAACGAGCTCCCGGTAAAAGGTGATAAAGATCAGGCTTTACGCGTATTTAATAATATTTTAAAAAATGCTGTGCAGGCTTTAGATGAAAGAACAGATCCAAAAATTGAAATTGATATGAAGGAAAATGAAGTTTCCGTTACCATTTCAATAAGTGATAATGGCATTGGCATCGGTGAAGATCTGAAACAAAAATTATTCACACCCAATTTTACAACCAAAAATACAGGCTCAGGTTTAGGTTTGGCAATGGTAAAAAATATTATGCAGGGCTTTGATGGCAAAGTGTGGTTTAATTCTGAAATAAATAAAGGCACAACATTTTATCTCGAATTTTTAAAAGCATAAACATGGCCGAACCTAATGAAGGCTGGGTGCCTGAGCGACAAGCGATCAATCAACGCGTTTTGGGTGAATGCCCAAAATGTAAACATGGCGGATTGCTTTGGATAGAGAGAATTCTGATAGAAGGCAGTCTGGAAAACTATCACTTAATGCATACCGAAGTGGACGATGTTTTTGAGTGCGAAAAATGTAAACACAGCTGGAAAGAATTTCGCTATTTGTAAATGTTAATTAATTGTTTAGTTGGCATAAAATCCAATACAAAAAAAACAGCACAAAATCCCCCTTTTTTATAGGTTTTTCCTAGTTCTTTAGGTAAAATATTATTAGTATCTTCGTCATCCTTAATAAAAAAACTATGGCAAAATTTAGAAGAGAAGATGCCCTGGATTACCATTCACAAGGCCGTCCAGGCAAGATAGAGGTAATTCCAACCAAGCCTTACAGCACACAGCGCGATCTTACTTTAGCTTACTCTCCCGGAGTTGCTGAACCTTGTTTGGAAATTGAGAAAAATCCTGAAGATGCTTATAAATACACAGCAAAAGGTAACCTGGTAGCTGTTATTTCTAACGGTACCGCGGTTTTGGGCCTTGGTGATATTGGGGCACTGGCGTCAAAGCCTGTAATGGAGGGAAAAGGATTATTATTTAAGATCTTTGCAGATATTGATGTATTTGATATTGAGGTGGATACAAAAAATATTGACGAGTTTGTTAATACTGTAAAAAACATAGCGCCAACCTTTGGCGGAATAAATTTAGAAGACATTAAAGCGCCTGAGTGCTTTGAGATCGAGCGTCGTTTAAAGGAAGTATTAAATATTCCCTTAATGCATGATGACCAACATGGAACTGCCATTATTAGCGCCGCAGGTTTATTGAATGCAGTAGAGATCTCTAAGAAAAAAATGAAGGATGTGAAGCTGGTTATTAATGGTGCCGGTGCTTCTGCCAACTCTTGTGCAAAAATGTACATTGCTGTTGGTGTAAAAAAAGAGAATATTACCATGTTGGATAGCAAAGGCGTTATTCACAAAGGCAGAACAGATCTTGACCAGTATAAATCATTCTTCGCTTCTGAGAATACAAAGATCAATACATTGGCAGAAGCTATTAAAGGCGCAGATGTGTTTGTTGGTCTTTCAAAAGGAAATATTTTAACGCAGGATATGGTAAAAAGCATGGCAAAAAATTGTATTGTTTTTGCGCTTGCCAACCCAACTCCCGAAATTTCTTACGATGACGCTATTGCAGCGCGTAAAGATATTATTATGGCTACAGGCCGTAGTGATCATCCTAACCAAGTGAATAATGTGTTGGGTTTTCCGTTCATTTTCCGTGGAGCTATGGATGTGCGCGCTACAACCATTAACGAAGAAATGAAATTAGCAGCATCGCTTGCTATTGCTGCTTTGGCAAAAGAGGCTGTGCCGGATTATGTAAACCTTGCATACGGTTCAAAAAATTTAAGCTTTGGCGAAGAGTATATTATTCCAAAACCAATTGATAGTCGTTTGATCTCTGCTGTATCGTCCGCTGTTGCAAAAGCTGCTGTTGATAGTGGTGTAGCACAACGTAAGATAACCGATTGGGATGCTTACCGTGCCGAGTTGGATAACCGCTTAGGAAAAGATAATAAGCTAATGCGTAGTGTGGCTAACAAAGCCAAGAATAATCCAAAACGTGTTGTATTTACCGAAGCAGATAATTACAAAGTGTTGAAAGCCGCACAGGTTGTGCGTGATGAAGGTATTGCAAAACCAATTTTGTTAGGCAATAAAGAAAAGATAGATAAATTATTGGAAGAGTATCAATTAGATCTTGGTGATACACCGATCATTGATCCTTGGTTAAATACCGAAGAGGAGAAACGCGCTGAGTTTGGTGATATGCTTTGGAAAAAGCGCCAGCGCCGCGGTTTAACACAATACGATGCCCGCAAATTAATGCGCGATCGTAATTATTTTGGCGCTATGATGGTTGAATTGGGCATGGCAGATGCCATGATCTCCGGTCTGACAAAAAAATATGGTACACCAATAAAACCGGCATTAGAGATCATTGGGGTACAACCCGGCGTTAGCAAGGTAGCAGGCCTTTACATGATGGTAACAAAAAAAGGCCCGTACTTTTTTGCAGATACAACCATGAACGCTAATCCTACAGCACAAGAGCTGGCGGATATTGCAGTACTTACTGCAAACACAGTAAAACAATTTAATATTGTACCGCGTATCGCATTATTATCTTATACAAATTTTGGTTCTGCCGAAGGAGAAACACCCAAAAAAGTAAGTGATGCAGCAGCAATATTGCATAAGAATTATCCTGGAATGATCGTGGATGGCGACATTCAGGCCAACTTCGCTTCCAATAATAATTTATTAAAAGAACAATTTCCTTTTAGTTATTTGGTGGATAAGGATGTAAATACATTCATCTTCCCAAATTTAGCTGCCGGTAATATTGCTTATAAATTATTGCAGGAATTAGGGGGAGCAGAAGCCATTGGACCGGTATTAATGGGATTGAACAAGCCCGTACACGTTTTACAATTGGGTAGCAGTGTGCGTGAAATAGTAAATATGATAACAATAGCTGTGGTTGACGCGCAAAACAGAAAGTAAGAAATAGTTATGCGCCAAAAAGTACAAACAAAAATGGATAGCATAACGTATTCCACACGACAAATGAAAAATAATAAAATCCACGTGTAAAAAAGCTATGTCATTGATCAATTACGTAAAAGGTAATATTACTTACAGAAACCCCGCCCATATTGTTATTGAAGCAAACGGCGTGGGATATGGCCTTTTAGTATCGTTAAATACATTTTCAAAATTAAGCCATCAAACCGAAGCGCAATTGTTTATTGAAAGCGTTTATGTGCGTGATGATAATCCTCGTTTTTACGGTTTTGCAGAAGAGGATGAGCGCGATTTATTTCGTAAGCTTATTTCGGTAAGTGGTGTTGGCGGGGGCAGTGCATTGTTAATGCTTTCAAGCCTTAGTCCTGCCGAAATTGCTGGTGCAATAAATACCGCAAATGTAGCCATGTTAAAATCAATAAAAGGTATTGGTGATAAAACGGCACAGCGCATTGTTGTTGATCTTAAAGGCAAAATGGGAAAACACGAAGGAGGTATTTCGCAGATTTTAACAACCTCGTACAATAAAAATAAAGACGAGGCGTTATTGGCTCTGGTTACTTTAGGTTTTCCTAAGGCTTCAGCTGAAAAAGCGATTGAAAAGTCAATTAAACAGCAAGGCGTAGGAACCGATAATGTGGAATTATTAATTAAATCGGCGTTAAAAAACTTTTAGGCATTCTTAGTGAGAATAGGCGGACTAATAAATTTTGTAGTAATTACCAGTGCAACGGCCTGTTTAATGGGCATTGTTACAAAAAGCAATTCTGATAAGATTGCCAGCTCAGATGTATTTACACAATTACCTTCTGCAAATGTTATGCCTGTTGATACTCCCGAAACGGAACCTGTTGATCTGAATTATGATTTTAAAGATAATAATGGCAAGCCTCCCATTTATGATCCAAAATCAGGGCTCTATTTAAAAGATCCTGAAAATATAAAAACAGATGTAGAGTATAATCCAAAAACAGGAACTTACGATGTAAAGCAAAAGATAGGTGATATGGATTACCGTCCGGAAACTTACATGAGTATGAAAGAGTATCAGGATTATCAATTCAAAAAATCAATGCGCGATTACTGGCGTTCTCGTGTTGCCGCAGATGACCTGAATGAAAAGCCGCGCAAAGGTATGATCCCGAAATTAAATGTTGGTGGCGAATTGTTTGATCGCATCTTCGGTGGTAATACTGTAGATATTAAGCCAACAGGTACAGCTGAGTTAATTTTTGGGTTGAACAGAAATAAGAATTTTAATCCTGCTATTCCGCAAAAACAACAAAAAATTACCAATTTCGATTTTAATATGCGTATCCAATTAAATTTAATTGGAAAGATAGGTGATAAATTAAAAGTAACTACCAACTATAATACCGAAGCATCATTTGATTGGGAGAACCAGGTAAAATTAGATTACACAGGTTACGAAGATGAGATCATTAAAAAAATTGAAGCCGGTAACGTAACACTTCCATTAAACAGTACGTTGATATCAGGTAGTCAAACTTTATTTGGTTTTAAAACAGAATTACAATTTGGTAAACTAAGAGCAACAACTGTTTTCTCGCAACAGCGTGGTAAAAAACAAGAGGTAACGGTTCAGGGGGGTGCGCAAACACAAAACTTTCAATTAAATGGTGATAACTATGAGCAAAACAAACACTATTTCTTAGGCCATTATTTCAGGGATAATTATGATACCTGGATGCAAAGCTTACCAATTATCAATACACCAATTGTAATTACAAAAGTTGAGGTATATGTATTGAATATTAACGGTAATGCTGAGCAAACACGTAACGTTGTGGCTTTTGAAGATCTGGGTGAAGATTCTACACATGTATGGAAGGGTTTGGCGGGAACAAAAGGTGGCGCATTAATTACAACTTCTGTACCTAATTTTACACCGGCTTTAATTGATACCTTTAGTTCTCCTTCAAATCCTGAATACGATAAACTACCGAGGAATACAGCAAATAACTTATATGCGATCATGACCAACACCGTAAACGGTTTATTAACGGATCGTTTATTAAGTTCTGTTTCGCAAAAATTACCAACGGCTGTTATTGCTTCTAATCCAAATAATACAGGTAATATTTATATGGACGCATCGCGCGATTATAACGTTATTCAAAATGCACGCCGTTTAAATGCAACCGAATATTATTTTAATCCGCGCACCGGTTTTATTTCATTAAACCAACAATTAAGCAACGAACAATCTTTAGCGGTTTCGTACCAATATACTTACGGTGGTAAAACATACCAGGTAGGTGAGTTTAGCGATCAGGTGCCGGATAACAGCGCTTTGTTAATTTGTAAATTATTAAAAAGTAACAACGTTAGTGTAAAACATCCAATGTGGCAGTTAATGATGAAGAACGTTTATGCTTTGGGTGCTTACAACTTAAATCCACAGGATTTTAAATTAGATATCTTTTACAATAATATTGAAACCGGTGTTGATGTGCCATATCTTCCTTACGGTGCTGTTAATGGTAAGCAATTATTAAGAGTTTTAAATTGCGATAACTTAAGTGTTAATGGCGATAAACATTCTGATGGTATTTACGATTTTATTACCGGCTATACTATTTTACCCGCAAACGGAAGGGTTTATTTTCCAATGGTAGAGCCTTTTGGCAGAGGCCTGGCAGCTAAGTTCGATCCGAATAATGATTTTCCTACCGCTAATAAATATATTTTTACCGAGTTATACGATTCTACTAAAACTGCCGCAAGCTTTATTCAAAATAAGAACCGTTACAAAATTAAAGGGACCTATCGTTCAGCTTCTGGTTCTGAGATAGCTTTAAACGCACTTAACATTCCGCAGGGCGCCGTTATTGTTACAGCTAATGGCGTTGCTTTGGTTGAGAATACAGATTACACTGTTGATTATACTTTAGGCCGCGTTAAGATCATTAACGAAGGAATCTTAAATTCAGGCGCGCAGGTAAAAGTTTCTCTCGAAAGTAATTCACTTTTTAACGTGCAACAAAAAAGTTTGTGGGGAACAAGATTGGATTATAAGGCGGGAAGAAATTTAACTTTAGGTAGTACCATCTTGCGTTTTAACGAAAGGCCTATCACACAAAAAGTAAGCATTGGCGATGAGCCCGTAAGTAACATTGTAGCCGGTTTGGATTTTAATTATAAAACAGATGCTCCTTTCTTAACGCGTTTATTGGATAAGTTGCCGTTTTATAGTACTAAGGAAATGAGCAGCATTTCAACACGTGGCGAGATAGCAAAATTATTTCCGGGCAACGCAAAAGCAATTGGCAAAAGCGGTAACTCGTACATTGATGATTTTGAAGGATCAATATCTTTAATAGATATCAGAAATCCGAACGGTTGGTTTTTAGCAAGTATCCCGCAAGGTATTCCCGAATTATTTCCTGAAGCAGCAACTTCAAATACAACAACAACCGGTATGAACCGTGCCATGTTTAATTGGTATAATGTAGATAATATGTATACCCGCACGCAAAGTGGTTTTACCCCTGATTACTATAATAACCAGATCTTTTCAAATAACATGTGGCGCCAGGTTTTTGAGACAGAATTATTTCCCGGTAAAACACCTCCTAACGGTCAGCAGGTTGTATTACCGGTTTTAGATCTTGGTTTTTATCCAACAGAACGCGGCCCTTATAATTACGATGTGAATGGTGTTGCAGGTATTTCATCGGGTATTAATTTTGACGGGTCGTTAAAGAACCCTGCCACCCGTTGGGGTGGTATGATGCGTAGGTTAGAGACCAACGACTTTCAGGCGGCCAATATCGAGTACATTCAGTTTTGGATGATGGACCCTTTTAATGAAGATTATAAATCGGATACCGATCCACGTTTGGATGCAACAAAATTACCAAGCGGTGATATGTATATTAACTTGGGGAACATTTCTGAAGATGTGATAAAAGACGGACGAATGGTTTATGAAAATGGTATACCGGGTAATTCTTCTTACTCCAATAATTTACCCATAGATTCAAACAACGTTGCCAACATTCCGTTAATTCCACCAACGGTAAATGCATTTTCGCAGGATAATAACGATCGCGAATTTCAGGATGTTGGTTATGATGGCTTAAGCGATTCTTACGAAAGATACAGGTTTAGAAGTGCTATAGCGGATATGAATGCCGGACTGTTTTCGCAGGCGGCTAAAGATGCATTCAATAGTGACCCTTCATCTGACAGATATCATTTTCACAGAGGGGATGATTATGATTCAAAAAAAGCATATACATTAGAACGTTATTCAAGATTCAATAACCAGGAAGGAAATACACCTACCGAAGAACAATATAAAGTACAAAATCCAAACGGTGGTGGTTATTCAACTGTTAGCCCTAATACACTACCAACTATTGAAGATGTAAATAAAGACAATACATTAAGCGAGACGGAGAATTATTATCAGTACCATATTAAAATTTCACCAAACGATGTTAATCCTGCATCAGTAGGAACCAATTTTATAGTTGACCAGTTTACAGGTACTGCCGATTTTAATGGTATTAATAAAAGTGTAAAATGGTATCAGTTTAAAATTCCTATCACGCAATTCGAAAAAGTTGTAGGTGGCATTGAAGGATTTAACTCTATCCGTTTTATGCGTGTGTACATGAAAGGTTTTGACAGACCGGTGCTGGTGCGTTTAGCGCGTTTTGAATTGGTGCGTGCAGATTGGAGACGTTATGCTTATGATCTTAAACAAACAGGTGAATACATCGTTAACGATGATAACTCAACTATTTTTGATGTTTCGGCAGTAAGCTTGCAAGAGAACGGAACAAAAACACCTGTAAATTATGTGTTGCCTCCTGATATTTCGCAACAACAAAATGTGCAAACAACTAATTTGGTTTTACAAAACGAGCAATCTTTACAACTACGCGTTTGTAATTTAAAAGATGGTGATAGCAGGGCTGTATTTAAAAATGTTGATCTGGATACCCGTATGTTCAACAACATAAAAATGAATGTACATGCCGAGCAATTAAATGGTATTCCTTTAAACGATGGCGATCTTACCTTATTCTTTAGAGTTGGTACAGATTATAATAATAACTTTTACGAATACCAGGTGCCTTTAAAATTAACAGCAAAAGGTGTTTACGATCCTAATAGCGATGATGACAGAGGCGCAGTTTGGCCGGTTGAAAATGAAGTTAATTTTAAATTCAGCGATATTACCGAAGTAAAACGTTTAAGAAACGAACAACTCGGCTACTTTAGTAATTTAAATAATTTAACCCAGCCTTTTGTAAAAGATTTTGAAGGCTACAAAATTGCAGTAGTAGGTAATCCGAATTTAGGTACTATTAAAAGTGTAATGGTTGGTATTAGAAATGAAAAGGGTACCGACAATTTAGCGCATTGCGTTGAGGTTTGGGTAAACGAATTGCGCTTAACAGAGTTTATAAATAAAGGTGGTTGGGCCGCTACAGGGCAGGTGCAAGCCAAGCTGGCCGATCTTGGAATGGTATCGCTTGCAGGAACTTATAAAACGCCTTTCTGGGGTGGTGTTGAACAAAAGATAAACGACCGTAGTAAAGAAACCAATAAGAATTGGGATATGAGCAGTTCTATTAATGCCGGTAAATTCTTTCCAAATAAATGGAAAGTTACTTTACCTATATTTTATAATTACGGCCAAACGATTGTAGAACCTTTATTTAATCCACTCGATCCGGATGTTCGTAATTCTGATCTGAAAAAGAATACTGCCATTAACTCTAAAAAAAGAGATTCAATTGTTGATCTTACAAAAGATTTTACTGAACGCAAAGGCTTTAACGTTACCAATGTTAGAATAGATGGCTTTAAACGTAAAGGCGCTAAGCCAATGCCTTGGGATGTAAGTAATTTTTCGGCCACCTATGCTTATACCGAATTATTTAAGCGTAGTATAAATGTTGAGTACAACATCAACAAGGCCTATCGCGCCAATTTGCAATACAATTTTAGTTTGCAAAATCCGCTTACTATTAAGCCATTTAGTAAGATGAAGATCTTCCAGAATAAATGGTTTGCATTAATTAAAGATTTTAACCTGCAATTATTACCTAACAGTTTTGGAACATCAATTGATTTTAACAGAAGTTATGCGGCTCTTAAAAACCGCGATATTACAAGCTTCTACGAAGGCTCGCAAACATTTACCAATCCAACACTCATTAACAAGAATTTTTTAGTGAACCGTGCTTATAATTTACGTTGGGATCTGAGTAAAGCCATTAAATTTGATTTTAGTGCTAATAATGAAGGTCGTGTTTTAGAACCTGTAAGTGATTCGCTAAGAGAGATCATTGATGATGTGAACAGGGCCGGAATTAGAGATAGTATCAGAACAACTTTCTTTAAAGGAAGAAAAAATCCTGAAACTAATAAAATTGAAGGCCGTTATGGTGAAAACACAACCTATCGCCAGCAAATGAATTTAAATTTTAATGTACCTATCAATAAAATTCCAATTCTCGATTTTACTACACTTACTTATAGATATGGCGGTACATATACCTGGCTGCGCAGGCCTTTTGCAGCTGCCGATAGTATTGGTAATACCATACAAAATACCAATTCACATAATATTACCGGTAATTTTAATTTGGTGCAGCTTTATAATAAAATACCATACTTTAAAAAACTCAACACCAATCAAAATAAAAATCCTAACAATAATAAAGATAAAGTAGGTAAGGGCTCAACCGCATCAAGTACACCAACAGATTCTACCAAAAAGAAAGAAAGTAATTTTAAAGATATAGGTGAGTTTTTAGCGCGTGGTATTATGATGGTGAAAAACATTTCTGTTAGTTTTCAGCAACAGGGTGGACAGGCATTACCAAATTTTAAACCAAGCTCTCAATACATGGGACTTGATTTTAGAGAAAAACAAGCGCCGGGCTTTTTATTTACTACGGGCTTACAGGATGATGAAATTAGAAAGAACAGCGCGCGAAATGGTTGGTTAGCGAAGATACCGTTGCAAACAACACCATATACTGAAACGAAGAACACTACCTATACATACAGATCAAGTATTGAGCCTCATGGAAGTTTAAAAATAGAATTAAACGGAAATTATACTAAAGCAAAAAGCATAAGTGAATATATGATCTATGATCCTTCAGATCCGAGAAGCAAAGAAAACAACGGCTTTTTATTTGATGTGAGTAGAAACGAAACGGGTAATTTCAATATTTCTACATTTACGTTCTTCAGATCGTTAAGTGATAAAGGAAAAGACGGCGCATCGAGCTTGTTTGATGAATTTTTATTGGTTAGAAGAGATGTTGCAAATGAATTAGGACAAGCAAACGCATATTCACCTTCAACAAATCCCACAGGCTCAACCGGCACGTATACTTACACAAATTTAAAAGGTGAAACAGAAAGTTATGTGGATGGCTATCAGAATAACCAGCAGGATGTTTTATTAGGAGCGTTTTACAGAACTTACACGGGAAGAAATATTAAAAATTACAATACTAAAAATATTTTCCCTACAGTACCATTACCAAACTTTACGATTAGCTGGGATGGTATAGGTAAGCTTTCGGTATTTAAGAAAACATTTAGAAGTATTACAGTTCGTCATGGATACCGTAGTTCTTATAACATTGCCGGTTACACCAATAACCTGTTATTTACGGGTGATCAGCAAACTGCGAGAGCTCCTGTTTCAGTATCAACCGGCACCACGGTTTTAAGCTCAAATTTTGTGCCTTATTATAATATTAATGCCATAACAATTACCGAAGCATTCTCACCTTTGATCAAATTTGATTTTCAATTTGTGAAACAAGGTTGGAGCGCTAACCTAGAGACCAAGCGCGATAAGTCAACCAGTTTAAATATTTCCGGACTTCAAATCATTGAAACAAAAGGGCAGGAGTATATTGTTGGTTTGGGTTATATGTATCCAAAGCTCAAGTTTAAGAATTTAAAGATCCAGGGTAAAGTGTTAGAGAGTAATTTATTGCTTAAGCTGGATATGAGCTATCGCCAAAACCTTTCGGTTATCCGTCGTGTATCTGATGGTATTAGTGTGCCAACAGGCGGTACAAATATTATCACATTGCGTTCGTCGGCAGATTACCAGTTAACTCAAAATATTAACTTAAGGTTATTTTATGATTGGATCCGTACCAAGCCGCAAACATCGGCCTCGTTCCCTACGGCCAATGCTACCGGGGGCTTTAGCTTAAGGATCAACTTCCAGTAGATCGGTTAATAATACAGTCTAATTTCCCTCAAAAAATAGTTTGATAATTCAGGCAAACTATTACATTTGTATTTCAAAAAAATTAAGAGATATGAATTTTCCTGCAGACTTAAAATACACTAAAGATCACGAGTGGATCAAAATTAACGGTAGCGAAGCTACAATTGGAATTACCGATTTTGCACAACGCGAATTGGGCGATATTGTTTATGTAGATGTAAATACTGTTGGTGAAACTGTAGAAAAAGAAGCAGTGTTTGGAACCGTTGAAGCGGTTAAAACTGTGAGCGATCTGTTTATGCCTTTAACCGGTGAGGTTTTAGAAGTAAATAAAGATATTGATTCAGCTCCTGAAAGTGTAAACGCTGATCCGTACGGAAAAGGCTGGATGATAAAAATTAAATTTACAAACGCTGCCCAAGTAAATGAATTACTAAGCGTTGAAGATTATAAAAAATTAATTGGCGCTTAATTTTAAGCACAAACTTTTAAACCCTTTCTTGTAATACTTGAAAGGGTTTTTTTATTTGTATGAAAAATATCCTTTATAGATACTGTGGCTTTTTTGCTTTTATATGGGCGGCTATTATTTTTGGTTTGTGCGCCACACCCGGCCATTTAATACCCAGCGCCAATTGGTTAGAGTTATTAAGCTTTGATAAATGGGTGCATGCAACCATGTTCTTTATTTTATGCAGCTTATTATTTTTAGTAGCTGTAAAAAATGAGCAATCAAAAATATGGATGATCATTTATTTTTTTATTTGTGTTTTATATGGTGGCTTATTGGAAGTAATGCAGGCAAAATGTTTTAGTAACCGCAGCGCCGATTGGCAGGATTTTGTGGCTAATACATTTGGTTGTTTAATTGCTGCTTTGTTTTTTAAGAAATTAAAAAAGATATTTACGAACGCTTCGGTTTAATATTTCGTCCCTACGGGATTACTTAAAATGGCTGTAATACCCTAAAATTAAGGGTTATGATTAATTACATACAAATTTACATACATTTTCATATTCTATATGTGAAAATTGGAAATTTTATTCCTTATTATTAAATACCTGTAAATTTAAGGCAAAAATTTCCAATTTTTTCTATTAAAACACCTTAAATAATTTACTGATACATTTTCAATCTTATTTAGATACAACTATTTTGTTTGTATTTGTACCGTGCTTACTTGAAATGCGCAATATATAAACACCATTAACTAAGCTGTTGTCTACAATTGCTGTAGTTCCGCTTATTGTCAAATTTAATAACTCAATGCCTGTCATGCTATATAAACTTACACTTTGGCTGTCTGGTGTATTTGTCTTGATAGTAAATGTTCCTTTACAGGGGTTAGGGTAGATTTCATTTTGAAGTACAAAAGGGTTTGTTGGTTCTTCTATAACAGGTTCGGAATATATAAGTGGATCTTTTTTGCAACTGAAAAAGAAAACAAAAGAAAGAAAAGTGATTGATAACAACCTTTTAAACATAATGTATTTGCTAACCAAATATAACATTTTTATTCGTCTTCATGGATGTCGATTTGATGTAAAGGCAAATTAAATTTTGATGCAATGTCAGCAGTTAATTGTTCATTGTCACGGTAAAATTTACCTTGGTCAAAAGATTTTGTCACATCATTATCGTTTCGTCCTTAAGGGAAACAATTTGAAATAATCCGTCAGCACCTGCGTGTGTCGGTGTATCGAAGTCTTTAAATAAAATGTAGGCATATTAATTTTTGTTATTAGATTGTTTTTTCTTTTGAAAATAACTTATATCGAATTCCGATAGTTGCTTGTTGAACTTTCCATGACCAATTTGGAATATTTACGCTGTTGCTTAGTATATTGTTTATCCCATAATAATAATTTACCTCTAATGAAAATTTTTTGGATAATGATACAAATATTCCCGCTCTTATCCCAAAATCATAATTGTCGATATTTAGTTTCGTGAAATTATTTGAAACCACAATACCTCCAAACTGCCCCCGTTCTTCTCCACTACTTGCTAAAGCTAAAGAAGATTGAATGCCTAAATTGATAATTAATTTTTTAAATTTAAAACCATAATAAATTGGAAGTGATAGATATGATATGTGGCGATATACAATATCTAAGTCCTCTCCTGCACTATTTCCATTATTATCAACTATTGGAATTGATAATCTCTCTTTACCTTCGATTTGTGAAAATAAAGTCTCAGCTCCTATAAAAGATTTTTTTATTGAAAATGAATAAAAGAAACCCGCTTGCCCAGATGGAACAAAATAAAATTTTTGAGTCGTTATGTCAGAATTAAATTTTGATGTTATTTTACTAACTCCGCCATTTACTTTTACTCCAAAGTCATGTTGTGAAAATGAAAGTAAACTATAAAGCGAAAAGAGTATGAGGTGTAGAAATTTCATTAGTGATTATTTTTTTTACTGAATATAGGTTTCGGATTTAAGTGATAAAAAAATATCTCATTATAAATTTATGGAATAGAAATTAGTTTAGGTTTTAAAGTAGCAGTTTCATAATCGTATAAGTCAGATTGATTATAAATAGTTGTTTCACTTAATACAGATGACGTAATTTTCGTCGCCATTATATTGCCCGTTATTGTACTCATTGAAAAATGTAAAATATTTTCTCTTGGACACGATGTAATAATTTTGTTGCTTGAGTTTGCTACAAGATTTACTTTATAAAGGCCTGTTGAATTTGAGTAATATACATTGCTGTTTGTGTTATCTATAAAAAAATCATAATAAACTGAAGGTGTTGAATTACTAAATATGGTTTTTAAAGAATTAGTATAAATGTTTTTTAAGATTAAACTTTGGGAGTTTGCCGATGATGTAAAATATAACAACAAACTATCCTTAGCATAAACACGTGATGTAATAGTTTTTAGCGTGTCTATTATTTGCCCGTTTTTATTTAATTTTATAATACAATTAGTATAATTATTATATGAGAAAATGTTATTTTGATTATCCCATATTGGCGATGTATATCCGCCGAGTGATGTAATTTTCGTTAAACTGTCGCCATTATTTTTTATGATGTATAGATTTAGATCGCTTTTATAATAAACTAGCCAGCCATTGTTATTAATCTGAGGTGTGCCGAAAATTTTTGTATCGAGTAATTGTTTAGAATTGTTTAACCTGTTTAACTTCCATAGGATAAATGCGTTTCCCGCTGAGTCATCGGATAAATAATAAATAATATTCGAGTTAACTTTATCGTAAGTGCTTTTGAGTACGTTTAGGTTTTTTGCTCTCGTCGTGTAATTCCAACCAAAAGGAGGTGATAAAGGTAGGGGGTCGCACTTTTGATCGCCGCCGCTTCCTGGTATAAAAGGGTCTTTTTTGCACCCTGCAAACAATACCAGGGTGCAAAAAGAAAACCACAATATTTTATTATAAATCACTATTCTATAATTATTTTTTTAGTAATTGAATTACTGCTTTGGCTATTTAAAGTAACAAAATAAATGCCACTCGACAAATTATTAATTGCTAAATCAAATTTATTTACGCCTTCATGTAACATCAAACTATTATTTTCAAACACTTTATTTCCAAGTAAATCTGTAACAATTAAATTACAGTTTGATGAACTGTTTGCATGAAGACCAACTGTAAAATTACCATTTGATGGATTTGGATAAACATTAAACGTTGAAATTTCTTTTTTATTATCCCTAATTCCAACGGCTGTTGGGTCAAAAGTATACAAAGAAAGTGCGCTGTTTACATTCATAGCTGGCATTGGATAAATATAATTGAGTGTTTGGGCTGAAAGGCTCGTTTTAATTAAACAAGAATATGTTCGTAAAACAGCTTGCGACCCATTAGCAGATAAAACATCGCAATACCAAGGTTCATCAGTTAGTACATCACTAGGGTAATACGCTGTGCCAGTAGAAGCTTTGTACATTGCCCAAGAACCGACAACTTGTTCATTTGGTCCCAATGAATAGTTTAAGGTCGTAATAGTTTCGTAAACATCCATAATGTAAAGACCGGCAGCCACCTGACTATTCCCAGCAAAAAAACGAACCTGATTATTTACAATGGTATTTACTTGTTTGCTTGTAGAAGTTGCAAAATGGGATTGATCAATATGCCTGATTTTATATTTAGGTTTTTCTATTGAGGCTAGGGCTGCACCAACATTTAAACGGCCATGACCAGTTTTTGCATCCCAGCCCGCAGTTTCTCCATAGCTTGGATCAGCTAAATCCGTACAAGATCTTTGTAATATTTCCTCACAGTCTTCATGAGTAAGATTATCCCACGATGCACTATTTGTATTATAATAACTAAGAAGTAAAGCAGCCGCACCTGCTACATGGGGAGCAGCGGCAGAAGTCCCATCAAAACCGCCAAAACTGTTTACCCCAACTTTAGTCGTGTGAACAAGTTGCGTTATTCCGGGAGCAACTAAATCCAAAGGATAGCCATAATTTGGTGAAAAACTTGCACCATTTGATGGATTTGCATAATGACCATCTAATCCACTTGCACCAATACAAAGAATAGTTTGCTCTTTCAAATCTGCGGGAAAATGCGGGTGATTTACGCCATCATTGCCGCTAGATTCACAAAATACCACACCATTACGATTTGCATAATTTATTCCATCCATTATAAAATTGTCGTATGGAAACGTACTTAAAACCCAACTATTACTCATTACGTGCAACGCATTTCCTCCGATGTTTACACCACTGGCGCCATTAACCATTGCTTGGCCAATTTTATGAGTGGGAACAAAATCAGTTATTACCCCAGTACTTGTAATTCGCATATTAAATAAACTAACACCATTTTGCGAAACGCTGTGGTCACCACCGGCTATACCCGCAACACCATTGTTGTTATTACTTTTTGCGCCAATAATTCCTGCGCATGCAGTGCCATGATTTGCGTTATCTACGTTGGTAATGCTTGTATTAGCATGATAGTCAAAGCCTCCGGCAACAACACCAGTTAAATCAGAGTTCGTATTGTCGATACCACTATCGTAAACGCCTACACGGATATAATTTTCTCCTTTTGTGTAGTTCCATGCCTGAGTACAATTTATATTTGAATTTTGAAATGAAGGAGTTGCTGCCAAGCTACCCTGATCATTATTCACATATTTAGTATCATTTGGCGCAAAAGTTAATTCGTAAGCATGATTTAATTCTGCATAATTTATATCAGGTTTTATATGTGATAATGTATCCGAAGCCAAAAAAATGTCAAATGCAGAGGGTGTTTCTATCAGTAATGCACAATAGAATGGTGGGATTTTTACATTATCGCCTTGACGGCTAACTGATATTGAGTCAGCTTCGGTTAGGTTGTAAAAAATTTTGCTCGCAACAAAATTCTGACATTTAAGAGCAGGATTTATTAAGTTATTAATTTTATCACAAGTACTATCTTGAACGAAATCAATTAATTTTCCAAATAAAAAGCCTCTATCATTAATCACATTCATCTTTAAGGCTGATTTATTAAAATAAATTATTAATTTATTCGCATCATGTTTACCGTGCGTTGGGGAAGTTGCGAGAGTTTCCGTGTAATCTTTATACTCATACTTGATAGTAACATTTTGATCTATCACACCATTATTGGTTTTACCGCTAACAATAATGTAATTTCCATCAACCATAAAATCTAAAAGTTGATCGTTTAAATTTGAAACACCGTTATACGTTTTTTCTAAAGTATGTACACCGTTATTATCAAATCTTAAAATCGCCATATCGGAATTATTATTTGTAGTATAGTTTCCACCTATAAAGATTTCATTATTGGATTTTATTCTGATCTTTAGCCCTTCAGCGTTTGATAAATCCGGAGTAGGTTGTTTTAAAACTTTCCAATTTAATAAACCTGCCGAGGAGTAATTTAATAAAAGAAGTTCTTTAGTTAAATTTGGCCTGGTTGAATATCCTGTTACCAAAACATTTCCCGAATTGTCAATTGCTAAATCAGTGCCTTGGTCATAATTGCCGTGGGCATCGAAAACTTGAACCCAAACTACGTTCATGTTTTGGTCGTACTTAATCGTTTGAACATTAAAATTACTTCCATTGCTTGATGTAATTCCAGTTGTGTATATATTTCCGTTAGAGTCTTTAGTTTGTGCAAATACTTTATCTTGTGCGTTACCTGCATTAACCTGACGTTGAGCTTGAATTTGAACACCTGTGCTGCTGTTATATTTTACAGAAGCAAAATCCCAGTTATTGTTCATTGAAGAAGATGAAGAAGAGCCAGAAACAATAACATTTCCAGAATTGTCTAAAGTTATTCCCGCAGGAATATCAAATCCATTGGAATAGTTGTATCTGCTTACCCATAATTGATTTGAAGAGGCATCAATTTTTATCGTAACAAAATCTATCATTGCAAACCCTGCACCGATACTTGCGCCAGTAACATAAATATTCCCCAAATTATCTACAACAATTCCAGTTGCTACGTCATAATTATTTCCCGGGCCATTGTAATGTTTGACAAATTGCTGAACACCCAAAGAATTAAACTTAATTACCGTTAGATCCTGACCGTTTGCAGCACTAATATATGTTGAACCTGCAACATAAATATTACCTGATGCATCTTTTGTAGTTGCGGTAGTAAATGCTTTTTTATTACTAGCATTATACAATTGAGACCACATAGTAACGACATTTCCATTTAAACACGTTGTTTTAAAATCATTTTGAGTACTGTTTACTTTTTGATTCGCAGATACAACATAACTATTGCCCACTTTAAGAATTGGGGCAAGGGGAACCGTATCTGTTTGACCAGTTATTGTTTCACTTTGTTTATTCACAAGGGCGTACTGCGCCTGTGAATTAATTGCTATGCCGAGCAGGGTAAGCACTAATAGTTTTTTAATGGGGTTTGTTCTCATTTTTTCATGTTTAGGTTTATATTTTAGTTACCGTTTTTTATTACTGTTTCAAATTCAACTATATTATTAAAGACAGGATTTTTATAAAAATCTTCTTCTTTATACTTTTCAAAAATTTCATAAACTGTTTTTATTTTAAATAATCTCAGTTTGTTTTTTAATTCGTAAGGTAAGGACAGGTAATCTAAGGGCAGGTGCAGGAAAAAAATGTTAAAACTATTCTCTCTAATTAATTTCAGTAAGCTAAATATAAAGTTTGTGATTACCCATTCTTTAAATTTTTGGTAATCCCATATTAATTTTGCTATTATTGTTTTAACTCTTTGAGTTTGTTTAAATGAACTGAAAAGTGAGAATAAGGGTATTTTAAAATTGCTTTTTGTATAAATATTAATAATACTAAGATCTTCCGCAGTTAAAGAACAATTTTCGTTTTTTGACCACTCGCATAGAAACGGTGAGTAAGATTTTATATTGTTCTCTAATTCCACTATCACTTTTTTTAGTTTCATTTTTTCAAATTGCCCCAAAAAAAGGGGGCGTACAAACGTTGCAGTTGTAACTTCGGGAACCGCGAAGTCCCCCAATACAAACAGCAAGTCGTACACCCTTTCGGGCGTTTACTCACTGATTTTGTATTGGTTGTAAATTCGCGGTTTAGAAGTTACAAATTCAGTTTAAAAACGCATTATATCTTGATTTCCCTTTTTGTTTTTTCCTATAAGCTATGATTTTATAATTCAAAACTAAGGTACACAAAAGATTAATTTATTTCATGTCCATTAATTTAATTTATTGTTTTAATTTTAATACGTGGCTAAGTTGAAAATAAAATCGAGGCTTGTCAATAGGTAATTTTACCTATTTTTTAATGTTAAAAATGGGCTAAAAGATTGATTTTCAATAAAACGATTTATTTTAACAATTCTAAAAAAGGCGGATAAAATTTGATTAATTACAGGTGAAATTGAAATTTATCTATTCTACGACCATGACTAAAGATTCTTTTGAACTATTTTGTAAATATGATGCTTATTATTGCATTTGTAAACCGACTGATCCATTTAAACTTACAAATATTTTAAATTTAATTTTTGCCTCAATAATTGAAGTTAAAGGCCTAAGTAATATTATTAAATAAATCTTAATTATTAGAAAACGAAAAAGTTTCAATTTGCTGATTCATTCTACTTCTTGAAGCGATTGAAATTCCATTATCATTTTCAAACACACATCTGCGAATATAGAAATCAATTCCTAGAATGAATTTGAAGTGTTTCTTTAAAACTTATTATTAATGGGAAACAAAAGATTGATAAATATCGACTTCTGAGGAGTCAGCAATTGAATGCGAAATACTAAATAATTTTTTTCATTTACAATTGCTTCTTATTTGTTGTTGGTAAAACGATTTTAAACGTGGCACCTATGTTTTTCATGCCTGTTGCTGTTATACTACCCCCATGTCTTTCAACGATTTTTTTACATAGTGTAAGACCAAGTCCCGTTCCGTCATACTCACTTTTAGAATGCAATCTAACGAAATTATTAAATATATTTTGTGAGAATTCAGGTTCAAAACCAATGCCATTATCTATAAATGTGATCTCTACTAATTCCTCTAAACCATCCCTTTTTATTTCTGATCTAATTATTATTTTGGGATCCAAATTGGTTTTAGAAAACTTTAATGAATTATTAATTAGATTGTAAAATAACTGGTATATCAACACAAAAGCACCTTCAATTTCCGGCAATTTATCAGCTGCAATCGTTGCGTTTTTTTGGTTTATTAAAAGTTCTAAATCATACTCTACAGTTTTAATTACTTCATTTAGGTTTATTTGCTCACTTAACTGTGTCATTCCGTTGAGAGATGAATAAGTTAAAACTCCCTCAATCATTGTTTTTAAGCGATCTGCTGAATCATTTATTTTAGACAGATAACTTTTAGCCTGGTCAGAAATTTGCTCATCAAACTCAATTAGAAACATATTCAAAAAAGTTTTTATTTTCCGAACCGGTTCTTTCAAATCATGGCTTGTAACATGCGCAAATTGTTGAAGATCTTCGTTTGAACGTTTCAATTCTTCTGTTCGCTCTTTTACTAAAATCTCTAATTTTTCTTCATTTATTTTTTTATCATGTATATCTGTAAATGCTCCTATCCATTTAATAATATCACCATTTTCATTTTTAATAGGTTCTCCTTGTACAAAATGCCAGCGATAGTCCCCTTCCTTACTTTTTAACCTAGCTTCTGTTTTATAAAGCGTTCCTGTTGTCATGCTTTTAGTCCATTCAAGACCTATCTTCTCCATGTCATCTGGATATACGATATTCTGCCAAGTATCCGTTCCTGTAGGCTCTATTCCCGTGTATTCCTTCCAACGGGATGAGGCATAAAGTTGTTTTCCCTCACCATCAGTTATCCAAACAAGCTGCGGAAGAGTTTCGGCGAGTGTGCGAAATTGCTCCTCACTCTGACGAATGGATTTCTCAGAGGTCTTTTGCAAAGTAATGTCAGTAGATGTTGTTAATATTAATTCGAGCTCACCAATTTCATTAAATAACGGAGCTGATTTTGACAATAACCAAAACGATTCTTTTGTTTTTCTATTGATGAAATGTGAAATTACTTCTGATTTTATTCCTTTTTTAATGGAAATTCCTGCTGAACTCGCTTCTGGACTTAGCGGATTATTATTTTCATCTAAAACTTCGAAAGTTTCATCCAGCCTTTTTCTGAAATGAAAAAGATCTTTCTCATTTAAAACATCCTGTACGTTTTTATACCCCATTTGGTGGGCAGCTATGTTATTTAAAAATAATATTTTTCCGTCTTTATCAAAATGATATATCGAACAGGGAACATTACTAAAAGTAAGTTCAAGTTGTTCCTTAATTGTTTTTAAAGACATTTCAGCTAACCGCTGTTCGGTAATATCCGTATTTGTGCCAAACCAGTTTTTTATATTTCCATCCTCATCTTTAATTGGTAGTGCACGTGAGAGGAACCAACGATAATTTCCATCTTTGCCAAGAAGAGGGAATGTGTCTTCCCAGGGTTGACCTGTAGTAATTGCTTTTTGAAATTTTAATACAACATTTTCTAAGTGATCGGGGTGGTGAACCTTACTCCATCCCCAACCTTCCATTTCTTTTAAAGTAGTGCCTGTATAATCATACCATCTTTGGTTATACCAAAAAATCCAGCCGCTTTCATCCGCCATCCATGCAAACTGTGAAATGTTATTAGCCATTGTTCGGAATCTTTCTTCACTTTCTTTTATAGCTTTTTCTTGCTGGACTTTTTGAGTTATATCTTTAAATCTCCAAGCCCAAGCAAATAATGTTTTATTCTCTCTTGCTATCGGTGAGCCGTATCTTTCTAATATCTTTCCATTTTCTAATTCAATTGTATCCTTAGAAATTTTAGTGTCTGTATCATAAAAGGATTTAATACTTTTTAAGAATTGATCTTTGTTCAGAACCTGATTCATAGCAAATAAAATTGCATCTTCATTATTTGAAGAATCAATAATATCTTTTGGCATGCCCCAGATTTTAATGAAACGTGAATTATATGAGATAATTTTTCCTTGATTGTCAACTAATAAAATTCCGTCAATACTGGATTGATAATATGATTCTAAAATTGTAGTTCTCGCCGAATCGGAAATGTTTTCGGACGCTGATTCTAAATTTTCATCCATAACATATTAAATAATGTTCTATCGTAAAAATAGAAATTATATATTTTATATCCCAGTTAATCAATATATAAATTAATTTTGACGAATATTGTAGACGTTTGGAATGCAAGTAGATGCGTGCGGGTGCAACACATTTTACTCTAATAACAAAGGGCGGTAACAACCGCCCTTTGTTATTAGAGTAAACAGCAAATTATTGAATAATATCCAGATCATCATGTTCGGCATTAATGTAATGGCTTTATAAAGGAACCCAGCATTTCTTAAGTTTCCCTAACAAAATTCGATAATATTTAATAAGTCGTTTCTATTATAATAGGCATATTGTCAGGAGGTGACTTATTAGAGGAAAATTAGAATGACAAGAAAAGTGACGTAAGACACTTCCAATTGATTTATTTTTCCTGTTCTTCAAGCGCTTCTACATTAATAGTTGCAACAGCAATTTCTGTCAGAAGGGTATCAGCATTCTTTTCTTGTTCTAAAATTTCTTCAAGAAGTTGAGCTGCATCTTCTAACCCAAGAGTTTGCGCAAAAGTGCGTAATGTTCCATACGATGCAATTTCGTAATGTTCAACTTTTTGTCCGGCAGAAATAATTCCCGCGTCACGCTGAGGACCTTTTTTCGTATCCTTCATAATTTCCTCTCCTTCTTTAACCAAACCGGCCATAGCTTCACACTTCTTTGCAACAGCTTTTTTGCCAAGGATTTGAAATACTTGTTCTACTTTAGTAATCTGTTCCTCCGTTTCAACAAGGTGGTTTTCTAATGCCTCTACTAATTCGGGTGCAGAAGCATTTTTAATCATCTTAGGTAAAGCTTTAGTTAAAGCTTTCTCAGCCCAATAAATATCTTTTAATTCATTTTCAAATAATTCCATTAATAAGGAACGTTCAATCGGTTTTGCACCTGATGGTTTCTTTTTTGCGCTTGTGTTTTTTTCTGATGTTTTCATAATTTTTATTTTTTATCATAATTCTTCAAATTTCATGCCTGTGGAAATCCGACACTGTTATAATTTACTTTTAAATTTTATTATCTTTGAGCCTATTCTAATTATGGCGCATATGAACGATTTTTTTAATAATTTATTTAATACTGATAGTTGGCCACCGAGGTGGCATTGCGGCGAATGGACTGATTTTCATGGTTGGCTATATATCTTTTCTGATTTGGCTATATGGGCTGCATATTTCATGATCCCTATTATTTTGCTATATTTTATAAAAAAGAAAAAGAATGTACCCTTTCATAATGTGTTTATATTGTTTGGGGTATTTATACTTGCATGCGGGTTAACCCACCTTATTGATGCAATTATTTTTTGGTGGCCTGCTTACCGCTTAAGTGCACTTATTAGATTTATAACGGCTATAGCCTCATGGGGCACAATTATTGCCTTATTTAGGGTTATTCCAATGGCGCTAAATTTAAAAACACCTGCTGAATTAGAAATTATAGTAGATAAACGTACATCTGAACTTTCAGAAAATAATAACAAGTTACTAGTTGCAAATGAGCACTTAAAAAATGCCTATGAGGACATGGAAGTTAAAATTAAGTTTCGTACGGAAGACCTTGAAAGAATTAATAAAGAACTCACCGAAGAAATAAAAAAACTTAAAGGTTAAAACGAAAATAATTGATGATAAATATTGGTTTAAATGATATTACTGAAGAACATTTACTAGGAGAATGGAGTGTGGAAAATCGTTTTAATATTACTAAAGACACATCTAATATTTTCTCGAAAAATAACCGCTTGGTTTTAAATAATAATTCCTACAATGCAATTAATGGTTTAAATGTGATGGGAAATTGGGAAATACACATGAAAACTGAAATCATCTATAATCCACAACTTACATTTTATGTTGAAAAACAACTTATAGCTAAAGCAATTATAACAAGATTGATGATTAGCAGAGAAGACCAGTCTAATAATAACGCCGCTTACATATTAACTTTATATTTTACCAACGGACTAGAATTAATTCTAAATAAATTATCTAGCATAGATTTTAATACCTTTAAGTAAAACGTGGAAAGCAGTAAGGTTTTAAAGTTCCATACTGCTTTTATTAAAAATCCTTCCTGCGGATATAGAACTTTTAACTGTATTAACAAAGTTGCAACCTGCACTACTTTGAATGCGCAACTTGCTCAGTCAAAAGCGCAAGCCTGCGGCAGCGAGGTTTTTATAGCACTTAGTGCTTCTGCTTTTATCAAAAAAAATAGGTCTTGTAATGATACATCCTTCAGCGAAATGCCTGACCGTCATGTGATTGAATTCACCAGTCAAATCGAAAATATTAATCCATCTCAGGAAATAATATTATCTTAGCGCAAATATTATTTCCTTTTTCGGCAGCAAATTTATGAATTGCCTGTGTTATACGAGGTAATGAGTTTCACCCTAACGTAACGCTTTATGGACGTAACAAACAAAATTAATGATCACGTTCCCGAATTTTTAACCGGCGGTGGTGAAATGGGAAAGCTAATAAGGGAGTATGATTGGAGCAGCACTCCATTAGGTGACCCTACAACTTGGGATAATAGTTTAAAAACCTGCATTCGCATAATTCTTACTTCGCCACAGCCTATGTTTGTATGGTGGGGATCCGATCTAATTAATATTTATAACGATCCTTATGCTCAGTTTATGAGTAACAAACATCCAAACGGGTTGGGCGGTAAAGCAAATGAGGTGTGGAGTGAAATATGGCCTGATATTTTCCCAAAAGTAGAAAGCGTGTTTAGAAATGAGGGCACTTACGATGATTCTTTATTTTTGATAATGGAACGTAAAGGCTATCAGGAAGAAATGTATGTTTCGTTTTGCTATAGCCCAATACCGGGAGACGATGGAACGGTTAAAGGATTATTTTGTGCCTGTACCGAAACTACAAACCGCATAATTAATGAGAGAGCACTTGTAACTTTGCGTGATTTAGGTGCTGTTACTTTTGAGGAACAATCACTATTGGGTATTTATAAAAATGTGGCAGCTGTTCTCGAAAAAAATAACAAGGATTTTCCATTCGCTATAATTTATTCGATTGATGAGAAAACTAACAGTGCGTCTCCGGTGGCTTGGAGCGGTATAAATGAGGTTCAAACTCATTTTCCGCATCATATCGATATTGTAAATCCAAAGCAAGGAACCTATAATTTTTGCAAAGCCTATCAACAAAACGCATTGGTAATAAGCGAAAATAATGGCAGGAGAAGTAATTTACCTAAAGGATTTTGGTCTAAAGAGCCCACTCATTTTGTCCATATTCCTTTAACACGCGCCAGGCAAAAGCACCCATACGCAATAATTTCCGCAGCTTTAAACCCTTTTCGCCAAGTAGATGATTCCTACATGCAATTTTTTCAATTGATCAATGACCGTGTTTCTATAGAGATAAACAAAATGTTGGTTTTAGATGAAGAACAAAAACGAGCCGAAGCTTTAATTGAAATCGATAAAGCCAAAACCACTTTTTTTTCTAATGTAAGCCATGAATTCCGCACACCGCTAACTCTAATATTGGGCTCGTTAGAGGAAATGTTGAAAAATCAAAGCAGAGATGCAAGTGATAGAGAATCAGTAGAAATAACCCACCGCAACGCGCTGCGCCTTTTGCGCTTGGTAAACAACCTGTTAGATTTTAGCCGCGTTAGTGATGGGAAAATAAGAGTACAGTATCAGCTTACAGATATTGCTAAATTTACTACCGCTCTTGCCACCGGTTTCCGTTCAATTATTGAAAAAGTTGGACTAGTATTCCATATCAGAATTAACGCAGTTATTCAACCTGTTTATATTGATAGAGAAATGTGGGAGAAAATTGTGCTTAACCTTCTTTCCAATGCTTTTAAATATACTCTTAAAGGACATATTGAAGTTTCTTTAACAACAGAAAACAATTTGGTGTTGTTAAAGATAGCAGATACAGGTGTTGGTATTCCCGAAGATGAGCTCCCTAAAATGTTTCAACGTTTTCATCGGGTGCAAAATGTTACAGGTAGATCGTATGAGGGTACGGGCATTGGTCTTTCCTTAATAAAAGAACTTGTTACTTTGCACAGTGGAGATATATCTGTTACCAGTAAAATGGGTAAGGGCACAGTATTTACGGTTGCTATTCCAACAGGCAAGCTGCATTTACCAAAAGAAAGTATCGTTGAAAAAGAAGTTGATTTTAACGCATTCATATCCGATGCTTTTCTTGTAGAAGCAACCTCATTTATTAATCAACCAACAAATTTAGAAGTAAATCCTCAGGTTGCCGAAGATGCTCCTACTATTATGGTTGTTGACGACAATGCCGACATGAGGGTCTATATCCAAACACTTTTGCAAAACCATTATCACGTGGTTACTGCCAACAATGGCATGGATGCCCTGCACAAAATACAAAAACAAAAACCATCCCTTATATTGAGTGATATTATGATGCCCGTAATGGATGGTATTCAATTAGTAAAAGAAATAAAAAAAAATCCGTCAACTGTTTTACTTCCTACTATACTTTTATCTGCCCGTGCAGGCGAAGAAGCCGTGATTGAAGGTTATGACACGGGAGCCGATGACTATCTGTCTAAACCATTCTCAGCCAAAGAATTATTAGCACGGGTTCGCTCGCAAATTGACCTTGCCGAAAAAAGGAATGTTATAGTTAAACAATTGGAGGAAAGTGAAAACTATTTTCGTAGTTTAACGGATACTGTTCCAACAATCATTTGGATTACCAATCCTGAAGGCTATTGCACTTATTTAAACCAGTATTGGTATGCTTATACAGGCCAGACAAAAGAAGTGGCGGAAGGATTTGGATGGCTGGATGCAACTCATCCAGACGACAAAGAAAATTCCGGAGAAATTTTTTTAAAAGCTAATTCTGAGCGAAAACCATTCACGATTTTATACCGCTTATTAAGTAAGAACGGAGAATACCGTTGGTGTGTTGACAGCGGTAGTCCAAAATATGGCAGTGATGGTGCCTACGAAGGAATGGTGGGCACTGTTGTAGACATTCACGAACAGAAGCTTGCCGAAGAGGAACTGCAAAAAAAGACTACACATTTGCAAATAGCCACTACTTCAGCAGAAGTGGGTACCTGGTCACTGTATTTGCCTAATGGAACATTGGAATGGTCA
This sequence comes from Bacteroidota bacterium, assembly GCA_032229505.1. GTDB lineage: Bacteria > Bacteroidota > Bacteroidia > B-17B0 > Aurantibacillaceae > Aurantibacillus. Next base: position 536,695 of record JAVTWD010000086.1, read on the forward strand.
GACCTACATAAAAAATTATGGGGCTATGATTCGAACCGAACAGATTTAGTATACGAGGATTGGCATAGCGTAATTTTGCCTGGCGATAAGGAGGCAGCGTTTGCACAGGTAGAACTTGCTCGAGTAAACCGTTCGCAATACGAAAACATGTACCGCATCAAAAGAGCCAATGATGGAGTTATCCGCTACATGCGTTCAGTGGGTCAGTATTTTTATGACGAACACGGCAGTGCTTACATGTTAAGTGGTATAAGCATGGATATTACCGAACAAAAAGAAGCGGAAGAAGCGCTACTCTATCGCAAAGCTTTACTGGAAGCCCAAAATGAAGCTGTGCCCGATGCTATTTTGGTTGTAGATACAAAAGGAAATATGCTTTCCTTTAACCGCCATTTTGCAACTCTTTGGAATATTCCAAAAGAAATTATTGATACGAAAGATGACGCAGCGGCTTTGCAATTTGCGATGACACAGGTTGAAGACCCTCAACATTTTATTGACCGTGTAAACTATTGTTATGCACATCCCGAAGAAAACACCTACGAGGAAGTCTTATTTAAAGATGGTCGCATTATTGAGCGTTATGGAAACTCTATTAAAGGCGAAAATGGGACACATTATGGTTTCATTTGGTTTTTCAGAGATATTTCACAACGCAAAAAGGCAGAAATAGAATTAAAAAAAAGTCGGTCACAATTCATTGCCATGGCAGATAACATTCCAAATTTGGCATGGATGGCAAAAGCAGATGGATATATATATTGGTATAATAAAAAATGGTACGATTATACAGGCACCACATCTGAACAAATGGAAGGCTGGGGTTGGCAAAGCGTACATGATAAAAATGAATTACCACATGTAATGGCCAGATGGCAAGCCTCAATTGCTACAGGTAATCCGTTTGAAATGGTATTTCCACTAAAGGGTGCGGATGGCAAATTCAGACAGTTTCTCACACGCGTTTTGCCCGTTAAAAATGAAGATGGTCAAATTCAGGAATGGTTTGGAACAAATACTGACGTAACAGAGCAAGTTGAAGCGGCAAAAAAAATTAATGCTTTTGCTGTGGAATTGGAGCGAAAAGTCGAAGAAAGAACAAAAGAGCTAAAACAAAGCGAAGAAAAATTTAATAATTTATTTCAATTTGCTCCTTTGGGATTATCGTTAGCTAGCATTCCAGAAAGTAAGTTTGTAAATGTTAACGAAAATTATGCCAAACTTTTCGGATATACACTTTCAGAGTTAGACGGAAAGAGTAATTTAGAGTTAGGTATTATTGATGCCGAAACTCGTCAAAGGCTAATTGGCATATTAACTGAAAATGGTAATCTCGAAAATATTGAAATGTTGCTTACTGCAAAATCAGGAGCAAAAATACCTGTATTATCATCATCAAGAATTGTTTCTATTGGCGAACAAAAATATTTTTTAAGTTCAATAATAGACATTACCGAGCGAAAAACGGCTGAAATAGCAATGGCTAAAAAAAATAGTGATCTCGAAAAAATGAATAAGGAACTTCAATCCTTTGCATACATCTCGAGCCACGATTTACAAGAACCACTTCGTAAAATTCAAACTTTTGCCGACAGAATAATCGAAAACGCAGACAATAAATTAACCGAACAAGGCAAAGAACAATTTACGCGAATGCAAGTTGCGGCAAACCGTATGCAATCCTTAATTGCTGATTTATTAACTTATTCACGTACAAACACTGAGGAGCGGAAGTTTGAAGTTAAAAACCTTAATCAAATACTAGATCAACTTAAAGATGATTTAAAAGAGGAAATAGAATACAAAAAGGCAAATATTATTTCAAATGATTTAGGCGAGGCTAAAATTATTCCTTTCCAGTTCCTTCAACTATTACAAAATCTTGTAAGTAACTCTCTGAAATTTGCCAAACATGGTATTCCCCCAAAAATTGTAATAGAAAGAAGTCTTAAAATATTTACTCAAAAAGACAAAGCAAATCTTTTACCTCATATCAATTACTTATGCCTAACAATTTCTGATAACGGTATAGGCTTTGAACCCGAGTATAAAGAAAAAATATTTGAAGTTTTTCAACGCTTGCATGGCGCCCAAAATTATAAAGGTACAGGAATTGGTTTAGCCATCGTAAAAAAAATTGTTGAAAATCACCTAGGTTTTATTGATGCCTCTGGCGAAACAGGTAAAGGCGCAACATTTGAAATTTATATTCCTTCACAAACACATCTTGATTTAATCCTATAAATTTTGATACTTTTATTAATAGTAAAATCATTTAGTCTTATTTTAAACTAATCCATTTATTAATACATGACACTCACCACCAAAACTATATTATTAGTCGACGATGATGATGAAGCGCGAGACTTACTTGCCGAAGCCATTTTTTTAATTGATAACAGCATTGTATGTTGTGAGGCCATAAACGGCCAAGAAGCATTAGACACTCTATCAAAAATGAACGATTTACCTAATCTTATTTTTCTTGAAACTAAAACAAAAGCGATGAATGGTTTTGAATGTTTAATGGATTTAAGAAATAATCCCACTTACAAAAATATTCCGGTAATAATGTATTCCTCAACAAATACTCAGCAAGCTATAAAATTAGCTGGTCAACTAGGAAGTAAACGTTACATTATCAAATCCGCCGAAATAGATTCAATCATTAATAAAGTGAAAGAAGTATTTACAAGTTTCAACATTTATTAAAGGAAATTTTTCTTGATGATAAAATCTTTGCGCTCAGCAGTAATAAAACCTTCCCAATTAATTTCTAATACATATTTTATTAGGTTAGATATTTCTTTTAATGTGTAAGGTTTTACGGCATATAAATTTGCTCCTAAATCATAGCTTGTGTTTACTGCATTTATATCCGAGGTGGTTGAGTACATTATTATAGGTAAGTTATTTATTTCCGAATCTTTTCTGATTTCCGATAATATATCAAACCCGCTTTTTAAAGGCATATTGATATCTAAAAAAACAACACCTTCCGCGGGCTTAATTGCCCTAATTGCTTTCAATAGAGCTTCTCCTTCTGAAAATACATTTAATGCAATTTTATTTGGCTGTTCTTCTTCAATTTTCTTTACTGCGGTAACAAATGTTTCAATATCATCAAAATCATCGTCCACATAAAACAGTTTTTTCATATAGTCTATTATTTTTTAAAAGTAATGCATTCGGCACAAAAATATTCAATCCTCCTCTAACCTAGATTATACTCTTTCAAATAAATTTCCGAAGCGATGAAATTAAAAATATTTATTTAATCTATTATTACGCATATAAATGAAAACCTTATAAATTTTATTGTTATTTACTTCTTTTTACTAATTTCTTGCATTGTCAGCCTTCGCTTTTCTTTTAACTTTTTAAACGTAGAAGGCGGCAACCCGGAACTTTTTTTAAATTGTGCCGAAAAATGAGCAATATTACTATAATGAAGTTTATCGGCAATTTCGGATATAGTTAGTTCTTCAAATAAAATCATCTCCTTTGCCCGTTCCATTTTTACCGAGTTTAAATAATGTGATATAGTGCATGATTCAACATCCGAAAACATGGTTGATAAATAGTTATAGTCATACTTTAATTCTTTACTTAGATAATCTGAAAAATTAAGTTTCGGAGGCCTTTCAGAATTCAGATAAGCATGAATTGCTGTTTTGATCTTTTCTATTAATATACCACCTTTATTTTCTACAACCTGTAAGCCCACTTTTTTTATAATAGCGTTGAGTTCTTTTTTCTTTTCAGCCCCAATTGTTTCTTTAATTTCCGCTTCTCCCAACTCAACCCTAACCGGGTTTAGTTTCAATTTATATAGTGCACCTCGTACAACAACCTTGCAGCTCTCACAAGCCATATTCCTTATATAAATTTTCATAGATTTTTAATATAACTCAAATATATTACTTATTTCCCACTTTGGGGAAAAATGGGGTGGATTACTATTTACAGATTTTACTGTTTTTTTACACAATTATCTGTTTGAAGATGAAAATGACAAGTTTGACAATACAAAGATGAGTTCTAGTCCCCACTGAGTATTAACGTAAGATATACCATTGTAAAATTCTAAAGCCATGTAGTGCATTCTTACCTGTCTTAACAAATTTACAATTAAAGAATATGCTATTTCTAAATCACTCGAAGATATGATAGAATAGATTTTAACTAATTAGGTTTTTTTTAACAAAGTGGAAAGCCATTTAATTTTTTCCATAATATACTCTTTTCTAAGTTCGGTGGTCTTTGGGTTGTTGAGTTCCATTTTGAGCTTTAGGATCTTGAGTTCTATTTTAGTACGGGGGGACATAGTGCAGAAGCGGAAAAAAGGACGCCGCTTAACGAAAGTACCTTTAAAAATCTAAAATCTAAATAAAACAGTAAATTACATAAATTCTTCCTTTTTTATTCTTTCCCTTTCAATGATGATAGTATACTAACTATCTAACTCACCAGATTTTCTAAAATCTCAATAATCCGATACCTTGGTAATTGGCAATTAATCGAACTTAATTTGTGATCGTTAACCGTATATGGTCTTGAAAAACTTCAAAGGAACCTTTTATCTCTACACTATCATTAAAAGTGATCTATATGATGTTGTTAAGGAATATTTAGAAGCAATATTAGTTTCGATTTCATTATTATTATTCTCAATAAAGTAATCGTAGAGATAGAAATTCAAAAATATGTCACTTGTTTTTGACAGTCATTCAAATTATGAAAAAACGGTAGAGACTTTAAACAGCATTATTTAAAAGGTTATCGATCCAAATATCTATTAATTGTTGAGTTGTACACCCTGCAACATGACCATTTAATTCTGTCCACAGAGGACCCTTGTCATTCAAAGATAATTCATATCTAACAAATGTAAGTCTATGTTCATCTAAATTAAGCAACGGCACTGGAATTCGTAGCGTGGTAAGTGGCTTTCCGTTACTGTCAAAAGTTAAATGGTAAAGTGAAATATCCAGGTGACAACTATTTTTATTTGTTGGTTTTTGACTCAAAACGCAAAATAACGTAAAGTTATTCAGCTCTAAATATCGCCGGCCTCCTCTTTTTAATAAATATGCATTGTGAATTTTACATATATTCTTATATTCAAATTCTAGGGTACAATAAAAATTGCTTATCTCATTTTCTATAATTTGTTGCTCATTACCCGTTTTTACTTCGATCATGTTAAGTATTTTAATGTTACCACGCCATGGTTTTGTCTTTAGTATTGTTATAGTAATAAGGAATTTTTGATTTTCATCTTATATAGTCTCTTTTGTAAAGATTTTCTGTAAATCATCCAAATAAATAATCACACAAGTATTTTCTTCTGTTTCTATAAAGTTAAACGCTGGGATGGACGAATCATAATTACCGTTATACTTGCCATAAATAGTGTTTCCCTGTATGTCGAGTAGAGAAATTGTTTGCCCCACTTGTAATTTTAAGTCTTCAAAGTCTTTACGTTCCATTTTGTGTTTTAATACCAATTTCAAGTTTAATGCCAACAAAAATTAAGATTCTAATCCCCATTCAATAATGAATTTAGGGCTACTGAAGAATTAAATTCAAATCTGTTTCACCATTGTGGGGAATGTAAGTTTGTTGTTTAGTAAAGTCCTTTGACGTGGATTTCTGCGAAAAGAACATTTAAAGCTTTTGAAGACTAATGCTTTAATTTAATTTTTAATTTTTTTAAAGTCAAAACCTAATTTTGTGATGCCATTTAAACCCTCACCTAATTCTATTATGTCTTCATCTCCTTCGTCATATAACCAAATAATTTTAATCTTTTTTAAATGAGTTTCCTTAATTTGAAATAGTAAATTTAATAGTTGTTTTCGACTGGAGCTGTTTACATATTCTAAAGAAATTTTGAATATTATTTTTTTAGTGTATTGCTGTAAAAATACAGCTAGCCACTCCGACAATGGTCTATAGAATTGCTCTGGATTTACCATAAACGATCCCCCGGAAATGAAAAAATTACCATCAATGTTAAAATAAATTTCCGGAGTTTTTTTTGTTGCGGCTATATAATAGTTCGTCATATTACACACTTAATTATGTGGCTATATTACGAATAAATTTAAAATTAATAATAATTTAAACTTTAATCTCTTCAAAAAGCATGCTAAATAAACAGCTTGGATACTACTTTTTTTAATTTGTGAATGCTAACAGATAGCCAGGGTTATTTATAGTTTCATATATTCGAGTTTCATTCCAAATCATTTGGATAAAGTATTTTCATCTCTATGGGGCTAGATTAAATAAACCTATTGTAGGAGTTAGACAAGAAAATTCTTATAGTACTGATTTTTCAGATAGAACATTTTAAAACTGTACAAATATTTCCTATTTTTATAGAGTTATAAATATAGCCAAGCCTATTGGCATATTTCGATGTGACATATTACAAATAAATAATTTAAAAATTTTATTATGAAAACCATTTATGCCGTTTTTTTTATTTTTATTTCGGGGTTTGCCATATCCCAGGATCAACCAAATGTTGAAATGATCCGACAAGCAGTTGCGGGAGAAATAAAATCATTAAATATAGAGCCTGAAAAGGTTTATAAAATAGAGAATCGAATAATTGAGGGAATAGCAATTCGAATATATTATCCGTCTTCGCAAAAACAGATCCCTATAATCTATAACATACATGGAGGGGCATTAGTTGCGGGAGATTTAGATACACATGACAACATATCAAGAAAGATCAGCAACGCAGCAAACTCAATCGTCATTACTTTAGATTATAGAAAAGCACCCGAGAATCCTTTCCCAAAAAGTTTAGAAGATGTTTACACAATTTATAAATGGATCATTTTAAATTTATCAGAGTTGACTGGAGCCAGTGCACCTATATCTATTGTTAGTGATAGCGGTGGCTCGCTGTTGGCAGCTTCATTACAAATTCAAATAAAGCAAAAGAATGACAAAGCAAATATTAGTAAGGCTATCTATATCAATCCTGCCTTCGACTTGCGAAACCCCAAAGACGATCTGTATGCCCTTGTGACACAATGGTACCTATCAGGTGCTGATCCAAATACTGATCTCGCTTCTCCGATCTTAACCAAAGATTTTTCTGCATTTGCTCCGGCACTCATTATTGTTAATGAAAAAGATATTCTGTTAAGCCATGGAACAGAATTTAGTGCAAAATTAAATTCGATTGGGGTCAAAAACGAACTTTATACAGTGAAAGGCGAGGATCATTTTGGTGGGTATTGGGCGGCTGGTCATCAAAAAATTAACCCAGCATTTGATGAGATTATTAAATTTCTGACAAAATCCTAAGTATCTTTTATAACAAGCTAGCAGAGGTTGATATTCCTAGGTTTACATTATACTTTTTTTTGAACAAACTTTAACAACAGTAATTAATCCAATAAATGGTGATTTGCCAGTTGCCTTCCTGATCTCTAACGCACTATTTTACTTCATAAATAACCTCTTAAATTGAATACTTACTGGGTTAAAATATTTGGCTAAAAATAACTTGTAATTTGTTCTAATTAATCTAATCCAAACAATGATTTCACTTTATCAAATAAGCTTTTTTGTTGACCGGGAATTTGAATATTTTCATTTGCCACATTGTACATGTAGCTATTTAAATTCCATTTTCCTGCAAACGAAGCCTTGTTTTTTTTGTTGAAAAGGCTTTTGATAAGGTGCCAAGGTTTAAGATCATCCTTTATATCTTTCTTATGGCCTGCAAGCTCAACCTCTTTTCTAAAAATAGTATCTTTAAGGTCTTGCATGTTTTTTATTTCTTCTTTAATGAAAATTGTTTTTTTTGTTTCTGTTTTTGTCTCAATTTCCTTTAAGTAACTTTTATCGTTATTCATGTTATTTAATGTTTTATAGTTTAATAAAGTGTTCCTGTGATCGACATTTTTCCGGTTCGTTTCATTTTCATCAGAACTGGACTTTTTGTTTTGGCCTTTTTCTTCTATTTCTGCTTGTTTATGTTCTTTTTCCTCAATGCTGCCATTAGTACTTTCATCTATTTTTATAGCATCCTTATTAGGCTCAATATCATTGCCTTTTTGAACTGCATGTTGTTTTGTAAACTCCGCACCGAAAAAAACTATCATTGAAGAGTAAGAAACCCAAAGCAAAATAAGTATAAGCGAACCTGCCGTTCCATACGCTGATCCCGGCTCAGCTTTTCCGAAATATAAGCTTAACGCGTATTTACCTATCATAAAAAGTGCTCCAGTTAGCACAGCTCCAGTCCATACATTACGCCATGACATTTTAACATCGGGTAATAATTTAAACATTAATGCAAATAAAACTGTGATAACACTTAATGAAACAATAAACTCCAATACATAAAAAAGAAAAGCAATAGCATCAGGGAAAACGCCTTCAATTTTTTCGCTAAATGCACTCAGGCCCGTGCTAACTATAAGGGATACCAGTAACAAAAAACCAATCGAAAGAATTAAGCCAAATGAAAAGAAACGTGTTTTAAGCTGTTTCATAAAGCCTAAATTTGGTTTTTCTTTTACATCCCATATTTGGTTAAGCGTCTTTTTTAACTGTATGAAAACACCCGTTGCACCAAAAAGGATTGTGACAATTGCAACTATTGTGGAAATTATTCCCGATTTCTTTTCCCCAGCTTTTTCAACCATGTCAGAAACCAATTCTGCTGTGTCTTTACCCATTACGCCTGAAATCTGGTTTGAAATTTCACCGCTTATTGCTTCTCTTTCGAAAAAATATCCGGTAACATTTATAATTAATACAAGTAATGCGGGCAGAGAAAATATGGCATAATAAGCAATTACTGCACTCTGTCTAAATGGGTCGTCAGCGTTCCAACCCTTAATTGTTTTCTTAAAAACGCTTACAAATTCTTTCAGTTTATTTTTCATAATAGTTATATTTTATATGCAACAGGCATATTATTTTCATATATGTAATTAAAATTAGATGCCATGAATACCGAGGACCAAAAATCACTAACACAGGAAAATCTTAAAAAAGACCTTCACGATTATATAGATACAAAGCTTGACTTAGTTAAGCTAAAAGCGATTGAAAAAACCGGGGCTATTGCCACAGGGGCTATTGTTGGAGTATCAACTACAGTGCTGGGTTATTTTTTCCTTTTATTTTTAAGCCTCTCCGCAGCTCTTGGTTTAGGTTATTTATTCGATAACTACTCTTTAGGCTTTTTATGTATTGCGATGTTTTATGGTTTAGTGGCAGCTATAATAATAATTTTTAAAGAAAAGCTTATAACTTTTCCGATAGTAAATATGTTACTTAAAAAGATCTATTATAAAACTGAAACTGAATAATATCATCAGGACTTAACTTATTCTTACAAACAAATTAACGTTGTTAAAAAACACACTAAAATTATATGGAAACTGTAAAGCCTAAAAGGAAGAGATGGAAAATTGTGTTAATCACAATTGTATTGTTATTAATTACCATTCGTTTAATATTACCATTTGTGGTTTTAAAATACGTAAACAAAACTTTGGCAGGCATTAAAGGATATTATGGACATGTTGAGGACATTGATATAGCTTTAATTAGAGGAGCTTATCAAATAAATGACTTAAAACTTGTAAAAGTTGATACTGTAACAAAGAAACAAGATACAATACCATTTTTCACTACACCACAAATAGATCTTTCTGTGGAGTGGAGAGCAATATTTAAAGGAAGAGTTGTAGGAGAAATCACTGTCGAGCAACCAATATTGAATTTCGTTAAAGGTAAACATGAAGGTGAAGATGTTAAACAAGACACTACAGATTTTAAAGAGGTACTTAAAAAATTAATGCCTTTAACTATCAATCATTTTAAAATTAATAACGGGCAAATACATTTTCGTGATCCTTATGCAAATCCAATAATCGACGTGCCTTTAAAAAACTTGCAGGTTCAAGCAGATAATCTTTCCAATGTTAATGATAGTAATAAAGTGTTACCGTCAACTATAAAAGCTACTGGAGATATATATGGCGGTAAGCTACACATGAACGTAAAGCTTAATGCCCTTGAAAAGCAACCAACCTTTGATCTTAATGCTGGCGTTGACAACATCAATATGATTAATCTCAATCCCTTTTTTAAAGAATATGCCAAATTTAAAGTGGAAAAAGGCACGTTTGGTTTATATACTGAATTTGCAGCGAAAGATGGCGCATTTAATGGTTACGTTAAACCCATGATTAAAGATATGAAAGTACTTAAGGAAGGAAATTTAGGCCAGAGGACTTGGCAGACTATTGTACAGGGGGTAGATAATTTACTTGAAAATAACAAAACCGATAAGTTAGCTACCAAGTTGCCTGTTAAAGGAAGATTTGATGATCCAAATACCGGCTTATGGACGGCAATTAGCTATGTATTGCGTAATGCTTTCGTTTTCGCATTAAAACCTTCTATTGATAACGAAATTGATATTGGAAAAGTAGAAGCCGCGCCAGAAAAGAAAACTTTGTTACAGAAAGTATTTGGTGGAAAAGATAAAAAAGAAAAGAAAAAATCTAAAAAACATCGTAAATCGTAGATATAGTTCGGGTATGTTGCTGTAATGCCTTTTTCCAGGACATTGGGAAGATTTGATTTACCTTAAACAGTATATTTTAGAAAATTTATTAAAAAATAAACACAAATGAAAAACTATTATAAAGCGACCACTAAAAAAACTCCTGAAATATATTTCAAAACAGATGGAAAATTTGCTATTTCAGGAAGCACTTACATGGAGAATCCCAACGCTTTTTATGATCCTTTATTTTTGTGGCTAACCGAATTTTTGAAAGCAAATAATAAGAAAATTCTGCTTGAGATTTCCTTGGGATATGTAAATAGTTCAAGTTCAAAACAAATACTTAATTTAATAACATTGTTAAGTAATTCTGGTGCTACAAAAGTAAAAGTTATTTGGTTTTACGAATTTGAAGATTCTGACCTACTTGAATTAGGAGAAAATTTGCAACAACTGACAAAAAACGAGTTTCAATTTAAAACTTATAAGAATTAATAATTTAATTGTTGAGATTAAAATTTCACGTAATTTATTTCGGGTAGAATTATATTTTATTACTTTCACGGCACAACGCAGAACGTTTTAAAAAGAAATAGATTACATTGGTCTTGAGATTATAAATTCTCGCGTTATATGAAAGCATATGAAAATTTTGAATACCAGGTTTAAACGAATTATTTTTAGAATTACGATTATTATTTTTATTCTGATTGTATTAATAATTGGATTTATTTCTCCAATTACAAAGTATTTAATTGAAAAATACGATGTAAAGTATACTGGGCGTGAAATAACAATAGATTGGTTGTATATTAATCCCTTTACAGGATATATTTATTTAAATGATCTTAAAGTGTATGAATTTAAAAGCGATAAGCTATTCCTCTATACCAAAAGCATTACAGTAAATTTAGAAATGCATAAATTGCTTTCAAAAACTTATGAAGTGAGTGATTTTACGATGGAGCAACCGATTATTAACATTATTCAGAATAAAAAAGAATTTAATTTTAATGATATTATCGAAAAATTTGCGTCAAAAGATTCGCTACCTAAAAAGCCTAATAAAGAACCAGTACATTTTAATTTTTTAAACGTAAAAATCACCGATGGTATATTTGCTTATCATGAGCAAACAGTACCGGTAAATTATTTTATCAAGAATGTAAATATTGAAAGCAGCGGTAAAAAGTGGAATGTAGATACTATAGCAGTTAAATTTGCATTAGCGTCTGGTATTGGAACTGGAGATTTAAAAGGAAGAATAACAGTTAATACCCTATCTTCTGATTATAAATTGGAAACAATTATTAACAAATTTGATCTTTCAGTATTGGAACAATATTTAAAAGATATAGCTAATTATGGCAAGCTTCGTGCTAATCTTGATGCTAATATAAAAGCCAGTGGAAATTTTAAAAATTCTCAACAGCTAAATGCAACTGGCTTATTGGCAGTTAATGATTTTCATTTTGGTAAAAGTAAATCGGAGGATTTCGCATCGTTTAAGAAATTCACTTTAGCTATTAAACAATTAAGTCCTGCAAATAAAAAATATATGTTTGATTCCGTTTCCCTTGTTCATCCGTATTTTAAATATGAGAAATATGATTATTTAGATAATTTACAAAACATGTTTGGTAAAGGTGGGCAAAAAACAAAAGAAGCAAAGGGTGCCCATCAAGAGGTGAATATACTTTTCCAGATAGCAGATTATGTTAAGCTCCTTGCTAAGAATTTTTTTAGAAGTAATTATAAAATTCAGAGATTAGGAATTTACAACGCGGATCTACGATATAATGATTATGCTCTAACTGAAAAATTTGCAGTAGCTGTTACGCCACTTACAATAACAGCTGATTCTATTGACCGTACCACTAACAACTGGGTAGACCTTAAGCTAAGAACACATTTAAAACCATATGGCGATGTATCTCTTAATTTAAATATTAATCCACGGGATAGTTCAGACTTTAATTTGAAATTGCATATTCAAAAAGTGCCTGTTGCTATGTTTAATCCATATCTTATTTCATACACGTCTTTTCCTCTGGATAGGGGGACTATCGAAGTAATAGTTAACTGGAAGGTAACAAATGGCATGATAAATAGTTCTAATCATTTACTGGTGATAGATCCAAGGGTTAACAAAAGACAAAAACGAAATGGTGTAAAGTGGATACCACTTAAATTAATAATGTTTTTTGTGAGAGAAAGAGGTAATGTTATAGATTATGAAATTCCGATCAGTGGAAATTTAAAGGATCCAAAATTTCGTTTGCATGATGTTATAACTGATGTTTTAAAAAATATATTTGTTAAACCTGCCACGACACCCTACAGATACGAAGTAAAAAATATAGAGAATAATATAGAGAAATCGTTATCAATACGATGGGATATGCGTAGTAGCGAGTTGCAAAAATCTCAGCGTAAGTTTCTTGAAAAAATAGCGGAAAATTTAAAAGAAAATCCCGAGATCTCAATTAATGTTCACTCAAATTGGTATACAGAAAAAGAAAAAGAATATATATTATTTTTTGAAGCGAAAAAAAAATATTATATGCACATACATAATATAAAAAGCAGTGAGCTAGATGTTAGAGATACGATTGCAATTGATAGAATATCTGTTAAGGATTCTACATTTATAAATTACCTTAATAATAGAGGCGGAAAGGGATTATTTACTGTTCAGGATAAATGTACAAAATTGATTGGTAGTGATAATGTAAATTTAAAATTTACCCAGCTAATAAACCAAAGGCGGAAAAATTTTATGACATATTTTGAAACGCCGGAGATTAAAAGCAGGGTAAAAATGCGTGGTAATATAAATAAGGTGCCGTTTAATGGCTTCTCTATATATTCGATTGACTATATAGGAGGCATTCCGGAAGATCTGATGGAGGATTATGAAAAAATAAACGACTTAGATAATAAGTCGCCGAGAAGTAAATTTAAATTATTTAGAAAAAAGTATAGGAAGGAATTAAGGAATAAATAGTTTTTCAGGTAGGACTCAGTTTTCACATTGCATGATGATTAATAGTTCAATATGAGCGAATTGTCATTCTAATGACACCTACGAATGAAAAGTAATACTTCGCCTCAAATTTATTATCTAGTTTTACGATGATATTTCCCTTATAGAAAGATAATATCCAACGATGCTCCTTAATTGAGGCCGCCAGTGTCTGTAATAAATCCCTTAAACAAAGTATTATGTAAAAAAATTACTCCAATTTCTTAATGCAAATATAACCCTCTAACTTTCTTCATCCAACATTAAATCATATAATTGTTGAAATAAGAAATTACAAGTTAAGATTTTGACCTCAATAAGATAACCTTCACACATTTGTATGGCTTAAACTTTTGGTGTTCTTGTTTGTTATAACTTAACTTGCGTCTCGTTGTACTAATATTTAAATTTGAAAGTAAATTAAACATTGGAAAAGTATGATGGAAAATTATTATAAACCGGCCACCACCAAAACGCCTGAGATTGACTTTAACATTAATGGTACTTTTAAAATTATTGGAAACTCATACATGGAGGATCCTAGAAAATTTTATTCGGATTTAACAGAGTGGCTGGAAGTATTTTTAGTTCAAAACCCTTCTCTTATTTCTCTTAACGTTTCCTTAACCTATATTAATACCTCCAGTACAAAAGCAATTTTAAATTTTATGAATTTGATCAATAAAGATTCAAAAAGCAACCTAAAAATAGTTTGGGAATATCAAATAGATGATGATGACATGCTTACCTTAGGTGAAGATTTTCAAAAATTAACAAACCGCACCTTCGAGTTTAGAGAATTACCCGATTAACCTAAACTATTAAACAAAACGTTTTTGGTATTGTTATTAATAATAGGGTGCTTTTCATTCACCTAACTGTTAGTTCGTAAATAAAACCCGGGCAAAATCTGCTCGGGTTTCGTTTTGAAAACAGCTCATTGTTACGGGCAGAATACCTTAATAAATTTTCATTCTAAGAATAACAGATTAATTTCTAATAAATCGTCCTCTAACAGTCCCTTTAGTATCAGCAGCTGTTCCCGAAAAGGTGCCCTCCATCGTATCTCCATCGATTGTTGCTACTATTTCGCCATCGGTTTCCCTTTTTAAGCCATGTAATACAAATAGTGCTTTTAATAAACTACCACTAATTGTACCATTATATTCTACTTTTCGGTGTTGATCAAAAGGTAAATCCTCACCATTGTACTGCCACTTTTCTCCTTTTCCAATGATATTATTTTCGTTTTGGGTAAAATAAATTTTTTGCGTGTGTGTCTCACCGATGTAAGCTTTATAAGAACTTTTTTCAACTTTAAATTCAAGATGCCATTGACCACTAATATCTTTAGTTACAAATTTTTGATAGATGCCCCATATGGAGAAGATTGCAATGAAAAATCCAAGAATGGCTGTTATTCTTTTACCTGTTTTTCCGATTTTTACAACTGTTCTTTTCATAATGGATTTTATATGGTTTAAGATTAGCAATTCTCTACAAAATAAACAATAGGTAATTTTACCTATATTGAAATGTTAAAAATCTATTCGTAATAATGCGATTTTTTAAGCAAGTTGTAGGGTTCGTTATATTATCTTCATAATTAAAAAAAGGCAAGGTTTTGCAAAACCTTACCTTCTCTTAATAGCAAATGATTTCAAACCAAAGCGAATAAATTTGCTTTCCTATAGGTGATCTCGCCTTGTCCTAATTTTGCTTACCTGTTTACTGGTTCGGACGGGAGTGTCTTAACCGTGTACTACCTCCGCACCATTGTCTCGCTAACTTATTTGAAGGCTAACCATTTGCTTATAATCTTTATACTTCTGTATACTATAAAAGTACATAAAGGTTCGTTTTTCATTTCGTATCTATGTTGAGTCACTCCTGTTAAATTCTACTATTTTTATAGCCCGATTGTCTTATTATTTAATTCATTTCAGGGTTTATTCTTTAAAGTTTAATTCGCTAAAATTTATTTTTGGCGCATAATAATGCAGCTCCCACCTTGTGGCAATTAAATTCTTTTTAGTTTGCGGCAGTAACCTGAATTTGAAAAACTCATTTTCATAGGCACTTTCGCATATCTTTTTTAGGGATTCCCTTAATTCTAAAATTTCATTTGTATAGGGATAGGCTTGCGGCAAGCTCTTAAAATAATTAGAGCGGATAAGCAGGGTAAAAGCGTTACAGATGTCTTTGAGTTCATCTAATTCAATGGTTTTCATTTCAGAAAACGTCAATAAGCATTCTACCAAACATTTAAAACGGGTACTTACCCACATATAAGTTCCGGAGGCATCGTCCCAAAACAATGTTGCTAATTTTGAAAGGTTGTCCCGATCATTCGTCAATTCTATTAATGCGTCAACAAAAGAACTTTTATAGTAAATATATTCCGTTTCCGGGTCTTTTTGCTCATTTTTGTTTACCTCTAAAGCATCGATTGACTCATTATTTGTTACATCCACTACATTTATTGACGGCTTTTGATCTTCTTGCGATTCTTCGGTTGACGGATAATCGGTTGGATCTTCTACATTTATTAACGGCTTTTTGTGTTGCTGCAATCCGATAGTTGACGGGTAAATCATTTTAGTTGACGGATAATTTTTTACATCAACATTTATTGACGGGTTGTGATTTATTTGTGATCCATCAATTGACGGATAAATTAATTTCGTTGACGCCTTTTCGTTTTTACTTAATGAATTTATTGACGGATCAGCATCATTTTCACGTAATTCTAATCTATCTAAAGACCTTAAATTTACGGATAAATTCATTTTTCGTTCCTTATAAGCCATTTGCTTGTGTGATGGGCAGCAATAAATAGCATCAATGCGCTTAGGAATGAATGAATCTTTACAGTATGGGCATATTCTTGTCATAATGGTCTGCCTCTCCAGTCAACACCTTCTAATTCCCCGGATCGGAAATTATCATAATCCTCTATCATATTCCGTATATCAGATAAGATGTTTTGGTGACGGCTTAAATTTTTATCGTAACTGATGACTACTACTATAAGGCTCCTGTTTTCGATCACCCGGATAATTTCGTGTTTTAATTTTTCCTTAACGATTACCGCTAATACATCAATAGACATATCTCCTGGAATTTCAATCGTTACTTCTGTTATTTCTTTTTCTTCTTTCATGGCGCTTAATTTTAAATCCGTCAATTGATGTTTTTTTGACGACTTATAAATGAACACTTCTTGAATAGTTCGGGGATTTCCCCTGGCCTGTATTGTTACGCTTGGTAGTAAAAAGATCGTCCTCGCTTTGTTTACGTTTTTCTTTGGCCTCATTGTTTAATTGTAAGATGAAGCGGTCATGTTCGTTTTCAAGGTCTTTGATTTTGTCTTTTTGGCTGGTGATCTCTTTTTGCATCGTATCCATTTTATCCTGCAAAGGTTTTATAAATAAAAAATAGTTTGCTCCAAGTGAGCCCGCACCGGTTAGTATGTGTTTTAACCAGTCCGGGATATTTAGGCCGTCAAGGTTTAAGCCTTCCAATGGACTGCGTTGGTTTTCGTTTTTTTGTTTATCGTTGGTTTTTTGAGTGTTGTCATCACTTTTGGTTTTATTCTCGTCCTCTTCCATAGTTTCATTTTTAATGGTTATTTGAGTTTATTTTATGTAATGAGGGCAAACTTTTTTTAGTTTTGTTTGCCCTTTCATTACTAACGGTGTGACTGAAAGAACTTTTTAAGCAGTAATAACTCTTTTATGTTTTAAGGTTTTCATAAAATTTAAGATCTCCGCTTTTTTAAATAAAAGCTTGCGGCCTATTTTATAAAAAGGCATACCTTTTTTCTTGTAATTATGTATGCTCACCTTTGAACAACGAAGGAATTTTGATAATTCTAAAATGCTAAACACTTCTTCATTTGGTGCAGCTTCTTTTTTAGAAGGATCGTTTCCCAGGTTGTTTCCATTTATTACATCTTCGATCAGCTTTTTGGTCAAAGTTATGAACTCCTCAATTGTTAGAGTGTATAACGGTTTTTGATCTGAACTCATTTTTCTTTTCTCTGTCCGGCATTTTTTATCTTTTGGTTCACCGGGCTTAATATTAGACTTTTCTTTTTTTTGGTTGCTTAACTGTTTTGCCATTTCTATTATCACAGTTAGTTGCCTGGTTTTTTCTCCTTTCTTTTTATGATCTTTTTATAATTTTACTGTCTTAAATATTGGATATAGTTATCCCGTAATTGTTTGTTTCAAAAACAATTTATTGATCTCAGTTTAAAATTTATTATAGGGTTTGTTTAACGGACTTTCAGTCCATTATTGGTTCTTTAGAGTTACAACCATAAGCCTTCTTTTTTTTATAACGATGAAAAGTAAAAAGTATTACAGATTAATACGTAAAATATTTTCACAGGTTGGGTTTTAGCGTTGGTTTTATAAAAGAGTTATATAAGTGGTAAATCTTTGCGCCCTAAAATTTATTTAGATTGACCACTTAATATGTTAATGATGCCAGTTATAGGATTCAACATACCAGATATTTTGAATTTATATAACTTTAATATGTGAACAAAACCCAAACACGCACCGCCCAAATCCATTTGGATGAGAATGGGATATTACATCTAGTAATGAACGTAAGGGTTGTGGTTGATTTAGAAGATGCTATTGATAATCATTTAGTGATTAAGCATATTACCAAAAATAAGCCTTGTGTAAGGTTGATAGACATTCGCAAAGTTTTTAAGATCGACAAAAAGGCAAAAGTATTTATCGATAAAAAGCAAACACAAGCAAATACTGTTGCCAGAGCTATATTAATGAGTAACGGATTAAGGAAATCAACGGCAAATTTTTTTATAAAGTTTAATTCAAATTTGATTCCCACAAAATTTTTTATTAATTATGAGGAAGCAATTGAATGGCTAAAAGGCTATCAGTAACAAGCTCTACCTATACCAGAATTTATGTACAATGACCTTTTCTTTTTTGACTTTAGCAGGTTAAACATCATTACTCTTTCGTTTATTCCGGCAATTATTAATCTTATTATCTTAATTTACACGGTTCTTAATTCTCCAAAAACAAGAGTTAACATTTTCTTTTCAAGCTTTGTATTATCGCTTGCTATTTGGCAGATGGTAGAAGGACTTATGAGAGTGAGTATAAGTGGGGAAGCCGCTTCTCAATGGCACAGGCTCGCTGAAATATCTGTATTATTTGTGATCTTTTTTGGTAACCTCTTCGTTTTCCGTTTTACCGGTTTTTACAGAAAAATATCAAACAAAGTGATTTTCGTGTTTTTTGTTTTGCCTATGATAATTTTTTTTATCGCTTTAGATTTCCGACTTGATAGCTTTACTATTAAGCAATCTGGTAATTGGTATTGGATTACTAACCCACAACCAACTACTCTAACCTTACTAAATTCTCTCTGGATAAGTTTTGGAGCATTATCTATGCTTTTATTGCTTTTGTATTGTTACGTTATTTCAAAAAATTCATCAGAGCGAAAAAAATTATTATGGATGACCTGTGGTTTTAGTTTTCCTGTTATTGGGGGTATTGTAACAGAAATTGTATTTCCTTTGGTTCTTAAAATAGATAGTATTCCAATAACTAACTCTCTTGTAACTACTTTTTCTCTCACTTCTATTATAGTTATAAGGAAATATAAACTATTTAGTTATTCGCCAAAACATCAATGGGATAAAATAATTGAAACGCTTAATGAAGGAATTCTGATCGTTAACAATAAAGACGAGATCATGTATGCTAACAGGGCTTTTTGTGAAACAACAGGTTATGCGTTCTCTGAAATTGATGGTGTAATTGCAAACAAACTTTTTTTCAATAGGAAAGAATTAATTTCAACGGAAGAAGAAGCTAAACTAAAAAATGCGGGCAATAATCAGATTGAAATACAAACTAAAAGTGGAAATAAACTATGGATGATAGTGAGCGATTCTTCTTTCACCGACCGAAAGGGAAAAATAATCGGTTCCATAAAAGTTCACACAGATATAAGTCAAATAAGAAAAACAAAGGAAAATTTAAAAAGTGCAAATACTGAATTGGAGATCTATGTTTATAAAGCTTCACACGATTTGCGAGGGCCGTTAGCATCCATATTGGGTTTAATTGGCGTTGGCAGAATGGAAATAAAGGACGATACGGCATTAAACTATCTTGAGATGTTAGATACGGCTGCTAAAAAATTAGATGCTACATTGGCGGAACTTGTAAAAGGCATGAAGATAAAAGACATCCATATATTTGATGATATAATAAATTTTGAAGATTTAATTTCGGGCGTTTTAAAAATGTTTGAGCATTACCCTGGTTATAGTTGGCTAAACATTAGCATAAATGTTTCGGTGCCAAATGATTTTACCTCCAATCGATTTATTATTGAGACCATTTTTCAAAACTTAATAGAAAACGCTATAAAATATCAAAATTTAAAGGTCGATAATTCAATGCTTAATATTGATGTTTTACAGACCGGAAGTAAGATCCAAATGCGGGTTGAAGATAATGGCATCGGGATTGATACATCCGTTCAGGACAAAATATTCGATATGTATTTTAGAGGCACGGACGCTTCAACAGGTTCAGGTTTGGGATTATATTTAGTTAAAAAGTCAGTAGATAAATTGAATGGACAAATCAGACTCACTAGTATGCCCAATCAAGGCACAATATTTTATGTTACATTAGATAGTACTAGAGATAAGCATTAATCTATCCACCGACCTTCGCCATTTCAAGAACAAACGGCAAAAGCAATTTTGTAGCAATCACGTTGCGACTTTGTAGCAAGTTTGGCGCTTTTGTAGCAATAATTTAGCAATAACAAAGCAACTTTGTAGCAATACTTAAAACAAAAAGCACATTCATAGCACTTTTGTAGCACTAACAAAACATCAAAAAATTAGCCATTTGCGCCTTTTTTTCTTTGAGATACACTACCAAAGACTTTTGCCATCTCATCAGATTTAAGACTATCTACAACTTTGAAGTACCTTTTAGCCGTCTTAAAGTCCTTATTGCCTGTTATAGCCATTGCAGTTATAAGACTGCCTCCTTTGGCAAGAAAGTTGGTCATAAAGGTTTTTTTACTGATATGAAAAGTAATAGCCTCATTAAGAGGTAAGGTTATAGCAATACGTTTCGCGCCCTGAAAATTGACCTTCTGTACTTTTCTTTTCAGGCCTATATCTTCAAACAGTTCTTTTAAATAATCATTTGTATCGCTTTCTGAAATTAACGGGAAACATTTATTTAAAAATTTGCCGGTGTATTTTTCAAGCAATTTTTTTGAATATGGATTTAAAGGGATAGTGTTATTTTGTGTGGTTTTTACAACCCTGTAATTAATGAACTCCTTTTGGATATGTTCGGGTGCTAAATTCATAATGTCTGAAAATCGCATTCCCGTAAAACAGCCAAAGCAAAAAATATCTCTTACTTGTTCCCAATGCGGTTGGTTTTTAAACTTATGGTTATATAGTTTGATAAGTTCCTCATAAGTTAAATATATTATTTCTGGTTCCTCAGTTAGTTTCTTAAAACTCTTTTTCTTAAAATCTAAGTTGTTATTATAGCCCGCCTCAGTTGCCCAATTTAAGAATGACTTTAAATCTTTAATTAATTTGCCTGTGTAACCGTTTTTATAATTCTTTTCATTAAAACAATAGGTAAGAAAGGAGTTATAAAATTCTTGGGTAATATTCTTAAATTCTAATCTTATTTTTTTTTCGTCAGCAAATTCCTGTATGGCATTATAACTGGATTTAATTGTACTTATTGTACGGCCTACTTTTGTGAGTTCCGAATTCTTCAAATATTCTTGCAGGCACTCGGCATAATTTTTTTTATTCTTATTTGGCTTTACGCCTTTTATACGCTCTCTAAAGTCTTCTAAACTTAATTCTTCACCTAACACTTTTGCTTTATCGTGAATCTCTTCTACTTTGGTTTTTAGTTTACCTAATTCTCTATTGACATCAGAAGCTTCTTCATAACCTCGTTTTACTTTCATCTGCTTTTCATCCCACAATGCCACATCTACCCGATAGCCCGTAAAATATTGTATTCGCTTGCCTTCAAAACTATAAAACAGGAAAATAGGTACATTAGTATCAATTACCTTTCCTGTTTCTTTGCTTTTGCGCTTTTCAAGGTAAAATTTAGCCTCTGTTATCATGAACGTATGGATTTATACATACGAATTTACATACATTTATTGATTAATCCAAATTTATTTAGCTTTACTCAAATTAACTAAATATGCCTTTAAGTACTTATAAACATTGAATTTATGTATATTGCAGTAAATTAACTTAATTTTGATAAAACAATCAAATTAATCCCTACGGGACTTGTTTAACTTACAGTGCTTTCTTTTACCACATTTAATCCCTAACGGGATCAAAGTGAGTTTGGTTTTTAGTTGTCCCGTAGCGACAAAATATGGTAGAAAAAAATAATGAGATGATATTTAAAGTCCCTTAGGGACGAAACCATATCCAAATAAAAAAACCGTTCCGATTTTTCCGGAACGGTTTTATCTTTTATAATAAATTAAATTAAGCTGTAACTTTTTCGCCTTTTAAAACAGCAGCCATTGTTTTACCAATTTCTGCAGGGCTTTCGCAAACAAAAATGCCGCACTCGCGTAATATTTTCATTTTTGCCTGAGCAGTATCTTCAGCGCCACCAACAATTGCACCGGCATGACCCATTGTGCGGCCTTTTGGAGCAGTTTGCCCAGCAATAAAACCAACAACCGGTTTTTTATTACCGTTTGCTTTTATCCAGCGTGCAGCTTCTGCTTCATAATTTCCACCAATCTCGCCTATCATAACAATAGCTTCGGTTTCAGGATCGTTCATTAATAATTCAACTGCATCTTTAGTTGGAGTTCCGATAATAGGATCGCCACCAATACCAATAGCAGTAGTAACACCTAAACCAGCTTTTGCAATTTGATCAGCAGCTTCGTAAGTTAAGGTACCACTTTTTGAAACGATACCAATTTTACCTTTTTTGAAAACAAAACCCGGCATAATACCCACTTTTGCTTCACCGGCAGTAATAACGCCAGGGCAATTAGGGCCAATTAAACGGCAGGCTTTGCCTTTAATATATTCTTTTACCTGGATCATATCCTTAACAGGAATACCTTCGGTAATACATACAATTACCTTAATGCCTGCATCGGCAGATTCCATAATAGCATCGGCAGCAAAAGCAGCCGGTACAAAAATGATCGACACATCGGCACCAACTTTTTGCACTGCTTCGGCAACAGTATTAAAAACAGGGCGATCTAAGTGTTTTGTACCACCTTTACCCGGTGTTACACCACCAACCACATTGGTTCCGTATTCTATCATTTGGCCTGCATGAAAAGTTCCTTCGCCGCCGGTAAAACCTTGTACGATAACTTTCGAATTTTTATTTACTAATACTGACATAATTTGGATTTTAAGAGATACGAATATACCTACTAATTTGCATTTTACCAATAAATTATAAGGCTATATTATTTAATAATTTAAACTTAATATTGCCCTCAAAAAGAGTAACTTAAAGGCTGTTTTGGAAACTTTTATAGAATTATATACCGATGGTGCGGCTAGTGGAAATCCCGGTCCGGGTGGCTTTGGAGTGGTTTTAAAATTTAAACAGCACCGTAAGGAGATAAGTGGGGGCTTTAAGCGTACTACCAATAACCGTATGGAGTTATTGGCCGTAATTGTAGGTTTAGAGAGTGTTACCAGTAATGATCTAGGTGTAAAAGTGTATTCCGACAGTAAATATGTAGTAGATGCCATTAACCTGAAATGGGTCTTAGGCTGGCGAAGAACCAATTTTAAAAATAAGGCCAATGTTGACCTGTGGCAACGCTTTTTAAGGATCTACGATGCAAAAAAGCACGAATTTATATGGGTAAAGGGCCATGCCAATAACGTAGAAAATAACCGTTGCGATCAATTAGCGGTTGCTGCTTCAAAACAACCCAATTTGCCAATAGATGAAGGTTATGAGGCAATTAAGAACGGTGGCTTATTAGATTAAAAAAAAGCCACTAATTACCCCAATTTCACAAAATATTCTTTAAGTATTATAGTTAACAGCCAAATCCGTGTAATTATTTTTCAAGCGATTATCGCTTGAAAATTATTCACTAAACAAATAGTAACAAAAACACTATTAGTGTTAATTAGTGAAATTCGTGGCTTAAAATTTACCGACCGTTATTTGAATAAACCCTGCCCTCGCGCCAATAATCAACGGCTGTATAGTACGGATCTTTAAAAAATTGCGAGCGTTCTAAAATATAATCGTTATCGCTAAAGGGATTTTGTGTTTTATCAAATACAAAACGTAAAGCATTAGGATTAGTTTCAACACCATACACCCAGGTTTCGCCTTTTGAGTTTTTATAAATATTGGTGGGATGACCAAATACAATAAAGATCATGCCTCTATCGGTTTTCCAGCCCTGCGCGTAACTTGTATAATATTTGTTTGCTTCTTTAACGCGGCCGTAATAACGTTTTAATAATTCTTTTGCGCGTTCTTTACTTCCGGCAATGTTTATCCAAAAATTATCAATGGCTGCTTTTTTATCTTCGGCATTTTTACAGGCATCAAATTCATCTTTGCTCATTAAGTAACGCGTGCAATTGATCATTTCCTCACTATTGCTAACTCCGGGAAAAGTTTTATCGTAGGTGTACAACGTAACACCATCAGCAGTATTATCATTCGGTGTTATGTATAAAAAACCCTGGCGCGGCATAATAATTTGAAACTGGTTGGTAGAAAGTTCCATTTTAAAAACACTGTCAGGCTTGTATTTAAATTCATCAGGAACCTTATTGGAAAAAGGCGGCAGGGCAGGGCCAAACTCTTTTAAAAAACAATTTACAGTAATATTGGTAATAGCCGGGTTTGAAAATTTTACTACTACTTTTTCATCTCTTAAAAAATGTGTTTTAAAAGAAATGGCATCATTTAAAGTGATCAAAAAATTCTGCTCTGTAAAACCGTTCTTTTTATAAATGTTAAGTCCTTTGCTATATCTTGTTTTTTTGTTGAGGTCATACACTTGTATATCAAGATAATAATTGGCATTATTTTTTGCTTTTAAGCTAAATTTAGAGGCAAGTGATTTGATCTCTACCGTTTCGCCGGCCCTGTCGTTTAACCTGTAAGAACCGCTATCAATAATACGGCGGGAGTTAGGCTCATTCAATAATTTATATGTTACCCTTATGTCTGCGTAAAAAGCATTAGTTGTATCCGGACGCCTGTAAATTAAATTCTCGTTTTTTATTTCTAAAAATGTTAAAGTTACGCTATCGTTAACATGATAAGCAATTGCATTCACTTCCAGCAATTCGCTATCGGGGTTTACTACACTTTTTGTTGGTTTTGAAACGAATTGTTTTTTTGATGTACAATAAGCGCTTACAATAACAACAAAGATCACTATTATTTTAAGGAATATTTTTTTCACTCTTCCAAAGTTAACCAATTAAAACTATCTTTGTTTACATGCCTTTAAAAATAAATATATGGCGCATTATTGGTCTTTTGGCTAT
The DNA here is from genome assembly GCA_032229505.1 of Bacteroidota bacterium. GTDB lineage: Bacteria > Bacteroidota > Bacteroidia > B-17B0 > Aurantibacillaceae > Aurantibacillus. Next base: position 561,880 of record JAVTWD010000086.1, read on the forward strand.
TATAGCCTTTGCTATATTATTTTTTAAGATCGTTATTTACCTGGCAATTTCGCTGGTTTTATTTTTAGTTGGTTATCCCATAACATATAGATTAGAGCGCATCAAGATCGGTAAAAGAAAAATGCCCGATAGTATTGCCGCCCTCCTAACTATTTTACTGATCGTTTCTGTTTTGTTTGGTTTGTTCTTTTTGATCATTCCGCCATTGGCAACCGAAATTCGTTTTTTATCGGCGCTAAATTTTTACGATGTTTTTCATAATATCCTCGAACAATTTCCGGGCATTAAAAATTTACTTTTAAAAGTTGGCAGCGAAGAAGATCTTAAACAGAATCTTTCAGCCCAGGTTTCTGAATATGTAAATACAAAAAACATCAGCATGGTGTTAAATAATACCTTCCAGTATTTTGGAACTATTTTTGGAGGTATGCTCTGTACTTTATTTATTACCTTCTTTTTATTGAAAGATGAAAAAATTGTAAGAAATAGTTTGTTGACCATTACACCGGTTGGGGTAGAAAAAGAGACCCGCGAAGTTTTAAAGATCTCAAAAAAAATGTTGAGCAAATATTTTGTAAGCCTTTTTTTAGATATGTTCATTGTTGGCGGTTCGGTATTTTTATTCTTAACTATTTTTGGAATTAAGAACGCATTAGTGATTGCTTTTTTTGCAGGCATACTAAATGTTATTCCTTACATTGGTTCTGCTATTACCATGGTTGTTGCCATTGTATTGGGTGTAAGCGCTTGTATTGGCGCAGGTAATTATGAATTGATAGGCTCAACCATTAATACTATCTTTTTTACTTTGTTGACCATAAACTTAGTAGATGGTTTTATTATTCAGCCTTATATTTTCTCTAACTCGGTAAAAGCACATCCTTTAGAAATATTTATTGTGACTTTAATGGCCGGTACTTTAGGCGGCATTTTTGGAATGGTAATTGCTTTACCGGTTTATACCATTATCAGAATTATTGCATCAGAATTTTTGAGCCATCTTAAATTCTTCAGAAAAATTTCAGAGAACATAATTGATTAAAATAATATGGAAACAGTTTTTACATTTTTAAAAAAGTTAGAATCAAATAACAACCGCGATTGGTTTGAAAAAAACAAACCAAATTACTTAAAAGCAAAAGAAGACTTTGAAATTTTTGTTCAGGAAATAATTAATGGCATAGCCAGGTTCGATAAAAAAATATCGCCCGATACAAAAGCGAAAGATTGCACTTTCAGAATTTATAAAGACGTACGCTTTAGTAAAGATAAAACACCCTATAAAAATAACATGGGTGCCAGCATAAATCCTGGCGGAAGAAAATCGCCTGTGCCGGGATATTATTTCCATGTGCAACCTAATAGCAGTTTTATTGCAGGTGGAGTTTGGATGCCGGAACCCGATGCTTTAAATGCGATCAGGCAAGAGATAGATTATAATTCAAAACCTTTATTAAAAATTTTAAACTCTGCTTCTTTTAAAAAGTACTACAAAAAGCTCGATGATGATGATGCTTTAAAAACCGCGCCAAAAGGTTATGATAAAAACCATCCCTTAATTGATCTTTTGCGTAACCGTCATTTTATTGTAAGCCATGCTTTCACAAACAAACAAATTTTAGATAAAAATTCTGCTAAAGAAATTATCGCAGGCTTTAAAGCCATGCATCCTTTTTTAGAATATTTGCGAGAGGCCACATCAAAGTAAATTACCAGGGCACTTCGCCCGTTTCAGGATTATTCTCTTCACTAAAAAATTTTCCGGTTGGGCCGTTTTTGTCAATTAAAGCGTATTTTACAATGCGTTTGCCTGCATCTTCTAAAGTTCCTGTTCCTCTATGCCCATTAAAATCTGTTTTTGTAAATCCGGGACACACAGCATTTATTTTGAATTTACTATCTTTTAGCTCATATGCCAAAACAACTGTATACATATTCATTGCCGATTTCGAAGAAAGATAAGCAGCTGCTTTGTAGTCATAATATTTGTAGGAAGGATCGCTATGTAAACTAAGTGAACCTTGACTTGAACTTACATTTACAATACGAGGTTCAGAAGATTTTTTTAAGAGGTCAATAAATGCCTGTGTAACTCTTACAACGCCGTAAACATTGGCATCGTAGGTAGCTTTAAATTGCTCTATGCTTGTATTAAGCGCGCCCTGTGGATAGCCACCAAATACACCTGCGTTATTTATAAGAATGTCCAGCGTTTTTGTTTTCCCGGTTATTGCTGCCTGGGCATTTTTTACAGATTCATCATCTGTAATATCAAGCTGAATAGCTTCTATATTTTTTAAGCCTTCTGCCAATAATTTATTTACGGCTTGTATACCGTTTTCTAAATTGCGACTGCCGAGGTAAACATAAATTCCTTTTTGAGCAAGTTGGCGTACAACTTCAAAGCCAATACTTTTGTTAGCTCCAGTTACTAATGCTGTTTTCATTATTTTTTTGTTTAAATTAATGAAGCAAAAGTAAATCGCTAAAAAACAGGCGGGATGGACAAATCAATTTATTCTCTTCACGAATCTTGCTGAGCTTCTAAAAACTCGCTTACGCTTTTGCCGGTACATTTTTTAAAAAACCTTGAAAAGTAATCCGGGTCATTAAAGCCCAATTCGTAAGCTAATTCTTTTACAGAAAGGGAAGAATATTGTAGTTTTCGTTGTGCTTCGATCATTAAACGGTTGGTAAAAAAATCTTTTGGCGAAATACCTGAGTATTCTTTTACGATCCGGTACAAACTGTTTGTGGTTAAAGCCAGTTTTTCTGCTATTGCATTTACTGAAGGCTGCTCTGTAAGATGTGTTTCAACCATTAATTTAAACTCAATAAATTTTGACAGATTACCGTTTAGAATATTTGTTGGTTCTGTATTTTTAAAATAAGCACTATTTAAATCTGTTAACAGTGAGTTAAGGTAAGCTAATATTATTTCCGTGTCGGTTGGTTGTTCATCTATGTGTAGTATCTGGTTTAAGATTTCAAATACTTTTTTTACCCTTTCTCTTGTGGTAGTGTCAAAATTTATAATTGGTGAATTTAAAGGATTAACTAAAAAAGGAAATTGTTGGGGTAACAATCCCAATGTATTCTCATCAAATAATACCTTAAAATATTTAAGATCTGCATTTTTAGGCGGAGGTGTAAAAACCTGGTTAGGCATTGCAAAAAGCAAATGGCCTTCGGTAACGGTAGTGTCTTGCAGATCAATATTGTAAGTAATAGAGCCACTATCAATAAATACAATAAAATAAGAAGATAACCTTCGTGGTTGCAAAAGCTTTTGCTGCATATCGGCAGAAAGGTATGGATTGTTGTTTGAGACAACCTTTATGCTCAACTCGTCGTTCTTTAAAGTCTCGTTTTTTTTGCTTTTATCTTGCATTTACCACTTTATATTTACCAATTACGTTTTCCAAGCAGATGTTAGTTTTTTGCTAAGTCCAAATTATGTGTTTTATCGTTGATGCGCAAAAATGTTCAATCGACGCCTTTCAGTCCCACTTTTGGCTAACCTTTGTTGGCAGAAGGTTTATTTCAGTCGCATAATTAAATCTTCAATATTTCCTTTCCATTGTGGATATAGTTCCTCGTTGTCAGTCCACAATTCATTTAATTCAGAGTTGTCGCTAATAACCTTCTCTAATGCTTTTACAGCATCTGTTTTTAAGTCAACAACATCTAAGTTTTTGTTATTCTCAATGAACTGGAAATAGTTTTCATCTTCTGCATTAACCCTTGGTCTTGTTCCGTTTAGAATACTGTCAATATATGAAGCAGAAACTGTAACTGCATGACAAGCGTCATATTCCAAATATTCAGAATCAACTGCAGTTTTGAATGCTTTTTTAAAAATTTCTTTCGGATTGTCAGAGTTGTCAATTTCGTCAACATAATCATATGCTGTGTCATCGTCAAATATTCTGTGTCCCCAGGCTCCCATAATTATACTTTTTTTATTTAATATTTATTGTTTAGTGTTTTGCTTTGTCAAATTACGCATTTGAGTGCTAACCCGCAAAAAATGGTCGTAAGACCACAATTAGCTGCTGCATTTTACAGTTAGTTTTTGTTTCTGCAAATAACCACGTACTTGCATTGTCAAAGTGTCCGGAGCTTCAGAATGTTTAATGTGTCCTTTCATGTACGAGTTAGGAAATTCTCGAAAAGTCAATTTCTTTATATCAATATAACATAAACTACAATTGTAGTCCGGCAGGTCAATTTTTTGAAGGAATACATCATTATTAAATAGAATTATTTCTGGGTCGAAGAAGTAGTTGCCAAGTCCTTTGATATTAATTGATGATTCAATTTGAATAAGATGCATGTCCTCAATTTCGTCCTCAGGTAAACCAAATTCATTTTTCATTCTATCTTGTATATTGTCGATGCTCCACATTGACTTAATAGAAATAAAAGAAGGAAGATTTGGATGAAGGTTTTTTTCCTTTGGTGGTCTACGTTTTTTGCCAATTAATTTATAGAAGTACCTTTCAATAATATTTTCGTAGAAAAGCCCAACTATTAAAGCTAAAATGATTACTGGGATTAATGCTATAATCACTGGAATAAGTGGAATAAAAAAATATCCGGCATACTTGTCGGAAAATTTTTCTCTCCACGTCAACGGAAAGCTTTCTATTGTCAGTCGGTACTTGTCCAAAATATTGCAGCTAACTTCTTTATACCTGTATAAAACTTTCGGCAAGCATACGCATTTTGCAATATTGCCGAATGTTTATTGCGTTTATCAAATTTAAACATTTCTCACAAGCCGTCAAAAGGTAATATCGCGCCGCCTTTTTTACTTCTTAAAGAAAAAATAAACTGCTGCCAATAAAAAAACAAAACCAATTAAATGGTTCCAGCGCAGGGTTTCTGTTTTAAAAAAGATCAATGTAAAAATTACAAAAACAGATATAGAAACAACTTCCTGAATTAATTTTAATTGCCACATGTTAAAGGGGCCACCGGTAATACTGCTACCTAATTTATTGGCAGGTACCATTAAACTGTATTCTAATAAGGCAATGCCCCAGCTAATTAAAATAGTAGTAAACAAACCGGCATTCTTTAAAAAACTAATATCCTTAAAGCGCAAATGCCCGTACCAGGCAATGGTCATAAAGGTGTTGGATGCCATTAATAATAATATAGTGCTGAGTGCTCGTGACATATTTTAATTTTCTTCGTATTTGTCACTTTAAGAGGAGTCGAGAAGCATAATGTGTCTCGACTCCGCTCGACATGACAGTTTATATTGAGTTACAATCCTGTATATTTTCTAAAGAGCTTAATAGCAAGTGCCAATAAAACAATACCAAATACTTTTTTAAGAATAGCAATACCGCCAACGCCTAGTAATTTTTCTAATAGACTTAAATACTTTAAAACAAAATAAACAATAACTACGTTTACAATAATAGCAATTATAATGGAGAGCAAATTATATTCTGCCCTTACCGAAAGCAAGGTGGTTAATGTACCTGTACCTGCAATCAAAGGAAAAGCCAAAGGCACAACCGATGCAGTGGCAGGCATTTCATCCCGGTAAATTTTAATTCCTAAGATCATTTCCAGTGCAATAAAAAATAAAACGAACGATCCGGCAATGGCAAAATCTTCCACCTTAATACCAATAATATCCAAAATACTTTGGCCAATAAATAAAAAAACGATCATTATAGCCAAAGAAACCCACGAAGCCTTAAAGGCATCAATGCTTCCGGCTTTTTGCTTTAGGTTGATAATGACAGGAATAGAGCCAATAATATCAATTACTGCAAATAAAACGGTAGTTACCTTTAATATTTCAACTATGTCAAAAACCAGGTTCATGGCACAAAAGTAAGCCTTTCTATGTTAAGCCCCAAACCTCAAAAAAAGTGCAAATAATTTCATTTTTTTAATAAGATTCTTTATTTTTAATAGATTAAAAAATTCTGATAATGGAGAAAAGATTTAAGTTCAAGAGCCTGCAAACATTTTGCAACAATGAGTGGATGGTAAATAACCAAAAGCGTTACCGTACGGCAATGGATAAAGCCGAAATTGATTATATAAGAGTGGAACTGGCCATTTTTAATAAGTTATTTGACGAAGAAGACTGGACCGCAAAAGTAAATCTTAAGTGTGTTGAAAATGTTGGTAAAAAAGAGATCTGTAATCGCGAGTTAACCATCAACGTAAAAAAAGATGAAAATATTTTTTACCTGCGCGATGGTTGGGGAGTTGAAAATAAAGGTGGCTTCTGGACAAAAGGCAGTTACCTGTGGCAAGCCTATATTGATGATGTTTTTATTGGTGAAAAATTATTTCATATTAACGATGTGGGCGAAGTTACCATTCACGCAAATCCTTATTTAGAAATTGAATACATTAAATTGTATAACAGTCACCACGATGGCTGGCAAGAGCGTAACCGTAAATATTTAAAAACATTTAGCAAAGGCGATACAAAATATGTATGGGCTGAAGTTAAATTCAAAAACATTACTCCGTTAGATTACCATTACGAATTGTTCGTTAATTTTCACGACGATTCTGGTCAGCCAAAAGCATCGGTGGTACAAACCGGTTATGTTGATGCCAATAAACAGGATTATACTTATACCTTTGAAAAGGCCTGGGGTAGCGATACGCCGGGTATATGGACAGATGATAAATATTTAGTGGAAGTTGTTTTCAACGATGTATTAATTGGCGCTACAACATTTAATTGTGCCAATGTGGAAGAAGAAGGGGAAACACCTTTATTAAAAACAATAGAGCAAACATTAACTGCTGGTAATTCTACCGCAAGCCAAACACCAAATAATAACGAAGGCGCTTCTGAAAAAACATTAGAAGAATTATTGGCTGAGTTAGATGCCTTGATCGGTTTAGATGGAGTAAAAAAATCTATCCGCGAAAACATTACTTACTTAAATTTTAATAAGCTTCGTAAAGAAAAAGGTTTTGACGATTCGGGCAAAATTGCATTGCACAGTATTTTTACCGGCAACCCCGGCACAGGTAAAACAACAGTTGTAAAAATGTTGGGCAAGATCTATAATAAAATGGGCTTGCTTACAAAAGGGCACGTTGTTGAAGTTGATCGTGCAGCGTTAGTTGGTGAATATATTGGACAAACAGCACCTAAAACCAAAAAAATGATAGATAGCGCACGCGGCGGGATTTTATTTATTGATGAAGCGTATTCATTAGCACGTTCGGATGATGACAGCAAAGATTTTGGTAAAGAAGTTATTGAAATGCTTTTAAAAGAAATGAGTGATGGCCCCGGAGATATTGCTATTATTGGCGCCGGCTACCCTAAGCAAATAAGAAGTTTTATTGAAAGTAACCCGGGTTTAAAATCCCGCTTTACAGAGTATTTCCATTTTGAGGATTATTTACCGGAAGAGTTACATGCTATTGCACTTTATTCTGCAAGTCAAAAACAAATTAGTTTCTCTGCTGAGGCGGATAATTTCCTGAAAGAGCAATTAATTGAAGCTTACCGTAAACGTGATGAACATTTTGGTAACGCGCGTTTTGTAAATGCTGTGGTTGAAGAAGCAAAACAAGATATGGGCTTACGCTTAATGAAATCTACCGATCTTGAGAATTTAACCAAGGAAGATCTTTCTACAATTACATTGGCCGATCTTGAACAGGTATTTGTTACCGAGCACAAGAAAAAATTAAAATTAATTGTGAACGATAAACAATTAAACGAAGCATTAGCAGAGTTGAATGATCTTGTAGGCATGGATAAAATAAAACAAGATATCCAGGAGCTTGTAAAATTAATTCGCTTTTATAACGAAACAGGAAAAGATGTTGTGAATAAATTTTCATTGCACTCTGTTTTCTCAGGTAATCCCGGTACCGGTAAAACAACATTAGCACGTATCATGGCTAAGATCTATAAAGCGCTTGGTGTTATTGAGCGCGGACACGTTGTGGAGGTAGATCGAGAAGGATTGGTGGCAGGTTACGTTGGACAAACTGCTACAAAAACAGCTGCTGTTATTGAAGAGGCAATGGGTGGAATTTTATTCATTGACGAGGCATATGGTTTAGCCGGACATGGTGGAAATGATTTCGGTCAGGAAGCTATCCAGGTAATTTTAAAACGTATGGAAGACCAACGTGGTAAATTTGGTATCATCGTTGCGGGCTATCCGGAAAATATGCACATGTTCATTGAAAGTAATCCAGGCTTTAAATCGCGTTTTGATAAAACATTTGTGTTTGAAGATTACCAATCAGAACAATTATGGGTGATCACTAAAAATTTATTACAAAAAGAAAGCTTAACTGCAAACCCTGAGGCGGAAGCACATTTAAGAACTTACTTAACTAATTTGTACGATACCCGCGATAAATTTTTTGGTAATGCAAGAACTGCAAGGCAAATTGTTGGCGATGTTGTAATGAAACAAAATTTACGTTTAGCATCTATGCCAAGCGATCAGCGTAAAAAAGAACATCTTGCAGAATTGATTTTTGATGATGTTAAGCACTTGCAAACAGAAGCAGGTGAGAAACGACAAACATTAGGCTTTAAATTCGGAAGCTAAAACTATGTCACCAAAAAGCGTAAAACCTTTACCGCATCCAAAGCATTTCGTATATAAACTTATACGAAATGTTATTGCGGGAATTCTTATTTTAACTTTTTCTCTTCTTGTAGGCATGGTAGGCTATCACCATTATTTTAATATTGGATGGGTAGATAGTTTTTATAATGCCAGTATGATCTTAACAGGAATGGGTCCGGTTGATAAAGCCATTAATGATGGGGGAAAGATCTTTGCTTCTTTTTATGCAATTTACAGTGGCGTTACCTTTTTAACGTCTGTAGCAATTATTATTTCACCGGTTGTACATCGTTTTTTACATAGGTTTAGAATTGACGTGGAGAGTTAAAATAAAAATGATTATCTTTAATTAATAAAATGATAGTTTCAATAGAAATAAATGATAACAAGGCCAGGGTTTTTCTTGAATTCCTCAAAAATCTTGATTTTGTAAAAATTCAAAAAACTGAATTAGACGAAGGCGAGTATTTGAATTTATTAAACGAGAGGCTAGAAGAATATAATATTAATCCTAAAGAAACTAAAGAATTAAATAAAGCTCTCGCTGAATTAAAAGACAAGTATGGCTTTTGATGTTTTATTAATTCAGTCTGCTGAAAAGGACCTAAATTCAGCGATTGAATATTACAACAAAATTAACACAGGATTAGCGCGGAAATTTTATGATGAGTTTTTGCTTGTTGATTCGCAATTGAAGACAAACCCTTTTTTTGAAATAAGATATAAAAATATTCGGTTATTGAAATTAAAATCCTTTCCCTATTTAGTCCATTTTTTTATTAATGAGCCATTAAACCAGGTGGTAATAATAGCTATTGTTTTCGGTAAACAAGAAAGAACAAATTTTCAAACCTGAATCGAGTAATGCCAAATGTCTTAATACTTTGCGCACATCGCCCAAAACGCTCTCCCAGTCAACGTTATAGGTTCGAGCAGTATTTGCCGTTTTTAGAAGAGAACGGGTTTAAATTCACGTTTTCTTATTTGTTGAATGAAAAAGATGATCTTGTTTTTTATTCAAAAGGAAATGCATTAAGTAAAGCATTTATTTTACTTAAAACATTTTTTATCCGTTTAAAAGATTCATTTCAATTTAAAAAATACGATATTATTTTTATTCAGCGTGAGGCTTCTTTTTTAGGAACGTCTTATTTCGAAAAAAAAGCGTTTAACTCCGGCGCCTATGTTATTTTTGATTTTGACGATAGTATTTGGTTGGCTGATACAAGTCCGGGCAATAAAAAATGGGAATGGATAAAAAAGCCTGAAAAATTTTTTAAGAATGTATCGTATGCCCATTGTGTAATTGCAGGTAACAATTACCTGGCAGATAAAGCAAGGCCTTATAATAAGAACGTAATTGTTATTCCTACAACCATTAATTCTGATTGGCATATTCCAAAAACCGAACACCGCAACAAAAAATTGATCACCATAGGGTGGAGCGGAAGCATAAGTACGATCAAACATTTTGAATTATTAGTGCCGGCTCTTTTAAAGCTACAGGATAAATTTCCCAATAAATTAAAATTTAAAATTATTGGCGATAAATTTTATAAGCATCCGCAATTAAATGTGGAAGCCATTGAATGGAAAGAAAATACCGAAGTAAATGAACTAAATTCATTGGATATTGGTGTAATGCCCTTGCCAGATGATGAATGGGCAAATGGCAAATGTGGCTTAAAAGGCCTGTCATACATGGCTTGCGGTGTGCCTGCTGTAATGAGTGCAGTTGGTGTAAATAAGAATATTATTGATAATGGTAAAAATGGCTTTTTAATTAAAACAGAAGACGAATGGTTTACTATTTTATCTATTTTAATTGAAAGCGCGGAATTAAGGATCGAGGTCGGAAATAAAGGAAGGGAAACTGTAATGAAAAACTATTGCGTTAAAGTTCATAAACATTCTTACCTGGAAGTATTTAAAAATGCTCAATCAGCTCGATAATTATTATTTTTCAAAGCCTGAACCGGAACAAAGCTGTCTTTTGTTTTTGAGACACTTTTTATTGGATTACTCTTCGCACATTGAAGAACATTGGAAGTATACAACCGCTTTTTTTACCTATAAGAAAAAATTATTCTGTTATTTTTCAATTAGTAAAAAAACAAACAAACTTTATATTGGTTTTGTAGATGGTAATAAAATAAAGCATAAAAAATTGGTTGAAGAAGGAAGAAAACAAATCCGGGTATTTTATATTGATCCCAACAAGGATGTGGATATAAAAAACCTAAAAGATATCTTAAAAATAGCGGTAAAACTATACTAATCTTAGTTCAGGAAATGCAAGAACCGATCGATATTTTTTTTGAGAAGCTTGATGAGCCATACAGAAGCTGCTTATTATTTTTAAGGCAATTTATCTTAGATTACTCTTCAGACATAACCGAAAGCAGAAAATTTAATACCCCTTTTTATTATTTCAAAAAAAAGTGGTTGGGCTTTATTTCTTACGATCCAAAAACAAAGATCATTTATATTGCCTTTGCAAACGGTTATTTAATGAAGCATCCAAAACTGCTAAGTGAAGGAAGAAAAAAGCAAAAGATCTTTTATATAGATCCGGCAAAAGATGTTGATGTAAAAAGCTTAAAAGCGATCTTAAAAGAGGCTTGTCAACTTTATAACTAATCTTTTATTGCCCCTGGAATTACGGGTGTTGCAGAATGCACCTGTATGGTAATTTTTGAAGCATACAAAGTAACACTGGTATCATTACTATCACTATTCTGATAGAAATTCATATTGTACGAACTGCTAAAGCCATTTTCAAATACAATGGTTTTCAAAGGCACATTTCCATCTGAATCGATCAACTTTATTTTGCCATTCTTTTTTGTAATATCCGGCGAGCTTATCCAGTTCCAGATAAACTGATCCATCTTAGTGGTTCTGATCTGGAAGGCAATGCTTTGATCGCTGGGATTAGGATCATAACCTGACCCACGATTGTAGGTGTTAACGTTTACGCTTGATAAAGAATATGTTTTTCCGTCTACTTCTAAAATTGCTTTATGCATGTTGTTTTCATTTTGTAATAAAATTACAAATAAAAAGTAAAAGTTGTTTAGTAAGTAACAATTGGTATTAAATTTTTAAGCTGTTTTCTTAATTATTTTTCTGTAATGGTGGTTATTACGTCTTTGGTGTTCGGTATAGTTTAACTTTCTTAAAGAATTAGTATTCATTAACACGCCACCCAAATAAATTAAGAAAAGTGCAAAGAACATAACCGAAACAAATACTACAGTATTGTTTTTCTCTAAGGGATTTAACTGTTCTATATTTATTGCTGTTAATGAACCAGCAAATAAAAGTATTGCACTAACAAGAATTATTCGCTTCGAAATCATTCTTACTTTTTCTTTTGTTTTCATAACTGTATTTTTTAAGTGATTTGTAGATAGGGTATCTATCTATTTCTAACGCAAAAAATAATGGCAAGTTGCTTTTATAAGCCCGGTTTATATATCTGGTATATACCGTTCAATAACTGGTTTATCTTTTACATTTAGTGAAAAAGTAAAAACCGTTAAGATCCGTTAAAAATTATTTTATTGCTTTTAAGCTTAGGTCTAAGCTTTTAATATGGTGGGTTAAAGCGCCAATAGAGATAAAGTTAACACCGCATTTAGCATAGGCAGCAATGTTAGTTTCATTAATACCACCCGAAGATTCTATTTCAAACTTTCCATTAATAAGTTTTACTGCTTCTAAAGTTTGTTGTGGCGTATAATTGTCGAGCATAATGCGTTTAACGCCACCATGCTTTAATACTTTTTTTACATCTTCTAGCGTGCGTGTTTCTACTTCAATGGCTAATTTCTTTTTCTTCTTTTTAAGATAGGCATTAGCTGCATCAATGGCTTCAATAATTCCGCCGGCAAAATCAATATGATTATCTTTTATTAAGATCATATCATGCAAACCATAACGGTGATTGGCGCCACCACCAATAACAACCGCCCATTTTTCAAAAAAACGAAAGCCGGGAGTGGTTTTACGGGTATCAATAACAATGGCTTTTGTGCCTTTACAAAGCGTTTGCAAGTGATCGGTTTTAGTGGCAATACCGCTCATGCGTTGCATGATATTCAACACCAAACGTTCTGCAGTGAGTAATTTTTGTGTATTGCCTTCTATAATAAAAGCAATATCCCCTTTTTTTACCCTAGTACCGTCTTTAATAAATACCTTAAGTTTAAAATTCTTGTCAACCTGTTTAAAGATCTTTTTAGTAGCCTCAATACCTGCAATAATACCATCTTCTTTTACAAGTAAATGCATTTTGCCTTTATGGGTTTTTGGAATGGTTGAAAGCGAAGTGTGATCGCCATCACCAACATCCTCCGTAAAGGCATCTAAAATAAATTGTTTGAAATTAAAGTGCTTTTGGTGGAGCTTAATAAAATCAGTCATTATCTGTTTCTATACGAAATTGTGCGATGAGGTTTCTGCGAAGTAAAATAGAAACCCTGAATTTTCCATTAGTTGTTTCTAAAGTGCCGGTAATATATTGCGAGCCATTGTTTACAGAGCTTACATGGCTGTTAGAAAATGTTTTAACGGTATGTTTCTCAAAAAAGAATTTGATATTAGCCTCAGCTTGTGCTTTGCTCAACACATCTTCCTGGTTAATGATCTTGATAGAAACTTTTTCATCAAAATATTTTACCAGCTCACTAGATTTACCTTGCTTTAATCCCGCAACAATTTCTTCGCTCGGTTCAACACCGGCAAAAAAAAGGCTGAATAAAAAGTAAAAGATAGTAATCGTTATTTTCATGGGTATACTACAAAGTTAATAATTTTTTCGCAATTTTAACACATGAAGATCTTATTGCTTCAAATAGATAAAACGCAGGATAGTTACATCGCCGAAGGCATTGAAATATATGCAAAACGGCTAAAGAACTATGCCACATTTGAGATAAGTACAATTAATGTGCCAAAAGCAGTAAGGCAACGAAGCCATAACGAGCAAAAGCAGGAAGAAGCAAAGTTGATCATGGCGGCAATTTTACCCGAAGATCAGCTCATTTTATTGGATGAAAAAGGAAAAGAATATTCTTCAGTCGAATTTTCTAACTTTATAGCGCAAAAACAAAATGCCTCGGTAAAGCGCTTGGTATTCTTAATTGGCGGGCCTTTTGGCTTTAGTGATGCGATCTATAAAAGGGCCAATTCTAAAATTTCTTTATCACAAATGACCTTCTCGCACCAAATGGTACGCTTGTTTTTTGTTGAACAATTATATCGCGCTTACACCATTTTAAAAGGTGAAAAATACCATCACGAGTAAGCGTTAAAAAAGTATAAATCACCTTTTTGAGAGTTGTAAAGAGGCATATTTCTTTAAAAAAGCCACGAATTTCACTAATAACACTAAACAAATTTGTACTAGACTAATTAGTGAAAATAATTATTCTAGCGATTATCGCTAGAATGTAAATTACACAAATTGAACTTATAGAGAGAATAAATAATATTTGTGAAATTGGTGTAATTAGTGGCTTATAATAATCCGGATACTTACTTCTTGGTATTAGAAAAGTTAATCAAAAAAGGTCCAGCTTATACCTAATCTAAAGGCCCTGTCGGTTTGATAATAGCCTTGCGCTAAAGAATAATTTGTGCCAGCAAAACCAAACAAAGCGTTTTCTATTTTTAAGAAAAAGTTCACCGGCCTTATTCTTGCGTTAAGATAAATATCTAAAAAAGGATAAGGCTTGGTTTTATAGCTTTCCTGTAAATAAAATGCTTGGGTAGAAGGCATGTAACCATAGGCATAAAACGAATCATACATTTGTAGCTGACCGCCAATCTGTAATTGAAGATTGTTCTTAAAGAAAATACCTGTATAAAATAATTTAGCGGTTGCCTGTTGTTTTGGCAGGCGCACATAAGTTGTATTAGATGTATTTTGCAAACGGTATTCGAGCGAAGTGCCAAGGTGTTTAAAAAATACTTTTGTAAAATTTACAGTAGCGCCAAGATTATTAATTGTAGTTGCATATTGTCTTGGCAGCGCCACATTATCAAAATACAAATAGTTATTTATGTTTTGTACAAATACAGATGCTAACAAATATTTATTGAGGTTAAAGCCTAAAACGGCCTGTGTTTGTTGTTGTGAATGGTAGCCGTTATTGAACCAGGTAAAATGATTGCTTACCCAATAATTGTAAATGTAATCTGCCGCTCGGTCTTCTGCCAATAAATTCAAATACAAATAGCGTTGTTTAGTACGATTCAATAAAAGCACTGTCTTATTTTCTGCTTTGTAATTGCCTTTGTTAACCCCTTCAAAAATATATTGAAAATTAAAATGCGTTTGTATTTCTTTTTGATGGTCTTTTGCAACCTGATTCTCTTCACGCGTTAAAACTTTTTTAAATGTAAGATCGGCAGTAGCAATATGGTTTAAAAATACACTATCTGCTTTTTGCCAAACCTGATTTATTTCATTTTTATAACCTGCAGAAAATGCAAAGTTTGAATTAGTTGTTACAGCCGCATAATTAATTTCGTTATTAAATTTTCTAACATGTGCGCTATCATTCGTTCTTAACGTGTCCAAATACGTGATGATATAGTAATTATCGCTTGCAATACTTTCATCTTTGTATTGAAAGGAGTTGGATGCAAACGCTGATTTAAATTGGATGAAATGATTTACTTTGGTAGAAGAATCTTTTTTATTTAACAGGAAATAAGGATTGAACATCACTTTTAATTCACGGTTATCGCGTGTGGCATTGTTTAATTTTACAGGAAAGAGCTCTTTATTTTGTAACATGGTTACTTCTGTAAGCGTGTCTGCTAAAATGCCGCCATTCTCTTTATTTTTATTGCCATTATTAAGAATATAAAAATAATAGCCAAAGCGCTCTTTTTTAGTGGTATAATTACTTGAGAGATAAAAATTGTTGGTATAACTTTGCTGTTTTAAATAATAACCCTGCGATGTGTAACGACTAAATTTTATGGCCACATTTACCCTTTTGTAAGTATGTGTAAAAAGCATTTTAAAGGTTTGAAATTTTTTACTGCCTGCAACGCCTGTTAAATTAGCATAAGGCCCTTTTGTGCGGTAATAATTTACCTGGCTTTCGGAATATATATCATTTTTGTAGGGAGGTGTATAAAATGTAAAGCCAATATCATTAGTGCCGTAATTAAGAAGGTAATTTGGAGAAGGCAGACCAATATTCCCTAAAAAATTTCGGGGAAAATAATTGTGGATATTAATGATGCTTGAATCGGGATAAGTAAAATGATATTTCGTGATCAGGTTATTTTTCTCAGTTTTAAATGCAATGTAAGTAGGATCGGTAGAATAAAATACCTGCGCTTTAAAGACAAAAGTCAAACAAAAGAACAAAAACAACCATGCTTTTTTTAGCAGATAAAATGATCTTTTTTTTTGGAAAATAAAATGCATCCGGTTGTTTAAACGTAAATCCTAAAGTAAAACTAAGAAAATTTTACGTAACAGGGTTTAAAGAAAGTTAAATGATATTCGAAGTTTTGAATAGCCCACTGTTATTGACGTATAGGCATATTAAAATTTATCAAAGAAGTGCTCTTCTACATCAAAAGTTGACTTTAACCCAACTTCTTTGTAGTCTTTCGCCAACCATTTTTCAGCAATTTCGCGGCCTTTGTTTTTAAGGCTGTGTAAAAACTCCCACGAAGTATTCATTTTACTGCTGTAACTTAACTGACTTAATGCATCATAACCGCTAATTGTATGAACAAATATTTCGCGGTTTATTTTATCATCCGATTTTAAAATGCCATTTCTAATTAATTCGTTTCTGTAATGAATTAATTTCATTTCGTTTATTAAGCTGCTGTTGAAAGAGATCTCATTTACACGATCTGCAATGTCTCTTGCAGTTGTTGGTACCGAATTGATATTGATAGAATTAATTTTTACCAGTACAATGTCTCTTAAACTTGTGTTGGTGATAATTGGGAAGATAGGAGGGTTACCCATGTAACCGCCATCCCAGTAAAACTGGCCGTCAATTTCAACCGCCTGAAATAAAAATGGTAAACAGGCAGAAGCCATTACCGAATCAACAGTAATTTCTTTATTAGAAAATATCTTTGCTTTGTTTGTTTTTACGTTTGTGGCGCAAATAAATAATTTCTTTTTATTGTAACGTTGTAACTCTTCAAAATCAATAATATTATTTAAAATATCGCGAAGCGGATTGTAATTAAAAGGATTAAAATTATAAGGAGAAAGCACTTGTGTAATAGCATTAAACATCATGTAGCCCGTGCTATTATAAATATCTCCGTTACCGTAAGTTTTATCTAAAACACCCGGCTTAAATAAAAAACTTCCGCTAAGCGCAATTTTACGCCAAAGTTCTTCCAATAATTCTTTTGCTTTTGCAGGCCCGCCAATATGCAAACCGTAAGCACAGGTTACGGCATTTACTGCGCCGGCACTCGTTCCGCACATGGCCTCAGCAACAAGATTCTCTTCTTCCAATAATCTGTCTAACACGCCCCAGGTAAAAGCACCGTGTGCGCCACCACCTTGCAGGGCTATACCCACATTTTTCTTGTCTTGTTTCATTTAAGCTATTTGAATATCCTATAAATATAAAATATTAATATTGAAGCCAAAATTTTTTTGTCAATAAATACAGGTAATTAAGCTAAAAAGTGGGGAAAATAGCCGCTAAAGCTCGTTCAGGGCTTGTATGGCTGATTCAAAATTAGGCTGGATCTTAAGGCACATATTGTAGTCTGCCTTTGCGCTTTCTTTATCTTTTAGCCTGGCATAGGTATAACCCCTTGCAAAATAGGTTTGGGCAGAATTAGGATTTAAAGCAATAGCGTTATTAAAGTTTTCCAAAGCGGTTTTATTATCCTTTTTTATTTCTAAATAAATGGCGCCAAGATTATAATAACAATTCTCGCAATTTTTATTTTTTTGAAGGATAGATTTATATTCTATAATAGCCTCATCAATTTTTCCAATATCCTGCAGCAATTTTGCTCGGGCGTACACTGTATTTTCATTAGAAGGATTGATCTTTAATGCATTGTTATAATATTCTAAAGCAAGTGGATTTTTTCTTGCGGCGTATATTACACCAAGATCAATAAAAGCATTTTCAAATTTGGCATCCTGTTCAACAGCGGTTTCCAGGCTTGAAACAGCCCTTGTTGTATCGCCGCTTTCACGATAGATGCTGCCTTTTAAGTAATAGGCTTTTGCAGAACGATCGTTGAGTTTAAGTGCTTTATTTACGTAATCAATTCCTTTTTGATATTGTTTTACAATAAAATATAATTCTGATAATTTTAAAAGCGCATCTACATTATCAGGAAATCTTTTTTCAACGATCTCTAAAGTTTCTTTTGCCAAACGTGTATTGTTTTGTGTATAATATGCATCTACTAAAGACATGTAATGTTCTGCCTTGGTGCTGTCTATTTTAACAGCACGTATTGCATCATTAATTGCTTCCGTTAATTGATTTAATGAAAGGTAGATACCCGATCGTTTGTTATACAAAGCTGCATTGCTTGGATCCTTTAATAATTCTGCATTTACAGCTTTTAATTCAGGTGAGTTTAATTTTGCACTTAAACTATCGGCTGTTTTGTTTTCTGCTTCGGTTTGTTCGGTAGAATTATTTTTACAAGAAGAAAAAGCAATTAAAAAAATCGCAAAAAATAATACAAAATAATTTTTAAGATTAAAGATCATTGGCGTTTGCAATTAGTTCAGCAACATCTAATACTTTTGTTTTATCTTCTTTATTAAAATGTTTTACGCCATCTGTCATCATAGTATTGCAAAACGGGCAACCCACTGCAATTACATCGGGATTCAATGCTAAAGCTTCTTCTGCACGTTCGGTATTTACCTCTTTAGTGCCTTTTTCGGCTTCTTTAAACATTTGCGCGCCACCGGCACCACAGCATAAACCTTTTGCTTTACTGCGTTTCATTTCTGCCAATTCCACATCCAGTTTTTCAATAACATTTCGCGGCGCTTCGTAAACATCGTTGGCTCTTCCTAAATAACATGGGTCGTGAAAAACAATTTTCTTTCCTTTAAATTCTCCGCCCTGCACTTTTAATTTTCCCTGGTCAATTAATTCCTGCACTAATTGTGTATGATGAACTACTTCATAATTTCCACCCAAAGCAGGGTACTCATTTTTTATTGTGTTAAAGCAATGCGGGCAACCTGTAACTATCTTTTTTACATTGTAACCATTCATAACCGTTATGTTTTGCATGGCTTGCATTTGATATAAAAATTCGTTTCCGGCACGTTTTGCCGGATCGCCGGTACAACCTTCTTCCGAACCTAAAATGGCAAACTTAATATTTACGTGATTTAAAATGCGAACAATAGCTTTGGTTATTTTTTTTGCGCGATCATCAAAACTGCCACTGCAGCCCACCCAAAATAAAATCTCGGGAGTTTCGCCGTTCGCCATCATCTCGGCCATTGTTGGAACTTTAAGTGTACTCATATTTTTATTTTTAACCACTAAGGCACTTAGGTCACTAAGTTGCACTAAGCTTATTATTCTTTGGGTAATTTAGAAAATTCTTCTGTTACCATTGGTACTAATTGTTGTACAATATTTTCACTATGAAAATTAATTAATAATCCTTTTGGAACATTAGCTAACTTAAGATAAGATAATAATTGCGCATTGTATAAAGGCAGCATAATATCCACTGCTTTAAGTTCAACTATAACTAAATCGTTTACTAAAATATCAAGTTTTAGTTTTCCTCCCAAATCTTTTCCTTTATAATGTACAGGAATATATATTTGAGATTTTACTTTTAAATTACTATCATTTAATTCATCAATTAAGCATAAATGATAAACTGACTCAAGCAATCCCGGGCCGAGCTGTTTATGGACTTCAATAGCGCAACCAACTATCTTATATGAAATATCATTGATATACTTTTGAGTTATCAACGTTTTAGTTTCATTTTTATGTTGTACAACACTGCTTTGCATTTTCTTAGTGTTTCTTGTGCTCTTAGTGTCTTAGTGGTTTAAGCTTCATTGATCCAGTTTGCACGGTCGGCCTGACTAAATTGCCAAGGCGCACCATTATTTTCAATATTGCTGAACATGTTATTTAATTCAGGACGCGTATTACTTTCTTCCATCACTAAATATCTTCTTATCTCTACAATTATTGCTAACGGATCAATATTTACCGGACATTCCTGAACACAAGCATTACAGGTATTACAAGCCCAGATCTCTTCATGCTTAATGTAATCGCCAATCAATGATTTGCCATCATCAACAAAGGTTCCTTTGTTCTTATCAATGTTCTTCCCAACTTCTTCTAACCTATCACGCGTATCCATCATAATTTTACGCGGCGATAACGCTTTGCCTGTAATATTTTGCGGGCAAGAAGAGGTACACCTTCCACACTCAGTACAGCTGTAGGCATCCATTAAATTTTTCCAGCTAAGGTCTTGTACATCTTTAACTCCAAAGCGTACAGGATTATTAGGATCTGTTTTTGCAACATAGGCCGGATCAAAATTAGGAGCAACAACATCCGTCACTGCGTCAAGCGTTGTAAATTCCCCTTTTGGTTTTAAGTTAGAAAAATACGTGTTCGGAAAGCCTAAAACAATGTGTAAGTGTTTTGAAAAAGGTAAATAATTTAAAAAACCAAATACAATTAAAATATGTCCCCACCAGCCAATGCGTTCAACAATGTGCAAACCGTTATCTGACATACCTCCAAATAATAAAGGCCCAACATGTTTGCTGATAGATAAGCCTAAAGAACCATCATTTAAATTGGTTGCATGCGATACGCCTCTTGAATATAAAACTTCATCAGCACCATTCATCATAAAAATAAAGCAGATCAAAGTGAGCTCTCCAAGCAAAATAAAATTGGCATCTAATTTTGGCCAGCCATTTAATTCATTCATTACAAGGCGTGGCACTTTTAATAAATTTCTTCTGGCTAAAAACGCAATAGTACCAATGAATGCTAATACCGAAAGGATCTCAATAAAACTGATCGCAAAGGTATATAAACCGCCTAACGATTCTCTGAAAATACGGTGACTACCACTAATACCATCAACAATAATTTCTATTAATTCAATTTGCGTAATAATAAACGCAGAGTATAAAAATAAATGCAGGATAGCCGGAATAGGACGCGAGAACATTTTTTGCTGACCAAGCGCAACTAAAACCATTGTTTTAATACGCTCACCTTTATTATCTGCAAGTGGAATATCTTTTCCCAAAAGAATATTACGG
Source organism: Bacteroidota bacterium (assembly GCA_032229505.1). GTDB lineage: Bacteria > Bacteroidota > Bacteroidia > B-17B0 > Aurantibacillaceae > Aurantibacillus. The sequence continues at coordinate 582,796 of JAVTWD010000086.1, forward strand.
CGGATCTTTCTTACATTGATAGTGAAATATGCAGATGCCCCCAGTAAAAGTAAAGCGAAGATGATCGAGCTTATCATATTTGTTCTCTATGGATTAACAGGTTTGCGTGACTTTCTTCCAAAAACCGAAAAGTGTATATAACGTTCAGGGTTTAAGCGAAGGTCTTTTAATAATTTATCTAAGTCTTCAGAAGATTTATTTAAGTTGTTATATAACGAATCGTTCTTTAATAATTTACCTGCAGTTCCTTGCCCTTCGTTGATCTTGGCCAACATTACATTCAATTCTTTCATTGATTTGTCAGCATTGGCAATAGCATCTTTTAATTGCGCCTTTGCCAAACTATCTGTCATGCTGCTTACATTGTTAATGATCTGATCGATCTTTTGGCCGTTCTTGCTGAGGTTAGATGTAATTTGATTTAAGTTGGAAAGCACACTTGAGATCTTTACTTTTTCCGATCCAACAAGATCATCTAATTTGTAAGCAGTTTGTTCTAAAGTTAAAATGGCTTTACGCACACTCTCAAAAGATTTTTCAAGATTGTCGCGTGTTTTAGTATTTAAGATCAAACTAACAACAGTCATTACGCTATCCATGCTGCTAATAAGATTTTCTGCTTTTGCCTGTATAGGTGCAATACGTTTATCTAAAGATTCTTTAAAGCCTTCTTCAGATGCGGCAATTAATGTATCACCGCTTTCAACCATTGATGTTTCATTACTATAAATAACTTCAACTGCTTTTGTTCCTAACAGGTCGGAGCTGATTGCTTTTGCAATAGAGTTTTTTGGGATTTGAACATCTTCGGTCAACAAAAATTTAACAAGCACTTGTGTTTTACCGCCTTTTTGGATCAACGAAATTTCGTTTACCTGGCCTATCTTAAAACCATTAATTAATAATGGATTGGCGGGAATTAGATTATCGATCTTTGGATAAACGGCATACAAATAATACTTGTGTGAAAAAATATTTGAGCCTTTTAAAAAATTAATGCCCCATATAAAAGCAGCAATGGCACAAACTACTACAAGTCCTATTTTAAATTCTTTACTTACCTTCACAAAAAAGTATCTATTTTTAAAGCATAAATATAGGTATTTTTATTGATTAAAACAGTGCTAAAATGAGTCAAAAACTAAAGAATGAAGAGTTGAACCGCTTGAGTGTCAATGAATTTAAAGAGGCTCAAAAACAACCCGTTGTTATTGTGCTGGATAATGTGCGAAGTTTGAACAATGTTGGCTCAGCTTTTAGAACGGCAGATGCTTTTCTTATTGAAGAAATTATTTTATGTGGTGTTACCGGAACTCCTCCAAATAAAGAAATAGAAAAAACTGCTTTAGGCGCAACTTCAACGGTAAAATGGACACATTTTAAAACAACTTTAGAAGCTGTTGATCACTTAAAACAAAAAAATTATAAGTGCTATGCTGTTGAGCAAGCTACAAAAAGTATTACATTAAATGAGTTTAAGAATGCAGGTGAAAAATTGGCATTGGTATTTGGGAATGAAGTATATGGCGTAGAGCAGGAGGTTATTGACGCCTGCGCAGGCGTAATCGAAATACCACAATTAGGTACTAAACATTCTTTAAATATTTCCGTAAGTATTGGTATTGTATTGTGGGAGATTTTAAAACCGGGCCGTTAAAAGGCGTTAAAATTCAGGCAAAATTTCCTCCTTTTTCCGCTTAAATTGTAATTTCTCAAATTATTTTCCGTTTCAAATGAACTTTGGTTATTTAGGCGTGTACAGCTTATTAGAAACCTTAATAAGTTTTAAAGCAGGCCGCAAAAGCTTATAAATTATATGCTGCAAACAAGTAAGTACACTTTGTTGAGTGATGAAGAATTAATGTTCTGTTTGAGCAATGGCGAGGTATTGGCTTTTGATGAGATCTATTTAAGATATAGTAAACGCTTGCTGGGATATTATATCCGTATGTTGAATTTTGATAAGGAACTGGCGCAGGATGCTTTGCAGGATCTTTTTTTAAAGATAGCTGAAGCGCCCGAAAAATTTGATAAAACACGTTCTTTTAAAACCTGGATCTTTTCTGTTGCATCCAATAGTTGTAAAAATTTTTACAGGCATAAAAAAATTGTAAGCGAAAGTAATGAGGAAATAAAATACACCGCTGAAAGCATAAACGATTCTGTTTTTTTAAATACCGCTTCAAAAATAGACGCGGTAATGTTTAGAAAAATGTTGGAAGAAGCTTTGAATGACTTACCGGCAGAAAAAAAAGAAGCATTTATTTTAAAATACCAGGAAGAAAAAACAATAACCGAAATTGCTTTTATACAAAATTGTCCTGAAGGCAGCGTTAAATCAAGATTACATTACACTATAAAAGTTTTAGAAGAAAAATTAAAAATATTTAAACCTTTAAATTAAAATGGAAGATAATAATGAGATAAATAAATTTTTAAACGATAAAATGTCGCTTGATAATTTGAGCGTAGAGCAACCATCCCTTTTATTGGTTGAAGCAGCGCGTAAAAAAATTATTGCGCGACAAAAACCACAAAAAGGCGAGATAGAAGATTTCTTTTCGCTAGTAGCAGCTTTTCTAAATCTTAAAATTAAATTGTACCATGCTGTTGTTGCCACTGTAATTATAGGCGCCTGTATGATGTATTTTAATAAGGGAGAAAAAACAAATACAACCGAAGTACGCTCAAACGATCTTGTTTCTAACCTGGCTGCAGCAAAAAACTCAACAGTGCTATCTAGTATCAGCACATTCGGATTAAGTAAAGAACGAACCTATGCAAGCGAATCAAATTAACTACGAAGAACACTTACCAATAGAGAAGACAGAAAGAAAATTCAAATACTTTCCTTTCTTCGACCAAAAACAACCCATTTTTGTATTGGTATTAATTGGTATTATTTTTTATTGCACTTCCATTTATAACGAATATGCGTTAGATGATGGTATTATCATTCATCAAAACAATTACGTACTAAAAGGTGTAGCAGGCATTAGCGATATTTTAAGCAAAGATGCTTACGATGCTTTTTATCGGCGCATGAATGCAGAAGATCAGTTGCAGGGCGGCCGCTACAGACCTTTACCCGTAATTAGTTTTGCACTTGAACAGGAAATTATTGGCACTTACCGCACAGGTAATTATATGTTTGTGGAAGATCTGAATCATAATGGCTCATTGGATAAAGATAAAATAGAATGGAAACATTCTTCATCTAAGAAAAAACTTACCGGACCACCAACCGAAACTGCAATTGTAAATTATGAATTTAATGAGTTTGTTGATCTGAATAAAGACGGCTTTGCGCAACAAAATGAATGCAATACCTGTTGGGATACCAATAAAAATTTTAAGAACGATGCGAACGAAGATCTTAACAAGGATGGTGTATTTAACGAAGTAGATTGCCAGGTGCAAGGTGCGGACTTAAGGCATTTTAATAATATATGGACCTACATTTTAGCTTGTGTTTTATTGTACCTGTTATTTAGTAAATATATTTTTAAAGAACAGCAGGATATAGCTTTTTTAGCAGCGCTTATTTTTTTAGTTCATCCGGTGCATAGCGAAATTGTTGCCAATGTGAAAGGTCGCGAAGATATTTTCTCAGTAATATTTATTGTCCTGGCATTTTTATTTTCATTCAAATATATCAATACAAAAAAAGTAATTCCGCTTATACTTGCAGGCTTTACTTTCTTTTGCGCTTTAATGTCTAAAGAATATGCTATTGTACTTTTTATTTTAATTCCACTTGCTTTATTTGTTTTTGACAAAGAAAAAGTAAAGCCGTTTAACTTAGGCATGTTAAGTTTGAGTCTTTTTGTTTTTTGCGCTGTTTATATGGCTTTGCGTTTAAGTTCGGTAAGAATTGCACCGGGGGTACCGGATACGGAGCTTTTAAACAATCCTTTTTTGCTGGCATCTCCTGAAGAACAATTTGCTTCTAAGATCTTTATACTTCTTAAATATCTTCATTTGTCGTTTTTTCCAAACACATTAACCTGCGATTATTCTTATGCGCAAATTCCATATAGCCATTTTACCGATATTGATTTTATATTTTCTTTACTAATAAATCTTGCACTTTTAGTAGTGGGAATTATTTTATCCGTTAAGCGTCATGTATTGGGTTTTGCAATTATATGCTACTTTGCATTTATAATATTGGTTACAAATTTTATTTTTTCTGTGGGTGCCCTTTTTCGTGAAGGATTTTTATTTCATGCCACTATTGGTGTTGCCATAGCAATTGCCTGGCTGGCATTTACAGGTTTAGAAAAGTTGAGGGCACTTTCATTTACGATTAAGCGCACTTTAATGATAAGCATGCTGCTAATAGTTTTGGTTTTATGTGCTTGTAAAACATGGGAGCGTAACTGGGATTGGAAAAATGATGTAACTCTCTTTTTAAAAGATGTAAAAACCTCTCCTAATTCTGTTTTAGTGTTAGGTAATGCAGGAGCGCGTTTAATAGACCTTTCAGATTCGGAGCAGATAATTGAGTTGTTTCCGGCTAACGATACTTTATGTTATTATGATCCAGGTAAAGCAGCATTAAACCAGGGTGTAGAATATTTAAAACATGCGGTTGAATTACACCCGCGTTATGTAAACGGTTATTTGAATTTGGGTTTAGCGAGCTTTAAATTACATAACGATAGAGATGCAATATATTATTGGAAAATTGCCGAGCACTTATATCCGGATAATCCCTACCTTGAAAATTACTACAGGGTTTATTCTGATATTTTAAAGAATCGCGCTGCCGATGCTTTTAATGAAGGACGTTTGCGCGAAGCAGCGCTCAATTATAAAATGTGTACGATCGTTGCACCGGCTGATGCCGAAGGTTGGTACGGTTTGGGTGGCATGTTTTACCAGTTTAAATTATATGATAAAGCAAAAATTGCCTGGGAGAGAACATTAAAACTAAATCCTGATCACGCTTACGCAGAAAGAGATCTTAAAACAATTCCGTCTGAATAAAAGGAATTTTATTTGCCACTAATTTCACAAATTATCGCTAATTTTTTAATTGTTAATCTATTCGTGTAAATATGTAATTCAAGCTAAATTTTTAGCTTGAATTACAGTAATTTCACTAATTGCAATTATAAATAATACTTAGTGTTATTAGTTTAATTCGTGGCAAATTAAGAAAGTGTTATTTATTCATTACACCGTTTTGTATACGAATGCTTTCTTCATGCAACAACTGACAAATTTTTTCTACATGGTTGCGTGAGATACCTAATTTTTCGGCCAATTGGGCGCGGGTACGTAAAATTTCCTGCCAACGCTCTAATTGAAAAATAGTAATGTGATGTTCTTTTTTGTAAGAGCCTATCTCTTCAATTATTTGCGTGCGTTTTTTAAGAACATTAATTAATTCTTCATCCACTTCATCAATAATATTTCTTAGTTCAGCCAGTTTATCAATTACAGTAGTATCACTTGCACGTTGTTTTCGTAAAATTAATTTACAAATTAATTCGCCAAATTGTACCGGTGTTAATTGTTGTTGCGCATCACTTAAAGCTATTGACGGATCATAATGTGATTCTATCATTAAGCCATTCATGCCGAGATCTAAGGCTTTTTGCGCAACCGATGGGATTAATTCGCGGTTACCACTAATATGGCTAGGATCACAAATAATGGGCAGTTCAGGAAACAAGGTTCTTAATTCGATGGGCAATTGCCACATGGGTTTGTTGCGGTATTTTGTTTTACCGTAAACGTAAAAACCACGGTGTATGGCCGCCAATTTGGTAATACCACTATTACTTACACGCTCAATTGCCCCAACCCATAATTGCAAATCGGCATGTATTGGATTTTTTACCATTACAGGTATATCTGTGCCTTTTAAAACATCGGCAATTTCCTGTACACTAAAAGGGTTAACGGTTGTGCGGGCACCTATCCACAATACATCAATGCCATATTTTAAAGCTAATTCTGTATGCTGGGCATTAGCAACTTCAACAGTAATTTTAAAGCCAAATTCTTTTTTTATCTCAGCCAGCCATTTTAAAGCTTCTTCGCCTTTTCCTTCAAAAGCGTTGGGGCGGGTGCGGGGTTTCCATACGCCGGCCCTGAAAAGGCTTACTTTATTAAGCTCTTTAAGGCCTTTGGCCGTTTGTTTTAACTGTTCTAACGATTCTGCTCCACACGGACCCGCAATTAGCAAGGGTTGTGAGGAAGAGGATAACCAGGTATTTAGGGGCGAAATAGTCATTTAAAAGCAAACAATTAAGAAAATTAATGTTTGAGACCCGAAAATTACCCTTTTTATGGTATTTAAAAAACTAAATCCTTCAACTAGCTTTATAACATGAATTTAGAGAATTTAGAAAAGCCAAAAACACCTGTGTTTTTTCAAAATAGTTGCCCTTTAACTGTTTTTGCCGATTGCTGTAAAAAGAAAAAAGATTGCTGTAAAAGTTTTAAAAAAGGCGATCGTTGTAAAAAATGCCCCGGTAGAAAATAATCCTGATAGCTATAGGGATTGAGATATTGTTTGAGTAAAAAGTAAAAAGCCAGTGAAATTTTTCGCTGGCTTTTTTGTTATATTTACTAGTCAAATGTGTTTTTATGAAAAAAACCTTCTTCTTTATTAATGTATTTATTATATGTTTTTCGGCAAATTCTCAAAACCCATCTTTTGATTGGGTTAAATTAATTTCGGATACAAACAATGGAAATGCGGTAGGTAGTGCCATCATTCTTGATGCTTCTGGTAATATTTATACGACTGGATACTTTCAGAATGTTCGAGATTTTGACCCAGGACTTGGAACTTATACGCTTTCAGGTTCTATTGATGGAGATATATTTGTTCAGAAATTAGATCCAAACGGAAATTTTCTATGGGCGAAGCAGTTTGTCGGTTACACAAGTACAGGTCAAATTTCTTTCGGTTCATCTATCTCAAACGACGAATCAGGTAATGTTTATGTAACTGGTTGTTTTTTTGGAACAGTAGATTTTGATCCTGGGCCTGGCTCACTTCTAAAAACCGCGGTTAATTATTCAGATATATTTATTGTAAAGTTAGATGTTGCTGGTAACCTAATTTGGGCGAAGGTAATTAGCGGGAATCAAAATTTTGATGTTGGTTATTCCGTAGCGCTTGATTCAAAAAAAAATGTTTATACGGTTGGTTATTTCGCAGGTCAAGGTGATTTCGATCCGGGGCCTGGAGTATATAATTTAAGTGCTTTTAATAGTACTGTTGATGGTTTTATTTCGAAGCTCGATTCAAATGGAAATTTTGTGTGGGCTAAAAATGTTGGTGGACCTTGGGTAGATCTTATTAGTTGTATTTCTATTGATTCTTCAGAAAATTTATATGCGATTGGAAATTTTTCCTCTACCGTAGATTTTGATATTGGCCCTGGAATATTTAATATAACATCAATAAAATATGATGTTTTTGTTTTAAAAATAGATACTGCAGGAAATTTTATCTCGGTAAAGACTACAGGAGCTTTGAACACAACTCCCTTTTATTCACCATATTCTTATATTTCTATTGATCAGTTGGGAAATATTTATACTATGAGGTATTTTGAAGGGACAGTAGATTTTGATCCTGGTGCATCAGTGTTTAATTTAAGTTCTTCCGGAGAATCAATATTCATCTCTAAACTTAATGCTTCAGGAAATTTTGCTTGGGCCCGACAAATTTGTGATGGTGTAGTTGGGATAGGAAAAGGGAGAGGTTTAACAACAGATAAAATAGGAAATCCTTATGTGACAGGTTATTTTTCGGGAAACGTAGACTTCGATCCTGGAACCACAACGTACAATTTAAATTCAATTAGCCAAAAAGAAGGGTTTATTGTAAAATTAAATCCTTCTGGTAATTTTTTGTGGGCTAAACAATTTGCCTGTGCTACTTCAAACTCCGAGTCGCCTAATCGAGGAGTTGCGATTGATTCATCTTTTAATGTTTATACAACAGGTCAATTTTTTGGGAACGTCGATTTTGATCCGGGTCCAGCAGTCTATACATTAACATCGTCTGTTAATTTTAATGGATCTGCGTATATTCATAAAATGAGTCAAGCACCCGTTGGTATAATTGAGAATTCACTTAAAAGCAATGTTTTCATTTACCCCAATCCAACAAACGAATTTTTAAATATTGAATTAGAAAACCTGGATAAAATAAATATAGAGATTGCAAATGCTTTAGGCCAAGTTGTTTTTGAAGAAATGATTGAATTTAAGAATGCAAAACTTAATATTGAAAATTTAAAACCTGGACTATACTTTTTGAAAATAATTAAGGAAGATGAAATTATTGCAACTCAAAAGATTATTAAAGAGTAAAAGAATTTTTAAAAATTAAAAAAGCCAATGTATAACACATTGGCTTTTTTGTTTGGGTGTTGTGATCTTAAAAACTAAGTGTTTTTTGTATCTAGTGAATTGGAGTTATTAAAACGCTGATCCATAAATGCTTTTGTTAAACCGTCTTTTTCTAAATTAAAATGCAGATGAAACATTATATCCTTGTATCTTTCTTCATCATTTTTCTCGCAATGGATGCGCAGTCTGAATTTTACATTTGATAAAGCCTCTATCGATTTAAAAACAAAATTGCTTTGAAACCTGTCTAAATTAAAGGTTGAAAAGCTGTAACGGTTGTCTTTCACAAAACGAAATGGCAGATCATTAATGCAAACAGTACAGCTATTAATATCTAAGGCTCTTGCATCGCGACATACCAATTGCTGAGGGATAATTTTTTTACAATCAAAGTTTGTGATATAAAACTCGTTTGAAATATTATTTTTCAAAAAAACAGGAAGAAGTTTCATGGTTCTAAGATTTGTGAACCACAATAATATTTAAAAGGAAAACAAAGCGCAATACGTTTAAATACGTAATTTAAATAGCCGTTTTAGGGTATTTATGCTATAACATGGCCAACTCAGTGGCTTTTTTAATAAGGGCGGCTGTATTATGTACTTCCAACTTTAACAACAAATTTTGCCTGTGGGTATCTACCGTTCTTTTAGAAAGGCTTAATTGTTTTGCAATGGCGTCATTTGTCATGCCGGTTGCAACAAGTTTCAATATTTCGGTCTGGCGCCTGGTAATATGAATTTTCGAATTCCTTTTTTCGTTTTCTTTTTTTTCTTCCGAATCAATTATTTTGCCTGAAACATCGCTGGCATAATATTTTTTGCCAAGTAAAATAGTTTCAATTGCTTTTATTAATTCGTTTGGTGAAATATTTTTAAGCACATAACCTTTTACACCTACCTTTATCATATTGGTGATATAAGTGTACTCATCGTAATTAGATAAGGCAAGGATCTTTGATTTTGGTTTGTAAAATAGTATTTGTTCAACGGTTTGCGCCCCATTCATACCCGGCAATTGATAATCTACTAAAATAATATCAAACTCCCTGTTCTTTATTATTGCAACTGCATCTTCGCCGTTCTCCGCTTCTGAAATATCAAAATCATAGTTGGCACTTTGCGTTTCAAGCATGGTTTTAATTCCATCTCTTACCAAACGATGGTCGTCAATTATTAATATTCTTAGTTTTTTCATGTTTAATAATATTAATTGGTTAATGGAATAGTAATTAAATAGTTAGTGCCTTTGTTTGGGGCGCTGGTAATGGTTATAGAACCGTTGTAAGATTTAACTCTTGAACGTACATTCAGTAAACCCATTCCTTCTTTTCTTGCCTTGCTAATGTCAAACCCCATACCGTTATCTTTTAAATTAATAACTAACTCTTTCTTATCTGCCGTAATTTTAATATTTATTTTGGTTGATTTACCATGCGTGATAGAATTATTTATGAACTCTTGTATGACCCTAAAGATAGTAAATTCTAAATTTTTACTGATCGAAAACTGACCTTCATTAATAATAATCTTAAATTCAAGCTCATCGGCTATCACAATTTTACGACATAACTCGTTAACCGCGGCCTTTAAACCAACATTTTGAAGGGTTTGAGGCATCAGGTTAAAACAAATATTCCTAAGGTCGCTTAACACATCCAAAATTGCATCGTTTGATTTTTCAACGATCTCGTTCTTCTTTTCATCAGGGAGGTTGTACGTATTACGGAGTGTACCAATATAAAATTTTACAGCAGATAACTGCTGGCCCAAACTATCATGAATATCTTTTGAGAACCTTATCCTTTCTTTTTCCTGGGTATCATTAATTGTACGTACGATCAAATTATCCACTTCTTCTTGTTTGGTAATGTTTTTTATATAGCCCTGATAGCCTTTAAAGTGGTTACGGTTATCGTTTATTTTATTGGACGAAATAATGCAATCCATTACATTGCCTTTGGTATCGATCAGTTTGGTCTTAAAATCAACAATATTATTTTTGGCTTTTATTTTCTCTAAAAACAATTTTTTATCAAGAGGGTTATAAATAAAATCTGAGATCTTATGATTTAAAATTTCGTGCGATTTTATTTTTAAAAGCTCTATTCCCGCATCGTTAAGGTCAGAAAGGTAATCGGTTTCGTCAGAAATAAAAATAGAATCGCTTGAATTTTGAAAAATGTTCCTGTATTTTTCTTCCGAAGCTATTAATTGTTCTTCGAAATTTTTTATTTGTGTAACATCCCTAACGGTTAAAATGTAGCCCGTACGCTGTTTTTTAGAATCGGTTAAGAACGACATACTGCAGGACACGATGCAATTGTTTTTGGCCCTTACCAGGCCTAAAATAGGATCGTTGTTTTGTGCGGGGGTATTTGAGTCGTTGAGTTGCTTTTTTAGTTTATTGAATAAAGATGTTTTGTTTAAACAGGTAAAAAAATCGTCTATCTTTTTATTTGTAACCAGATTATCGGGCAGGCCAAGCTGGTCAAAAATACTTTTATTGGCCAGTTCAATGATGCCTTTTTTGTTTAATACAAATACAGTATCTGAAACCGAATCAAAAATGTTATTAAAATGGTTTCTTGAAATAGCTGTTGCTTTTAATTCTTCGCCAAGCATATTAACGCTTGAAATAAAAGCATCAATGGCATCTTTTTGTTTAGAGAGTTTGATCTTAGCATCATAATTACCTAATGAGTATTCAATAAGTAGGTTGCTTAGTTTTATAAACCTCGGATCCAATTTTAATTAGATTATTTTGATTTGAATTGCGCCAGCCACTTAAGCGCTTTTTGTTTATCGGTAAACATTTTTGATGGCATTTTTTGTTTGGTAACTTTCAAAAAAAAGTTTACCAAAAACGTACTAAAAACCGAATCAACCAACATGGCACCGGCCAAAACACCATTTTGCGATTCTTCAGTTTCAAAAAAAGCACGCGCTTCTTTTGTGGCACTTTTTACAAAACGCACATCACCTAAACCAGGGTACGCTTTACCCTCTGAAATTATTTTTCTGTCGGCCACAATTTTTTTTGCTACTTCCAAAGTGATCTCAAGTTCCGGCTTAAATTCGATTATTAAAATATCATTTTCAAGTTCAAATTTAGCATAAGGAGTATCTAGCGTTTTCATGTTTTCGCGTGGTCAAAGTTAATGTACAAATCTTAAATAAAACTACGTATTTAAACGTAGGTAATATTTCAAAAATACGCTTTTTATACGTTGTTGTCCAACTTTTAATTGAGCAATTTTGTTATGCGCTCAAAGGCATTTATTGCTTTTAAACTATTAACTATTATTTAATTTTCTAAATATATCACGTGGCAAAAAATAGCTCATTTATCGACACAATTGACCAGATTATAACTGATGGGGTTAAAAAAGGCATCCTGCATTTAAATAACGAGGACGAATTTTTACAAGGCAATCTTATAAAGTTAAAGGGTAAGGATGTGGTAAATTTTGGATCTTGCAGTTATTTGGGCCTTGAGTTTGACAGAAGATTAAAAGACGGTGCCATTGATGCCATTGAAAAATATGGCACACAATTTTCAGAATCGCGTGCTTATGTTTCAATAAAATTATATAAAGATCTTGAAGAACATTTCGAAAAAATATTCAAAGCCTCGGTAATTATTTCACCAACCACTACTTTAGGCCATATAGCTGCTATACCTGTTGTGGTTGGTCAAAACGATGCTGTTATAATCGATCACCAGGCGCACAACTCTATTCAAACAGCCTGTAATTTATTAAAACCAAAAGGCATTTATGTGGAGCTGGTAAGACATAACCGTTTAGATCTGTTAGAAGAAAAAATTAAAGAGCTAAAAGGCAAACATGAAAAGATCTGGTACATGGCAGATGGCATTTATTCTATGTATGGCGATGCCTGCCCTGTAAAAGAATTGTATGCTTTAATGGATAAATACAAAGAACTAAATCTTTATGTTGATGATGCCCATGGAATGAGCTGTTTTGGAACTAATGGAAGCGGTTATGTAATGTCTTTCGGCCCTCTTCATCCGAGAGCGGTATTAGCCGTTTCCTTAGCCAAAGCGTTTGCAACAGGTGGCGCAGTTTTGGTTTTTCCTGATAAAGAACTGGCACGCAAAGTAAGAACCTGTGGTGGCCCATTGATCACGTCAGGGCCCATGCAGCCTTCTGCACTGGGAGCAGCGCTGGCCTCGGCAAAAATACATTTAAGTGATGACATTTATGAATTGCAAAATACCCTGCAGGATAATATTCAGTTTGCAAGATTGATGATCAAAAAGTACGGTTTACCAATTATCTCTGCATCTGCAGCACCTGTTTTTTTTATTGGTGTTAGCCTGCCTAAATTGGGATATAATATGGTGCGCCGTATGTTGAACGAAGGGTATTATTTAAACCTGGGCATTTTTCCTGCGGTGCCAATGAAAAACACCGGCATTCGTTTTACAATTACCTGCCTGCATACCTTTTCTCAAATAGAAAAAATGATAGAACGTATGGCCTATCATCTAAACATAGCAATGCACGAAGAAGAAATTACATTGAATCAAATTTATTCAGCCTTTAAATTACCCGTGCCATCTGATGTTCAAATAGAAGAACAAGTGGGTACCATTTTAAATGCCGGAAGTTTAATTGTTGAAAAACATAAGACCATTCATGCTATCGAACAAAACGAATGGGATAATTTGTTAGGCGATAAAGGTTCTTTTGATTGGAATGGAATGCAATTTTTAGAAAGATCGTTTACAAATAATAAAATTGTAGAAGAGAATTGGGAATTTGATTATTTGATAGTGCGCGATGAAAATAATAAAGTGGTACTTGCTACTTTTTTAACTACTGCTTTATGGAAAGACGATATGTTGTCGCATGCCTCTATCTCTGCACAAATAGAAGAACAGCGCATAAATGACCCTTATTTTTTAACTTCAAAAGTAGTATCTATTGGTTCGTTATTAACTGAAGGCGAACATTTATTCTTAGATAAAAATTCAGCTCATTGGAAAAGTGCTTTACAAATACTATTTAAACACATTTCGCAATTGCAGGAACAATACGAAGCAAATAATATTACCATAAGAGATTTTGTTTGCGAAGATGCCGAGGTAGATTCTTATTTTATTGATAATGGTTATTTTAAAATAAATATGCCAAACAGTTATGTTGTGGAAGATATGAATTGGAAAAGCACTGATGAGTATTTACAACGTTTATCAGCTAACGGAAGATATGATGTAAAACGTTATGTGTTACGTGATGAAAATAAATTTGAGATAAAAGTTGTTAATGACCCAACCGAGGCTGATCTTGAATTGTATTATAATATGTATTTAAATGTAAAGAATAACAGTCTTGCATTAAATACATTTAATTTACCATTCAAAGTATTTAAAAACATGGTTAATAATAAACAGTGGGATATAACTACGCTTGGTTTAAAACCTGAGTTTGATGTTAAAAATTTAAACAAACCGCTTGCTGTTATGTTTTGTTATATAGCAAGTAACAATTATATACCAATGATATTAGGATTGGATTATAGTTACCATAAAGAATACAAGGTATATAAACAGGCAATGTATAGTGTTATTAAAAGAGCTAAAGATTTGAACTGTAAAAAAATGTACATGGGTTTTGCGGCAGATAGTGAAAAAAGAATGTTTGGTGCAAAGGCGCGTACCACATATGGTTATATGCAAACCAAAGAAAATTATAACCTCGAGGTTTTGGGAAGTTATAATGCGTTTCAAAATAAGCAAGCTGTTAAAACAAAAAATGATACCGTATCTATTTAAATGCTTGAACTCTAAAACAGCATTAAAAATTAGTTTTGTTGTAAATGAAATAATATAAGAGTAGGGATTTAACTTTATTGATCTTACTCAGTTTAAAAGATTAATAAAAATGATTCTTTCAAAGTCTGAATTCTGTCAGTTCAGTTTAAAAGCCAAAAACAGGTTGGTAATGGAATATGGCGAGCTATTGCTGGACAGATCTTTTGTGCAGGAAAAGGTTTGCATTTATAAGATCTACGAATTTCATGTAGAAGCAATTTATAATACACAAAATAATGAGTTAATAAAAATGGAACCTATTTTTAGTATTCCATTATTAAAATATTACGTTACTGCTGATAGCAGAAAATAACATCATCACAAATTCTTAAAAAGATCTTCCTTTAATATTTTTACACCGTTAACAGCCGTTGCTTTTATGTGCTTCAGATTTTTCACATAATCCAAATTAAAATCACCCGGATCAACCAACCATTTAGGCACATTAACATTTACAAAATTAATTATCCCGGCAGCGGGATATACATTTAAAGAAGTGCCAATAACAATAAAAAGGTCAGCCCCTTCGGCGGCATAATTTGCCAATTCCATGTGTGGTACATCTTCTCCAAACCAAACTATGTGTGGGCGCAATTGCGAACCTTTTTCGCACTTATCACCGGCAATTATTTCAGCTCTTTTTAATGGATATATTAAAGTTGGATCAGCAGTACTTCTTGCTTTCATGATCTCACCGTGCAAATGCAATACGTTCTTGCTTCCTGCGCGTTCGTGCAGATCGTCTACATTTTGTGTTACTACCTGAACATCAAATTTGCTTTGCAATTCGGCAATAAATTCGTGCGCTGCATTTGGTTTTGCAGCTATTACCTGTTTACGGCGCTGATTATAAAATTCTAAAACAAGATCGCGGTTCTTAACCCACGCTTCCGGGGTTGCCACATCTTCAATACGGTGTTCTTCCCAAAGGCCGCCTGAATCGCGAAATGTTTTAATTCCGCTTTCGGCGCTTATTCCGGCGCCGGTAAAAACTATCAGGCGTTTTTTTGGCATTCTATAAATTTTCCTTCGTAAATTTTAGCATTTTTGTGAAGATATGCAAACGCGTATATCCACCACTTATACCATGGCTTTTATTAGGGTAAAGCATAAAATCAAAGGGAATGTTATTGCTTACCATGGCATTTGCCAATTCCATACTGTTTTGCATATGAACATTATCATCAGCACTACCATGTATCAATAAAAATTTGCCTTTAATACCTTTTACAAAATTGGTCGGCGAATTATCTTCGTAGCCGCTTTTATTATCTTGTGGTTTGCGTAAAAAACGCTCAGTATAAATATTATCGTAATATTTCCAGTTAGTTACAGGGGCAACGGCAATTGCTGTTTTAAATGTATCGCCACCTTTCGAGATCAATAACGAAGCCATGTAACCACCAAAGCTCCAACCCTGGAAGCCAATACGCTTGCTATCTACATAGGGTAATTTGCCTAAATATTTGGCAACTTCAATCTGGTCTATTGTTTCTAATTTACCTAATTGCATGTATGTGCTGTGTTTAAATTGGCGGCCACGACCCTGCGTACCCCTGTTATCAACGCATACAACCATATAACCTTCTTGATTTAATAAATTGTGCCAAAAATAATCAACGCCATCCCAGGCATTATTAACTTCGTTGGCACCAGGGCCGCCATAGGCATACATATATACAGGGTATTTTTTTGTTGAATCAAAATTTTGCGGTTTTAATGTCCAGCCATTTAATTCAATGCCTTCAGAGGTTTTAAAGGTGAAAAATTGTTTGGTAGATAAATTATAATCTTTCATTATCTTTTTTAATGCAGCATTATCTTCTAATGCTTTTACAGTTTTTCCGTCAATGCTGTTTAATTCATAAACAGGTGGTGTATTGGCATTACTATAATTTGAAATGTAGTATTTGTAACCCGGTGTAAATTCAAAACTTGTAAAGCCCGATTTGGTAGATAAACGTTTTTTATCTTTTCCGGTAATTTTAATACTATAAACATCACGATTAATGGCTCCGTTTTCGGTAGATGTATAATAAAGCGTTTTTGTTTCTTCATCAAAGCCGTTAAACTCAGTTACATCAAAATTGCCTTTAGTTATCTGGTTAATCAACTTACCCGAAATATCATAATAATATAAATGGTTGTATTCATCGCGCTCGCTTGAAATAATAAAGCCTTTATCACCAACAAATCGTAAATCGTCCGTTACATCTACATAGGTTTTACTTTCATCGGTATAAGCTACAGTACCTTTGCCATTTGCAACATCAGTAAAGATCAATTCCAATTTATTTTGTAAACGGTTCAATCTTGTAATAGATAAGATCATTGGGTTATTAGTGAACTGAATACGCGGAATATAGATATCTTTTTCTGCTCCAATATCCGCAGTTGTTGTTTTTTTAGTGGTCTCATCAAAAATGTGAACCGATACAATTGAGTTATCTTCTCCTGCCTTTGGGTATTTGAAAGTGTATTTTGTTGGATACAATTCGGCATTGTAATAATCCATGGTAAAATCGCGTACATGTGTTTCGTCAAATTTTACATATGCTAAATATTGGCTGTTACTGCTCCAGTCAAAATAATCGGCACGCGAAAATTCTTCTTCATAAACCCAATCGGCCCAGCCATTCTTGATTTTATTTTGTTCGCCATCGCGTGTAACAATTATTTCTATTCCTGTATCAAGGTGCTTAATGTATAAATTGTTATCGCGAACAAATGCTATCTTTTTTCCGTCAGGCGAAAATAGAGGAAACATTTGTTGCCCTTTATCCGTTAACTGAACCGTTTTTTTGGAGGCAATATCGTACACATAATAATTTGCTTTTGGCGAACGACGATAAACATTTTCAAGATTTTCATGAAGCAATAATTTATCTTCGTTAGGGCTAAATTGGTAAGTTGCAAGATCCAACTGCTTGCCATTAAATTTTATATCGGCTGCATTTACAAGATCTTTTATCTTATTACCTGTTTTAAGATCGAATTGGCTTAAAACCAATTGGCCATTGGTGTTAACAATATCAACATAATTTACGCCATCGTTCATCACATTAAAACCGGCGGCGTGCTTTGCATAGAATTTTCCGGATGCCCAAATATCTTCCAGCGTTAGTTTCTTTTGTGAAAAGCTTAAAACCGGAATTAATAGAAGAAGAAATGCTAATTTTTTCATTTTAATTTAGTGTTGGTGAATGTATGAAATTAATCCAAATAAACAGTGTATGATTCCCCCCTTTAGGGTGAAAATTATAGTTTAACCATGATAAACCCTCGAAAAAACGATGGTTCCGTTAGTTATTTGTAAAACCTCACCAACCCGCAGATCTTCTTCGTTTTGCACATGCCTAATATATTCCATAAACACCTGTTCATCATCAGCGGTTAGTTTAAGCACTTCATATTTTAAAGTAGGCAATCTGTCGAAAGAATCTTGCCACCAATCGCGCAAAGCCGCTTTGCCTTTTATTAAACCGTTAGTTTCGGGTTTACGAACCTTTAATTTCGGACTAAAATGTTCGGCATTATCGTTATAAAGTGATAATAATTTTTCAAGATCGTGTTCATTAAAAGCTTCAAACCATTTAAGGGCTATCTTTTTATTTTGTTCAGCAGGCATATTTGTTAAATTTGATCATGCTAAAAAACGCTTTTATTTTAATAGTTACAATTTCTTTTTTAATGTCTTGTTCAACAAAAAAAGAAGAAGTTGATCTAATTGTTCATAACGGTATTATTTATTCGGTTGATTCTTGTTTTGCTGTTTATGAGGCCATGGCGGTTAAGGATGGAAAAATAGTGGAAGTAAATTCGAACAAAGAAATTCTTGGAAAGTTTGATGCTAAAGAAATTACTGATCTTAAAGGTAAAAGTGTTTTTCCTGGGTTTATAGATGCACATTGCCATTTTTTAGGATACGGCTTGGGTTTACAGCAGGTAAATTTAGTTGGAACCAAGTCGTTTAATGAAGTAATAGAAAAAGTTATTTCTTTCTCAAACAATCAACCTGCCGATGGTCCCAAAGTTGGTTCGTCAAAAACAGATTGGTTAATTGGCCGTGGATGGGATCAAAACGATTGGGAGAGCAAACAATATCCAACAAAAAAAATGTTGGATAGCTTATTTCCGAATCGACCTGTTTTTTTAACAAGAATTGATGGCCATGCGGCTTTGGCAAATGATATAGCTTTAAAATTAGCTGGTATAAATAATACAACTAAAATTTCGGGCGGAGAAATTTTAAAGAATGGAAAGGAATTAACAGGTGTTTTAATTGATAATGCTGTAGATCTTGTGAAAGTAATTATTCCCGGTAACAGGAAAGAAAAAACGGAGCATGCTTTATTAAGCGCCCAGGATAATTGCCTGGCCATGGGCCTCACCACTATTGATGACGCAGGCCTGATGAAAAATGAAATAGATGTTATTGATGCACTTCAAAAAACCGGAAAATTAAAAATGCGGGTATATGCCATGTTAAGTGATAGTGCGCCAAACTATAATTATTATTTAAAAAAAGGACCTTATAAAACAGAGCGATTAAATGTTTGTTCGTTTAAATTTTATGCAGATGGCGCATTGGGTTCGCGTGGTGCTTGTTTGCTTCATGATTATGATGACAAACAGAACTGGAAGGGATTTTTATTAAGTGAACAAAAACATTTTGAAGAAAAAGCAAAAGAAGTTTTAGCAAAAGGGTTTCAAATGAATACACATTGCATTGGCGACTCGGCATACAAAATAATTTTGCAAGCGTATAAAAAAGCCGGTGCCAAAAAAGAAAACCGCTGGCGGATAGAACATGCGCAAGTGGTTGATCCTGCAGAGATGAAGGCTTCGGACGCTATTATTCCATCTGTTCAGCCAACACACGCCACCAGCGATATGTATTGGGCAAAAGACAGGTTAGGAGAGCAGCGCGTAAAATATGCTTATGCCTATAAAGAATTACTAACGGTTTGCGGTTTGGTGGCTTTAGGCACGGATTTTCCGGTAGAAGATATTTCACCTTTTAAAACTTTTTTTGCAGCTGTTGCAAGGCAAGATGCAAAAGGTTTTCCCAAAGAGGGTTTTCAAAAAGAGAACGCTTTATCGCGCGAAGAAACATTAAAAGGCATGACCATTTGGGCGGCTTATTCTAATTTTGAAGAAAAAGAAAAAGGTAGTTTGCAAAAAGGAAAACTGGCCGATTTTATTGTTTTGGATACTGATATTATGAAGTGTAACATTGAGGATGTTTTAAATACAAAAGTGATCAGCACTTATATTAGTGGAGAAAGGGTTTTTGAATTAACGCATTAAAAAATCGTTTTTAATTCGCTCAGATCATTAATCAATTTGCCAGTATACTTTTTGTCAGGTACAGCGGGAAAATAAATAGCCTCCCAGCCTGCATTCAATGCGCCTTCTACATCACTGGTGAAATTATCGCCTATCATAATGCATTCTTCTTTTTTAGCACCGGCAAACTTTTCTGCTAAACGAAATATTCGTTCGTCAGGTTTGGTAAGATCATGCTCTTCGCTAATAATGATGTTGGCAAAATAATTTCGTAATCCGGCGCCGTCAATTTTTATATGCTGTATTTCTTTAAAACCATTGGTAATGATGTGTAATTGATAGTTTTGTTTCAAATAATCCAATACTTCAATGCAACCGGCTTTTAAATGCGTGCCCTTTGGTGCACGGTTCAAATAATGATCGGTAATAATTAAGTTCTCATCATAATTATCGTAATCAAATTGCTTAAACACTAAATTAAAACGGTGGTTACGCAAATAGTTCTTATCAATTTCTTTTTTTGCGTACTGTAACCAAAGCTGCGAATTTGTTTTTTTATATGTTGAGTGAAAAGTAACAAAATCTGTTTTTAATTTGCCTGTAAGGTCAAACTCTGCAAATAACTGCTCTAATACCTGGCCCGAATTTTTTTCAAAATCCCAAAGGGTATCATCCAGATCAAAGAAAATATGTTTAATGTGTTTCAATGCTAAATCTTAAATCTGCGCTCTAAAATCTTAAATTATATGATGCCCCATGCCTTTAACTGATCATGAAAAAGATACAGAATAAAATACAAGCCAATGGTCCAGATAATTACCGATACACTTAAATATAAAATTACTTTTTTCTTATCTTTAAAAAATTTCTCGGCAAAAAAAGCACCGATGGGTTGTGATATTAAAGGTGTAATAGCGGCAATACCGGCCAGGCCAAAACGCTGTTTAATGCGTATCATTCTTCTGGTGGTTTTTGTAAATACTTTTTTATGGATGTTTCTTTTTTCGCGGTAATTTTCTATCCATCTTAAAATAGCCGCACTTAAATTAGTAAAGATGATGTTGCCAAAAATGCCACCCGATCCTGCAACTAAGATCACTTTTATAAAATTGTATTTAAATACAACCACGGCCGTTGGCATACCAAGTTTTACAAAAAAGAAGGTGCAGGTTAAAAAAACGGAAAATATTTTAAGAAATTCGGCCAAGTTTTCGTCAAATTAACGCATAGCGGGGCTGTAAAGCAAATTTATTCTTATTAAATTTTGTTATTTAAAATAGCTTATATTACGCATTTTAACGTAGTAGTATTAAATAAAATTCGTAAATTTGCCCCCCAGCTAACAACACAAAAATTTACTTATGTCAACACACACAGTAAATGCAACTCAGGCAAACCACGAAAGTATGTTTGAGGCTGTATTGGCCCGTTTAGATGTGGCCGCAAAATTAATGAACCTAAGCGATGAAGTTTTACAAGTGCTTAGAAACCCCAGCAAACAAGTTAAAGTAAGCCTACCCGTTATGATGGACAACGGCAAGATCCAGGTTTTTGAAGGATACCGTACCGTTCACAGCACACATTTAGGCCCGAGCAAAGGCGGTATTCGTTATGCTATGGATGTTAATGCCGATGAAGTTATGGCTTTAGCAGCCTGGATGAGTTTTAAATGCGCAGTTGCAAACCTGCCATATGGTGGTGCAAAAGGTGGTATTAAATGCGAGCCACGCACTATGAGCGTTGGTGAATTAGAGCGTTTAAGCCGTGCTTATGCTGCAGCTATGAAAGATGTATTTGGTGTAAACAAAGATATTCCTGCTCCTGATATGGGTACAAGCGGTCGTGAGATGGCATGGATCCTTGATGAGTTCAACAAAATTACCGGCGAAGACAGCCCCGGTGTTATTACCGGAAAACCAATTGCTATTGGTGGTTCATTAGGCCGCGATGCTGCAACAGGCCGTGGTGTTATGGTTAACACTTTAGCCGCACTTAAAAAAATGAATTTAAAACCAAACGAAGTTACCGCAGTGGTACAAGGTTTTGGTAATGTAGGTTCGCATGCCGCACGTTTATTGTCTGAAAAAGGGCTTAAAATTGTTGGTATTGGTGATCATACAGCTTCTTTTTATAACGAAAAAGGTATTGATATTGCTGCAGCTATTGATTATGCTGCAAAAAATAATCGTACTTTAAAAGGCTTTAAAGGTGCAACAGAAATTAAAGCAGAAGAATTGCTTACCAGCAAATGCGATGTTTTAGTACCTGCTGCTTTACAAAATGTAATTACAGAAGATAATGCAGCTAAGATCCAGGCTAAATTAATAGTAGAAGGTGCAAACGGACCAACTACGCCTGAGGCTGATCCTATCTTAAACGATAAAAAAATTATTTGTGTACCTGATATCCTTGCTAATAGCGGTGGGGTAACTGTAAGTTATTTTGAGTGGGTTCAAAATAAAGCAGGTTATTACTGGACAGAAGATGAAGTAAATACAAAACATGATCTTAAAATGGAGATCGCTTTTGAAGCTGTTTGGAACAACGCTACGCAATTTAAAACAGGTATGAGAATTGCAGCTTATATTACAGCATTACAAAAAATTGAACAAGGGGTGAAGCTTAAAGGCGCTTACTAATTGTTAATTAATTGATTTTAAAACACTTAAACCTTTGTAAAAAATGCGTTTAAGTGTTTTTTTAATTTAAAAAAATTTATAGATTTGTTATAATACATTTAACATTTCAGAAACTTGGTAGCAGTATTTATCATATTAGCGTATTTGATCGGTTCCATTCCAACAGCAGTTTGGATAGGTAAGACCTTTTATAATATTGATGTGCGTGAATTTGGCAGCGGTAATGCCGGGGCCACCAATACATTCAGGGTATTGGGCCAAAAAGCAGGTATTCCTGTATTGATCATAGATATTTTAAAAGGTGCAGGTGCAGTTTCATTAGCATTCTTAAGTTCATATACTTTTGAAAGCGATCAATTCGTTAACCTACAATTGGGTCTTGGTATTGCTGCCTTGGTTGGACATATTTTCCCGGTTTTTGCCGGCTTTAGAGGTGGAAAAGGGGTTGCTACTATTTTAGGAATAGTAATGTGTATTTTACCTTTATCGTGCTGCGTGGCGTTAGGCGTATTTTTAATTGTACTTTTTACATCAAGAATGGTATCACTTTCTTCTATGTTGGCAGGTGTTGCGTTTCCGTTTATTCTTCACTTTATCTTTCATAATCAAAATCCAATCCTTACAACATTTTCAATTGTTGTAGCGGTATTATTAATTGTTACGCACCGTAAAAACATTGTGCGCATCATTAATAAACAAGAATCTAAAATAAAGCTGGCAAGCAAAAAAGTTTCGGCCTAATTTCTCAATTATTTCTTTTTGCAGTTTCTACCCGGCTATCCTGGTAATATACTTTTATATCATTTACTTCTAAAGAAGCGTCAGTGATAAATTCAATTTTAAAATAATTATTGTTCTTTGCTTTCATTAGCCCCGGACTAATAGTTTCCATTTCAAATTTTGGTTTGTTAATGCGCTGGTAAAATAATTTTCCGTTTTCAAATGTTATAGTGCGTTCTCCAAAAACACCGGCGTATTTTTTTAAGATCAACGTATCTGTTTGTTGCGGCGAATAAATACATTTTGTAATATCCAAAAACCATTTCAGGTCAAACAATTCTGATGCATCTTTTGTAGTTGAAATTAACTCATCCAATACTTTTAAATGTGTATGCTCTAAAGCTTTTTCTGTTGTTGTTTTTATTTCAGGTTTTACACCAACGCTTTCCCAGTTTGTTTTTGTTACCGGATTAATGGCCCGCGCGTAAGGATTAAAAAGCACAATGCCATTTGTTGCATCTAATTCCATAGTAGGATGCGCTGCACCCGCGGTTGTATTTCCAATGATTGTTGCGCGATGTTGATTCTGTAAATCGTAACAAAATTCTTCGGCTGCAGACGCTGTTCTTTCACTTGCCAAAATATACAAATGCATTTTAGTCAAATTAATTTGTGAGGTGTCAACACGTGTCCAGGTTTCAGTGATCTTGTTGGTTTGCCTGTTATAAAAATCGTTGATATGTGTTTCCTTATCAAAAAAATAACCCAATAAATATCTCACCATTTCCGGAGAGCCGCCACCATTCGCCCTTAAATCAATAATAATTGCTTTTGTATTGGATAAAAATTTTAAACTTGCCAGCGCAGCATCTTTCGATCTTTTTGAAAGTGCATGAAAGCCACTTAATTCCAGGTAACCAATATTCCCATTTAGTATTTCCGTTTTTTTAAAACCGTAATTACGTGCCAGTTCTCTTTTTTGTTGCTGCATCTCTCTTTGATCTTCTCCTGTAGTGTCTTGCTCGCGATTAAAATGATTAGGATTGTATTCCAAACGCAAATGCCCATCTTTATTAACGGCCAAAACATCCGTAGTTAAAAGATCTGCCAGTTGAACAGGATCTTTTACTTTATTATATTTTCCTTTCTTTAAATTATTTTTTAAGCTTTCATTCATTTTTAAAGCCATATCCGGAAAAACATAATTAGCTTTTAGCAATTCGCAAACGGTATTTACTACTTCCGTTCTTGTTGTTGCATTAAGTGTTACCGTTGAGGTTTGAGAAAAAGATCTTTCAGTAAAAATTATGAAAATAAAAAAGTATAAACGGATTTTGTTCATGATTTTAAAGATACAAATTTTCATATTTAATTCAGGCGCCTCTTTTTTTGTCTTAACACAAAAAGTAACCAAG
This sequence comes from Bacteroidota bacterium, assembly GCA_032229505.1. Lineage (GTDB taxonomy): Bacteria > Bacteroidota > Bacteroidia > B-17B0 > Aurantibacillaceae > Aurantibacillus. The sequence continues at coordinate 607,085 of JAVTWD010000086.1, forward strand.
AAAGTTCAAGAGCGCGAAGAAAGATCGTTTTGCCTTGTCTTTTGTTTACTTTTCGACTAAGGAAAAATAAAAGAATTTTTTTCAAGCGTTTTGCTAATTCTCAAATCCAACGCCAAAAGTGACAAAAAGAAATATCAAAGATATTTAATACTGTATCATATTCGGATCTGCAAACCTGCGATCCAACAAAAACTGATGATCAGTAAGTGTTAATAAAAACGCATGCATTTCTTTTTTTTCGAGCGCACTTAATATACCTATCTTTTTTAAAGTGGAGTCGCACAATTGATCATGACCTGCCGCATTCGAATAATGTTCAATAACTTCTTTCAGGTTTTTAAATCTTCCATCGTGCATATAAGGATATGTTCTTTCTACATTTCTTAAACCCGGTACTTTAAAGCATTGATTCTCTTTTTCAACACCTGTAATTTTACCGCGGCCCATATCTTTTAAAGACGGATCTACTTTAATGCCATTATTCCTATAGCTGTTATCGGTAAACAAAGGTTCTTTATGACAGCTTTCACATTTAGTCCTGAATAATTTTAAACCGTTCTTTTCTGCCAATGAAAAAGTATCTTCTTTACGAATATATTTATCGTAACGAGAATTAGAAGTAACCATTAATCCTGTAAATTGCGCCAACGATTTCAAAATGCGTTCCGAATTTATTAAAGTGTCTTTGTAAGCCTTTTTAAATAGTTTTACATAAGTTGTATCTCGTTTTAGTTTTAAAATAACATTTTCCAATGTTTCATCCATTTCTATCGGACTTGTAATTGGATTAATGGGCTGTACCTCTAAATTATTTACACCGCCATCCCACATGTAGGCATCTTTCCAAATGAGGTTTTGTAAAGCAGGTACGTTACGCGTTCCTATCTTCGCATAAATACCGTGGCTTAATTTATGATCAATATGCGCAAAGGCGGCTATACGTTGGTGACAAGTGCCGCAGCTTACAGAATTATCTTTGGAAAGAATGTTATCATAAAATAATTTTCTGCCTAAAACAAAAACATCTGCGCTTAATTTATTTTTTTTAAAATCGTACTTAGGTTTTGGAAATCCTTTTGGGATCTTTAACTCTACATCTTTTGCAGTTATTTTAAAGTATGGATTTTCAGGCACAAAGCTATTGCCAATTAAAAAAACAATGGCCAAAACAAATAAAGTATAAATTAATTTATATTTCATTTTTACAGTACTTCAAACATATTGTTGTAATTATCTGCAAATGTACTTGCATTCTTGTGATCGGTTACCGAAGATAATTTTTCAAAATCAATTGTTGTTGGTGTTTTTAATATTTCGAGAATATTTACTTTAAGATCAAGATTACGGGAATTAATTTTGTTGCTAATATCTAAGCTAACTTTTCTGATACAATTATGCGGTTGTTTATAACCACCAATGTGATATTCAAAGAAATTACCTGGCGATTTGGATGAAGGAGAAGTTCCTTCCAGCTTTAAAAAAATATAACCGGTGTTCCATGCCCAGTACATGGAATTAATTGGGTCTAAAGCGCCAGATTGTGCTCCACTGCAATTGTGTAAGCTATCTACACCAATAATAAACTCCAGCGAGGTATAATCCCAGGCCGGCAAATTTTTTAAAACAACTTTTTTGGAAGTCTCTTCATCTTCGTTTATCAAAAAAGATTCATCTATTGAAAGATCTTTTCCATCTGCTGTTTTAAAATGTAAATTGCTTATGTAATATTTTAATTTACTTACTGTGAATGTTTGGCCCAATTCATTTTTATAGATAACTGAATCTAATTTTAAAAGATCTTTACCGGCATAATGGTGAAAAGAAATAGATAAAGGCATACTCATTTTTTCAGGCTTACCTGAAAAAGACATGGCAACCCCAAGGATTGCCATGTATAAAAAGCTATGAATGAATTTTTTCACTCAACCAAATTAAAAATTTTTAATTTGACTTAACAATTTTTTGTGTTGTTTTTTGTGAATCCGATTCCATTATTAAAAAATAAACACCATTTGAAAGGTCTGTCATGTCTAAAGAATAAGCAATACTCGGTTGTAAATAATCAATGGTTTTAACTGTTTTGCCTTTAGCATCAATTAATTTTCCTTTCACATTATTTTTACTTTCTACATCCATGTAAATAAATAAATAATCCTGTGTAGGATTTGGCATTACCGTAAATTTAATAGGTAACTTTTTTAATTCATCAATGCCTGTAGTTGGATTATAAACGGTTGTTGGCTCGCTGATAGTAACGTGACTTCCACCCGGGCCGGTGTTGCCGGCCTGCACAGTACCATAATACGTTGGCCCCAACACAAATGGGTAAACAGGGTAACCTGTTGCATCAATCGTTACAAAATAAGCATAAGTACCTGCAGGATATTCGGGTGTTACACAAAAACGACCGTTATGAAAATCAAGATCGCCTGAACCTGCAACGTAAACATAATCTTCCAGCATATTACCTAAAGGGTAAGTTGCATTTACAGGAGGCCCACCATTACGTGTTGTTGGCGTTGTTGCAGAAGCTGCTGCTGAAGCTGTGTTGGCGCCTAACAATACAGAGCCTGTGGATGGAGCAAGCACAAAGCTTGGTACCATTCTTTTTATAGCGCCTGTTCCGTTGGTATTTGTGTAAGCATAAGCGCCGTAAACCGGAAAGCCATCAAAAGCATAGCCAATAATTGGTGAATGAACTGTGGTTAATGTTGAATTATATAAACAGGCAGGATTAACATGGTTATGATAAGCACCACCCGGAGCGGGATGTCCTAAACAATTATCAAAACTTACACCTTCATACACTAACGCATTACGGTTAAAGCCGGTTGTTGTTGCACCCATTGTAAAAGCGCTACCATTCCAGTATTGCCCGTCTTTCGGATTAAAGATAGCAACACCGTTACTCCACAAACCCATATTGCCTAAGGCGGTAAAAATTGGTGTTGATGTATTTTGCACAGGCGCAGTAGTGAACTTGCACACAAAATTTTGATTAGTTGGTGTATTAGGGTTAGATGCCCAAGGCCCAATGTTATAACCCGGAATACAAGAAGCACTCACATATACCTGCGAAGCTGAGTATTGCACTGTTTGCACATTTGATGGCAGGCTATTATAACCTGTAGCATTGGTTGTATTAATAACCCATGATGTTATTAACGGACTTAATTGCGCCTGGCTGTTAATTGCCAAAGAACAAATACCAATTGATAAGATCAGATTTTTCATAATAAATAAATTTGTTGATTTGCTTACACAAGTATATTAAAAATTCGAAAGCCCTTCTTTTTATTCACCTCATTTTTACGGCTATCAACCTCAAATATTACTTATTCTTTAATAACTATGCCGTAAGTAACAAACGAAATACTGGCATGGCTGTTATTATTAATTACGGCTTGTATGAGTGGATTATTTAAACAACGCACTGCGGCCCAGTTCACCACAAAATTGGCTCCGGGTCCGCCTTTGTTTTCGGCTTGTTCCACCACAAACTCTACCGAACTCATTGGTTTTACCAAAATTTTTGATTCGGTATATTTTTTTATTAGTTCGCCCTGCGAGCCATAATAATTTACACCGGTAATATAGATACTGTCTTTAAAACTAATATTCCTTACGCTTAAAGTAGCAGTTAATTGTTGGGTCTTTGATCCATCCATTAAATAGATGTCAGAATAAATAGGAACATAAACAGATTGTTTAACAGTAAAAAGGCTGTCTTCTATTTTAGCGTAATTATATACCGGGCTTGGCAAATGTACTTTTTCATCTTGCTTAGTGCTGCAGGCTGAGAAAAGAATAAAAATGGAAACAGTAAAAATGAATTGTAATTTTTTCATGTGTTTAAATAAAGCTCTTTTTAAAGATACAAATGTTTGGGCAACACGCCAAATATACCTATTTCGCAATAAAAAGGGAGATGAAAATGATCCACCTCCCTTTATTTATAACACATAAAAATTGTAATTAGAATTTATTTTTAATAAATATTACAGATCATTTTGCAATAACTATTTTTCTTGTTTCTTTTATTTCAGTTGAATTAACTGATAAATAATAAATACCGTTATTAAGCCCATTCAGATCTAACTTTATTTTTTCTCCTGAACAAGTGGTTTTGTAAACTATGGCGCCTAGTAAATTGGTAATTTCTATTTCCACATTATTAATAGTACCCGAAAGGTTGTCTAATGTAAGATTATCTGTTGCAGGGTTCGGAAACAAATTTAGTGCTGATGAGGTAGATTTTAAATCATTTAATCCGGTAACTAAGCTACAATTTATATTTGATGGAATTGTTATAGAAGCACAGGTAAATGTGTTTAATGTAAGAGTGCTTTGATTTACAATCGCAGCGCCGGGTTCATATACAATATTACAAGCAATAGTTGAGTTTGGAGCAATAATGACAGTAGAGGTATTTAACGCGTATATCGTGCCACAGCCTTTAGATTTTACGGTGTACCTACCTCCCGGTGTAACTATACCAAAACGGCAAATGCCAGATATGTTACTTGCGAGTGTATCGTAAATCTCAGCATTACTACATATGTAAAAGGTTTGTGTTGCTTCAGTATATGAATTTACACCAATAGTGCCATACGTAAAAGTATGCATGGGTACTAAAGCAGATTGGTTACAAGTTTGTGAGTAACCTTTCAAAGCAAAAAATGCGGCAAGAATAGCTAAAATTTTTTTCATAGATTATTTTTTTCAAAACTAAGCAATGAATAAACGCACTAACAGGCAAATGACTATAAGGCCTTAAAAAATTAGTGAAAGAAAGAATTTTAGAAGTAAATTTTTTTGGGCTGAGCGAGCAGAGTAGTTGAATGAGTAAAAAGAAGATCAACCCATTGGCGTGCATACCTCAATTAAAAAACCGTCAAGGTCTTTTACATAGCCAACTACCTGGCCCCATGGTTTTGTTTTGCTTTTTTCTACAAGAATGGCACCTGCTTTAATAGCTTTGCCCATTGTTTTTTCCACATCATTGGTTGTAAAGCCAATTTCCATGGCAAAGGGTTTGTTGTTTGTATTGCTTTCAATAAAGCCTTTTGATAAATTTTTATTTGCCAACTCTGTTGATGCAAATGAAAGCGTTGTGTCACCTGTTGCTAATTCACCATACTCATTTGTTTCGGCAATAAATTTGCGTTTAAAACCAATTGCTTTTTCGTAAAACTCAATAGTTTTAGTTACATCTGTAACGTAAAAGATAGTATAAGCAAATTTTATCATGGTGTTTATTTTAAGTAAAAATAAAAAAATTAAACACATAGACACATAGTTTTTTATTTATAGAGATTAATACGCAAAAGTAAAGCATAGGATTTCTTCGCTTAGCGAAGAAATTTATGTCTATCTATTTTTACATTTCGTTGATCCTCTATCTATGTTTCTATGTGGTTAAAAGTTTAACCTATTATAGTTCTAAATGTCAAATTTATCCTTGGCATAAATTTTTTGGTGGTTGGAGGTAAGCGATGTAACCAATTGCTTTGTGTTTCACCTTTCATCACTAGCAAACTACCATGTTCTAATATTAACGAAATGGTATCTTTTGTGCGTTTATGTTTGAATGAAAATTTTCTTTCTGCGCCAAAGGTTAAAGAAGCAATGGTTCCGTTCTTTTCCAATGCTTTTTCTGCATCGCTGTGCCAGGCCATTCCTTCATCGCCATTATGATATAAATTTACCAGGCATGAATTATAAGTAGCACCTGTTAATTTTTCACTTAACAGTTTTAACTCCAGCAGCTCTTTTGTCCAGGGCAGTGCATGTTTGGTAGTGTTAGAGTAGGTGTAAGAATAATTTTTATCGCCATACCAGGCAATTTTTCTTGGAGTGATAATAAGCTTTCCATAAATAACAGCTTCATCATTTTTCCATTCTATACTCTGCAATAATTTTTCGTAATAACTTGTTGCTTCTTCATGTGAAAGTATTTTTCCAAAATAATTTACAATACCATCGTTTGGCAATAAATTTTCAGTTGGATCTTGTTCAAATAAATTCACGGAATAAAATTACATTTTAAAATGTAATTATTTTTTTCGGAAAGATAATTTTTGCTCTTTTAATGCGGCCCTTAATTTTGGTAAGGAACCGGGGCCCATTCCATGAAATTCTAAAATTTCTTTTTCAGAATATTTTGAAAGTTGTTTTAAAGTTGTAATGCCATTATTTTCTAGAGCCCGCCTTGCCGGCGCACTTAATAATGAAAGAAAACCATTTTGCGGTTTTCTTTCATTTTCACAAACTGGGCAGGTGGGGCAGTCGCTGCTTTTAGTGTATTTATGTCCTTTAGGACAAATTCTTAATTCTTTTTTTAAGGCAACCATTTCTAATTACTTGGTGAAGGATGGCAAAAATTAAAAAGAGCTGTTTCATTAGTTATTCTCGGTGTATTTTTTAAAATTATTTAAAATAGCCTGCCAGCCACCTTGTTGCATTTCAATTGGATTTTGGCTTTCCGCTTCAAAGGTCTCAACAATTTTTGTTTCATTTCCATTTCCCGAAAATGTGATCCAAGTTCTTCTGCCATCGCCCATTGTATAATCAATAGCTTTATTGTTTTCTACTTTAGTATATTCTCCACCAAAATCAAAACTAAAGCTGCCATCTTTTGCTGCCATGGTAGTTGAGAATTTTCCTCCTACTTTTAAATCGTTATCTGCTTTTGGTGCATGCCAATCGTCTGAAGCAGCACACCATTTTGTAATGTGTTGAGGTTCGTTCCAATATTTCCATACTTTTTCTACTGGTGCATTAACAGTTGCTTCAACTGTGATTTTTGTTTTATTTGCTGTTTCCATTTTTTCTTTTTTTATGACGAAGCTTTTGCTTCAAGGATTATTAAATGTATTAATTTATTAGCGCTATACAAATTTACGCTGTCGGTTTTTAATTTCCGGGGTGTAAAAACGACAAATAAAGGGGTTGTTTGCGAAGTTATAAAAAGGTTTTTAACCAGGTAATGGCATCTTTTTTATTAGTAAAGATGCGGGTCGGCCAGGTCTTTAATACACTGCTCTCTTATTACCCATAATTCATTTAAGCTTAATTTTATTTGTGGATTTGAATTAAGCCAGTTCTGTAAATAGTTTTTATGGTAGACAACTTTAAAATCACTTATCTGCGATGGCTGGATCTCAATTTCTTCAAGAATGTTTTCAGGATCTTTAGTTGATTGAAAATTTGGTTTTGTGTGATCCAAGATCGCCCCTTTATATTTTAAATAATTATGCGCTTCGGGAATATAATCGAGCTTATTTTTTTCTAAGGTTAAACCAACTTCGGGAGTGTTTTTTGCGTTCATTTTTACAAGACCAAGAATAAGCTGTATTCCGGGAAAACTATTTTCATCTGCCAGAGTTTTTAATAAGGCATGTTTGGTGCCACATGTAGCGCAACCGTCTGTAAAAACTGTAAGGAGATCGTTTTTATTAGTGTTGCGACCATAAGGCAGATTCAGAATAAATTCTGCTGCTTTACTATAGTTTAAGATATTTCTTGAAATGAATTGTTTTGAGATCTGTTGTGAACTTGTTATTTTAAAATCGGGAAGCATATGGTTTATTTTTGCGCAACAATAAAAAGATCACTTGTTTTTTTGGTAGCATTAGGTGGCGAATGTTTTCGTTGCAGATCAATGACCTTAAAATTATTTTCTTCCAGGGCTTTTATTAAATAACCTGCTTCGTGATAATTCATAAATATCTTGTCACCGCTGCTGCCTGTTTCAAAACCTGATTTGCTGTTATCATCTTCCATGGTACTGATATAAATTACACCATCTGCATTTAATAGTGTGGATGAATCTGCTATTAATTTTATTGCGTCTGTTTTTGATAAATAAGGCAAACAAAAACCACACATAATGGCATCGTATTTTTTATTCAAAGTCAAAAGATCTCTGCAATCCATGAGCATGAATTCGGCTGTAGGATTATTTTGTTTTGCCAACTCCACCATGTTTAAAGATAGATCTGTTCCTAAAAGTTGAAGGTCCGGTCTTTTCTTTAATAAATAACTGCTAATGTTTCCGGGTCCGCAGGCCAGTTCTAAAACTTTTGCCTGTTGTTTTTTAATGGCATTACAAAAAACATCAAATGTATTGGCATACATATCCACATTCATAAACTTAGCCTGGTATTGTTCGGCTAGTTTATCAAATACCTCTACTGCATTTTTTGTATGATCCACAAATCAATTATTGAGAATTAATTACATCTTTTACAAATTGTATACCGCCAAAAACAATGGCGCCCCAAAATATATAACCAACATCAGCCAATGTTGCTACGGTACCACCAATGCACCACATAGCGCCAAACAACATATCTTTTTGCGCGCGCTCTTTAATAGCTGCCCTACTTGGATCTTCGGTATCTAAAATGCCATTAGCATTAGCAGTTGTTGCGCTGGTTAAGGGAAATTTTATTTCCATATCTTCTTTATTTAAAATAATGCGCCTTTTAGTTGCTTCTTTCACAGCCGCTGTCATAGCATCTTCCTGATAAAAATTCCTGTTCTTTAAAACGGTTATCAGTTTTTCATCAGTGTGATTTTCCATCACGCTTTCAAATTTATTATAATCCATAGGTTTTTTAATTTATTTGTAAGGTGTGTGTGAGTATATTAAATTTATTGGTAACAATTACCGAATCGTTATATCCACCCATATAGGTAGAAGGATTGTTTAAATAATAATACCAGCTAAATTTTGTGTATTTATTTAAGAGCACCCGGTATTTTTTATCAAATGTTATATCGTTAAAAGCAGGCACAACCATTGGCGGTGCATAATCGTAAGAATCCTGCAAGGGCATGTTCACATATACAGTTACAGCGTTTGCCGAATTATTCTTAACGCGATATTTCACAAAACCGTAAGGCGTTAAAAAGGCAGAGATGTTGGCGTTCTTTGAATCAACGGGTATGTTGAACCGCGAAATGTGTTCGCCCGAAATAATATCCAACGATATTTTATAGTCTGAATTTTTGAAGTAAGTTATTTTAAAATGTCCGTTCTCATCTGTGGTTGCTTCTTTAAAAGGAGAACGGTTATGTTTGTTAATGCGCACATACACATTGTGAATAGGTATATTTGACCCTTCTTCAAAAACATTACCTTCAACATGGCAGTAACCCGCACCATTACACGAAAGAATAATGCTAAGGCCAAAAAGCAATAATATACAAAGCAGCTTTTTCATTTATACAGTAACATAAGCAACTTATATAAATATACAAAAGGTTTTTTTGAAGACAAATTAAATTTATGAGCGCTTAATCTAAACTAATACGCTGCAAAAGACAATCTTTTTTGTTCACATTGTCGATGTAAAAAAGGCATTCAATGCTATTATTGGAAATAACTTTAAGTTTAATTGGATAATATTTTTCGGAGACCCCTGAGTTTATTTCTTTTAGTAAAATCATTTTGTCATCGTATAGATAATAAGTCCAGGTCTCTGTTTTATTAACCGCAACCAATAGAGTATTGCCATTGGGCAATAAACTCATTTTATCAAAATCAGCGTAATCGTTTAAAGGAATATTTTTTTGAAGCAATACATTAAAGAGTGTATCTGTTTTTGTGAAGATAATTTCTTTTTTAGTAGCGCCCGTATGTGTTAAACTCACGAAATTATTTTCTACGGCAAAAAAATCATTAATGTTTACCCAATCCGAAAAATTATGACTCAATTTTAAAACATCAGCAAAAAAGCGTTTTTCCGTTAATTTATCTTTTGTAAGGCAATATAAATGATCGCTTGTTTTAAGTTTAAACTGATCCAGGTTATAAGTACTGAAATAATAGTCGTTACCCATTTTAGAAACATCAGAGATCTCTAACCTCCCTGCATCGTTATGCGGTGTTTGAAGTATGGAAAGAATATCCAGCACTTTTATCCATGGCCTTGCCGTATCAATATGTGTTTTAGAAAGAGAGACGGTGATCACTTCCGCTTTTTCGTCACTCTTATTATCTGTATCATTAATATTGCTTCTAGCAAAGATCTTTATCTTGTCTTTTTCGATAATGATATTTTTTAAAATGCAGGAGTAGGGACGTTGCACAAAAAAAGCTTTTGCTTTTAAATCTATATCTGTTGTAATAATTACAGGCTGCCAGGCGGAGAAGGAGCGATCACCTACTGTTAAGTAATCAAAAAAAAGTGCGCCTATGGTAAATTGTTTTTTAACGGGATCGTAAATTATTTTTTCGCCAATAAACGAGCGTACTATTTTTGTGATCTTATAATTTTTATCGGTGCTAATAAGTATGCCGTATTTGTCGTCGTATACAACACCCTTCAAGCCAAATAATCTGGTAATGAGCGTATCTCTTTTGTCTTCTTCTTTTTCAAAAGCGTGAATTTCTCCTACCAGTAAATGATTTCCTTTTTCATCGGCCACATCATCATTTAAGGTCAAAAGCAAAACCTTTAAAATTGAAGGGGTATTGTGTTATTTCCTTTGGAAGAGAAGCGGCTGTTACTGTTTGACTTTTTAATGATAAGGACATTAAAAAAGTAAAAAAAACAAGAAATGATCTAAGTATAGCTTTCATAAATAGTTTAAGCGAGTGTCCATTCCCAGGCATCGCCTATTTCGTGATCCTGCACAACACCCAAAAAAACAAAACCATTCTTTTGTAATATTTTAGTGGAAGCATTATTTTCAGGGGCTGTTTTTGCTGTTATGATACTATTCGCATCTGCTTTACGTGCAATGGCGATCAGTTCTTTGCAGGCCCATGAGGCAATACCTTTTCCTTCGCGTTCTTTAAAGGTCCAGTATGAAATTTCAACTTTTTTATCTCCAGGTTTTTTTATAAGCGCGCAAGAGCCAATTATTTTATTATTGTGTTTTACAAAATAACCCACCCAGGGCAAATTAAAACCAATGTTCGGATAAAACTCTTCCCACATGCTTAATAAGGTCTGGCAATCTTCCGAAGCGTAAATTTCTTTCGTTTTGTCCTCGTTATGCTTTATGGGTTCAAGATTCAATATCACGTCTTTAACTATTTACTATTATTTATTTTATCCTCAAATTCTTTTAAGGTGATGATCCCAAGTTTTAATAGTGCCATAGAAAAATAAGGCTCAAAATTTTCTCCTTCACCACTCTTTTTTAATTCTGTTAATAATTGGGTTGTATCAGGATGTTCTTTAAAAAGATGAATTCTTTTAAGAGCGGCAAACTTCACATGAATGTCTTTATCTTTTTGTATGGCATATTTAAGGAAAGGAAAAAACTCCAGCCTGCCGCTATCGCCCATGTCCATAATTAAACCCATTCTTTCTTTTTCATTTAATTGTGGAAATTCTTCCAGTGTAGGAATTTTTTTTGTAGCTGAAGTCTGTTCGGTTACCAGTTTTTGTTTTCCAAACAATTTATCAAATAGTCCCATATAACTAAATTATTCTATTTCCACTTCTATCATGGGTGCTTTGGTGCCCGCCGGCCCAAATATTAAATTAGCAATGGCGCCTTTCATAAACGAGGTTTGTTCCAGCAAAGGCTTAACAGCTTTAAATAAAGCTTCGGCATTAGGGCCATACATAAATAATGTAGCATCGGTATCATCCATAGCTACTTCGTGTCCATCGTAATCGCCCACTTTATTATCGGCTATCACTTTCATTAAGCGAATTTCCAGTTCGTGCAAAACATCCAGGTTATCATGCGGGTAATGAAAACTGATAATAACGGCATGCTCTTTGCCGTATTTGCTTGCATAGCCCTCCGGTAAGTTCTCAAAAAGTTCCATTGTTTTATATTCTCAAATAAAAATACAAATGTTTTTTTAGCAACAAAAAACAAGATTTACACAGCAGCTTGTTCATCAATAACAAGAGCCTTTTTAGTGATCAGTATGCCGGAAATCCCTAATGCAAAAATGGTCCAAAATGCAGGGTAACCCATTTTAACCACATCTACCCACCCGGTTTGAGTACCAAAACCCGTACTGACATAAATAGTAAGATTGCTTAATACAATAGCGCCAAAAACAAATAAGGAGATATAGAGAATATGTATCTTTTTAATTTTCCTCAGCAGCTTTGTTGCAATTAACCAATAAAAGAAACCCATAAAAGGAAACAATAGAAAAGCAAGAGAGAAAATAATAAAGATGTCTTTAGTATCCCAAAAACAAAAGCGACAGTAAACCGCATAACATAAGTGTTTGCCAACCTCATAACAAATTACATTCACAATTAATAAAAGAAAAAAAGGTAGAATTAGTTTTTTTGTTGCAATACCTGTCAATTTAAAAGGCAGTAAAAAAGTAAAAGCAGCAATTAATAATCCAACATAGGGACTATAAAGTTCGCCATTTAACCAGTTCAAACTATACCAGCCTTTTACAAATAATATCTCCAGCATCCAACATGCCCATGCCAAAAGCGAAAGCAAAAAAATAAATAAAAGCGTGAGGTTTTTCAACTAATTTTATTTTAGTTAAAGATACAAAGTGTTTTTTAAAACTTTGTTATTGGTTTTTCAATTTCCACAAAGCGCCGTTCTTTGTATTTATTTTTTCGAGGCTACCTTTTTTTACCTGTTCATCCAGCAACTGTTCGCATTGGTTTCTGGCTGTGCCGGTTAGTTCTGAAAATTCTTTGGCCGTTAGTGTTGGATATTTAGAAAAAACAGATGCAGCGCTTTTGTCATAACTACTTTTACTTGTTTTTGTATTTAATTTCAAAATGGCATTTTCGTACTCGTTATAAGGTTTTGACCCGTAAACAATTTCTGTTTGACCTTCACGGTTAGTAAAGAACATGGTTGGAAAGCCCCTAACTCCTAATGTTTTTCCATACTTAAGGTCTTCTGCAAAAAGTTCTTTTGCTTTTCCCTCATAATCGGTTTTTAATTGCACGCTGTTTAAGCCAACTTTTTTTGCGGCTGCTTCTAAATGCTCCCACTTGGTAATATTCTTTTTTTGCAGGAAAACCATTTCTCTTATTTCGCGAAGAAATAGAATTGCTTTTTCACTGCTTTGCATTTGCGCCGCTTTAAATGCAATTGAAGGAGGGTAAGAGGATGCCAACGGATCTTCCAGCCATACATCACCGTCTATTGGCATATCATAATACCCGCTTACTTCATCCCAATGGTGCGCCACATCGGATGGTTTGCTAATGCCACCGCTGTTGTACGACCAATCGGGCAACAGGCCGCCCATACGGTATTCAATTTCAATACTGTTGCCGTATTCTAATTTTAATTTTCGTAATTGTGGTTCAATGCCCCAGCACGATGAGCAAATGGGATCTGTATAGTAAACGATCTTCACCGCTTTTTTTACAGGATCGATCTTTAATTTTTCGCTAGTGTCTTTTTTGTTTGTTGGTATTTCGCAAATGCCATTTTCCGGATCGCATAACAGCGGGTTGTTCTGGTCTTTCATTTTTTTATTGGTTTGTGAGTTACAACTTACGTTGCAAAAAGTTAAAAGTGTTAGTAATAATAAACCGGCCTGTTTCATAAGCTTAAACCTTTAGCATTTTGTTTTATCTTTGTACAAAGTTCTTAATAATAAAATTGCCACACAATAAGTCAGGTTTTTATGACCACTAAAAAAATTACAGATAATAGCGAAACATGCCCTGCACAAGGACTTTTAAAGTTGTTATCCGGCAAATGGAAACCGGAAATTTTTCGTTTGGCGCTTAATGGCCCCTTACGTTTTAGCGGTTTATTGCGCGATATTGAAGGCTCGAATAAACAAACGCTTTCAGTAGCTCTTAAAGAATTGGAAGAAAGCGGTTTGCTACAAAAAGTTATTATAAAACAAAAGCCATTGCATATTGAATATTACCTTACTGAAAATGGCAAGGCTTTGATACCTGTTTTTAAAAGCCTTGAAAATGTTATAATTATGTAGTGAGAAATTTTATGGTTTTAGGCGTCACTTTTTTGCTTGATCAAAAAAGTGACCAAAAAAATCAAGGCTGACAAAGAAATTTCTTGATTTTATGTTTTAATTTTTTTGTGTCGCCTACGAACTCGCTCATTCTTCGCTCAAACAACGTAGGCTCATTGTAATTTTAAAATGAATTATGCTCAAACGCAAAAGTTGGATTAAATTTTAAAATTACCACTGTGCTGAAAAATTAAAAAACAAATCTTACGAAATTTCTTTGAGGCCAGCTCACCTTGTGTGCTTACGCGGAAGGATTTACGCAAGTAATTCTGCAGTTAGCTTGACGGGTTATGCAATTTCGATTTTTTGTAGAAATAGCTGTGAGCTAAGCTGGGCGATTAGTTGATTAGGCATACAGAAAAGTGCTTAGCGAGGCAACGGTTTTTCTTTCGCTGTATCTAAGTCGCGAAAGAAAAAATCTCCTTCAAAAGGTCAAAAGCGTTTTGGTTAATCAGCGCACAACCTGGCCTAAATATGCACAGCATATTTATCCTGCGCCAAAAGTGACAAAAATAAATTTCACGCAAATATTTTCATCCTTTTTTTTATAAAAAGGTGAATGAAAATATTTTTCACTAACTTTATCTTAAATGAAACATTTAATTTTTCTGTTGTTATTACCATTTGGTTTTTTTGCACAGAGCAAAGACAGTCTGGTAAAACACACCGATGAAGAAGCCCTGCAATTAATTGAAAATTATCGCCAACGTGTTATGAATGGCGAAAGCATGGAAACCATGGCCATTCTTTACAGCGAAGATCCCGGTTCGGCTGCAAAAGGCGGCATTTATAAAAACCTGGCTAAAGGTAAATTTGTAATGGAGTTTGAAAAAGTAGCTTTTGGTTTAAATAATCCCGGCGAGATCTCAGAAGTATTTAAAACCGAATTCGGTTATCATTTTATACAGCTCGTTGCGCGTAAAGGCGAAACGGTAGACGTAAGACATATACTTTTAAAAACAAAATAAGTTTAAGGGATTTTTTCTTCGTAAAAACCACCAATGCCAATGTAAGTCACTCTTTTGTTAGATCCGTTTAAGGTTGCTTCATAAAAACGTACACCGGCTTCAGCAATGCCTGTCATAAATTCAAGGTAGGTTGTTTTGCCCTGCTGGTTATTGCGTATGGCTTCAATTGTTTTTTGCTCGTTAAAATTTTCGGCTATTGTTCTTGAAGAAACATTACCTGGATGCAAAACGGTTTGCCCTTCGCTAAAGCGGTAAAGAATAGTACCACTTGCCGTATCAACGGTGTAAGACTCTACGCCAATTTCACCTAAACGCTTTGCAAGATCAGGATAGTTTTTTGCTGCCTGGTAACAGGCTTTTATTTTTTCGCTGTGTTCCATAAACATAATTTAGTTTAAATGTACGAAGCTTTTTTAATTGCGCTTTATTAATTTATAATAAATAAGAATGATGAAAGAACAAATGGCCCAATAATAAATTGAATATCCGACCAGGTAAGCAATAAAATACAAAAGCCAAATGGTTAAATATTCCTTCCATGCAGTTTCCCAATAATTTTCTACGAAACACCAATCGTCAATGGGCATATAGACGCAATAGCCAATTGTAAATAAAATTGCCAGGTATTTATAGACCTTTAGAGTTGTTTTGAATGCCTGTTTCATTCTTCTTAAGAAAATAAAAAGAATTTATGGCAACACTTTAGGGGTTTCGCTTGCGGGAGGTCCTGACAGATAACGATAGATAGCCATTACCTCTCCTTCTTCCAATTCTCCTTCAAAAATGGTCATTTTTTCTTTACCGTATGTTCCTTTTAATTTTGCAGCATAAGCATCGCCACTCTTAAATACTTTTTCGTTATTTAAAACGTATTTTAAAAACCATTGGTCTGCAGGTTCTGGCAAACGGTGCTTAATGCCGCTTAAACCCGGCCCGGTTAATTTTTGATCGGTATGAGCGGCGTGGCAAACAGCGCAATTCAGTTTAAATAATTTTTCGCCGTCAGGTGAATATGAACGATATCTATCAGTTTCTGAAACAGTTCCACAGCCTTCGGCATATTCCTCTTTTTTTGCTTCGTGATGTACACCGCTGCGTGGCCCACAGGAGAGAAGGAAAAGAAAAAAGATATAGAAAGTGTTTTTCATTACCGATTTGTGTAATTAAAGGTAAGGAGGATTTTTGAGTGGGCAAGTTTTAAGCACGGAATACAAATCCGCGCGAATGGGCCAAAGCAATGAAAATTTCTTTAAAGGAACTCAGACATTTAAAAATTAAATACTAAATTAAATTACGAATGAATTAATCCTCTTTAATTACGGGAGGAACAAATTTTTCCATCCCGTATATTGGAGGCGGCGGCCCAAGAACTTTTTTAAAACTATTAAAAACAAAGTTTGTGTCAAGTGGATATCGTTTAATTGTTTTCGTCAATAAAATAATAGTGTTGGTTAAAGAGTCAAGGGGTTTAAAAGAATAATCTATATCCTGATATACCAATGTTTTCAGCGTAGTATCTTTATTAGTTATAATTAAATAAAAGGGAAAACTAAAACAGGACGGTCCACCAACAAGCGTATCAATTTTATCGGTAAGCGCTTTATTAGAAAGTCGATTAAGTTTTATAATGTCGCCATCTTTTAAAGTATCTTGGTAATATGAATTTTGTTTGTCATAATCTTTAATATAAACTCTAATTATTTTTGTACTGTCAACAAAAACTGAAGTAATTCCACTAGTGCCTCTATTAAAACTAATATCTAAGATATCAAACGAAGTTTTCACTTTCAAAGCTTCTGGCCTACAAGAAAATAATATAATTACAAAAGCCAATAGATAGATATGAATGTTTTTTTTCATTTTGTCAATGTTGGCTTAAAAATTGTTATTTGTTACGTATTATGGAATTCCAATTCTTTAAGTCAATGTAATACGAAGTCTGATAACCACCGTCGAAGAACATTGCTTTTCCTTTTATATTCGAGGTGTCTACAAAATATTGATCTATTTCAACTTTATTCTTATAAAAAGCAATTGAGTAGTGACGGCTTCCTGGAAAACAATAGCCATTGTCTTTAATATTTTCAAAAAGATTATTGAATTTGGTTATTTTATCTGCATTGGTTGTAGAGTCTTTCCAAAGAATTTTTTTCGGATCCCAAACAACAGAGGTGCAGTCTTCATAAACGTCATAAAGGCAAAAAAATAATTTATCACTATTACTTCGTATGTTTTTAAACTTGTTTTTACGGGTCAGGTTTGCCTCCTTAATTACTTTAGATAGCTCCTCTTCGTAATTGTAAGAATTGCAGGATTCAAAACCTATAAGCAAGATGAGTAAACAAAGTTTGGTTATTTTTTTCATGGTTCGTGCGCTACCTTATTGATCTAAAATAGTTTTATTTTTTTTGTCTAGCCCTATAACAAAAATACTATAATCGCTTTATCTTTTTACTTTTCATATTCAATTCATTCTTACCCAATGTTATAACTGTTTCTTTGCTTTTATCAATGTTTATTTACTTTCATTAATAATAGTTCTTCTGTTTTTTAATAAAATACCTCCTCCGTACTTACTCCGTACCTAAGCCGTACTAAAGCCGTACTTAAAGCGTCAGAGTGCGTCAAATTTTCTCCCGATTTAATTACATTTATTAGCCTTGTTACGATAATAAAAACCAGTTTTAGCCAAATTCAGTCATAAATCCGTACCCCCCCAATTTTAGCCATAATCTTTAATTTTAAACCTTTAATCTTCGATTTTAAACTCACACCCCCTCTTTTTTAACAACAATTTCTAAAAAAGTTGATATTTTTTGGTTAGACCCCCTGTTTTTTGACTACATTTGTAAAAATTTTGATAAAAAACCTATTTAACCCCCTATAAAAATGACCACAAGACGAATTTTAGCCATGCAGGACGTTGTAAACCGCGTTCCGGTAGCTTTGGAGAAATCAGACAAAAAAGTTTCTGAGTACTATGGTACTGATGTGTTTGGCCTGGATGCCATGCGCGAATACCTGTCTGAAGAGGCTTTTGTAAGCATTCAAAATTCTATGAATCAGGGTACCATTGTTGAGCGTAAAATGGCCGACCAGGTTGCTGCCTGCATGAAAGCCTGGGCGCAAAGCAAAGGTGTAACGCATTTTACACACTGGTTTCAACCACTAAGCGGCGCAACTGCCGAAAAACACGATGGTTTTTTTGAACCGATCGAGGGCGGCCGCGCTATTGAGCGTTTTAGCGGTAATGCTTTAGTGCAACAAGAGCCCGATGCTTCTTCGTTTCCGAATGGTGGTATTCGTAATACATTTGAGGCTCGTGGTTACACAGCATGGGATCCAACATCGCCTGCTTTTATCTGGGGACAAACCTTATGCATTCCAACCATTTTTATTTCTTATACAGGTGAGTCGTTAGATTTTAAAACACCTTTATTAAAATCGTTACACGCTATTGATAAAGCAGCAACAGATGTTTGCCAGTACTTTGATAAGAACGTTACCAAAACAATTGCCACATTAGGTTGGGAGCAGGAATATTTTTTAATTGATTCTGCTTTATATAATATCCGTTACGATCTTCAGCAAACAGGTCGTACTTTATTTGGTCATGCTCCGGCAAAGGGCCAACAGTTAGAAGATCATTACTGGGGTTCAATACCAGAGCGTGTTGCAGCTTACATGCGCGATTTTGAATACGAATCGCACTTATTAGGTATTCCGGTGCGTACGCGTCATAACGAGGTAGCGCCTGCACAGTTTGAGTGCGCGCCTGTTTTTGAAGAAACCAATTTAGCGGTAGATCATAATTTATTATTAATGGATGTGATGGAGAAAGTAGCCATCCGCCATAACTTCCGTGTATTGTTACACGAAAAACCTTACGCGGGTGTTAACGGCAGCGGTAAGCACAACAACTGGAGCTTAGCCACCAACACCGGTAAAAATTTATTATCACCGGGCAAAACGCCAAAAACAAATTTACAGTTCCTTACGTTTTTTATTAATACGGTAATGGCGGTGCATGAGCATGCTGATCTGTTGCGTGCATCAATTGCTTCTGCAAACAACGATCACCGTTTGGGGGCCAACGAAGCGCCACCGGCTATCATGTCTGTTTTCTTAGGCGGACAATTATCAAGCGTGTTGGATGAATTAGAAAAATCGGTACACGGCGGTAAAATGAGTCCGGAAGAAAAAACAAAATTAAAATTAAACATTGGTAAAATTCCGGATATCTTATTAGATAATACAGATCGTAACCGTACTTCGCCATTTGCGTTTACCGGGAATAAATTTGAGTTCCGCGCGGTAGGTTCTTCTGCAAACTGCGGCGGACCAATGACCGTATTAAATGCGATTGTTGCGGAACAATTAATTAAATTTAAAGCGGAAGTAGATGCATTGATCGAGAAAAAAGTGGAGAAAGATGAAGCTATCTTCCAGGTATTGAAAAAATACATTATTGCCAGCAAAAAAATTCGTTTCGAAGGAAACGGTTATGGTGATGAGTGGAAAGCGGAAGCAAAAAAACGCGGCTTAAATAATATTCCTACAACGCCGGGTGCTTTAGAAGCAATGATCTCTAAAAAAACATTGCACATGTATGAGACCATGGGCATTTTAAATCACCGCGAGCAGGAAGCACGTTACGAAATTGCTTTGGAAACCTATACTAAAAAAATTCAAATTGAATCACGTATCATGGCTGATATGGTGAATAACCAAATTATTCCTGCAGCTTTAAATTACCAACGTGGTTTAATTGAAAATGCAAAAGGCTTAAAAGAAATTTTAGGTGCGGCAGAATTTAAAAAAGCAGCCGATACACAAATTGAATTGATAAAAGAGATCAGCGAGCATGTTGCTATTATTAAGAAAGCAGCAGACGATATGACCGAAGCACGTAAGAGTGCAAACAATTTAGATTCGGCAAAAAAACAAGCAAACGCGTATTGCGATAAAGTAAAACCATTTTTTGATACCATACGTTACAATGTAGATAAGTTAGAGAACATTGTAGATGATGCTACATGGCCTTTACCAAAATACAGGGAAATGTTGTATTTAAGATAAGCCACAGATTTCGCAGATTGCACAGATCTTAAATTTCACAAATTAAATCCCTCTTTTGAAAAAGGAGGGATTTTTGTTTTACTCAAAGTCCTTCTCCTTTGGAGAAGGATTTAGGATGAGGCTTGATGAAACGGGTTTTTAAGTCTCATCCCCCGCCTTCTCCTTTGGAGAAGGGCTAAAACAAAAAGAAAAAATAAGCGGCAGCCCATCTGCCTAAGATCTCTTTGGCATAACCAATTATCTCACCATTTTGATTTTTTACAATACCATCGGGTGTAATAATGCCTACCTGTTTATTTTCGGCATCGTAAACTGTGCCGTCTATACTTTTATAAGTGCCCACTGTTTTATGCGCCTCGTTTTCTATATGTCCATCATTAGCTACAAAACCAATAATAATAGAATTTTTTCCAAGCACTGTTCCGTCACTTTTAAATTTGCCAATTATTTTGTTGGTTTCATCTAAAACGGTACCGTCTTTTTTAATAGTGCCAATAAAAACGTTGTCAGGGCCTTGCATGGCTTGGGAGTAAGAGAAGAAAGAAGCCAGCAGGAAAATAAATATTAATGTATGTTTTATCATAACGATCTTTTTAAACAGAACAATTTGGAGCAGAAAATGTTTAGTCTTTTTTAGTAAGCTTTTTCATGCTCTTGCCATTGTAAATGGGGGTAGCGATCATTTTTTGTATACAAAAATCCTGTTTTCATATACATTAAAAAGCCCTCATAAAAAATAATTGTATTTTTAATGAATGAAGAGGTCGTTTAAAATAACGCTATTGGCATTGCAGGTATTGGCTTGGTCAATGCTTTTAGCATTTCCGTACCTCAATAAGCCACCCGGTATTGATCATTTTTTATGGAGCTTCAACCTGGAACATTTTTTGTATTATTTTTTTCTGATCAGTTTTTTTAACCTCAATTATTTTTATTTCATTCCTTATTTATTTCAAAAGCAGCGATTTTTTACATTTTTTAATTTTGTTATTTTTAGTTTTATTATCATAATTCTTTCGCGAACATTTATAGTAGAATTTTTATTTCCAAAGCGCGAAATAGTTGAATTTCGTTTTCATTTTTCAGCCGCGGGTTACCTTATTGTTGTGTACGCTATAAGTACCGCTTTTAGGGCTTTGCAGGATTGGTTTACAACTAAACGGGAAAAAGAAATTTTAATTTCCGAGAAGCAAAAGGCGGAACTTGCAGTGTTAAGGCATCAACTAAGCCCGCACTTTTTGTTCAACACTTTAAATAACATTACCGAGCTCATGCATAAAGATGTGGATATAGCGGAAGAATATGTTGGTAAGCTCTCAGCACTATTAAGAGATCTGCTTCAAAAAGAAAAATCAGATAAGATAAAATTAATGGATGAACTTAATTTTGTAAAGAATTATGTTGATCTGCAAAAAATAAGATTGAATGAAAATAATAACCTAAGCTTTCACATCGTTGGCGATGCACAAAGCTTAGTAATTGAACCTTTTATTTTAATAAACTTTGTTGAGAATGTATTTAAGCACGGACTTGGTGATAATAACAAGCTGGTAATACACATAAAAATTGAAAATGGCTCACTGCAATTGATTACAGAAAATGGTATTTCAAAGTATAAAAAAGATGAATCAGGCGGTATTGGACTGGCCAATATTAAAAAGCGTTTGCAGCTTATTTATCAAGGAAAGTATGAGCTTCAAATATCGGCAAGTGATAAATATTATGTTAATTTGAAGATAGATTTAGCATGAAAAAATACAGATGTATAATTATTGATGATGAACCCCTGGCAATTGATAAATTGAGCCGTTTTATTGAGAAAGAAAAGAGTTTTGTTATTTCGGCAAAATATACAAGTGTTACTGATGCGGAAAAGGCACAAAATTTTAATAATGTAGACCTTGTATTTTTAGATATTCAAATGCCGGTGATGTCGGGAATGGATCTTGCTAAAAAAAATAAAATAACGCGACCAATTATTTTTACAACGGCATATGATAAATACGCTATTGAAAGTTTTGATTTAAATGTAGTAGATTATCTTTTAAAACCCTTTACTTACGAGCGCTTTGATAAAGCCTGCAAAAAAGCCGTTGACCGTTTGATGAGTGAGCAAAGCAAGAGAACGGATTCAGGGTTTATAATTATAAATTCAGAGCACCAGGTATATAAAATAAATTACGAATCTATTTTATATATTGAAGGTTTAAAAGATTACGTTAAAATTTATACACTTACACACGATAAACCAATTTTAACGAGGCAGAACCTTAAAAAGATTGGAGCACAGCTACCCGAATCACTTTTTATACGCGTTCACCGTTCATACATTGTAGCACTTAATAAGATTGAGAAAGTAGCCAAACAAAAAATGATCATTAATGGAGCTGATGTTCCTTTGGGAGATCTTTTTAAAGACCACTTTTTACAAAGCTATTTTAATTAAGTTTTATTGGCTTGGTATACAAAAGCATATTATTAGTATACAAAACAATGCTTGGGTAATTTTATCTCATAAATTTGTTTTAAACCCGATTAATTATGAGAAAAAAATATTTTTATTCAGCAATGTTTGCTATTGTGAGTTTTGCTTATGCACTTGGCCAGGTGCCAAGCTTAACATTATTAAACTCATATTCTTTAACGCCAAATACTACCGATACAATCGGAGCTTTTGCAAGAATATACTACCATCAGCCAAGAAATAAGTTTTATACCATTTATGCCGCAAGGCAGGCCGGGAGCCCGGCACCCTCAGGTGTACTTTCGAATTTTGCCTGGCGCGAGTACGATGCTAATATGAACTATACCGGCAATCATGGCAGTTTGCCTGGGTTAACAGGCGCCGGCGATTTTGCCATGGTAATGGTAGATAGTACTTATTATCATTTAACTCTGGCTTCGCCAACGGCAAATTATAAGATTACAAAATATGATGATGATTTTAATATTCTTAGTTCTAAAACAATTACATTAAATTCCTGTTCGTCAAACATCGATCAGTTATTAAATTACACAAATGGAAGATTAATAATAGGGGCTATGAACGATGCCGGAGTTTGCCCTCCTGTTAATCCACCGAGCTTATCGCTTGCTCCATTATCAGAAATTCATCAATATGATCTGAATTTAAATTCAATAGCTACGCCTACTATAATTTCGCAAACTAAAATAACATGGGGCTCAAGTATGATATTTAATGCCGGAAATTATTACGAGGTAACTATGGAGAATTTTAATACCCGCGATCTTTATGCCTACAAATACGACGCAAATTTTACTTACATTAATAAAACACTTTTACATAGTGATGGACAATGGAGCCAGGGGGTTATTTGGAATGCCGGTTACTATTATGTCGCGCACCACACCGGAGAGCATAATGAAGGAAATGTTTTAATTGGAATTTATGATAATAACTGGAATATAGTAAATACAACAACGGTTACTAATTTTGCAGTGCCAACAACAACCGGTAGCACAAGCTATAATTGCAACAGACCATTTTTAACCTTGGTAGGAAATAAATTATATGTGTCGTACGATATTGAAAAGTATACAGTGCCCGTAAATAAAAAAGATTGGCAAGCTGCAGTAAAAGTATATCAGGTTGGCGGTATAACTTCGGTTAACGAAACAGCAACCGAGCATCAACTTTTGATTTACCCAAACCCCGCCAAAGAAAATATTACCATAAAAACCTTGTTGGCTATAGAAAGTGATATTCTCACCGTAAGGGATATGCTGGGGCGCATTATTTTAGAAACGCCCTTTAATAACGAGATAAATGTAAATACAGCTTCGTGGGGTAAAGGCGTTTATACATATCAATTAAAAAATAAAAATGTTAAAGGAAAATTAATTATCAATTAACCATGATCAGATCAATTCTATTTTTAGCCGGCGTTATTTTTTTATTAAAAACCAGCGCACAAAGTTTACCTCCAACTGCCCAGGCTTTGTACAACGAGTGTTACAATGCAGATGTTATGCAGGGACAATATGCAATCAATAATGGTGTACAGGTGCTTGCAACCGCTGATGGAAATTCTTTTTATTTAAAATGGCTTCCTGTTGGAGCAACTCCTTCATTAACGCCAATGCTTGTAACTTTGCATGGCTCCGGTGGAAGAGCTTTTGTTGAATTCTTCAACTGGCATCAAAAGGCAATGGCAAAAGGTGTAGGTATAATTGCACTGCAATGGTATAGGGGAGCTGCTTCAGTTTCGCCAAACGATTATTTTGATGATAACACTTTGTATACCTATATCGACACTGCATTAAAGCGCATCAAGTATCCGTCAAACAAAGCAATGTATCATGGTTTTAGCAGAGGTTCAGCACGTTCATACGCTGTTGCTTTTAAAGATGTACAACCCGGCGGTAAGAATTATTTTTGTACAATTCTATCTAACGCCGGCAAACCCGATTCTTTATATCCTCTTTACTCTTCAATAAACACAGGCACCTATGGTCACTCATTTTACAATGGAAAACGCTGGGCAATGTACTGTGGTGCAGATGATCCTGACAAAGGTCAGTCTGGTTGTCAGGCCATGAATATGGCTAAAAATTGGGTAATTGCTAATGGCGGGTCTGTAGGTCTATATATTCAGGGCCCTTCGCCACAAGGGCATGACGGCTTTCATACAGTTCCTGCATATATTGATTCAGTATTAAATTATTATTTGGGATGCTTTAATGGTAATGTTGGTTTAAAACAAAATTCAATAATGCAACAGCAGATAATCTTTCCAAACCCATCAAAAAATAATTTTGAAATTAAAGCTGACAAAGAAATGGTAGAAGTTGAGATCTTTAATATGGTTGGAGAAAGCGTTTATAGTGAAAAAATTAACGCTTCAAAAAAATATATAACATCGCAACTTAAAAGCGGAGCATATTTCTTAAAGATCGATTTTGGTAATTCAATCGAAATTAAAAAAATGATCATTGAAGATTAAAAAAATAAGGCCGGCCATTACAGCCGGCTTTTTTAATAATAATTAATCAATAATTATTTTTTTGGTTTCGCTTGTAGCTTCTGTTCTTACTTCAATAAAATAAAGGCCTTTATTTAAATTGTGTTTAATCGAAGTAATGTTGTCTTTGCTGTAATAAACTAATTTGTTTTCAGCATCGTAGATCCTTATCTCTTTAATGAAATTATTATTAGTTAATTTAATACAGATCTCATCTTTTAATGGATTAGGAAAAACAATGAAGGTGGAGTTTTCTTTTGAATTTTGAATAATACCTGAAACATTTGAATATTTACTTACATATATCATCAGGTAATTTGTTGCTCCTAATTTAATAACTGCCGGATCGGCCTGTATGCCATTTGTTGTTATTGGTCCGGTACAATTTGTAAACGCAGGATTCCAGGCAATACCGTCAATTGTACTTTTAAACCAAACGGCGCCTGTTTGCGGTGAAGGCGTTCCATAAAAGCGATAGGTCGATCCGCCCCCCGGAATATCAGACATCAGGTTTCCTGTAAAATTATGGTTAGCGTTTGATGCAATGGTAGTTGTTCGCGTAAAAGCTAATCCATCGTTTGATAAATGGTGAAATGCTCCGGCTGCCGGGTATGCTCTGGGGGCCGTATAATGCCACGTGCTTCCGATCTTAATTGCGGCAGGATCGATTGTGATAGAATCGGCAACTGCAACCCTCACTCCCGGTTCCCAGGTATAGTTTATACCATCTGAAGATATTGCAGAATAACAATGGTAAGTGGAATCCAACATGGTTAGCGTGTTTGTTTTAGAAGATGAAAAATACATACGTATTTGTCCATTATCGGCAATAACCAAAGTAGGGTCAAAAGGTTTTTTATAAGTAGGTGGAAGGCCGTTAAATACTGCTAAGGTTGGACTACCCCATGTGAGGCCACCATCTGTTGATTTTTTTATTGCCACTTTATCAAACGCTGTATTAGTTGGTGATGCCGGCGCCGGAAACCATTGAAAGGCACAATAAATCGTTCCTGTAGAATGTTGCGTGATACTAGGTACACCCGACGAATCCTGGAATAATGCATTATTGGTCCATGTAATGCCATCACTGCTGTTGCAGATAATGAGATCGAATCCTGCCGGAGATTGTGCAAAAGCAATATTTGAAATCAAAACTATAAATAGAATTAGTCTCATGCAGATGAATTTATATTAACGATAATGTAAATAATTGTCACGCAATAAGCTTGTTTTAATCTTCAACTTTATCTTTTTTAGTAAGCTTTTCCATGCTTTTACTAATGTACTTTTCAGAAGGTAGTAAAGTGGTTTGAATGCGCTTGGCGTAGTAAATACTATCGGTAATGTTTTTATTTTTTTCTTCGATAATATCTTTTTGATGCTGGATCTCGGCGTTGCTTGATTCTAAAAGCTTGTTGGCTTTTTGTTTATTCATAAATGCCCTGAATAATACAATGGCAAGAACAATAATAAGAACAACCACTATTATCAATACATTTTTAAAATTATTTTGTTTTTCGATCACCTGGTTCGAAAGTTGCTTTTCTTTTTCCAGTGCAGAGATCTTTAATTCCTGTTTGTCTTTTTCATATTTGGCCGACATATCATTTACCTGCCTTGAGTTTTCCGCATTCAGCAACGTATCTTTTACAGCATAATATTTTTCAAGATAGTCATAAGCCATTGCAAAATCTTTTTTGCCCTTATAATCAGCGGCAAGAATATGGTAACATTCACCCATGGCAAATTTTAAGTCAGACGCTTCGGCTTTTGCTAATACGGGTTTTAAAGTAGTTATCGATTTATCATATTGCTCTTTATCGTAATATAAATTACCCACGTTAATACCGGTTGCAATAAGAAGTTCGTCGTTACCAAGTTCTTCGCCTATTACTATTGCTTTTTGATAGTATTCTATAGCTTTATCATTTTCTCCTATTTCATCATAAAGACTGCCAATATTACAAAGCCCGCCTGCAATAAGCGTTTGATTTTGCTCCTTTTCAGCCATCTTTAAAAACTCAAAGGCGTAAGCAAGCGCTTTTTTATTATCACCGAGGTAGGAATAGATGTTGCTTAAATTGCCCATTCCGTTCATATAACCTTTCATGTCATTGATCTCTTTATCAATTGCCATGGCTTTGTTTACATAATCCAGTGCAAGCTGGTATTTTTTCATAGATTCATATACCAAAGCCAGGTTGCCATAATCAGAAGCAATAGAAGATTTGTCGTTTAATTTTTCATCAATTTCAAGAGCTTTAAAATAGTACTCGGCAGATTTAGAATAGCTGCCAAGGTCCATCAACATAGTACCTCTAAAATTATAGCTTTTTGCTTTTTGGTGCAGGTCACTAACAGAATCACTTATTTTTTCCCATCTGTCAAGATCAGTTAAAAATTCTTTTTGTAATCCTGCAGCGCGAACGCCATGTGACATTATTTCAAAACTTCTGAAAATGCCATTAATAAATTTGAGTTTTTGTGAAAGTGCTAATGCTTGTTTTGAATAATTCAATGTTTTTTCGGGATCGATATTTTTATTGCGACTGGCAATACGCATTAATAATTTTACGCGATTGGTATCCTGTGACGCGGTTTTTAAGATATCTTCAAGAGAATCTAATGATTTTTTGAATTGAGCTGTTTGTTCTTGTGTATATAAAGAAAATGAACCACATGTAAAAAGGCAAATTAAAAAACAGGTTATAATTCTTTTATACATCTAAAGTTCTATTTATATTGCTGCGCGTGATAAACAGGTTGATCATTTACAAAATTAGCAATGATCTCGGCACTCATAGAGCGGTTTTTATTTTGTTTTATATAGTTAGAATAACCTTTTATACTTTTCCATTTTTCAATTTTCAGCTTTTCTTCATTTTCTCTGCTGAGAGAAAGTAACTGGTAACCAAGCCCCGCTTCAATAACGCGTAACTCGTCGTCGTAATTAATTTTGTTTCTTGCTTTGGTAGACAGCTGTTTAAAATGCCAGGATACAAAATCAAAAAAGCCGCCTGTTCTAAAATCTTCAATACGACTAACCTGTATGGCAATTAAACCTATTTGAGAATTAAGCGATAGGTTTTTAAGCAATACACTGTCTAATGTAGTTTCACTTAAATTACTATACCATATTTTGTAGGTGCGTTGTTTGGGTGCTTTAAAGATAGAGCCAAATGTGGGTTTTATTTTTACCACCTTGCGTGAGTTTCTGAATTTGATCTTGATATTTTGAAACTCGATCTTAGGAAAAAAACTTAACGCGTAAGCAAATTTATTTTTAAAGTTTAAAGAAGAATCCACATTGGCAACAATTATTTTATTAGCGGTGTCTTTAAAATTGATAAGAATGGAGTCGGGCACATTTTTATAATAAATGTCTTGTGAAATAAGATCTTTAGATAAAAAAAGCGTTGAAAATAAAAAGAGTATAAGGTATTTGTTCATACATCAAAAATATAAAAATAAATTTTACAATTAGCTACAATAGGTATAAATTTACAGTCAAGGTACAAATGCTTTATATACTCTTAACTATTATCATTAGCGTACTGCTTTTACTGGTATTTAAAGCATTTCAAAAATACGGGGTAAACTCACTGGTAGCAATTGTTGTAAATTACATTACCGCGGCGGTAACGGGCATTCTTTTCTTAAATTCGGGCATTAGTTTAGGCAGCATCATCCAGTCAGACTGGATCTTTATTTGCCTGCCCTTAGGTGTATTGTTTATTTCTATCTTTTATCTTATTGCGCTTACTACGCAAAAAATAAGTATTTCGGCCGCTTCGGTAGCTAATAAAATGAGTGTTATTATGCCGGTACTGTATTCACTTATTTTTTTAGGCCAGCAATTGTCTATAGTAAAAGTAACAGGTATTGTTTTGGCCATGGTGGCAGTATATCTTTCTACACGCTCAGCTAAAAAAGATAATGTTAATACTGCTTTAATATGGTTACCTGTTTTGGTATTTGTTGGCAGCGGTTTAATTGATATAGCTATTAATGCTGCCAATGCATTTTATATAAAGAACAATGATGAAAGTGCTTTATTCAGCATCTGTACTTTTTTGTCAGCCTTTGTGGTGGGCATTCTTATTTTGTTGTATTCAGTAGTTATAAAAAGATCTTTGAGCTTAAAAGAAGTACTGGCCCCAAAAAATATAATAGGCGGTTTAGTATTAGGTATTCCCAATTACTTTAGCATCTTTTTTATTTTTAAATCTTTAGAGGTAAATGTGCTTCAAAGTGCACAATTATTCCCGGTGCTTAACCTTTCTAATGTAGCGCTTTCTGCATTTTTGGGTTGGCTGGTATTTAAAGAAAGATTATCGCCGCTAAACCTTGCAGGTATTGCTTTGGCCATTATTTCAATTTTACTGATCTCTTTTTAATGCTTTTTTCAGATTCATATTTAACAATAAAAACAAAACAGGAAATCCTTTTTAAAGAAAAAGGCTCAAAATTTTTGGCCTTTATTTTTCCGGTAACAAGCGAGGCAGAAATAAAAGAAAATCTGCTGCAATTAAAAAAACTGCATCCTAATGCCAATCACCATTGTTATGCATGGCGCCTGGGGGCAGATAAAGCGGCTTTTAGGGCAAATGATGATGGAGAGCCTGCTAACACAGCCGGTAAACCTATTTTAGGGCAGATCCAGGCAAAAGATCTTACAAATATTTTAATAGTAGTGGTGCGCTATTTTGGCGGCACGCTCTTAGGTGTTGGCGGGCTTATAAGTGCCTACAAAACTGCAGCTGCAGAGGTAATTGCCGCCTCTGAAGTATATGAACGGTTTATTTTATTTGAATATAAAATTGATTTTAATGAAGAAAGTATTAACTTGGTGATGCGAATTTTGAAAGAGAACGAAGCAAAGATACTTTCACATACTTATGAAACTAATAATGCGATCATTTTTCAAATAAAAAAACAAAATTCGGAGAGATTGGAAAAAGATTTTACTGAACTTTACACCGCAAAATTAACGTACCTTAAAACACTTTGATATGAAAAAGAACTCAAACACATCTGAATATAATGTCCTTAAAGAAATGTGTCACATGCATGCGCCAAGTGGTAACGAAGGCGGCATGAAAATGTTTGTTTTAAATTATATTAAAGAACATTCAAAAAACTGGAAGCATAAACCAAAAGTAATTCACGGCGATGGTTTCCAGGAAAATATCATTTTAATTTTTGGAAAGCCCCGCACGGCTATTTTTGCACACATGGATAGCATTGGCTTTACTGTGCGTTACGGTAAACAATTGGTTAAAATTGGCGGACCGGTAACGGCAAATGGGTTCAAGCTTTTAGGTTCTGATAGCAAAGGCATACAGGAAGTAGAATTAAGAGTAGCTGATGATAAACGAACTGGTATGCGCAGCCTTTCTTACAAAGGAAAAAGAGATTTTGAAACAGGCACGGAATTAACCTTTAAACCTAACTGGCGTGAAGATAAAAATTACATTCAATGCTGTTATATGGATAATCGCTTAGGAGTGTATAACGCTTTGCGGGTTGCCGAAACTTTAAAAGATGGTGCTATTGTATTTAGTACTTACGAAGAACATGGCGGCGGCAGTGTTAGCTACCTTCAAAAATATTTAGCAGATAAATATAAAATTTCACAAGCATTGATCTCTGATATTTCGTGGATCTCAGATGGTGTTAGTTACGCCAAAGGACCCGTAATTAGTATGCGTGATAGTTTGGTGCCGCGCAGAAGCTACATCAATAAAATTATTTCAATTGCTACAAAAAACAAATGTGCCTTTCAATTAGAAGTTGAAGGAAGTGGTGGCAGTGACGCGAAAGAATTGCAAATGGCTGCTTACCCTTGGGACTGGTGCTTTGTTGGCGCAGCAGAAGAAAATGTACATACGCCCGATGAAAAAGTACATAAAAAAGATGTGGAAGGAATGATCGCACTTTACAAAGTGCTGATGAAAGAATTGTAAAAATTAAAATCCGTAATTTTTATTATCGCGGTTAAAATCCGAATCTTTAAAAGGCTTATTTATTTCTACAGACGAATACTCGTAGCTTTCAAAAAGGCCGGTATCATCATACAAGCTTATTGAAACAGGAAGCAATAATTTTTCATCAATAAATAAAACAGCTTTTTTACAATATAAGGTGGGTACTTTTAAGATCCTGCCTTTTCTTAAATATCCAAAGTCATTTAAAAGATCGTTCTTATCGCGCAGCAAATAATCGTTTACACATAATTTAGCTGCAACACTGCTGGCCGTTTCTTTTTCACCTACTTTATAATCTGTATAAGCATAATTTTTATTCTCATATTCCAGCAAATAGCAGGTGTATCCATTTTTGTGCGATTTGCCGTGATAGGTAAAATTATTTAAACCGTCTTTATCTTTACTTAAAGTCAGTGCAATTGAATTGCCAATAAATGTATAACCCAATTCGTGAATAGAATAATGCTGATTTTTGCGCATAATGTTCCCGGTAGGGTCCAGGCTAATGGTCATGTAAGGAAAAACATTTGGTTTTACCAATGCTTTGCGTCCGTAAAGCTCGGTGTTATAAAGTATTTCTAATTTTTTAGAGCGGTTAATAAAGTAAACTTTTCTTGGACTGGTTTGAACGAGGTATTCTGAATTGGCAGAAGAGAATTTTTTATCAATGCGTTCTAAAGCAGCTACCTTAGTTCGTAAGGTCTTTACATTTTTAATAGAATCATACATTTGGTGAAGCACTTTGGCGGGTGTGGTTTCTCCAGGGTTTCGAAACGCAAGACCCAAAAGCACCGTACAAAACACAGATATGATAACTTTAATGTTCACACTCTTTACAAACAATAAAAATAGCTAATAGTTTTTAGTTATTTTTGGGAATTGATTTAAAAATTCAAAAAAACCAAAAATGTCAATAATCGGAATAATTCCAGCCCGCTTTGCTTCTACAAGATTTCCAGGTAAACCTCTTGTTGAAATAAAAGGAAAATCGATGATACAAAGGGTGTATGAACAAACGGCCAAGGCCAAACTGTTAAACACCGTTATTATTGCTACCGACGATGAACATATTGCTGCACATTGCACAAGCTTTGGCGCAAAAGTAGTGATTACAAAGCCTGAGCACCCAAGCGGTACCGACAGGTGTTTTGAAGCCTACCAATTAAATGGAGAAAAATTCGATCATGTTTTAAATGTACAGGGCGATGAGCCTTTTTTGGACCCGGAGCAAGTTGATTCTTTAGCAAAAGCCTGTAAAGCAGATACCGAAATTGCCACACAAATGATAAAATGTAATGATCATGATGTGCTATTTGATAAAGGCGAAGTGAAAATAATTTTAAACCCTCATAACGAAGCGCTTTATTTTAGTCGTAGTGTTATTCCTGCAATAAAAGGTAAAGACGAAAAAGAGTGGCATAAGCATTACAATTATTTCAGGCATGTGGGTATGTATGCATACCGCGCTGATATTTTAGAAAAGATCACACAACTTAAACCATCTGCTTTGGAGCTGGCTGAATCATTAGAGCAATTACGTTGGTTAGAGCATGGCTATAAAATTAAATGTGTTGAAACAACGTTTGACAGTCATTGCGTAGATACGCCGGAAGACATTGAAAAAGTAATGCGCTTAATGAACATTAAATAATTTATTCGTATTTAAATGTCGCAGCATCCTTCTTCTATTCAAATTACAGATTACACGTACGATCTTCCGCAACAAAAAATTGCCAATTATCCTTTAGAGAACAGGGATGCTTCAAAATTATTGATCTATAAAAACAAAACTATCAGTGAAAATATTTTTAAGAACATTGATGAGTTTTTAGAAGCAGAAAGTATTTTAATATTTAATAATACACGTGTAGTTCAGGCCCGCTTAAATTTTCAGAATTCAAAACAACAAGCTATTGAAGTTTTTTGTTTAGAGCCATTTCAACAAAATCTTGATATTACTCAGGCGATGCTTAGCACTCAAAAAGTTTTGTGGAAATGTTTGGTTGGAAATTTAAAAAAGTGGCGTGATGAAGATCTTAATTTGGATCTTGAAAATATTTCGTTAAAAGTTAAGTTGATCGAAAAAAGAAATGAAGATGTTGTGGTAGAATTTAGCTGGCAGCCACAAGAGCTTTCATTTGCGGAAGTATTGGAAAAAACAGGGGCAATGCCAATTCCACCGTATTTAAAACGCAAGAGCGAAGAGTTGGATGCAACCAGATATCAAACTATTTATGCCGAAAAGAAAGGCTCGGTAGCGGCTCCTACAGCGGGCTTGCATTTTACAACAACGGTTTATGAAAAACTAAAACAAAAAAACATTCAATCTTTGTACGTTACTTTGCATGTAGGCGCAGGAACATTTAAACCTGTAAAAGCAACTACCTTAGAAGGGCACGATATGCATGCCGAATGGATAGATGTGAGTAAAGAAACGATCACTGAATTATTAAATAATAATACTAAAAAGAAAATCGCAGTGGGTACAACATCATTGCGTACAATAGAATCGTTGTATTGGTTGGGTGTAAAAATTTTTTATAATAAAAAAATATTAACAGGTAATTTAGAGTTGAGTCAATGGGAGCCTTACAATGAGACTGAAAAACAACTAACGGTTACTGAAAGCTTGGGAGCTTTATTAAACTGGATGGAAGATAATTCTTTACAACGCTTAGTATGTAAAACAAGTATCCTGCTGGCACCGCCTTATAAATTGCGTCTGGCAGATGGCATCATTACCAATTTTCATCAGCCGCAAAGCACTTTATTGTTACTGATAAGCTGTATTGTAGCAAATGCATGGAAGGATATTTACAAGTATGCCCTCGAGAATGGTTTCAGGTTTTTAAGTTATGGTGATAGCTCATTGCTATTAAAGTAAAAACCACATAGGCACATAGAATAATAGTTGTGTTTAGTTCAAACAGAGAATTAGAGTTTACATAGTTTTCTTCGCTAAGCGAAGAAAATCTATGATTAACTTATTAAGCTACTTAGTTTTTCTCCTTTTAAAGCTTTGTGTCTATGTGGTTAAAAAATTGTTTTACTGGTTAATTGTAGCATTTTTATGTTTTGAGGTAAAAAAGTCAAAATCGTTTCATTTTTTTTAATATTTTTGGTAAAACAATTAATTCAATAGAACATGAAAAAAATTTATTTATCACTTTTATTATCAGCAGCAGGCTTGGTTGCAAATGCCCAATTAACACAAGCCAATCATGCGCCATCCGCAGGAGATTCATACAGTCTTAACACATGTACAGGTACGGTTACGCCGGGCGCAGCAGGTTCCAATGCAACATATAATTTTTCGTCAATAGCCCTTTCAACTACGATTACATCTTATGCTGGAAGTAACTCTTCAAATGCTACTTATACACCTGCGAATGTAGCTATTACGGCAAATACTGGCGAAACATCTTATTATTTAGGCAGTTCAACAGAGCTTAAATATTATGGTGGAAATATTTTAATAGGCACTGTTCCTGCAACACTTACTTACACATCGCCGGCAATATATGCAAAATACCCAATGAATATTGGCACAAGTACAACAAGTGCAATTGGTGGTTCGTTAAGTGCATTTAGTAATAACGGAACATTTACAGGTTCAACTTTTGTTAACGCTGATGGTACTGGAACGTTAACTTTACCTGCAAGAACATTCACTAACGTTATCCGCGTTGTAACTTCTCAAACAATTAATTTTGCAGTGCCTGCGTTTGGTGTTACCAACGGTGTTTTAAACCAGGTTAATTACGATTATTATGTTCCGGAAAGCAAAAACCCGATATTTACAATTAGTACATCTACAGCAGCTGCTCCGCCTGTATTAACAGCAAGTTCACAAACAGTATTAACAGTGGCAGATAATTATCAAACTGTTGGTGTTAAAGAAAACAAAGCAGAGTTAATCTCTTTATCGGTTTTCCCTAATCCGGCTTCATCACAAATTACTTTGTTTACTGAAAGTGACAAAGCAAATACAGTTGAGGTAACTGATGTAACAGGAAAAATGATCTCGACTTATAAATTTGAAAACAACAAAGTAAATTTCAGTACTGTGGAAATGACTAACGGTATTTATTTTTACACGGTTAAAAATACAGCTAAACAAACTTTAGCAAGCGGTAAATTTACTGTAGCACACTAATTTTTAAAATTTTTTATAGAAAAGCTACCCAATTTGGGTAGCTTTTTTGTTTTAAAATTGAGCTACGTTACGTTAAAACGCCAATTATGTTAAAACAAGTTCATTTTTGCAGATTTAAAATAAAAGAGTAAAAACAAACCTTTTTTTTTATATTTTTGGTGAAATACTTAACCTTAAAAACATGAAAAAAATTTATTTATCACTTCTTACAGCTTTAGCGGGTTTGTCCTTAAATGCTCAAACATTAACTGATGCTAACCATTCACCGGTGGCAGGCGATATGTACTCAACTTACCAATGTGATTCAACAGGTATTAGCGCAGGTGCTTCAGGTGCTGCTGCATTATGGAATTTTACATCTGTTACAACACATAGCAGTATTGTAAATAATTATACAGCTACAGCAAACGCAAATGCATCGTACCCAATTCCGGGTGTACAATTAGGTTCAGCTGCAAGTAATTTATCTTTTTATAAATCAAGTACTGCCAGCCTAAACTATTGGGGCGGTAACGTTACAATTGGTGCTGTTGCAGCATCATTTGTTTATACTGCATCTGCAGTAAAAGCAGCTTACCCTATGAGCTTAAACACTACAAGTACTTCTGTTACAGGTGGAAGTGTTAGTATCCCTGCATTATCACAAACAGGAACGTTTACAGGTAACAGCGGTACAATTGCTGATGGTACAGGCACATTAGCATTAATTACAGGAACATATAACAATGCTATTCGTGTTGTTACTACTCAAACAATTAACTTTACAGTGCAATTAGGTACCGGTTCAGTTACTCAAAAAGTTTGGGATTATTTTGATGTTGGTACTAAAGAAGCTTTATTCAGTATTTCAACTGCAACTATCGTAGCGCCTCTAGTTGGTACTTCAACTCAAACAATTGTTAACCGTCACAAACCATTGGTTACAGGTATTGCTGCTAACACTAACAATTTAAGCAATATCAGCGTTTACCCAAATCCATCAAACACTAATGTAAATTTTGCTACTGAAAATACAGAAGCAAAAACAGTTATTGTTTATGATGTAACCGGTAAATTGGTTGAAAAACAAAACTTAAACGAAGGAAAATTAAGATTGAATGTTTCTGAATATACTAATGGATTATACATTTACAGTATTATTGGTTCAAACAACCAGGCTTTAAAAACAGGAAAGATCACTGTTAGCCATTAATTTTTAAAATTTTGAAAAGAAAAGCCATCCAATTGGGTGGCTTTTTTTATTTTTGTATCATCAATTTAAAACTGTGGTTATGAATATTGAAGAAAAAATAAATAGTGAAATAAAAACGGCTATGCTTGCAAAGGATGCTAAAAGATTAGAAGCATTACGTGCTATTAAATCAGTAGTGTTGTTATTAAAAACTTCACCCGAAGGTTTAACGGATGAATCGGCAACTAAAGCCATACAAAAAGAAGTAAAGAAACGTAAAGAATCGGCAGATATTTATAAAAGTCAGAACAGACCCGATCTTGAAGAAGTTGAATTGGCACAAGCCGCTGTAATGGAAGAGTATTTACCAAAACAAATGAGTGAAGAAGAAGTAAAAGCCGAGCTTACAAAGATCATTGCTTCTGTTGGCGCTTCCGGACCCGGGGATATGGGTAAAGTAATGGGTGCTGCTTCAAAAGCCTTTGCCGGCAAAGCCGATAATAAAATGGTTTCGGCATTGGTAAAACAATTGCTGGGATAAAAATATTCCAGATCTAAAAAAAGCCGGACAATAAAGTTCCGGCTTTTTTATTTATTCTAAGTAAAAATGTAGATCACAATACCAATAAGATCAAAAGCAAGAACTGCGCGCATAAATATCTTGCTAAAAAAATCGTAACCATCTTTAAGCATAAAAGAAAATAAAGTAAAACCTGTAACAAAGATCAGGTAATTATTACATCTGGCCAGCTCTACCAAAATATTCAACTGCGAACTTCCCAGTTTGTTCACATATGTTTTTTTTCCAAAAACATTTTTAGATATCTGTATGGTATCTTCTTCTCTGAATTTATCCGGCTCTGATTTTAAAAGATCTATCACATAAGTATTAGTTGCTGTTGTTGTCAAATAAATACTTTTATGATCTTTAGAATCGGTTCTGTTGCCAAAGTGCGTTTCATCAACATCATAATCAGAAACGTATTCCGTATCAACCGAAGTGATGATAAAGTGATTAAAATGCATTATAAAAATATTAAACAAAATAACTGCCAGGCGAAAGTATAAAGTCAACTTAAAGAACCTGCTACGACGATATATATAATTATATAATTGCCGCGAGCGTTCTTTGTATTTTAATTCTGCGCCGGCATTTTCAATAAGTCTTTTTTGTAATTCAGGGCTTCTTTGTTTTCTTGCCATCGTGTTTCAAAAAAATTATTTTATGCAGTTCATTTCAATAAAACGGATATTTAATTGTAACTGGGTTAAATTTCTTAATACACAAATTAAAGGTGTACGGTAAAAATTCTCAACTTCCCAACTTGTTGTTGTATTTGTGAGAGGGTCTTTTTTGTCTGACAGATCAATTAAGCCGGGATCACTCTGTTCTTTTCCTGATAAGCTGATCAGCGATTTCAGATCTTCTTTCATTTTTACCAAAACCAAAGCAGGTTCAGTGGTTTGATCTTGTTTAAATAAGATCTGCGTTGGTATATCATAATTATCTAATCGTCCAAACGCATTATAATCAACAGTTTTAAGGTCGGCATCCCAGGTTTTGTTTATCAGTAATAATTTTATTTGTTCGATGTTATCGCAAATAACATTGCATTTCTGGATAATCTCTGCTACTTCTTTTTTATCCTTTAAAGTTGTATCCTGTAATAAAGCGGTAGAAATGAGATTGGCTTGCCCAGTAATTTTTTTATAGCTTTCCTGTAAGTTACTATTGGCTACCAGGTTTGCTTTTTCCTGTATTTGCGGCCGTGTATTTACCAGTGTAAATAATAAACCACAACCCATTACCATTAAAACAGTTGTAACAATTGTATTTACTTTAAGGTCGGGATTACGTATGCCTGTAAAAAAATAAACAGGAATGTAAACAAAAGTAGCAACGGCAAGAAATGTTCCTCCCATTATATTAGCGCCGGGCCAATGCATTACCTTAAACAAAATAGAAATGCTTATTAAAATTCCTAAAACTGTTGCCAGTGCAAGTACTAGTTTTTCTTTTGTACTTTGTTTTTCTTTTACCTTAAGTGTAAACATCAAAGGCAGAAATATTAGACTTGAGCTAAAAATTCCCAGCACAATAATTAAAGATGTGCCCTGCCAATGCATTATTTTAAACAGCATGCCTATGATCATTGTTATAGCAGAAAATATTCCGCTTCCTATCATTATTTTTTTCATAGTATAATAATTTTTAAAAGTTAATAATTGGATGGTTTCTTCTTCTATTTCCCATAACGCATCTTTATAAAATGTTTTTATGGTTTTTTGATAGAAGCTCTCGAAGTCTCCATTCTCTTCAAGATCTTTTTCGATGATACAACAAATATGATCCAACAGGTTTTGCTGCAGGCTCTCCATCTCAACGCCACGTGCACTAATGTCGTTAAGTATCAGATCAATTTGCGTATCGGTAATTTTATACATTAAGCATTTTTTGGTTTTATGTCCAGTAAAAATTTCATTGTATTCATAAAATCAGAAAGCTCATTTACTTTTTCTTTCGTTTTTAATTTGCCGCTTGGGCTTAACGAATAATATTTTCGCACCCGCTTGCCAATGAATTCGGTTTCGGTAGTTACAAGACCATCATTTTCCAATGCATGTAGTGTTGGATACAAAGCTCCCTCGGTTATTTGTATCTTATCAAGTGTTAACTCTTTTACCTTTTGTGTTATTTCGTAACCATACATTTTTTTGTTGTCGGCCAATAATTTTAAAACAATGGTTTTAAGTGTTCCTTTTATTAATTCAGAAGAGTATATCATAATGTTGTAATTAGTAAACTGCAATAAAGATACATAATACTATTATACATAAGACTATTATGTATTCAATTAGCTGATTATCAGTTTAATAAAATTTTGAATAAATAAAAAAGGCAGGGTATATGACCCTGCCTTTTACACATATTATCAACTCACGAATTATTTTGCCACAGTAAATTTAATGGGTAATTGGTAATACACTTTTACCGGTTCGCCACTAACCATTGCAGGTTTTATAAAGTTGGGTATAAGACCTACTACTCTCAATGCTTCCTGATCTAAACCGTATCCTAAATTATTAAGTAAGGTAAGGTTGCTTACTTTTCCTTGTTCATCTACTACAAATTTTACAAACACAGTACCACCTTTTCCTTCTTCAAGTGCAATTGCAGGATAGTGAATACGGTCAGCTACAAATTTTCTTAAAGCATTCAAGCCACCTTCAAATTCAGGTTGAGTGTCAACAAATATTTTTGGCGTTTTATTATCATTTGAGTTGGTTGTGCCAGTAAATGTTCCGGTAGTAGTGTTTGTAGTTTCAGGACCAATTCCCGGTGTACCGTTATTAACTGCAACCTGCGGATTTGCATCAGTATTTAAAGTAGAATGAGTATCTACTGCTACCGTATCACTTATTGTTGTGCTTGTAATATCAGTTGAAGTGGTGTTAGGATTTGATGCGGCAGCAGGCTCATTATGCGCCGGCTCTATTTCCAATATCTCTTCAGGCTTAAGATCAATTACAGTTACCATTGTGTCTGCATCAAGTGGTATAATATTGCTTTGCTCGGGTGTATTGTTTCTGTTACTAAAATAATAAGCCGTCATCATAAATGTTCCAAAGCCAAATATCATTATAGATAAAGATTTAAAGATCGTACTTCCGTAAGCAGAGCGGATAGCATAAGCACCATAACTTTTATTGCGGTTAGCAAAAATAATCTCATTTAAATTTTGCTGGTTATTCATTAAATAGCTCATAATCTTGTTTTTTTGAAGGTTAGTTTTGTGTTTGTTTTTGCGCGCTTTAAAACAATATCAGATCCCGAAGTAAAATTAAAACTAAGGCGTTTAATATAAAACACAGTACTTAAATGTGGCAGCTTTTGTTTCTTAAGTGGATTAAAGTAATAAGGAATTGGCTTTGCCAATAATTAAAATACCTGTACTAAAAGGTACAGTCAGAAACATTATAGTGCGTTACTTTTTCGATCATCTCACCACCAAACAAAGGCGAAAAGCTGATCATGATCTCGGCAGTATTAGGTGAGCCGCGAAATACTTTATTAATAGAAAGGTCGTAGGCAAGACCTACATTTAAATTATGAAGCATTCTAAATTGAACAATTGCTGCTACAAAATTTTTACCTCTTATGCTGGCACCAAGCGCAAACCGTTTATTATAATAATTAATAACATTAAGCTCAACAGATGGAGGATTTAAAATAGAACTATGAATATTAACCGCAACCATTACTTTATCAAAATCATTTATTTTAAATTTTCTGCCGGCGCTAAAATTATAATGTGGTACTAATTTAGAAGGTGAACCAATCGTTCCACCCAAACCGGACTGTTTAAAAACTGATACCTGCTGAAAGCAAACATCCATAAAAAATTTTTTATTGGTAAGGCGAATACCGGGAACAAGATCGGGGTAGGCCCACAACGCCCCGCTACTATTTGCTACCGCAGGATCGTTACCATCTAAATTGCGTTTTGTAAGTTTAAATTGTTTTACCCCTGCAAATAAACCAAATGATATAATAGTTTTTTTTGTCATTAATAAATGAAAGGTATAAGATAGCCATATGTCATTGTGCACAAAATTTCCGGCCTGGTCCTGATCTACATAAATACCAACGTTATGCCATTTTGTATAACCGCGCTTTGGAACAAAATTATAATTAAAAGATACAAATGCAGATTTTGGATTGTTGGCAAAACCAAACCATTGTGTTCTTGCGCCAAAAATAAGTTCATATGGTGCGTTGATAGATGTGCCCGATGCAGCAGGGTTATAACCTATTTTATTAAAAACAAATTGCGTGTATTGCGGAAATTGCTGCGCTTTAATTCCCAACACTAAAACCCAAAAGATAAAATATAATAACAGTTTTTTCAACGTAATATAGTTATATCACCTTTTAATACTTTTTTCTTATTACCTCCGTCAAAATAAAAAACATAATAATAAGTTTGGTCGGGCACATTTATGCCATTCCACGTACCGTCCCAAGGTGTATATTTTTCTTTTTGATGATGCACCTGCTGCCCCCATTTATTAAAAATAAATATTTCAAAATTAGGATACTTGTCAACGTTATAAATTTGCAGGTAGTCATTATAATTATCTCCGTTAGGTGTAAAATGATTAGAAACAACAACAGGGCAATCAATTTTTTCAATTTTAAAATTAATAGTTGTATCTTTTTTTGTGATAAGAACTGTATCGGGTTGCGCTTTAATTACAACATGTACCGAAAAATTTCCGGCATCAAGATCTTTTATCGAAAACACATTGCTTGCACCGTTGCTCCAATCAATAGTTAACATATCACCCGTTTTAATAGTATCTATTTGTAAGCCTGCAGCTCCTTTTGTGCATTCTTCATCTAATTTTGAAAAAGTAAAATAATAACTTGATTGACTAAAAAAAGTATTTACCAGGCACAATAAAAATACAGTGGTTAATTTTTTGTAAAAATCCAAGATGTTCATTTGGTTAAGTGCAATAAAGATAATTAAAAAATAAGTTTTAATTGTATATTTACGCTCAGAGTATGCTAAATTTGTATGTTAAATTGTTTATTTTATTTGTTTGAGGTAAACAAGGTAAATGTGCAGGCTAAAAACAGTAAAAAATAAAGACAAATTGTCTAAAGGCTTATGGAAAATATAATTGAACAGGTTAGTAAAGAAGCATTGTTGAGTGAATTGACCAAAGAGCGTTATGTTCGCAAAACCAACAATGGCAATAACGAGATCTATATTATCACACATCATAACTCACCCAATGTAATGCGTGAAATAGGGCGTTTACGTGAAGTAACGTTCAGGCACGCGGGTGGTGGCACAGGCAAATCTATTGATATCGATGAATTTGACACAAGTTCGCATCCTTACCAGCAATTATTGGTTTGGAATCCGGAAGACAAAGAGATCGTTGGAGCC
Organism: Bacteroidota bacterium; assembly: GCA_032229505.1. Lineage (GTDB taxonomy): Bacteria > Bacteroidota > Bacteroidia > B-17B0 > Aurantibacillaceae > Aurantibacillus. The sequence goes on from JAVTWD010000086.1 coordinate 649,345, forward strand.
TATCGTTTTATTTTGTGTAAGGATGCCGAATTTATAAATGGCAAAGTGCAATTGGCAACCACCGAGTTGTTTGATTTTAGTCCGCAATTTTATAAAGAGTATTTGCCTTACACAATTGAGTTGGGACGATCTTTTATTCAGCCATTATACCAACCAAGCGAACAATTCAGAAAGGGTTTGTTTAGCCTTGATAATTTGTGGGATGGCTTGGGAGCCTTGGTAATTGACAATCCGTCGCAAAAATTCTTTTATGGCAAAGTAACCATGTATACCGATTTTAATGTAACTGCGCGAGATTATATTTTGTCATTTATGTTGCATTATTTTCCGGATCCTGAAAAACTGGTAACGCCAATACATGGTATTACTTATAAAACAGACATTACAAAATTTTTAAGCGAGTTAAAAACAATGGATTATAAAGCAGGGCATGCACATTTAAATAAACTGGTGCGTGCTTTAGGCGAAAATATTCCACCGTTGGTAAATGCCTATATGAATTTAAGCAGCACTATGAAAAGTTTTGGAACGGCTATCAATCCTCATTTTGGCGGTGTTGAAGAAACGGGAATTTTAGTGAGAATATCGGATGTGTATCAAAGTAAAAAAGAAAGACACTTTCATTCTTACTTAGTTGAGAAGGGAATCTTAAAATAAATGATCGTAAAAAAAGCCATATTTAAACAAAGCGCTTCCAGTATTTTTGGATGTCCTAAACCATCGTTGCCCGAGTTTGCTTTTATTGGCAGAAGTAATGTTGGTAAATCGTCGCTTATAAATATGATCTGCGATAATAATAAGCTGGCCAAAACATCAGCTACACCCGGTAAAACACAGCTTATCAATCATTTTATCATTAACGATAACTGGTACCTGGTCGATCTGCCAGGCTATGGTTTTGCAAAAACAAGTAAAACAACACGCGATAAAATTGAGACGATCATTTACGATTATTGTAAAAAACGCGAAACATTAGTTTGTTTATTTGTATTGTTGGATAGCCGTTTGCCGCTGCAACAGATCGATAAGGATTTTATGTTATGGTGCGGCAAAAATCAAATTCCCTTTAGCATCATTTATACCAAAACAGATAAAAATTCTAAGGGCGAATTGGCCAAAAATATTAAGAATATTGAGAAAGAGTTATTAAAGCTGTGGGAAGAATTGCCAAACAGTTTTATTACATCATCCGAAAAAAAGCTGGGCAAAGAAGAGTTGCTTGACTTTATAAACTTTCAAAAAGAAGAAGCGCAGAAGCGTGTGATCACACCCGACGAAGAAGAGTAATCTTTGACTAACGACTAAACTCTAACAACTAACATCTATTTTATGATAAGTGATTGGGATAGACTCCAGGAAAAATTAACTGAGCGCTTTGGAGAGAAAATGGATTTTGACGCCATTTTATTTAATATAGGGTTACAGGAATTAAGCAAGCCTTTTAAGAAATATAAAAAAGACGAGAAGTTGGAGATCATGCATATTGCTATTTGCACTTTATTAGAACCTTTTGGCTTTTACGAATTTGAAGGGCGGGATAAAGATGGCTGGCCGCATTGGAAACTGGTAGAAACGATCCCCCACCTTGACGCAAAGCAACAAAACAAATTAATTATTGATGCTATCATAGATTATTTTAAAAAAGACGGATTTATATAAGCGTCAATCTGCCAACCGTTATAAAATCATTTTCACACTTCAAAAAGTATCCATTAAAGACCAAAAATTCAATCTTTAAGCTTCGATTTTGGCTTTTTCGGCCATTTAACATTTCAATTAACTTCCCTTAACTCAAATTGTTAATAACCTGTTAGGATCAACTGACGATATTAACATGCTTTTTCTCGAATACCATTTCCTAAATCCTTGCTAAATCTATCATTCAAACCAAAAATTGGTTTTAACTGGTTAAGAATCAGGTTTATTAACATTGTTTAAAACGTCCATTTTTTCAACAAGAGTGGTAAAAAATGGTGTAAAGTGGTAAAAAGTGGAAATATTATCCATATTTTTGCTACAATCTAAATAAAATCAGTAATGGCCAGTCTCATAGGGGAATACGATTGTAAAGTGGATGCGAAAGGGCGGTTCATGTTTCCTGTCGACCTTAGGAAACAGCTGGATGTATTGTTTGAAAATGGATTTGTGATCAACCGGAATTTGCACCAAAAATGCCTGGTTTTGTACCCGCTAAAAGAGTGGGATAAATTGAATAAAAAATTAAGTAAACTCAATCGTTTGATAAAAGCAAACGATGTGTTTGTAAGAAAATTTACCGGCGGCGCAACAAATGTTGAAGCAGATACTACGGGAAGATTGTTGTTGCCAAAATCGTTAACGGATTATGCGGAAATAAAATCTGATTTAAAAGTTTTAGGAAGCAACAACGTGATAGAGTTGTGGGATAAGAAATTATACGAAGACTTCTTAAACCAGGAAATAAATATTGAAAAATTAGCGGAAGATGTGTTGGGAGGAATAAATTTTAATGATGGCGAGGATGAGTAGTAATGCTTATCACAACCCCGTTCTTTTACAAGCTTGTATTGATAATTTAAACATTAAAC